>NZ_KQ954290.1:0-5228 GCF_001519055.1 Novosphingobium sp. Fuku2-ISO-50 | reverse complement strand
TCTTGTTGGGGTGGACGGCCTCCGTACGGTATTAGACATCGTTGCATCGGTTGCGGGATGGATGAGCAATCGCGCCGCGAGTCCGCCCACATTTGAGGCATGGCGAATGTCCATGGTCAGATCGGGCTCTTCAAGGCCGCCCATGTCATGTGATCGCCCGATCCTTTGCTTTGGCTCACCACGGGACGGTCTTGCCGAAACGGTCGATGAAGCGCAGGCCCGGCACGCCTTGCTGCGCCAGCAGAGTGTCGACCAATTGCGGAATGGTTTCCTCGATGCTGAATGTTGCATGCGCCCCGCCCATATCGGTGCGTATCCAGCCGGGCGCCATCAACACCATGGCCCGGAAATCGTCGGCATGGCGAGCGGCGTAGCTGCGCATATATTGATCGAGCGCGGCCTTGCTGCCCCGATAGACTTCAAACCCGCCCTTGGTGTTGTTGGCAATGCTTCCCTGGCCCGACGACATGACGCCGATCAGCCCTGTGGGGCGCACCAGGTCGTCCAAGACACCACGCGCCTTGCTGCCCTGGCGGCGCAGCGGGATGGGGTGATCCATCTCGCCTTCAACCACAATCTTGCGCGCTTTACCGAAAACTGCGCGCTGGACCGTGCGGCGATCGATGCGATGGGCGGGGGGCGAGGGGGGGCATTTCCCTGCGCGCGATCTGCGAGACGTTGAGCAAGCGTCTGGGGCTGCCGACCGCCTCGCTCAATGCCGGGGAGGCAGCGGCGCATTTCGGCTGGCTGGCTGGCTTCGTCGGCACCGACATGGCGGCATCGGGCGCGGTCACCCGCGAAATGCGGGGCTGGGAGCCGAAGGGGCCGGGCCTGATGACGGCGGCTTTGGCGAAGGCATGATCGCGCCATGCTCAGGGGATGGCAGGAGGGCTCATCCGCAGTATTGCGATTCCATGCATATCGCCCGCTGCGGACAATCGCGCCCGTGATCGTTGGCCATGCCCACCGCTTGCATGAAGGCGTAGACGGTCACCGCGCCGACGAATTTGAACCCTTTGGCCTTGAGTGCTTTGGACAGGGCCAGCGATATAGGCGTGCTGGCCGGAACGGTGGTCCCGTCGCCGACAAGCGGTTGCCCGCCGACGTGGCCCCAGATGAAGTCCGCGAAATCCTCGCCCGCGGCGACCATGCGCAGAAGCGCGCGGGCGTTGCCGATGGTGGCCTCGATCTTGGCGCGAGCGCGGATGATGCCCCCGTCCTGCATCAGGGCCTCGACTTTGTCCGGGCCGTAGGTCGCGACAAGCGTCGGATCGAAGCCATCGAACGCCCGGCGAAAACCGTCCCGCCGGTGCAGAATGGTGCGCCACGACAGACCCGCCTGGAATCCTTCCAGAATCAGCATCTCCCACAGCAGGCGCGGATCGCGTACCGGCACGCCCCATTCCCGGTCGTGATAGGCCTGCATCAGCGGATCGCCCAGCGCCCACGCACAAGTTTGCGGAACGTCGGCGATGGGCGTGGGTTGGGTCATGGTCATTCCGGCCATCGTTGCTGATTTTGCCTCAGCCCGCAAGATTGTCGATGGCCGACAAGGCGTTGGGGATCGCCTGTTCGGCAAGTCCGGGGATGTTCATGCCCTCGATGCGGATCGTCTCGACATCGCTGATGCCGATGAAGCCGAGCACGTGGCGCAGATAGGGCTCGACAAAGTCGAACGGGCGCCAGGGGCCCTCGCTGAACACACCGCCCGATGCCGGCAGCAGGATGGCCCGCTTGCCCTGTGCAAGTCCGAGCACGCCCGCGTCGCCATACTGGAATGTGCGGCCCGGGCGCACGACCAGATCGATCCACGCCTTGAGCATCGAAGGAATGCCAAAGTTCCACATCGGCGTTGCGATCACCAGGCAGTCTGAGGCGAGCAGTTCGTCGGTCAGTTCGTCCGACAGTCTTGCAAGATCGGTCGGCGGTGCCGGATTGGCCGGATCGCGCGCGGCAATCACGTCGAGCGTTGCCGCGTCGAGATGCGGCAGCGGTGTCGCGGCGAGGTCGCGGCGCACCAGCCGGGCGGCGGGATGGATCGCGGCAAGACGCGCGGCAAGCCGGTCGGCAGCGACGCGGCTGCCCGAAGCCGCGCCGCGCGGGCTCACGTCGATCATCAGGATTTGCTTCATCGGATGGTCCTTTGGCATCGGGGGGCAGGTGTCAGGCGCTCAGCGCATTCCAGGCGGCGAGCGAATCCATGTAATCGCGCCACTGCACGATCTTGCGATCGGCGATCGTGACGATCGAACAAAACCGGTTGTCATAGGCGCGCCCGGTCGCCAGGATCGTTCCGTGCACTTCGTATTCGAGCACGACGATGCGGCCATTGTCGGCGCGGGTGAGGACGAGGTTTCCGGTCGAGTGCAGCGCGATGTTTTGGACATATCCGCTGAACATCGCCATCAGGTCGGCGCGTCCGCTGGTGACGCGCGGCCAGCCCGGAAATTCGTAACGCACTTCGTAGCGGATGTCGGGCGCGACGATGTCGAAGAAGTGTTCGCCGTCAACGAGGTCGCCCAGACTCTCGCGCACCAGATCGAAATAGGGGGCGGCTGCGGCAAAGCCAGTGTAGTTTGCCTGTGTCATCATGGTCTCCGGTAGTCGGCGATGTTGCTTACTGATCATGCGTGCCATATAATTGATTAGTGGCTTCCTAAAAAGAAGGCACTTTGACATCAGTCACGTACACCGAGGTAAGTTATGACAAAGCTCGAAACGATCGGCCAGCTCGACCCCGCCGCCGTGTGTCGCAGCTCTGACCCGATGGCGGTACGCGAACTGCTGACCAAGATCGGTGACAAATGGACGATCTTTGTCGTTCTTTCGCTCGACCTGATCGGCGGACGGGCGCGCTTTTCCGAACTGGAACGAGCGATTCCGGGAATTTCGCAGCGCATGCTGTCGGTGACGCTGAAAAATCTCGAACGTGACGGATTGGTGACGCGCGAGGTCTTTCCCGAAGTGCCGCCCCGCGTGGAATACGAAATCACCGATCTCGGCAAAAGCCTGCTCGGGCCGACACAGGGGTTGGTCGACTGGGCCAAGACCCATTGGGAGCGGGTCAGGGAATCGCAGGCACGCCATGATGCGCGCCGGGCCGACTGAATGGGGCCATCCCATACATGCTCGCCGGCGTCGGGCGTCCAGCTCTCGGTCTTCATGATCGCCGCCCCGCGCGCGCTGGTCAGACAGGCGATGAACCCGCGCGCCTGCGGCGGGGGCCACCACGAGATTGAGATCGCGCCAGATCGTGCGTGTGCGCGCCAAGGGCACGAGATCGGCCTTGTCCGCATGGCGGTCGGCCAATCGGGCCAGGTGATCCAGGCGTCGGCGTCCCGATCGACAAATGCTTTGTAGCTCGCCCCGCTGCCGTTGCCGAACGCGACGATGTGGCTACGCAAAGTCGCCACGTCGGACAGGCGTCCCAACTGCCCCGCGACATCTTCCCAAACCCCGGTGCCCGATGTGTTGGCAACGCCCGCGCCTTCGGTCACGACGACGCGCATGCCGTCCTTCAGCAGATCGTCAAAGCCCCTGATATGCTTGGGATTTCCCTTTTTCACAGCCAGAATCGCCGGGCGCAAATAGATCGGCGTCACATCCCCTGATGCGAAATCGCGGTAGGTTTCGAGCAGGGCGGTGATGTCCTCTTCCGCCGTGCCCCACAAAATGTCGGCATCGGCCTGGGCATGTTTCGACCAGGTCGGCTCGGGCCCGGCAGTGATCACGACGTCAATGCCGGTCTGTTGATGGAACACCGCCGCCACTTTGCGCAGCGCGGTATCGGGCCCGCCCGCGCCATAGAGTCGCACGACGCCGTCGCGGGCATTGTGGACGATGGTCGGGTCGGGCGTTTCGTGCGCTTTGGCCGCACAAACGGGCACTGCGGCCAGCGCGGTCGCGCATACCGAAAAATACGGTTAGCGCTCTTTCAATATGTTCAGACGCTAGTGCGAAGGTGCTCTGGGTGAGGGGGTGTTCTCAGGGGCCGTTTCGTGTTGTCAAGAAATTCCGGAGACAGGGTTCGAACAGGCGCGTTTAGCAATGCGTCGCTGACGCTATTGCCACCTATGGTCGCATTGGCTGGCGCGATGATCGCTTCGCGGGCCGAGGCACAGTCCTTTCAGCCGCTCGTCGCGCCACTGCCGAGCCAGGTGATCCCACGCAATATTGCCCCGCTCCCGCCGACCCAGACTGCGCCGCTGCTGCACAAGCCAGATGCCTTGGCACAAGCAGAGCCTGTCGATCCCGCGCTTGCCGTTGACAGCGGTGATGTGCAAATAGACGGTGCGTTTTCGCAAATGGCTGACGTCAATGCGAAGCTTGTTGCCGCTATCGCGCATCGCCATGTACCGCTTGCACAGCTTTATGCTGCCGCTCGGATGCTTGAACAAGCCTATGCACGTCGCGGCTATATTCTGGCCCGGGTCGTAATCCCGCCGCAACGGCTGGAGCCCGGTGCAACGGTAAAAGTGCTGGTAATCGACGGATTTGTCGAAGCTGTTGATGTCTCGCACCTTGCGGTCGCAACGCGCGTGTCGGTGAGTGCGAGGTTGCAGCCGCTCGTGGGCAAGCGCCATGTCACGCAAGCTGCGATCGAGCGCGCGTTGCTTTTGGCCGGCGATTTGGCGGGCGCGCGGCTGCGCAGTGCGATTGCACCGGGCAACTCCACCGGCGCAGTGCGGCTGGTTGTCGAAGGCGAATTTACGCGTGTTGAAGGCCAGATTGGCACCGACAACAGCTTGCCATCGTCGTTGGGGCGGTGGCAATTTACAGGAAATTTTGCGCTGAACGCACCGCTGGGGCGCGGCGATCAGCTTTATGTTTCGCTTGGTTCGCAAGCTGATGTCGGGCGCTATGGCTTTCCCAAATCCGCATTGGGCATGATTGGGGTGGGTTATGCCATTCCGGTCGATGATCACGGCACCACGCTGACTGGCGAATTGCTGAATTCGCGAACGCAGCCGGCAATGCAAGCCAGCGTGCCGCAGTCGGTCGGTGAGTTTACGCGCGGCCTCGTCCGCCTGTCCATCGCCGCGATCCGCACGCGCAGCGAAGTCCTGCGGATAGGCAGCGAATTCAATATCATCACCCAGTCTGAAAAATTCCCGCAATTCCAATTTCAGGTCAGTCGGGATCACTATCTGGCATGGCGAACGAGCGTAAATTGGCAACACAATCCCGGGCCCGCCGCGCTTTCTTTCAACGCGGTGCTTTCGCAGGGT
>NZ_KQ954289.1 GCF_001519055.1 Novosphingobium sp. Fuku2-ISO-50 | reverse complement strand
TGCTTTTGCCACGGGCATCAAGCTGGCCAACCCCGAGCTCGATGTCTGGGTGATCACCGGCGACGGCGACGGCATGTCGATCGGCGGCAATCACACGATGCACATCATCCGGCGCAACGTGAACACGCAGATTCTGTTGTTCAACAACGAGATCTATGGCCTGACCAAAGGGCAGTATTCGCCCACCAGCCGCGAAGGCACGCATTCGCCGACTTCGCCGCTGGGCTCGGTCGATCATCCGGCATCCCCTTGCGCCTTTGCGCTCGGCGCGGGCGGACGGTTCATCGCGCGGTCCTATGACGTGTCAAAGGATCTGCCTTCGGTGCTGAAGGCGGCGCATGCGCATCAGGGCGCGGCATTCGTCGAGATTTTCCAGAACTGCATCGTCTACAACAAGGATCGCTTCGACGATTTCACGGCCAAACCGGTTGCCGATGCCAGCCAAGTCTGGGCGCGTAATGGCGAACCGCTGCTGTTTGCCAAGGGCACCAAGGGCATTGCGCTCGATCACGCGACGCTGTCGCTCAAGGTCGTCGATGTCGTCGATGGCGATTGGCAGGCTGCGGGCGTGCTCGTCCACAACGCGACCAATCGCACGATTGCGCACTTGCTGGTCGAAATGCCGTTTGGGCCGTTTCCGATGGCGCTGGGCGTGATCTACGACGATCCGCGCCCGACATTCGAAAGCGCGCTGCTTGGTCAGGACGCCAAGGCGCGCACCGGAAAAAGCGCCGATCTCGGCAAGCTGCTCGCCAAGGGCCAGACTTGGACAGTGGCCGGCTGACGCCGGTTGGGACAGTGGCCGGCTGACGCCGGTTGGGACAGTGGCCCGCTGACATAATCCATGCGACCTGCCCCAAAGGGCAGGTCGCGCAGGGTGACGTGGTGGGCACAAGGGCGGCATGACCGACCCCGTGATTGTCTGGCTGCGCCAGGATCTGCGCCTTGCCGATCAACCCGCCTTTGCCGCCGCCGCTGCCGAAGGGCCGGTGATCCCGGTCTATGTGCTCGACGATGAGACGCCGCGTCATCATCGCATGGGCGCAGCCGCGCGTTGGTGGCTGCATCACAGCCTGGCCAGCCTCGACGCGGATTTGCGCAAGCTGGGCTCGCGCCTGGTCCTGCGCCGGGGCAAGGCGCATGAACAATTGGCTGCGATCCGGCGCGAAGTCGGCGCCCGGCGTGTCCATGCCATGGCTCATGCCGAACCCTGGTGGCGCAATGCCGAGCGCATGGTCGCCAAGACGTTCGACCTCGTGCTCCATCCCGGTCAATATCTCGTCCCGCCCGGGTCGCTGCTGACCGGATCGGGGCGTCCCTATCGCATCTACACGCCGTTCTGGCGCGCCCTGAATCAAAGGATGCCGCCGCATCGACCTTTGCCCGCGCCGACGTGGCTCGATGCGCCGTCGTTCTGGCCAAGCGGCGACAGGCTTGACGGCTGGCGGTTGCTGCCGACCGCGCCTGACTGGGCCGAGGGCTTTCGCGTGACCTGGACGCCGGGTGAGCGCGGCGCCCGTTCGCGCTTGACGGCGTTCCTCGATCGCGCCGGAGTTTATGGCGAATGCCGCAATCTGCCCTCCCTCGAGGGTACGTCGCGCCTGTCGCCACACCTGCATTTCGGCGAGATTTCGGTGGCGACCGTGTGGCAGGCCGTGGCCGAAGTCGGCGGCTCGGTCGGCGTGTTTCTCGGCGAACTGGGCTGGCGCGACTATGCGGCCAATGTCACCGTGCAAATGCCCGATTATGCGACGCGCAATGGCAGGGCCGATTACGATCGCATGGCATGGCGCGATGACCTTGCCGGATTGCGCGCCTGGCAGCAGGGGAAGACCGGCTATCCGATCGTCGATGCGGGCATGCGCGAACTGTGGGCGACCGGCTGGATGCATAACCGGGTGCGGATGATCGCCGCGAGTTTTCTCGTCAAACATCTGTTGATCGACTGGCGCGAAGGCGAACGCTGGTTCTGGGATACGCTGGTCGATGCCGACCATGGAGCCAATGCGGTCAATTGGCAGTGGACGGCGGGCACCGGCGTCGATTCGAACATGTTCGTGCGGATCATGGCGCCCTTGACCCAATCACCCAAATTCGATGCCGCAGGCTATATCCGCCGCTGGGTGCCGGAACTGACGCATCTGTCGGATTCGGCTATCCATGATCCTGCGGCGCGCCCGGCCGGGTATCCTTTGCCGATCATCGGCCATCAGCAAGCGCGGGCGAGGGCGCTGGCCGCCCATGCCGCGCTCCAGAATGCATGATCAGGCGATCGGGTCGTCGTCAATCGGGCCATGGCGCTGGTGGGCGATGATGGCATCGAGCGTTTCCTGGGACAACAGACTGGCGAAAGCGACCCCGAACAGGCCTGCTTCCCACCACACGACTTCGCCCCGGATCGGTTCAAACCCCGGAACTGTCAGCCAGCAGAAGTTGTGCGCTTCCAGTCGCTTGGGCGATGTTGCGGTAAAACCACCCAGCGACAGGTCGCGGACGATCGTCTGAAACCCGCGGACACCCGACGGGCGCACGGCGGCCGCAATATGCACGCGCACACGGGGCGCGCTGCGATCCTCTTGCGAGGAATGCTCATAACTGCCCGGTCCGAACCGGGAGTCATTCCAGGTGGTGTCGCTCATCGCAAGGCCCCGATTGTGCGCCGATTATGAAGGCTTTTTGCACTTGGTGGTCAGGGATTTTGACAGCTTGGCGTTAACCCATTGCCAGACAGACTGGTTAAGCGGGCATCAACCGTCGATTAGGCCGATATCGATCAGGCTGCAGGGATCACGTTGCGGGGGCTTCGACGCGTTCTCTGTGGGGGCTGGCAAAGGGTTCACCGACCAGCGCGGCGATCCGTGCGCCGACCGCTTCGGGTGCCTTGACGCTGGCCGGGTCTTCGCCGGGAAAGGCCTTGGCGCGCATTGCGGTGCGTGTTGCGCCGGGATCGACAATCGCCACGCGGATCGCCGAAATCCCGCGCACTTCCTGCGCATACGCATCGAGCAGGTTGTCAAACGCCGCCTTTGACGCGCCATAGGCGCCCCAATAGGCGCGCGGCTTTGCACCCACGCTGCTGGTCACGCCGATCACCCGGCCGTTTTCGCTCTTGCGCAAAAGGGCATGAAAGCTGGCGATCAGCGCTTGTGTTGCAGCGACATTGAGCAAAAGACCGCGATTGAGATCGCGCGGCTCGATTTGCCACACCGGCGTCAAGACCGGCAAGACCGCCGCGTTGATCACCAGCATGTCGAGCGCGCTCCAGCGCCCGGAAATCGCCGCACCGAGCCGCGAAATCGCATCGGGTTCGGCCAGATCACATGGCGCGATCGTCGCTGCGCCGCCCGCTTCGAAAATGGCCTGTTCGACTTTTTCCAGATCGCGCGCGGTGCGCGCGACAAGGATGACGTGCGCGCCCTTTGCGGCGAGTGCGAGGGCTGTCGCGGCGCCGATGCCCCGGCTCGCCCCGGTGACCAGCGCGACCTGGCCCGATAGCTCGCCGCTCATTCGGTCACCTGCACGATCCCGCGCACCGCCGCTTCGCGGTCGCCAAGGTCGGTCAGCCGGGTGGGATAATCGCCGCTGAAACAGGCATCGCAATATTGCGGGCGAGCGGCATTGCGCTGCGCTTCGCCGACCGCGCGATAGAGCCCGTCGATCGACACGAAGGCCAGACTGTCGGCCTGGATAAAGCGGGCCATTTCCTCGACATCCATCCGCGCGGCGAGCAGCTTTGACCGCTCGGGCGTATCCACGCCGTAAAAGCAGGAATGCTCGGTCGGCGGGCTGGCAACGCGAAAATGGACTTCGCTCGCGCCGGCTTCGCGCATCATCTGCACGATTTTCAGCGAGGTGGTGCCGCGCACGATCGAATCGTCGATCAGGACGATGCGTTTGCCCGCCACGAGCGCGCGATTGGCATTGTGCTTGCGCTTCACATCGGCGTTGCGCTTGCCGTCGGACGGCTGAATGAACGTGCGCCCGACATAGTGCGAACGGATAATGCCCAGCTCGAACGGAATGCCCGACTGTTGCGCATAGCCGAGCGCGGCCGGCACGCCGCTGTCGGGCACGGGAATGATCAGATCGGCATCGACGCTCGATTCGATGGCGAGCTGTTCGCCGATCGCCTTGCGCACCTGATAGACCGAGCGTCCGCCGATCAGCGAATCCGGACGGCTGAAATAGACATGTTCGAAAATGCACATGCGCGGGCGCGCATCGATAAACGGACGATGCGAAGTGATGGTGCCGTCAAGCGCGACCTGGACCAGTTCGCCCGGTTCGATTTCGCGCACGAATTCGGCGCCGACCACATCGAGCGCAACCGTCTCGCTGGCAAAGATCACCGCGTCATCGAGCCGACCCATGACCAAGGGACGAATGCCGAGCGGATCGCGACAGGCGATCATCCCCTCGGGCGTCATGCAGATCAGCGAATAGGCCCCTTCGACAAGCCGCAGCGCATCGGTGAAGCGGTCGAGCAGTGTGGGGTAGCGGCTCGTCGCGACGAGGTGGATGATGACTTCGGTGTCGGACGTCGATTGAAAGATCGCGCCTTTGGTCACGAGATCGCGCCGCAGCGTCATCGCATTGGAAATGTTGCCGTTATGCGCAATGGCAAACCCGCCCGAGGCGAGATCGGCGTAAAGCGGCTGAACATTGCGGAGCCCGGCGCCGCCGGTCGTGGAATAGCGGACATGGCCCGCCGCCATCATGCCGGGCAGTTCGGCCAGCGCTTCGCTCGACGAGAAATTCTGTGCGACATGGCCGGTGCCGCGCCGGGAATAGAATTCCGTGCCGTCAAAGCTGGTGATGCCGACAGCTTCCTGCCCGCGATGCTGCAGGGCATGGAGCCCGAGCGCGGTCATCGCTGCCGCTTCGCGCAATCCCACCACGCCGAAAATGCCGCATTCCTCGCGCAGCTTGTCGCCGTCCGCGTCGTAAAAAGGGTTCGTCAGGTTCATCTGTTCAGGATCGATCCACAGGCGAAAGGCGTCATCCATCGCTGGTGAATTCCTTTGCTGGTTGGCCGTCGGTGCAAAGCAGTCGTGCCCTGCAATCCGGGCGCCATGTGGCCCCGTTTGGCCCGGAACGCAAGGGGCCGCAGAGCCGCAGATGACCATATCATGACACCACCACCGCGCGCGACCTTGTCGACATCGCGCAAAAGGATGCAGCCGCCCCCTTATTTTCATGGTAATCATGGTGTTAAGACTGAGCCGTAATGTGAAATTAACCAATACGACGGCTAATGGGCCTATGGGTAAATTGCGTAGCCTTGTTGGTCTGTCGGCGGTGACCCTGCTCTATTTTGGCGGGGTCGCTTTCGCCTGGCTGTTCGGCCGGACCAATGAAGGCGTGGCCATGGTATGGGTGTCGGGCGCCGTGCTGGCCGTATGGCTTTGCGTTGCCGATCGCAGGGGGCGGATCGGGGCGCTGATCACGTGCGCGATTGTGAGCGAGATTGGCGCGGGATGGTTCGGACCTGGCTGGGCGATGGGCGCGGTCCTGACTGCGGCGAGCCTCGGTGAAGCGACCGCTGCGGCGCTGCTCACCAGGCGCACACTGCGCAAGGCCTGGCCCGCCGCGACAATCGAGATGGCCGCGGTTTTCCTGATCGGGACGGCACTGGTAATTCCGGCATGCAGCGGCCTTGTCGCAGCAACGGCGCTGCATCTGGTCAAGGGCGTCGCCTTTGGCCCGGCGTTCCGCGCCTGGGTGCTGGGACATGGTGTCGGGTTGGTCGCGATCATACCTTTTGGCATGACTGCGCTGACGCGGTTTTCCGCCTGGGGCGGGGCCCTTATCGACCGGCGGCATGCCGCCGGGACTGTAAGCGATGACCGGTCGCGTCCGAGCAAAGTTCTGGCTTCGCTGCTGATGCTCGCCACGATGGCGTTGCTCAATGTTTGCGTGTTCGAGCAGGATATTCGCTGGCCGCTGGCCGCCCCGCTGGTGTTTGCGCTGTTTGCGGCGGTCTGGGCCGACGTGCTGATTGCGACGGCGATGCCTGTGCTGGTCGCCCTGATTGCTGCGCCGCTCACCGCTGCGGGCATCGGCCCGATCGCCCCCGGATTGCCGCTCGCGGCGGATCGGCTGCAATTGGGGCTGGTCTATGCCGGGCTGGTTGCGTGCTGTTCGCTGCCGCTGGTGGTCGAACATGCGCGGCGGCGGCAGGAAATCGCGCGTCTCAGCCGCAGCGCCGCGCATTATCAGGCGAAATCACAACGCGCCGACGATCTGATCGACGAATTGCGCCGCGTCTCGCTGACCGATCCCTTGACCGGATTGCCCAATCGGCGGGCATTTTTCGATTCGCTGGCGGTGCAGTCCGCATCGAACGAGCCCGCATGCGTGGCGATGATCGACATCGATCATTTCAAGCAAGTCAACGACCGCCTTGGCCATGCCGCAGGCGACACGGTCCTGTGCCATTTTTCCGACCTGGCCCGAAAAGCCTTTCGCGCCAGCGATATGGTGGCACGGATCGGCGGCGAGGAATTTGCCGTGATCTTGCGCGGCATCAGTGTCGAACAGGCCTGCCTTGTCTGCCAGCGGCTGGTCGACCGGCTCGCCGAGACCCAGATCACCACGGCGATGGGCGCCGTGCGGGTAACGATCAGCAGCGGGATTGCCCCCATTCATCAGGATGGCGAGGCGGCCATGGCGGCGGCCGATCGGGCGCTCTATCAGGCCAAGCGCGAAGGGCGTTCGCGGCTTTCGGCGGTCGCCTGACATCTGCGCACCATTTCACAGCGGCCCCGATCCAAACCGGCCCCGATCCAAACTGCCCCCGATCCAAACTGCCCCCGATCCAAACTGCATTGCCACGCGCAGCCCGAGCCCCTAGATGCTTTGGGCATCGGTCGTAATCCGCGAAAGTGACGCATCGTTTGTTTCTGACACCTTTCGAATGGACCATTGCCCGGCGTTATATCCTGCCCGGGCGCAGCGAAGCGTTCATCGCGCTGGTTGCCGGGATCAGTCTCGTCGCGGTCATGCTCGGCGTTGCCGCGCTGGTCATCGTGATGAGCGTGATGAACGGGTTCCGCGCCGAACTGATGGACAAGATCGTCGGGCTCAACGGCCATGCCGTGATCCAGGCCTATGGCGGTCGGCTCGATGACTGGCAGGGGCTGGTCAAACGGCTTCAGGCAACGCCGGGGGTGACGCGGGCAACCCCGTTGATCGAACAGCCTTTGCTGGCAACATTCAACGGCCGGGTCGAGGCGATCATCGCGCGTGGCAATACCCAGGCCGATCTTGCCCGCATGGCCGAAAAGAAAGTCGCCGGATCGTTCAAGGACGTTCAGCCCGGCGCCGGGCAAGTGGCAATCGGATCGCGCCTTGCCGAAAACCTAGGCGTGCAGGTCGGCGATACGATCACCATCATCAATCCCGCCGGGCGCAGCACGCCGTTTGGCACGGTGCCGCGCGAAATCGGCTATCGCGTCGGCGCGATCTTTGAAATCGGCGTCTATGACTATGACAACGCCTTTGTCGTGATGCCGATCAGCGATGCGCAGACGCTGCTCCTGTCCGGCGATTCCATCGGCATGATCGAAGTCACCACCAGCAATCCCGATACCGTCGGCGAAACGCTGGCACCGATCAAGGCGCAGCTCAACGGTCGCGCCGTCGTCACCGACTGGAAAACGCTTAACGCCAGCCTGTTTCAGGCGCTGGCGGTCGAGCGCGTGGCGATGTTCGTCGTCCTGTCGATCATCGTGCTCGTCGCGGTGTTCAACATCCTGTCCTCGCTGATCATGCTGGTGCGCGCCAAGACGCGGGATATCGCCATCTTGCGCACGATGGGGGCAACGCGGGGCAGCATGGTGCGGATCTTTGTCGCGATCGGTTCGCTGATCGGCGCGGTCGGCACCGGGGCGGGGCTGGCGATCGGATTGATCTTTCTCCATTTCCGCCAATCGGTGGTCCATGGCGTCGAATGGCTGACCGGGCAAAACCTGTGGGATCCGTCGATCCGTTTCCTGACCGATCTGCCGAGCAGGGTCGATCCGAAGGAAATCGTCGGGATCTGCGGCATGTCGCTGCTGCTCAGCTTCCTGGCCACGCTGTACCCCGCGCTTCAGGCCGCGAGCACCGATCCGGTTCAGGTCTTGCGCTATGAATGAGGCAAAACCAGTCGTCAGCCTGGTCGATCTGCGCCGCACGTTTCATCAGGGCGGTGTCGCGATCGAAGTGCTGCGCGGTGTCAATCTCGACATCATGCCCGGCGAGATCGTCGCGTTGCTCGGTCCTTCGGGTTCGGGCAAATCGACCATGCTTCAGGCGATCGGCCTGCTCGAAGGCGGGTTTCAGGGTCTGATCGAAATCGCGGGGACCGATGCGTCAAAGCTGTCGGGCGATGCGCGCACGGCGCTGCGGCGGGATCACATCGGCTTTGTCTATCAATTCCATCACTTGCTGCCCGATTTCACGGCAACCGAAAATGTCGTCCTGCCGCAATTGATCGCCGGAACGCCCAAGGCCGAGGCGACCGCGCAGGCGCGCAGCCTTCTCGAAACGCTGGGGCTGGAACATCGGCTCGATCATCGGCCCAGCCAGCTTTCGGGCGGCGAACAGCAACGCGTCGCGGTGGCGCGCGCGCTTGCCAATCGCCCCTCGCTGGTGCTGGCGGACGAGCCCACCGGCAATCTCGACGAAGCGACCGCCGACCGGGTGCTCGACGAATTGCTGCGGCTGGTGCGCGGCCAGGGCAGTTCGGCGCTGATCGCCACGCACAACGAACGGCTCGCCTTTCGCATGGACCGGGTGCTGCGCCTGCATGAAGGCGTGCTCGAATAGCCTTGCGCGCCCGTGCCGTTGCCGTACCCTGTTCGCCATAACGATACGGGAGAAACGCCGTGGCCGAACCGCGCACGATTGCCGATTTTACCGCAAAACTGCCCAATGGCGACGAGATCGCGCTGAGCGAAAAGCTGGGCAAAGTCCTGCTGGTGGTCAACACCGCCTCGAAATGCGGCTTTACCCCGCAATACGATGGGCTTGAGGCGTTGTGGCGTGATTATGGCGACAAGGGCTTCGAAGTGCTCGCCTTTCCCTGCAACCAGTTCGGCCATCAGGAACCGGGCAGCGCGGACGAGATCGAAAGCTTCTGCAAGGTCAATTTCGGCGTGAGCTTTCCCCTGTTCGCCAAGATCGACGTCAACGGCGATGATGCCACGCCGCTCTACCAATGGCTCAAGGCCGAAGCGCCGGGGATCGTCGGCACCAAGGCGATCAAATGGAATTTCACCAAGTTCCTGATCGACCGCGACGGCAAAGTCGTGCGCCGCTATGCCCCCACCGACAAGCCCGCGAGCATCGCCAGGGACATCGAGAAACTCCTGTAATCAGGACAGGTGATAACCGGACAGGGCATCTCCCGATTTTCCTTGGGCACGCTTATATAGTGGCCCATGCCTTACGCCCCGTTCGTCCCGCTTCGCATCTATTCCTCCTACACCATGCTCGATGGCGCGGTGGACCCCAAGGCGATTGCCAAGACGGCGGCGGAGCGCGGGTTTCCGGCGGCGGCGATTACCGATCGCAACGGGCTCTATGGCTCGGTTGCCTATGCCAAGGCGTGCAAGGATGTCGGCGTGCAGCCGATCATCGGCACGATGCTGGCCGTCGCGCGGCCCGAACGCGGCGGTGCGGCGCAAAGCGGTTTCGGGCCGGGCGGGCAGCAACAGGCGCCGACGATCGACTGGATCGCGCTCTATGCGCAGAATTCGACCGGTTATGACAATTTGTGCCATCTGGTCAGCCGCGCGCATCTCGACCGGCCGCTCGAATTTGCCGCGCATGTGCGGATCGAGGATCTGGACGGGCATACCGACGGGTTGATCTGCCTGACGGGCGCGGGGGAAGGGGCGCTCACCCGCCTGTTCGCCGATGGCCAGCACGCGGCGGCGGAAAACTATGCCGAGACGCTGGCCGCACTGTTTCCCGACCGGTTTTACATCGAACTGGCCCGGCGCAACGATCCGGCGGAAGAACGCGCCGAGCCCGCCCTGATCGATCTCGCCTATGCGCGCGACTGGCCTTTGGTCGCGACCAATCCGGCCAGCTTTGCCGAGCGCAGCTTCTACCCTGCGCACGATGCCATGTTGTGCATCGCCAGTTCGACTCACGTCGACAGCCCCGACCGCCCGCGCTCCTCGGTCGAATGGTGGATCAAGCCCGCGCTGGTGATGGAGGAACTGTTCAAGGACATTCCCGAGGCGCTGGCCAACACGCTCGTCATCGCCCAGCGCTGCGCGGTCATGCCGCCCAAGCGCAAGCCGATCCTGCCCAGCCTTGCCGGTGACCAGGAAGGCGAAGCGCGGATGTGTGCCGCCGACAGCCGTGTCGGGCTGGTCCGTCGGCTTGAGCCGTATTATCCCGCCGAGGCGCACGAAGATCTGGCCCGCCTGCTGACCCTGGGGCCGGATGGCGATCCGCAAAGTTCGGATTATCCCGCGCTGGAGGCCGCCGGGATCTGGGGCGAAGTCAACGACTATCGCAACCGGCTCGAATTCGAAATCGGCATCATCAATCGCATGGGGTTTGGCGGCTACTTCCTGATCGTTGCCGACTTTATCAAATGGGCCAAGGACAACGGGATTCCGGTGGGGCCGGGGCGTGGTTCGGGCGCGGGCTCGCTGGTCGCCTGGGCGCTGACGATTACCGACCTCGATCCGATCCGGCTCGGCCTGCTGTTCGAACGTTTCCTGAATCCCGAGCGCGTGTCGATGCCCGACTTCGACATCGACTTTTGCGAAACCCGGCGCGGCGAAGTGATCCGCTATGTCCAGGCCAAATACGGCATGGATCACGTCGCGCAGATCATCACTTTCGGCAAGCTCAAGGCGCGGGCGGTCCTGCGCGATACCGGCCGCATCCTGCAGATGAGCTATGGTCAGGTCGACCGCCTGTGCAAGATGGTGCCCAACCATCCGACCGACCCCTGGCCTTTGCCGCGCGCGCTCAACGGCGTGCTCGAACTGAAGCGCGAATACGACAACGATCCCGAAGTGCGCCGGCTGATCGACCTTGCCATGCAATTGGAAGGTCTGCCGCGCAACAGCTCGACTCACGCGGCGGGCGTGGTGATCGGCGACCGGCCTCTGGCGCAACTGGTGCCGCTCTATCGCGATCCGCGTTCGGACATGCCGGTGACCCAGTTCGACATGAAGCATGTCGAGGATGCGGGGCTGGTCAAGTTCGACTTTCTCGGGCTCAAGACGCTGTCCGTCCTGCGCAAGGCGGTCGACCTGCTCGCCCGGCGCGGCATTTCGATCGATTTGTCGATGCTCGCCTGGGACGACGCACAAGTGTACCGTTTGCTGCAATCGGGCGACACGGTCGGCGTGTTCCAGCTCGAATCCGAAGGCATGCGGCGCACGCTGGCTGCGGTCAAACCGACCAATTTCGGCGACATCATCGCGCTCGTCTCGCTCTATCGCCCCGGCCCGATGGACAACATTCCGCTATTTGGTCGGCGCAAGAACGGGCTCGAATCGATCGAATACCCGCATGACAAGCTCGCCGGGATCCTGTCCGAAACTTACGGGATTTTCGTCTATCAGGAACAGGTGATGCAGGCGGCGCAGATACTCGCCGGGTATTCGCTCGGGGATGCCGACTTGCTGCGCCGCGCCATGGGCAAGAAGATCCAGGCGGAAATGGATCAGCAACGGCTGCGCTTTGTCGCCGGTTGCAAGGACATGTCAGACATCGACGCGGCCAAGGCCAACGAACTGTTCGATTTGATCGACAAGTTTGCCGGATACGGCTTCAACAAGAGCCACGCGGCGGCCTATGCCCTGCTCGCTTATCAGACCGCGTGGATGAAGACGCATTATCCGCATGAATTCTATGCCGCATCGATGTGTTTCGACATGCATCAGTCGGAAAAGCTCAACGTCTTTGTCGATGACATGCGCCGCAACGGGATTGCGCTCGCCGGGCCCGACATCAATCGGTCGGAGGCCGAATTCAGCGTCGAGCGGACCGAGGAATCCTATGCCGTGCGCTATGCGTTGGCGGGCCTGAGGAACGTCGGCGAAAAGGCGATGGACGCGATCGTCGCCGAGCGGGAAGCGAACGGGCCGTTTGAATCGCTCGACGACATGTTCCGCCGTTTGCCTGCGGGCGCGATGAACCGGCGCCAGTTGGAAGCGCTGGCCGCAGGCGGCGCACTCGATGGCCTTGAATCGAACCGGGCCAAGCTGATCGCCAATGCCGAATTGCTGATGGCCGTCGCCGACGAGGCGGCCCGCGCGCGGACATCGGGGCAGCACGGCCTGTTTGGCGGCGACGATCATGTCGAACAGGCAACGCGTCTGGCCGAAACCAGGCCATGGACCCGCGCCGAACAGATGGCCGCCGAACGCGAAAATTTCGGGTTCTATTTTGCCGCGCATCCGGTCGGAGAATATCGCGCGATTGCCGTTGCGAATGGCGCGCGGACGTATTCCAGTCTGATGGCGGCGGGCGCTACCGCTGCCGGGCGGACCGGCGCGGTGATGGCGGCGATGGTCGAGGCGGTGCAAAAGCGCAAGACGAAGCGCGGCAAGGACTTTGTCATGGCCGACTTTTCGGATTCGAGCGGCCTGTTTTCCGCATCCTGCTTCGAGGAAGGCCTGGTCGAACCGTTCGTGCAATGGGCGCGCGAGGGGACGTGCGTCCTGCTCAATGTCGAACTGGACCGTCCCAATGTTGATGAGCCCCCGCGCGTGACCGTGCGCAGCGCACGACCGCTCGCGTCGGTGACCAACGCATCGAAAATGATCCTGCAATGCGAAATCCTGCGCCCCGAGGCGGTTGGCGAACTGGCCATGCTGTTGCCGCGTGCGCCCGATGCGCGCGGCGAAGTGCGCGTGCATCTGCGCACCGGGCGCGGGCGCGAGCCCTGGGCGATCCTGGGGCAGGATTTCCGGCTCGACAGCGAATTAATCGAACGGTTGATTCCGATCGAGGGGCTTGCCAATGTGGCGCTGACGGCGAAGCCCGACAGACACCTGCGGCTCGTCGAATAGCAAGATCACTGGAGAATGGATGATGCTGGGCGGGATGCAGGACTGGAAACTCAGGGTCACCGCCCTGATCGATCATGCCGCCCGCGAAAGCGGCACGCGCGAAATCGTCTCGCGCTGGGCTGACGGCAGCGAAAGCCGTACCAATTGGGCCGGGGTGCGCCGCGATGCCTTGCGCATGACGCAGGCGCTGCGCGCGCTGGGGATCAAGCCCGGCGAGCGAATCGCCACACTGGCGATGAACCACCACCGTCACCTGATCAGCTGGTACGGCGCGGTCGGTGCCGGGGGCATTCTGCACACGATCAATCCGCGCCTGTTCGACGATCAGCTCGAATATATCGCCAACCATGCCGAAGACCGCGTGTTGTTGTTCGACCGGCAGTGGACGGCAATCGTCGAGCGGATGAAGCCGCGCTGTCCGACCATCGAGCACTATATCTGTTTCGACAGCGATCAGCCCGCACCCCATTTTGAAGACTGGATCGCCCCTTTCGACGGCGAAACCGAATGGGCAGACGGCGACGAGCGTGACCCGTGCATGCTGTGCTATACCAGCGGCACCACGGGAAATCCCAAAGGTGTGCTCTACGAGCACCGCTCGACCATGCTTCACGCGATGGCGTGCATGACCGCGCCGGTGTTCGGGCTCGACACGCGCACGGTGATGATGCCGATCGTGCCGATGTTTCATGCCGCAAGTTGGGGCACGCCGTGGGCGGGCGCTGCGGCGGGGGCCAAATTCGTCTATTCGGCGGTCAACGATCCGGCGGTGCTGTGCGACTTGTTCGAGCGCGAAAAAGTGACTGCCGCCGCCGGCGTTCCGACCGTGTGGCTGGGCGTGTTGCAACATCTGGAAAGAACCGGAAAACCGATTCCGCCCAGCCTGTCCCAGGTCGTCTGCGGCGGCTCTGCCATGCCGCGCGCCATGGTCGAACGCTTCATGAAAGAAGGCATTCGCGTCGCCCATGCCTGGGGCATGACCGAAACTTCGCCGATCGGCACGACCGGCGCGGAAACCGCCAACTGGGACGAACTGACTTTCGACGAACAAGTCACGATCAAGGCGATGCAGGGGCGTCCGCCATTCGGGGTCGAGCTGCGCTGCGTCGATCTGGGCGATGCGGACAAAGTCCTGCCGCGCGACGGAAAGACGGCGGGCGTGCTGCAAGTGCGCGGCCCGTGGGTGGTCAAGCGCTATTTCAAGGCCGAACACGACGCGACCAATGCCGAAGGCTGGTTCGACACCGGCGATGTCGCAGTGATCCATCCCGATGGCACGCTGCAACTGACCGACCGCACCAAGGATGTGATCAAATCAGGCGGTGAATGGATCAGCTCGGTCGAGCTGGAAAATGCGGCGATCGGCCATTCCGCCGTGGCCGAAGCGGCCGCGATCGGCGTCTTTCACCCCAAATGGGATGAACGCCCGCTGCTGATCGTGGTGAAAAAGCCCGGTGCGGATGTCGATGAGGCAGAACTGCGCCGCTATCTCGGCGAGCACGTGGCGAAATGGTGGGTGCCCGACGAAATCGCCTTCGTCGACGAACTGCCCCACACGGGCACCGGCAAGATCAGCAAGAAAGACTTGCGCGATACCTTTCGCGATTACCGTTGGAGAGCATGATGGTGCAGGACACGGGCTTCATCGACCCCGATCGGGCAAATTTCGACCGGTTCAAGGCGCTGCCACGCGACACGCCGATCCACATGCTCAATCTTGTCCGGTTCAGGCCGCTGGCCGTGTACCCCGCCGGCCATCCGCTGGCGGACAAAGGGTTGACCGGCGCACAGGCCTATCGCGAATACATGCGCACGATCCAGCCCGTGCTTGAACGCGCCGGTGGGCGCATCGCCTGGTCGGGCGGATTCGAATGCGTGGTGACCGGCCCGGCGGAATGGCCGTGGGACGAAACCTTCGTCATGGCCTATCCCGACGCGCTGTCATTCCTGGGCATGATCAAGGACCCGGACTATGCCCCCGTCGTGGTGCACCGGCAGGCCGCTGTTGCCGACAGCCGCCTTGTCCGGTTTTCGCCGCAAAACCGCACGCCTGGCTAAAACAGCGCCAACTGACCGTCGGCGGTGGGCGGGCGAAAGTGGCTGCAATCGAGCACGGGCCGGGTCTGCGCGATTCCGGCGCGTTGGCGGGCAAGGCGAAACCGGGTGCGGATCAGATCGGCCCAGACGCCCTGCGGCTTCATCCGGGTGAAAAACGCCGGATCGTTGTCGCGGCCCTCGCGCATCGAACGGATCGTGGCCATGACTTTGTCGGCGCGGTCGGGGAAATGCGCGTCGAGCCATTCGCGGAACAGCGGGGCGACTTCTTGCGGCAGGCGGATCATGATCCAGCTTGCCGATCGAGCGCCTGCCGCACCGGCGCGGGCGAGGATCGCCTCGAGATGGCTGTCGGTGATCGCCGGGATGATCGGTGACACGTTGACCCCGACATGGACCCCGGCTTCGGCCAGCCTGGCGATGGCCAGCAGCCGCTTTTCCGGAGTCGATGCGCGCGGTTCGAGCGTCGCCGACAGCCGCGCATCGAGCGAGGTCACCGAAATCGCCACGGCAATCAGATTGTCGCGCGCCATCTGCGCAATCAGGTCGATGTCGTCGCAGATCCGTGCCGACTTGGTGGTGATCGTGACCGGATGGCGCGCCTCGGCGCAGATTTCGAGAATTTGCCGCGTCAGGCGGTATTGGCTCTCGATCGGCTGATAGGGATCGGTGTTGGTGCCCATCGCGATCGGCGCGGGGCGATAGCCCTTTGCGCCCAGTTCGCGGCGCAACAGCCGCGCCGCATCGGGTTTGGCAAACAGCCGCGTTTCAAAATCGATCCCGGGCGACAGATCGTGCCAGGCGTGCGTCGGTCGGGCGTAGCAATAGACGCAGCCATGCTCGCAGCCACCATAGGCATTGATCGAGCGGTCAAAGGGAATATCGGGCGAGGTGTTGCGCGACAGGATCGTCCGCGCGGCCAGCGCGGTAACGTGCGTGCGCAATTTGGGCGGTATGCCGTCGATCGATGCCGCTGCATCGAGCCAGTCGCCATCAGCCTCGCGCGCGGGCAGATGATACCGCCCGCTCGCGCGGTTGCTGATTGCGCCTCTGCCCTTGATCGGTTCCATGGGTGGAACGTACCAAGAACAAAGGCGCTATTCCAGTCAAATCAGGCGTTATGAAAAATCAGATTCGGGCATCATTCGTCGTCGTACAGGCCCCAACCATCGGATTCGCCGTTGAACGACTGCGCCAGCGCTTCGAGCCGCGCTTCGATCTCGCTGATCGCTTCGGGGGTGGGGACGAGTTCGATGGTCACCGCGACTTCCCACGGATCGACTTCGTCTTCGGGTTCGAGCACGTCGATGTCGATGCCTTCGCCCGCCGCAGCTTCGGCAAAGGATGCGGCTTCGGCTTCGCTGGGGAAGACATGGGCGAATTCAACCGCACGGACCAGCGTCAGGTCGAGCCCATCGGCTGCGAATTCCTTGAGATAGGCGGTGTTTTCTTCGAGAAGGGCCATGAGAATGCCTCTGGGCTTGAGGGGAAAGGGGGGCTTGAGAAAAAATGGATTTGGTCGGGAGGATAACGCCGGTTCTTGGCAGTTTCGGGACGGTCAGGCCCCTTGCGACGCCCGGCTTATTTCTCGGTCAGACGCGGCATCAGCTCGACGAAATTGCAGGGCCGGTTACGGCTGTCGAGCTGTTCGTCGAGGATCTTGTCCCACCCATCCTTTACCGCACCGTTCGATCCGGGCAAGGCAAAGATATACGTCCCGCGCGCCACGACCGCGCAAGCGCGCGACTGGATCGTCGACGTGCCGATGGTCTGATAGCTGACCCAGCGGAACAGCTCGCCAAAACCGGGAATGTCGCGCGTCTTGACCCGGTCGAGCGCTTCGGGGGTGACATCGCGTCCGGTCAATCCGGTGCCGCCGGTGATGATCACCGCGTCGATGCCGCGATCGTCGATCCAGTTGTTGAGCCGGGCGGCAATGCGCAAGGCATCGTCCTTTTCGATCGCACGCGTCACCAGCGCATGGCCTTTGGCGCGAATGCGCTCGGCCAGAATGTCGCCCGACGTATCGTCGTCAGGCCCGCGCGTATCGGAAACGGTCAGAAGAGCGATGGTGATCGGCTTGAATTCACGGGTCGTATCAATCGCCACGCGACGCCAGCCTTACGTTTT
This sequence comes from Novosphingobium sp. Fuku2-ISO-50, assembly GCF_001519055.1. Taxonomy (GTDB): domain Bacteria; phylum Pseudomonadota; class Alphaproteobacteria; order Sphingomonadales; family Sphingomonadaceae; genus Novosphingobium. Next base: position 220,868 of record NZ_KQ954289.1, on the reverse strand, counting down.
GCGCGCCGCCGAGCCCGGGGAATTTCGGCCACAGGCCCTGAACCAACCCCAGTCGGCTTTCCGACGGGCCGCCCGCCTGACGTTCGTACATCCAGTAATTGCGCATGACAGCAGAGACATAGCCGCGCGTTTCCCAATAGGGAATCGATTCCATCCACAGCAGCGGATCGCCATGATCACGGATCTGCGCGTTCCAGCGATCGACCGGCATCGGCCCGGCGTTGTAGGCGGCGATGACTTTGGGAAGGAGGCCCTGCGTCGCCGGTTTGTCGCGCAACACCGTGAGGTAGGCCTGCCCAAAGGCAAGGTTCACGTCGGGCAGTTCGAGTTGCTTGTCGCGCCCTTCCATCGCCGGATCGAAGCGCACGAGCAGGCGCGCCGTTCCGGGAAGCACCTGCATCAGCCCACGCGCGCCCGCCGGGCTGGTCACTTCGGTGCGAAAATTGGATTCCTGCAGCGTATGGGCAAACAACAGCGCGGGATCGACTTTCCAGCCGTTGGCCGGAACCCATTTCGGCGCCGGGAAACGTGCTGCGTCATCGGCATGGGCGCCGGCGGGCGCGTTGCTCGCCATCCACAGCTGCGTCGCGGGCAGGCCAAGATCGCGCGCCAGGCGCGACAGCGGGGCATAAAGCGACGGATCGCCGATCCGGGCCTGATGGCGCAAGACCTGATCGGCAAGCCCATCGGCGCCGATTTCCGCCAATTGCACCGCCAGCCGGACATTGCCCAGCGTGCGCAGTTTCTGCCAGTCGTCGTTGCTGAAATCGGGCGGTGCGGCAGCGGCGGATTCGCGCAGGCCGAGCGATTCTGCGGCCATCATGCCATAAAGCGTATCGCGCGCCGCCGCTGCCGCGCGCAACGAAGGGACGACGCGTTCGGGCTGCCGCGCCCGCAACCAGGCGCGCGAGGCCCAGTAATTGCCGGCGGACGCGAGTTCGGGATTCTGTGTCAGCCCGGCGGCGCGCGCAAAGGATTCGGCGGCGGCGGGATAATCGTTCAACCGCCAGGCCGCGAGCCCTGCGGTCCACATCGCTTCGGCCACCCAGGGCCCGCTGCCGCCGTCAAACGCCGAAAGCGCCACGCTCCGCGCGGTCATGTCGTCGTTGTTGATATAGAAGGCCCAACCGATTTTCTGGCGCCATTCGGCCCGCGCCTCGCTCGACAGCGTGGCGTCGATGCCATCGAGCAGCGCGCGCGCGCCGGTCGGATCGTCGGCCTTGATCCGGGCCTCGATCGCGCCGGCGACGGCGTCGGGCATCGTCCCGTCGGCGGTGCGGTGCGGCTTGGCCCGGCGCGCCATGGCCGGTTGGGCAAACAACTGCTGCGCATCGGGCAACGCGGCGGGCAGGGTAGTCGCCCCGCGCTTGATCGCCAGCCGCGCCAGCGCGTCGGACCAAGGCAAATCGGGCGCTTGCGCGATCAGATCGGTCAAAGGCTGCAATTCGGCGCGCGGCGAACCGGGGGCAAGGAACATCTGCGCGCGGGCCACGGCATGCAGCGGCCCATCGCTCCGCTTGTCGAGCAATTGGCGCGCGCCGCTCCAATCCTGCTTTGCCATCGCGGCAAAGATCTGGCGGTAATAGTCGCGATCGTCCTGGGTCAGCAGGCTGGGAACGGCAGTGCGGTCGGCGCGGCTGCGGAAGTAGTCGGCGGCTGCCGAATTGGCGCGCGCGGGCAGGCTCAGGCCCACACCCGCAACGGCGGCAAAGGCGCAAACCGATACCCGGAGGCGCAACAACACCGTCACGCCTGATCGAACCCCATTTTCACCCGAATTCCCACTTTGCGCATAGCCCCGTTATATCATGTCATTCGATGATGCCGGTATCCCAGTCAAGCCAGCGATTCCACAGTCCGGCCTTGAGCGCCGGCCGTGCCACGATCGCTTCGAGATCATAGACGGATAACGCCGGAACAGTTGCACCATTATGGTTGAACGGAGGTAAACGCGTGGGGTTATTCGGTGAATCGTTGCGCAGGAGCGTTGAAATGCCGTTTTGTCCGAACAGGATGGCCCGTTGCGGCCTGACCAGCGCGATATGGTGCGCCAGCAGGTCGCCCAGCCCCTGCTCGGCGAGCGCGGCCCAGTCGGGCGCCGCGACTCGGGCGGGAAGAGCCGCCGCGCAATAGACTTCCGCACGCGATAGCCCGGCGGCCGCCAGAAATCCGTCGAGCAAACGCCCAGCCGGGCCCGACAACAGTGATTCGCTGTCCTGCGCCTCGGGCATCGGCACCACGATCATCATTGCGGGCGCTTCGGGCCCCGCAGGCGGTACGCGCAGCGCGCCATTGGCGGCAAGCGCGGGCTCGGTCATCCACCATGCGGCAAATCCGGCCAGATCGGTGGGCCAGGCATCGCGTCCTCCGGCGATCGCCACCGCTACGGCGGGCGGTGCTTTTTCGACCGCCCTGGCCTTTGGAGGAGGGCTCGGGCGGGTAACCGCAAGCCAATCGCGCGGCGTATCGGCAAAGTCCGCATCCACGCCCGCATCGCGCCACCAGGCCAGCGCAGCCTCGACAGCCTGTGCAAGCCCAGGGGCCGAAAGGCCGGAATACTGGCCGGCGGCGGCGCTGTCGCCCGCTGTGAATTGCGAAATCGGTGGAACCATGTAAGCGGTATTGACCTTGAGCGAGACAGCTTTCAAGGCAGAGCAGAGATTCAATTACGCGGTTAATCCTGCCGTTGGGCAAGAAGGCCGCATTTGCGCGAGACGGAGCGGGGAATGAGCGAACGGGAATCGATGCCCTATGACGTTGTCATCGTCGGCGGCGGACCGGCGGGACTGGGGGCTGCGATCCGGCTGAAGCAGGTCAATCCGGACCTGGCAGTCTGTGTGCTCGAAAAGGGCTCGGAAATCGGCGCGCATATCCTGTCGGGCGCGGTCGTCGATCCGCGCGCGCTTGACGAATTGCTGCCCGACTGGCGCGATCGGGGCTGCTCGCTGGCCGATACGCCGGTGACCGATAACTGGCACTGGGCGCTGACCCGCACGGGCAAAGTGTCGATTCCGCACTGGCCGATGCCGCCGTTCATGTCGAACCATGGCACTTATACCGGCAGTCTCGGCAATCTGTGCCGCTGGCTGGCCGAACAGGCGGGCGAGCTTGGGGTCGAGATTTTTCCCGGCTTTGCCGCTGCCGAAGTGCTGTTCGACGAAAACGGCGCGGTCATGGGCGTCGCCACGGGCGATATGGGAATCGGCAAGGACGGCGAGAAAAAGTCCGATTATCAGCCGGGCATGGAGCTTCATGCCAAGTATACGCTGTTTGCCGAAGGCGCGCGCGGCCATCTGACCAAGCGGCTCAAGGCGCATTACGATCTCGAGCGCGATTGCCAACCGCAAGTCTATGGCATCGGCATCAAGGAATTGTGGGACATCGATCCCGACAAGCATGTGCCGGGCCGGGTGCTGCACACCCAGGGCTGGCCGCTGTCGGAATCCAATTCGTGGGGCGGCGGGTTTCTCTATCATCAGGCGAACAATCAGGTCGCGCTCGGGTTTGTCACCGCGCTCGATTATGCCAACCCCTATGTCTACCCCTATGAGGAATTCCAGCGCTGGAAACAGCATCCGGAAATCCGGGCGATCCTCGAAGGCGGGCGCCGCGTGTCCTATGGCGCGCGCGCGATCAACGAAGGCGGCTGGCAATCGGTGCCGCACCTGGCGTTTCCGGGTGGCGCGCTGATCGGTTGCTCGGCGGGCTTCGTCAATGTGCCGCGCATCAAGGGCAGCCATACCGCGATGAAGTCGGGCATGCTTGCCGCCGAAGCGATTGCGGCGGCGATCGGCGCCGGGCGCGAACATGACTCGCTCGAAGAATATGACGCCGCCGTGCGCGAAAGCTGGATCGCCACCGAGCTGAAACTGGTGCAGAACGCGCAGCCGCTGGTGGCCAAATTCGGCGGTTCGCTCGGCACCGTGCTGGCGGGCGCCGACATGTGGGCGCGCGTGCTCAAGGTCAATCCGTTCAAGGGCATGAAGCATCACACCGATGCCGAAGCGACCCAGCGCGCCGATCTGTACAAGCCGATCGCCTATCCCAAGGCTGACGGCGTGATCAGTTTTGACCGGCTGACCAATGTCGCCTATTCCTATACCAACCACGAAGAAGATCAGCCGTGCCATCTCGTGCTGACCGATCCCGACGTGCCGGTGAAGATCAATCTGAAACTCTACGCCGGGCCCGAGGCGCGCTTCTGCCCGGCCGGGGTCTATGAATTCGTCGGTGTCGACGAAGGCACCCCGCGCTTGCAGATCAACGCGCAAAACTGCGTCCACTGCAAGACGTGCGACATCAAGGACAAGACCCAGAACATCACCTGGATCACGCCCGAAGGCGGCGGCGGGCCAAACTACCCCAATATGTAAGCTTTTTCAGGCGCCGCCCCCCCATGGGGGCGGCGTTTGGGGGTTGCCCGAGGACGCATTCGCCTGCAGGGACATGTGCGATGGCTGCCGATCCCTTTCGTGAAACCGCTTTTGCCAAGATCAATCTGGCGCTGCATGTCCGCAAGCGCCGGGACGATGGCTATCACGAGCTCGAAACGCTGTTTGCCTTTGTCGATGCGGGTGACGAACTGGTGGTCGCTCCGGCGGACCGGGACAGCCTGATCGTCTATGGCGAATTTTCCGGCGCGCTCGATTGCGGTGACAATATCGTCGAGCACGCGCTGGCGCTTCTTCCGAGGCAGGACCACTGGGCCGTCAGCCTCGACAAGCGGTTGCCCGTCGCGGCGGGGCTGGGTGGCGGGTCTGCCGATGCCGGGGCGATCTTTCGGCTGGTGGAGCGGTTGCATGGCTTGCCGGACGACTGGGCGAGCCTTGCGGCGGGGCTCGGCGCCGATGTGCCCGCATGCGTGCGCAGCCGCGCGGCTTTGGGTCTTGGCACAGGGACCGAGCTTGTCGAAGTGAGCAATGATCTGGCTGGTGCGCCGGTTTTGCTGGTCAATCCGCGTGTGCCGCTGCCGACCGGGCCGGTGTTTCGCGGCTGGGACGGCCTCGATCGCGGGCCTTTGCCGAGTGGCGATTTGCGCACGATCGCCATGCATGGCCGCAACGATCTCGAACCGGGCGCGATTGCGCTGGTGCCCGCGATTGCCGATGTGCTGGGCTGGCTGGGGCAAAGCGGGGCGTGGCTGGCGCGGATGTCGGGCTCGGGCGCGACCTGTTTTGCGCTTTATGCGGATGCTGCCGCGCGCGATGCCGCTGCGGCGGACGTGCCCGCCGCATGGTGGCATTGCGCCGGAAACCTGCGATGAGCGGCCCCTTTCGCGTGATTGGCGATACCGCGCCGGGCGGAATCCTCGTTGTATCCGACCATGCCTCTGCCCGCATTCCCGACGACATCGATCTGGGCATCGATCGCGCCTTGCTGCGCCAGCATGTCGCTGTCGACATCGGCGTTGCCGCCATTGCCGAGGCGCTGGTCGAGCGACCGGGCTTTGCCGCGTTTCTGGGCGATGTCAGCCGACTGGTATGCGATTTCAACCGCGACGAACATGGCCCGAGCGTGGCGCCGATCGCCAGCGACGGCCATGCCATTCCCGGCAATGCGCTCGATCATGACGGCCATGAAGCACGGCTGGCGCGGTTTTACCGGCCCTATCACGCAGCCCTGGCCGATCTGATCGACCGCATGCGACCCGGCCTGATCGTTTCGCTGCACAGTTTTACCCCGCATCTGGCGAGCCGCCCCGATGAGGCGCGCCCCTGGCACATCGGCATTCTCTACAATCGCGACCGGCGCGGCGCGGCGCTGGCGCTCGACCTGCTGCGCCACGAACCGGGCCTCGTCGTCGGCGATCAGCAACCCTATTCGGGCGCGGTACTCAACGCGACGATGAACCGTCATGCCGAAGCGCGCGGTGGCCTCTATTTCGGCGCCGAAATTCGCCAGGATCTGATCGCGGATGTGGCGGGTCAGGCGCAATGGGCCGATCGTGTCGAACGGGTTGCGCGCGCGGTGGCGGCTGCCGCCTGATCGTTGCAAATTAACCTTTCGACCTTGGCCTTGCTCTCGTCTAGGGCACCCGGTCACACAGTCCGTCACTTGCCGTACCAATTCGGAGTCGCCCGCAATGCCGCCCTATCGTTCCCGCACCACCACCCACGGTCGCAACATGGCCGGCGCCAGAGGTCTGTGGCGCGCGACGGGGATGAAGGACAGCGATTTCGGCAAGCCGATCATTGCGGTGGTCAATTCGTTCACGCAGTTCGTGCCGGGGCACGTCCACCTGAAAGATCTTGGCCAACTGGTTGCGCGCGAGATCGAGGCCGCAGGCGGCGTTGCCAAGGAATTCAACACGATCGCGGTCGACGATGGCATTGCCATGGGCCACGACGGCATGCTCTATTCGCTGCCCAGCCGCGATCTGATCGCCGATAGCGTCGAATATATGGTCAATGCCCATTGCGCCGACGCGATGGTGTGCATTTCCAACTGCGACAAGATCACGCCGGGCATGCTGATGGCGGCGCTGCGCATCAATATCCCGGTGGTGTTCGTCTCGGGCGGGCCGATGGAAGCGGGCAAAGTCCTGCTGCGCGGCAAGGAACACGCGCTCGACCTGATCGACGCGATGATTGCCGCTGCCGATGACAGCTATACCGACGAAGAAGTCACCACGATCGAGCGCTCGGCCTGCCCGACGTGCGGATCATGCAGCGGCATGTTCACGGCCAATTCGATGAACTGCCTGACCGAAGCTTTGGGGCTGAGCCTGCCGGGCAACGGCTCGATGCTGGCGACCCACGCCGACCGCGAACGCCTGTTCCGCGAAGCGGGGCGGGTGATCGTCGATCTGGCGCGCCGCTGGTACGAACAGGACGATGCGAGCGCCTTGCCGCGCACGATCGCGGGCTTTGCCGCGTTTGAAAACGCGATGAGCCTCGACATCGCGATGGGCGGGTCGACCAACACCGTGCTGCATTTACTCGCCGCCGCGCACGAGGGCGAAGTCGATTTCACCATGACCGACATCGACCGCCTGTCGCGCCGGGTGCCGTGCCTGTCGAAAGTGGCCCCGGCCAAGTCCGACGTCCACATGGAAGACGTTCACCGCGCGGGCGGGATCATGGCTATCCTGGGCGAACTCGAACGCGGCGGGCTGATCAACACCGATCTGCCGACCGTGCACAGCCGCACGCTGGGCGATGCCCTGGCGCAATGGGACATCGGCCGGACCAATTCGCCGGCGGTGCAGGAATTCTTCCGCGCGGCGCCCGGCGGCGTGCCGACGCAAGTCGCCTTCAGCCAGAACCGCCGCTGGGCCGAGCTCGATCTCGACCGCGCCGGCGGGGTGATCCGCAATGTCGACAATGCCTTTTCCAGGGACGGCGGACTTGCGGTGCTGAGCGGCAATATCGCGCTCGACGGCTGCATCGTGAAAACGGCGGGCGTCGATGACAGCATTTTGAAATTTACCGGCCCGGCAGTCGTGTTCGAAAGCCAGGATGCGGCGGTGACCGGCATTCTGACCGGACAAGTCAAGGCGGGCGATGTCGTGGTGATCCGCTATGAAGGGCCGCGCGGCGGGCCGGGCATGCAGGAAATGCTCTATCCGACCAGCTATCTGAAATCGAAAGGCCTCGGCAAGGCTTGCGCATTGATCACCGACGGGCGCTTTTCGGGCGGCACGTCGGGGCTGTCGATCGGCCATGCCTCGCCCGAAGCGGCCGAAGGCGGGACGATCGGGCTGGTCGAAAACGGCGATGTCATCGCCATCGACATTCCCAATCGCACGATCCGGCTCGATGTCGCCGACGACGTGCTCGCCGCGCGCCGCGCCGCGATGGAGGCCAAGGGCGACGATGCCTGGAAACCGGCCAAGCCGCGCCCGCGCAAGGTTTCGGTCGCTCTGCAGGCCTATGCCGCAATGGCGACGAGCGCGGCGCGCGGCGGCGTGCGCGATCTCGCCCAATTGAAAAAGCGGACCAAATGAAAAGGGTTTTGATCGAGCGCGCTTGACCCGGTGGGCAAAGCGCCGGATGGGAGAGGCATGCGCAAGGTTGCTTTCCTGATCCCGTTGCTGCTGGCGCCGTTGCTGTTGGCAGGGTGCGGGCGCCCGGCGGGCGATCCCGAGCCCGACATGCGCCCGATCGACTGCGCGCTGAACGGTGCGAGCGGCTTTGCCCCGTTGTGTCAGGTCGAACAGGCGGGCGAAATGCTCGTCATTCATGAGCCCAGCGGCGCGTTTCGCCGCTTGCGCAAAGTCGATGACGGGCGCGGCGTGGTCTCGGCCGACGGGGTCGAAGAAGCCCATGTCGCCTGGATCGCCGATGGTCGGCTCGAAGTCGCGATCGGGCCGGATCGCTATCGTTTTCCCGCCAAAGTGAGGCCGGACCCCAAAGTGAGCCCCGACCCAAAGTGAGCCCCCACGATGCCCCGAAACACTGATCAGGTGCTGACCGTCGCGGCGATGCGCGCGGCGGAACAGGCGCTGATCGATGCCGGTGCATCGGTCGAAAGCCTGATGGAGATGGCCGGGCACGGCGCCGGGGCCTATGTTCATCGCGTGGCAGGCGGGCGCGCGGTGACGATCCTGTGCGGGCCGGGCAACAATGGCGGCGACGGCTATGTCATCGCGCGCCACTTGTTCGAACGGGACGTGCCGGTGCGCGTCATCGCTGCGCTGCCGCCAAAGACTCGTGCGGCGCTGGCGGCGCGCGCGGCCTTTGCCGGGCCGATAATCGACGGGGTGCCCCCAAAATTGCCGCGCGGCGATGTGTTCGTCGATTGCCTGTTTGGCAGCGGGCTGACCCGCGCAGTGGACGCCGATCTCTTCGCCATGCTGAGCGCGCTGTTCGATCGGCACCATCATCGCATCGCGATCGATTTGCCGAGCGGGATCGAAAGCGACAGCGGCGCCGTGCTTAATCCCGGCTTGCCTGCGTTTGACCTGACAATTTCGCTCGGTGCGTGGAAACATGCGCATTTCGCCATGCCTTCGACGGCACTGATGGGCGCCTTGCGGCTGATCGACATCGGCTGTGCGGCGCAGGGCGATGCGGCCGGCGTGTTGCAGCGACCGCGCCTTGGCATACCAGCGCCCGATGCGCACAAGTATCGGCGCGGTTTGCTGGCTATCGTCGGCGGAGCGATGCCGGGCGCGACGTTGCTGTCGGCCAGTGCGGCGCGGCATGCCGGGGCAGGCTATCTGCGGCTGATCGCCGGGGCCGATCCGGGGCCGGTTCCTTATGATCTGGTCATCGTGCGCGAAACACCGGCGCAAGCGCTGGGCGACGGGCGCGTGGCGGCGGTATTGGTGGGGCCGGGGCTTGGCCGCGACCCCGGCGCACGCGAACGTTTGGGCGCGGCGCTGGCGGCGGGGCTGCCGACGGTTGTCGATGCAGACGGCCTTGTGCTGCTGCGTCCGGGGCAATGTGCCGGGGCGCCCATGGTGCTGACCCCGCATGAAGGCGAACTGGCCGCGCTCGAACGCGCGTTTGGCCTGCGCGGCGAAGGCGTGAAGCACGAGCGCGCCTTGCGCCTGGCAGCGGCGACCGGTGCCGTCGTGCTGGCCAAGGGGCCCGACAGCGTGATCGCCGCGCCCGATGGTCGCCTGATCCTCGCCCCGCGCGCGTCATCGTGGCTGTCGGTGGCGGGAACGGGCGATGTCCTGGCGGGGATCGTGGCAAGCCGATTGGCGGTTCACAAGGACGCCTTGCGCGCCGCGTGCGAGGGCGTTTGGCTGCATAGTGAGGCGGCACAGCTCGCCGGGCCCGCTTTTGCCGCCACCGACCTTGCCGAATGGGTGCCGCAGGCTGTACGGGCCTGTTTGTGATAGATACATCAGGATTGATCGTTCGCGTTGCCGCCAAAGGCGACGGCGCCACTGCCGATGGCCGCTATATGGCGCTTGCCGCGCCCGGCGACGTTATCGAGGCAGACGGCACGCTGACTCATGGCCCCGACCATGTCGAGCCGGCCTGCCGCCATTTTCCGACATGCGGCTCGTGCCAGTTGCAGCATTTGTCCGACCGCGCGCTGGCCACTTATGTCGGCGAACGCGTCGCGGGGGCGGCGCGGGGGCAGGGGATCGATCCTGACGAAGTGCCGCCCGCGCATGTTTCGCCCGCAGGGGCCCGGCGCCGCGCGACGCTCCATGCCCAGGCAATCGGCAAACGCGTGGTGATCGGCTTCCGCGAACAGGCATCGCATCGCATTGTCGATTTGAAGCAATGCGCCGTGATCGAGCCCGCGCTGTTTGCGCTCGTCGCCCCGCTGCGCGCGCTGTTGGGGGTGAATCCCGACCGCAAGCTGTCGGTCGATGCCGAAATGACGCTGTGCGATCAGGGCGTGTCGCTTTCGCTTTCGGGCTATGAGGCCGAGGGCCTTGCCGCGACCGAGGCGCTGCTCGATTTTGCGCGCGAGAATGCGCTGGCTCGGCTGACGCTCGACAACGGGCTCGGCCCCGAAACCGTGTGGGAGCCAGAGCCCGTCACGGTGACGTTTTCGGGAACCCCGGTGTCGCTGCCGCCGGGTGCCTTTCTTCAGGCCACCGTCGATGGCGAAGCGGCGCTGGTCGATGCGGCGCGCGAATGGCTGGCAGGCGCCGCGACCGTGGCCGATCTGTTTTCCGGGCTCGGCACGTTCGCTTTTGCCTTTGCCGCGACGGGTGCCAAAGTGCTGGCCGTCGAAGCCGCGCGCGATGCGCATATGGCCTGTCAGGGCGCGGCGCGGATGACGGGGCGGCCGGTCCATGCGCTCCATCGCGATCTGTTCCGCAATCCGCTGCGCATCGAGGAGCTTGATCGCTTTGCCGGAGTCCTGCTCGATCCGCCGCGGGCGGGCGCGCGCGAACAAGTCGAACAGATCGCCGGCTCGCGCGTCGCGCGGGTGGTCTATATCAGCTGCAATCCGGCAAGCTGGGCGCGCGATGCAGCGCATCTGATCGCGGGGGGCTATCGTCTGGCCGGGCTTCGCGCGGTGGGCCAGTTCCGCTGGTCAACGCATGTCGAACTGGCCAGTTTCTTCGTGCGCGATTAACGGCCCATCACCGCAAAACAGTCCGCCGCCGCGCGGATCGCCAGCACGACGAGGCAGGCTGTGTAAATGTTGAACAGCGCAAAGCGCACCGGGATGCGGTTGACCAACGCCTGCCACAGCGAATGCACAATGCGCAAGCCCACGTAGCCCCAGGCCAGCGCGACATCGATGCGATCCGCGCCCATCAGCGCAAGGATCATGGTCACGGCGTAGAACAGCGTCGGCTGTTCGGTCAGATGCGAATAATTGTGCGATTTCCAATTGATACGCGGCGGCAATACGGTTTCAAGATCCTGCCCGCGACCACCGGGCGGCGCCTTGCCGAGCCCGGCAACGCCGCCAAGCGCGGGTATCCGGGTCAAGCCCATCCAGCCGAGCATGATCAACGTCCAAAGCACCAGTACCGCCGCCGGTGCCAAAATCGCCGCGTGCATGGCTTCTTGCATCGCATCCCCCTGTTGTATCCTTGCAGTCCAGACTGCGCACGGTGGGGAGCGGTGTCAAACCCTCGCTATCGACTCTCGCTGCAACTCTCGCGTCAGGGCCGACTGAGCGTGATCAACTGGTAATAGCGCAAGGGGCCATGCGCCTTGGCAAAAGTCAGCCCGTGCGATGCGGCGATCCGTGCGGCATGGACGCTCATGTCGTCGCGCGGGGTGACATGAAACAGCCGCAACCAACCGCGCAACAACGCCGAGAGCGGGCGCGGCAAGTCGGTCAGATCGCCGAAATCGACGATATGCAGCCGTCCTCCGGGCGCCAGCAGCCCGGCGGCATGGGCAATCGTGCCCTGCCAGTCGGGGATCATCGACAGCGCATAGGACAGCACGACATGATCGAACCCGGCGGTCCCGAACAGGCTTTGCGGATCGAATGCTGTCGCATCGCCCGCCGCCAGCCTTGCGCGGTCCCCCAGTTTGGCCGCCGCCAGCGTCAACATCTCCTGCGAAATGTCGAGGCCGTAAAGCCGCATATCGGGCCAGGCCCGCTCCACTTGGGCAAGATTGCGTCCGGTGCCGCAGCCCAGTTCGAGCACGCTTTCGCCGGGCCGCGCGTCCAGTTGGGCAATCAGTCGGTCGCGCCCAAACAGGTAATATTTGCGCGTCAGATCATAGATATGTTTCTGGCGGCGATAGACGCGGTCCATCAGGGCGCCATGCCCGGCAACGGCGCTGGTCATGCGGGCAACTCGTAAAGGTGAACCCCGCCATAGATCGACGAGCGGTCGCGGCGGGTATAATCGGCCGATGCCTCGGCATGATAGGTCCAGCGCGACAGGATCGCATCATCGACCCGCCCCGGCAGGAGGCTGGGCTCGGCAGCGGTGCGGAACAGCACGCGCGCGCCGGGCCGCGCGGTGCGGGTCACTTCGCGCCACAAGTCATTGAGCTGCGCATCGCTCATCCAGTCCTGCGCATCGAGCAGGACATAGCGATCGAGCGAGGCAGCGGGCTGGCTGGCGAGATATTCGGTCAGATTGGCATGGCGTACATCGACCCGGTCGACCCGCGCGCGCACGTTGTCCCAGTTCGCCTGTTGCAGATAGGGCGGCAGCGGCGCGTCGGCCTCGCGGCCATAGCCGCGCGAAAACGCCTGCCAGGCGAAATAGTTGTCCTCGACCGCGAAATCGCAGGCCAGCTTTTCAAGGCGGCGGCGCAGGACTTCGGCCATCGGCTGATTGCCCGCCAGCGCGTCGAACTGCGCCGGGGGAATGCCGAGGCCAAACAGGGCGGCGGGCTGTTCGGTCAGCCAACGGACGAATTTCTTGTCGAACACCGGCGCCAGTTGCGCTTCGAACACTTCGCGCTGCGCCGCGCGGGTCGGCGCGGTCAGGATCGTTTTCAGGTCGATGCGATAGATCTTGGCCAGCAAGTGCGCCATGCCGATGAACCCGCCGAGCAGCCCGCGCTTGTAGATCCCCTTGCGAAACCCGCCGATGCGGCGACGCAACGTCAGATCGCGGCCTTCCCAATAGCGCCGGGTCGGCTCGTCGAGATAAGGCGCAACATAGGCGTGATAGGCGGCAAGGTTCGACGGCTTGTCCGCTTCGGCGAAAAAGCGGCGGAAATGCGCGTAATCGGGCAAGTGCCTGGCCGAGGCGAGCTTCAGCTTGCCCAGCGCGACATGCGCGGTGTTGAGATCGACCGCCGTGATCGCGGCAGGATCGGCAACGAGATAGGACAGGACATTGCACCCGCCGCTGGCAATCGCGATCATGCGGCTGTCGGGGCGGATCGCCAGCGCCTCCATATCGACTTCGGGATCTTCCCAGATCTGCGCATAGACGAGGCCGCGAAAGGCAAAGGCAAAGGCATGGTCGAGCACTTTGCCGGCAACACCCGCGCCCTTGCGCACCACAGCCTTGGCAATCGGCGGTTTTGCGCCGTTTATCGTGGCGTCTGCGGTCTCGCGCGGCAATTTCATGACCATCCGTAATAACCCTATGACTTATTGTGATGCGGGTTTTAAGGCAGTCCTGTTGCGGATTTGTGGCAAGCGCCTGGCGAATGTGACTCTGCCGGGCCCCCACATCACGGACCGGTACATCCGCCGTAGCAACGATGCAGGACCGCCGTTTGCGTCTTGTGAAGGTTTTACCCTTATTTAACGACAGTCGGATACGCGCGTCATGCGGGTTTGCGGGAGGGATACATGGCCATTCCAAACTTGTCCGGCGAGCAGATGCGTACGGTGCTCAAGTCCCTCGAACAGGCCCTGTATAGCCATGAGCAATGGGCTGAAGCTCTTTACGGCGCCTTGATCTGCCGTCTGGAGCCTGATCAACGGGATGTCAGCAGCGAGGCCCATCGTCTGTGCCGCTTTGGTCAATGGTATTACACATCGGGTATCGCCGAACTTGGCCACCACCCCGGTTTCCTCGAGATCGGTCTCGAACATGAACGCATGCATCAACATGCGGCGGATCTGCTGCGCGCCTCTATGAATGGCCTGACGATCCCGATCCACGCCTATGAGCGGTTTGGAACCGCGTTGAAGCGTCTGCGTCTCGAATTTGAGACCCTTGAGTATGAAATCCATGAGGCGCTGGTAAATCTCGATCCCTTGACTGGAACGCCGAACCGCGCCGGGATGCTTACCAAACTTCGTGAGGAGCGCGAACAGGTATCGCGCGGCATGCATAACTGTGCTGTCGTGATGATGGATCTGGATTTATTCAAAACGGTCAACGACCAGTACGGACACCGCGTCGGAGATCGTGTGCTGAGCGAATTTTCCTACTACGTGATGGCTCAACTGCGACCTTATGATAAGGTTTTTCGTTATGGGGGAGAGGAGTTTCTGATTTGCCTGCCGGACACCGACCTCGAAACAGGGTGGGTCATCATCGAACGGCTGCGTGAGGGGCTCGCGGCGTTGCTGTTCGACGCCGACGGAGGCAGGCAATTCCAGGTTACCGCTTCCTTCGGCATAACTCTTCTGGATCCCCGGGTTCTCGTAGAACGATCGATCGATCGCGCCGACAAGGCCCTCTACGCAGCCAAGGGCAAGGGACGAAATTGCGTCGTGACCTGGGATGTTTCCATGGACATCTGGCCCGTGAAATCCGAAAACCCTGATTAGGATCCAAGGCTGGAACGACTGCTCTTGAAGCGGAATCTGCGGTCAATCCGGCCGGGACACACCAGAGTTCGCAGCGCTCACTGATAGCGCAACGTGTTCTCGAACCCAACATTGGCCTTGGTCATCCGGGTCAGTTTTCGAAGATTGGCGCGGACATATCTTTCAAAGCGCCGATCATCATAAATACCCGTAATCCGATACTCATCCCGACCGAGCAATTGCTTGAGGCGATCCGCGAAACTGGCCTGATCATCCTTGCCGGCGGCGGTTTTCAGGGCTTGGCAGACCCATTCTTCGGCGGCTGCCTTGTCATAGTCGTCCTGGGCTTCATAGCCCTGCTTGTCAGCCGCCGCCTGATCAAGGCGCGCTGCGTCGATGCGGCATTCCAGCCATTTGCGGACCAGTGCGCTGTCCCACGCCTTTAAAGAAACGCTCATCATGCTCTCCAACCCCGGCCCGCGACGACAAGCTGCGACTAATGGTCCAATTCTGACATTCGCTACCGCTTTCGGCCAGTCAATCCTCGGCGATCAGCATTCGCGCATAAGCAGCGCGATCGACATTGCCGCCCGACAGGATGACTGCCGTGCGGCCGTCGGCGGGGACTTTACCGGCGATCAGGGCGGCGAGGGCGACGGCGGCGCCGGGTTCGATCACCAGATGCAACGCAGCAAAGGCCAGTCGTTGTGCCGCGCGGATTTCGGACTCGGTGACGGTGGCACCGGTTACGCCGTTGTCGCGCAAGACGGTGAAATTGATCGGAAAGGTGGCCAGCGTCTGGAGCGCGTCGCAGGCGGTGGGCGGGGCATTGGCGGCGACGGTTTCGATCGTGCCGGTGGCAAGGCTGCGGGTGACGTCGTCCCAGTGTTCGGGCTCGACCAGCACGACTTGCGCGTCGGGGCAGGCCAGCGCGAGGCCGGAGGCAAGGCCGCCGCCGCCGCAGGGGCACACGATGCGCGTCGGCGCGCCGCCCGCCTGGCTGGCCATCTGGTCGGCCAGTTCGATCCCGGCGCTGCCCTGGCCTTCGATCACCCAAGC
Organism: Novosphingobium sp. Fuku2-ISO-50; assembly: GCF_001519055.1. GTDB lineage: Bacteria > Pseudomonadota > Alphaproteobacteria > Sphingomonadales > Sphingomonadaceae > Novosphingobium. The sequence continues at coordinate 205,256 of NZ_KQ954289.1, read as the reverse complement.
ATCGGCAAAGGCGTGGACGAGGATCGCGCCCGATTGGGCGACGAGTTCGGCGGCGATGGCGTCGCGCGATTGCGCGCGCCGGTCATAGAGCACCACGTCCGCGCCCAGCGCCCGTGTTGCGGACAGCTTTACCCCCGGCGCGTCGGTGGGCATGACGATAGTCGCCGCGATCCCGAGCCGAGCCGCCGCCCAGGCGACGCCTTGCGCATGATTGCCGCTCGATACCGCGACGATCCCGCGCGCGCGTTCGTCCGCCGTCAGGTCGGTCAGGCGATGCCAGGCGCCGCGAATCTTGAACGCGCCGACGGGTTGCAGGCTTTCCACTTTGCACCACACCGTCTCGCCGGAAGGCAGGGCCAGCGGGAGCAGCGGGGTGCGCGGCAAGAGCGCGGCAATCTTGCCGGCGGCGCGCAGTACGCCTTCGCGCGTCGGCAGGCGGCTTTTTGACGGGGATGAAACGGGACTTGGGTTTGTCATCGTGATATTCTACACGCGCGCTCCATTGCCTGTCGCGCCCTTTTGCGTGACGGTCCATTCGTGTTTCGGAGAATCCCCATGGCCAAGGTCCTTGTCATCGGCGCCGGCGGCGTCGGCTCGGTTGCTGTCCACAAGATGGCAATGAACCCCGGCATTTTCAGCGAAATCGCGCTGGCAAGCCGGACGAAGTCGAAATGCGACGCGATTGCCGCCTCGGTCAAGACGCGCACCGGGGTCGATGTCGCGACCTATCAGATCGATGCCGACGATGTCGCCGCGACGACCGCGCTGCTGCGTGACATCAAGCCGGTGCTCGTGGTCAATCTCGCGCTGCCCTATCAGGATCTGGCGATCATGGATGCCTGCCTTGCCGCCGGCGTCAACTATATGGACACCGCCAATTACGAGCCGCGCGAAGAGGCGAAGTTCGAATACAAGTGGCAATGGGCCTATCAGGAGCGGTTCCGCGCGGCAGGGCTGACCGCGCTGCTCGGTTCGGGCTTCGATCCGGGCGTGACCAGCGTCTTTGCGATGTGGCTGAAAAAGCACAAGCTCGACACGATCCGCACGCTCGACATTCTCGATTGCAACGGCGGCGATCATGGTCAGGCCTTTGCCACCAATTTCAACCCGGAAATCAACATCCGCGAAGTGACCGCGCCCGCGCGCCACTGGGAAAACGGGGCCTTTGTCGAAACCCCGGCGATGAGCGTGAAGCAGAGCTTCGACTTCGAAGCGGTCGGCCCCAAGAACATGTACATGATGTATCATGAAGAGCTGGAAAGCCTGGCGAAGTTCATCCCCGAAATGGAGCGCGCGCGCTTCTGGATGACCTTTGGCGATGCCTATCTCATGCATCTGACCGTGTTGCAGAATGTCGGCATGACGCGGATCGATCCGGTGATCTATGAAGGCAAGGCAATCGTCCCCCTGCAATTCCTGAAAGCCGTGCTGCCCGAACCGGCCTCGCTCGGCGCCACGACCAAGGGCAAGACCAATATCGGCGACATTGCCACCGGCACCAGGGACGGGGTCGAAAAGACGTATTATATCTACAACATCTGCGACCACGAAGATGCCTATGCCGAAACCGGCAACCAGGCGATCAGCTATACCACCGGGGTCCCGGCGATGATCGGCGCCGCGCTGCTGGTACAGGGCGTGTGGAGCGGGGCGGGCGTGTTCAACATCGAACAGATGGATCCCGATCCGTTCATGGACATGCTCAACACGCAGGGCCTGCCGTGGCAGGTCAAGGAACTCGACGGGCCGCTGGCGTTTTAATCCAAAATTCGCGGAAGGGCGAATTTTGAAGCGGCACCGGCCCGCTCCCCCACCCGACCACCCATAGGGTACATCCGTCGGGTGGTCGGGTGGGGGAGCGGGCCGGCTCCGCAACCTTGCAATGGAGCGACGACGATGGAAACCAGGGCTGGCGATCCGGGGGCTTTTGCCCATTTCGACTTGTCGCGGGTCGACAGCCCCGCTTTCGTCGTCGATGCGGCGGCGCTGCGGCGCAATCTCGGCGTGTTGGCGGATGTCCGCGACCGCGCCGGGATCAAGCTGCTTGCCGCGTTGAAAGCATTCAGCATGTGGCGCGTGGCCCCGTTGATCACGCGGTATCTCGACGGGGTGTGTACCTCGGGCCTGTGGGAAGCCAAACTGGCGGGCGAACATTACGCCGGTGGCGAGATCGCGACCTATTGCGCCGGGTACAAGGCCGAAGACCTGCCCGAAATTTGCCGCCTGTCGGATCATATCCTGTTCAATTCGCCGGGCCAGATCGCGCGCTTTGCCGATGCCCTGGCGGCCGCACGGCTGCGCGGCGACAGCTTTGACGTCGGTCTGCGCATCAATCCGCTGCATGCCGAAGGCGAAGTGCCGCGCTATGACCCGTGCGCGCCGCATTCGCGGCTCGGCTTTCCTGTCGACCAATTGGTCGAGGCGCATCTCGAAGGCGTCGACGGCATTCATTTCCATACCCTGTGCGAACAGGATTTCGAGCCGCTGCGGCGGACGTGGGATGCGGTCAAGCCCCGATTGAAGCCGTTTTTCGGGCGCCTGAAGTGGCTCAATTTCGGCGGCGGGCACCATATCACGCGCGCCGATTACCAACGCGACGACCTCGTCGCGTTCCTGAAGGCGGTGAAGGCCGAGACCGGTTGCGACATCTATCTCGAACCGGGCGAGGCAGTCGCGCTCGATGCGGGGATTCTGGTCGGCACCGTGCTCGACGCCCATGAAAACGGCATGCCGCTGGCGATCACCGACATTTCCGCGACGTGTCACATGCCCGATGTGATCGAGGCGCCCTATCGCCCGGCCATGCTCGGCGAACAGGGCGAAGACAGCGGCGATGATCCGGTGCGGCTTGGCGGGCCATCATGCCTCGCAGGCGATGTGATCGGCGATTATCGCCTGCCGGTGCCGTGCGAGCCGGGCGCGCGCTTCGCCTTTCTCGATCAGGCGCATTATTCGATGGTCAAGACCACCACGTTCAACGGGGTGCCGCTGCCGTCGATCTGGCTGTGGGACAGCGAAACCGACGCGCTCGAACGCGTGCGCAGCTTTGCCTACGAGGATTTCCGCGACCGTCTGTCGTAAAGGCTTGGATTTTCCCCGGACTGCGGCAGACTGCGATGGGACATCACAGGCTGCATACCGGGAGAGAATGCCATGACCGAACCCCTGCTCGACGCCGTTGCCAGCAATCCCGTCACGATGGGCTGGATGCAGGGGTTTCCGCCGCCGCGCGACAAGCAAGTGCTGTGGCGCGAAGGCGATCATTGGCGCTTTCCCAAGACTCGCTGGGCCTTTTCGCATTACCGCGAATTGCTGCCGACAGTGCGCGTCGCAGGGCGCGCCGCTGCCGCGCTGCCCCGCGCGATCGACGAAGATCTGGGCAAGCTGTCGTTTACTCCGCTGGGCAGCGAAACCCCGATGACGCTCGATCAGGGGTTGCTGGCGACATACGCCGATGGCCTGCTGGTGGTCCACAAGGGGCAAGTGATCTTTCAGCGCTGGTTCGGCGCAACCGGGCCCGAAACGCGCCACATTGCCTTTTCGGTGACCAAGAGCTTTGTCGGCACGATCGCGGCGACGCTGATCGCGCAAGGGCTGCTCGACCCCGCCGCGCCGGTTGCCGCCTATGCGCCCGAACTGGCGAGCAGCGGCTTTGGCAATGCCACCGTGCGCCAGGTCATGGACATGACGACCGCGGTCGATTTCAGCGAGGAATACACCGATCCGAAATCGGGCATCGGCGCCTATAGCGCGGCGGTCGGCTTCATGCCGCCCCCGACAGACTATGACGGCCCGCGCGACATGTGGTCGTTTCTGGGCGCGATTGCCGCCAGCGGCGATCATGGCTGGGCCTTTACCTATCGCACATGCAACACCGACGTGCTCAACTGGATCGTCACGCGCGTCACGGGCAAGAGCTTTGCGACCAATCTGTCGGAACGGTTCTGGCAGCCGCTGGGCATGGCCGATGCCGACGTGATGGTCGATTCGATCGGCACTCCGTTTGCGGGCGGCGGGCTGTGTCTTCGCCTCGAAGACCTCGCCCGGTTTGGCGAAATGATCCGCCAAGGTGGGGAGGGGGTGGTCCCGCCCGCCGCGATCGCCGCGATCCGCCTCGGCGGGCGGCCCGATCAGTTCGACACGCCGCACTATCCCTCCTTGCCGGGATGGAGCTATGGCAGCCAGTGGTGGCACAGTCATGGCGCAGATGGCGGCTTTTCCGCACGCGGCATTCATGGTCAGGCCTTGTGGATTGCGCCGGAGGCCGATCTCGTCATCGCGCGGTTCGGTTCGCACCCGGTGGCCGGGAACGCCGGGAACGATCCCATTTCGATCCCCATGTGGCAGGCTGTCGGTCGCCACTTGCGCGGTTAGCGACCATTTTGTTTCAGTTTTTTGACAGCTTTGAGATCCAGCAAATTTTTCCCTTGAATTGGGGGGGGGAGGGGCTATTTACGCCCTTCGCTGCCCCATGGGGACTTCCAAACCGCAAGGCAGCTTTGTCCAACTATTCGTTTGGGGGTCCCTTGAGTTGCACCATTATCTCGATGCTTTGGCCGTAGTCGGCGCCACCGCGCCCGATCAACCCGCCATTCTCAATCGCCCGCATGCCGCTGCGCGTGCCGCCCGCTTCTTTGTCGAGAAGTTTCCGGGCAAGACGCTCTATGCGGTCAAGGCCAACCCGTCGCCCGACCTGATCAAGGTGCTGTGGGAGACCGGGGTCACTCACTATGACGTCGCCTCGATCGGCGAAACGCGGCTCGTGCGCGGGCTTTTGCCCGATGCGACGCTGTGCTTCATGCATCCGGTCAAGGCGCCCGGCGCGATCGTCGAAGCCTATCGTGATCATGGCGTGCGCACGTTCAGCCTCGATTCGATCGAGGAACTGGACAAGATCCGCAAGGCAACGACCGAAGCGAACGGCGGGATCGAGCCCACCGATCTGACGCTGTGCGTGCGTCTGCGCGTCTCCTCTGAATATTCCGAGCTGAGCCTGGCGTCCAAATTCGGCTGCGAGCTGGCCGATGCGCGCGAACTGCTTCAGGCCGCGCGGCAACTGGCCGATTGCCTGGGCATCTGTTTCCACGTCGGCAGCCAGGCGATGACGCCGTTTGCCTATGTTCAGGCGCTGGAAAAGGTGCGCGCGGCGATCGTCGATGCCTCGGTCACGGTCGACATCATCGATGTCGGCGGCGGCTTTCCCTCGATCTATCCGGGGATGGAGCCGCCCCCGCTCGAAGATTTCTTTGCGCTGATCGACCGCACCTATGAATCGCTGCCGGTGTCCTATTCGGCGGAACTGTGGTGCGAACCGGGCCGCGCGCTGTCGGCGGAATACAATTCGATCGTGGTGCGCGTCGAACGCCGCCGCGACAACGAGCTGTATATCAACGATGGCGCCTATGGCGCGCTGTTCGATGCGGCGCATGTCGGCTGGCGCTTTCCGGTGCGGCTGTTGCGCGCCGAAGGCAGCACGGCGGAGCTGGTTCCGTTCAGCTTCTACGGCCCGACGTGCGATGACATGGACCACATGGCCGGCCCGTTCGATCTGCCCGCCGATACCGGCGCCGGCGATTATATCGAGATCGGCATGCTGGGCGCCTATGGCGCGGCGATGAAGACCGTATTCAACGGCTTTGGCGCGACCGAAGTCTTTGAAGTGTCGGACGAGCCTATGGCCAGCCAGTATCGCGGCGACCGGCGCGATCCGCGCGTCAGCGATAACGTCGTTTCGCTGCGCTGAGTCGAAATAGACGCCTCCCCCGCCGGGGAGGCGTTTATGCGTCGAAGCCGATGAAACGGGCCGCTTCCTCGACGCTTTTGCGTCGCGAGACGACGGCATTGGCGGGAAAGCTGTCATCGGGCCAACCCATCGCGACGCAGATCATGATCACCTGATCGTCGGCGATCTGCGCGTATTCGCGGACCACCGGGCTTTGCATGATGCCCTGGCTGTTGATCACGCAGCCAAGCCCCCGCGACCAGGCGGCATTGACCAGAGCCGTCGTCACCGCGCCGCAATCGAACGGCGCGATGTCTCCGCCAAACAGCGCGCGATCATACGTCACCACGATCGAGACCGGCGCATCGAACTGGCGAAACCCGCGCAAGACCCAGTCCTGCCGCTTTGGCTTGTCTTCGCGCGCGATGTCCATCGCTGCAAACAACTGCTTGGCGATGTCCACCTGTCGTTCGCGGTGCGCGCCTTCATAGACTTCGAATTTGCGAAATTCGCGCGATTCCGGGACACCTTCCAGCGTGCGGCGCGTGTTTTCGGCGCGGATGCGATCGAGCGGCGCGCCGGTGACGACGCTGAAATTCCATGGCTGCGTGTTGAGCGATGACGGCGCGCGCATGGCCAGGTGCAGCACTTCCTCGATCAGCGCGCGCGGCACCGGTTTTTGCAGAAACCCGCGAATGCTGCGGCGTCCGAGCACCACTTCGTCATACGACAGCCCTTTGTCCAACACCATCTCTCCCGTTTCATCTCTCAACCGATCGATTAAACGGTTTGTGGCGCAGGACAAGACCCACTTCAAATTAGCTTGGGTCATGGTCTTGCAGACCAGACCCAAACGCAAAACGCGCCGGACCATGGCTGATCCGGCGCGCGCGCGAACACGGTGTCCGTGGTGCAGCGGCTCAGGCGGCCTTGCGCTTTTCGAGCGCGAGGCGCTGCCAGATTTCGACGAGCGCCTGGGTCAGGTCGACCATCATGGCGCGGGTATGCTGCGGGCCCGGTGTAAAGCGCAGCCGCTCGGTCCCGCGCGGAACGGTCGGGAAATTGATCGGCTGCACATAGACGCCATATTCGGCCAGCAGGATGTCGCTGACCTTTTTGGCGCGCACCGGGTCGCCGACCATCAGCGGCACGATGTGCGTGGTCGAATCCATCACCGGCAGGCCCGCCTCGGCAAACAGCGCTTTCAGCGTCGCAGCGGCTTCCTGTTGCGCCTCGCGCTCGACATTCGAGGCCTTGAGGTGACGCACAGCCGCGAGCACGCCCGCGACCAGCACCGGCGAAAGCGACGTGGTGAAGATAAAGCCCGGCGCATAGGAGCGGATCACATCGATGATCCGGCGATCGGCGGCGATGTAACCGCCCATCACGCCAAACGCCTTGCCCAACGTACCTTCGATGATGTCGATCCGGTGCGCCGCGTCATCGCGTTCGGAAATGCCGCCGCCGCGCGCGCCATACATGCCCACGGCGTGGACTTCGTCGATATAGGTGAGCGCGTTGTATTTTTCGGCCAGATCGCAAATCGCGTGGATCGGCGAAATGTCGGCATCCATCGAATAGACGCTTTCAAACGCGATCAGCTTTGGCAGCGCGGGGTCGGTTTCGGCCAGCAGCTCTTCGAGGTGTTCGACATCGTTATGACGGAACACGCGCTTTTCCGCGCCCGAATTGCGAATGCCCGCAATCATCGAGGCGTGATTCAATTCGTCGGAAAAGATCACGCAGCCGGGCAGGACTTTGGCCAGCGTCGACAGCGTCGCATCGTTCGAGACATAGCCCGAGGTGAACAGAAGCGCGGCTTCCTTGTCATGAAGGTCGGCCAGCTCGGTTTCGAGGTCGATGTGATAATGCGTGTTGCCGCCGATGTTGCGCGTCCCGCCCGAGCCGGCGCCGACATCGTGCAGCGCCTCTTCCATCGCGGCGATCACTTTGGGGTGCTGGCCCATGGCGAGATAATCGTTCGAGCACCACACCGTGATCGGCTTGGGCCCATTGTGACCGGCAAAGCATCGCGCGTTGGGATAGGCGCCCTTGTTGCGCAGGATGTCGATGAAAACCCGGTAACGACCCTCGGTATGCAGCCGATCAATCGCGGAGTCGAAAACCTGATCGTAATTCACCCGCCGCTCCTTTTCGCTCGGAAGGCCATGCATGCCCCCGGCGGTCTGTCCAGCCCATCCTTCTCCCCAGGTAATGGGCTTGATCATCGCTTTACCCCTGTTTCTCGGCGTTTGCCAACCGGTTTCAGGCCTTATCCAAAGGTCTCAGGCAACGTTCTGATATGGATCAAAACGTTCTGATATGGATCAAAACAGGGCAATCCGTTCGAGGCCCGCTGCGGAAAGCGCAGGCGTCAGCTCGGCGAGATCCTTCTCGTCGCGGGTAAACAGGGCCAGATCGGGCTCGCAGCGGGCAAATTCCTGCCCCTGGGTCAGCGATACGATGCGCCGGGCGATCCCCTCGGCCCCATCGACGAAACGCACGCCGGGACCAAAGCTTTCGTGTAATTCGTTGGCGATCAAGGGAAAATGCGTGCAGGCCAGAACCACCGTATCGATCCGGTCGCCCCCCGGCATGGCGCGCAAGGCGGCCACTGCGCGGCGGGCGGCTGCCGGATCGACCGGATGCCCGCGCAATCGCGCCTCGGCTGCGGTAACGAGTTCGGGCGCGCCATGGCGCAACAGGATCTTGTCTGCGGCGAAGAGGGCCTCGAGTCGATCGACATAGCCCTGGCGGATCGTCGCTTCGGTGCCGAGCAAGCCGATCACGCCGCTTTGCGTCATCGCCGCAGCCGGCTTGATCGCGGGCACCGTGCCGACAATCGGCACTTCGAGCACGTCGCGCACCGCCGCAAGCGCGATCGTCGATGCCGTGTTGCAGGCAATGCACACCAGGCGCGGGCGCAACCGCTCGGTCATCCGCCCGAGCAGCCCCGACACCCGCGCGGCGATTTCGGCCTCGGACTTCTGTCCATAGGGAAGCCCCGCATTGTCGGCGACATAGATCACCGGCGCCTGCGGCAAGAGCCGACGCAAGGCCGCCAGAACCGACAGGCCGCCCACGCCGGAATCGAACATCAGGATGGGCTGGCCCGGATCGTGTCGGGCAGGGTCATGTTCTGTCTGTGGGGCCATGATCCCCCGCGATATGGCCCCTGGGAGTCGAAACGTCGAGATCCCCGCGCCACTTTTACCCTCTCCCTTTTGCGCGCGGTCATCGCTACACGGCGTGGAAATGGTTTGGAGGCATGCTTACCGATGATCGGCGATCCCTTGCGTCATGTGCTGTTCGCCGTGCTCCTTGGCTATGGCCTTGGCGCGATCCCGTTTGGGCTGATCCTGGCGCGGATCGGCGGCGCGGGGGATCTTCGCGCCATCGGGTCGGGCAATATCGGCGCGACCAATGTCCTGCGTACCGGGCGCAAGGGGCTGGCTGCGGCGACGCTGCTGCTCGATCTGGCCAAAGGCGCGGCGGCGGTATGCCTGGCGCGGGCGCTGTGGCCGGGGTCCGAAGGCGCGGCGGCGGCAGGCGCGGTGATCGGACATTGCTATCCGGTCTGGCTGCATTTTCGCGGCGGCAAAGGGGTGGCGACCTTGATGGGGGTTTCGCTCGGGCTCGCCTGGCCGATCGGGCTGGTCTATGCGGTTGTCTGGCTCGGCGTGCTCGGCCTGTCGCGGATTTCCTCGCTTGGCGGGATATGCGCCGCGGTCGCCGCTCCGGTCGCCGCGCTGGCGCTCGGCCATGGCGCCTATGCGCAAGTGCTGGCGCCGCTCGCGCTGCTCGTGGTGTGGCTGCATCGCGCCAATATCGCGCGGCTGCGTGCCGGGACCGAGCCGCGCGTGGGCAAGCGGGCATGAGCCTTGCGCTGCCGGAGGCGGAACGGTTCGCCCGTGTGCGCCTGTTGCGCTCGCCGCATGTCGGGCCGGTTACTTATTATCACTTGCTCAGCCGCTTTGGCAGCGCCGAAGCCGCGTTGCCCGTGCTGCCCGATCTCGCGGCGCGGGGCGGGGCGCCCTATCGGCTTGCGGCGGCGGATCGGATCGAGGCCGAATTCGAAGCCGCCATGCGGGGCGGGGCGCACTATCTGTTTCACGACGGCCCCGATTATCCGCTGGCCTTGCTGGCAATCGATCATCCGCCGCCGGTGCTGAGCGTGCGGGGCGATCTGTCGCTGTTCGATCAGCCCGCCGTGGCGATGGTCGGCGCGCGCAATGCCTCGGCGGGCGCGGTGCGCATGGCGCGCGATTTTTCCGCCGGGCTGGCTGCGCGCGGCTTTGTCGTCATTTCGGGGCTGGCGCGCGGGATCGACGCAGCAGCGCACCTCGGCGCGCTGGGCGGGCGGCGCGGAGATGGCGGCACGATCGCGGTCATCGCCGGGGGGATCGACGTGGTCTATCCGCCCGACCATGCCGAATTGCAGGAACGCATTGCCAACGAGGGCTTGCTCGTTGCTGAAATGCCGCCGGGCACCGAGCCGCAGGCGCGTCATTTCCCCTCGCGCAACCGGATCATTGCCGGGCTTGCCGCCGGGACCGTCGTGATCGAGGCGGCGCCCAAGTCGGGATCGCTGATCACCGCGCGGCTGGCGGGGGAATATGGGCGAGAGGTCATGGCCGTGCCCGGATCGCCGCTCGATGCCCGCGCGCAAGGCTGCAACCGGCTGATCCGCGAAGGCGCGATCCTGGTGCAAAGTGCCGAGGACATTGCCGAACTGGTCGAAACGTTCGAAGGCACCGCGCGGTCTACTTTCCGTGACAGCGGGATTGCCGATTACCAGGGCAGCGATCCCGAAGAGGCGGACAGCACCGATCTCGTCGAACGCATCGCCGGGCTGCTTGGCACCGCGCCGGTGGCGATCGACGAACTGATCCGCCAGAGCGGCGCCGCCCCCGGCACGGTGCAGGACGCCTTGCTCGATCTCGAATTGGCCGGGCGGCTGGTGCGCCATGCCGGCGGGCGGGTCAGCCTGATGGCGTGACTTTGGCGCTTAATCACTTGACGGCACCCCAAGGCTTTCCCCACCCTCGCGTGTACGTACACGTAGCCCATCCCGTTTTCAGGACATTCGGCACTCGCCCATGAAGCTGGTCATCGTTGAATCCCCGGCCAAAGCCAAGACGATCGAGAAGTATCTCGGTCCCGGCTACAAGGTTCTCGCATCGTATGGGCACGTCCGCGACCTGCCGGTCAAGGATGGCTCGGTCCGTCCGGATGAAGACTTCGCGATGGATTGGGAGCTTTATGCCGACAAACAGGCGCGGATCAAGGCCATCGCCGATGCCGCCAAGGGCGCCGAACGTCTGATTCTCGCGACCGACCCTGATCGCGAGGGCGAAGCGATTTCGTGGCATGTGCGCGAATTGCTGGCAAAGCGCCGCGTCCTGCCCAAGGATGTGCAGCGAGTGACGTTCAACGCCATCACCAAGGCGACCGTGACCGCCGCGATGGCGCAACCGCGCGAGCTCGATCAGGATCTGATCGATGCCTATCTCGCCCGCCGTGCGCTCGATTACCTGTTCGGCTTTACGCTCTCGCCGGTGCTGTGGCGCAAATTGCCCGGCGCGAAATCGGCAGGCCGCGTGCAATCGGTGTCGCTGCGCCTGATCGTCGAGCGCGAGCGCGAGATCGAAGCGTTCCGGTCGCAGGAATATTGGTCGGTCGCCGCCCGCATGGAGCATGGCGGCACGCCCTTTACCGCGCGTCTGGTGCGCTTTGACGGGGAAAAGCTCGACCGCCTGTCGCTGGGCGACGAAGGCGCCGCCAATCGTGCCAAGGCCACGGTCGAAGCGGCGACTTTCCGCGTCGAGGATGTCGATACCCGGCCCACCCGGCGCCATCCGCAGCCGCCGTTCACGACTTCGACCCTGCAACAGGAAGCCGCGCGCAAGCTCGGCTTTTCGGCCAGCCACACGATGCGCGTGGCGCAGACGCTGTATGAAGCAGGCGCGATCACCTATATGCGTACCGACGGGGTCCAGATGGATTCCTCGGCCATTTCAGAAGCGCGCAAGGTCATTTCCGACCGCTATGACGGGCATTACCTGCCCGAAAAGCCGCGCCTTTACGAAACCAAGGCCAAGAACGCGCAAGAAGCGCACGAAGCGATCCGCCCGACCGAATTCACCCGCGATCATTTCGGTTCGGGCGACGAAGCCCGGCTTTACGATCTGGTGTGGAAGCGCGCGCTGGCCAGCCAGATGGCCTCGGCCAATATCGAGCGCACGACGGTCACCTTGCGCGAAGGCACCGGCAAGCACGAACTGCGCGCCACGGGCCAGGTCGTGCGCTTTGCCGGGTTCCTTGCGGTCTATGAAGAAGGCCGCGACCAGAAAGCCGACGCAGAGGACGATGAAAGCGGCCTGTTGCCCGTGATGCGCGCCGGGGATCTGCCGGCCAAGCGCAGCGTCGAGGCGACCCAGCATTTCACCCAGCCGCCGCCGCGCTATTCCGAAGCCTCGCTGGTCAAGCGGCTCGAAGAGCTCGGCATCGGTCGACCTTCGACTTATGCCTCGACGCTGCAGGTGCTCAAGGACCGGATGTATGTTCGGGTCGAAAAGAACCGCTTCTTTGCCGAGGAATCGGGTCGGTTGCTGACCGCGTTTCTCGAACGGTTTTTCGATCGCTACGTCGCCTATGAATTCACCGCCGGGATGGAAGAAGAGCTTGACGACGTGTCGGGCGGACGCGCCGCCTGGAAAGACGTGCTCGCCGCATTCTGGCGCGATTTCAAGCCGAAGTCGGACGAAGTGATGGAGCGCAAGCCGAGCGAGGTGACCGCCGAGCTTGACACGTTCCTGGCCGATTACCTGTTTCCCCCGCGCGCCGACGGCACCGATCCGCGCCAGTGCCCCAAATGCGAAGGCGGGCGGCTCGCGCTGCGCGGCGGGCGTTATGGCGCATTTGTGGCGTGTTCGAACTATCCCGAATGCAAGTTTACCCGCAAATTCGCCCAGGGCGGCGACAATGGCGACAGCGGCGCGAGCGAAGATGCCGCGCTTGGCCGCGATCCGGTCACCGACCTTGAAGTCGTGCGCCGCACCGGGCGGTTTGGCCCCTATATCCAGTTGGGCGACGGCAAGGAGGCCAAGCGCGCCTCGATCCCCAAGGACATCGCCGAGCTTGATCTCGAATGGGCGCTCAAGTTGCTGTCCTTGCCGCGCGAAATCGGCGCGCACCCGGAAACGGGCAAGCCGATTACCGCCTCAATCGGTCGCTATGGCCCCTATCTGGCGCATGACGGCAAATATGCCCGGCTGCGCTCGACTGCCGAAGTGTTTGAAACCGGCATGAACGCCGCCGTGGTCAAGCTGGCCGAAGCCGCTGCCGGCGCGGGGGCCCGCGCGGGGCGGGCGACAGAGCCGCTCAAGGTGTTTGGGCCGCATCCGGTTTCCGGCGTGGACGTGCGGCTGATGGCCGGGCGCTATGGCGCTTATGTCACCGACGGCACGACCAATGCCACCTTGCCCAAGGACAAGGCGCCCGAAACGCTGACGCTCGAAGATGCGGTGGCGCTGATTGACGCGCGTGCGGCGGCTGCTCCGGCCAAAGGGCGCAAGAAGGCACCGGCCAAAAAGGCCCCGGCGAAAAAGGTTGGCGCAAAAGAGGCGGGCACAAAAGAGGCCGCGCCCGCCAAGGCGAAGAAGCCGCCCGCCAAAAAGAAAGTTGCAGCGGAATAGGGCGTGTGCCGCTGCTGAAACGGGTCCAGGAGACGCTGAGGCGAGGACGAAACGATCCTCGCACGTTACGCGGCGAAATTCTCCTGGCCTCGGAATTCCCGAGTGTGGTCGTTACGCTGTTATCGGGCCATTTGCTGGGCGGCAGGATGCGGGGCAGCCTGCCACTGGTCGGGCCCGATGCAGCAGAAGGCGCCCGTCGCGTGGGCGCGGGCCCGCAGGGGCGCGGGCAGAGCGCTGCACGCCAACACCGCGCCTGATGATTGGCGCTGCCTGAGATAGGCAAGCGGGTCGGTCAGCCTGCCGCTCCATTGCGGTTCGAGAACCGATATCTTGTGATCGGGCAAGGGCGCATCCATGAAGGTGAAATACGTCACGTCATCCACCAACAGGCGCGCGGGGTGGCCTTGCGGCGTGATGCCACAGGCTGCGGCGGCACGCAGGATCTGGCGGCGTACCCCGCCATAATCGGCCAGCCCCACCGAATCGGACTGCCCGGGCAGATAACCGCCCTTGCCTATCGTAGCGACCAGCGAGGGGCCGTAAATTGCCAGAATCGCCATCGCGCTGATGGGCAACGCGAGACCGATCGTGATCGCCACGCGGCGCAAGGCGGTGGGCACGCGTTCGGGCAAGACGCGGGCGGACAAGGCCAGCGCATAAGTCAGCGTCAGGAGCGGCAGGACAAAGCTGGCCTCATAGACATTGCGCACCACCTGCGACACGCACCACGCCGAGGCGCAGGCGAGCGTGACCCCGGCCAGCCACAGCGAGCGATCCATCCGCCGCCCCCACCAAGCCGCGACAAGGGTCCACACCGTCAGCACGAAGCCGGCCAGCCACAGGGCGATCATCACGACCGTCCATGCGATCTGGGTCGGCTTGCCCACCAGGTGAGGTTGCAGCCAGTTGGACATGGGCGTGACATCGGGTGTCGCCTGCGCGACATAGACGGGCAATTGGTAATTGGCGATCAGGCGCAAGGGCGCCATGGCCCAGCCGCCGCCTGCCAGCAATTGCAGGCCCAGGCTCTGCCTGGCATGCTCGGCGGCGATCAGGGGGTCGCCGGGACAGGCCAAGCGCCCGAACCAATAGCGCGCGGATACCGCCGTCACCGCGAGAAGCGCCAGAATGCACAGTCCCTGGATCATCCAGGCCCGGCGCGGCGGTGCCGCCGCGATCATCGCGGCGATGAACAAGGGCACGAGGATCAGCGCCTTGAAATGATAGGACAGCGCAATCACGCCCAGCATCAGGATCGACACTGGCGCCCACCAGCGCGCGGGGGCATCTCTGGCCGGGCCGCAGGCGATCAGCAGGCTGGCCGTCGCGGCCAGAATGATCGGCTGTTCGGGGCGGCTCCACACCAGCAGCCACGGCATCACGCCCAGCCCCATCAGGCCACAGCACAGCATCGTCAAATGGTTGCGGCGCTGCTGATCCCCAGCGACCCGGCGGATCAGCACCAGCAGCATGGCCCCCCACATCAGCGCATAGGCCACGCCCGAGAGGCGTACCGCAAACGGCGCGGGCCAGGCGGTGTTGAAGAATGCCGAATACCAGCGCACCGGCCACATGAACCATGCCGGTGCGGCCAGCGTGTTGGGCCCGCACTGTTCGGAATACAGCTTGTCCACGCCATCGATGCCGGCGCGTTCCTGAAGGCGCCACCCCACCTCGTCCGTGTAGAGCGGCAGGGCCAACCCCACCAGCAACATCAAGAACAAAATGGCAGGTGTCGATTTCGGCAACCAGCGCGCCAAACGCGATGCCGGGTCGAGTGAAGTATTCATGAAGGGCAATTTGCACAACGTGTGTTGGATCGCAACCGGGATGCCCCAATAGAACCGGGCAATCGGGTGCGTTTGCGCGGGCCAAATCGGCGAAATGCTGAATCCCTGCGCCCCTTGATGATTGGGACGTGGAGCACAAGAAAGACAACGCGGGACGAGGTGCTGTATGGTGACATTGGTTTTCTGGACTATTTCTCGAATTTTCCGGATCAACGCCAGTTAATCAATGTGGTCTATCTGCTTGATGAGATGGCGCTTCTGTCGCTTTTGGCAGTGCCGGCCGGGGCCGTGACGTTTTTCGACATCGCCCGCTTCGGCGAAAACAAACTCTATCTGCGGCGCAGGTTTCCGCCGTTTCAGCAGTGCTTTGTGGCCTGGGTGGCGGGTCGCGACCGTCAAACCAATCGGCGTTCATTCCAAAAGAAGGGTGCTACCGCGCCGCCCGCAAATTCAGCCGGTGTGTTTTAGCCGGTATAGGCCGAAATGGTGCGTGCCAAGAACAAACTCGCTATAGCGTTCATAGTCATGCGCCAGAAAATCGGCCACCACCGCCCGGGTGATGTGGTTGGGCATATAGACCTCCGTCCATTCGCCGACCAGCACGACATCGGGGCGCGATATCATGATACGCGCCACTTCGCGGCCGGAGTCGACGCCGATCGCCGGTGCTTCGGTCCAGGTGTTGAGGTGGATGGAAAAGGCATAGCGCGTCGGGATGCAGGCATCGACGCTGCGATAGAGCCCCGGCTCGCCATCGAACTGATAGAAACAGCCGCCGTGCATTTCGCTCCGGATCAGTTGGGTCATGGCCTCGAACTGGTCGGCAGTGCCGCGGTTCTTTAACTGGATGCCCATGACCGCCAGTCCGCCGACCGCACTCGCCACCAGCAGGAAACGACCGAACCAGCGTTCAGCCGGGACCGGCCGCGCCAGAACCGGCGCCGACAAGACCGCCAGCGGGGTCAGCATCGGCGCGACATAATGGTCATACCAGGTACCAAACACGAGGTATCCGATGACCGCCGCCACCGCCCATGTACGCAGCACCGCCGGGACGACCGGATGGTGCGGACGCGGCATCGCCATGAAACGCGGCGCAACCAGCACCGCCAGCCAGAACGGGGTCAGCGCGATCAATTGTGTCGCCAGCCGCGGCCACGAGGCATTGCCGTCGGGCAGGCGTTGCAGGATCGAGATGAAATTGGCCTGAAGGAATTCCGGGCCGTGGCCGATCGCGGCAAACCAGCCATAGGCCAGCGCCGTCGGCGCCAGCGCCGCCAATGCCCAGGCGAGCCCGGCGAGCGCGAGCCGCCGCCAGGACCAGACATCAGCCCAGCCGCGCGCCAACAGCATCAGGCCAAAGGCGATCCCTTCGAACAGCACCGAATATTTGATCTGCAGCGCCAGACCGACCAGCAGCATGATCGCCATGCCGCGCATGACAAGATGCGGCGCTTCGGGGCGCTTCCACGCTTCGACCAGCAACATCGCGGCCAGCGCCATCAACAGATTGTAAAACACCGGTGCCTGGCCAAAGGCGCAGGAAAAAGCCGGCATCGCGAAAATGTAGACGGCACCCGCCAACCACGCCGACGAAGGGCGCGAAATTTCGCGAGCCAGACGCTGCACAACCAGCGCGGTAGCCGCAGTCGAGGCTATCCCGAACAATTGATAGATGCGAACCGGATCGCCCGGAACGAGCAGGAACATGCGATAGAGCAGGAAGAGACCGATCGGCTTGCGGTCCCAGATGTCGACGAAAGGCAGTGCGCCGTGATTCCAGCGATCGGCGACCAGCAGATAGAATTGCTCGTCGACATGAACGACGGGATTACCAAATAAAATCAAACGGAACGCAAGCGCAACTGCGGCGTATTGAAGAAACGTGAGCCATGCCCCGGACAGCCCGAACGAACTGATAGGCAGGCGAGCCGGCAGGCCGCCAGCCGCCGGTACATAAGTCGCGCCTGCCAATTCCTGCATGCATTCGCTCCGCGTTCCCCGATACCGGTCCCTAACGAACCAGAGCGGCGATTCCTTCCGAAAATAGCTGCGCGTTACAATTATAAACCCAAGATGAACGATTGGCGGCGCAATTCCTGCCGACAATCGTTCATGAAACCCCGCCACCCGTGGAGCCAGCCTTGGTCCGGGCTGTCAAGCTCTTACTGAACCCAGTCGAGCCCGATCTCTTCATAAAGATCGCGGCTGTCGGCCCAGTTTTCCTCGACCTTGACATGAAGGAACAGGTGAACGCGTACGCCGAGCAGCTCTGCCAGTTCCTTGCGCGCGGCTTCGCCGATCACTTTCAGCTTGGAGCCGCCCTTGCCCAGGACGATCGGTCGCTGGCTGTCGCGCGCGATAACGATCTGCTGGTGAATCTCGACCGAGCCGTCGGGCCGGACCTTGTAGCTTTCGGGCCGTACTGCGCTGTCATAGGGCAATTCGTCGTGAAGCTGGCGATAGAGCTGTTCGCGCGTGATCTCGGTGGCCAGCAGGCGCTCCGACGCGTCGGACACCTGATCTTCGGGATAGTGCCAGGGGCCTTCGGGCATCAGCGCACCCAGCCGGGCCTTCAACTCCGCAACGCCATCGCCGGTCAGCGCCGAGATGAAGAACACTTCGTCGAATCCGCCGGCGGCGCTCAGTTCCTGTGCAGCGACCAGCAAGGGCTCCTTGGCGGTGGAATCGACTTTGTTGAGCACGAGAATGCGCCGTTCGGGCCGCGTGGCCAGCGTCGTCAGAATCGGTTCGAGATATTCGCGACGCTTCTTGCGCGCATCGACCACCAGGACAATCGCATCGGCGGCCTCGGCGCCGCCCCAGGCGGCATGGACCATCGCGCGATCGAGCCTGCGGCGTGGCTCGAACAGGCCGGGCGTGTCGACCAGCATGATCTGTGCCGGGCCTTCGAGCGCAATGCCCATCAGCCGGGCGCGCGTGGTCTGCGCCTTGTTCGAGACAATCGCGACCTTTTGGCCGACGAGCGCGTTGACCAGCGTTGATTTGCCCGCGTTGGGCGCGCCGATGATCGCGACAAGACCGCAATGCGGCGCAGCGGTCGGTTCGGAGGAGGGGGGCGTGTTGGTGATGTCGGTTCCGGTCATGCAAAAGTCTTCATGAAATCGCGGGCGGCGGCTGTTTCCGCCTCCTGCTTGCTCGATCCGCGCGCGGTGCATTCGCCGACGCCCGCCACTTTGACCGATACGATGAAAGTGGCGGCGTGGTCGGGGCCTTCGCGCGCGGCCAGGGTGTAGACGGGCGGCTTGCGGCGATTGCCGGCGGCCCATTCCTGCAAGGCCGCCTTGGGATGTTTGCGCTGTCCGGCGCCGGAGGCCATCGGCGCGGCCCAGGCGCGCCGCACGAAGTCGCGCGCATCGTCAAAGCCGCGCTCGATGAACAGAGCGCCGATCAGCGCCTCCATGACATCGCCGAGGATATTGTCGCTTTGCGCGCCGCCGTCGTCGCGCGCCTGCTTGCCCAGTCGGATATGCGGCGCGATGCCCAGCGCGCGCGCAACATCGGCGCAGGTTTCACGGCTGACCAGCGCATTGAGCCGCTGCGACAGCTTTCCTTCGCTGGCGTCGGTATCGGTATAGAGCCAATCGGCAATCGCCAGACCCAGAACCCGATCGCCGAGAAACTCAAGCCTTTGATAATCGCGCGCTTCGCCCAGAGAGCCGTGCGTCAGCGCTTCGCGCCAAAGATCCTCGCGGCCCGGATCCTCGCGACCGGAATCATCACGACCGAAATCATCACGACCGAAATCATCACGACCGGGCGCGTCGCCGAACAGCTCCAACAGGAACTGCCGCGTGCCGGGCTCGATCGGCGCGCTCAGAACAGGCCTCCGATGCGGTTCCACCGCGCCGCCGTGAACCAGGTCCAGGGCAGGAACCAGTTGGCGCCGCCATCGGTCGACCACATCACGATCGTGGCGCGCCCGACCAGGTTTTCCTGCGGCACGAGACCGATGCCGCCGCCTTCCATGGCGGGGAAACGGCTGTCCATCGAATTGTCGCGATTGTCGCCCATCAGAAACAGGCGGTCGGCCGGGATGGTCACCGGCACTGTGTCATCCTGCGGGCGATAGCCGAGGTCGAGCACGTTGTAGCTCTTGCCCTCCGGCAGCGTTTCCTTGAACTGCGGATAATGACAGGTCGGCGTACCGTCTTTTTCGAGCACTTCGAATTCGGGCGAAACGCAATTGGTGTTGGGCGAAATGCGGATGACGAAATCCGCTTGGCGCACTTTGGGCACCGCCATGCCGTTGATGAACAGCACGCCGCCCTTCATCTGGATGGTATCGCCCGGCAGCCCGATCACGCGCTTGATATAATCGACATCGTTGCCCGGGGGCGCCTTGAAGATCACCACGTCGCCACGGGCCGGCTGATGCGGCAGGATCCGTCCGGGGATCAGCGGCAGGCTGAACGGCATCGAATATTTCGAAAAGCCATAGGGCCATTTTGCCGCGAGCAGATAATCGCCGTTTTCGAGCCGTGGCAGCATCGATTCCGACGGAATGTTGAAGGGCGAAAAGATGAAGCTGCGGAAAATGCCGACGATCAGGATCAGCTTGATCAGGAAGACGAAGAAATTTTCGTCTTCTTTCTTGGGCTTGTCGAGCGTTTCGCCGCGTGCAATCTTTGCCGCGATCGCGGCGACGGGGTCAGCCGAGGAATCGCGAGCGGGCTTGGTCGCAGCGCCTTCCGGGCTCTGTTCGGGCTTATCGTTCATCGTCGCGGTCATGTTGGGCCGGTTGCGTTCCGTCAAGCGTGTTCATCAGGGAAAATGCGATAGACGTTCCCTAAAGCGACACCGTCGCCACGCATAGCAATGCGCAAGGCGTTGATCGAGCCATGCCAACGCTTGGCGGAAAAGCCGAGGTCGGGCACAAGACACCGCAATCCACCTGGCGCGAAATTTGGAGTTCATGATGACCGATGCCCCCGCGGCGCTCTGGAATGCGCTTGAGACGCTCGAATTTCCGACGCTTGGCGCGCTGTTTGCCGTGCCGGGGCGGCTCGATCGCTATTGCACGACGCTCGACCTGCCCGGCGGGCCGATTCGGTTTGACTGGTCCAAGACGCATCTGTTCCCCGCCGCCGAAGCGATCCTGGCGCGTCTGGCCGAGGCGCAGGGCCTTGCCGAAAAACGCCGCCAGCTGATCGAAGGCGAAGCCATCAACAATACCGAAGGCCGCGCTGCCGAACATACCGCCCAGCGCGGCGTGGGCGCGCCGGCCAGCGTGGTCGAGGCCGAAGCGCTGCACGAACGCATGCAAGGGCTGGTCGAAGCGATCCATGAAGGGCTGTTCGGCGAAGTGCGCTCGCTGATCCACATCGGCATCGGCGGGTCGGCGCTCGGACCGGCGCTGGCGATCGACGCCCTGACTCGCGACGGCGCGCGCGTTGCCGTTCATGTCGTGTCGAATATCGACGGCTGCGCGCTCGAAGCGGCATTCCGGGGCTGCGATCCGGCAACGACGATGATCGCGGTAGCCTCCAAGACGTTTACCACCACCGAAACGATGACCAACGCCGCTTCGGCGCTCGACTGGCTGCGCGAAGGCGGGGTTGACGATCCCTATGGCCGCGTCGTCGCGCTGACCGCTTCGCCCGAAAAGGCCGTCGAATGGGGCGTCGATGATACCCGCGTGCTGCCGTTTTCCGAAAGCGTCGGCGGGCGCTATTCGCTGTGGTCGTCGATCGGCTTTCCCATCGCGCTGGCGATCGGCTTTGAAGGGTTTGCCGAATTCCTCGCCGGAGCGGCGGCGATCGATCACCATTTCATCGAGGCCCCGATCGACAGCAATGTCGTCGTGCGCGCCGCCTTTGCCGACCTTCTCTATACGCAGGCGTTCAAGTGCCAGACCCGCGCGGTCTTTGCCTATGACGAACGCCTCGCGCTTTTTCCCGACTATCTGCAACAGCTCGAAATGGAATCGAACGGCAAACGCGTGACCGCCGATGGGCAGCCGCTGACCCGGCCGAGCGCGCCCGTCACATGGGGCGGCGTGGGCACCGATGCGCAACATGCGGTGTTTCAGCTGCTGCATCAGGGGACGCATATGATCCCGGTCGATTTTCTGGCGATCAAGATCCCCGGCCACGATCTCGATCCCCTGCACCATCAGATCCTGTTGTCGAACTGCTTTGCGCAAGGCGCGGCGCTGATGGCGGGCAAGGCTTCCGACGACGGCGCGCGCGCCTATCCCGGCAATCGCCCTTCGGCAACGTTCCTCGCCGAAGATCTCAATCCGGCCACGCTCGGCGCGCTGATCGCGTTTCACGAACATCGCACGTTCGTTTCGGCGGCGCTGCTGGGGATCAACCCGTTCGATCAGTTCGGCGTGGAACTGGGCAAGGCGATCGCCAAACAGATCGATGCGGGCGACGGCGAAGGCTTTGACCCGTCAACCGAAGCGCTGCTCGCAGCGGCGGGTCTGCGGGGCTAGAAAATCGCGCAGGACACGCCATATCGTGCGCTTCCATTTTTACAGGACCAACCCATGCCGCAATCCGCGTTCGACTATGACCTGTTCGTGATCGGCGCGGGCTCGGGCGGGGTGCGCGCGAGCCGCATTGCCGCCGGGCATGGCGCGCGGGTTGCGGTGGCGGAGGAATTCCGCATCGGCGGGACATGCGTCATCCGGGGTTGCGTCCCCAAAAAGCTGTTGGTCTATGCCTCGCAGTTTGCCGATGATCTGGGGCACGCGGCAGACTATGGCTGGACTGTCGAAGGCGCGCGATTTGACTGGCCGAAATTGCGCGACGCCGTTGCGCGCGATGTCGATCGGCTCAACGCCGCCTATACCCGCACGCTTGAATCCAACAAAGTCACGCATTTCCTCGATCGCGCCGAGATTGTCGGCCCCAACAGCGTGCGGCTGAAAGCGTCGGGCGAGACGGTGACTGCCGCCAAAATCCTCATCGCGACGGGTGCCTGGCCGGTCATGCCCGAATTTCCCGGCGCCGAGCATTGCATCACGTCGAACGAGGTGTTTCATCTGGAAACGTTGCCGGCCAGGGTGGTGATTGCCGGCGCGGGCTATATCGCGATGGAATTCGCGGGAATTTTCAACGCGCTCGGCTGCGCCGTGACCGTGGTCAACCGCAGCGACACGATCTTGCGCGGCTATGACATCGATTTGCGCGAACGCCTGCTGGCGATCACCCGCGCGCGCGGGATCGCCTATCGCTTCGACGCCCCGTTTGACCGCGTCGAAAAAGGCGAAGACAGCAGCCTGCTTGTCCATGTCACCGACGGGGGCGCGCCGATTGCCGCCGATGTCGTGCTCGTCGCCACCGGGCGCCGACCCAATACCGCCGGGCTGGGGCTGGAAAACGCCGGAATTGCGCTTGGCACGCGCGGCGAAATCCCGGTCGATGCCGACGGGCGCACGTCATGCCCCAGTGTGTTTGCCGTGGGTGATGTGACCGACCGGGTGCAATTGACTCCGATCGCGATCCGCGAAGGCCATGCCTTTTCCGACACCCAATTCGGCGGCAAACCCGGCGCCGTGTCCTACGAAGCGATCCCGAGCGCGGTATTTTCGCAGCCGCCGCTGGCATCCGTCGGCCCGACCGAAGCCGAAGCCCGCGCAACGCACGGCGACATCAGGATCTTCACCAGCGATTTCCGCCCGATGAAGAATATTTTCAGCGAGCGCATCGAACGCGGCTTCTACAAGCTTGTCGTCGATGCCGCGACCGATCGCGTTCTGGGTATTCACATGATCGGCCCCGACGCCCCCGAAGTGCTTCAGGCGGCGGCGATCGCGGTCAAGGCCGGGCTGACCAAGGCCGATTTCGATGCGACTGTCGCGCTGCACCCCTCGATGGCCGAAGAACTCGTGCTGATGCGCTGATTCCCCATGCCGTCAATTCCGTTGCACATAGCAACTGAATGGGTATTGTTGGCGCGATAATGACACGAACAGGGGAAATCGATGCAGTTCGCGGGCAAAGTGGCGCTTGTTACCGGCGGGACCGACGGCATCGGGCGGCAAATCGCGCTGCAATTGCAAGCTCTGGGCGCGCAGGTGATCGTGACCGGGCGCGACCCCGATCGGCTTTCGCGCGCGCGCAGCGAAGGGATGGAAACGATCTGTGCCGATCTGACCGGGTCCGCTGGGGTCGACGCGGTCCTGCAGACGCTCTCGGGACGGACGATCGACGTACTGGTCAACAATGCAGGCATGGGGGCGGCGCATGATTTCCGCGCAGGCATGCCCGATCCGGCCGATGACGAGCGCACGCTCTGGCTCAATGTCCATGCGCCGATCCGGTTGATCGTCGGCCTGATGACGGCATTGCAGGCCCGGCCCGAGGCGATGATCGTCAACGTCACCTCGGGGCTCGCCATCGCGCCGAGCGCGGGAGCGCCGGTCTATTGTGCGTCCAAGGCGGCGATGCGCAGCTATACCCAGTCGTTGCGCGCGCAGCTCAAGGCGACGCGCGTTCACGTGCTCGAAGCGTTGCCGCCGCTGGTCGATACGGCGATGACCAGTGAGCGCGGCGGGCGCAAACTCTCGGCGCAGGAATGCGCGCGCCAGATCGTGGCGGCGATGCGCGCCAATGCCGATGAAGCCAATGTCGGCATGGTGCGTGCTCTGAAAGCGATCAATCAGGTCGCGCCCTGGGCGGTACGGCGGATCATGATCGGATTCTAAAAAACAACAGAGGGGGAAGGGGGCAACATGACGGGCACGGTCCTGGTCACCGGGGGCAGCGGCTATATCGCCGGATTCCTGATACAACAGGCGCTGGCCGAAGGCTGGCAAGTGCGCACCACACTGCGCAATCCGGCGCGCGAGGTGCGCTTGCGCGGCCTGTTGGGCGGCACTGCCGACAGCCTGCGTTTTTTCACGGCGGATCTGACCGCCGATGCCGGTTGGGCCGAAGCGATGGCCGGGTGCAGCCATGTCGCGCATGTCGCCTCGCCATTCAGCACCAACGCCCCCGATCACGAGGATGACTTGATCGTACCGGCCCGCGAAGGCGTGCTGCGTGCGCTTCGCTTTGCGCGCGAGGCGGGCGTTACGCGGTTTGTTCAGACATCGTCGGTTGCCGCGATCGCTTATGGCCATGGGAAAGGCGTACACCGGTTTACCGAGACCGACTGGACCAATCTGGCGGGCAACGATGTCTATGCCTATGTCAAATCCAAGACGATTGCCGAACGCGCCGCGCGCGACTGGATTACGGCTGAGGGCGGGGCAATGGAATTCGTCTCGATCAACCCGGCGGCCGTGCTCGGGCCGGTATGGAGCGATGATTTTTCCGCCTCGATCGAGGTCGTGCGGCAATTGCTGGGCGGGCTGCTGCCCGGATGCCCCGATCTCGGCTTTGGCATTGTCGACGTGCGCGATGTTGCCGATCTGCATCTGCGCGCGCTGACTGCGCCGGGAATTGCGGGCGAGCGGTTCATCGCTTCGGGCCCGTTCATGAAGCTGGTCGATGTGGCGCGCGTGCTCAAGACGCGGCTGCCGGACCATGCGCGCAAAGTCCCGATGCGGCGCCTGCCCGATTGGCTGGTGCGGTTTTCGGCACGGTTTAACCCGATGATCCGCCAGATCACCGGCGAACTGGGCAATGTGCGCGATGTCGACGCCGGCCATGCGCTCAAAGTGCTGGGCTGGAAAACGCGCCCGGCGGAACAATCGATCGTCGATTGCGCGCTCAGCCTGATCGACCGGGGGATCGTTCGCGTCTAGATTCCGGCATACCACTGGTAATCGTGGGCATCTTCCCAGAAGCCGCCTTTGCCGCCGTGAAGTCCTGACAAGCTTTCGACCGCTTCGATGCGCATGACGTATTTTGCGTGTTTGTAGCCCAACTGCCGCTCGACGCGCAGGCGCAGCGGCGCGCCGTGGCCGATGGGCAGCGGCGCCCGGTTCATGGCGTAGGCCAGGATCGTCTGGGGATGGAATGCGTCGACCAGATCGATGCTTTCGTAATAGGGTTTGCCGGCCAGGCTGTCGGCGCAGTGAAACACGATATAGCGCGCGCGGGTACTCAGCCCGGCGCGGCGCAGCAGCAGGCCCAGCGGCACCCCGGTCCATTCGGCAATCGCGCTCCACCCTTCGACGCAATCATGCCGGGTGATCTGCGTACGCGACGGCGCCGCGCGCAAGGCACCGAGCGACAGCGACAACGGCTGCGCAACGAGTCCGTCGACCGCCAGCGTCCAGTCGGCAAATCCGTTTGCCGCATGGCGCATATAATCGGCCGCCGTGACGTGCGTCGAACCATTGACGCGAAACACCGGCGACAGGTCGGCGCGGGTGAATTCGCTCGCCAGCGCCTGCCGATCGCCGATCAGCCAGCGTTGTGCGCTGCGCGAGGCCCTTTCACCCCATGACAGCGTCTCGCGCACGGTGGGCGAGGATGACACGCGATCACACCCGGCGAGCAGCAGGCTGCCACCGCCGACGAGCAGATTGCGCCGGGAAACAAGTCCGGTCATGCCCGATCCTCCGGCACGCGTCTTTCCGGCGGCAGGCGATACCATCCGGTGATCATCGAGCGCAGTTCGTTGATCGGCCCGGCCAGCACGACCATGACAAGGTGAACCATAATGAACGCCGCGAAGGCCCCGGCGCCGAGGAAATGCAGCGATCGCGCCGACTGGCGCCCGTCGAACAGCACCAGCAGCCACGGCCAGGCGGCATCCATCGCCGGCGACATGGCCAGCCCGGTCAGCACCATCAACGGCAGAAATCCGAACAACACGAGCAGATAGGCGATTTTCTGCAAGGGATTGTAATGCCGCGCCGCCTCGCCACGGGGCAGGCGCAGGCGGGCATGCGCCTTGATGTCGCGCCACAGCGATGTCCCGCGCATTTCCTCATGCGAAAGCAGAAGAGTATTCCATAAATGATTGGAAAAAATCATGTAAATGCAGAAAAACACCCAGCCAATGACCAGCACCCAGGCAAAGGCGAAATGCCACAGGCGCGCGGTCGCCAGATCATAGTGCGAAGGAATGGTGATCAGCGGTGGAAAGGCTTCGGCCGTGCCCATCGCATAGCCCAGTACCCCCGTGGTCGGAATCTCCACCCCAAGCAGCGTCACATAACCGGTGGTACCTCGGCTACCGATCTCGAGCCAGGCATGATCGAAATTGGCGCCGTAGGCCCCCCAATAGAGCCGGGGATGCGCGTTGAAGATCATCAGCCCGCTCATCAGCATGACAAAGACCGTCAGCGCATTGGTCCAGTGCCACAGCCGCACGGGCAGGCGCGTGCGATAGATCAAGGCGGGGGGCGGCACGGGATCGGGCATGGTCATCATTCCCCTCTTCGCTGCGCTACGCGATCCGGTTACACTATGCCCTCATTGGGGTGATTGGGAAAGCTCGTGCAGGGTAAAGTGCCGGGCCTGTGCTTCTCGCCGCGTTCGTGCCATCACGGGCAAGGCGCTCTGCATCAAAGCACGCGCGATCCACCCGATCTTGCGGGCGTTACTGACGACGGTACGGCTGTCCCACGCCTTGCTGCCGCGCCGTTCGACTTGTCGGGCAATGTCGCCATAAATCCCCGCTGCGGCAAGGATCGCCCAGCGCTGGCGCCAGCCGAGCCGACGCGCCCCGATCCGTGCCGAGCTTTCGTGCGCCGCCGCAAGTCGGCAAAGGCGCCGGGCCAGCCCCGCGAGCGCGTTACGATACGGCGGTTTCAATTCTTCGCCCGGAGGAATATCCGCCTCGGCCAGCCATTCGGCGGGCAGGTAACAGCGTTGCGCCGCGTTATCTTCGGCCAGGTCGCGGGCGATATTGGCCAGTTGAAACGCCAGACCCAGGTCGCATGCACGTTCGAGCGTCTCGTTATCGTCCGGATCGACCCCCATGACCACCGCCATCATCACGCCGACCGCGCCCGCGACATGCCAGCAATAGCGCATCAGGTCAGCCTCGGAGCGCGGGTGCCATTCCATGGCATCGAGCGCAAAGCCCGCTATCACCGCGTCGGCCATCGCTTGCGTCAGCCCGGTTTCGGCGGCGACTACGCCAAGGCAGGCAAACGCGGCATCGTCGGTATCCTCGCCGCGCAGCGCCCGGCTCGTGAGCGCACGAACTTGCTCCAGTCGTACCGTGACGTCACTGCTGTCACCCAGTTTGCCGCCAAGATCCTGCCCGTCGATCAGGTCGTCGCAACGCCGGCACCAGGCATAAAGCAGCCAGACGCGTTCGCGCGTGACGCGATCGAACAGACGGCTGGCGGCGGCGAAACTTTTCGAACCTTCGGCGATCATCGCCGCCGCCAGCGTTACAAGATGGGCTCGCCGAGCGTTGGCGCCGGGCGTCACGTTACAGGTCCGATGCTTTCATCCCAAAGATCGGGACATGGGGCTCGTGCCCGGTCATGCGCGCCAACAGAAGGTCGAGATCGGGCTCTGCCATGATGATCCCGGCGTGCGATTGCCGCACGAATCCGGTGGCGACCATGTGATGATTGAACGCCAGCAAATGATCGAAAAAGCCGAAGGCGTTGAGCAGGCCCACCGGCTTGGCATGATAGCCGAGCTGCGACCAACTGACCGCTTCCCACAATTCATCCATCGTGCCGACCCCGCCGGGCAGAGTCAGAAATCCATCGGACAAGTCGACAAAGGCGCGCTTGCGCTCGTGCATGCCCGTTACCACACGCAGATCGGTGCAGCCCGGATTGGCGATTTCCGCAATGGCCAGCGCCTCGGGAATCACGCCGATGACTTCGCCCCCGGCATCGAGCGCGCCTTGTGCGACTGCCCCCATCAATCCCCGCATTCCGCCGCCATAGACGACGCCGATGTTACGCGTTGCGAGCGTTTGGCCGACCTCGCGCGCCAGCGCAACATAACGTTCATCGGCGGGTGTGGCCGATCCGCAATAGACCGCAATCCGTTTCAAGCAAGATCCTCCACCATCAGCCGTGCGGTCGCCTTGGCACTGCCGACGACGCCGGGAATGCCCGCCCCGGGATGGGTGCCGGCACCGACCAGATACAGGTTCGAGATGGCATCGTCACGGTTATGCGCGCGGAAAAATGCGCTTTGTGTCAGGAGCGGTTCGAGGCTGAAGGCACTGCCCAGATGCGCGGCAAGATCGTGACTGAAATCGGCCGGCGTATAGTGGAATTTCGTTACGATACGGCTGTGAATGTCGGGAATGAGGCGACGGCCGACTTCGTCGAGCACGCGTTTTTCAAGGATCGGGCCGATCTCGTCCCAATCCAGCGGCAGCTTGCCCATATTGGCCACCGGAACGAGCGCGTAGAACGTGCTCATCCCTTCGGGCGCCATGCCTGGATCGGTCACCGTCGGGTGATGCAGATAGATCGAGAAATCCTGCGGCAGCACGCCATATTTGTAGATGTCGTCGAGCAGGCCTTTGTAGCGCGGTCCGAACAGGATCATGTGGTGCGCGATCCCCGGCCAGGTGCCGGTGATGCCGAAATGGACGACAAACAGGCTCGGCGAGAAACGCTTTTTTACGAGCGATTTGGCATGGCGCTTCGCATAGGCGTTGTCGCCCAGCAGGTCGCGATAGGAATGGACGAGATCCGCATTCGAGGCGACCGCGTCGAAATTGGCCTGCCAACCGCTCTGCGTGATTACCCCGGTCACGCGATTGCCCAGCGTCTCGATCCGCGAAACCGGATCGCCCAGGCGCACTTCGCCGCCGATCCGTTCGAAATGACGCACCATGCCCGCGATCAGGCGATTGGTGCCCCCTTTGGCCCACCACACGCCGCCGTCCTTTTCGAGCTTGTGGATCAGCGCATAGATCGCACTGGTGGTCATCGGATTGCCGCCGACCAGCAGCGAATGAAAACTGAACGCTTCGCGCAGCTTTTCGCTTTCGATGAATTTCGACACCATCGCGTAGACCGAGCGCCATGCCTGATAGCGCGCGAGCGCAGGCGCTGCCTTGATCATGCTGGCGAAATCGAGAAACGGCACTGCGCCGAGCTTGACATAGCCCTCGCGGTAGACACCTGCGGAATATTCGAGGAATTCCTCATAACCCGCTACATCTCTTGGGCTTATTTTTGCAATTTCGGCGCGCAACGCGGTATCGTCGTTGGAATAGTCGAAATTGGTCCCGTCGGGCCAGTTGAGCCGATAGAATGGCATCACCGGCATCAATTCGACATCTTCGGACAGGCGATGTCCGGTCAGCGCCCACAGTTCTTCGAGGCAGGGCGGATCGGTGATCACGGTCGGCCCGGCGTCGAAGGTAAATCCGTCGCGTTCCCAGAAATAGGCGCGCCCACCCGGCTTGTCGCGCGCCTCGACCAAGGTTGTGGCGATTCCGGCCGATTGCAGGCGGATGGCGAGCGCCAGTCCGCCGATCCCGGCTCCGATGACACATGCCCGTTTCATCGTCGCGATTTCCTTACTATGGCCCGGCTTGCGCTCAGGGCCGATGTTTTACCCGATGTCATGAAATTCCGCCCGACACCTGATCGAGTTGGCCCTGATCGAGTTGGTTTGCCCGCGCACCAAGGCCGGTCAACACGCCCAGCGCGGCGCCGATCGGCACCGGAGGACGCCCGGCCAGAATGCGCGCCTTGTCGGCCAGCGAGGATTGTCCGGCATAGAACCGCTCGATCAGACGTCGGTCCAGTCGGTAAAACCGCTGCAACACGCGATAGCGATCTGCGGGCTGTGCCGCAGCAAACAGCATGGCGCTCAGCATGCGATAGTACCAGCCTTTATTCCAATGGCTTCGGCCATACTGTTCACAGAATGTCGAGATGTCATCGGTGCCCAGGCCGGGCCATCGCGCCAGCGCCACGGCAAAGCGCAGGCCATCGGGCAGTGAATAGCTGGTCAGCGGATGAAACAGCCCGGCGCGCGTGCCCGCCAGCGCGGCGCGATGGCCCGCCGCGCCGCGCAAGCGGTCGAAATCCCCACCGGCCACGACCGGCAGGACGCCCTGTTCTTCGGCCACGACGCCCAGCACCTCCCAGCCCATGGCGCGCGCATAGGCGGCAATCCGCTGGGCCAGTAGATCGCGGTCGAGCGCCGGATCGTCGGCGTAATAGGTGTCTTCGACAAAGACTTCGTCGCTGGCAAACGGCAGGCAATAGACAAAGCGATAGCCGTCATGTTGCGCAACGGTTGCATCCATCACGATCGGCCGGGCCAATCGATGCGGTCGCGCCAATTTCAGACGTTGTCCGAGAAACTTTTGCCAACCACCTGTAATAGATGGCAAATCATGAATGCCCCGTGCATCGATCACAGCGCCTGCGGCAAATTCCCGACCATCGGCAAGCGTCACACCGGTCGGCGTGCAGGCAACCACGTGCGCGCCTGTCACCAAGGCCTGTGCGGGCAGGGCCTGGCGCAGCACCCGATCGAGCCGATGCGACGTCGTCGCGCGATAGGGTGTGACCAACGTCCGGACATAGTCGGGAAAGCGGACATCATAGCCTGCCCATGCCGCATCGACCAACGGCGCAACGAGTTCTTCGCCATCGGCGGACAGATCGGTCGCAAAAAACGACCAGACATGGTTGCCGCCCAGCGCCGCGTCACGTTCGAACACCATGACGGACAAGTCAGGTCGCCAGCGGGCAAGCGCCAGCGCGACGAGACCGCCTGCCAGTCCGCCGCCGAGGATCGCGATGTCAGCCTGTGTTGCGCCCATGGCAACGGGGGTTAGGGGCAAGCCCGCGCGCGTGCAACAAACCCTTTCGGGACAGACGGAGAAAAGCGGGCCTTTGCCGGGTCAGCCCAATCCTTGCAATGCACCCCGGCAATGTATTGCGAATTTCGGTTGCAATTTGAGATGTATCAAGGTTTGCTGGCTCCATTGAAGCAACCCTGAAGGCATGGAGAACCGGGCGGCAAAGAATCACGCCCGGTCCCGAGAGGATGAGGACAAGGCATGACTGCAGAGCATTTCGACGTGCTGATTGTGGGCGCGGGCATCTCCGGGATCGGATCGGCCTATCATCTTCAGCACCAGTGCCCCGACAAGAACTATGCGATCCTTGAGGTCAAGGACACGTTCGGCGGAACCTGGGTTACGCACAAGTATCCCGGCGTGCGGTCGGATTCCGACCTCTACACGTTTGGCTATCGCTTCAAGCCCTGGGTCGGCGCGCCGATCGCCAGCGGCGCGGAAATCCTCAAATACATGGGCGAGGTGATCGAGGAAAACCACATCGATCGACACATCCGTTACGGCACGCGGATCACGTCGAGCGACTGGTCGAGCAAAGACAACCTGTGGACCGTTACCACACGGCGCGAAGCCGACGGCACGGAGCAGGTGTTCACCGCCAATTTCCTGTGGATGTGCCAAGGTTATTACGACCACGAACGGCCCTATGTCCCTGACTGGAAGGGTCTTTCGGATTACAAGGGGCACTTCGTCCATGCCCAGCTGTGGGATCCGGCGACAAACGTTACGGGCAAGCGCGTGCTCGTCATCGGATCGGGCGCGACGGCGGCAACCGTGGTGCCCGCGTTCTGCGACGCCGGTGCGAAAGTGACCATGTTGCAGCGTTCGCCGACCTATTTCTTTTGCAACCCGAACCAGAACGAACTGGCCGACAGGCTGCGCCAGATCGGTATCGACGAGGAAACCGTTCATCGCGTCGTGCGTGCGCAGATCATGTTCGATCAGGACATGATGAACAAGCGATGCGTCGAAGAGCCCGACGTCGTGTTCGAAGAGTTGAAAATGCTCGTGCGCGCCTATGCGGGCGAGGATTTCCAGTTCGAGCCCCATTTCACGCCGCACTATCGCCCCTGGCAGCAGCGACTGGCATTCTGCCCCAATGGCGACCTGTTTCAGCATGCCGCTGCCGGCAACGTGACCGTGGTGACCGACACCATCGACCGCTTTACCGAAAAAGGCGTGCTGACGGCGTCCGGCGAAGAGCTGGAAGCGGACATCATTGTCGCCTGCACCGGCTTTCGCCTGTCGGTCATGGGCGACATCCCGTTCAGCATCGACGGCGCCCACCTCGATTGGCACGAAACCATCAACTATCGCGGCATGATGTTTACCGGCGTGCCCAATCTGGTCTGGGTGATGGGCTATTTCCGCGCCAGTTGGACGCTGCGCGTCGACCTGCTTGGTGATTTCGTCTGCAATCTTCTGAAACACATGGATGAACTGGGGGCAAAACGGGTTGATGTCGCGCTGCGGCCCGAAGATGCCGGCATGGAACTGTTGCCGTGGATCGAAGCGGACAATTTCAATCCCGGCTACCTGATGCGCGGGCTCGATCAATTGCCACGCCGGGGCGACAAGCCCGAATGGCGCCACAATCAGGATTACTGGCGCGAACGCGAGGAAATCCCGAAGATCAATCTCGACGGCGTCGAATTCCTTTACGACGGCCAACGCGCCGACCTGCGCACGCTGCAAGCGGCGGAATAACGTAACGGGCGACGGCGGAGCAAGCCGTCGCCCATTACGTCGCGGGCATCCGTCACTGGACAGCCCGCGACGACCGGCCTAGAAGTCCGCCTACGAACCTCGGGGAGCCTGTGTGGGCTGAGAGGGGCCAGTCACGTGGCCCGACCCGTCGAACCTGAACCCGTTAGCACGGGCGGAGGGAAGGGCCGGCGATCGCAATCTGTGCAAGCCCGTCATTTCTCCTTCCCCCGCGAAGGAGCGACCATGGCGGACATCAACAGCAAGCTCGAAATCGGCGTTACCACCGGCGCAATCCGCGGCAGCCGCAAGATTCACATCGATTCCCCACGCTTTCCCGAGGTCAGTGTCGCGATGCGCGAAATCGCGCTGGAGCCGTCATCGGGCGAGCCGCCGGTGCGCGTCTATGACACCTCGGGCCCCTATACCGATGTCAAAGTGTCGATCGACATAGCCGCCGGGCTGCCGCTGCTGCGCCATGACTGGATCGTCGCGCGCGGCGATGTCGAGCACTATACCGGCCGCGATTGCCGCCCCGAAGACAATGGGCAGCTTGGCCCCGACCGGTCGGGAGGGGTTCCGCCGTTTCCCGGCGTTGCCCGCGCACCGTTGCGGGCCCGCAGCGGTCGTAACGTGACGCAGATGCATTACGCGCGGCAGGGAATCATCACCCCGGAAATGGAATATGTCGCGATCCGCGAAAACCTTGGGCGCAAGGCGCTGAAGGAGGCCCTGGCCCGCGACGGGAAGGACTGGGGGGCGGAAATCCCCGATCACGTAACGGCCGAATTCGTGCGTGACGAAGTCGCCCGTGGCCGCGCCATCATCCCTGCCAATATCAACCACCCGGAAAGCGAACCGATGGCGATCGGCCGCAATTTCCTGGTCAAGATCAATGCCAATATCGGCAATTCGGCAGTCGCCTCGGACGTTGCCAACGAAGTCGACAAGATGGTCTGGTCGATCCGCTGGGGCGCCGACACGGTCATGGATCTGTCGACCGGGCGCAATATCCATGACACGCGCGAATGGATCCTGCGCAATTCGCCCGTGCCGATCGGCACCGTCCCGATCTATCAGGCGCTCGAAAAAGTGGGCGGGATCGCCGAAGATCTGACCTGGGCAATTTTCCGCGACACCCTGATCGAACAGGCCGAGCAGGGGGTGGACTATTTCACCATCCACGCCGGGGTCCGGCTGGCCTACATTCCCATGACCGCGCGTCGCGTAACGGGGATTGTCAGCCGGGGCGGCTCGATCATGGCGAAATGGTGCCTCGCGCATCACAAGGAAAGCTTTCTCTACGAGCATTTCGACGAGATCAGCGAGATCATGAAGGCTTATGATATCGCCTATTCGCTGGGCGATGGTCTGCGCCCCGGATCGATCGCCGATGCCAACGACGAAGCGCAGTTTGCCGAGCTTTACACGCTGGGAGAGCTGACGAAGCGCGCCTGGGCGCACGACGTTCAGGTCATGATCGAGGGCCCCGGCCACGTGCCGATGCACAAGATCAAGGAAAACATGGACAAGCAATTGGCGGCCTGCGGCGAAGCGCCATTTTACACGCTCGGGCCGCTGGTGACCGATATTGCGCCCGGTTATGACCATATCACCAGCGGGATCGGCGCGGCGATGATCGGCTGGTTTGGCACGGCCATGCTTTGTTACGTTACGCCGAAAGAGCATCTTGGCTTGCCCGACCGTGACGATGTCAAAGTCGGCGTCGTTACGTACAAACTGGCCGCGCATGCCGCCGATCTGGCCAAGGGCCACCCGGCGGCCCGGCTGCGTGACGACGCCCTGAGCCGTGCGCGCTTTGATTTTCGCTGGCGCGATCAGTTCAATCTCAGCCTCGAT
Organism: Novosphingobium sp. Fuku2-ISO-50; assembly: GCF_001519055.1. GTDB lineage: Bacteria > Pseudomonadota > Alphaproteobacteria > Sphingomonadales > Sphingomonadaceae > Novosphingobium. The sequence continues at coordinate 170,802 of NZ_KQ954289.1, read as the reverse complement.
CCCGATACCGCCGAGCAGTATCATGATCAGACCTTGCCCGCCGAAGGCGCCAAGACCGCGCATTTCTGCTCGATGTGCGGGCCCAAATTCTGTTCGATGAAAATCACGCAGGAAGTGCGCGATTTTGCCGCACGCCAGAACAACGCGCCCGACAGCTTTATCGCTGCCGAAGAGGTCGAGGCGGGAATGGCCGAAATGCGCGAAAAGTACCGCTCCGGCGGCGATCTCTATATGCCCGCGGCGGAGTGATCCGCCGGCCAACGCAGGCGCACAAAAAAAGGCCCCCAGCGAACCGGGGGCCTTTTTTGGATCGGAAAACGGCGATCAGTTGCCGAGGTCGAGGCCCAGCTTCTTAACGTCCGACAGTTCGAATTCGACCGGCTTGTTGTTGAACGTGCCGGTGACCATCTTCTTGTGGATGTGCAGTTCGAAGGGAACCTTGCCCGCATAGGCGGTGCCGCGAACGACCTTGTCGCCGCCCTTGTCTTCGGTGGTGTAGTTGTAGTCCACACCCTTGTGGGTGAACTGGCCGGCGTCGTCGCTGGCGGCAAGTGCCAGAGTCGGAGCAGCAGCAGTAAGCAGCGTGGCGGCGATCAGCGTGGTCTTCAGCATGGCAATCACTCCTTTACCAGTGAGGGAAGGCCCTCTGCACCGAGATGATCAGCACCCGGTCATTTGCTGGCGTGACCCCGATTTATGCTGCATCTGCGAACGAGCAAATGCTTTCCGCGCGCGTCAAGATGCATAAAATGCAACAAAACTGAAATATGGGGTAATAATCAGGAGCAAATTGCAACCTTTTTCCCCTTGGGGCAGGGTAACGGCGAATCCAATTGCGCATGTGCGAAACGCAACGGCCGCGAATCAAGTGCCGGGGCGCCATCCTGGCGCTGCCAATTCGAACCCTGCGAAGTCAAACCCGGGCACCACGACGCACGAAACCAGCGCATGGCCGTGCGCCCCGTCAAGCGGAACGGCCGCCTGCCATTGCCCGGCGGGAACCACTGCCTGCAACAGATCCCCAGCCAAAGGGTCCGGCCCAAGCATGATCCGCCTGGCAGGGCCGGCCGCATCGGCGGCGATCGCCAGTTCGATGCGATCGCCGCCCTGCCACAGCCAGATCTCGTCGGCATCGACCCGATGCCAATGCGATGACTGCCCGGATTCGAGCAGGAAATGGATCAGCGTACCCGCCGCACGCGTCCCCGGCGCCGCCTCGGCGCGCCAGGTTTCGCTGTACCAGCCGCCCTCCGGATGGGGGATGAGCCCCAGACGTTCGATCAGGGCGCGCGGATCAGTCACGCAGCAGATCGTTGATCCCGGTCTTGCTGCGGGTCTGCGCATCGACCGTCTTGACGATCACTGCGCAATAGAGCGACGGCCCCGGCGTTCCGTCGGGCAGCGGCTTGCCGGGCAGCGCGCCGGGCACGACTACGGCATAAGGCGGAACGCGGCCGATATGCACTTCGCCCGTGGCGCGGTCGATGATCTTGGTCGAAGCGCCAAGGAAGACGCCCATCGACAGGACGGCGCCCTGACCGACGATCACGCCTTCGGCAACTTCGGACCGCGCGCCGATAAAGGCGCCGTCTTCGATGATCACCGGCCCGGCCTGGAGCGGCTCAAGCACGCCGCCGATCCCGACGCCGCCCGAAATGTGGACATTCTTGCCGATCTGCGCGCACGAACCGACCGTGGCCCAGGTATCGACCATGGTGCCTTCATCGACATAGGCGCCGATATTGACAAAGCTCGGCATCAGCACGGTGCCGCGCGCAATATAGGCACCGCGCCGCGCCACAGCGCCGGGCACCACGCGAAAGCCCGCTTCGCGAAAGCTGTCTTCATCCCATCCGGCAAACTTCGAAGGGACTTTGTCGAACGCCGGGGCACCGCCCGCGCCGCCTTCGATCACCACGTTGTCATTCAGCCGGAATGACAGCAGCACGGCCTTTTTCAGCCACTGATTGACCTGCCACATGCCATCGATCTTTTCCGCAACGCGCGCCTTGCCGCTGTCGAGCAGGCCAAGCGCGGCTTCGACCACGGTGCGCACATCGGCGCTGGCCGGGGTGACTTCGGCACGGTTTTCCCAGGCGGCTTCGATCGCGGCGGCAAGCTGGTCGGTCATGTCGGAAACTTTCGTACTGGCAGGGGGATTTCGGCAGGCAGATTTTCAGGCGCGCCTAGCCCAGCTGTGGCCCTTGGGCAAGTTCGCCCGCTACGGCATCGAGCCAATAAGCCATGTCGTCGATCATCACGTCGATCGCGGAATCATCCTTGGCGCGGTCGCCCCATTCGGTTGCCATGTCGATCCACACCGTCTGCATGCCGAGATGCTTGGCAGGGGGCAGGTTGCGCGCCGTATCCTCGACGAACACCGCGCGCGTCGGGTCGATGCGGAAATGATCGATCAGCCCGGCATAGGCGCTCATTTCCGGCTTGGGCCGGTAGGCCATGGCATGAATGTCCCAGATCCCTTCGAAACAGTCGGCAATTCCCAAGGCATCGAGCGCGCGCGCGGCATAGTCCGCATCGGCATTGGTAAAAACCAGGCACCGCCCCGGCAGGGCGCGCAGCCGGTCGGCCAGGCGCGGCGCGGCATCGAGCACGCTCATGTCGACATCATGGACAAAGGCCAGGAATTCGGCCGGCTCGATCGCATGATAATGCATCAGCCCGGCAAGCGTCGTGCCATGATCATGGAAATAGAGTTTTTGCACGCGACGCGCCTCGGCCAGATCGCAGCCGAGCAGATTGGCGATGAACCGCCCCATCAGGACATCGATCTGGCTGAACAGATTGGCGCTGGACGGATAGAGCGTATTGTCGAGATCAAAGATCCAGCAATCGACGCGGGTGGGATCGAACGGCATGTGCGGGATCTCTGCTTGATGGGGGAGGGGGCTTGATGGTGGGCGTCATCGCGCGATAGGAGGCGAAGCCATGTCCTGTCCATCCATCTTGCCCATAAGTGGCCTGCTGATCGGCGTCGATGAAGCCGGGCGGGGGCCGCTGGCCGGGCCGGTGGTCGCCGCCGCGGTCGTGTTGGGCCCCGATGCGCCCGATGGTCTGGCCGATTCCAAAGTCCTGTCGGCGCGCCGCCGCGCCAGGCTCGATCCGGCCATCCGCGCCACATGCCTTTGGGGCATCGGCGTTGTCGAAGCCGATGAGATCGATCGGATCAACATCTTTGCCGCGACGATGAAGGCGATGACGCTCGCGGTATCGGCGCTCGTGGGCAAGCGCGATGATGTCGCCATGGTCCTGATCGACGGCAACAAGACACCGGCGGGCCGCGTGCCCGAATGGATCTGGCCGGCGCGCGCGATTGTCGGCGGCGATGCAACCGAGCCCGCGATTTCCGCAGCCTCGATCCTCGCCAAGCAGCACCGCGATGCGATCATGCATGCCGCCGCGCTGGAATGGCCGCACTATGGCTGGGACCGCAATGCCGGTTATGGCACGCGCCAGCATCTCGACGCGCTGAGGCTCCACGGCCCATGCCCGCTTCATCGCCGCAGCTTTGGCCCGGTGGCGCAACTGACGCTGATCTGATCGCCGGAAATATTTGTTCTGCCCCGCACCCACCAGATGTGGCGTACCGAGGGCGGGCCGGACTCAAGATATGGCCTGCGGACTCGTTCCGTTCCCCTTTTGGATTCACCGCGACTCGTGCTGACTCCACGAGTCGAGCCTTGACGGCGAGTCGCGTTTGATTCAGAATCAGGGGGTATTGCAGCGAAAGGCACGGATAATCATGGCAGTCTTGGTAAAGGAACGGATCGCAACGCGCACACGGGCAAAGGCACGCCCCGCGCCGGCGGCCAATCCCGTACTGCCGGTCAACAGCATCCTGCGCGGCGACTGCATCGAAGCCATGCGCGCGCTGCCTTCGGCCTCGATCGACATGATCTTTGCCGATCCGCCGTATAACCTGCAATTGGGCGGCGATCTCGCCCGCCCCGACGGCAGCCATGTCGATGCCGTCACCAACGACTGGGACAAGTTCGCCAGCTTCGCCACTTATGACAAATTCACCCGCGAATGGCTGACCGAGGCGCACCGCCTGCTCAAGCCCGACGGCTCGATCTGGGTCATCGGCAGCTATCACAACATCTTTCGCGTCGGTGCGTTGCTGCAGGATCTGGGATTCTGGATTCTCAACGACATCGTCTGGCGCAAGGCCAATCCGATGCCCAATTTCAAAGGCACGCGCTTTACCAATGCGCACGAGACGCTGATCTGGGCCTCGAAAAGCGAGAAGTCGAAATACACGTTCAACTATCGCGCGATGAAGACGCTCAACGACGAATTGCAGATGCGGTCCGACTGGGTGCTGCCGATCTGTTCGGGGCAGGAGCGCATCCGCAAGGACGGCATCAAGGCGCACCCCACGCAAAAGCCCGAGGCCTTGCTCTATCGCGTCCTGCTGGCGACGACTCATCCGGGCGATGTCGTGCTCGATCCGTTCTTTGGCACCGGCACCACCGGCGCGGTGGCCAAGCGGCTCGGCCGCGACTGGATCGGCTGCGAGCGCGATGAAGGTTATATTGCGGTCGCCGAGGAACGCATCGAAATGGCTCTGCCGCTCGATGAATCCGCGCTGAAGACGATGCAGAGCCGCAAGACCGCGCCGCGCGTCGCCTTCGGCCAGCTTGTCGAATCCGGCTGGATCGCGCCGGGTGCCGAGCTTTCCGATAAGAAAGGCCGGTTCCGCGCCACGGTCCGCGCCGATGGTTCGATCGAGGCGGGCGCAGAGCCGGGGTCGATCCACGGCCTCGGCGCAAAGCTGCAAGGCGCGCCGTCGTGCAATGGCTGGACATTCTGGCATGTCATGCACGAAGGCGAAGTGAAGCCGCTCGACGCGCTGCGCCAGCTCTACCTGCTCGCCACCGAAGACTGAGCGCCATGGCCGAAACGGTCTATATCCGCCCGATCGCGCTCGCCGAAAGCCCGCAAAGCGAAGAAGGCGGCGCAATCCGCCTGGGCGGCAGCATGGTCTGGGCGAGCCGCTTTGCGCTCATCCGCCGCCGCGATGGCCGTATCGTGTCGCGCGATCGTCTGGGCGCGCGCGATGTGCCGGGCGCCATCGCCGCCCTGCCCGAGGCCTTGGCCGCCGAGGCGCTCGCGCAATGGCAGGATCTGGCGCGCACCCATGCCCCGATTGCCTGCGGCGCGCGAATGCTGCGGCTCGATCAGCCATTGGTCATGGGCATTCTCAATGTCACGCCCGACAGCTTTTCCGACGGTGGAAAATTCCTCGACAAGCCCGACGCCGCGCTCGAACATGCCCATGCCATGCTCGAAGCGGGCGCGGCCCTGATCGATGTCGGCGGTGAATCCACCCGGCCCGGCGCTGCGGCGGTATGGGAAGGCGATGAAGAGCGCCGCGTTGTCCCGGTGATCGCGGCGCTGGCTGCGGCGGGCGCGGCGATCTCGATCGACAGTCGCCGCGCGAGCGTGATCGGCGCGGCGCTTCGTGCGGGCGCGCATATCGTCAACGATGTCTCCGCCTTGCGCCATGATCCGCGCACTGCCGCGCTGGTCGCGCAAAGCGGAGCGCCGGTCGTGCTGATGCATGCGCCGGGCGATGCTGGCGACCTTCATGCCGACGGCGTCTATCGCGATGTCGTGCTCGATGTGTTTGACGCTTTGCGCGAACGGCGTGATGCGGCCTTGGCGGCGGGCATCGCGCGGAACAGGATCCTGCTCGATCCGGGCATTGGCTTTGGCAAGACTTTGGCCGAAAACCTGCTGTTGATCAACGCCCTGCCGATGTTTCACGGACTGGGCCAGCCGATCCTGTTTGCCGCCAGTCGCAAACGCATGATCGGCGCTCTCGCGGGCGAAATACCGGCGCACAAGCGTATGCCCGGCTCGTTGACGCTGGCCTTGCGCGCGGCGGATGCGGGCGCACACATGGTGCGTGTGCATGACGTGCCCGAAACGGTCCAGGCCTTGCAGGTCTGGCGCGGATTGCGCGATGCGGCGCTGACCGATTTCAGCCAGTTGGTCGATTAGGCAGCGTTATCGATGCCCAGTTCGGAAAGCTTGCGGTAAAGCGTCGAGCGACCGATCCCGAGGCGGCGCGCGACTTCGGTCATGCGCCCGCGATAGTGCCCGATGGCAAGGCGGATGACGTCGGCCTCGATGTCTTCGAGCGGGCGCAGATTTCCATCAGGGCCAAACAGCATGACTCCGGCGCCGTCGCCGATCGGTTGCGGCACGCGCACGGTATCGCCGACCATATTGGCCAGCTTGGGAAAATCCTGCGCGGTCAAGGCTTCGCCGTCACAGAACACCGCCGCGCGGAACAGCGTCGCCTGCAATTGGCGGACATTGCCCGGCCAGTCATAGGCGCCGAGCAGCGCCAGCGCGCCGTCGGTGATCCCCAGGGGGCGCAAGCCCGGCTGTTCGCCGATCCGCGCGAGAAAATGGCGGGCCAGCGCCGGAATGTCGCCCGCCCGCTCGCGCAGCGAAGGCACGTGCACATGCGTCGCGGAAAGCCGGGCGAGCAAATCCGCATCGAACAGCCCGCCTTCGACCAGATCCTTGAGCGGCGCATTGCTGCACACAAACAGGCGCACATCGAGCCGAAACGAATGGCGCGCGCCGATCGGTTGAACATCGCCGCGATCGACGAACTGCAACAGCCGTTGTTGAACGGCGAGCGGCAGGCGGTCGATCTCGTCGATCACCAGCGTGCCGCCGTCGGCATGTTGCAAGGCCCCGACATGGCGTTCGAAAGCGCCGGCAAAGGCACCCTTTTCGTGCCCGAACAGCACCGATTCAATCTGATTGGACGGGATTCCGCCCGCATTGACAATGCGCAAGGGCAGTTTGGCACGCGGAGATGCGGCGTGCATCGCGCGTACCAGCATTTCCTTGCCCGTGCCGCATTCGCCTTCGATCAGGACATGGGCATGGGTCCGCGCGGCTTTTGCCGCCACCGCAAGCGCCGTTCGGAAGGACGAGGCCGCGCCGATCATCGAATCGAAATCGAGCGAGGCGCCCAGTTTTTCGGTCAGCGGATGCAATTCAGAGCTTTGCACTTCGGGCGCGGTCGCCGCGCGCAAGGCGGAAACGAGACGATCGGGCGCGACCGGCTTGATCAGGTAATCGGTGGCGCCTGCACGCATCGCTTCGACCGCGAGCAGGGGCGATGAACTGGTGGTCAGCATCAGGATCGGCAGGGCAGGGCGCCGCGCTTTCAGCTCGGCAATCAACTCACAGGCCTGTTCGCCCGGAACCCATTGATCGAGAATGATTGCGCCCAATCGCATGCCCTGACGCGTGCCGAGCATCGCGATCGCGGTTTCCGAATCGCGGGCGACGACGGTGCGCCATCCTTCGCGCGCAGCGAGCGCGGAGACGAGCCGGATCTGCGCCGGTTCGTCATCGATGAGCATCAACAGGCGATCTTCAGTGTCAGACATTCGCCATCCGGTCAGGTTTCCTGAACCACAGCTCTTAATCAGGTTAGGTAAAAAGCGGATTAAGGCCGCCGATAAGCTTTGGCGGCGCGTGTTGGCGCTTGAGCAGGCCGCCCATGATGGCTAGACCATGGACGAGCGGCATCGACCAAGGACATGCCGCAATGCAGACAATGACGCATAACAGGCAAAAACGAGGGGTTGGATATGGCATCGGCAAACGACATCAAGGCCGCGCGCGCGACGTATGACGGCTTTATCACCCTCATCAAGGTAGCGGTTCCGGTCATCGCGGCGATTGTCGCATTCGTCATCTATCTGATTCACTGATCGCGCGGCATGGCGCATTCGGTCACAATTGCCGTCCTGCGTGAGCGGGCGGCGGGGGAAACGCGTGTCTCGGCAACGCCGGAAACGGTAAAAAAGCTGATCACGCTGGGGGCCGGGGTCACGGTCGAGGCCGGGGCAGGGCTTGCCGCCTCGATCGGCGATGCCGATTATATCGCGGCGGGCGCGCGCATCGCCGAAACCGGCGTGGCACAAGGTGCCGACATCGTCTTTGCGGTGCAAGGCCCGGACATCGCCATGCTGGCGGGGGCCAATCCCGGCGCGTGGGTCGTTGCCGGGCATGATCCGTTTGGCCAACGCGATCGGGTGGAGGCTTATGCCGCCGCCGGGTTCGAAGCGCTGGCGATGGAATTCATGCCGCGCATCACCCGCGCGCAATCGATGGACATCCTGTCGAGCCAGGCCAATCTTGCCGGGTACAAGGCTGTGCTGATCGCGGCCAATCTCTATGGCCGCGCCTTTCCGATGATGATGACCGCCGCCGGTACGATCAGCGCCGCCAAGGCCTTTGTCATGGGCGTGGGCGTTGCGGGGCTTCAGGCGATTGCCACGGCGCGGCGGCTTGGCGCGCAAGTATCGGCGACCGACGTGCGCTCGGCGACGAAGGAACAGATCCAGTCGCTCGGCGCCAAGCCGATCTTCGTCGAAAATGTCGCCGGGATCGAAGGCGAAGGCGCGGGCGGCTATGCCACCGAAATGAGCCCCGAATACCAGAAAGCGCAAGCCGAACTGGTATCGAGCCATATCGCCAGGCAGGACATCGTCATCACCACCGCGCTGATCCCCGGACGACCGGCGCCGCGCCTGATCAGCGATGCGCAGATCGCAACGATGAAGCCGGGCAGCGTGATCTATGACCTGGCTGTTGCGCAAGGCGGCAATGTCGAGGGCTCTGTTCCCGATCAGGTCGTAGAGCGCCACGGGGTCAGGATCGTGGGCTTTGCCAATACCCCCGCGCAATTGCCCGCCGATGCCTCGGCGCTCTATTCGCGCAATCTCTACAACTTCCTCGCCGCGTTCTGGGACAAGGAGCATGGTCGCCCGGTGCTCGATGAGGAAATCGGCAATGCCATCCGCCTGACGCAAGGCGGCAAAGTGGTCCACGAAAGGCTGCTGGTTTGAGCGCGCAACCCAATCCTCCCCGAACCGGGGAGGGGGACCACGCGCAGCGTGGTGGAGGGGTATCGCCCACCGCACTGCGACCGGTAGTTGGGCGGGCCCGTTCTCTGCGCAAAACGATGACTTTGCCCGAAGTCCTGCTCTGGCAGCAATTGCGTCTGCGCCCAAAGGGCCTGAAATTCCGCCGCCAGCACCCGATCGGGCCTTATGTGGTCGATTTCTGCTGCCTCGCCGTGCGATTGGTTGTCGAAATTGATGGGTTCGCACACGATGTTGGTGCTCGAGCAAGCCGAGATGCGGTCAGAACGCGGTTTTTCGAAGACAACGGCTACATAGTACGACGAGTTTCCGCCTCGCATGTCTTGGCGGATGCTGTTGGTGCGGCTGAGGCGATCGCGGTAGGCGGGGCAAGGCCCCTCCACCACCCTTCGGGCGGTCCCCCTCCCCGTGCCGGGGAGGATTTGTAATGGATTTTGTCAGCATTCTGTCGATTTTCGTGATGGCCTGTTTTGTCGGCTATTACGTCGTCTGGTCGGTCACGCCCGCGTTACACACGCCGTTGATGGCCGTGACCAACGCGATTTCCTCGGTGATCGTGGTCGGTGCGCTGATTGCGGGCGCGGCTGATGGCTCTGCGGTGTCGAAATGGCTGGGGCTGGGGGCGATCGTGCTGGCCAGCGTCAACATCTTTGGCGGCTTTGCCGTTACCGAACGCATGCTGGCGATGTACAAGAAGAAGGAAAAGAAGTGATGGAATCCGCTTCCTCTTCCTGGGTTTCGCTCGCCTATCTGATCGCGGGGGTCTTGTTCATTCTGGCGCTGCGCGGTCTGTCGAGCCCTGCAACGTCACGCGCGGGCAACCGTTACGGCATGATCGGCATGACGATCGCGGTCGTCACCACGCTGATCACCCATGCCATTGCCAGCCTGCCCGAAATCGTCGCGGCGCTGGCGATCGGCGGGGGCGTCGGCTTCGTTACGGCACGCCGGATCAAGATGACCGACATGCCGCAACTCGTCGCCGCGTTTCACTCGCTGGTGGGGCTGGCGGCGGTGCTGGTGGGCTGGGCGGCTTATCTCAATCCGGGCGCTTTCGGCATTCTCGAAGGGGCTCAGATCGCCGCGCACAGCCGGGTCGAAATGGGCCTTGGCATTGCCATCGGCGCGATCACCTTTTCCGGCTCGATCATCGCCTTTCTGAAGCTGGCAGGCAAGATGAGCGGTTCGCCGATCATGCTGCCGGGCCGCCATGTCCTCAATCTGGGCACGCTGGCGCTGATCATCGGGCTTGTCGGCTGTTTTACGCAAGATGAAGCGCTGTGGGTGATTGCCGCGATTACCGCGCTGTCGTTTGCCATCGGCTTTCTGCTGATCATCCCGATCGGCGGGGCGGACATGCCGGTCGTCGTCTCGATGCTCAATTCCTATTCGGGTTGGGCCGCGGCGGCAATGGGCTTTACGCTGCACAACACGGCGATGATCATCACCGGCGCGCTGGTCGGATCATCGGGCGCCATCCTGTCGTATATCATGTGCAAGGCGATGAACCGCAGCTTCATTTCGGTGATCGCGGGCGGCTTTGGCGCCGCTCCCGAAGCGGGCGGCGGCCCGGCGAAGGAGCAGCGGCCATGGAAACGCGGCAGCGCGGAAGACGCGGCCTATATCATGAAAGAGGCCGAAACCGTCATCATCATCCCGGGCTACGGCATGGCGGTCAGCCAGGCGCAGCACGTTTTGCGCGAAATGGGCGACCAGTTGAAGGCGGGCGGGGTCAATGTGAAATACGCGATCCACCCGGTCGCAGGCCGCATGCCGGGGCATATGAACGTGCTCCTGGCCGAAGCGAACGTGCCCTATGACGAAGTGTTCGAGCTGGAAGACATCAACGGCGAATTTGCCCAGGCCGACGTCGCCTTCATCATCGGCGCCAACGACGTGGTCAATCCGGCGGCCAAGACCGACAAATCATCGCCGATCTACGGCATGCCGGTGTTTGACGTCGACAAGGCCAAGACGATCTTCTTCGTCAAACGCTCGATGGGCGGGGTCGGCTATGCCGGGGTCGATAACGACGTCTTCTACATGGACCAGACGATGATGCTGCTGGCCGATGCGAAGAAGATGGTCGAGGACATCGTCAAGGCGCTGGCGCATTGAACCGACCTTGCCTAATCGGCGGCAATGACAACGAGAGCCCCCTTTGCCTGCGACCCGGAGCATTCACGCGGACGTGAGTTCGCGCCCGAGGGGGTGACCGCGCGGGGGCCGCGCAGTGTGTTTCAGCGCGATCGCGATCGGATCATCCATTCGATCGCGTTTCGCCGCTTGCGCCACAAAACACAGGTCTTCGTCGCGCCCGATGGCGATCATTACCGCGTCCGCCTGACGCACAGCCTCGAAGTCGCGCAGATCGGCCGGGTGATCGCGCGCGCGCTGGGGCTCGATGAAGACCTGACCGAGGCGCTGTGTCTTGCCCATGACATCGGCCATCCGCCCTTCGGCCATGCGGGCGAAGATGCGTTGCAGGCTGCGCTCGCCGAGTGCGGCGGATTTGACCACAATGCCAATACCTTGCGCGTTTTGATGCGGCTGGAAAGTCCTTATGTCGAACACGACGGGCTCAATCTCACCTGGGAAATGCTCGAAGGTCTGGCCAAACATAATGGTCCGGTTCTTGGGGGTCCGGCGCGCCGCGCGCCCTGGGCGCTGGCCGAGCTCGACGCGGCCTTTCCGCTCGATCTGACAAGCCATGCCTCGCTCGAAGCGCAAGTCGCGGCGATTTCGGACGACATCGCCTATGACAATCACGACATCGACGACGGTTTGCGCGCCGGTTTTCTGACGCTCGATCATCTGCTCGAACTGCCGTCGCTGGCCGAGCAATGGTATGCGATCGAAGCGCGTTTTCCCGGTGCCGCGCGCGATCGGCTGTTGCGCGAACTGGTGCGCGGGCAGATCGGGCGCATGGTCAACGACGTGCTTGGCGAAACGCGCGACCGCATCGCGGCAAGCGGCGTTGCCCATGTCGACGATGTCCGCGCTGCCGGGCGGGCGCTGTGCGGTTTTTCCCCGAAGCTGCAGGCCGAGGAACGCGCGCTGAAGAAATTCATGTACGCCCGGCTCTATCTCCATCCCGAACAAGTTGCCGCAGCGGACACGGCGCGAGAGGTCATCGCCAGCCTGTTCGCCGCCTACGCCGCCGATCCGGCGCTGTTGCCGTCATCCTGGCAGGCACGCTTGCCCGGGGGCGAGCCGGGGCGGGCCCGGACGATTGCCGACTATGTCGCCGGGATGACCGACCGCTTTGCCATCGACCAATATACCAAACTGACCGGGCGCATCCCCGAACGGCTGCGCAATGTCTGAGCCCGATCGCGTGCCGCTGCTGCTGGTCGGTGCAACCGGACTGATCGGTACGGCGGTAATCGCCGCCACGGCGGCGCGCGCGGATATAAAGCTTGCCGCGCTTGCCCGTCGCGAAGTCTCGCTGCCGGCTGGGGCAAGGCTTGAAATGCTGGTCGCCGATCCCGCCGATTGGCCCGCCGCCATTGCGCGGGCGCGCCCGGTGACACTGGTCATTGCGCTGGGCACGACGATTGCCGCAGTTGGCGGCGACCGGCAGGCGTTTCGTGCCGTGGATCATGACCTTGTGCTCGACGTGGCGCGGGCGGCACGCGCGGCGGGCACGCGACAGGTCATTCTGGTGTCTTCGGTTGGCGCCGATCCGGACGCGCGCAACTTCTACCTGTCCGTCAAGGGCGAGACCGAAGCCGCTGTAAACCATATGGGTTTTTCGAGGCTCGACATTCTGCGTCCGGGCCTGCTGCGGGGGCATCGCAGCGGACCGCCACGCCCGGCCGAGCGACTGGGGCAGATCATTGCACCCCTGATCGATCCGTTGTTGCGCGGGGGGCTCGCGCGCTATCGCTCGGTTCGCGCGCGCGATGTCGCAACGGCGATCCTGGCGCTCGCCGGACAGCAGGGACGGGGGCGCCACGTCCATTACACGCCGGATATCCACAGCCTTGCCCACCATGGCTTGACGTGAATCAGAAAAATAAGGCAGGGGCATAAGCGTCACTGATCGACGCGGGAGAGTTCTGCGCGAATCGCCTTGTTTGCAGGGCGTTTGGCAAGGACGCCGAAGGAGCAACCGCCCCGGAAACTCTCAGGCACAATGGACCGCGTGGATCGACAGTGATGCTCTGGAAAGCGCACCGACCCTTTGGGCTGGTGCCACCGAAGGGGTAACCCCGCTGCACCGCCGATATCGGTGGCGCCTCGGGGAAAACTCTCAGGTTCCGCGACAGAGGGGGCTCCGTTTGACGCCCTTGATGCGCGGAGCCGATATTTGTGAGCAACACTGACGATATTTCGCAAGATCTGCGGGTACTTCCGCTGGATTCCTGGCACCGCGCACGAAATGCGCGAATGGTCCCGTTCGCCGGTCATGCGATGCCGGTGCAGTACGATGGAATCATCGCCGAGCATTTGTGGACGCGCGAAAATGCGGGCCTGTTCGATGTGTCGCACATGGGGCAACTGCTGATCGCTGCGCCCGGTGCTGACCAACCGCTCGCGCAAGCCGCGCTCGAAGCCTTGCTGCCCATCGATCTGGCGACGCTTGGCCAGGGGGCGCAGCGCTATTCGCTGCTGCTCAACGATCAGGGCGGCATTCTCGACGACCTGATGGTCACGCGTTGGTCCGACGGGTTTTTCCTGGTCGTCAACGGCGCGACCAAACACGCCGACATCGCCCATATATCCGCGCGTCTGCCCGCAGGCGTCACGCTGACCGAGCGCAGCGATCACGGCCTGCTTGCGCTGCAAGGGCCGCGCGCTGCGCAGGCGCTGGCCTCGCTGGTGCCCGCCGCGCCGGACGATCTGTGGTTCATGACCGCCGATACGTATCGTTGGAACGGGGTCGATCTGCATATCAGTCGCTCGGGCTATTCTGGCGAAGACGGCTTTGAAATCGCGGTCCCGATCCCGGCCATCGCCGCCTTTGCCGACGCCTTGGCAGAGCATCCGGCGGTCCGCCCGATCGGCCTCGGCGCCCGCGATTCGCTGCGGCTGGAGGCGGGACTGCCGCTTTATGGCCATGATCTGACGCCGGACATCGATCCGGTCGAAGCGGACTTGCGCTTTGCCCTTGCGCAGCGGCGACGGCGCGAAGGCGGCTTTCCCGGTCATGCCCGGATCATGGCTGCGCTGGCCCATGGACCGGGACGCCGCCGCGTCGGGCTTGTCCTCGATGGCCGCATGGCCGCGCGCGAAGGTGCCGTTGTCCTCGTCGGCGAAACGCCGGTCGGCACGGTCACCTCGGGCGGATTTGCCCCGAGCCTGGGATACCCGATCGCCATGGCGCTGCTCGATGTCGCCCATACGGCGCCCGATACCGCATTGACCATCGATGTGCGCGGCCGCCGGATTGCGGCGCGCGTTGTCCCCATGCCCTTCGTTCCCCATCGCTATCATCGCAAAGGAGTTGCCTGATGCCCCGCTATTTCACCCGCGACCACGAATGGATCGAGGCTGACGGTTCCTCCGCCCGCGTCGGGATCACCGACTATGCGCAAGGTCAGCTTGGCGACATCACTTTTGTCGAGGTTCCGGCCGTGGGTGCCAGCCTGACCAAAGGCGACAGCGCGGCGGTAGTGGATTCGGTCAAAGCCGCGAGCGACGTCTATGCGCCGGTCGGCGGCACGGTCACGGCAATCAACACCGCGCTCGAAGACGCGCCCGACCTTGTCAATTCGGCGGCGGAAAGCGACGGCTGGCTGTGGGACATGGACCTTGCCGATCCGACCGAACTCGATGGCCTGCTTGATGCAGCGGCTTATGCCGAACTGGTCGCGGGGCAATAATGCGTACACTCCCGCTCACCGAGGCGGATCGCGCCGCCATGCTGGGCGCGATTGGCGCGGGATCGATCGATGACTTGTTCGTCGATGTCCCCGCCGACGCGCTCTTGCCCGGGCCGATCCCCGGCCTGCCGTTTCATGCCAGCGAACGTGCGGTCGAACGCCATATGGCGGCGCTGTCGGCGCGCGCCCTGACCGCCGATGATGCGCCGTTTTTCTGCGGCGCGGGGGCCTATCGCCACCATGTCCCGGCCAGCGTCGATCATCTGATCCAGCGCGGCGAATTCCTGACCGCCTATACTCCCTATCAGCCGGAAATCGCGCAGGGCACCTTGCAGGTCCTGTTTGAATTCCAGACGCAAGTGGCGCGGTTGTTCGGCTGCGATCTGGCCAACGCCTCGCTCTACGACGGGTCGACCGCGTGCTGGGAGGCGATTGCCATGGCCACGCGCGTCACCAAGCGCAGCCGCGCGGTACTGTCGGGCGGGCTTCATCCGCACTATGCCGAAACGGCCGCGACGATGGCGCGCTTTGCCGGCGACAGCCTGGTGACTTTGCCCCCGCGCGCCGAGACAGACAGCGACGATGCCGCCGTGATCGCCGCGATCGATGGCGAAACCGCCGCAGTCGTGGTGCAATACCCCGACGTATTGGGCCGCATCCCCGATCTGGCCGCGATTGCCGAGGCGGCCCATGCCATGGGCGCGCTGCTGATCGCGGTGGTGACCGAGCCGGTCGCGCTCGGCCTGATCGAAAGCCCGGGCACGCTCGGCGCGGATGTCGTGGTGGGCGAGGGGCAGGCGCTGGGCGTCGGGCTGCAATTCGGCGGGCCTTATCTAGGCCTGTTTGCCTGCTCGGCGAAGTTCGTGCGGCAGATGCCCGGTCGCCTGTGCGGCGAAACGCTCGATGCCGATGGTCGGCGCGGCTTTGTGCTGACCCTGTCGACGCGCGAACAGCATATTCGGCGCGAAAAGGCGACCTCGAATATCTGCACAAATTCAGGTCTTTGCGCGCTTGCCTTCAGCATTCACCTGACTTTGCTCGGGGGCGGGGGGCTGATGCGCATGGCCGAATTGAGCCATGCCCGCGCGGTCGCGACGGCGCGGCGGCTGGAGGCGATTCCCGGCGTTTCGCTGATCAACCGGGTCTGGTTCAACGAATTTGCCGTGCATCTGCCGCGTCCTGCCGCCGATGTGGTCGAGGCGCTGGCGGCGCGCGGTGTGCTGGGCGGCGTGCCGCTGTCGCGGCTCTGCCCCGACCGCGCCGATCTGGCCGATGTCCTGCTGATCGCGGCGACCGAATGCACCGACCCCGCCGATATTGCCGCGCTGGGCTCCGCGCTGGAAGAGGTTTTGGCATGAACGATTTGAATCCCTCCGGCTGGCGCCCTTCGCTCGGCACCGCCGAGCCGGTGACGAAGACCGGAAACCGTGCGCTCGAACTGGAAGAGCCGCTGATTTTCGAAATCGGCGATGCCGCGCGCTGCGGCGTCGATTTCGATGCGTGCGAGGGCGATATCCTGCCAGGTTTGCGCCTGCGCGCAGCGCCCGTCGATGTGCCCGGCCTGTCGGAGCCCGAAACGGTGCGCCATTACACCCGCCTGTCGCGGCAGAACTATGCCATCGACCTCGGGCTGTTTCCGCTGGGGTCATGCACGATGAAGCATAACCCCCGGCTCAATGAAAAAGTCGCGCGGATGCCCGGCTTTGCCGCGGTCCATCCGTTGCAGCCGCAATCAAGCGTCGAAGGCGCGCTGACCGTAATCGCAGAGCTTGCCGACTGGCTGGTGCAGCTGACCGGAATGGCGGCAGTGGCGATGAGCCCGAAGGCGGGTGCGCATGGCGAATTGTGCGGCCTTCTGGCCATCCGCGCCGCGCTTGAAGCGCGCGGCGAAGCGGCAACGCGCCGCGTGATCCTCGTGCCCGAAAGCGCGCATGGCACCAATCCGGCGACAGCCGCCTTCGCCGGGTTTGGCGTCGCGACGATCCCCGCCGGACCCGACGGGCGCGTCGATCTGGCGGCGCTGCTGGCGCGGCTCGGGCCCGATGTGGCGGGCGTGATGGTCACCAATCCCAATACCTGCGGCCTGTTCGAGCGCGATCTCAAAACGATCGCCGACGCGGTCCACGCTGCGGGCGGCTATGTCTATTGCGACGGGGCCAATTTCAACGCGATCGTCGGGCGCGTGCGCCCCGGCGACCTTGGCGTCGATGCGATGCACATCAATCTGCACAAGACCTTTTCGACGCCGCACGGCGGAGGCGGGCCTGGGGCTGGGCCGGTGGTGCTGTCGGCGGCGCTCGCCCCGCATGCGCCGTTGCCCTATGTGGTGCGCGATCCGGACGGACGGCCAAGGTTGGTCGAATCGGCTGCCGAGCGGCCCGAAACCTTTGGCCGGATGTGCGCATTTCATGGCCAGATGGGCATGTTCACGCGCGCGCTTGCCTATATCCTGACGCATGGCGCCGATGGTCTGGCCCAGGTTTCGGGCGATGCGGTGCTCAATGCCAATTACGTGCTCGCGCGGTTGCGCGATGTGCTCGACGCGCCGTTCGCCAAGACCGGCCTCTGCATGCACGAAGCCCTCTTCAGCGATGCCGGGTTTGCCGACGGGTTTTCGACGCTCGATCTCGCCAAGGGGCTGATCGACGAGGGGTTTCACCCGATGACGGTCTATTTCCCGCTGGTGGTGCATGGCGCGATGCTGATCGAGCCGACCGAAACCGAAAGCCGGGCAGGGCTCGACCAGTTCATCGCGGCGATGCGCAGCCTTGCCGATCGCGCGCGCGCAGGCGACGAAAGCCTGCACACCGCGCCGCATTTCGCGCCGCGTCGGCGGCTCGACGAAACGCTCGCCGCCAGGAAACCCCGGCTGGTGTGGACGGCGCCATAGTCGCTCTACAATTGCGCTTGCGCTTCTCCCCGATCGATTTAATCATCTGATTAAACGGCAAGTCCGCGCGGAGCAATCTCCGCGCGGGCCAAGCCAGGGGAGAGGTCATGCGCGAAACCGCACAGTTTCTGACGTTCGACGCCTTTTTTAACCATTGGGCGCACGATCGGGGCGACGCCATCGCGCACGAAGAGGGCGGGCGAACCACCACGTTTGCGCAGATGGACGTGCGTTCGCGCAAGATCGCCGCCTTGCTTCGCGAACTTGGCGTGAAAAAGGGCGACCGCATCGCCTGGATCGGCAAGAACGCCGACATCTATTTCCAGATTTTCTATGCCGCCGCGCGGATCGGCGTGGTCATGGCGCCGATCGGCTGGCGGCTTGCCCCTGCGGAAATGGCGTTTATCCTCAACGATACCGGGGCAAAGGTGGTCTTTGCGGGCGAGGGCTTTGCCGAGACGGTCGAAGCGCTGCGGGCGGACATTCCGGCCATCGCGCATGTTCTGGACGAAAACACCGCGCGCGCCGCGATCGAGGCCATGCCGGACATCGCCATCGTGCCCGCCGGTCCTGACGATGCCGCCTTGCAGCTTTATACCTCGGGCACGACCGGCCATCCCAAAGGGGCGGTGCTGTGCCAGCGCAATTTCTTCGGGCTGCGCAAGCCTGCGCTCGATGCCGGGCTGCCCTGGGCGGAATGGGATCGCGACGAAGCGATTCTGGTGTGCATGCCGTGTTCGCATATCGGCGGCACCGGGCTGGGGATCATGGCCTTCAGCGGCGGCGTGCGGGCGATCATCCAGAGCGAATTCACGGCCGAAGGCGCGCTGCGCGGCGTCGCGCAGGGGATCACGCGCTTTTTCATCGTGCCTGCGGCCTTGCAGATGTTGATCCAGCATCCGTTGGCGCAGGAAACCGACTTTTCCCGGCTGAAATACGTACTCTATGGCGCGGCGCCGATTCCGCTCGCATTGCTGAGCGAAGCAGTGACGACGATCCCCAATGCGCAATTCATGCAATGCTATGGCATGACCGAAACCACCGGCACGATCTGCATCCTGCCGCCGGCGGACCATGACATGGCGGGCAATGCGCGCATGCGCTCGGCCGGGCGCGCGGTGCCAGGCGTCGATCTGCGCATTGTCGATGTCGTCGGCGGCGAAGTGCCGCGCGGCACGGTCGGCGAGATCGAAACGCGCAGTTCCAGCAACATGCTGCATTACTGGAACCTGCCCGAGGCGACCGCGCGGACGATGAACGCGCAAGGCTGGGTCCGCACCGGCGACGCGGCGTATATGGACGATGACGGCTATGTCTATATCCAGGACCGGATCAAGGACATGATCATCACCGGCGGCGAAAACGTCTACCCCGCCGAAGTCGAAAGCGCGATCTACGGCCATCCCGATGTCGCCGAAGTCGCGGTGATCGGCGTGCCCGATGCGCGATGGGGCGAAGCGGTCAAGGCCTGCGTCGTGCCCCGCGAAGGGCATGGCGTCGATCCCGAGAGCGTGATCGCCTGGGCGCGTCAGCGGATCGCCGGATTCAAAGTGCCCAAATCGGTCGACATCATTCCCGCCTTGCCGCGCAATCCCACCGGCAAGATCATGCGCAGGGCCCTGCGCGAGCCCTATTGGGCGCAAATGGACCGGCAGGTAAACTGAGCTTTCAGGATCGTGTGGCGCGCAGATGTTCGCGCCGCGCGATGATCGCCCCTGCCGCGATGATCGCCGGTGCGCCCAGCCAGGTGCTCGCCGGCGGCAAATGATCGAACACCAGCCAGCCCCACAGCAACGACCAGCCGAACTGCGCATAATCCATCACGATCACGCTCGACACCCGCCCATAACGCAACGCCGCAGTCATCAGCAGTTGGGAAAACATGCCGAACAGCCCGATCCCGCCGATCATCAGCCAGGTGATCGCATCGTGGTGAAACGGCCGGTCGTGGCCGCCCGGCGCAAAGGGCAGCAGCAGCGCGAGCACGGGTGCGCTCATCGCCGAGAAATAGAACACGATTGTCACCGGCTCTTCGGTGCGGCCCAGATCGCGCAACTGGATCGACACCAGCGCGACCATGAACGCCGCACCGACCCCGACGGCCAGCCCGAACAACGGCAAGTGCGACTGGCTCGGATTGGCCATGATCACCACCCCGATCAGCCCGAGCACGACCGCGCCGATGCGCCAGACTCCGACGCGTTCATGCAGCACCAGCACCGACAGGATCACCGCAAAGATCGGCGCGGTAAACCCCAGCACGGTCGCTTCGGCCAAGGGCAGCAACAGCACCACGCCCAAAGTCATGAACATGCCGACCGACCCGATCGCCGCGCGCCGGGCATGGACCCAGGGCCGCGCGGTGCGCAACCGGTGCAATTGCCCGTGCCCGACCAGCCAGCCCAGCAGCAGAGCGCTCGGCACCACTTGCCGCCAGACCAGCGTTTCGGGAAACCAGACGCCGCGATCGCCGGTCAGCTTGATCAGCAGCAGAACGACCGAAAACAGAAATGCCGAGCCCAGCCGCAGCCCCAGCGCCAGCATCGGGCGCTGTTCGATCGGCGGCCCGGGGTGCAGCGCGCGAATGTGATGATCGGGGGAAGACGCCATTGCCGACCGCCCTAGGGGCGCGACGGCGCGCGGATCAAGCAAAACCCGCGCCCCCTTTTGTGCAGCGCCTCGACCAGAAAAATCAAATTCCGGCAGGGAAAATCAAATTCCGGCAGGAAAAATCAAGTCCCGGCACGAAAAATCACAGGCAGGCTTCGAGGAAGGCCTGATCGAAACCGTATTGCCGGGCCTTTTCCAGCGTATAAGGGCGCAGACCCGCTGGGCGGAATTCGCCGATGATCGTTCCGTCGTCGCTTTCATCGAGATATTCGAACTTGAACAGTTCCTGCGTCACGATGACATCGCCTTCCATCCCGATCACTTCGGTGATGTTGGTGGTCCGGCGCGAGCCATCGCGCAAGCGCTTGACCTGAACGATAAGATCGACGGATTCGGCGATCTGGCGGCTGATCGCTTCCTTGGGGATCTTGATGTCGCCCATCAGGATCATGTTTTCCATACGGCCCAGGCATTCGCGCGGGCTGTTGGCGTGAAGCGTACACATCGAACCGTCGTGGCCGGTGTTCATCGCGGCAAGCAGGTCGAAACATTCCGCGCCGCGAATTTCGCCGAGGATGATCCGGTCAGGACGCATACGCAGCGCGTTCTTGACGAGATCGCCGATGGTGATCGCGCCCTGACCTTCAAGGTTTGGCGGGCGGGTTTCAAGCGGAAGCCAGTGCGGCTGTTGCAGGCGAAGTTCGGCGGCGTCTTCGATCGTCAGCACGCGCTCGCCCGGATCGATCATCTTGGACATGGCGTTGAGCATGGTCGTCTTGCCCGAGCCCGTACCGCCTGAAATGACGATATTCATCCGGCTGGCGCCCGCGATTTTCAGCGCGGTGCACATCTTGTCGCTCATCGAACCGAAATCGCGCAACATGTCGAGCGTGATCGGCTTTTCGGAGAATTTGCGAATCGAGATCGCGGTGCCGCGCAAGGACAGGGGCGGGACGATGACGTTGACGCGGCTGCCGTCCTTGAGGCGGGCGTCGGCCAGCGGGGTGGTCTGATCGACGCGGCGACCGACCTGGTTGCAGATCCGCTGAGCGATCTGGAACAAGTGATTTTCGTCGCGAAACCGGATCGGCGCGAGCGTCAGCTTGCCCTTTTTTTCGATATAGGTCTGGTCGGGCCCGTTGACCATGATGTCCGACACATCGGGGTCGTTGAGCAATTCTTCCAGTGGCCCAAACCCGAGCAATTCGTCGATCAGCACTTTTTCCAGCGCGAACTGTTCGCGCCGGTTGAGCGTGACTTTCAGCTCGGCCAGCACTTCCATGATGATCGGGCGGAATTCCTCGGACAGCTCTTCCTTGGTCAGGGTGGCCGCCGCTTCGGGATCGACGCGTTCGAGCAGATGCGGCAGCACCTGTTCCTTGATCTTGTGGACCGAGGCTTCGAACCCTTCGGCATGGTGATGATTTTCAACGACCTGATTGACCCGATCAGCCAGCCGCGCCAGCGCGTCGGAATTCCTGCCGTTGGCATCGCCCGGTTCGAAGCTGCGTCCGTCATTGCCGGGCACTGGCACGGCGCCCGCCGCCGGGCTCAACGGCGCGGCGCTGTCATTGCCTTTCATCGGCCGGGCAACGCCGAACGAAGGGCGCATCGCCGCGCTTCCTCCGCCCGTACCAGCCTTGCGACCAAATGCGCTCATGCCCCGTATCCCGTCTTATTGATGCCCACTACGGCAGACTCCGCATGTGCAAGTGTTTCGGATCGATAACCGTCAATAGACCGAAAAATGCTTAGGATTTGCTAAACGAACAAACTTCGACCGCTCTTGGTCCGGTTGCCCCCGTAACCATGCCGCGCCAGATCATCGCGCCGGGAAAATCCTTCGCATGGCATAGTCCGCAGCGCGGGCCTGCACCTCATCAAACCAGGGCTCATGATGGCTGCCCACGACAGACAACCAAAAGGCTTGAAATTTGCTGAATTCGGCACAAAATCATCGGAAAAGCGGTGTAACCGCACGCGTTGGGGCAGATTCTGCCCAAGTCCCGGATGGGGCTGCAAATCGGGGCGATGCGAGGTTGGCAAACCGGAGTGACTATTTCATTCCCGGTAACGATTATGAAGCGCCTGCCGATGCATGTCTTGCGGCCCATTCCGAAATGTGGTCGCTTGCATTTTATGATTCCCGAGACTTTCGACATTGATCGCCCGCGTCCCATTCATGGCCTGAGCCCGCGGGCAATCTTTTTCATGCTTTTTGGCATTTTGGTCGCCATGCAGGCCGCCTTGTGGGCTTTTTTGGCGATGCCGCTGTGGTGGTCGTTCGTCGCGCTGACCGGTTGCGGAGCGATTGGCTGGGCCGTTTGGCGCGCACAATGGCCGGGACGCGTGTCGGCAGAGACGCTTGGTGCATGTTTGGCGGTCGCCTTTTGCCTGCTCCTGCTGGGAGGTGAGGGTCGATTTTTCTATGCCAACACCGATTGGCAGGTTCGAAATGCAGTGCTGGGAGATCTGGCGCGATTTTCCTGGCCTTTTGCTTATGATCAGCCTTTGGGCGCAAAAATCTTGCGCGCGCCTCTCGGGATGTATTTGCTTCCGGCGTTGATTGGCAAATGGGCGGGCAGCTATGCTGCCGAAGTCGCCTTGCTGGCGCAGAACACCGTGATGCTGGCGCTGATCCTGGCGCTGGGGTCGGGGCTGTTTGCCGAACGGCGACAGCGGGCGATTGCCCTGGGCGTGTTCGTCGGCTTCAGCGGCATGGACGTATTTGGGCAAATTCTGATTCGCCATCCGCTTTCGCTGCATCTCGAACAGTGGTCGAACCTGCAATATTCCTCCCATGTCACCCAAGCATTCTGGGTTCCTCAACATGCCATGACAGGGTGGCTCTTTGCCATGCTGTATCTTTTGTGGCTGAGAAAGCGGGCCCCGGCGATTGCGCTGTTTGCGGTAATGCCGCTGCTCGCGCTGCTTTCCCCGCTTGCGTTGATGGGATGCGTGCCTCTTGCTGCCCATGCCTTCCTGTCGACAGCGATTCGACGCGACCTGACTCCCGGCATGATACTGTGGCCCGCCCTTGCGGGAGCAATCAGCCTGCCCGGGCTGCTGTACCTGACAGCCAACAGCGGCGCGGTGGGTGCCGGGGGAGCTTCGCTCAACTGGTGGGTTTACGGCATCTTTCTGACCCTCGAAGTCGGAGGCTATTTCTATGCCCTGCGGCTGACGCGGCGGCAGTTGCGATTCGGGGGCACGGCGACGATGCTGGTCGTGGCCATGCTTGCGATCATTCCACTGGGACGGGTGGGCGATTCCTCGGATTTCATCATGCGCGCGAGCATTCCTGCACTGGCGATACTGTCCGTGATGATGGCGGCGATTTTGGCGGAAGATGGACCACAGGACGATCGCGCAGCCCAGCGCAAGGCAAGGTGGCTGATCCTTGTCGTATTGGCTGTGGGGCTGATAACGCCCCTCGGCGAAATCGGCAGGGCGCTGATGTGGCCCGCTTCGCCTCGCGTACAGTGCAGTTACATGGGCGTGGTGCCCGGAGGGGCCCCCACTTACGTCGCGCCGGTATCCAGCCTGCCGAAGATGATCCGGCCAAAGCGCTTTACCCTGGTGCGACCGGTAGAGCCGCGGCACTGCTGGGACGGGCCATGGCCGGATGGCGTCACCGGGCGCGACAGCAGCATCGATCCGAAGTAAATCCTCTCCCGTCACGGCATCCGGAAAAGCGGAGGACACGAGCGATCCGCCGCTGGAGCGGACATGCCCGTGCAAAGGTCCGTGCACGGCGAAAGGGGTCGCAGCGGTCCTTCGGCCGATTGCCGCGTCGTGACGGGCGAGACCGGGCTTGCCGTCTTGTCGTGTGGTACAGTAGTCATGCGCCCTCCCGAAGGCGCGTTCGGCTTCGCCCTGTCAGCGAAATCGCCAATCAAGGCCGGCACCACGGAAATGAACGCAAGCATGTCAAAAAAACGCAGACAATACCTTGATCTTGAAGAAGACGCGGCCCCCGCAGCCCCCGCGCCGACCTGTTGGTTGTGCCTTCGCCCGCTCGGCGAGCAGGTCGATCGCTATCATCCCGTGCCGAAAAGTCGGGGAGGGCGGGCCACCGTGGCGGTGCATCCGATCTGCCGCCGCACGATCGAGACGGTCTTTACCAATGCCGAACTCGCGCGGAGCGGGGGCGATCGCGACAAGCTGATCGAGCATCCCGAGATCGTGCGCTTTCTTGGCTGGGTCGCGGAAAAGGCGCCCGATTTTGACGCGCCAACTGCGCCCCGACGCAAACGGTAGCGTCTGACGCATAAATGCGCATAGCTATGAACCGCATACTTATGCATGTTTTACGCAAGACGTTTCGCCTCTAGGGCAGGCACGGCCCCGGCTGGATCCGTCCGGGGACAACTCCGGGAGATATGCCAAGATGGCGACAAGCTGTTCCGCCCTGCTGCTGTTTGGCGCAACGGGCGACCTGTCTCGCCGCATGTTGCTGCCCTCGCTGTTTGCGTTGCACGAAGACGATCTGATTGCGCCGGGCTTGCGCATCGTCGGCACGGCACGGTCCGACCTTGATGACGCGGGCTTTCGCGCTTTTGCCCAGGCCGCGCTCGACGAATTTCTGCCCGATGACCGCAAGGACGCGGCCCGGGTCAGCGGATTTCTCGACCGGCTGCAGTATCAGGCGCTCGATGCCTCGCAGATCGACGGGTTCGGCGCCCTGGCGGCAAAGTTGGGCGATACGTCGGGGGGGCTTGCCATTTTCCTGTCCACCGCGCCCGCCTTGTTCGAGCCGACCATCGAGGGGCTGCGCCGCGCCGGGCTTGCCCATGATCAGGTGCGCATCGGGCTTGAAAAGCCGCTGGGCAACGATCTGGCGAGCAGTGCGCGGATCAATGACGCGGTCGCCGCCGGTTTCAGCGAAGCGCAGATTTTCCGCATCGACCATTATCTCGGCAAGGAAACGGTGCAGAACCTGATGGCGCTGCGCTTTGGCAATGTCCTGTTCGAGCCGCTGTGGAACGCCGCACATATCGACCATGTGCAGATCACGGTCAGCGAGACGGTCGGGCTCGAAGGGCGCAAGGGGTTCTATGACGACACCGGCGCCTTGCGCGACATGGTGCAGAACCACATGCTGCAATTGCTCGCGCTGACCGCGATGGAGCCGCCGTGCGATTACGACGCGACCTCGATCCGCGATGAAAAGGTCAAGCTGTTGCGCGCCTTGCGCCCGGTCAAGCCCGAAGAGATGGTGCGGGGGCAGTATCGGGCGGGCGCCGTTCAGGGGCAAGCGGTCGCGGGCTATTGCGACGATCTGGGCCAGCCCTCGGACACCGAAACCTTCGTCGCGATCAAGGCCCATATCGACAACTGGCGCTGGCAGGGGGTGCCGTTCTATCTGCGCCACGGCAAGCGCCTGGCCGAGCGGCGCAGCGAGATCGTCGTCCATTTCAAGGATGTGCCGCACAATATCTTTGCCACGCGCGGCGGGCGTCCGCGCGCCAATCGGCTGGTCATCCGGCTGCAACCCGAAGAATACGTGCGCCTGCAGGTCATGGCCAAGGAGCCGGGGCTCGATCGGGCCGGGGTGGTGCTGCGCGAGGTCAATCTCGACCTGTCGCTGACCACGGCCTTTGCCAAGGCGCGCCGCCGCATTGCCTATGAACGCCTGTTGCTCGACCTGATCGAGGGCGAGCAGACGCTGTTCGTGCGCCGCGATGAAGTCGAGGCGCAATGGAAATGGATCGACGCTATCCGCCAATCCTGGGCCACCGGCGATGACGAAGTGAAACCGTATACTGCAGGCGGCTGGGGCCCCAATGCGGCGATCGCGCTGACCGAACGCGACGGCAGAAGCTGGAATGACTAGGCGCCCCCCTGTCATCTGGGCCGAGCCTGGCGATGCGGCGGCAGTGGCCGCGCGGATCGAGGCCGAAGTACGCGGAGGCGGCGCAAAGCGGATCGCCTTTACCGGGGGATCGACCCCGCTCAAGGTGCTTGCCCTTCTGGCGGACCGCGCTCTCGACTGGTCGGGCGTGACGATCGCGCTGACCGACGATCGCCGCGTGCCCGACGATCATCCGGCATCGAATTTCGGCAAGATCCATGCGGCGCTCGGGGGTTCGGGCGCGAAATTCGAACGGCTGGAAGAGGGCGCCCCGGTCGCGCCATTTGATCTCGTCTGGCTGGGCATGGGCGAGGATGGCCATGTCGCCTCGATCTTTCCCCACATGCAGACCGTGCTGCGCCCCGGCCCGACAGTGCCCGGCCCGACAGTGATTGCCACGACGCCGATCCCTTTGCCGCCCGAGGCCCCGTTCGACCGGCTGACGCTCAACAAGAAGGCGTTGAAAGCGAGCAGGGAAATCATCCTCGTCGTGACCGGCGCAGCAAAGCGCGCGCTGATCGAGCGCGCGCTGGCCGGGGACGACGCCTATCCGGTATCCGATTTCCTGCGCGGCGACGGCCCGCCTGTCACGATCTATTGGAGCGAATGATGGCTCTTCATCCCGTTGTCGCGCGCGTTACCGACCGCATCGTTGCGCGTTCGGCGCAAACCCGCGCCGCCTATCTCGACCTGATCCACCGCGCGCGCGAACAGGGGCTCAATCGTCCGCAATTGTCGTGCGGTAATCTGGCGCATGGATTTGCCGCTGCGGGCGATGACAAACCGGCAATCCGCGCGGGCAAGGCGATGAACATCGGCATCGTCACGGCCTATAACGACATGCTTTCGGCGCATCAGCCGTATGGCCGCTACCCCGACCAGATCAAACTGTTCGCCCGCGAAGTCGGCGCGACGGCGCAAGTCGCGGGCGGGGTTCCGGCGATGTGCGACGGGGTGACCCAGGGGCAGCCCTCGATGGAACTGTCGCTGTTCAGCCGCGACACGATCGCGATGAGCGCGGCCATCGGGCTGAGCCACGCGATGTTCGAAGGCGCGCTGCTGCTCGGCATTTGCGACAAGATCGTGCCGGGGCTGCTGATCGGCGCCTTGCGCTTTGGCCATTTGCCGACGATCCTCGTGCCGGCGGGGCCGATGCCGTCGGGCCTGCCCAACAAGGAAAAGGTGCGCATTCGCCAGCTTTATGCCGAAGGCAAGGTCGGGCGCGACGAACTGCTCGAAAGCGAAAGCGAAAGCTATCACGCGGCGGGCACTTGCACCTTTTACGGCACTGCCAATTCCAATCAGATGATGATGGAAATGATGGGGCTGCACATGCCCGGATCGAGCTTTATCGCACCGGGGACGAAGCTGCGCCAGGAACTGACCCGCGCGGCAACGCATCGCATCACGCAGATCGGCTGGGGCGGCGACGATTATCGCCCGCTCGGCGCCTGTGTCGATGAAAAGGCGATCGTCAACGCGATCATCGGCCTGCTCGCAACCGGCGGATCGACCAACCACGTCATCCATCTGCCCGCGATCGCCCGCGCCGCCGGGGTACAGATCGACTGGGACGACATGGACGAACTGTCGCGCGCGGTTCCGTTGATTGCGAACGTCTACCCCAATGGCGCGGGCGATGTGAACGCGTTCGCGGCGGCAGGCGGGATGCCTTATGTCATCCGCGAACTGGTCGGCGCGGGGCTGGCACATGACGATATTCGCACGGTCTATGGTGCATCGCTTGGGCAGGGTGCGCAGCAGCCGGTGCTCGATGGCGATGTCCTGCGCTGGACCCCGGCGCCCGAAGCCAGCGCCGATGCCGCGCTGTTGCGCCCCGCTTCGGCCCCGTTTCAGCCCGAAGGCGGCTTGCGCCTGCTCAAGGGCAATCTCGGGCGCGGCACGATCAAGGTCAGCGCGGTGGACCGCGCGCGCTGGACGATCGAGGCTCCGGCGCGGGTCTTTTCCGATCAGGATGACGTCATCCGCGCGTTCAAGGCGGGCGAGCTTGAACGCGATGTCGTCGTCGTCGTGCGGTTTCAGGGCCCGGCCGCCAATGGCATGCCCGAATTGCACAAACTGACACCGTCGCTCGGCGTGCTGCAGGATCGCGGGTTTCGCGTCGCGCTGGTCACCGACGGGCGCATGTCGGGCGCTTCGGGCAAAGTCCCGGCAGCCATCCACGTTTCGCCCGAAGCGAAACGGGGCGGCGCGCTCGCGCTGCTGCGCGATGGCGATCTGGTGCGGGTCTGCGCGGAAAGCGGCGAGCTGACCGCGCTGGTCGATGCCGATGCATGGGCTGCGCGCGAGCCCGCCCCGGCGCCGATCGAGGCGATGGGCGTCGGGCGCGAATTGTTTGCGCTGATGCGCGCGCATGCCGATCCGGCCGAACGCGGCGGATCGGCCATGCTGGCCGCAGCCGGACTCTGAAGGAGACACGGGGATGCGTCTGGTCGCAGTCGACATCGGGGGCACCCATGCGCGCTTTGCCATTGCCGAAGTGGCAGGAGGCAAAGTCGTCGCATTGGGCGAGGCGGTCACGCTCAAGACGGCCGATCACGCCAGTTTTCAGCTCGCCTGGCACGAATTTCAGCGGCTGAGCGGCGGCAAGTTGCCCAATGCTGCGGCGATCGCCGTGGCCGGGCCGGTCGGTGGCGACATCATCCGCTTTACCAACAATCCCTGGATCATCCGCCCGGCGCTGATCCCGGAAAAGCTGGGCGCGGAACGCTATGTCGTGGTCAACGACTTTGCCGCCGTCGCCCATTCGGTGGCGCAAGCCGATGACGCCCATTTCATCCACGTCTGCGGCCCGGACGAGCCTCTGCCGAGCGCAGGCGCAATCAGCGTGGTCGGCCCCGGCACCGGGCTCGGCGTCGCGCTGCTGCTGCGCCATGCGCATGGCTATCATGTGCAGCCGACCGAAGGCGGGCATATCGATTATGGCCCGCTCGACCGCATCGAAGACCAGATTCTCGCGCGCCTGCGCCACCGCCATCGCCGCGTTTCGGTCGAGCGTGTAGTCGCCGGGCCGGGCATCGTCGACATCTATGAAACGCTGGCGGGAATCGAAAACCATCCGATCACGCAGCGCGATGACAAGGCGTTGTGGGCCGCCGGGATGGACGGCAGCGACCCGCTCGCCGCTGCGGCGGTCGACCGCTTCTGCCTTTCGCTGGGCAGCGTCGCGGGCGATCTCGCGCTGGCGCACGGGGCCAAGGCGCTGGTTCTCGCCGGCGGGCTCGGTTACCGGATCCGCGATACGCTGGTCACCTCGGGCTTTGCCGACCGCTTTCGCGCCAAGGGACGCTTCGAAGGGCTGATGGCGGCGATGCCGGTCAAGCTGATCACGCATCCGCAACCCGGCCTGTTCGGTGCCGCTGCCGCGTTTGGGCAGGCGCATCTCGACGCCTGATTGAACGCTTGCCAAAATGACGGGGTGGCGATAGCCCGACTTAATTGCGTGATTAAAACGGGAGAGCAGGACGTGAGCTTCGAAACCATCCGCCTGGAACATCTGGGGCCGGTTGCGAAAATCGTGTTGAACCGGCCGGAGCGGCTCAACGCCTGCCCGCCGTCCATGGCGGTGGAAATTTCCGACGCTCTGTCGATGCTCGGCGATGCCCGCGCAGTGCTTTTGACGGGCGAGGGGCGCGCGTTCTGTTCGGGTGCGGACCTTGCCGCATCGGGCACGCGCAGCATCGCCGGGGGCGCGGGCAGCTACAAGGCGCTGACCGAATCGTATAATCCGATGATCCTGAAATTGTCGCGTCTGGCCATGCCGGTGGTCATTGCCGTCAATGGGCCGGCGGCAGGCGTCGGCTGTTCGCTCGCGCTGGCGGGCGATTTCACGCTGGCCGCGAAAAGCGCCTATTTCCTTCAGGCTTTCGTCAATATCGGGCTGGTTCCCGATGGCGGATCGAGCTGGATCCTGCCGCGCCTGATCGGCAAGGCGCGCGCGACACAGATGATGATGCTGGGCGAACGCATCGGCGCCGAACAGGCCCAGGACTGGGGCCTGATCTACAAGGCGGTCGATGACGCAGCACTGGCAGACGAGGCGCTGGCGCTGGCCACCCGGCTTGCAAACGGGCCGACCGTGGCGCTCGGCACGATGCGCCAGAATCTTGCTCGCGCGATCGACTGCGACCTTGCCGCCGCGCTCTTGATCGAAGCCGAAGGTCAGTGGAAAGCGGGTGACAGCGCCGATGCCGCCGAGGGCATTCTGGCGTTTCTCGAAAAGCGCAAAACGCAGTTCACCGGACGCTAAGCGGGCTTGCTCGCGTCGCCGGATCGTGATCGACAGGCGCCATGCATCTCGATCACGATCCCGCCGCGCCGCCCTGTGAGCCCATCGCCTTTGGCGATTTCCTGAAAGTCGATATTCGCATCGGCACGATTGTCGTCGCCGAGCCTTATCCCGAGGCGCGCAAGCCGAGCCTGAAACTGCGCATCGATTTCGGCCCCGGCATCGGCGAAAAGAAATCGAGCGCGCAGATCGCCGCGCTCTACAGACCCGACGATCTGATCGGCAGGCAAGTGGCCGCCGTGGTCAACTTTCCCCCGCGCCAGATCGGCAAGTTCATGTCCGAAGTGCTGACCGTGGGCTTTGCCGATACGGGCGGCAACGTGGTGCTGTTTGCCCCGGATCGCCCGGTGCCCAACGGATCCCGGCTGTTTTAGCGCCGCAATTCGACATCAAGGAACGTGGCGATGTCGGCCAGATCGACGTTTTTGGCCAGGAACGTCTGCCCGATCCCGCGCATGAGCAGGAAGGGCAGGGTGCCTGCGTCCATTTTCTTGTCGTGCAGCATATGATCGGCCAGCCGGCGTCCGTCGCAGCCGAGCCCCAGTGATCGCAGCGACGCGGGCAAGCCCACGGCAGCAAGATGTGCGGCGATGCGTTCCGCATCCTGCCCGTGCATCAGCCCCTGGCTCACCGAAAACCGCGCCGCCAGCACCATGCCGAGCCCTACGCCTTCGCCATGGATCAGGCGGTCCGAGAATCCCGTCTCGGCCTCCAGCGCATGGCCGAACGTATGCCCGAGGTTGAGCAGCGCACGGACCCCGGTCAGCTCCTTTTCGTCCGCTGCGACGATCCGCGCCTTGGCCGCCACGCTGCGCGCGATGGCCGTCACCCGCGCTTCGGCATCCCCGGCGATCAGCTTCGCACCGTTGGCCTCGCACCAGGCAAAGAATTCGGCATCGTCGATCAGGCCATATTTGACCACTTCGGCATAACCGGCGCGGACATGGCGCGGGGGCAGCGTGTCGAGCGTGTCGGGATCGGCGAGCACGAGGGCGGGCTGATGAAACGCGCCGACGAGATTCTTGCCCGCCGCCGTGTTGATCGCGGTTTTGCCGCCGACACTCGAATCGACTTGTGCCAGCAAAGTCGTCGGGATCTGGATAAAGCCGCAGCCGCGCTTGACCATCGAGGCGGCAAACCCGACCAGATCGCCGATCACCCCGCCGCCCAGCGCGATCACCCGGTCGCGCCGTTCGACTTCCTCGGCAATCAGGAAATCGACCACTTGCGCCAGATGTGCCCACGATTTGGTCGATTCGCCCGGCGGCAGGATCAGCCAGCGCCCGTTCAGCCCCGCCGTCGCCAGCGCCGCATCGACGCGCGCCTGCCACTGCGCGGCGACATGGGTGTCGGTGACGATGGGCACGCTGTCCTTGCGCACGAACGGACGCACTTCAGCGCCGATACGGTCGATCAGGCCCGGCTCGATCACCACGTCATAAGGCGCTCCGGCAATGGCGACGGAGATGCGGGCGGATGCGGTCAAAGCCATGCGTCGATTGCTTTCAGGATGGTGTGCGCCGTCGCGACGTGCGGCTGATGCCCGCTGACGACGTGGATCGGGGCCTGGCTGTAAAAGGGCGCGCGGTCTTCGCGCAGGCGCGTGAGGATTTCGCGCGGGTTGCCCTGCCGCAACAGAGGCCGATGGTCCTTGCGCCCGACTCGTTCGACCAGCGTATCGACATCGCTGTCGATCCAGACCGTCGCCGCACGGTCGAGAAGCAACCGGCGCGTTTCCGGATCGACAAAGGCGCCGCCGCCGGTGGCCAGAATCTTGCGCCCGGAATCAATCTTGCGCCCGGAATCAATCTTGCGCCCGGAATCGGCGTCTCCCACCAGCCGCGCAATCACCCGCCGCTCGCCATCGCGGAAATGCGCCTCGCCATATTGGGCAAATATCTCGGGGATCGTCATTTGCGCGGCGCGTTCGATTTCCTCGTCCGCATCGACAAACGGCAGACCCAGCAGGCTGGCCAGTTTTCGGCCCACGGTGGTCTTGCCAACACCCATCATGCCGACCAGCACGACCGAACGGTCGAGCTTTTGGGCGATCCGCTGAATATCGCTGTGCGAGAGGATGTCGTGCTCCATTGCCGGGTCGCCTATACTTGGGCTAGGGCCAAGCGCAAGCGGCCCCCATCGGGACTTTTTCCAGATGCGGGCGGGCCAGGCAATGCAACGAGAAGGCGACAAGTGAAAATCGGGGTCGGAAAGCTCGGATTCAGTTTGGCCGCCGGCGTGGTGATCGTCGTGGTGGTGGCGATCGCGGCGGCGGCATGGATCAGGGGCGGCGTGCAGCCGGCGCAGATGGTGGAAATTCCGGTGAACCAGAGCAGCCTTCACGCAGGTGGCGCATGAGCATGCGCCGTCGCCCCGCCGCCCTGACTGCGCTTGGCCTCGTGCTCTGCTGCGGCCTGACCGGAATGCTTGCCGCACAGGAATCGCTGTTGCCGCCGGGGTTTGACGAACACCCCGCGCCGCGCCCGCGCGCCACGCCCGCAAGTCATCCTGCGCAGACACCCCCGCACACCCCCGCAACGCCGCACCCCGCCGCCACCTCACCGCGCGCGGCCGCGCCCGCGCCGCACTCGACGGCTGCGGCGACGCCGGTTCGCCCGGCACCCCTGCCGCTCGCCAGTAGTGCCATTTTGCCGGAAGATACCGCCGTTACCGCCGGTGCGGCGCCCGCACCGGCCGCCGATCCCATCGATTCGCTCGATCCGGCAGTGATCGACCAGTTGGTGCAAAGCGCTGCGCCGCGCTTCGACATTCCGCCAGAGGCCCAACGCAGCCTCGACCGCGTCGGTTTCCTCGCCGAAACGGACGGCGGACTGCCCGCCGTTTCGACGCATTACCTCAGCGGAGACTATGTCGGCGCCCTGCTGGGCAAACTTCAGGGGCCGCTCGTTTCGCGCTGGGGGCACATCCTTTTGCGCCGCGTTCTGGCGAGCCGGCTCGACACCCCGGTCGGGATGAACGGTGCCGACTGGGCCGCGCTGCGCGCCGCGCTGCTGCTGCGCATGGGCGAGGCCGATGCCGCGCGTGCGCTGGTGCAGGAAGTCGACAGCGGGTTCTATACCCGCGGGCTCGAAGACGCGGCGATGGCGACGTATCTGGCGAGTGCCGATCCCGCCGGGCTGTGCCCGATCGAAGCGCTGACCGCTGCGGCGCGGCCCGGCTGGGATTGGGATCTGTCGCGTTCGATCTGCCTGGCGTTCAACGGCACCGAAGGATCGCCCGCACTCGCCCAGCTCGACCGCGCCATGAGACGCGGCGCGGCGGCAAAGATCGACATCCTGCTCGCACAGAAATTCGCAGGGTCCGCCAATACCACGCATCGCGCGATCCAGATCGAATGGGCCGATGCCGACGAACTGACCCCGTGGCGCACCGGGCTGGCCTTTGCCAACGGGCTGGAACCGCCCGAGACGCTGCGGCGCAAGGACTGGACCAGCTATGCGATGGTCGCGACGCGCGCGCCGATGCTGCCTTTGGGCTCGCGCGCGGCGGCGGCGGACGTTACGGCTGCGGCAGGCATCCTGTCGAGCGCGGCGATGATCGATCTCTATGCGCAAATCACCGCCTTGCAGGAACCGGACACGACATGGGGCCCGCTCGCGACGCAATTGCGCACCGCCTATGTTGCGGGCGATCCGGGCGAACGGCTCGCCGCGATCAAGGCGTTGTGGGGCGATTCGAGCGATCCGGCGCGGCAGGTTTCCCGCCAGGTGCTGACCGCTTATGCCGCCGCGCGGATCGAACCGGCCGCCGCCTATGACAGCGATGCGGCCGGTTTGATCAGCTCGATGCTGAGCGCGGGTCTGGATCACAATGCGGTCCGCTGGGCGCCGTTTGTCGCTGTGGGCAGCCAGGCATGGGGCATCCTGGCGGTGGCTGCGCCCGCGAAGCTCGCGCCGGTCGGCAGCGATGCGCTGGCGGCGTTCAAATCGGCGGACAACAGCGATGGCGCCTTGCGCTCGGGCCTCTTGCTCGGCGGGTTGATGGGGCTTGGACGGCTCGATTCGCAGACGTCGCGCGACTTTGCCGCAAAGCTTGGCCTTGCCATCGAGCGCAAGAGCCGCTGGAGCGAAGCGATCGATGCGGCCGCCGGATCGCATAACCCCGCGCTGGTGGCCATGCTTGCGGCCTACGGGATGCAAGGCGCGGGCTGGAACCGGATGACGCCGATGCATCTCTATCATATCGTCGGCGCGCTGCGGCAGGTCGGGATGGAAGCAGAGGCGCGGATGATCGCTGCCGAGGCCGTGGCGCGGACCTGATCGGGATGGAGGCAGACCGCGGCACGGTCACGCCGGACAACGCGCACCGCGCGGGCAATCAGGCCGCGATCACGCAATTTCTCTCCATGCTGGCCGCCGAACGCGGCGCCGCAGCCAACACGCTCAGCGCTTATGCGCGCGATCTCAACGGCGCGGCGGCGATCGTCGGCGATCTCGTCATGGCCGATCGCGCCGCGCTGGCGCGACTCGGCGAGGCGTGGTCCGGCCTTGCCCCGGCGAGTCTGGCCCGCAAAGCATCGGCATTGCGTCAGTTCTACGCCTTTCTGGTCGACGATGGCCGCCGCGAGGACGATCCCGGCGATGCCTTGCCGCGATTGCGACCGCGCCGCCCGCTGCCGCGCCTGTTGTCGCATGGCGAGATCGCGGCGTTGTTCGCGCTGGCCGAAGCCGATGCCGCGACGGGCGAACCGGCGGCGCTGCGCATGCTGGCGCTGATCGAGCTGCTCTATGGCTCGGGCCTGCGCGCAAGCGAACTGGTCTCGCTGCCGATGATTGCCGTGCCGCGCGATGCGCCCTTTCTGACGATCACCGGCAAAGGCGGGCAACAGCGCATGGTCCCGGTCGGCGAACGCGCCGGGGCGGCTCTGCGGCAATGGCTGTGCGTCCGTCCGGCGGGGGGGCGGCATGTTTTTCCCAGCCCGCGCGGCGGACATCTGACACGCGTGCGGCTGTTTCAGCTTGTGCGCGAGCTGGCCTTGCGCGCGGGGCTGGACCCGGAAAAAGTCAGTCCGCACGTCCTGCGACATGCCTTTGCGACCCATCTGCTCGAAGGCGGGGCGGACTTGCGCGTGTTGCAGACCTTGCTCGGGCATGCCGATATATCGACGACGCAGATCTATACCCATGTCGACGGTGCGCGGCTCGTGACTCTCGTCAATCAGCGCCATCCGCTTGCGCACCACGCGGCTTGACCATTGACCGGAAGCGCTCGCTTGCCTAGCGCAGGGTTCATGATTTCCTATCTCGAATTCGAAAAGCCGATTGCCGCACTCGATGCCCGCATCGCCGAATTGCGCGACGCGGCCGAAGCGCCCGACTTTGCCGGCGATCTCGACATCGCCGCCGAACTGCGCAAGCTCGAAGCCAAATCGGCCGAGCTGCTGGCCAATACCTATCGCTCGCTGTCCCCCTGGCAAAAGACTCAGGTCGCCCGCCACCCGTCGCGTCCGCATTTCCGCGACTATGTCGCGCGCGCCTTTGCCGATTTCGTGCCGCTGGGCGGGGATCGCTGCTTTGGCGAAGATCAGGCGATCGTCGGCGGCTTTGCCCGACTGGGCGACCGTCGCGTCATGCTGATCGGCCATGAAAAGGGCAACGATACGCAAAGCCGCATTCGCCACAATTTCGGCATGGGCAAGCCCGAAGGCTATCGCAAGGCGGTCCGGCTGATGGAAATGGCGAGCCGGTTCGGCCTGCCGGTGGTGACGCTCGTCGATACGTCGGGCGCGTTTCCCGGAATCGAGGCAGAAGAGCGCGGCCAGGCCGAAGCGATTGCCCGCTCCACCGAAGCCTGTCTTGCACTGGGCGTACCCATGGTCGCGACGATCGTGGGCGAGGGCGGCTCGGGCGGCGCGGTTGCGCTGGCCAGCGCCGAACGCGTGCTGATGCTCGAACATGCGGTCTATGCGGTGATTTCGCCCGAAGGCTGCGCCTCGATCCTGTGGCGCACCGCAGCCAAGGCAGCGGACGCCGCCGAAGCGATGAAAGTCACGGCCCAGGATCTGTTGCAATTGGGTGTGATCGACCGGATCGTCGCCGAACCGGTCGGCGGCGCGCATCGCAATCCCGGCGCGATGGCCATTACGCTCGGCAACGCCATCGGTGAAGAGCTCGACGCGCTGGCGGGCCAGGCCCCCGAAGCGTTGCGCGCGATGCGCGAAGAGCGGTTTTTGCGGATTGGTGCCTGATACCGGCGCGATTTTGCCGAACCGGTTAAGATAGAACCGTCAATGCCGAAACTGGCGCGAGAGGTGTTGCGCCTGTCGTCCGCAAACCACGCCCATCAAACCAATCAGGGCGAGTTCTTGGCCATCGCGTTCGAGGTATAGCCGTTGACAATAAGATACGTGTTGACCAACTGATTGGCAAAGTTCTGGTAGGCGGTGATCATGACAACGGCTATCAGCCCGACCAGCAGACCGTATTCGATCGCGGTCGCGCCGGAATCATCGCGCAGCAATCTTTTGATCAAGCCTTGCACGCATAATTCCTGATGATGACAGCCCGCCACCAGTCTACGGTGCAGCGCCTAACAAATCGTTAGGTGCGCAATCATGGGCCAAATGGACGATGTCGGAAGAACTGATACAACCGGGCGCAGTGTCGCACGCGCCCGCCACTCTTCTGCCCGCTCTACTCGTCGTCGCGGCCGCGCTCATTGATTCCTGCGGTCGCGTCTTGATGCAACAGCGCCCGGCTGACCGGGAACATGGCGGGCTTTGGGAGTTTCCGGGGGGCAAGCTTGAACCGGGTGAGGGGCCTGTTGCCGCGCTGGTGCGGGAATTGCGCGAGGAACTGGCGATAGAGGTCGCGCCGACCGCTTTTGTCCCACTGGGCTTTGCTGCGCATGAAGGCGGCCCCGACCGCCGCTGCGTCGTCCTGCTGCTCTATGGCTGCCGCGAATGGGCGGGAGAACCGATCAGCCAGGAAGACGCGACGATCGCCTGGTGCGCACCCGGCAGGCTGTTTGCGCTGGCCATGCCGCCGCTCGACATCCCTCTGGCGCAGCTTGCCGCAGACTTCATCAGGGCGGGCGATTAACCTCGTCGAAATTTCAAGAAAACCTCTTGCCAAGCCCGGCACACACCCCTAAGTGCGCGTCTCCCCGGCGCCCGTAGCTCAGCTGGATAGAGCATCAGACTACGAATCTGAGGGTCGGACGTTCGAATCGTTCCGGGCGCACCATTTCCCCGCACACCAGCGGACGAGATGGTTACCAGCGGGGGATCTGCCGTTGCGGCAGAATGATGACATGGCCATGCGCCCGTAGCTCAGCTGGATAGAGCATCAGACTACGAATCTGAGGGTCGGACGTTCGAATCGTTCCGGGCGCACCATGCATCACACCATTTCCATCCCGCCAACATCACCCCGCTCCCAGGGCACGCCCTTGGGCCGAGCCCCTTTGACAAGCGCGCAAAGCGACGCGCTTGCCATGGTGCAGTGCGGCTTTGCGTCACGATAATGCGATTTGCCTGACCTTATCGCCAATCAGGTGATTGAAAATGGTTAGTTTGGTTATTTGCGGGAATAGCTATCCGCAAAAGGCCCCAAGTCGCCTGTTCGACATTGCGCACGGCTCCGGCTTGCCCTTATACAACGGTGACGCGGTTCGATGCGGGTCAACCCTTCGTGCGAACCGATCAGAGGCTGCCAGAAAAGAAGGACTCCCTCACCTTGGCCAAACCCGTCCGGCCGCGTGCCCCCCGAGCTGTGAAAGCTCCTGCAAAGACAGGCGCTCCTGCCACGACGCCGGTCAGCCCGGCCATCATCGAAACCGAAACCATCGCAGGCGAAGAAGATGCGGTGTTTGCGCTGCGCAGCCTGCAACAGGCGCATGCCAACAACAAACGCTACGAAGCGACCGACGCCGAGCTGCTGCACTTCTACGAGCAGATGGTACTCATCCGCCGTTTCGAAGAGCGCGCCGGGCAGCTTTACGGCCTCGGCCTGATCGGCGGCTTCTGCCACCTCTACATCGGGCAGGAAGCGGTCGCCGTCGGTGTGCAGTCCGCGCTCAAGGGCGGCCACGACAGCGTGATCACCGGCTATCGCGACCATGGCCACATGCTCGCCTATGGCATTGATCCGCGCGTGATCATGGCCGAACTGACCGGACGCGGCGCAGGCATTTCGCGCGGCAAGGGCGGTTCGATGCACATGTTTTCGACCGATCACAAATTCTATGGCGGCCATGGCATCGTCGGCGCGCAAGTGCCGCTCGGCGCGGGGCTGGCCTTCGGGCACAAATACCGCAACGACGGCGGCGTCTGCATCGCCTATTTCGGCGACGGCGCGGCCAACCAGGGGCAGGTCTACGAAACCTTCAACATGGCCGCGCTGTGGAAGCTGCCGATCGTGTTCGTGGTTGAAAACAACGGCTATGCCATGGGCACCGCAGTACGGCGCGGTTCGGCCGAAACGCATTTCTATCGCCGCGGCACCGCGTTCCGCATCCCCGGCATGGATGTCAACGGCATGGACGTGCTCGAAGTGCGCCAGGCGACCGAAGTTGCGCTCGATTTCGTCCGCGCGGGCAACGGGCCGGTGCTGATGGAGCTCAACACCTATCGCTATCGCGGCCATTCGATGTCCGACCCGGCGAAGTACCGCAGCCGCGAGGAAGTGCAGGACATGCGCGACAATCATGACCCGATCGAAGCGGCGAAGCAGGAATTGCTCAAGCGCGGCGTGACCGAGGACAAGATCAAGGACATCGACAAGAAGATTCGCGCGGTCGTCGCCGAAGCGGCCGACTTTGCCGAAAATTCGCCCGAGCCGGATGCCCCCGAACTCTACACCGATGTGCTCGTGGGGAGCTACTGACATGGCGATCGAACTGAAAATGCCCGCGCTTTCCCCGACCATGGAAGAAGGCACGCTCGCCAAGTGGCTGGTCAAGCCCGGCGATTCGGTCAAATCCGGCGACATTCTTGCCGAAATCGAAACCGACAAGGCCACGATGGAATTCGAAGCCGTCGACGAAGGCGTGATTGGCAACCTTCTCGTTCCAGAAGGAACCGAAGGGGTTAAAGTCGGCACTGTCATCGCCACCTTGCAGGGCGATGACGAAGACGCCGCCGCCGCGCCGGCACCCGCTGCAGCCCCCGCGCCGGTCGCTCCGGTGACGGCGGCGCCGATCGCCGTTGCCGCCCCCGCGCCGACCGTGGCCGCCCCGGCTGCGCCCGAAGTCCCCGCCGGAACCGCGCTTGTCGCGCAGACCGTGCGCGAAGCGCTGCGCGACGCGATGGCCGAGGAAATGCGCGCCGACGACCGCATTTTCGTGATGGGCGAGGAAGTCGCCGAATACCAGGGCGCCTACAAAGTCACGCAAGGCCTGCTCGAAGAGTTCGGGCCGCGCCGCGTGATCGACACCCCCATCACCGAATATGGCTTTGCCGGTATCGGCACCGGCGCGGCGATGGGCGGCTTGCGCCCGATCGTGGAATTCATGACGTTCAACTTCGCCATGCAGGCGATCGATCACATCATCAATTCCGCGGCCAAGACCAATTACATGTCGGGCGGGCAAATGCGTTGCCCGATCGTGTTTCGCGGCCCCAACGGCGCCGCTTCGCGCGTCGGCGCGCAGCACAGCCAGAACTACGCGCCGTGGTACGCCGCCATTCCCGGCCTGATCGTCATCGCGCCCTATGATGCCGCCGACGCCAAGGGCCTGCTCAAGGCGGCGATCCGCAGCGAAGACCCGGTCGTGTTCCTCGAAAACGAACTGGTCTACGGGCGCAGCTTCGACGTGCCGCAGATCGATGATTTCGTCCTGCCGATCGGCAAGGCGCGAATCGTGCGTCCGGGCAAGGATGTGACCATCGTGTCCTATTCGATCGGTGTCGGGCTTGCGCTCGAAGCGGCCGAAACGCTCGCCGCCGAAGGGATCGAGGTAGAAATCGTCGATCTTCGCACCTTGCGCCCGCTCGACAAGGCAACCATCCTCGAAAGCCTGTCGCGCACCAATCGCATGGTCGTGGCCGAAGAAGGTTTTCCGGTCTGTTCGATCGCGTCCGAAGTCATCGCCATCGCGATGGAAGAAGGCTTCGACTACCTCGACGCGCCGGTCTTGCGCGTATGCAACGAGGATGTGCCGATGCCTTATGCCGCCAATCTCGAAAAGGCAGCGCTGATCAACGCGGGCAAGATCGCCGATGCCGTGCGCAAGGTGTGTTATCGCTGATCGCATGACAGGGGGGGAGGGCGTGCCTGATACGGCGCTCTCCCCGCTGACCGCCCCCCTGACCGCCGTTGCCGAATGGCTGTCGCCGCCCGAACGGTTGGCGATCGCTTATGCGCCGCGCGCGCTGCGCCCCGCCTGGTCGGGGCTTTTGGCGTTTGACCGGCGGCTTGCCGATGCGGCTCGTGCCGGGCGCGAGCCGATCATGATCCAGTTGCGATTGGCCTGGTGGCGCGATCGACTGGCCGAACCGGCAACGGCCTGGCCGCGCGGCGAGCCGCTCTTGGGCCTGTTGATCGCCTGGGATGCGGAACGCGCCGCGCTTGGCGCGCTCGTCGATGGCTGGGAAGCGCAAGTCGTTGGCGAAGACGGCGGCACCGCGCTGGATCGGGCGCGGGCGCAGGCGATTGTCGCGCTGGCGCGACTGGCGCAGGTCGCCGAAACGCCCGCGCTGGCCACAGCCGCCGCCGATTGGGCCGAAGGACGCGGACTGGGCGCCAACCGCTTGCCGCGCGCCTTGCGCCCCCTCGTTCTGCTCGACCATTTTGAACGGGCCGGAACGGCGGCGCCCTGGCGCGTCATGCTCGGCGCAGTGCGCAAGGGTTGGCTGGGGCGCTGACTCGATCTCGCCAAATTGGCGGGATCTCCCGCTCGCCACACTCTCCTGCGCGCCCTAGGCTCGGATCGGGTTTGCGCAGGCGGCAATAAAATGAACAGAATCGTGATCGGGGCGCTGGGCGCGTTGCTGCTGGTGGCCGCAGGGGTATTCTGGTGGCAGGGCCGCGCCGCGTCTGACAATGCCCCGCAAGTGCCGCATCTCGCGCTGCCCGCGACAAAAGGCACAAAAGCCGCCGACGAACCTTTGCCCGAAGCCGACGCGGGCGATGCCACTGGCCCCGATTTGCCCGATGTGCCCGAAGAAACCAAGGAACAGAAGCGGTTCGACCGGCTCGACCGCGACCGTGACGGCAAGATCACGCTGCCCGAAATGCTCGCCCCGCGCGCGAAGGAATTCCGCAAACTCGACGTCGACGGCAACAACCTGCTGACGTTCGACGAATGGGCGGTCAAGACGATCAACAAGTTCAAGGCTGCCGACAAGAATGGCAGCGGCTATCTCACCCGCGACGAATTCGCCACGACCCGCGCAGCGCCGAAGAAACAGACCTGCAAGTGCAAATGAACGTTCAGAGCGTGACGATCCACGGGGCAATGTCGGCCTTGGCGCGGCTGGTATAGGCTTCCTTGCGCTGTTTCTTGCGCACGCTTTCGCCGAGCTGCGGAAACAGGCCGAAATTGACGTTCATCGGCTGATAGGTTTCGACTTCGGCATCGCCGGTGACATGGGCGAGCAAGGCGCCGAGCGCAGTCGTGCGCGGCGGCGCGGTCCATCCGCGACCGGCGAATTGCGCCGCCGTCATCAGCCCGGCGAGCAGGCCGATCGCGGCGCTTTCGACATAGCCTTCGCAACCGGTGATCTGCCCGGCAAAGCGCACGCGCGGATCGCGGTGCAGGCGCAATTGCCGGTCGAGCACTTTGGGCGACTGGATGAACGTGTTGCGATGCAGCCCGCCGAGCCGCGCGAATTCGGCCTTTTCCAGCCCCGGAATGGTGCGGAACAGGCGGACTTGTTCGGCATGTTTGAGCTTGGTCTGAAACCCGACGATATTCCACAGCGTGCCGAGCTTGTTGTCCTGGCGCAGCTGCACCACGGCATAGGGCCAGCGCCCGGTGCGCGGATTGTCGAGCCCGACCGGCTTCATCGGGCCAAAGCGCAAGGTGTCTTCGCCGCGCGCGGCCATGACTTCGATCGGCATGCAGCCTTCGAAATAGGGGGTATTGGCCTCCCATTCGCGAAATTCGGTCTTTTCGCCATCGAGCAGACCCTGGCGAAAGGCGATATATTGATCCCGGTCCATCGGGCAATTGATGTAGTCCGCCTCGCCCTTATCCCAGCGACTGGCTTTCCAGCAGATGTCCATGTCGATGCTCTCATGATGGACGATCGGCGCAATCGCGTCGAAAAAGGCCAGCGCATCGGCCCCGGTCGCATCGCCGATCGCAGCGGCCAGCGCAGGCGCGGTCAAAGGGCCGGTGGCGATGATCACGGCGCCCTCGGCGGGCACGGCGTCGACACGTTCGCGCACCACTTCGAGCGTCGGCAGGCTGGCCAGCGCCTCTTCGACCGCTGCCGAAAAGACGCCGCGATCGACCGCCAGCGCCGATCCCGCCGGAACTTGCGCGCGCGCGGCGGCAGCCATGATCAAGCTGTCGCATCGGCGCATTTCATGATGCAGCAGCCCGACCGCATTGCTGACGTCATCGTCGGAGCGGAATGAATTCGAACAGACCAGTTCGGCAAGGCCCGTGCCCTGATGCGCCGGAGACATGTCGCCGCCGCCGCGCATTTCCGACAGACGCACGCGTATGCCGCGCCGGGCAAGCTGCCATGCCGCTTCGCTGCCGGCCATGCCGCCGCCGATGATGTGAACCTGATGTGTCATGAATTGGCCC
This sequence comes from Novosphingobium sp. Fuku2-ISO-50, assembly GCF_001519055.1. Lineage (GTDB taxonomy): Bacteria > Pseudomonadota > Alphaproteobacteria > Sphingomonadales > Sphingomonadaceae > Novosphingobium. The sequence continues at coordinate 127,649 of NZ_KQ954289.1, read as the reverse complement.
TTGGCACCGGTGCTGCCAATCGGCAAGCTCTGCGGCGGGAACGGAGGCCACGGGAATGAACAGGCACGCGTGGCTGCTGGTCAGTCTGGTGTTCGGAATCGGATATTGGGCGGGGGCAGGGCTGATCCCGCCCGGGCCATGGCGTATCGTGCTGAAAGGCGGCGGGGTGGCCGCGCTGGCGGTCCATGCGCTGATACGATCGGATGCGCAAACGCGGCCGATCGCGCTGGTCATGGCGCTGGGCGCGCTCGGCGACGTGCTGATCGAGGGCAGTCTCGTCGCAGGCGCGCTGGCGTTTCTGGCCGGGCATGGCGTCGCCTGCCGGTTCTATGGGCTGCGCAAGCCGGTGATCGTGGCATCATGTGCCGTGGCGCTGGCCGTTCTCGCCCCGCTCGCGAGCGGCAATCCGGCGACCGCGCTCTATGGGCTGGGGCTGGGGGCGATGCTCGGATGCGCCTGGCTCAGCCGGTTTCGGCGCGACCTCGTCGGGCTCGGCGCCGCGCTGTTCGCGGTGTCGGATGTGCTGCTGTTTGCGCGCATGGGGGTCTTGGCGGGCAGCCCCTTGCCCGCATTGCTGGTCTGGCCAACGTATTACTTCGGGCAAGTCCTGATCACGCTGGGCGTGGTCGGCGTTTAGGGCAGGATCACCGCGCCATTGGCATCGCGCGCCATGGTGCCATGCGCCAGCGCGACGCCGAGCGGCAAGGGGCCATAGACATGCGGAAACAGCGCGCCGCCGCGCGACGGCTCCCAGCGGATCAGGTCGCCCAGCGCGGCAAGATCGACTCGCACCACGACAAGGTCATCCTGCCCGGCAAAGTGCTTGTTCGCGGTTTCGGTCAGTTGGTCGGCGCTCGACAAGTGTACATAACCGTCCGCCAGATCCACCGGCGCGCCGATGAAGCTGCCGGTGGCCTGCCAGTCCGCCCATTGCGGGGCGGTCAGGATCTTGAACGCAACTGCCGGCGCAGACATCATTCGCCCGCCGGCTCGGTGCCGTCGGCCGCGGCCTCTTCACCCGTTTCCTCGGGCTCATCGGTTTCCGCAAGGCGCGCGGCGCTGACGACCTGTTCGTTGTCGGCGACGCTGAACAGACGGACCCCGGCGCTGCCACGCCCGATCACGCGCAGCGAAGACAGCGGCAGGCGGATCAGCTTCGCCTGATCGGTGACCAGCATCAACTGATCGGCGGGTGCAGCGGGGAAGCTGGCGAGGACCGGGCCGTTGCGCTCGATATTGTCGATATTGACAATGCCCTGTCCGCCGCGCCCGGTGCGCCGGTATTCATAGGCCGACGACAGCTTGCCATAGCCATTGGCGCAGACCGTCAGGATGAACTCTTCGCGTTCGGCAAGCTCTGCAAAGCGCGCCGGATCGATCGAAGGTTCGCCTTCGCGTTCGGCTTTCCAGGGCGCAAAGCGCAAGTATTCGTCGCGTTCTTCCTGATCGCGCACGCCGACGCGATGCAGGATCGACAGCGAAATGACTTCGTCGCCTTCCTTGAGCATCATGCCGCGCACACCGGTCGAGGTGCGGCTTTGGAATTCGCGCACATCGTCGCCGGGGAAGCGGATCGCCTTGCCCTGACGGCTCGCGAGCAGCACGTCATCGCCTTCGGACAGCAGCGCGACGCCAATCAGGCGATCATTGTCGCCTTCTTCGAAGCGCATCGCATATTTGCCGTTCGACGGAATATTCGCAAACGAATCCATTGCGTTGCGCCGGACATTGCCCAAAGCGGTGGCAAACATGACGTTGAGCTTGCCCCATTCCGCCTCATCCTCGGGCAAGGCGAGTACGGCGGCGATCGTTTCGCCCTGATCGAGCGCAGGCAGCAGATTGACCACCGGACGTCCGCGCGTCGCCGCGCCGCCTTCGGGCAGACGCCAGACTTTCAGGCGATAGACTTTGCCGGCGGTCGAGAAGAACAGCACCGGGGTATGCGTGCTGGCGACGAACATCGTGCCGACGGCATCTTCGTCCTTGGTCGCCATGCCCGAACGACCCTTGCCGCCCCGGTTCTGCGCACGGAAGGTCGAAAGCGGCGTCCGTTTGATATACCCGTCGAGCGTGATGGTGACGACCATGTCGTCGCGCTCGATCAGGTCTTCGTCGTCGATCCCGTCGGCAGGCGCGGTGATTTCCGACAGACGCGGCGTGGCATAGGTGGTTCTGACTGCCAGCAATTCGTCGCGCATGACGCCGTAAAGCTTGTTCCGGTCGGCCAGAATCGACAGGAATTCGGCAATTGCCTTGGCCAGCGTTTCCAGTTCGTCACCGATCTCGTCGCGGCCGAGCGCGGTCAGGCGATGGAGGCGCAGATCGAGAATGGCGCGCACTTGCGTTTCGGACAGGCGATAGGTCAGCGCGTCCGCCGGGGCGTCGTCCTCGATCGCCTCGACCAGGCGGATATAGGGCGCAATGTCGCCCATCGCCCATTCGCGCGTGAGCAAGGCTTCGCGCGCGATCGACGGATTGGCCGATCCGCGAATGATTTTCACCACTTCGTCGAGATTGGTGACCGCGATGACCAGCCCGAGCAGGATATGGGCGCGATCGCGCGCCTTCATCAGCTCGAACTTGGTGCGCCGCGTGATCACTTCCTCGCGGAAGCGGACGAAGCATTCGATGATGTCCTTGAGGCTGAGCGTTTCGGGGCGTCCGCCGCGAATGGCCAGCATGTTGGCGGGGAAATTCGACTGTGCCGGGGTGTTGCGCCACAACTGGTTGAGCACGACTTCGGGCGTCGCGTCGCGCTTGAGGTCGATGACCACGCGCACGCCTTCGCGGTTGGATTCGTCGCGGATGTCGGCAATGCCTTCGATCCGCTTGTCCTTGGCCGCTTCGGCAATCTTTTCGACGAGGTTCGACTTGCCGACCTGATAGGGGATCGAGGTCAGCACGATCGAGCGGCGGCCATCGCCGCGCCCGCGCGTTTCCTCGATGGCATGGCGCGCGCGCATGATGATCGAGCCGCGGCCTTCGGTATAGGCCTTGCGCGCGCCCGCCGTGCCCAAAATCAATGGCGCAGTGGGGAAATCGGGCGCCGGAATGATGCGGATCAGCTCGTCGATCGAAATCGCCGGGTTATCCATATAGGCCAGGCAGCCGTCGATCACTTCGCCGAGATTGTGCGGCGGGATATTGGTCGCCATGCCGACCGCGATCCCGCCCGCGCCGTTGACCAGCAGGTTGGGGAACCGCGCCGGCAGCACTTGCGGCTCGTTTTCCGCCCCGTCGTAGTTCGGCTGAAAATCGACGGTGTCTTTTTCAATGTCGGCGAGCAGCGCTTCGGAAACTTTGGCAAGGCGCGCTTCGGTATAGCGCATCGAGGCCGGCGGATCGGGGTCCATCGATCCGAAATTGCCCTGACCATCGATCAACGGCACGCGCAGCGACCAGTCCTGGGTCATGCGCGCCAGCGCGTCATAGATCGCCGAGTCGCCGTGCGGGTGATATTTACCCATGCAATCGCCGACGATGCGCGCCGACTTGCGATAGGGCTTGCCCGCGGTGAACCCGTTTTCGTGGCTGGTCCACAAGATGCGCCGGTGCACCGGCTTCAGCCCGTCGCGCACATCGGGCAGCGCGCGCGACACGATCACGCTCATCGCGTAATCGAGATAGCTCGACTTCATTTCATCGACGATGTCGATCCGCTGGAATTCCGGGCGCGGGGATTCCGGCTGGCCCACAGGGGCGGTGGGATCGATCGGTGGGGTGTCGTCGCTCACGTCTGGCGCTTTCGCTACTGGGCAAATCGGGCTTGTTGCGGCGAAACCGCCGCAGGGCCGGGTTGGATCAAGCCTTTGGCCCTAGACCGTGGAACCGGCGATGGCCAGTCGGGGTTGCTCCAACAGGCCCGGTTTTTCCACATTTCGCTCGTGGTTTCACCAAGGGCCTGCGACGAAGCGCCGTTCAATTGCGGTTCACCGCAGCGGGCCTAGCGGGAAGACGTTGCAAAGGGGCCAATTCCGCGCCACACGAGCGACAGGCCAAACGAGAGGGCGCACGCGCGACAGGGCATGGAAAGCCTGCGCCGTGCGAGTCCCGGGTCGAACAGGAGATTAAGGACAATGCGGGGTACATTCGCTTCATTCGGCCGGTCGACCGCCGCCGCCGCTCTTGCCGTCGCGCTGTCGCTCGGCGCAGTCGGCGTTGCCGCGCCGGCCATGGCCAAGGACGCGCCGAAAGTCACCAATTCGGCCGAATTCAGCAAAGTCGCAGGGCCGTTCCAGAAGCTGTTCAACGATACCGCCGCCAAAAAGGGCAAAGTATCGGACGACGAGATGAAGACCGCCGGCACCGCGCTGGTGCCCGAGCTGGCCAAGCTTGAGCCCAATGTTAAATCGCCGCTCGACAAGCTGATCTTCGGCGACTGGCAGCGCCAGATCGGTGGCTGGACGGGCGATAACGCGCTGCTCGCCAAGGGCCTGCAGAACATGCTCGACAGCGGCCAGCTTCAGCCCAATCTGGTCCTCACCGTCAGCGCGATGCTCGGCCAGATTTCCTATCTCGCCAAGGACTATCCGACCGCGATCAAGGTGCTCGGCCCGCTGATGACGAACGCGGCCGTCGATGACGCGGTCCCGCAGATGCTGGCCGAATCCTATGCTTCGTCGGCCCAGCCCAAGCAGGCGCTCGACGCGCTCAAGACCGCGATCGCCGCACGCAAGGCCGCCAATGCCGCCGTTCCCGAAGAATGGTACAATCGCGGCAACCGCATCGCCTATACCGCCAAGCTCCCCGCCGAATCGACCGAATGGGCGCTTTTGCTCGTGGCGGCCTATCCGACCCCGCTCAACTGGCTTGGCGCGACGCAGCTGGTGCGCAACAGCGCGACCAATTTCACCAGCCAGGAAGAGCTCGATGTCAGCCGCCTGATGGACCAGGCCGGCGCGCTCAAGCTCGAACCCAAGTTCGTCGAGCGCGAATATGTCGCCTATCTTCAGGCGATCGACGCCCGCCGTTTCCCCGGCGAAGCGGTCCGTATCGCCGAACAGGGCGTCGCGGTCGGTGCGCTCAAGCCTGACGACACGTTCGTCAAGGACGTGTTGACCCAGGCTCGCCCGCGTATCCCTGCCGACAAGGCCTCGCTGCCCGGTCTGGCCAAGGAAGCTGCCGCCGCGCCTTCGGGTAAAGTCGCGCTGGCTGCCGGCGATACGTTCCTGTCTTATGCCGATGCGGCCAAGGCGGACGAGCTTTACACTCTCGCGCTGAGCAAGGGCGGCGTCGATGCCGAAAAGGATCGCATCCTGACCCGGCTTGCAATCGCGGAAATCGACGAAGGCAAATTTGCCGACGCCAAGGCGAATCTGGCCAAAGTCGCCGGGCCGCGCGCGCCGATCGCGCAGCTCTGGGCGATCTACGCCGACCAGAAAGCGGCGGGCAAGTAAGACAGCTTCTTCCCCGGACCGGGTCCGGGGAAGACTTTCCGACCCAAAAAAAACGGCGGCCCCATCCGGGAGCCGCCGTTTTTTTACGCCGGTTGGCACCACTCATTCAACCGCCACTCATTCAACCGCCACTCATTCAACCGCCACTCATTCAACCGCCACTCATTCAACCGGATGAAATTTCCCGCTGGTTTCGTCGAGCAGGTTGAGCAAGCCGTCGCTGATCGAGAAAAACGCGCCGGTCAGACGCAGCGTGCCCTTGGCTTCCTTGCGGCTGATGCAGGGAAACGTGCGCAAATTGGCGAGGCTGGTGCACACACCGGCGTGTTCCATGGCGCGTTCGGCATCGCGCCCGGTGGTGCCGTATTGCGCCACGACCGGGCCGCGTGCATCATCGAGCAGCGCAATCCAGTCGGCGACAAAGCCGCCTTCGCCAGGTTCGGAGCCCTGCAGGCTTTGCGTCAGCGCGGCCTGACACCCGCCGCACATGCCGTGGCCCATCACGATGATTTCCTTGACCTTGAGCACCTGGACCGCGAATTCGAGCGCCGCCGAAACGCCGTGATGCCCAGGCGTGGTCTCGAACGGGGGGACCATCGCGGCGACATTGCGCACGACAAACATCTCGCCCGGATCGGTGTCAAAGATCTGCGCCGGATCGACCCGGCTGTCGGAGCAGGCGATGATCATCACTTGCGGACTTTGCTTGTCGCGCAATTCGCGCCAGCGCTCGAGCTTTGGCGTCCAGCCCTGTTCGCGAAAACGGCGATAGCCGCTGATCAGGTGGTCCAGTGCAGGGGAAAGGGGATCGGTCATTTGCATTTCTCCCTCAGACGCATTGGCGTCCCCATGACCGCAAGCGGCCGTTAGTGCAAGCGTCGTTCGGGTCTGGCAATTCGCGCGCCGAAGGCTTATCTGGCCGTCCATGACCAAGCCCTCGATCGCGCCCGCACCCTTGGAAACCGACTCAGCCCCCGCCCGCGAGCGCAAGCCCGACTGGATCCGGGTCAAGGCGCCGACCAGCAAGGGGTACGGCGAGACGCGCAAGCTGATGCGCGATTTGAAGCTGACGACGGTGTGCGAAGAGGCGGCTTGCCCGAATATCGGCGAATGCTGGACCAAAAAACACGCCACCGTGATGATTCTGGGCGATGTCTGCACACGCGCCTGTGCGTTCTGCAACGTCAAGACCGGCATGCCGCGTGCGGTAGACGCCTCGGAACCGGGCCATGTCGCCGAATTGGCGGCGCGCACGGGGCTGGAACATATCGTCATCACTTCGGTCGACCGCGATGACTTGCCCGACGGTGGCGCGGGACAGTTTGTCAAAGTGATCCGTGCGCTGCGCGATCAGGCGCCCAATACGACGATCGAGATTCTCACGCCGGATTTCCGGGGCAAGATGGCCGCAGCGGTCGAGGCGATCGTGGCGGCCGGGCCTGATGTCTATAACCACAATCTCGAAACCGTGCCCCGGCTCTATCCCACGATCCGCCCCGGTGCCCGCTATTACGCTTCGCTGCGCCTGCTCGAGGAAGTGAAGCGCCAGGATCCGCGCGTATTCACCAAGTCGGGCGTGATGCTCGGCCTTGGCGAAGGGCGACTCGAAGTGCACCAGGTGATGGACGACATGCGCTCCGCCGGGATCGATTTCCTGACCATGGGGCAATATCTCCAGCCGACTCCGAAACATGCCAAAGTGATCGAATTCGTCGCACCGCAGGCTTTTGCGGCCTATGGCGCGATTGCGCGGGCGAAGGGCTTCCTGCAAGTCGCAGCAAGCCCGCTGACCCGGTCGAGCTATCACGCGGGCGAGGATTTCGCGCAAATGCGCGCCACGCGCGAGGCGCAATTGGCAAAAGCGTCGGGAAAGCTGGGCTGAGATGCCGCGCATCGCCGAAACCCGGCACCTGAAGTGGTCGCCCGAGCAGATGTTCGATCTGGTCGCCGACGTGAAGCGCTATGCCGAATTTCTGCCCTGGGTGGTGGCGACGCGCATCCGGTCGGACAATGGCCACGAGATGATCGCCGACATGATGGTCGGTTTCAACGCGCTGCGCGAAAAATTCACCAGCCGGGTGACCAAAGATCGCCCCAACGAGGCCGATGTCGGCGCGATCATGGTCGACTATCTCGACGGGCCGATGAAAAGCCTGTCGAACTCGTGGCATTTTGCCCCGGACGAGGGCGGCGGCTGTCGGATCGATTTCGTTTGCGAATTCACGTTCCGCAACGCGCTGTTCGAAAAGCTCGCCGGACAATACCTCGACCGCGCGTTTCGCAAGATGGTCACCGCGTTCGAGACGCGCGCCGCCCGGCTTTATGGGGCCGATGCCGCCATCGGCGCGGTTTCCGGGGGCAAGAGCAGTTCGAGCGCGACCAGCGCCGCCTGACGCCGCACTTCGGCGCGGCCGCCCGGGCCGGTAAAATCGCCGGAAAACAGTTTGGTTTCCGCTTCGACCGCATCTTCGTCGTCCTGTCCCCGGCGGGCGCAGGCAAAGACCACGGTGCCGACCGGCTTCTGCTCGGACCCGCCGTCGGGGCCGGCAATCCCGGTGATCGCCACGGCCACATCGGCCGATGACCGGCCCAGCGCGCCTTGCGCCATAGACCAGGCCACAGCCACCGAGACCGCCCCGAACGTGTCGATCAGGTCTTCGGAAACGCCCAGCATCTCGATCTTGGCCGCGTTGGAATAAGTCACAAAGCCACGATCGAGCACGGCCGAACTGCCGGCAATTTCGGTCAGCGCGGCGGCGACCAGCCCTCCGGTGCAGCTTTCGGCGACGGCCACGGTGCGCCCCAGCGCCTTGTTCGCGGCAATCACGCGGGCGGCCATGCCGACCAGATCGGCGGGAAGCAGACTGTCCATGGATCAGGTATCCTTCAGTGCCCCGATCCGGATGGTATCTCGGACGGCGCGGGAGAGGGGCCCGAAACAACCGGGCAAAGCGGAATTCGCGGTTTTTGCCCTGGCCTCGGGCGTTCGAGCCGCCGAACCAGAAGCGTGATCAGACCGGCGGTATTTTCAGGCGGCAAGGGCGCCATCAAGTGCAGGGCCTGCTCGATTTCGGCACAATCGGCAGGTCGGATCGACTGGACCACGAATTGCCCGACATAGCCCGTGGCAAACCCCTGCAAGGCGCTGTCGGGCAGGAATGCGGCAAATCTGCCCAAGCCGCCGCCTGCTGCAGACGTGCCGATCTTGAGCGCCGCCGCTTTGGCAACCGGCCAGGCCGCCGCCTGTCCGACACGATAGCGCGCGGCGAGCGAATCCGTCCCGGTCGCGAGGTATCCGTCGCGCGACAGGACCGGACGGCACGCCTGCGCCGCCGATTCGATCACCGTGGGCAGCGCGTAGGCAAATGTCGCGTCGAGCTCCGCAGGGGTGAGACAGGCATCATCCCCCGCGCGCGCCGCCGTCGCACACCCCAGCGCCATCAGCGCAAGAACGGCAGGAATCGAATGGCGCATGGTCATGCCCCGAACACCGTCGCGATCGCTTGCGCAGCGATCCCTTCGCCGCGCCCGGTCAGGCCCAGTCGCTCGGTCGTCGTCGCCTTCACACTCACCTGATCGACAGCGATGTCCAGAATGGCAGCCAGTCTTTCGCGCATCGCCGCCTTGTGGGGCCCGATCTTCGGTGCCTCGCAAATGATCGTCACGTCGACATTGCCGACGGCAAAGCCACGGGCACGAACCAGCGCGGCGGCATGAGCGAGGAAGCGGTCGGAGGCGGCGCCTTTCCACTGCGGGTCGGACGGGGGGAAATGATCACCGATGTCGCCTGCGGCAATCGCGCCGAGCAAGGCATCGACCAGCGCATGAATCGCGACGTCGGCATCGCTGTGGCCAGACAGCCCGCGCGGATGATCGATCTTGACACCGCACAGCCACAGGTCTTCGCCTTCGACCAGGCGGTGTACGTCAAACCCGGCGCCGGTGCGGGTCATCATCGCCGTTGTCCTGTCATCATGGGAATCGCGATCAGCCGAATCAAAATCCTCGGCAAAGGTCACCTTGCGCAGCCGCTCGTCGCCCGAAACGAGCGCAATGGCAAGCCCGGCGGCATCGCCCACGGTGGCATCGTCGCCCGCTTCTGCCGCATCGCGCCATCCGCGATGCGCGGCCAGAATCGGTGCGAAGCGAAAGGCCTGCGGCGTCTGCACCCGATAGAGCCCGTCACGCGACTCCGCCGCCTGACGCAAGCCGCCGTCCCCGCGCACTACGCTGTCGACCACGGGCAAGACCGGGATCGCGCCCGGCGCACCGTCGAGCGCCGCAACCAGCGCCGCAATAACCTCGCCCGGCAAATCGGGCCGCGCGGCATCATGGATCAGCACGCGTTCGATTCCGCCCCGGCGGTCCAGCCATTCTAGCGCGGCGCGCACCGAAGCCTGACGCGTCGCGCCGCCGGGAACCAGGACCACCGGGCCAAGACCGGCCAGCGCCGCCTCTGCCTCGGCCCGCCAGTCGTCGGGAATGGCTACAACAAGCGGGGCGGCACCTGCGTCAAGCAGGCGCTCGACGCTGTGGCGCACCAAGGGCGTGCCACGCCAGAGCGCAAACTGTTTGGGCACGCAGCCGCCCGCGCGCAGCCCCTTGCCGGCGGCAACCACCACGGCCGCAAATGGGGCCATTGGCGCCGGGCGCGCCTCGTCATGCGGTGGGTTTGCGCAATTCATCGTGAGCGCCCCTTACAAACTTGCCCAAGCCCCGGCAATTGGCTAACGCCTGCCTGTTTTTTAGGCAGTAAGCGACGCAAGAATGAACAATGATCCGAAACCTCCCGTGCTGACCCCCATCGCTGTCGGCCCGGTGCGCATTGCATGCCCCGTGGTGCTGGCGCCGATGACCGGGGTTTCGGACTTGCCGTTCCGCCGCATGGTGCGCCGGTTTGGGTCGGGGCTCAATGTGACCGAAATGATCGCCAGCCCGGCAGCGATCCGCGAAACGCGCCAGTCGGTTCAAAAAGCGGCGTGGGATCCGATCGAGGAACCGGTGTCGATGCAACTGGTCGGCTGCGAACCGGAACAGATGGCCGAGGCGGCACGCCTGTCCGAAGATCGCGGCGCGGCAATCATCGACATCAACATGGGCTGTCCGGTGCGCAAGGTCGTCAACGGCGATGCCGGATCGGCATTGATGCGCGACGTGCCGCTGGCCGCCGCGTTGATCGAAGCGACGGTCAAGGCGGTCTCCGTCCCGGTCACCGTCAAGATGCGCATGGGCTGGTGCCACGACAGCCTCAACGCGCCCGAACTGGCGCGGATCGCGCAGGATCTCGGCGCAAAGATGATCACCGTGCACGGGCGCACCCGCAACCAGATGTACAAGGGCTCTGCCGACTGGAGCTTTGTCCGCCGCGTCAAGGATGCGGTCGATATTCCGGTGATCGTCAATGGCGACATCTGCTCGATCGCCGATGTCGCCACGGCCATCGAACAGAGCGGCGCCGACGGGGTGATGATCGGGCGCGGCAGCTATGGGCGTCCCTGGCTGCTCGGGCAGATGATGCACTGGCTGAACACCGGCGAAGTGCTGTCCGATCCGACTGTCGGCGAACAATATGGCGTAATCGTAGAGCATTACCACGATATGTTGAGCATTTACGGCAAGACGGTCGGTGTCAACATGGCGCGCAAGCACCTCGGCTGGTACACCAAAGGGCTGACCGGATCGGCCGAATTCCGCAACTGCGTCAATTTCATAGACGATCCCGACGCGGTGCTGGCGAGCCTGGCGGATTTCTACGGACGTTTCGATCCAGATTCCGAACGTCGCCTGGATTCCGTACGCCAGGTCGCGGCTTGAACGCGGCGAAAAGACCTATGGCCGTCATCAGCCCCCCCTTTGACGGACCCCATGACCGTGATCGCCCCAATGACCGTGATCGAGATGAATCCGGCCCGCCCGACCCCAGGCGCGTGATCGCCAGCCTGCCGCAGGCGTTGTTCCTGCTTGCCCCCGATCTATCGGTCACATCGGTCAATCCGGCGGGCGAGCAACTCGTTGGCCAAGGCGCCAGCCGGCTGATCGGACGATCGGTGCACGATTTGTTTGCCTTTGAAGAGGCCGTGATTCTCGAACGCCTGGGCGAGCGCGAGGCGCACCTTGTGGCGCGCGGCTCGCTGGTGCGGATCCTTGATCAACCGGCACGTGCAATCGACCTGATGACCGCGCCGGTGTTGCATTTCCCCGGCTGGCAGATCCTCGTGCTGCAAGAACCGGTCGGCGTCGAGGCGCTGACGCTGGGTATGGCGGGCGGCGATGAGCCGGGCGGGGGAGTGCTGCGCGCACCCGAAGTGCTGGCGCACGAAATCAAGAACCCGCTCGCGGGAATTCGCGGCGCAGCGCAATTGCTCGATCGCCGGGTCAGCGAGGGCGATCGCGCCCTGACGGGGCTGATCACCACCGAAGTCGACCGCGTCGCCAAGTTGATCGACCAGATGCAATCGCTCAGCCGGCGCAGCCTGGAACCGGCAGTCGATTGCAATCTCCACGAAGCTTCGCGCCACGCGCATGCAATCCTTGTGGCAGGAAGGGGCGGGCGAGACGCAAAGGGCGAGGGCCCGATCATCGAAGAGGAATTCGATCCCAGTCTGCCGCCGATCAGCGCCAACCACGACTCGCTGGTGCAAGTCCTGCTGAACCTCATGACCAATGCCAGGGATGCATGCGAAGGTGTTGAATCCCCGCGCATTATCGTGCGCACCCGATTTGCCAGCGGCATTCAGGTCCATTCCGGCCCGGGGGGCGCGCCGCTGCGCCTGCCGATCGAACTGCGCGTCACCGACAATGGCCCCGGCGTCCCGGCGCCTTTGCGCGACCATATCTTCGAACCGTTCGTCTCGTCCAAAAAGAGCGGGCAGGGGCTTGGGCTGGCGCTCGTGCAGAAACTGGTGCGCGAAATGAATGGCCGCGTCACCTATGACCGCGACGAGGTGAGGGGGCTGACTCACTTTCGGCTGCATCTGCCCGTTGCGGGCTCGGCGCCATCGCGGAATTCCGGTACAAAGAGGGCTTGAAAAGATGAACAGGTCGATCCTGCTGGTCGAAGATGACGCCTCGATCGCCACCGTGATCACCACCGCGCTGGCGGCCGAAGGGTTTGCCGTCGCGCGCACGGACAGCATTGCCGGGCGCGACCGCTTGCTGGCCTCGGGCGATCACGCGCTGATGCTGACCGATGTCATCCTGACCGATGGTGACGGGATCGAAACGCTTGGCCAGGTGCGCGAACGCCACCCGGAGATGCCGATCATCATCCTTTCGGCGCAAAATACGCTCGATACCGCCGTGCGCGCCAGCGATACCGGGGCATTCGAGTATTTTCCCAAGCCGTTCGATCTCGACGAGCTGATCGCGGCGGTCCATCAGGGCATTGGTCATGGCGCCGCCGCCCGGACAGAACCAAACGATGGCGACGCCGTGCCGCAGGGTCTGCCGCTGGTCGGGCGCAGCGCGGCGATGCAGGCGGTCTATCGCATGATCACCCGCCTCTTGCGCAACGACCTGACCGTGCTGATCCTCGGCGAATCCGGCACCGGCAAGGAACTGGTGGCCGAAGCGATCCACCAGCTCGGGAATCGGGGCGCGGGGCCGTTCGTCGCGGTGAACGCCGCCGCGATTCCTCATGACCTGATCGAGAGCGAACTGTTCGGGCACGAAAAGGGCGCATTTACCGGCGCCGTCGCCCGCCATGTCGGCAAATTCGAGCAAGCCGCCGGGGGCACGCTGTTTCTCGATGAAATCGGCGACATGCCGCTCGACGCGCAGACCCGGCTTTTGCGCGCGCTGCAATCGGGGCGCATCCGCCGGGTGGGCGGGGCCGACGAAATCATGCTCGATTGCCGCATTATCGCGGCGACCAACCGCGATCTCCTGCCGATGATTGCGGCGGGGACGTTTCGCGAAGATCTCTATTACCGCCTTGCGGTTGTGCCGATCGAATTGCCCCCCTTGCGCGACCGCGCCGACGACATTGCGGCCTTGGCGCGCCATTTCCTCGCCTGCGCTGCCAATGAGGGACTGCCGCGGCGTCACCTGACTCCCGCCGCCGCGGCGCTGCTGGCCCGTCAACCCTGGCGCGGCAATGTGCGCGAATTGCGCAACCTGATCTATCGCCTTGCGCTGATGGCGCGGGAGGAAATGATCGATGTCGCCGCGATCGAGCCGATGCTCGGCGGCGACGCGGGCCATGCTCCACGCGCCATGGATCCTGCCCGCGGAAACAGCGATATGGCGACGGCGCTGCTGCACTGGCTGGCCGAGACTCCGCCGGTTGCCGGACAGCTCTATGACGATGCGCTGGCGATGTTTGAAAGGCCGCTGTTTCTTCATGTCCTGGGCCAGACCGGCGGCAACCAGTTGCGCGCGGCGCAGATTCTGGGGATCAATCGCAACACGTTGCGCAAACGGCTGTCGGAGCTCGGGATTCACCCGGAGGATGCCACGCTTCGCGCCTGATCGGGCTCGGTCCGTCGCATGGACACCCCGCGCGGCGTAAATTTGCTTGCATTTGGGCAACAGGGGTGTTGTCACAGAGCAACTATGGTTGGTCAGGTTGCAGCAATAAGGCCCAGGCGAGCCCGGCGATTGCCGCGTTGGTGGCGACGCCTGCTGATCTGGCTGCGCCGAGCCAATATCTTCCTGTCGCTCGAAACGATCGCTGCCTGCTGGCTGGTGTTCATGGTGACGTGGAGCTGGTACAAGCTCAACCCGCTGCACGCCTCCGGCGACCAGCTTTTACCCGCCAAGCTGACCACCAGCCTGCTGATCGGCTCGCTCGTTCCGGCGATGGCGCTGATCGTGCTGGGCGGTCGGCGCGTTGCGCTGGCGCGTGCATCGCGCAGCGTTCTGGGCAGCAATGGCCGATTGCATGTCCGTCTGGTCTGGCTTTTTTCGCTGATTGCGGCGGTGCCGACTCTGCTCGTGGTGATCTTCGCCTCGCTGCTGTTTCAGTCGGGGGTCGAATTCTGGTTTTCCGACAATTCGCGCGGCATGCTCGAAAACGCCAACAGCCTGGCCAAAGGCTATTATGCCGACAAACTGCGCGATGTGGGCAAGGAAAGCGTCGCCATGGCCGGCGATATCCGCAGCTATCTAGGCCAGGCGCCGATGACCAGCCAGGAATTTGCCGAAGGCTATTCGTGGCAGGTGATCAGCCGCAAGCTCGACGAATCCGCGATCATCGAACGCGGCGAGGACGGCACCTTGCGCACTGCGGCGATCGTCGATCCCGCCCGCAACGATACGCGCCAGCGTGTCACGGCGGGCGAATTGCGACGGCTGGCGGGGGGCGAGCCGGTCGTGGTCAACGCCTCGGCGGAAAAGATCGAGGCGGTGACCCCGATCGACCGGGCGCGCGGCATCTATCTTTATGTCGCGCGCAATTCCGACCAGCTGGCATTCAGCCAATGGAAACGCGCCGAATCCGTGCTGGGCGCCTATGATATGCTGACCCGGCGCGCGCGCGCCTTGCAAGTGCGCTTCAACCTCGCGCTGCTCGGCATTTCGCTCGCGCTGGTGATGCTTGCGGTCTGGGCCGCCTTGCGCTTTGCCGACCGTCAGGTCGCGCCGCTGGTCGAACTGGTGGTTGCCGCGCGCAAAGTCGGCAGCGGCAATTTTGCCATGCGCGTCGCCCATGGCAAGGCGCCCGACGAAGTCGGCATGCTCGCCCGTGCGTTCAACCGCATGACCGCGCAGCTGGAAACCCAGACTCGCGCGCTGGTCAGCGCCAATGCGCAGCTCGACGTTCGCCGCGCCTTTATCGAGGCAGTCATCGAATCGATCACGGCCGGGATCGTCTCGATCGATCGGCAAGGCACCATCCGCCTGATCAACAGTTCGGCGCAGAAACTGATCGGCGAAGACAGCGGCAGCGATTCGATCGGCGCCTCGCTCGAACACGTTGCCCCGCAGCTCTATCAATTGGTGACCAGTGGCGAGGCGAGCGGCGTCGTGCACTATGCCAAGGCCGGCGATCTGTTGACTCTGGCGGTCAAGGTGACGCGCGATGCCAACGGCTATGTGGTGACGTTTGAAGACATCACGCGCCAAATCGTCGATCAGCGCCGCGCCGCATGGTCCGATGTCGCGCGGCGCATCGCGCACGAGATCAAGAACCCGCTGACCCCGATCCAGCTCGCCACCGAGCGATTGAAACGGCGCTATCTGCGGCAGATCACCACCGACCCCGAATTGTTCGAGGAATTGACCGCGACGATCATCCGGCAAGTCGGCGATCTGCGGAAAATGGTCGACGAATTCTCTTCGTTCGCGCGTTTGCCCAAGCCGGTATTCCGGCCCGAGGACGCAGGAGAACTCGCGCGTCAGGCCATTTTCCTCCAGGAAGTCGCGCATGGCGCGATCGGCTTTTCCTATAGCGGATCGACCAACGAACCGATTGAGGCAGACCGCCATCAATTCAGCCAGGTCATGACCAACGTCCTCAAAAACGCCATCGAGGCGATCGAGGCCCGCGCGCGAACCGAGGACATCGACTACAAGGGGCGCATCGCCGTCAGTCTGGACAGCGACGCGCAGTCGATCACGATCAGCGTCACCGACAACGGCATCGGTCTTCCGGCGGAACGCGACCGCATTCTCGAACCTTATGTCACCACCCGCGAAAAAGGCACCGGGCTCGGCCTCGCCATCGTCAACAAGATCGTCGAGGAACATGGCGGCGAAATGGCCTTTGCCCCGGTCGAAGGCGGCGGTGCGCGGGTGATCATGCGCTTTGCCCGTTCGCAGTCGACCAACGCCGCCGACAGCGCCGATCCCAGGAGCGCTCCGACGCCACCATCTGCCCAACATCACCCCATCCGCGAAAAGACGCGTTGAAGGATTTCACCACAATGGCCCTTGATATCCTGATCGTCGACGATGAACGCGACATCCGCGAACTCGTCGCGGGCGTGCTGAGCGACGAAGGTTATTCCTGCCGCGTCGCCGGTGACAGCGTGGCCGCGCTCGCCGCCATCGACGAACGTCGCCCCAGCCTCGTTCTGCTCGATGTCTGGCTGCACGGTAGCCCGATGGACGGGCTCGAAGTGCTGGACGAGATCAAAAAGCGCGAACCCGAATTGCCGGTGGTGATCTTTTCCGGCCACGGCAATATCGATACCGCCGTTTCCGCGATCAGCCGCGGCGCGATGGATTTCATCGAAAAGCCGTTCGAAGCGGAACGCCTGCTGCTGCTGGTCGAGCGCGCGACCGAAACCGAGCAATTGCGCCGGGAAAACGCCCGCTTGCGCCGCGATTTCGGGATGGCCGATGAATTCACCGGCAATTCCTCGGCGATCAACGCGGTACGCGCAACATTGAAACGCGTCGCCCATACCGGCAGCCGCGTGCTGATCACCGGCCCTGCCGGATCGGGCAAGGAAGTCGCGGCGCGCCTGCTGCACAGTTGGAGCACGCGCATCGACAAGCCGTTCGTCACGGTCAATTCGGCGCGAATTACCCCGGAACGCTTTGAACAGGAACTGTTTGGCGAAGAAGCCGACGGCAAGCTGATCCGCGCCGGGCTGCTCGAAATGGCAGACGGCGGCACGCTGTTCCTGGACGAAGTGGCCGACATGCCCGCATCCAGCCAGGCGCGAATCCTGCGCGTGCTGACCGAGCAGGCCTTTGTCCGGGTCGGCGGCCATCGCCAGATCCGCGTCGACGTGCGCGTGGTATCGTCAAGTTCGCGCCCGCTCGAAAAGGAAATTGCCGAGCGCCGTTTTCGCGAAGACTTGTTCTATCGGCTCAATGTCGTGCCGGTGGCGATCCCGCCGCTGTCCGATCGGCGCGAGGACATCCCCGCGCTGATCGACCATTTCTTTGCCCGCTTTGCCACCGAACAGGGGCTGCCTGCGCCGGGCGTTGCCTCCGAAGCCATGGCCGCACTGCAAAGCTATGATTGGCCAGGCAATGTGCGCCAATTGCGCAATGTCGTCGAACGCACGATGATTCTCGCGCCGCGCGGCCGATTGGCACGGATCGAAGGCGACATGCTGCCGACGGAAATCATCAGCACGCCGCTGGCGGGCGACAGCGGCAGCGCATCGCTGATGGGGGTGCCGCTGCGCGAAGCGCGCGAAAACTTCGAACGCGAATACTTGCGCGTCCAGATTCGCCGCTTTTCCGGCAACATTTCCAAGACCGCCAGCTTCATCGGCATGGAACGCTCGGCCTTGCATCGCAAGCTCAAGCTGCTCGGAATGGCAGAACGGCGCGAAGACGAAGACGAGGAAGCAGGCTGATCGACTCGGGATTTGTCTGCAAAGGGTGCAAGATCGACAAGTTGACGGTTTACGCGAGGGGGGGCGGGCCGTTATAGGAACCTTCGAAGCGTTTGCTCTGTGAAGACCGGACAATGGGTTCGGGATTTCAGGCCAAACGCTTGGCGGCAAGGCAAAGGACCGGGCATCCCCCGATTCCGCGCTGCGCCAGATCGCGAAGGCACCGGGGATAAGCCGGGCCGAGCCAATATAAAACACCAAGGAGTCAGCCAAATGACCGGTCGTACGCTTTCCGCCCGTCCCCGCACTGCCAAGGACGAGCCCGAACAGGAAGGCGCCCCCCAATCCACGTCGTCCGGCGCCCCCTCCTCTGGCGCAATTTCCGCCATTCCCTCCGGCGGAAAAGGCCAGAATCTTCAGGACGTTTTCCTCAACCACCTGCGCAAGAACAAGATTCCCGTCACCATGTTTCTGGTGAAGGGCGTCAAGCTGCAGGGTATCGTCACCTGGTTCGACAATTTCTCGATCCTGCTGCGGCGTGATGGCCAGTCACAATTGGTCTACAAGCACGCGATCAGCACGATCATGCCGGGCCAGCAGCTTTCGGTCGCCCATTTCCAGGCCGGTGGCGAAGAATCCACGAAAAAGCGCCTGTTGCAGGAAGTGTTCCTGTCAAGCGTCCGCGATGCGGGCGTGCAAGTCACCATGTTCCTCGTCAACGGTGTCATGCTGCAGGGCAAAGTCGCGGCTTATGACTTGTTCTGCATGTTGCTCGAACGCGAAGGTTATGTGCAACTGGCCTACAAGCATGCCGTTTCGACTATCCAACCGGCGGGCCATGTCGACCTGTCGGGCGATTGGGATGGCGAAACCGTCTGATCGCGCTTCCACCGGGCTCTGGACTGGTCTAGGCCCGGTGGAATGAGCGGTTTTGAATTTGGACGTAACCCCGACGATCTCATGGGCGAAGTCACGCGCGGCGCCAAGGCGCTCGTCGTGCTCCCCGATTTGCGCCAAAAGGGCGGCCTCGATGCCGAATCCCGGCTCGATGAAGCAAAAGGGCTGGCCCGCGCGATCGGTCTGGAGATCGCCGATGCCTTTATCCTGCCCATTCGCGCCGTGCGTCCGGCAACCCTGTTTGGCGAAGGGCAGGTCGATCGCATCGCGGTAGCCTGCGAACAATCCGGCGCCGAACTGGTGATCGTCGATGGCGCGCTCTCGGCAATCCAGCAGCGCAATCTTGAAGACAAGCTGCGCCGCAAGGTCATCGACCGCACCGGGCTTATTCTCGAAATCTTTGGCGAACGCGCCGCCACCGCCGAAGGGCGGATGCAAGTCGAGCTGGCGCATCTCGATTATCAGGCCGGGCGACTGGTCCGATCATGGACTCACCTCGAACGGCAACGCGGCGGCTTCGGCTTTCTCGGCGGTCCTGGCGAAACCCAGATCGAGGCCGACCGTCGCTTGATCCGCGGCCGCATGGCGCGCATCCGGCGCGAACTCGAACAAGTGCGCCGCACGCGCGGGCTGCATCGCGAACGGCGCCACCGCGCGCCCTGGCCGGTGATCGCGCTCGTCGGCTATACCAATGCGGGCAAATCGACGCTGTTCAACCGGTTGACCGGGGCCACGGTCATGGCCGAAGATCTGCTGTTCGCCACGCTCGACCCGACGATGCGCGCGATTCGTCTGCCCGCAGTGGACAAGGCGATCCTTTCGGACACGGTGGGCTTCATTTCCGACCTGCCGACGCAATTGGTCGCCGCCTTTCGCGCCACGCTCGAAGAAGTGACCGCCGCCGATGTGATCGTTCATGTCCGCGATGTCGCCAATCCCGCCAGCGCCGATCAAAAGCGCGAGGTCGAGGCGATCCTCGCCGATCTGGGCGTCAATGCCGAGGACGGCCCCACTATCCCGATCATCGAAGCCTGGAACAAGATCGACCTGCTGTCGCCGGAGGAACGGGCGATGCGCGAAGACCTGATCGCGCACGATGTGCCCGATCGCCCGGCGGTGCCGATTTCCGCCGTGACCGGGGAAGGGGTCGATGTCCTGCTCGAACGGCTCGGCGCACTGCTCACCGGCGAGGCGCAGACTCTCGAATTGACCATACCGATGGGCGAGGGGCAAAAGCTCGCCTGGCTCCATGCCCACGGCGAAATCCTCTCGGAGCACGATACCGAAGATGCGCAGGGCCATCCCGCCTCACGCATCCGCGTCCGCCTTACCCCGCGCGAACTTGGTCGTTTTTCAAGTCTTTAAGCTTTTTCGGCAGCCTTGACCGCCTGCCACAATGCTTCCTGCCCATCGAGATCGCGACCGGCAATGCTACCGCCCGCCAGCGCTTCCATCGCGCGGAAACGGCGCTCGAACTTGGCATTGGCCGCGCGCAGGGCGTCTTCGGGCGCAATGCCATAGGCGCGCACCAGATTGACGGCGGCAAACAGGAAATCGCCGGCTTCTTCAAAACGATGCACGTCGGTCGCCGCTTCGGCCAGTTCGGCGGTTTCCTCGACCACTTTGGCCGCAGGCCCTGCCGGATCGGGCCAGTCGAACCCGACGCGTGCGGCGCGTTTCTGCAATTTTGCGGCGCGCATCAGGGCCGGCAGGGCAAGCGCGACGCCTTCAAGCGCGCTGGTTGCGCCTTTGGCCGCGCGTTCGGCGGCCTTGGCATTTTCCCAACGTTCCTCGCGCGGTTGGCCCGCTTCGCCCGTCTCGCCAAAAGCCGTCCCGCCAAAAATATGCGGGTGGCGCGCTTCCATCTTGGTGGCGATTGCGTCGGCGACATCGGCAAAGGCGAAATGGCCCGCCTCTTGCGCCATCCGGCTGTGAAACACGACCTGAAGCAAGAGATCGCCCAATTCCTCGCGCAGCGCGGCCATGTCCTCCCGCGCGATGGCATCGGCGACTTCGTAGGCTTCCTCGATGGTATAGGGCGCGATCGAGGCGAAATTCTGCGCCAGATCCCAGTCGCATCCGCCGACCGGATCGCGCAGCCGCGCCATGATCGACAAGAGGCGGGACAGCGGATCGGCAGGTGTGGTCATGGCACGCCCCATGCGCAGGTCACGCGGGCTTGGCAAGTCCCTCGATCGCGGCGGGGATCAACACGATCAGCCGGAAATCGCCACGTTCGACATCGGCAAGGACGTGCTGGATAAAAACCAGCGGTCCATCTTCGGGATGATCGAACTGCCGCAGCCCCCCTTCGCGGCCGAGAACCCCCTGCCGTTCCCACAGCGCGGCGAACAGCGGGCTGTTTCCACACAACCAATCGACAATGCCGCGCACGCGTGGGTCATGCATCCCGCGCCCATAATCGCGGCGGAATTCGGCCATGACCCGTTCGCAGCGCGCCTCGTGGTCGGGCAACAGGTGGCGCGCCTCGGGGTCGGTAAAGATATAGCGCAAGAGATTGGGCGAGGGGGGACCGCGATCATCAAACAGGCCGACAAACAGCCGCCGCGCCGCGCTGTTGGCCGCGACGACATCCCACGCCGGATCGAGTCCATAGGCCGGATGCGCCAATGCCTCGACCACGGCAGCGATCGCAAGCGGCGCGGTATCACCGACAGCACCAAACGGATCGGCGGGATCATGTCGGGCGGCCAGCGTGAACAGATAGGCGCGTTCGGCCGATCCCAGGCACAGGGCATCGGCGAGGCGCGCAAACGTCGCCGCCGATGCCCGAATGGCGCGCCCCTGCTCGATCCACGTCACCCAGGTCGCGCCGATTCCCGCGCGCGCCGCCAGTTCCTCGCGCCGGAGACCGGGGGTGCGGCGGCGGGTGCCTGGCTGATCCGGCGTCAGGCTTTCTCGCCTGGCGCGAACAAAGGCTCCCAACTGGCGGCGTTGTTCGGCGTCGATCATGGAACCATTTATACCAGGATAATTTTATACATTGTAACAGGGTAAAGAGACTCGCACCATGGCGTCAAGGAGATCAGCCATGACCAACCTCGATCAAAACAGCGTGATCCGCCAACAGTTCGGCCCTGCCGCCGCCGATTATGTGACCAGTGCGGTCCACGCGACCGGCTCCGACCTCGCGCGGATCGCCGAAATCGCCGCCGAATTCGCACCCGCTCATGCGCTCGACCTGGGTGCCGGGGGAGGGCACGTCTCTTATGCCATGGCACCCCATGCCCGGCGCGTGACCGCCTGCGACTTGTCGGAGGCGATGCTGGCGGGCGTCGTTGCCGAATCTACCCGGCGCGGCCTGACCAACATCGCCCCCTTGGCTGCTGCGGCAGGTGCCTTACCGCTGGAAGACGCCAGTTGCGACATGCTTGCCTGCCGCTTTTCGGTGCATCACTGGCGCGATCCGGCGGCCGGATTGGCGCAAGCGCGACGCGTCCTGCGGCCCGGCGCGCCCGCCGTATTCGTCGATGTGATCGCTCCGCCCGAACCTGCCGCCGACACGCATCTGCAAGCGGTCGAAGTGTTGCGCGATCCCTCGCACGGGCGCGATTTCACCATGCGCGAATGGCATGCCATGCTGGATGCCGCAGGCTTTGCCGTGACCGCAACCCGATCGTCCCGGCTGCGCATGGATTTCGCCGAATGGACCGCGCGAATGCGCACGCCGAGTGTGCAGTGCGCTGCCATCCGCGCGTTGCAGGCGCTGGCCGGGGCCGAAGTCGCACGCCATTTCGCCATCGAAGCGGATGGCTCGTTCATGATCGATGTGATCCTGATCGAAGCAAGGTGACCGCCTGCCGCCAGAATGGTCGCGATAGGTACGCCTCGCACTCATTTTGGCGGCAGTTACGCTCGAAATTCCACGCCAACCGGCGAAAAGGGCAAGGCACAAGACATCATAAAGCATGTTGCCATTGGAGACCGGTCGTGAAGGACACCATCCTGTTGAACAACGGAGAACCCGTCGAACACGCGCTTGGGCTGCTCAGCCGGGTTATCACGATCCTCGACCGGGAAAACCTCCCGATTGCCGCCGCCAAAGTCGATGAAGCGCGCTGCGCGATCCGGCGCACGACCGCGAAATTGCATGCCGTGGCGCCTACTGAAAATGCCTAGATCAACGCCCTCCGCCTGATTCCCGTCCATCCCGACGGTGTTGTTCTTCAAATATGTCGCGAAATTTATCGTCAATTCTTGTCACAGCCTGCAATACTTTGGGATCAAACATGGACGGATTTGTCCGCATGTCGCCACGAATGAGAACATGCATCGCATCATCATGGCTTATCGCATTTCGGTATGGACGATCTTCTCTAAGCGCGTCATAAACATCGCAGATTGCGACTATTCGGCTCTCAATCGATATTTCCTCGCGCGACAAACCAAATGGATAACCGGTTCCATCCCATTTTTCATGGTGTTGCAGGGCAATTTCAGATGCCAACTCTGCAACAGGATCGCCCTTGAACACTTTTAAGTGGTTATGGCCATATATAGTATGTTTTTTTAGATCCAGGAAATCTCGCTCATTAATCGGATGAGAGTCATTGAGAATCTCATTGGATATATAGAGCTTTCCAACATCATGCCATGCGGCAGCCCGTCCTATGCGAAGACATTGGAATTCATCCAGGCCAAGCGCCGATGCAACCGCCTTGCTCAAAACCGATACACTTTTTTGATGAAGACGCAGTCGCAAGCGCGTTGGTTCGTTCATGACGGGCGAGGCTATGGAGCCATCGGCAGTGATCGGCGACATATACATGCAATTGACCCTGGTGAAGAACAGCCAATCTGGAGCCAAATTATGAAAAAAGCTTTAGGCCGGGTCAAGATTATCCCATTGTTTCAATTAAGTGCACTGTATCGATCGCGAGACGGAGTTCATCACAGGTCGACCTTGGATAACCTGCAAAGCCAAGCCCGGGTGACGCTGCGCCCCTGAATGAGCCGCAGCGTGTTCCTGCCATTTAGAGAAGACACAATTTCCGTCAGATAGAGATGGCACAGATCGTTCCAGCAGGGGCTGCGTGGAACCCTCCAGATTGTGCAGCGCAGACCCTGCTGATGCGCTGGGCTGGCGTGGACATACCCGGACCCGCTGCTTTGCAGCGGGCCCCATCAAGCCAGTTCCATCGCCTGCTGCATTTTTCTCGGCAAGGGTAACCTTGCTGCTTGCGATCCAAACCGCCTGAAATTGTAGCCACGCCACAGACCTTTGGCACGGAGATCAAAATGGCTGGCGACACGACAGACGGTCACAAGGGCGGCAACCCTTGGCACGACCCGAAATCAGGACGGTTTACGTCTGGTCCGACGGTAGGATCGGCAGAGCCGAGCAATCCGCCAGGAAATAATGGAAACGAAATTGTCGTTACAGCGCCGCGTTTTCGAACGCAGGGCGATCGGCCTTCCGCTGGGGCACATCAGCAGCTATTGGCGGCAATCAAGCAAACAGGATTGCTGAGTTTGCGAATTGCAGAATTGCATGCCGAACATGCGGCCGATTTTCGCGACACCCTCATCAAGAAATACGGCTTGCCCGCACCGCTCGCAGCAGCGCTGGCGGCCAACGCAGAAATGGAAAGTGGTCTGGATGCATCCGTTACGCAAAGCGGCAAGAACGGTAAGGGCCATGGCTTGTTTCAACTGACCGACCCAGCGCGCAAGGCGTCGTTCAAACAATTCAACGGCGGAAAAAGCCTTGAAAAATCCAACGCAGATCAACAAATCAAATATCAGCTTTATGAATTGGCCAATAGCGAGCAGCGTACATTTGCGTTGGCTCAGCGGGTTGGATCCGATGCAGCCAGCCTCGCGGCGGGCTATTCTTATTATGTCGTAAGACCCAAGAAAAACTTTCGGGATTCTGCCGATAGATATGCGGTTGCACGGGCGCTCGCTAAAATTCCAATCAAATGAAATTCTTGAACGTTACGGAATTTTGTGGGCGTCAGAACAACGCATCCAGTGGTTATCCGCCTCAATTGGGTCCATCTTCTCAGAGTCCCAGCACCAGCCAAGATGCGTAAGTTTTAACAAGATTCGGCCGCGTTCCAAGCAAACACGCCCATTTGGGTCCCCTCCCGGGGCCCGGCAGCGATCGTCAAGCGCGTCCTCCTTGCGAATCAGCGCCTTGATTTTGGCACTCATCTGCGGAGGCTGCTTTGCCAAAGCCGCCGCAGGGTAGTCCGTTGCACCGATCATGAAAAGCGCAAGCATGGGAAATATCAGCCGATTTCGCACCGCATCCCCCTCATGTCCAAAATTTCATTGAGTGCCTGTTTTAGTGATGTGTTCCATAATTGCATTCAAATTGTTGTGGTTCCACGACGAATTGTCTCGCAATTGGATATGTTTACGGCGACGGCAATGCGCGCTGCGCCTTTTCCTCGACAGTCAGTTGCCGCAGAGGAGGGCGCCCGCGCTTCCGTTTGCCCGGCGATGGTGCAGCACCGTGGTCCGGCACCGCGAACATGTGCAGCCCCTGCGATCGACGTCGCGGCTCGTTGTTGTTCCGCTTCCTTGGCGGCAACTGTTCCTGCATCAGTTTGGCCATCATCAGCGCTGCATCGAGGTGCTTGTTCTCGACGATCGCCGCCTGGTTCACCTGCCGGATCTTGTCGAACACCCGATAGGCCAGGACATGATCGCCGTGCCGGATCTCAAAGTTGCCATCGGGATAGTCGCAGACATCAACCCGCTTGCCCGCGAGCGGCCGGCTGATCTCGGTAGGCTCAAGAATGAACAGCATTTTGTTGTAATGCAGCGTCGATGCTGACGTCACCGTGCGCTGCTCGCGCCAAACCATCTGGGCTTTGAGGTAATCATGCGGGGCGAGGGGGTGGTGCAGATCACGCAGATCGAACGCCACCTTGGCGAACTGCTTGTTGTGCCGCTCCATGTAGCGAGGCAGATACGCATTGGCCTCGGCAATCGTCGCGATGCCCTCAAGCCGCATCGCCTTCACCAGTCGATCCTGCAGCGTCGCATTCGCGCGTTCGACACGGCCCTTGGCCTGTGGCGAATTGGCGCAGATGATCTCGATATTGAGCGCCTCCAGCGCACGACCGAAATGCGTCATGCCGTCACCTTTGGCAGAAGCAGTGTTGTTCCGGAACACCGAGTGCTTGTCCGAATAAAACGCCACCGGCTTTCCATGCCGATCGATATATTCCCGCGTCGCATCCATGTATGCGAACGTGCTCTCGCTCTCGACCATCTTCACTCTCGACCATCTTCAAATGCATCAGCTCGCTGGTCGCGTCGTCGATGTAAACGAGCAGCGTGCATTGCGGCCCGCGCGAGCCAAACCACCAATGCTTCGAGCCGTCGACCTGAATCAACTCGCCACGGCAGTCGCGGCGAAAGCGAGGTTGGTAAGGCCTAGGGCGGCGCGCATCCCGATCCTTCCACAGTCCTTTCTTGATCATCCACTTGCGCAGCGTCTCGTGCGAAATGGTGATCTTGTGTCGTTCAGCGAGGTACTCAACTGCCAGCGTCGGGCCGAAATCCTGGTAGTGCTCGCGCACGAGGTCGAGGACGCTGTCCCGGAACGTATCGCCGAGATCCCGGTTGCTCGTCCGGCCGCGCTTCCACGAAACCAGCGCTTCTGGGCCGCCGGCACGCAATCGGTCGAGCAGTCGGTAAACTTGCCGACGACCAACACCCAGCAGCATTGCGGCATCTTCAACCCGCAGTTCGCCTCGTTGAAAGCGCAGCAACGTATCGTACCGCGAAAGCTCGCCATGGCTCATCGCCACCACCGCCATAAGCGCGTCCGCCCGTCATGCGGAAGAACATGCCTCCAAGACCGCGAGACGTCCCGATTGTGACGTCTCTAACTTGCGGGGAGTGACATTTCTAAATTGCGCTTACAGGCGCTAGGATCGATAATAATGATTATGTTAAATTGCGGGTCGCAAACAAGCCCCGTGGCTTGGCCTTTACATCCCGTCCGGGCGGAAATGGCGGAACGCCAGAGCCGCAGCCGCGATGATCCCCGCCCATACAAATGCCAACCACACAAGCGTCGGCCAGGCTGCGCGCGGCACACGAAAACCATTGGTCACGCCACGTCCAAGGATCAGCGTCAGCGCCATCAGGATACCGATCACGCCGACCCAGTCATCACCGTTCAGATTGCCAATGGCATGAATGGGATTCACAGCACGCGCTCCAGTCCGTCATAACCCGGCTCGGTCTGTGGCGGCAGTTCGTCGCACAACGTCCGGTAATCCATAGACTTGTCGAGATGGGTCAGAATCGCGTGGCCCGCGCGGGTTGCCTCGGCCAGTTCCAGCGCCATGGCGAGATTGGCATGAGTCGGATGCGCCTTGCGGCGCAAGGCATCGACCACCAGGACGTCGACGCGATAGAACAAGTCTATCATGTCGGCGGTAATTTCACTGAAGTCCGTCGCGTAACCGATTGATTTTCCGCCCTGATCAAAACGAAATGCAGTCGATTGCGCGGGCCCGTGCGCCATCTGGCAATGGCTGATGGCGATTCCCGCGATCATCCGCACCCGATCGAGATTGTCGAGGTTGCAAATCGTGGGATAGCCGTGTTGCCCGGCGAAGACATAGCCAAACCGCATTCGCAAACGGCGCACCGTCTCATCAGCGGCATAGGCTGCAATCGGTGCGGTGCGGCCCATCCGCAAAGGACGCAAGTCATCGATGCCATGCGTATGATCGGCATGGTCGTGAGTCCACAACACCCCGTCGATCCGGCCGATCCCGGTGGCAAGCAACTGTGCGCGAAGATCGGGCGGTGTATCGACCAACAGGCGCGAACCGTCATCACCCTCGACGACGATCGCCACGCGTGTGCGCCGATTGCGCGGTTCCGCCGGGTCGCAATCGCCCCAGTCGTTGCCGATCCGCGGCACGCCGGTCGACGTGCCCGAGCCAAGCATGGTCAATTTCACAGCGCGGCTTTCCCGAACAAGGCACGAAAATTGGCGCCGGTCGTTTCGCTCAGCGCTTCGGCGCTGGTGCCGCGCAGGCCTGCAACAAAGGCCAGTGTGTCGGCGACGAACGCCGGCTCGCAAGTCTTGCCGCGATGCGGGATCGGCGCAAGAAACGGCGCGTCGGTTTCGACGAGCAGCCGATCCTCGGGTATTTCGACAGCAAACGCCTGCAAGTCCTTGGCATTCTTGAACGTCACAATACCCGACAGCGAAATCGTCAGCCCGAGATCGAGCACGGCCCGACCAAAATTTGCCGTCGCGGTAAAGCAGTGGATCAGCGCGGGGAAGGCGCCCTTCCCCATCTCGTCGGCCAGAATGCGCAGCGTGTCATCCTCGGCATCGCGCGTGTGGATGACCAAAGGCAGGCCGGTTTCGCGCGCGACGCCGATATGCGTGCGAAACAGCGCCTGCTGCACCTGCCGGTCGGAATGGTCGTAGAAATAGTCGAGCCCGGTCTCGCCGATCGCGATCACGCGCGCGTCGTGCGTCGCCGCGCTCAGGACACCGGCGCCAAGATCGGCATGACTATCGGCTTCGTGCGGATGAATGCCCACGCTCGCCCAGACATCGGGTTCGCGATGCGCGGTGGCGATCACCGCATCCCATTCGCTTTGCCGCGTCGAGATGTTGAGGAATCCCCGCACGCCGCGTTCCCGCGCGCGGGTCAGGATCTCGCCCTGGTGTTCGACGAGACCCTTGTAATTCAAATGACAATGCGAATCGATCAGCATCAGGCGGCGGTTTCTTCGCTTTCGAGTTCAATGCGGGGAAAGGCCCCCACGGGTTGCCCAAGGCGTTCGCCCGTCGCGACCCGCGCCAGATACCAATCCCCATTCGCCAGATCGACGATGCGCCGCTGTTCGGCCGGAATGCCCAATTGATCGAGCACTTTGGCCGCCGTTGCCGGGACCACCGGCGCGATGGCGATGGTCAGATCGCGGATCGCCATGAACAGCGTATAAAGTACCGCGCGCATCCGCTCCGGATCGGTCTTGCGCAGCGTCCAGGGCGCCTGTTCGTCGATATAGGCGTTGCAAGCAAACACCGCGCGCATCCACGCCTCGATCCCGGCCGAGAAATTGAGCGCGGCAAATTCGCGCGGCAGATCCTCGCGCGTGGCAGCAGCGACCGTCGCGAGCAGCACATCATCAGCCTCAGCGCTGGAAAAAGCACCAAGTTCGCCACCGATGTTTTTGAAAATCATGGATAATGTGCGCTGCACGAGATTGCCGTAGCTGTTGGCGAGTTCGGCATTGCAGCGGTTCGCGATGGCCTCGGGCGAATAAGAGCCGTCCTGCCCGAACACGACTTCGCGCATCAGGAAATAGCGCAGCGGATCAACGCCGAAGCGCGCGGCCAGATCAACCGGATCGGTCACGTTGCCAAGCGATTTCGATTCCTTTTGCCCGCGATTGAGCAGGAAGCCATGGCCGAACACCTGTTTGGGCAGCGCCAGCCCAGCGCTCATCAGGAACGCCGGCCAATAGACCGCATGAAACCGCACAATGTCCTTGCCGATCAAATGCAGGTCGGCAGGCCAGAACCGCTTGAATTCCTCGGTTTCTTCGGGCCATCCGAGGCCGGTCAGGTAATTGGTCAGCGCGTCGACCCAGACATACATGACATGGGTATCGTCATCGCCGTCATCGGTGGGAACCTTGATCCCCCAATCGAAACTGGTGCGCGAAACCGACAGATCGCGCAGCCCCCCTTCGACAAAGCGCGCGATTTCGTTGCGCCGGCTTTCGGGGCGGATGAAATCGGGATTGTCGTTGTAATACGCGAGCAAACGGTCGCCATAGGCCGACAGCCGGAAGAACCAGCTTTCCTCGACCGTCCATTCGACCGGGGTGCCCTGCGGCGACAGCTTTTGTCCGCCCTCGCCCGCGATCAGCTCGCTTTCGTCATAATAGGCTTCGTCGCGGACCGAATACCAGCCTTCGTAGCGATCGAGATAGAGATCGCCATTGGCTTTCATCCGCCGCCACAGCTCTCTTGTCGTTTCATGATGGCGCGGCTCGGTGGTGCGGATGAAAACATCGTATTCAATGTTCAATGCCGCGCACATATCTTTGAAATACTGCGACATCTCATCCGCCAGCGCGCGCGCCGTGGTGCCCATGTCACGCGCCTTTTGCGCCATTTTCAGCCCGTGTTCGTCGGTCCCGGTCTGCAGGCGCGCGTCGCGACCGATCGAGCGCATGAAGCGGACAATCGTGTCGGCGGCAATCGCCTCATAGGCATGGCCGATATGCGGCCGCCCGTTGGGGTACGAAATCGCGGTGGTCAGATAATAAGGTTCGCCCATCGGGACGTCACTTCCTTTTGGCGAGGGATCGCTTGAATGAGCCCCTCCCTAGAACATCCGGCAAAAGAGAGGGAACCGGTTTTTTCGAGAAAAGCGACGCGGTCGACGCTCAGGCGCGCGCCACGCCTGCCAGCAAGGTGCCGATTTCCAGCATCAGCAAGCCCGCATCATAGTTGTAGGTCGGCGCCTCGCGCGACAAGACGACCAGCGCGGCATGTGCATCGGCGAGCGCGGGATAGCGCGCCGGATGGACCTGTTCCATCGCGTCGACCAGCACCATGCGCGCCGCGGTCAAGGCCGCCATTTGCCGTTCACGATCAGGCCGCTGACCGATCGCGGCGGACAATTCGCCGCGCAAGGCCATATCGCCATCGCCGCGCGCGACGATCTGGCGCATGATCTGCCAAACCCGGCCCAGATCCTGCTCGGCAAAGGCCAGCGCCGCCCCCGGCGCGCCCGCGCCGACGGCAATCGCCGCCTCGCGCGTCAGGGCATCGATCCCCGGCGCCCCGGCATCGAGCGCGCGCCCCATTTCCGCCGCATCGAGCGGGCGAAAGCGCAAGACCTGGCACCGCGAACGGATCGTCGGCAGCAGGCGGCCGGGCTGATGCACCACCAAGAGGAAGAACGTGCCCTGCGGCGGCTCCTCAAGACTCTTGAGCAAGGCATTGGCCGAAGCCTTTTCCAACACATCGGCGGCATCGATGATCACGGCCCGGTGCGCGCCCAGCGTGGGGCGCGTGACGAGCCTGCGCTGCATTTCGCGCACTTGCTCGACATTGATATTGCGCTTGGTCGCATAAGCACGGCCATCGTCGCGTTTCTTCGCGTCGTCCTCGCTGGCCGGCAGCGGCGTCAGCCACAGAATGTCGGGATGGCGGTCCGGCGGCGGCTGCGGCACGCCCGGTTCGGCAACGAGGTCCGCCGCGGCGGCACGGGCAAACCCGGCCTTGCCCAGACCTTCGCGCCCGACCAGCATCCAGGCATGGTGCATCCGGTGCCCGGCGCGCGCAGCATGCCATTCGCGCCAGACAGCGTCATGCCCGACATGATTGCCGGACTTCATCGCTCGAGCACGGCCGCAAGCACGCGGGTATGGACTTCGTCAGGCGCGCCCGAGGCATCGATCAACGCAAAGCGATGTGGATCGGCCTCGGCAAAGTGGCGAAATGCGGCGGCGACACGCGCATGATAGGCAATGTCGCGCCCACCGATCCGGTCGCTGTGCCCCCGGTCGCGCTCGGCAAGCCGCCGCGCCGCTTCGTCCGGATCAAGCTGCAACAGCACGGTGCGATCCGGCAGGAGCCCCCCGCTGCCGATCCGATGCAGCGTCAAGATATCGGCATCGTCCAGCCCGCTGCCACCGCCCTGATAAGCGCGGCTCGAATCGAGATAACGATCGGTCAACACCCAGTCGCCGCGCGCGAGCGCGGGACGGATCAGCCGCTCGACATGATCGGCGCGCGCCGCCGCAAACAGCAAGGCCTCTGCCCGCGGGCCCCACCCGTCTCCCGCCGGATCGAGCACCATCGCGCGGATCGCTTCGGCGCCCGGCGTGCCGCCCGGTTCGCGCGTCGTCACCACGCCAATGCCGCGCGCGCGCAAGGCTTCGGCAAGCAGGCGCAATTGCGTCGATTTGCCTACGCCCTCGCCGCCTTCGAGCGCAAAGAATCGACCGGGCGCATTCATCGTTTGATCATCGCGGGCTTGATCATCGCGGCAAATCCGTCGCGCAGCCGGTCAAGCGCCCCGCCGACCCGGACATCGCGCGCCGCAACGAGCGGCAAGCGCTCGATCGGCTGCCCCGGCGCGCGCACGATCAGGCTGGCGACTTCGTCTCCCCTGGCGATCGGCGCGGTCAGCGGAGCGCGATAGCGGATCGCCAGCGTATAATGCGGCCCCTCGCCATGCGGCACGGTTATGCTGTAGCCGCGCGGGGCGATCAGATCGACCGAGCGCGCGGTGCCGCCCTGGACCGGCGCAGTGCCCAGTTTTACCCCTGCGCCGACGATCGGATGCGAATCCCATGCGGCAAAGCCCCATTCGGCAAAGCGGCGCGACTGTTCGGTGCGTTCGACGGGGCGCGGATAGCCGCCAAGCACAAAGATGATCCGTCGCCCGTCGCGCGCGACCGAGCCGACGAAGCCATAGCCGGCCTCTCCGGTAAAGCCGGTCTTGACCCCGTCGGCACCGGCGGTGTGGCCGTAGAGCGGATTGTGATTTTGTTGCTCGATCCCGTTGAACGCGGCGCGCTCGTGACCGTAAAAGCGACGATAGAGATCGCCATGACGCGTGATCAGCGCGGTCGACAGCGTGGCCAGGTCGGCCGCCGAAACATAGGTCTGCCCCTGATCCATCCAGCCGTTGGGCGTGTTGTAATGGGTGTTGCGCATGCCCAGCTTTCGGACTTCGGCATTCATCATGGCGGTAAACGCGGGGACCGACCCGGCGATTCCTTCGGCCAGCACGATACACGCATCATTGGCCGAAACCGTCACGATCCCTTCGAGCAGGTCGGCGACGGTGGTGCGGCTGTTATTGCCCAGAAACATCGTACTGCCCACGCCGTGCCACTGGCGAAAGGTTTCAGGCCGCATGACAAAGCTCTGGTCCAGCCTGAGCTTGCCCGACGCGATCAGTTCAAACGCGACGTAGCTGGTCATGATCTTGGTCAGCGAAGCGGGGACGAAGCGGCGCTGCGCATCGCGCGCAAACAGCACGCGGCCCGAATTGACATCGACCATATAGGCGGCCGGTGCCGTGATCTCGGGCATCACTGCGGGGTCTGCGGGCGCGTCATGACTGCGCGCGCCGACGGGGGCGCAGACGGCGATCGTCGCCAAACCCGCCCCGCAAAGGACACGACGAAACGGCGAAAGGGGCAGAAACGAGCGGTTCATCGACAGGGAAAACGATCCAGACAGGACGAGACAAAGGACGGTAAACGCACCCTGCCCCGATCAATCGTGGTGCAGGATCATCGCCCCCGCATAGCCGGACTGTTTCGCCTTCGCCAGTGCGGCGCGGGCCTGTTCGTCGTTGCTCGCGACAATGCGTACCCGCCACAGTTTTCCGACCGGCTCGACTTTGCCGCCCACTTGGGCCGCCGCCTTTTCCGCCCGATCTCGCGAAGAAAACGCAGCGACCTGCACGACCAGATGCCCCGATGCAGCATGAGGCGCCGCAGCATGCACGGGCTCGGCAGGGGCAGGCGCGCCATGAGCAGGTGCGCCATGAGCAGGTGTGGGGGCAGCCACAGGCTTTGCGACCGGCTTGGGCGCGGCGGGCTTTGGCGCGGGCTTGGCCACCGGCGCTGTGGGCGTTGCCGTCTTCGTTTCGACCGATTTGGCCACCGGCGCCTTGGGCGGTTCGGCCCGAGGCGCGGGAGTCGGCGATGCGGCTGACGGCGTAGCCGGAGCAACCCGTGGCGCGGGCTTCGGGGCTGCGGGCAGGCTTGGCGCGACGGCCTTTGCCGCAGGCGCACCCGACAGCGTTGCCGAAGGCGGCTCATCCGGCGTGGCCGGTGTGGCAACGCCAAGCTTGCGCCGCAGCGCGGTCAACAGGCCGGGCGGCGTGTCCATCCGATCGGGCGCGTGTTTCCCGGTGCGCAGCAACGCGCGCTCCGTCTCGGGCGGATTGACCCGGCGCACGCGCACCGCAACATCGGCGCCCGGGGCAAAGCCCAGTTGCGCCCAGGCGGCAGGCGACAATTCGACGAGCTGCTTTCCGGTCATTGGCCCGCGCCGGTCAAGCCGGACCAGAATCGTGCGCCCGGTATCGAGCGCCGTCACTTCGACATAGCACGGCAAGGGCAGCGTATGATGCGCCCCGCTGATCCCGGAGCCTTCGCTGCCGGCATGGGCATAGCCGACCGCATCGTAATTGAGCGTATCAGACGGCGTATAGCTCACCCCGCCGATGACATAGGGATCGCCGATGGTCACCGGGTAATCGGCCTCCGGGCCATACGGCACAACGGCAGCGGGCGGCGCGGTGTGCGCCTGCGCGAGCGAGATCGGGACCAGCGCGGCCGGGACCAGGAGGGCAAGCGCCGGGGCAATGAGCGCCCGCGCGGGGGCTTTAACGGCTGATTTCATCGGCGAGCAGTCCTACCGAAAGAGCATAGAAGTTCGAACAGTTGTAATCGAGGATGACCCGATAATTTCCGGTTAGCAGCCAGGCCGGGTGTCCGGGGCCATCGGGCTCGAACAATGTCGCCTGCATGCGATCGTCGGGCCAGATGCCGCGCGTCGGCACGATCCCCGCCGCGCGCCATTCGGCTATCGTGCGCCAGCGCGAATGACGCACAAACACTTGCGGGCAGCGCGGGCTGACCAGACGGGTCGCCATCGCCCCCCGGTCAAACCCCGCCGGAATCGTTACGCCAAAGCCCCAGGGCTCGCCCCGGCGCCAGCCCGCGTCGCGAAAATAATTGGCGATGGAGGCGAGCGTATCCGCGCGGTTGGTCCAGATGTCGGCGAGCCCGTCGCCATCGGCATCTTGCGCCACGCGCAGATAGACGCTCGGCAGGAACTGCGGATTGCCAAAGGCCCCGGCCCAGCTGCCCTGGAGCCGCCAGCGCGGCACGCCCCGGTCGATCATTTTCAGAAGCGCGACGAATTCCTGCGAAAACAGTTCGCGCCGCCGCCCTTCATAGGCAAGCGAGGCAATCGCCCGCGGCAAGTCATACGTGCCGGTAAAGCTGCCGTAATTCGTCTCATGCCCCCAGATCGCCAGAACGATCGGCCCCGGCACGCCGTAGCGCGCCTCAACCCCGGCAATGAGCGGCGCAGAGGCCCCATAGATCGCGCGCCCCCGCGCAATTCGCCCGGAATCGACATGGGTGCGGCGATAAGACTCGAACTTCGGGATCGCGGACGATGGCCCGCCCGGCTGGCTGCGATCGTGCCAGACGACTTCGGGATCATAGGCAAGACTGTCGATCACCGAATGGATCGTCGTCTCGCGCACACCCTCTGCCCGCGCCCGCGCCGCCAGCAATTGCAGAAATCCGGCAAACCCGCCCTGCCCGATGGCCGGGGCTGACGCCGCAGCGGGCAAGGCGCCGGCCTGCGCCTGTGCCTCGGCCAATCCCGAAACCATGGCCAAAGCCAGCACAAGAGGTCGAAATATCGCGATCATCATCCCGCTTGTCGCACAGGCGAGCCCCGCTTGTGAATTCCCGCCGTGAAAAATCCCGACTGCTAAAAACCCCCGGCGGTAAAAACTCTTGCCTTCGCGATCCGCCGCACTATCGACAGCCGCTGCCCGGCGTTGACGCCGGGCAGCGGACAGGTGGCCGAGTGGTTTAAGGCAGCGGTCTTGAAAACCGCCGTGGGTGCAAGCTCACCGTGGGTTCGAATCCCACCCTGCCCGCCAACATCCCTGTCCCCCAATATGATCGCCACGCTCGCCTGCGAAATCCCCTACGGATCCCTGGCACGCAGGGAAGAACGCCCAGGCAGTCGCTCCTGCAAGCCCTTGTGCAAACCCGAAGCCGCGCCCACTTCACGATTCAGTCGAAAGTTCCCTCGACGGTCTTTCCGGGGGTCATCCGTGACCGTTTCACAAGCCAGAGCGCCTGATGTCTTTGCAAGGCTGAAAGCAGCGGCGCCGCCGCACGGCGATGCGCTGCGCCGCATGGATCTGGTCGCCCGATTGCTCGACGCAGCGTTTGTTCTGCCCGGCACCAACCGCAAGTTCGGCATTGACGCTGTCATCGGCCTGATTCCGGGCGTGGGCGATGTCATGACCACCCTGCTTTCGACTTACATTGTCTTGGAAGCGCGCAACATTGGCGTGTCACGCATGGCAATCGGCCGAATGCTGACCAATCTGGCCATTCATGCATGCGTCGGCACAATTCCGATAATTGGCGGTATATTTGACGCGTTCTTCCGGGTAAACCAGCGTAACATGCGGATCGTGCGCGGCGATTTGGGTCGCACTTTGCGCTGAACTCGAGTCGCATTTGCCATGCGCAATCCCTGATCCAATGGAGAGAAAAAATGAGCAATCTTGATCTGGTAAAAGAGAATATGGAAATCATCGGCGCCGATGGCGCACACCTTGGCACGGTCAAGGCGGTCGAAGGCGATCGCATCAAGCTGACCAAGACAGGCAGCGGCGCTCATGGCGGGCACTATCACTATCTGTCGGGTGGCTTGGTGGCCGAAGTAGAGGGCAACAAAGTGCGCCTGTCGGCGACCGGTGCAAACGCTGTCCTTTTCGAAGAAGAACGGGACGGCGAGTCGCTGATTGACGAAAAGGACTGATCCGGCGCGGAGCGCGGTCACCAACGCGCCGTCTGACCGACCTTGGAGCCGCGACGTCGAAAATGAAATGATTTACCCTCCCATCGGCGGAGGGTAAATCACTGCTGCCGGGCTCGGTGTCCAATGGCGACGCAGCGCGGCGCGGATAAACCCGGCGGTCGCAGGTGCCTGCTTGCGCCCTTTCCCACCCTATCGCCTCGATCAACTGCGCGCGATTGCGACGGATCAGGGTGGCCAGCAGCGATTCCCTCGCGGGAAAGTGCCGGCAGGAGACGGGTGTCGTCGCTTCGAGCGGAATGCGGCCTGAGCCGACGATCACGCAATTGGCTGGCCCCCTCGTGCACCCAAAACCATCCAGATCGGTTATTTTACTTATTTGAAAGCAAACGTCTGTTAATCGGGAGGCTGATTTTACTGACCCGAGGGACAAGTGCTTCGTGAGAAGTATCTATTCACGCCTCAAGACCCAGAAAGCCGACTCCCCTGCCCGTGCCGCGCCGCAAAGGATGCTGGCGCTGCGCGGGGCAGAGGCGGACGAGATGTGCGCAACGTTTGAGGCGCTCAATCTTGGCGGATTCTGGTCGACTGATGCGGACGGACACATTTGCTACCTCTCGTCCCCGTTGCTGAATCCGCTGGTTCATCGCGACGATGCGACCGGGCTTGATTTTCTCGGCCTGTTTGTGGCGCCGCGCGCCGGGATCGACGGGCAGCGGACATTGCCCTTTGTATTTGCCCGCAAAGGGCGGTTCGAGCGGGTCATCGCGCGTAGCGAAATGGGCGATGCAGAAACGCTGTGGTCGATTTCGGGGGAGCCGATTATTTCTCCCGATGGCGCCTTTACGGGGTTTCGCGGCCATATCGTCGATGTGACCAGCGATCGGCAAAGCGCCGAAGAAGCCTCGCAAATGGCGACCACCGACGCCTTGACCGGGCTGCTCAATCGTCGCGCGATGACCAGCGTGCTCGAACGCACCGTTGCCGCGTTTGCCCCGCAGCGCCGCCCCTGCGCCGTCATGCTGATCGACCTCGACCGCTTCAAACAGGTCAACGATACGCTCGGCCATGCGGTCGGCGATGCCTTGCTCAAACAAGTGGCACAGCGGCTGATCAAAGTGGTCGGCGACAAGGATCGCATTTGCCGACTGGGCGGCGACGAATTCAAGGTCATCCTGCCCGACGTCGATGATCGCGGCCGACTGGGCGATCTGGCGTCGCGGATCATCACCATGCTGTCAGAGCCTTATTCCATCGCGGGCGACCGCTGCACGATCGGGGCTTCGGTCGGGATCGCGGTCAGCCCTTACGACGGCGAAACGGTCGACGACATGGTGCGCAATGCCGATCTTGCGCTTTATGCGGCAAAGCATTCCGGCCGCGGGCGCTTCCGGTTCTATTCGAAAGAAATGCTCGAAACCGCCGAACAGCGGCGCCAGCTTGAAGAGACCATGCACGATGCCCTGGCCAAGGGCGAATTCGAGCTGCGCTATCAGCCGCTGGTCGATCTTTCGAGCAATCGCGTGGTCGGGACAGAGGCGCTGGTGCGGTGGATTCACCCAGAGCGCGGGATGATTTCGCCGGCGCTGTTTATCCCGATCGCCGAGGAATCGACGATGATCTGCCGGATCGGTGAATGGATTTTGCGCAAGGCCTGCGAAGACGCGGCCAAATGGCCCGGTCGCACGCGGGTCGCGGTCAATGTCTCTCCGGTCCAGTTTGCCGATCCGCAGTTTCCCAAAGTCGTGGCCCTGGCCCTGGCCCAGACGGGGCTCGATCCGGACCGGCTGGAGCTGGAAATCACTGAAAGCGTCTTTCTTCAGGAAGGCGAAGCCACCGACACCATGTTCAAAGTGCTCAAAGGGCTGGGCGTGCGGCTGGTGCTCGACGATTTCGGCACCGGCTATTCGAGCCTTGCCTATCTGAAAAACGCGCCGTTCGACAAGATCAAGATCGATCAGAGCTTTATCCGCGGCGCGACCAGCAATGCCAATCGCAACCGCGCGATCATCAGCGCGATCGTCACTCTGGCCGAGGCGCTGGGGATGGAGACGATTGCCGAAGGGGTCGAATCCTTCGATCAGCTGGCTATGGTGCGCGAGCTGAAAATCGGCCATGTTCAGGGCTATCTCTTCAGCAAGCCGATTCCGGTGGAGGATCTGTTCAAGGATCTCCCCGCCGAAGACTGGGTGCTCGAACCGAGCGGTCCGGCCAGACAGCGCCATGAACGCCGCGCCATGTTCCGTTCGATCGGGGTGATCCACGCAGATCACTATTACCCGGTCATGCTGCGCAATCTTTCGGTATCGGGCGCGTTGATCGAAGGCCTGCTCGACGTTCCGCTCGGTACGCCGTTCATGGTCGATTTTGGCGAGGGGCAGTTCGAGTTGGCGACCGTAGTGCGGTCGCGCGAAGCCTATCAGGGCATTCATTTCGAACGCGAGCTGGTCAGCGACGGTAACGGCGGCCTGTGTACGCGGCATCGTTTTCTGCAACATCACCTTGCCGCTGCCGGTGTTCCGCGCAGCGCCGACGAATTTTTGACCCAGCAAGCCGGGCTGCTCGCCAGCGGCAGGATCAGCCTGCCGCAATTCGCCGTCATCAATCGCGGCGACAAACGCGCCGCCACTATCCCGCGACAGTGGTCCTGAACCGATGCGAGCGAACCTGTCATGCCCGACTTGTCCGGTCAGCACAGGTTCAGGAAAGCAGGTGATAAGATAATCCGCGATCGGTGTCGCGAGCCTGTGATTTTCCTTGCCTTTGGCGTCCGCCCGCCATCATCTGGCGCGGAGCCCGGAAAGGGATGGTCAGCCGGACTGACGCCGACGGGATAAGGAACGGGCGATGAAACATCTCTCCAGCATTGTTGCCGCCGCAGCCCTGGCGCTGACGCCGGCATTGGCCGACGCGCAAAGTCACGGCGGCGGTCGCGGAGGCGGTGGCGGGGGTCATGCAGGCGGTAGCCATGCAGGCGGCGGCGGTCGCGCGGGACCAGCGGCATCCGGCGGCTGGCGCGGCGGCTCCGGGTATCGCGGCGGGTCGGGCTGGCGCGGTGGCTCGGGCTGGCGTGGTGGACCGGCTTGGCGCGGCGGCGGCTATTGGGGTGGGCCCTGGTTCTATGGGCCGCCGCTTGGCGTCTATCTCGGTTATTGGGCCGATCCCTGGTATTGGGGCTATCCCTATGCCTATTACGGCTATCCCTATTACCCCTATTACAACGAGCCTGTCGCGCCCGGGCCCGACACGGGCGAAGCGCCGCCGATGGCCAACGCGCCCCAGTATACGCCACAACCCCAGGCCGCGCCGCAGCAGCCCGCTTGCGGCAAGTGGCAATGGAGCGACACGGACAAGCAGTATCACTGGATGACCAATGGCTGCAATTGATCGGCGGTTCGCCATGCAAGCGACCAGGACCAAAATCGCCGCGCTCGCTGTCGGCATCGCGCTTGTCACCGGTGCCGCGCAGGCGCAATCGATGGGCCCATCAAACGGGGCATCCTCGCTCGAACAGTTGCACGTGGCGCTGCACCTTTCGGCTCCGCAGGAAGGCGCCTGGCAGCTCTATCGCAGCGCGGCGGACATTCCCGACAAGGCGCAGATGCGGCGCCGGGCTGCATCGGGCCTGTTCCGCACGCTCGACGCGCCGCACCGGATGGATCTGGTCGAGGCCGAAATGCGCGCTGAACTGGCCGATCTGCA
Source organism: Novosphingobium sp. Fuku2-ISO-50 (assembly GCF_001519055.1). Taxonomy (GTDB): domain Bacteria; phylum Pseudomonadota; class Alphaproteobacteria; order Sphingomonadales; family Sphingomonadaceae; genus Novosphingobium. The sequence goes on along the minus strand of NZ_KQ954289.1, from coordinate 87,843 downwards.
GCGCCAATCCCAGGCGCTCAAGGCATTTTACGGCGCCTTGAGCCCCGAACAGCAGCGCATCTTTGACGCACGCACGTTGCCACCGTCGGGCGACGCGCAGCAAAATCAGGCGCCTTACTGAAAACAGCACATAAAAAGGGGAGGCGTCGATGGATCGACGCCTCCCTTTTTGGTGTCAGGCAAATCAGATGTGCAGCGCGCGACCATAAGCGGCGAGCACGGATTCATGCATCGCCTCGCTGATCGTCGGATGCGGAAACACCGTCTGCATCAATTCGGCCTCGGTGGTTTCGAGCGTCTTGCCGACGACAAAGCCCTGGACCATCTCGGTCACTTCGGCGCCGACCATGTGCGCACCAAGCAGTTCGCCGGTCTTCGCGTCGAACACCGTCTTCACAAAGCCTTCGGGTTCGCCCAGCGCGATCGCCTTGCCGTTGCCGATGAACGGGAATGTCCCGGCGCGCACGGTATAGCCCGCTTCTTTCGCCTTGGCCTCGGTCAGGCCGACGCTGGCAATCTGCGGGTGGCAATACGTACAGCCGGGGATATTCCGGCGATCGAGCGGGTGCGGATGAACCTCTTTGTTGCCAAGCTCGGCGGCGATCGCTTCGGCCACGGTCACGCCCTCATGGCTCGCCTTGTGCGCCAGCCAGGGGCCCGGAGTCACATCGCCCAGAGCCCACACGCCCTTGGCCGAAGTCCGACCATAAGGGTCGATCGCGATGATCCCGCGCTCGGTCGTGATCCCGACCGTTTCCAGCCCGATATTTTCGGTATTGGCAACAACGCCGACCGCGACGATGACATGGCTGAAGCTGTCTTCGACGATCTTGCCGCCGCGCCCCTTGATCTTTGCCTTGATGCCGGTGGCGCCGACCTCGATCGATTCCACACCGGTTCCGGTCAGGATCGTCATGCCCTGCTTGACCAGCGCCTTTTCCAGGAACGCGGAAACATCGGCATCTTCGACCGGGACCACGCGATCCATCATTTCGACGACCGTGACCTTCGATCCCATGTCGTTATAGAAACTGGCAAATTCGATACCGATTGCGCCCGATCCGATGACCAGCAGCTTGCTCGGCAGCTCCTTGGGCGTCATCGCGTGGCGATAGGTCCACACGCGGTTGCCGTCTGCCTTGGCAAAGGGCAGATCGCGGGCACGGGCGCCGGTGGCCACGATGATATGCTTTGCGCTGAGCAGCTCGGCGCCTTTTTCGCCGACGACTTCGAGCTGCCCTGTGCCTTTCAGCGTGCCGGTGCCCATGTGCACGGCGATCTTGTTCTTTTTCATCAGGTGGGTGACGCCCTGATTGAGCTGTTTGGCCACCCCGCGCGAACGCGCCACCACGGCGCCAAGATCGGCGCGCACATTGTCGGCCGCCAGCCCATAGGCCTTGGCATGGTTCATCTGATGAAAGACTTCGGCCGAGCGCAACAGCGCCTTGGTCGGGATGCAGCCCCAGTTGAGACAGATTCCGCCCAGGTTTTCGCGCTCGACGATCGCGGTCTTGAGCCCGAGCTGGGCGCAGCGGATCGCCGCCACATAGCCGCCGGGGCCCGATCCCAGCACGATCACGTCATAGGTTTCAGCCACGCTCTGCTCCTTGATTGGTGTCCGGCCGGATTTGCGGGAGGGGGGGGACCGACCTGGGGCGGCGATCTTCATCGATCGCCACGAATATGAAGCGCGCCTGGGTCACGCGCTCGCGCTCGTCACCAGTGCGCGCACGGCGCCATGATTCAACATCGATCACCATAGAGGTGCGGCCGACCGAGATCAGCGTGGCATAGACCGAAACTTCGTCGCCGATGTGCACCGGGTGATGAAATTTCATGCCTTCCACCGCGATCGTCGCGGCGCGACCATGGCAATGACGCGCGGCGATGATCCCCGCCCCCATGTCCATCTGCGCCATCAGCCATCCGCCAAAGATGTCGCCGGCCGGGTTGGCGTCGGCAGGCATGGCCGTGATGCGGATCGCCGGTTCGCCGATCGGATAGACGGGCTCGGCAGAATCGCTCATGCGACAAGCGCCAGCGGATTTTCGACCAGCGTCTTGAACGCCTGCATCAAGGCGGCGCCGTCCGCGCCGTCGATGGCGCGATGGTCAAAGCTGCCGGTGGCGGACATGACCGTGGCAATGGCCAGCGCGCCGTCGACCACAAAGGGTCGCTGTTCGCCCGCACCGATGGCCAGGATCATCCCTTGCGGCGGGTTGATCACCGCTTCGAACTGCTTGATGCCAAACATGCCCAGATTCGACAGGCTGGCCGTTCCGCCCTGATATTCGTGCGGCTGCAGCTTGCCATCGCGCGCCTTGCCCGCCAGCGTCTTCATTTCGCTGGCGATGGCCGAGACCGACTTGGCGCCGGCATCGACAATGATCGGCGTAATCAGGCCCGAAGGCGCGGCGACCGCCACCGAGATGTCGGCGCGCTTGAAACTGCGCAATTCGTCACCGGCAAAGCTGACATTGCACTTGGGCACTTGCACCAGCGCCTTGGCCAGCGCCTTGATCAACAAGTCATTGACCGACAGCTTGATCCCCTGCCCTTCGAGAGCTGCATTGAGCTGCGCGCGCAATTTGAGCAGCGCGTCGAGGCGGACATCGACAGTCAGATAGATATGCGGGATCGTCTGCTTCGCCTCGGTCAGGCGGCGCGCGATCGTCTTGCGCACATTGTTGAGCTTTGCCGCTTCGAAGGGAATGCCGAAATCGGGCACGGCGGCAGGCGCCGAGGAGGCCGTGGCCGGCGCGGGCGCAACCGCTGCTGCCGGAGCGACCGCAGACACCGCAACCGGCGCAGGCACGCGATCGAGATCGGCACGCACGATACGGCCATTGGGGCCGCTGCCCTTCACGGCGGCAAGGTCGATCCCCTTGGCAGCCGCGATCCGCTTGGCCAGCGGGCTGGCGACAATGCGGTTGCCCTTGGCAATGCCAGGTGCCGGGACAGGCGCCGGAGCTGGAGCTGCAGGCGCCGCAACGACGGGTGCTGCGACGACGGGGGCGGCAACCGGCGCAACCGGAGCCGGAGCAGCGCCAGCGTCTTCGTCTTCGCCGGCCAGCGTTGCGATGACCGTACCGACTTTGACGCCTTCGGTCCCTTCCGGGACATTGATCGCCACGATCACACCATCATCGATGGCTTCGAATTCCATCGTCGCCTTGTCGGTCTCGATCTCGGCGAGAATGTCGCCCGATTTGACCGTATCGCCGGCCTTCACCAGCCAACGGGCAAGCGTACCTTCTTCCATGGTCGGCGAAAGCGCGGGCATCTTGATGGCAATCGGCATGGCAAGCTTTCCGTTCTGGTGTAAAATTTGCCAGTTTGGCGTTGATATGTTTGAAATATTACCAATAAGGTTAAATTGGCACCATTTCGGGTTCGCCGCTATTTCACCATCGCCACGCCATTGGTCAAGTGCCCAAGCGTTCCCGTCGCATACGAATTATGGCATGAGCCGATAAGCGGATGCGAATGGTCCAGGCTTGTGAAATCCGGGCCCCATGAAGCAAAGAGCAGATGGAGCGATGAGGATGACGCAACAGGACGGGCAAGCGCAAGCGGGAAACGACCCGACGCGAAGGGTCTATCTCGTCATCGTCGACGAGACTCCCGAAGCCGCCCGCGCGCTGCGCTTTGCCGCGCGGCGCGCAGGCCGCACGGGGGCTGCGATCCATCTGCTCGTGATCGTGCCACGGGGCGATTTCGTCGCATTCGGCTCGATTCAGGCGACTATCGAGGAAGAAGCCCGCGACCGAGCGGAAATGCTCGCCGGAATCGCCGCCGGCAGCCTCGCCAGTGAATCCGGGCTGACGCCGACGATCGTCGTGCGGACAGGCGACGGCCCCGAAGTCGTGCGCGCCTATCTGCGCGATCATCCCGAAGTATCGGCGCTGGTGATCGGCGCAGCCGGCGGCCCCTCGCCCGGCCCGCTTGCCACGCATTTCGCCGCACAGGCAGGCACTTTGCCTTGCGTGTTGATGATCGTGCCGGGCGGCGCGGACGAAGCCCGGATCGATGCGGTCAGCTAGGGTGCAAACTCAGCGCTTGCGGCCCTGATGGCGGATGTTGGCGGGGCGTCCGCGTTTGCCCGCGAAATGGTTGCCGCCGCGCCTTCCTTCGCCGGTCCGCGCCAGATGCGCGCCGCGTCGTTCGATCGCGCTGGCCCCGGCATGGAGATCGACCGGCTCGAATTTCAGCGCACCGGTCAAAGGGTTTGCTTCGGCAAGGCGCAGTTTCAGGATCATGCCGATGGCAAAGACTTCGCCTGACTCCTCGCCGATCAGGCGCTGCGCCTTTTCGTCATAGCCGAACCGTTCGGCCCCCAGCGTCGAAACCGGGCACAGGCCATCGCCGCCCAGCCCGATGATCGTCGCAAACAGGCCGAATTTCTGCACGCCGGTAATCCGCGTATCGAACACTTCGCCCACGCGCACCGACAGCCACGCCGCGACATAGCGGTCGATCGTCTCGCGCTCGGCCTCCATTGCGCGGCGTTCGGCGGCGCTGATCACTTCGCTGATCCGGGCAAGGTCGGCACGATCGCGGTCGGCCAGGCCGCTCGCCGCGGGCACGTCCGCTTCGGCAGGCGGGCGCGGCTGTTCGAGCAGATAGCCGTCGACCAGCGCGCGATGGACGAGAAGATCCGAATAACGCCGGATCGGCGAAGTGAAATGCGCATAGCTGCCCAGCGCGAGCCCGAAATGCCCGGCATTGCGCGGGCCGTAATACGCCTGGGTCTGGCTGCGCAACACCGCTTCCATGACCAGCGCCTTTTCGGCTTCGTCGCTGACGTCTTTCAACATGCGGTTGAACAGGCCGGGCGTGATCACTTGCCCGAGCGCCAGCTTGCGCCCGAACGTCGAGAGGTAATCCTTGAGCGCGATCAGCTTTTCGCGGCTCGGCGGCTCGTGAATGCGATAGACCACGGGCGCGACTTTGGCTTCGAGCGCCTTGGCCGCCGCGACATTGGCCGCGATCATGAAATCTTCGACCACGCGATGCGCATCGAGCCGTTCGCGCAGCGCGATTTCGGCAATCCGCCCCGCTTCGTCGAGCACGACGCGGCGCTCGGGCAATTCGAGCTCGAGCGGATCGCGTGCCTTGCGCGCCTGTTCGAGCAAGCGCCAGGCGCCCCACAGATGTTCGAGATGCGGCGCCGCGGTGCCGCCGTCGATGCGCGCCTGTGCTTCTTCATAGGCGATCACTTCGGCAATGCGCACCCGCGCCCGTGTAAAGCGAAACGCGGTAATCCGGCCATGCGCATCGATCGTCAGATGACAGGCCATCGCCGCGCGCGGTGCACCGGCCTTGAGCGAGCAGACATCCGCGCTGAGCACTTCGGGCAGCATCGGCACGACGCGATCGGGGAAATAGACCGAATTGCCGCGCCGCCGCGCTTCGCGATCGATCGCGCCGCCGGGGCGTACATAAAAGCTGACGTCGGCAATCGCGACGACCGCTTGATAGCCGCCCTGTCCGTCGGGCTCGGCCCAGATCGCATCGTCATGATCGCGCGCGTCAGTCGGGTCGATCGCGACGATGGGCAAATGCGTGAGGTCTTCGCGCGCGTCTTCCGACAGCGGCAGGCGCGCGGCGCGCTGCGCTTCGTCCAGCGTTTCCTGGCCAAAGACAAACGGAATGCCGTGTTTGTGAATGGCGATCAGGCTGAACGCGCGCGGCGCCAGCGGATCGCCGAGCACGGCGGTCACCTTGACCCCGGCGCGCGACGATCGTCCGGCAGGCTCGGCGAGCACGAGCTGCCCGACCTCTGCCCCGCCCAGATCGGAAATCGGCACCGAATGGCGCACGCGTTTGTCGACCGGCGCAAGCCAGCCTTTGCCGGTGCCGTCGAATTCGACCACACCCAGCACCTGATCGTCCATCGCGGGCAGCTTCTTCATCGGATGGGCCACCCAGCCCGCGTCGGTTTCCTCGGTGCGCGCCAAAACGCGGTCTCCGGGGCGCAGGGCGGCCCCGTCCTTCGTCGCGCTGCGCCCGCCTTTGCCCCGCGTTTCGATCACGCGCAGACGCGGCGCGGGCGAGGCATCGTCGGGCTGCCAGGCATCGGGCACGGCGACCGGATCCCCGTCATCGATTTCGATCACGCGCAGCACGGTCACGCGCGGCACGCCGCCCATGCGATGAAACGCGGTGCGATTGCCGTCGATCAGCCCTTCTTCGGCCATGTCCTTGAGCAAGGCCTTGAGCGCGATCTTTTCCGTGCCCTTCAGCCCAAAGGCGCGCGCGATTTCGCGCTTTCCGGCAGGCTCGTCGCTTGTCGCGATGAAATCGAGCACCTGCTGGCGTGTGGGCATGCCCTGGGGCGGTTTTTCGGTATATCGGTGGACCATTGTCCCGGCCATGCGCGCCTTGTTGTCCGTTTGCAACCAGATGGATCAATTGGCAGATGGATCAATTGGCAGATGGATCAATTGGAGCCTGCCGGTGCCATCGGAACGGGAAAATTCGGCGAACTTACCTCATCCTGACGGATTTTTCCACCATACGGGGGCATCGACGACCTGCGACAGGGCGCGTTCGGCCGATTTCAGCAGCTTGCGCCGCGCCGCACCTTGCCTTTCGAGCACATCGTCGAAGCGCGCGGCCAAGCGCGCCGCCGTGATCGGATCAAGGTCGGCAAAGAGCCGGTCACGCCCGGCCACTGCGACAGCCATATCGTTGAGCAAGCCCAGACTGTCCTGAAGCTTTGCCAGTCCTTTGACAAATCCCCCGCGCGCGGTGCCGCGAAAGAGCGGCGCAAAAAAGTCGGCAGCATAGCGCAGCTTTTTCACGCAGATCCGCAATCGGTGGCGCTCGGCGTCTGCCATGTCGATCACGCCCTCTCCCCCATCTGGCCCTCCCGCCTTTTGCAAGCGCCGCCGCCGTCGGGAAAGCGCCCGGGCAGCAAAGGGCGCCAGCGGCAGGCTGCCGCCGGTTTCCGCCTTCTGCGCCAGCCATCTGCCGCCCTCGATCCAGGCCGCAAACCGAAACAGCAGGCGTTGAAACGGTTCCGCCGCCAGCATGGCTTTGGCCGCTTGCGTTGCCGCATCGCGACGGGTGGCGAGATGCGCCAGCAATGCCGCGCCATCCGCCTCTTCGGCCCGAACCAGCGCTTCGATCCGGCCCAACATGACATGCAGATCCCGGGCAGGGGCAAGTCCCGCCGCGACCGCCTTTATTTCGGCATGCAGCACGTCTGCATCGCCATCATCCACCACATCGCCAAACAGGCTGAACGCAGCGCACAGGCGGCGCACAGCAACGCGCGACTGGTGCACCGCTTCGGGATCGCCCGAGGCGATGACGATCGGGTAATTGGCGAGCAGTTGGTCGAGACAGTTCCAAGCGATGGCCTGAAAACCGCAAGCCGCGTCCATGCTTCGCCGCAATCCCACAGGCCGGGCCAGGATCGCGGCCGGCGGCGCCCCGAAAGCAAGCCCCTGACACCGGTTGCTCTTGCTGGCCAGCGACCACGCAAGCTCAGGCCCCAGCGGCAATTCGAGCACGAGATCGATGACATCGGCAAACCGGCCTTCCATCAGCTCCAATTCGATTTCGCCCACCGCTTCGCGGCAATCACCGGCCTCAATCGTGCCCTCATCGAAGGCGATCTCGATGAGCGAGCCGCCAAACCGGACCCGGCGCGTGGTGCGCGCAATTCGGGTCAAGCCGATGGGCTCCAGCCTGTTGCCCTTGAGCATCTGCACGAGCGTTGCTCTGGGGCGGGCCGGAAACGCCCCAAGGTCGGGGCAATCGCCACCAACCGGCGCATTCCACTCTACCCGGTGAACAGCGGATTCACCGGGCGAGGCCAGTTTCAGGGTTTGCTGGCGCCCCTTGCCGCCGACACGGATGCGCAGTGCTGCGTCACGGCGACGGAGGCGCCGGTCGGCGGTATCGAAATACGTGGTGATGATCGTGCCGGTCGCATCGGCCCCGGCCAGTTTTGGATGCCCGCGAAGATGCTCCAGCATGGATGGCGAGGCAGCGAGCTTGATCTCGGTTTCGATCGGATTGCCCATGATGCCCCTTCTGCGTCAATTGCTAATTCCCGAATCCGCCGCCCGGCAGCGCCGAGGCGATCGGGCTGGCGCTGCCGTCGGCGCCAATCGCGCTGACGCCAAAGAACCAGTCGTCGGCACGCACGCCGTCGAGCAGCGCGCTGCTGGCGGTCGTCGTCACCACTTTGTCCTCCCACGCGGGGGCGTCGGTGCGGCGTTTCCAGATGGCATAGCTGACCGCGCCGGGAACGGGCTTCCAACCGATCGTGGTAAACGTCTTGACCGCGCCGTTGATGTCGGCGGCGGGCGGCATCGGCGCCGCCGCCAGCACGGTCAACGCGCGGACATTGAGCCGGGTTACCCGCGCGAGATAGGCAAAGTCCATGCGGTCGGGCGTATCGCCATAGGTATGGCCGCCCTCGACGCGCGGATCCTGGTGCTGCGCTTCGTAGTTTTCGACCGCGACCGTCAGGCGCACGGCCGGATAGCCCCCCTCTTCAAACGGAAGATGATCGCCGCCGCGCCCCATCCGGTCGGCCCGCCAGATCTGGCGCACGGCAAGTCCGGGTTCGGCCAATCCGGCAAGGAAGCGCGACAGATTGCGCGACGGACTGTCGTTTTCCCCGCCGTAAAGTCTTTGCGCATGGTTCAGCGCGGCATCGGCATTGGCGCGCGGTCCTTCGGAAAAGACGCGGACATGGCTATCGTCGACCGACCCGTCAGACCCGCGCGAATTGCCGACGATGTCGTTGTTGAGCACCGCCTTGACGGTCCAATGCTGCGCGCGGGCATAGTCGGCGAGCAGTTTTCCGCCAAGCAGCCCCTGTTCTTCGCCGGACAGCACCGCATAGACGATCGTGCCGGGGAAATGGCTGTGGCACAGCACGCGTGCGGATTCGAGCACGAGCGCCGTGCCCGAAGCATCGTCATTTGCGCCCGGCGCATCGCCGACCGGGTCCATCACATCGCTGCGCATCGAATCGATATGGCCCTGAACGATGACCACTTCGTCGGGGCGCTCGGTGCCGCGCTGGATCGCCACGACATCGATCAGGCGCGTCGACTGGGGCACGCGCCTGCCGGTGACCATGGTCTCGGGCTTGACCACTTCGACCGCATTGCCGCACGCGGCGCGAAATTCCGCCTCTGCCCAGGCCCGCGCCGCGCCGATCCCGCGCCGGGGATCGGTCTGCGACGACAGCGTGTGGCGCGTGCCAAAGGCGGCGAGCCGTTCGACGCGCGCCTTGAGCCGCGCCTCGGACACGTCGTCGGCAGGCGCGGCCAAAGCCATGGGGGCCAAGGCGGGTGTGGCCAACAGGACAGCGGCGAAAAGGGTATATCTCATCGCGCCAGACTACCACCCTGCCCGATGCGGGCAAGCCGCCGTCGGCAGTCTGTCAATAAGACCGCGCGACCAGGATCGTTTCGACCGCAGGCAACCCCGTGAACACGCAAGTCCCGCCGGGCGCGGGCGCATGGAGCGGGGTGTTGCGGATGGTGAGCTTCAACGCCTTGAGCTGTTCGACAACCGCATCGAGCGCGGCGCCGGTCGGACGCGACCAACCGAGTTCGACCCAGCCCGGCATGGCCTTGTCTTCGGCGAAATAGGCCGACAGTCCGGCCAGATCGCTGATGCCGCGTTCGATCCGCGCATCGCGCCAGGCGCTCGCCTCTTTGTGCAACGCCTCGCCATAAGCCTCGATTTCGGCAGCGGCGGTGGCCAGGAACTGATCCTGCGGCATGGCGGCGAAATCGACTTTGCCGTCTTCGCGCCACAGCCGGTCGCGGCGAAGCACCGAAACCTGCCCGTTTTCGGCATCGCGACCGCCGATTTCCAGCACCAGCGGCACGCCTTTCTTGACCCAGGCCCAGCGCTTGGCCGTCGCCTTGCCCGGACGCTTGTCGAGCAGGACGCGCACGCGCTCGCCATAGACGGTCTGCGCCGAGAGCGCAGAGCGCAAGGCTTCACAATAGGCGAGCAGCGCGTCATCGCCGTCGTTGTCGCGCAGCATCGGCAGGATCACGATCTGGTGCGGCGCGACTTGCGGCGGCGTGCGCAACCCGTCGTCATCGCCATGGGTCATGATCACCCCGCCGATCAGACGCGTCGATACGCCCCAACTGGTGGTGTGGCACAGCACCTGCTGGCCCTCCCTGTCCTGATAGCGGATGCCCGCCGCCTGCGCGAACGTGGTGCCGAGGTAATGCGACGTGCCGGCCTGAAGCGCCTTGCCGTCCTGCATCATCGCCTCGATCGAGAATGTCTCGACCGCGCCGGGGAAACGTTCGTTTTCGGGCTTGGGTCCGGCGACCACCGGCATCGCCAGCACGTCTTCGGCAAAGCTGCGGTACATTTCGAGCGCGCGCAGCGTCTCGGTCATCGCGTCGGCTTCGTCGCCATGGGCCGTATGCCCTTCCTGCCACAGAAATTCGCTCGTGCGCAGGAACATCCGCGTGCGCATTTCCCAACGCACGACATTGGCCCACTGGTTGGTCAGCATCGGCAGGTCGCGCCACGATTGAATCCAGCGCGCCATCGCCGCGCCGATCACCGTTTCCGACGTCGGCCGGACGACCAGCGGCTCTTCCAGCTTTGCCTCGGGATCGGGGATCAGCCCGCCTTCGCCATCGGAAATCAGGCGATGGTGCGTGACCACGGCCATTTCCTTGGCAAAGCCTTCGACATGCTCGGCCTCGCGGGCGAAAAACGACAGCGGGATGAACAACGGGAAATAGCAATTGTCGACGCCCGCGGCCTTGATCCGCTCGTCCATCAACTTTTGAATGCGTTCCCAGATGCCATAGCCCCAGGGCTTGATCACCATGCAGCCGCGCACGCCGGATTCCTCGGCAAGCTCGGCTTCGGCGATCACCGCCTGATACCACTGGGCAAAGTCTTCGGCCCGCTTGACGGGCAGCGCGTGCTTGATCTTGGTGCTGGTCATTCGCCCCGGTTAGGGGCCTGCACAGATTCGGGCAACACCCAGCACCATGCCGGATGTCGCCGTTTTTCCTACTTCACCAGTTTGTCGAGCTTCTTTTGCATTTCCTCGACCTGCTGACGCAGCGTCGAAAGCTCTTCGTGATCGCCGGTTGACGCTTTTTCCGCAGCCCCCGCAGCAGCACCCGGCACAAAGGCGGACGCAGCGGCCTTGAAGATTTCCATGTTGCGCTGGGCGAGCTGGGCCAGAGGATTGGCGCCGATGCTGTCCTCGATCGCCTTGCGCAGCTTTACCTGATTTTCGCGGAAATGTTCCATCGAGGCTTCGAGATAGCCCGGCAGCAGCGCCTGCATCGAATTGCCGTACATCGAGATAAGCTGACGCAGGAAATTCGTGGGCAGCATCTGGGTGCCGCCAGCCTCTTCGTCCATGATGATCTGGGTGAGGATGGTGTGCGTCAAATCGGCGCCGGTTTTTGCATCAATCACTTTAAAATCAACGTTTTCCTTGACCATCTGGGCAAGGTGGTCGAGCGTGATGTAGCTGCTCGTGCGCGTGTTGTACAAACGCCGGTTGGCGTATTTCTTGATGATGACCGTCTCGCCGTCTTTCGCCGTATTCGCCATCGTGTAACGCCCCGCTTCCAGATAAGGTGTCGAACACTAGCAGCCGCAGCATGTGCATTGCAACAAAAGCCGCGTTACCCTCAATGCTGTCAGGTAAATCTTGCGAAACGCCGGTGCAAGAGGGTCAGCAGTTCATATTGCGAAAGTCCGCTCTGCGCCGCCGCCTGCGGCAAGTCGTAATCGACTGCCAGCCAGTCGCCTTCGCGCACGTCCGGCGCCGCAGAAAGGTCGATTACCGTAAGGTCCATCGATACCCGGCCAGTCACCGGCAGGCGCACGCCGTCGCGACAGAGCGCGCCCCGGTTTGACCAGCATCGCAGATAACCGTCGGCATATCCGAGCGCGACAACGCCCAACCGCATCGCGCGCGGCGCAACAAATGTGGCGTTATACCCCACCCGATCGCCCGCCGCGACGTCGCGAACCTGAATCACCGCCGCCTCGGGCGTAGCGACTCGGCGCACCACGCCGGCGAGTTCCTTTCGCGCGATACCGCCGTAGAGCGCGATCCCCGGACGCGTCAGGTCGGCATGATAGGCGCTGCCAAGGGCGATCCCGGCGCTGTTGGCAAGGCTGTAGCGCCGCGCGCGGACCATGCCTTTTGCCGATTCGAACCGGGCGAGTTGTTCGGCATTTTGCGCGACATCTTCGTCCGCGCTGGCGAGGTGGCTGATGCACAGATCGACATCGAGCCGCGCCAGCACGGGATCGGACAAGTCGGCCATGGCCAGACCGAGCCGGTTGATCCCGGTATCGACCATGATGTGGCACGCCCCGCCGCCGCCATCGAGCCAGCGCGCCGCTTGTGCCAGCGAATTGAGCACCGGACGAACACCCGTGGCCCGCGCAAAAGCGACATCGGCATGATCGAGCGGCCCATGCAGCACCGCGACCTGCTCTGGCGCGACATGCGCGATGACATCGGGCACTTCGCGCCAGTGCGCGACAAACCAGTCGCGGCACCCGGCCCCGGCCAGAACCGGCACGACTTGCGCCGCACCCAGACCATAGGCATCGGCCTTGACCGCCGCACCTGCGCGCGCCGCCCCGCTCAATCGATCGAGCGCCAGCCAATTGGCGGCCAGTGCAGCCGCATCGAGACGCAGGCGCAGGGGCGAAGGCGGCAGGATGGGTGGCGAAGGCGGCAAGACGGGCGGTGATGAAGGCAGCATTGTTACCTGATTGCAGTTGGGCACACGGCGGATACGCGCGATAGGCACAACCGCGCGATTGCGCCAGCGCCTGTTGGCGCGCGATCAGTCGGCAAGCGCATCAAGCGCCGCATCCCAGGCCAGCACGATCGCCCCATGGCGCGCCGGATAGGCGCGCGCCGGGGCGATCACGTCGAGCCCCGGCCAATCCGGCAAGTCCCCCCCGCCCGTCAGCCAGTCGCCCAAAGCCGCGCGCGCGGCGGCAATCGCGGCCCGGTTCTGCCCGGTTGCGGCGCTCGCAAAGGCATGCGCGGCGGCCTGACCAATGGCGCACGCGTGCGCACGGATACCGATCGCGACAATGCGCCCCCCGCCATCAAGCGCAAGGCCCATGGCCAGCACGCTGCCGCAAGTGCGCGACCGCGCCTGCCCCTTGAACGCCAGCGTCTCATCCCATGGCCAGGCGGCAAGCCCCGTCGCGGCGGCGAGGACATCCGGGGTGTAAAGCGTCACCGCGCGCGGCGCGTTCATTCGGCCGCGTCCGCCGCCGGGTGACGGCGATGCGCATGACGGGGCGGCGTATGGGTGGGGCGGCTCTCGGCCTCGGTCGACGTTTCGTCGGCCCCGGTTGCGGCGTCGAGCGCGGCATCCTCGCCGCGGGTCCGCACCGATTTGACCGCTTCGCTTCGCCGTTCGGCGACCATCGACAGCAATTCGTCGCTGGCGGCATTGAGAAAGGGATAAGTCCGCGCGTCCCTGATCCAGGCCGGTCGTCCCTTCGCGCCCCAGACCACGTCATAGGCAAAGACCAGCAGCGAAAAGGCCAGGACCATGATGACAAAGCCCTTGATCGCCCCAAAGCCAAAGCCGAGCACGCGATCGATCGGCCCGAGCATCGAGCCGCGACTGGCGCTGCCAAGGTGTCGGGCGACCAGCTTCGTTCCGAAATAAGGCACTGCCAGCAGGATGCCAAAGGCCAGAACCCCGGCCCCGGTTTCACTGCCCACTTCGGCGGTCAAGGCCCCGGTCAGCGCGGCATGGCCATAATGGACCGCCAAAAGCGCCAAGCACCATGCCGCCAGCGCCAACACTTCCTCGACAAAGCCGCGAAAGAATCCGGCGATCGCGGCCAGGCCGACGACGAGGAACACGACATAGTCAAAGCCGCTCATGGGGCCGACCTAAGCTGCGCCCACGATGCGGTCAACGAGATTTGGCAACAGCGTCAGCGGGGTGTGCCGCGCGCCGCCTTCGACGTCGATTCCGCCCGGCCCAAAGGTCTGGCCAAAGCCGAGCTTGGCCGCTTCGCGCAGGCGGATTCCGGCATGGGCAACCGGGCGCACTTCGCCCGCCAGCGAAACTTCGCCGAACCAGACCGCATCGGCAGCCAGCGACCGGTCCGCCAACGCCGAAACGAGCGCAGCGGCAACCGCAAGGTCGGCGGCCGGATCGGTCAGGCGATAGCCGCCCGCGACATTGAGATAGACTTCGGCAGAGGAGAAATTGAGCCCGCAGCGCGCTTCGAGCACGGCGAGCAGCATCGCCAGCCGCCCGCTGTCCCACCCGACCACGGCGCGGCGCGGGGTTGCCCCGCTGGCCAGACGAACGGTCAGCGCCTGAATCTCGACGAGCACCGGGCGAGTGCCTTCGAGCGCAGGAAAGACCGCGCTGCCGGGCACCGGATCGGATCGGCCCGACAGGAACAGCAACGAAGGGTTGCCCACTTCCTCCAGCCCCGCCCCGGCCATGGCAAAGACACCGATCTCGTCAACCGCGCCAAACCGGTTCTTGAGCGCGCGCAAGATGCGGTATTGATGGCTGCGTTCGCCTTCAAAGCTCATCACCACGTCGACCATGTGTTCGAGCACGCGCGGCCCGGCGATCGTGCCATCCTTGGTGACATGCCCGACCAGGACCACCGCCGCGCCGCTTTCCTTGGCATAGCGGATCAGTTCAAAGGCGCAGGCGCGCACCTGGCTGACCGTGCCGGGCGCGCCCTCGATCGTGTCGGAATGCATCGTCTGGATCGAATCGATCACCACCAGCGCGGGCGGCGGCATCGATGACAGCGTGGTCAGGATGTCGCGCACCGATGTCGCCGAAGCGAGCAACAGCGGCGCCGTGCCCAGCCCCAGCCGCCCCGCGCGCAGCCGCACCTGATCCGAAGCTTCCTCGCCGCTGATATAGACCGCGCTGGCGCCGCTCGCCGCGATGCGCGCCGCCGCCTGAAGCAGCAGGGTCGATTTGCCGATCCCCGGATCGCCGCCCATCAGCACCGCCGAGCCCGCAACCAGCCCGCCGCCCAGCGCCCTGTCGAATTCGGCCAGCCCGGTCTGCCGCCGCGGCGGCAGTTCGACCGGATGATCGAGCGGGACGAAATTGACCCTGCGCCCGCCGCCCGAAAGATCATGCCGCGCGGAAAACACGGTTTCCGGCGCCTCTTCGGCAAGCGTGTTCCATTCCGAACAATCGGGGCACTGCCCCTGCCAGCGAGTGGTGACGCTGCCACAGGCCTGGCAGACATAGCGACGTTTTGGTTTGGCCATGCCCCCGCCTACCCTGAACATTTGGGGAACACAAGTGCCGAACGGGATGACCCAGACACCCGGTCGAATGGCGCGCCGCACGCGCCGAGGGAGCGCAGGCAACACCCTTGTTGGACCAACGCCACACCTTGCGGCCAAGTGCCGAACGGCGCGGCCGAATTCGATTTGCAGCGAATCGGCAATTCGCCATTTTCCGCAACAAGACCGCCAGTTTTGTCCAGCCTAATTGATCTTGATCAAATCACCGCCGCAGCACCCGTGCGCATTTTCCGCAGTAAGAGCCATGACGGCATGGAAAATATACGCCAAGCCAACTGCAGGCCAATATTTTACAAAACCTTGTAAACATCCTTATATAACACTATAAAATCCAATCATGATTGTAACATTTGCGTCATAAAATGAATGTGTATTGTAAAACTCGCATGAAAATATTCCAACCTTCCCGGTTGACATCTACAGTCGATCATTAAGGTCATGACCCCCACATAAATTCTCATAATGCCTTGTATGGCCGAGAACTCACCGGCATACCTTGACCCAGGGAAAAGCGGCACTTGATTGACCGCCAACCCATCAGCTCGGAGGCGGCACCGGGGGCACAGCCAATTTGATGGTTGCAGTTTTTGCACGCGCAAGCATCTGCATACCGTTCCAGGCATGATTTCGGCGATCGCCGTTCCGAACGGCAAAAAACCCAGGGGGGTTCTATGAAAACCAGTATCCAGATGCTGAAAGTCGGGCTTTTTGCAGGCTCTGCGCTATTTGCGCTAAGCGGCACCGCCCATGCAGAGGCGCCGGCGGCGACCGCCGCGACGGCGCCGTCGGGCGAAATCATCGTGACCGCCAACCGCCGCGATCAGTCGCTGCAGGACGTGCCGATGACGCTCCAGGCGCTCAGCGCGGACTCGCTGAGCAAGCTCAACGTGTCCACTTTCAACGACTTGTTGAAATACACCCCCAACGTGACGTTCGGAAACAACGGCCCAGGCCAGGGCGTGATCTTCATGCGCGGTCTTTCGGCCGGGATGGGTGCCACGCAGTCGGCCGCGACGATTTCGCCGTTCCCCAACGTCGCGCTCTATCTCGACGACCAGTCGATGCAGTTTCCGGGCCATAACGCCGACGTCTATGTCGCCGACATCGAGCGCGTCGAAGTGCTCGAAGGCCCTCAGGGCACGCTGTTCGGCGGCGGCGCCGAAGCCGGTGCGGTGCGCTACATCACGGCCAAGCCCAAGCTCGACAAGTTCGAAGGCAAGATGGAGGGCAGCTTTGGCGGGACCGCAGGCGGCGCCGCCAACGCCTCGTTCAACGCGATGATCAACATTCCGATCATCCAGGACAAGCTGGCCGTGCGCGCCGTATTTTATGACGATCACCATGGTGGGTATATCAACAACGTCTATTCGACGTTTACCCGCATGGATACCGACCTTGGCAACAGCTATCTGGGCAACGGCGGCAAGACCCTTCCGACCTCGCAGCAGTCGAACAACGGGCAGTACAACAATGCCAACATGGTCCAGAAGAACGCCAACCCGCTGGATTATGTCGGTGGCCGGCTTGAATTGGCATGGGCCGTTGCGCCCGACTGGGACGTGCTGCTGACCGAATCCTATCAGACCCAGAATGCACGCGGCTCGTTTGCAACCCAGTCCTACAGCTATGATTATCAGCCGATCCCGGCTATGTCGTCGACCCTGTTTGAACCCAACTACAACGATGACAAATACTGGAACACCGCCTGGACCGTGAACGGTAAAGTCGGTGACTTCAAAGTGGTCTATACCGGCTCGTACATGTCGCGCCACATTCAGTCGCAGGGTGACTACACCAACTACGCCCGTGCGTCATACGGCACGTTCTACCAGTGCACCGGTGGCAGCACGTACTGGGGTAAGGGTCAGACCGCCTATTGCTATGCGCCGAACGCCTACTGGACCGATCAGGTCAAGACGACGCACCAAAGCCACGAATTCCGCGTGACCTCGCCGGAAGGCAAGCGCCTGCGGGCCATTGTCGGCGCTTATTACGAAAAGTTCCGGGTGTCCGACGACAACGACTGGGCTTACCGCACGATCCCGGGCTGTACCGCTGCAACGCTTAACACCGCATGCGTCGGTTCGGTTTCGCCCATTCCCGGCTCGACCATGAACATCCCCGGTCAGCGCAATCCCGCAGTGGCTTTCGGTGAAGACACGCAGCGCGGCTATGAGCAGGTTGCCTTCTTCGGTTCGGCCGACTTCGACATCCTGCCGACGCTGACCCTGACCGGCGGCACCCGCTATTTCGATTACACCGAGTTCGAAACCGGTTCACAATACGGTTCGTTCACGACCGCCTGCTATCAGGCATTGACTTGCGATGAAGGCATCAACATCAACGCCGCCAACGGCGGAGCCGGCGACCACGTGAAATACACCGGCTTCAAGAGCCGCGGCGTGCTGTCGTGGAAGCCGCAGCCGCACACAATGCTCTATGGCCTGTTCAGCCAGGGTTTCCGTCCCGGCGGTTTCAATCGCGGGACCGGCGAGGTCGCCAAAGCCGTCGATGGCTCGGGGCCCCAGCTCAACAAACCCAATGGCTACACGCCTGACTCGCTGACCAATTGGGAAATCGGGTTCAAGACCGATCTGTTCGATCACAAAGTGCAGTTCAACATGTCGGCCTATTACATGATCTGGAAGGACGCCCAGCTCCTGTATTTCAACCCGGCCGCCGGTTTCGGCAACACCGCCTTTGCTACGAACGGGCCGAGCTATCACATCAAGGGCGTCGAGGCACAGGTCGTCGCACGTCCGATTAGCGGCCTGTCGATCCAGGGTTCGGCCACGTACAACGACTCCAAGCAGTCGAATTCGCCGTGCTTCGTCTCGAACATCGCCGCCTCGACCAGCTACGGCCAGTGCATCACTTCGGTCCTCAGCGGCGGCGTGGCGAAAACGGTCGCCAGCCCGTTCGGCACTGTCGGCAGCGCCACACCGTTCAGCCCGCACGTGCAGGCCAATGCGCGCGCCCGCTATGAATTTGCCGGCAAGGCCGACATGAACTGGTTCGTTGCGGGCGGGGTTACCTACACCAGTTCGATGTACAACGAACCCTCAAGCTACCCGTCGGGCGCGGTTGCCGATGGCATCTCGTCGTTTGCCGGACCAAACGGCACGGTCATCCCGGGCAGCACATTGCTGCGCTACAAGATGTCCGGTTATGCGTTGCTGGATGCCTCGTTCGGGTTCAGCCGCGAAAACTGGACTTTTACCGTGTTCGGTGAAAACCTGACCAACAGCCATGCCAGCACCAACACCTCTTCAGCCGAATTCATCAAGACCGAAATTCCGGTGCGCCCGCTGGTCTATGGCGTGAAAGTCAGCACGAAGTTCTGATGTGAATACCCGATCCCGACACCGCGACGGCGGTGTCCGGACGGAAAGGGGCGGCGCTTTCGGGCGCCGCCCTTTTTTGAGCGCATTGACCATCCCAACGATGGCTTTGACAATGGCCCGCCGATTGCCGAGAGAAGCGCGCATCATGGCTTCGCAACAGACCCGCCCCGCCCCCCCGACGATGTCCCCGCTCGAAGCCGAAGTCATTCGGCTGCGCGCCCTGCAGGCGCAAGGAAACCATCAGGCCGCACTCGACAGCGTCGGCGCACTGCTGGCCAGCCATCCCGAAAACCGTGACTTGCTGCTGATCGCGGCGATCACGCTGCGCCATTTGCAACGCACCGATGAAGCGCTCGCCACGCTTGACCGCCTCGCCGCGCTGCAACCCCAATACAGCCAGATGTGGCAGGAACGCGGCCTGTGCCATGTTGCCCGCCGCGACGCCCCGCAGGCGATTGCCGCGTTGCAGACCGCCGTCGCCATCAATGCCGCGCTGCCGATGGCCTGGAGGATGCTCGACGGGCTGTGGCAGATGTCCGGCGACACCGTCAATGCCGCCAATGCGGCGAGCCATGGCGTCCATCTCGCCAGCCTGCCGCCACCGGTCCTGCGTGCGAAGATGCTGTTTGGCGATGGCGAAATCGAACCGGCTGAAATGATGGTGCGCGATTTCCTGCTGACGTACGGCGATCATCCCGAGGCGATGCGCCTGCTCGCGCAGATCGGCCACTTGCGCGGCGTCTATGACGATGCCGAATTGCTGTTCGGCGGCGCGCTGGGCATGGTCCCCGATCATCACGACATGCGCGACGAATATGTCGCGACGCTGATCGCGCGCCACAAATTTGCGCTTGCCCGCGAAACGCTTGCCCCCCTGCTCGCGCTCGATCCCGGCCATCATGGTTATCGCACCCATGCCGCGACGATCGCGGTGGGGCTTGGCGAGCATGACGAAGCGATCGCGCTCTATCGCGGCATGTTGGCCGAAACCCCCGCCGAGCACGACAGGGAAGGCCTGCGCCGCGCCGATCTCGCCATGTGGCTGGGGCACGCACTCAAGACAGTGGGCGAATTGCCCGAGGCGATCGCCGCCTATCGCGCCGCGACCGAGGTCCGCCCCGCATTCGGCGATGCCTGGTGGAGCCTTGCCAATCTCAAGACCTATCGCTTTTCCGACGCGGAAATCGCCACGATCGAACGCGCCGAAGCCGATCCGGCAACCGCGCCGCACGATCGCGTCCACCTTGCTTTTGCGCTCGGCAAGGCGCTGGAGGATCGCGGCGATTACGAAGGGTCATGGGCGGCCTATGCCCGCGGCAATGCCGCCCGCCGCGCCGACAGCACGTATAGCCCCGAAATTTTCGAGACCAACACCCGCGAACAGAAACGCGTGTGTACCCCGGCCTTTTTCGAGGCCCGCGCCGGTTGGGGCGATCCGGCGCCCGATCCGATTTTCGTGCTCGGCCTGCCGCGTGCGGGATCGACTCTGCTCGAACAGATCCTGGCGTCGCACAGCCAGGTCGAAGGCACCCAGGAACTGCCCGACATCCAGTATATCGTGCACGGCTTGCAGGGGCGCGAAATGGATTTCGAAAATCCGCGTTATCCCGGCAATCTGCCCGAACTCGATGCCGACACCGTACGCCGGTTCGGCGCGCAATACCTGGCCGACACGCGCGCCTATCGCGGGCTGGGCCGGGCCTTCTTCATCGACAAAATGCCCAACAATTTCCGGCATATCGGCCTGATTCACCTGATCTTGCCCAATGCCACGATCATCGATGCGCGGCGCAATCCGATGGATTGCTGCTTTTCGAACCTGAAACAGCTGTTCGCGCAAGGACAGGAATTCACCTATTCGATCGAAGACATCGCGCGCTATTACCGCACCTATCTCGAGCTGATGCGGCATTGGGATGCAGTTCTGCCCGGGCGCGTGCTGCGCCTGATCAACGAAGACCTGATCGACGATCCCGAAGGACAGATCCGTCGCCTGCTCGATCATTGCGGGCTGCCGTTCGAGGACTCCTGCCTCAATTTTCACCAGACCCGGCGCAGCGTGCGCACGCCAAGCTCCGAACAAGTGCGCCGCCCGATCAGCCGCGCCGGTGTCGACCAGTGGAAGCCTTATGCCCCCTGGCTCGGCGAATTGACCGAAGCGCTGGGTGACGCGCTGGATACCTGGCGCGACTGACCGCTCGCACAGCAAGCCGGGCCGCGAAGCGAATCGCACGACGAGCGGCGCGTCCTGCCCGCGTGCGAGGCCCCGCTTTATGACCCCGCTTTATAGCGATGTATTTTTGCAACATTCCACGACTGTCGCCACCCGACAAGCGAAATCCAAACGACGCGACAGCCTTGTCCATCGTGCAGACGCATCCACAATAACCGCCTAACCATATGAAATACCGCACTATTGCATAAGCGGACGAGCCGTTCCAAAGACCATCCCCGGCACATCGCAATATGACAGTGATGCGTCAACAATCGGTCGGACTGCTTCGGCCTGTCACAATCACACAGCATAGCCCCGCCAGGAACCGGCCCGATCAAACGGGACGGCCGCGCGATCAGTCTTGGCTGGGGGCACCGCCAAACGATCCCGACTTCGCACCTGCGGCGAAGACGTGATCGCGGCAAAGACCTCCCCACTGGTCGATTTGAGAACCATGCCCAGGGGGGTTGTGTATGACGACCGAAATTCGCTCGCTGAAATCTGCCTTGTTCGCCGGCTGCGCCATGTTTGCACTGGCCGGCACCGCCCATGCCGAAACCGCTCCTGCCACGCCTGCGGCCAGCGACGCCGCCGTCCTGCCGGGCGAAATCGTCGTGACCGCGCAGCGCCGCAATGAATCGATCCAGAACGTGCCGATGACGCTTCAGGCGCTGAGCGGCGACGCGCTCAGCAAGCTCAACGTCACGACTTTCAGCGATCTTCTGAAATATACCCCGAACGTCACGTTCGGCAGCAACGGCCCGGGCCAGGGCGCTATCTTCATGCGCGGGCTCTCGGCCGGTTTTGCCGGCAACCAGTCGTCGGGCACGATTGCGCCGTTCCCCAACGTTGCGCTCTACCTTGATGATCAGTCGATGCAGTTCCCTGCACGCAACGCCGACATCTACATGGCCGACATGGAGCGCGTCGAAGTGCTCGAAGGGCCGCAGGGCACCTTGTTCGGCGGCGGCGCCCAGGCCGGCGCAGTGCGCTACATCACCAACAAGCCAAACCTGGAAAAGTATCAGGGCAAGATCGAGGGCAGCTTTGGCGGCACCGCCGGCGGCGCGCCCAACGCAGCCTTCAACGCCACGATCAACGTGCCCTTGGTCAGCGATACGCTGGCGATCCGCGCGACGGTCTATGACGACCATCACGGCGGCTATATCGACAACGTCTATTCGAATTTCACCCGTCAGGCCAGCGATCCGGGCAGCGTGAGCTATGGTTTCATCCCGACCGCCACAAATCAGGCGAACGCCGGACAGTACAACAACGCGTCACAGGTCAAGAAAAACTACAACCCTGTCGATTATCTTGGCGGTCGCGTCTCGCTCAAGTGGCAGGTAACACCCGACTGGGATCTTTTGGTCAGCGAAAGCTATCAGCAGGTCAATGCCGAAGGAACGTTTGCTTCTCTTCCGACCGGGTCCGATTTCCAGAAACTGGGCGCGCTGCAAACCACGACTTTTTCGCCCTCGTGGAACGATGACACGTATTGGAACACCGCATGGACGGTGAACGGCAAGATCGGCGACTGGAAACTGGTCTATACCGGCGCCTACATGACGCGCCACATCAATGAGCAGCAGGACTACACCAACTATTCGCGCACTGGCGGCGGCATGTACTATCAGTGCACCGGCAGCGCCACCGGGTTCGGCAGCGGATCGACCTATTGCTATTCGCCCGTTGCCAACTGGAACGACCAGATCCGTAACACGCATCACAGCGAAGAATTGCGCGTGTCGAGCCCGGAAGACAAGCGCATTCGCGTGATTGCCGGCGCCTATTGGGAACAGTTCCGGATCAGCGACGTGATGCGTTTCAACTATGAAACCATTCCCGGCTGCACCAGTTCTGTGACCACCGCCTGCGTCGGTCAGGTGCAGACTTATCCAGGTGCAACCGCCAACCAGCCTGGCCTCGAACCGGCGGGTACGGCTTTCGGTGAAGACACGCAGCGCGGTTACCGCCAGTTTGCCTTTTTCGGCTCGGTCGATGTCGACATTCTGCCGAACCTGACTCTTACCGGCGGTACGCGCTATTACAATTACAAGGAATACGAGCGCGGCTCGCAATACCAGACCGGCACCCAGTGCTGGCAGGTCCAGGTCTGCCCGCTTTCAGGTGTTCCGGCGACCGACATTGCCAGCGGCAATGTCAATATCGACGCGCTGGGCGACAATGTCACCTACCACGGATTCAAGAGCAAGGCCGAGCTGGTCTGGAAGCCGCAGCGCGGCGAGATGTTCTATGCCGTGTTCAGCCAGGGTTTCCGCCCCGGCGGCTTCAACCGCGCGCCCAAGAGCGTGTTGTCGGCCTCGCCCTATGGTTCGGCGAACGATGGGGCGGCTGGCAACTGGCAATTCCTGCGCCCGGTCAGCTATGCGCCCGACTCGCTTACCAACTGGGAAATCGGCAGCAAGACCGACTTGTTCGACCACGCGCTGACGCTGAACCTGTCGGCCTATTACATGGTCTGGCAGAACGTGCAGCTGGCGTTTTTCAACCCGCCGGCGGGCCTTGGCAACACCACGTTCTTCACCAACGGTCCCAATTATCACATCAAGGGCGTCGAAGCGCAGTTCGTCGCACGTCCGACGTCGCAGTTCAACGTTCAGGGGTCGGCGACGTATAACGACAGCAAGCAGGTCAATTCGCCGTGCTTCGTGTCGAACATCTCGTCTTCGCCGACGTATGGTCAGTGCATCACTTATTTTTATGCCAAGAATGCAACCACGTCGACCCCGGAACCACTGCTGTTCGGGGCACCGGGCGGCACCACGCCATTCAGCCCGCATTTCCAGGGCAACATCCGTGGCCGTTATGAATGGCAGGGCGCGGCCAATCTCAATTGGTTCGCCACTGCGGGCGTGACCTATACCGGCGGGATGAACAACGTTCCGGCCAACTATCCGACCGGCGAAACACTGAACCCGCCTTATGCCAACAAGGGCCCCAACGGCGTACTGGTCCCGGGCACGACCACGCTGCTCTATCGCCAGCCGGGCTATGCGCTCGTCGATGCGTCGATCGGCTTCAGCAAGGACACCTGGACGATCACGTTCTATGGTGAAAACCTGACCAACACCCACGCCTCGACGTTCACCACTTCCGGCCAGTTCATCAAGGCCGAAGTCCCAGTGCGTCCCCTGGTTTATGGCATGAAGATCGGCACCTCGTTCTAAGGTGCTTGCCGGATCGACGTGATCCGGACCAGACAGACGGGGCGGCACCGGTGACGGTGCCGCCCCGGGCTGTTTGATCCAGAGATAAACACTTCTATTCCAAGGAGATGCCTGGCGTTATGGGCAAAGTGTATGATCTGGCGGTGATCGGCGGGGGCATCATCGGCCTTGCCCATGCTGTAACGGCGGCGCGCCGGGGCAAGCGCGTGGTGCTGATCGAGCGCGAACGGCGTGCCAACGGCGCCTCGATCCGCAATTTCGGTTTCGTCACCGTGACCGGGCAGGAACGCGGGGAATCGTGGAGCCTTGCCCGCCGCACGCGCGACGTCTGGGCAGATATCGTGCCCCAGGCCGGAATCACGGTCGAACATCGCGGGCTCTATCTCAGTGCACGCTCGCCAGAGGCCATCGCCGTGATCGAGGCTTTCCTCGAAACCGAAATGGGCGAAGGCTGCGGCCTGATCACGGCCGACGCCTACCGCGCCGCGACGGGCGGGCTCGGCGGCCCCGATTTGCTGGGCGCGCTGTACAGCCCGCACGAAATCCGCGTTGAATCGCGCCACGCCATTCCGCTGCTGACGCGCTGGGCAAGCGAAAGCCTGGGCATCGACTTTCTGACCGAGACGGTCGCCTTTTCCAGCCTGCCGCCCATGATCGAAACCTCGCGCGGGGTGATCGAGGCCGGGCAAGTCGTGGTCTGCCCCGGCGATGATTTTTCGACGCTGTGGCGCGAACGGATCGCCGCCTACGCTCTGCGCCGCTGCCGCCTGTCGATGCTGCGCCTGGCCGATCCCGGCGTGCGCCTGCCCGGCGCCTTGATGAGCGATCTGTCGCTGACTCGCTATGCGGGCTATGCCGCGCTGCCCGAAGCTGCCGCGTTGAAAGCGAAACTGCTCGCCGAACAGCCGCGCCACTATGACAACGGGGTTCACCTGATCGTCGCGCAAGGCAGCGACGGCACACTGATCGTCGGTGACAGCCATCATTACGACGATTTGCCCGGGCCCTTTGCCCCGGCCAGCGCCGAAGACGACATTCTCGACGAATATGCCCGCGCGATCGGGCGCCCCGCGCCTGCCGTGCTCGAACGCTGGGTCGGGACTTATGCCACAGCCGATGATCGCACCTATCTGGTCGATACCCCGGCTGACAATGTGCGCATGGTGATCGTGACCGGCGGGACCGGCGCCTCGACATCGTTCGGCATTGCCGAAAAGGTCTTGAACGAATTGATGGGAGAAGCGTGATGGCGTTTCCGGTAAAAGCGGTAATCTTCGACTGGGCGGGCACAATGGTCGATTTCGGCTGCAAGGCCCCGGTCAACGCGCTGCTCGGCGTCTTCGCGGGCGAAGGCGTGCCGATCAGCGAAGCCGAAGCCCGCGCCGACATGGGCAAGGCCAAGCGTGACCATGTCGCGGCGCTCTTGTCCGAGCCGGGCATCGTCGCCCGCTGGACCGCGCATTTCGGCAAGGCCCCCGACGAGGCCGATGTCGATCGCGTCTATACTCTGGTCGAACCGGCCATGATCGAAGCGGCGCAGCGCGCAGCCGAATTGATCCCCGGCGCGGCAGAGGCTTATGCGGCATTGCTCGGCCTTGGTGTCAAAGTCGGATCGGGCACCGGCTATACGCCCGAGATGATGGCAGCGATCCGCGTCAAGGCCGCGGAACAGGGCTATGACCCTGCAGTGGTGATCTGCGCGGGCGATACGCCGAGCGGGCGCCCCGCGCCGCTGATGACCTGGGCCGCGCTGGTCGCGCTCGACGCCTGGCCCGCCTGGGCTGCGGTCAAGGTCGATGACGCGCCGGTCGGCATTGCCGAAGGGCGCCATGCCGGGGCCTGGACTGTGGGCATTGCCGCTTCGGGCAACGCGGTCGGGCTCGATGCGATCGAATTCGCCGCGCTCGATGCCGAAACCCGTGCCGCGCGCGTTGCCGCCGCTTCCGCCGCGCTGCGGGCCGAAGGCGCCGATTACGTGATCGATGACGTGTCGCATCTTCTGCCCGTGATCCATGAGATCGCCGCCGCGATCGAGGCCGGGCGCAAACCCGGCTCCGGCGCGGCATGACCGCCATCGCTGTCCCCGTGCGATCCGGCCCTGCTGCCGCGCTGCGCGGCTGGCTCGAACGCGCGCCGTCGGGGCTGTTCGGCGCTTATGCCGGGTTGATGACGTTCGGCACCTATTTCTGCATCTATGCCTTTCGCAAGGCGTTTGCCGCAGCGCATTTTGCCGGCGTCGCGCCGGTGCTGACGGTCGAATACAAAGTCGCGCTCGTGATCGCGCAAGTCTTTGGCTATGCGCTGGCCAAGCTGATCGGCGTGCGCGTCATCGCCGAAATGCCCGCAGACCGCCGCATCGCCGGGATCGTTGTGCAATGTCTGATTGCCGAAGGCGCGCTGGTGCTGTTTGCGGTAATCCCGGCGCCGTGGAACATCGCCGCGATGTTTGTCGACGGGCTGGCGCTCGGCATGGTCTGGGGCATCTGCTTTTCCTTTGCCGAAGGGCGGCGGCAATCCGATCTGATCGGCGCGATGCTGTGTGCCAGCTTCGTCATTTCCTCGGGGGTGATGAAATCGGTCGGTACGCTGGTGATGGATCATCATTTCGCCGATCAATGGTGGATGCCCGCGCTGACCGGCGCGCTGTTCATGCCCTTGCTCGGGCTATGCCTGTTTGGCCTGTCCACGCTGCCCCCGCCCAATGCCGCCGACATTGCCGAACGGGTGGAGCGCGTGCCGATGAATGCGGCGGCGCGGCGGTCGCTGGTCATGCGGTTTGGCCCGGGGCTGGCGGCGCTCGTGCTGCTTTATGTGCTGCTGACCGCGCTGCGCGATTTTCGCGACAACTTTGCCGCTGAAATCTGGGCCGAGCTGGGTCTGGGCGACAAAGCCGCGCTGTTTTCGCTGACCGAGCTGCCGATCAGCATCATGGTGCTGGGCGTTTTGGCCACGCTGACGCTAATCCGCGACAGTGCCCGCGCGATAGTGGTCAATTTCGCGCTGATCGCGCTCGGTCTCGCGCTTGCCGCGCTCAGTTCTGCGGCGTTCGTGATGCACTGGATCGGGCCGATCACCTGGATGACGGCGCTCGGCGGCGGGCTCTACCTCGCGTATACCCCGTTCAACGGCATGCTGTTCGACCGGCTTGTCGCCGCCAGCGGCAGCGTGGGCAATGCCGGTTTCCTGATCTATGTCGCAGACACCGGAGGCTATGGCGGCTCGGTTGCACTCCTGCTGCTGCGCAACATTCCCGGCCTGCGTCTGCCCTGGACCAGTTTCCTGATCGACGCGGGGATCGGCTGCGGCACGCTGGGCATGGCCTTGATGATCTGGGCCACGATCTATTTTCGCGGCAAGATCGGCCGGCACGCAAGACCGGCCTGATCCCTATTGATAGAGTCGCGGAAACCGGGCGCGCAGCCGCTCGACGCGGGCGACATCCCAACGGCGGATATAGGGATGGTCGGGATGACGAAGCATGAAGCGCTGGTGATAGTCTTCTGCCGGGAAAAAACTGCCGGTTTCGATCCGCGTGGCGATCGGTTTGCCAAAGACATGCGCCCTGTCGAGCGCCGCGATATAGCGCGCGGCAAGATCGCGCTGCTGCGCAGACTGCGGAAAAATCGCCGAGCGATAGCTGGGCCCCGTATCGGGATATTGCCCGTTTACCTCGGTCGGGTCATGCGCGACGGCGAAATAGACTTCGAGCAGGCGACCATAGCTGACTTGCGCGGGATCGAATTCGATGCGAATCGATTCGGCATGGTTCGTCCGCTCTGACGACACCGTGTCGTAATGGGCGGTGTCCCGCGTCCCGCCCGCATAGCCTGCCGTTACCGACCTGACACCGCGGACATGTTCGAACACCCCTTCCATGCCCCAGAAACATCCTCCGGCCAGCACGGCGACCTGCTTTCCCGAAGCAGGGCTTTCGGCAGGCGGTTCGGGAAACGACTGCCCCCAGGCGGGTGCGGTCATCAGCGCGAGCGCAGCAACGGCAAATATCCGCTTCATGCCGTCGTCCCCGGATGAAACGCGAGCGCGACGCCGTTCATGCAGTACCGTTTCCCGGTCGGAGGCGGGCCGTCATCAAAGACATGGCCGAGATGCCCCCGGCAGCGCAGGCAATGCACTTCGGTACGCGGCAGGCCCAGCTCATAATCGGTATGCGTGGCGACGGCATGCGGCAGCGGTTGCCAAAAGCTGGGCCAACCCGTGCCGCTGTCGTATTTCGTTTCCGAGGCAAACAGCGGCAGATCGCATCCGGCACAGGCAAACCGGCCACGGCGATGTTCCTTGAGCAAGGGGCTGGTAAAGGGCCGCTCGGTCCCGGCCTGGCGCAAGACGCGATAGGCCTCGGGGCTCAGCTTTTGCCGCCATTGCGCGTCATCGAGCGCAAACCCGTTTGCCCGGGCCAGCCCGGCGGCAAGCGTGCCGCCCAACAGCATGGCGACCATGGAACGTCGATCAACCGGCATAAACACCACCAAGGCTGTATATAGTGCGGAGCGCAATTACTCCGCCACCACACACTTCGCGGCGGGTCATGCCCCGGTTACAGCAGAACGCCAAAATCGGCGCACCAGCCATAAACACTCTTCAACGATGAATGGGGTATGAAAGGCGATACGGCCGAACGGGCAAGTCGGCCTTCGCAAAAAGTGGTGCCCCTGGCCCGACTCGAACGGGCACGGATCTCTCCAACCGATTTTGAGTCGGTCGCGTCTACCATTCCACCACAGGGGCACACCCGTACTGGCGAGGCCGACCGCTAGCCGACCTCGCGGACAGGATCAACTGCTCTTGAGCGCTCCGGCAAGCAACTTGTGCAAACGTGAATGGAGCGCGTCGTTACCGGCGAGCACGCTTTCCGAACAGATCGGCAGCGAACGGCCCCGGAAATCCGACACAAAACCGCCCGCTTCGCGAACGAGCAGGCACCCGGCGGCCGAATCCCAGATCGCGAGATCGGTTTCCCAGAACCCGTCGAATCGTCCCGCCGCGACCCACGCAAGGTCGAGCGCCGCCGCGCCATTGCGCCGGATACCGGCAACGCGCGGACCCAGTTCGTGATAGATTCGCATCCATTGCACCGCATCGCCGCGATTGGCGAAAGGGATGCCCGTGCCGATCAGCGCTTCGTCAAGCTGACGCCGCGCCGAAACGCGCAGACGACGGTCGTGCAGCCAGGCGCCGCGTGTCTTTTCCGCCCAGAAGCTTTCGTCGGTGATCGGCTGATAGACGATTCCGGCGATGACATCGCCCCAACCGGACCCATCAGCCCCCTTGCCGTCAAGCGCGGGTTCCTGCACCGCGATCGAGATCGCGAAATGCGGAATGCCGTGGAGAAAGTTGGTCGTCCCGTCGAGCGGATCGACGATCCAGCGCGGCTTTCTCGGGTCGCCCTCGATCGTGCCGCCTTCTTCCATGACAAAGCCCCAGTCCGGCCGTGCGGCCAGCAGCTCGTCATAGATCGTGCGCTCGGCATGCTGATCCGCCTTCGACACAAAGTCGGAGGGCCCCTTGCGGCTGACCTGGAGATGTTCGACTTCGCCGAAATCGCGGCGCAGACGCGTGCCGGCCTTGCGGGCGGCACGCTCCATGACGCGAATCAGACCGGAGATGGCGGCCATCCGGTCAGCCCACCTTGCCGACGTAGCTACGTTCGTAGACGTCGACGATGATACGCGTGCCGCTGCCGATATGCGGCGGCACCATCACGCGCACGCCGTTGTCGAGAATCGCCGGTTTATAGCTCGACGAAGCGGTCTGGCCCTTCACCACGGCGTCGGCTTCGACGATGGTGGCTTCGACCTGATCGGGCAACTGGACCGAAATCGGGCGCTCATTGTACATTTCCAGAAGCACGGTCATGCCGTCCTGAAGAAACGCAGCGGCATCGCCGAGAAGATCGCTGGGCAGATTGATCTGATCATAGGTTTCGACATCCATGAATACCAGATCATCACCTTCGGCGTAAAGGAACTGGAAATCCTTGGTATCGAGCCGAACGCGTTCGACGCGGTCTTCCGAACGGAAGCGCACATTGGTCTTGCGCCCGTCGATCAGGTTCTTCATTTCGACCTGCATGAACGCGCCGCCCTTGCCGGGCTGGGTATGCTGGGTCTTGGCAACCTTCCAGATGCCTTTTTCGTATTCCAGGATATTGCCCGGACGGATGTCCACGCCGCTGATCTTCATGATGGAAAGAGCCTTGCCTAACAGGATGCGATGGAGGCCCTTAGCCGCTGGCGCCGATTGCTTCAAGTCGCAGCCGTGTGGTAGCGGGCTTGTGTGATGAAACGCGACTTTGCCCGATCGGCCCGCCGCCCGCTGGCTTCCGCCCTGCCGGCCCTTCTGTTGGCCGTATTGACCGCCGCTCCGGCCCCGGCCGAGGCGGCGCCGGGCGGATTGTTGCGCACTTTGCTCAAGGGATACTGGATCTGCGAGACCGAGGGCGATGCGACCACGCCGCCCAAGCGCCTGCTGCAGGACAGCTTTCGCGTGATTGCCGATTCCAGCTATCGCACGAACAAGGGCGAAACGGGCACCTATCTGCTGCTGGGCAACGATCTGGTCATGACCACAGGGCCGTTCCGCGCGCGCAAATACATTCTTGTCGGCCAGGGCATTCTTCATCCGCTCGATGCCCAGGGCAAGCGCACCACCAACCGCTGCGTCCGGCAAAGCAGCGCCGGCGCGCTTGACAACGACGGGTCCGGCGACTGACGCCGGTAAAAGCTCAGCCCTCGGCCGCGGCGCGCAATGCGCTGCCGGTGGCAATGGCGCGGGCGAATTCGCCGATTGCCAGACTTTCATCGCCACCCCAGACGGCGCCGCTTACCGCCAGGAAATCGGCCCCTGCGGCCACCAGCGGGACGCAATTGGCAGGCGTGATCCCGCCGATCGCCACCACCGGCAATTCGAACAGGCCCGACCACCAGCGCAAGAGATCGAGATCGGCGACGTGCTCGGTCTGCTTGGTCGATGAGGGAAAGAACGCGCCGAACGCAACATAGTCGGCGCCTGCCTCACCCGCTTCCATGGCGAGATGGCGGCTGGCGTTGCAGCTCACGCCGATCTGCGCCTGCTTGCCAAGCCGTTGGCGCGCGTCGGCGACTTCGCCGTCGCCCTGCCCCAGATGCACCCCATCGGCGCCAAGGCGCTTGGCCAGGCTGATCGAATCGTTGACGATGAACGCCACGTCACGCGCGGCGCAGATTTCCTGCAACGGCGCGGCCAGTTTGACGGCGGCATGTTCGTCCAGGCCCTTGACGCGGAACTGAAACGCGGCAACCGGGCCGGCATCGAGCGCACGGGCAAGCCGGTCGGGAAACGAGCCCGACACATCGAGCGGCGAAATCAGGTAAAGCTGGCAATCAGGCACTGTCATGCGCCTTCGCCTAGAATGAAGCGCGCGCGCGCGCAATCGCGTCGATCAGAACCGCACCGGAAAGAACGCAGCGCACCTGCTCCACAAAAAACGCCCCTTCCCCGGTTTTCCGGGGTAAGGGGCGCACCTTTTGCATCCTCATCGCAAACGGGTATGCGGCAGCTTACGCCGCGACCGGCACGCTTTTCACAGTCGAGCCGGTGTAGATTTCGTCGATCGCGCCGCCCAGCGCCGCGTCGAATTCGGCATCGGTCATCTGCGCGCGCAAGTCTTCGAGCAGCGCGCGGCTGAAGCTGGCGATGATCCCGGCATTCTTGGCCAGTTCGACGCAAGCTTCGGGGCGCTTGTAGCCGCCCGACAGCGCCACGACGCGCAGCACGCCCGGATGCGCAACCAGCGGATCGAACGTGCCGGGCACCTGCGGCAGCGACAGCTTGAGCATGACCTGCACACCTTTCGGCAGGGCGTCGAGCGCGCCCAGAATTTCCTTGAGCAACAACGCGTCACATTCGGCGCGGGTCTCGCTCTTGATATTCACTTCGGGCTCGATGATCGGCATCAGCCCGGCGGCGAGCACTTCGTTGGCGACTTCGAACTGCTGCTTGACGACGGCAGCGATCCCGGCGGCATTGGCCGAATTGATCACCGAGCGCTCCTTGGTGCCGAACACGCCCAGCGCCTTGGACCGGGCGAGCAATTCGCCAAGGCCGGTGATCGGCTTCATCATCTGCACACCGTCGGCTTCGTTTTCGAGGCCCTTGTCGATCTTGATGAAAGGCACGACGCCTTTGGCATTGAGCACGGCTGGCACCGGCTGACCGTCGATCGTGCCGTCCATGGTGCGTTCGAACAGGATCGCGCCGATGACTTTTTCGCCAGTGAAGACGGGCGAGGAAATGATCCGCGCACGCATCGCATGGATCAGCCCGAACATTTCCTCATCGCTGCTCCAGGCGCCTTCCTCGATGCCATAGCCCTTCAAAGCCTTGGGCGTGGAACCGCCCGACTGGTCGAGCGCGGCGATAAAGCCTTTGCCGGCGGCGATCTTCTGGGTCTGTTCAGCGTGAGTCATGGCCAGTTTTTCCGTGCTTTCCCTTGGTGGCCCTTTGCCGGGGCCGCGCGCGTGGCGCGTGAAACTTGTCCGCGCATACCTATGCGCAGTTGTCGCCTTAGCGCCTTGCCGGTTGCAGCGCAACATCGCCTGAGCGCCCTTTTCGAGGTATTTTTCCGACAGGCCATGCCCGCCGCGCAGATCGCTTGACCCACAGGCGGAAATCGGGCGTCTTTGACGCTGATCGACGCCAATCAGGGGACTCCATGCGCATTCTTTCCATCGCTGCGAGCCTGCTGCTTGCGCTACCGACCGTCGCGCTCGCTGCCGGTCCCAAAGTGGGACAGATGGCACCCAATGCGCAGTTCGAGACGATCAAACACGAAAGGTTCGATCTCGCCTCGTTGCGCGGGCAAGTCGTGGTGATCAATTTCTGGGCGACGTGGTGCGGCCCCTGCCGCCAGGAACTGCCACTGCTCGATTCGTATTACCGCGCGCAAAAGCAACACGGGCTGGTCGTTCTGGCCGCGACGACCGAAGATTCGGTGCGCGAATATGATTTGCGCAAACTGTTTGCGGCGCTGGCGATCACCCCGCTG
This sequence comes from Novosphingobium sp. Fuku2-ISO-50, assembly GCF_001519055.1. Taxonomy (GTDB): domain Bacteria; phylum Pseudomonadota; class Alphaproteobacteria; order Sphingomonadales; family Sphingomonadaceae; genus Novosphingobium. The sequence goes on along the minus strand of NZ_KQ954289.1, from coordinate 54,731 downwards.
CACCGCCTCAGGGGCCCTTATGCCCCCATGCAGGCCGTGCCGACCAATTTCGTGATCGATCGTGACGGCGTGCTGCGTTACGCCAAGGCCGGGGCCTTCACGCTCGATGAATTGAACGATCTGCTCGTGCCGCTGCTGCGCGCCACACCGGCCGCAGCAACGACAACAGCAGCGGGATTCGGGGCAGCGGGATCCAGGCCCGCCGCCGTCATCGGAAAATCATCCAAGCTCAGCCGTTAAGCGCGGCAACCCCAGGAAGTTCCTTGCCTTCCATCCATTCGAGGAAAGCCCCGCCCGCCGTCGAGACATAGGAAAAATCGCCCGCCACCCCGGCATGGTTGAGCGCCGCAACGGTGTCGCCGCCGCCAGCGACCGAGATCAGCGCGCCTTCCTTGCTGAGTGCAGCGGCAGACCGCGCCAAGGCCACAGTCGCGGTATCGAACGGTGCAATCTCGAACGCGCCGAGCGGACCGTTCCACACCAGCGTCCGGCAGGTCTTGAGCACATCGGCCAGCGCTTCGGTCGCCTGCGGCCCGATGTCGAGAATCATTTCGTCAGCAGCGACTTCATGAACATTGGTCACGCGCAGCGAGGGCGGATTGGCGGCGAATTCCTTGGCCACCATGGCGTCATACGGCAAATGCACGGTGCAACCGGCCTTGTCTGCGGCATCGAGAATCGCCTCGGCGGTCTCTTTCAGATCGTGTTCGCACAGCGACTTGCCGACATCGATCCCGCGCGCGGCAAGGAAAGTGTTGGCCATGCCGCCACCGATGATCAGATGATCGACTTTGGTGACCAGATGGGTAAGCACGTCGAGCTTGGACGAGACTTTGGCACCGCCGACAACGGCGGCAACCGGATGCTCGGGATTCCCCAGCGCCTTTTCCAGCGCTTCGAGTTCGGCCTGCATCGCACGCCCCGCATAAGCGGGCAGGACATGGGCCAGCCCTTCGGTCGAGGCATGCGCACGGTGCGCAGCGGAAAAGGCATCGTTGACGTAAATGTCGCCCAGCTTGGCGATCGCCGCGACGAGTTCGGGATCGTTCTTTTCCTCGCCTTTGTGAAAGCGGGTGTTTTCAAGGACCGTCACCGACCCGGGCGCCAGCGCAGCGACCGCCGCTTCGGCTTCGGCCCCGGCGCAATCGGCAATGAAACCGACCGGACGACCGAGCACAGCCTGCAGCGCGGGCACGACATGGATCAGCGAATTGGTATCGCTGCGTTCGCCTTTGGGGCGACCGAAATGGGCCAGCACCAGAACCTTGGCGCCCTTGTCGGCCAATTCCGCCAGCGTCTGCACCGTGGCGCGCAGCCGGGTGTCGTCGGTGACTTTGCCATCGGCCATCGGCACATTGAGATCTTCGCGCACCAGTACGGCCTTTCCGGCCAGGTCGGCGAGGTCATCCAGAGTCTTGAAGCTCATCATCAAGTCCTTGGTTTCAAGAAAAGAAAAGCGGCGCGTCCCCGGGGCAAGGCCCATGCACCAGGCACGGGTGGCCGCCCCGGGGCGCGCCGCAATAAAGGATCAGAGCTTGCTGGCGATAACGCCCGCAGTGTCGACCATGCGGTTCGAGAAGCCCCATTCATTGTCGTACCACGACAGCACGCGCACCAGCTTGCCGTCGATGACCGCCGTTTCAAGGCTGTCGATGGTCGACGACGCCGGATCGTGGTTGAAATCGATCGAAACGAGCGGTTCATCGGTATAAGCCAGCACGCCCTTGAGCGGGCCTTCGGCAGCAGCCTTGAGCAGTGCGTTGACTTCTTCGACCGTGGTATCGCGCTTGGGCATGAACGTCAGGTCGACCACCGAAACGTTCGGCGTCGGCACGCGGATCGACGTGCCGTCAAGCTTGCCCTTCAATTCGGGCAGGACTTCGCCGACCGCGCGGGCCGCGCCCGTGGTGGTCGGGATCATGTTCATCGCCGCAGCGCGGGCGCGGCGCGGGTCCGAATGGATCTGGTCGAGGATCTTCTGATCGTTGGTATAGCTGTGGATCGTGGTCATCAGCCCGCGCTCGATCCCGATCGATTCATGCAGAACCTTGGCAAACGGCGCGAGGCAATTGGTTGTGCACGATGCGTTCGACACGATCAGATGATCAGCGGTCAGCTTGTCATGGTTCACGCCATAAACGACGGTCAGATCGACGTTCTTGCCCGGAGCCGAGATCAGCACGCGCTTGGCACCGGCATCGAGATGCTTCTGCGCGCTCGCACGATCGGTGAAGAAGCCGGTGCATTCGAGCGCGATGTCGATACCGTCTTCGCCATGCGGCAGCTTGGCCGGATCGCGTTCGGCCGTGACCTTGATCCGCTTGCCGTCGATGATCAGATCGTTGCCGTCAACTTCGACCGTCCCCGGATAAGTACCGTGGACGCTGTCGCGCTTGAACAGGCGGGCATTGGCCACCGGGCTGCCGAGATCGTTGATCGCGACCAGTTCGAGCCCGCAATCGGGGCGTTCGAGAATGGCGCGCGCGACGTTACGGCCGATACGTCCGAAACCATTGATTGCGACTTTGGTCGCCATGTTCACATCTCCTGTACGATCAAGCGATCCGGGCGAGAATTTGCGGAACGATTTTTTCCGCGGTGAGACCGAAATGGTCATAAAGAACATCGGCAGGTGCCGATGCGCCAAATGTGTCGATGCCGATGGTCAGCCCGTCACCGACGTATTTTTGCCAGCCTGCCGTCACACCGGCCTCGATCGACACCTTGAGCACGCCTGTCGGCAGGACATCGGCGCGATAGGCAGCGTCGGCCTTGTCGAACAATTCCCAGCTCGGCATCGAGACGACATCGGCGCCGATCCCCTGCGCTTCGAGCGCAGCAGCGGTCTTGACGGCGATTTCGACTTCCGAACCGGTCGCGATCAGCACGACCTTGCGCGCGGCATTTGCCGCCACGAGACGATAGGCGCCCTTTGCGCTGAGGTTCGCGGCGCCTTCACGCGGCAATTGCGGCAGGTTCTGACGCGACAGCGCAAGCACCGAGGGCGTGTGCGCGCTGGCGAGCGCGATCTGCCAGCATTCCGCCGTTTCGATGATGTCTGCCGGGCGGAACACCTGAAGATTGGGAATCAGGCGCAGGCTCATCACGTGTTCGATCGGCTGATGCGTCGGGCCGTCTTCGCCGAGCCCGATCGAATCGTGCGTCATCACATAGACCGCGCGCACGTGCTGCAACGCGGACATGCGGATGGCGTTGCGGCAATAGTCCGAAAACACCAGGAACGTGCCGCCATAGGGGATCAGCCCGCCATGCAACGCGGCGCCGTTCATCGCGGCGGCCATGCCGAATTCACGGATGCCGTAATGGACATGGCGCCCGCCATAAGCCTGCCGGCCAAACGAAGGCGTCGCGGCAACTTTGGTCAGGTTCGATCCGGTCAGGTCGGCCGAGCCGCCGAACAGTTCGGGCACGGCCGGGGCCAGCACGCCGAGCGCCAGTTCCGAAGCCTTGCGCGTGGCGACTTTGCGCGGTTCGGCCAGCCAGCCGGCAAACGACGCCTCAACCTCGGCCAGATCGGGCAGATCGCCGGCCATGCGACGTTCGAATTCGGCGCGCTGCGGATGCGCGGCCGTCGCTGCGGTCCATGCAGCATGAGCCTTGCGCCCGCGCTCGCCCGTGGCGCGCCATGCGGCAAGGATGTCCGCCGGAATTTCGAACGGAGCGGCGGTCCAGCCGAGGTTTGCCCGAGTGGCGGCGACTTCGTCGGCGCCCAGCGGGCTGCCGTGAACGTTGTGTCCGCCTTCCTTGTTGGGCGCGCCCTTGCCGATCAGCGTGCGGCAGGCGACCAGCGACGGGCGCGGATCGGCGGCAGCTTCGGCCAGTGCGCGGGCAATATCGGCATGATCGTGGCCATCGCACGAAACGACGTGCCAGCCGCTCGCACGATAGCGCGCCGGAATGTCTTCGCTCGTCGACAGGCTGGTATCGCCGTCGATCGTGATGCGATTATCGTCCCACAGGACATTGAGCCGCCCAAGCCCGAGCGTCCCGGCAAGGCCGACCGCTTCGTGGTTGATCCCTTCCATCAGGCAGCCGTCGCCCGCGATCACCCAGGTCTTGTGATCGACGAGAGCATCGCCAAACACCGCATTGAGATGGCGCTCTGCCATCGCCATGCCCACGGCCATCGCAAAACCCTGACCCAGCGGGCCGGTGGTGCATTCGACGCCGGGAATCAGGAAGTTTTCCGGGTGACCGGCGCAAACGCTGTCCAACTGGCGGAAATTGCGAATGTCCTCGATTGTCGGCGAGGCATAGCCGGTCAGATAGAGCGCGGCATAGATCAGCATCGAGCCATGGCCCGCAGACAGCACAAAGCGGTCGCGATCCGCCCAACGCGGCGCGTCGGGATCGAATTTCAGGAATTGCGACCACAACACCGTGGCCACATCGGCCATGCCCATCGGCATGCCCGGATGGCCGGAATTGGCGGCCTGGACGGCATCCATGGCGAGCGCACGAATGGCGTTGGCCATGGGCGCCAGCGCATTGGTTTCACGGGTCATACCTGGACGAGCAACCTTCTAGAGCGCGGACCTGCCGCAGGGGCCGGACTGATTCGGCACCGGCCTCTTGGGACAGGGCGCCACCCCCGTCAAGGCCGTGTCCGGGACCATCAGGCGCGCCCGGCCATCCCGTGCGCTTTTGGGCCCCTGCATTCCTATGCATTGGCGGAAATACGTCTGCGCTGTCAATCGTCCGCAGATCGCCGGACCGTGTCGCGACCCCCATCCCCCGACCCATCCCCCGACAGGCCCCGTGAGCGCTTGCGCCGACCGGACGATGTGCTAGCCACACAGGCATGACCACCCAAAGCCAGAACGGAATCCTGCAACACGAAAGTTTGCAGAACGATTTGGGCCGGATCGAGCTGGCGCTTGACCGGCTCGAACATGCGGCCACGGCGCGCGAGGCGGAATTGGCCGAAATGGCCGCGCTCAGGGCGCGTCACCGCCGACTCAAGGACACCGTCAGCAGCGAATTGCAACAGCTTGACCTGTTGCTCGCCAATCTGCCGCAAAAGCCATGAGCAACCGAACGAACCGCAATGTTGCGCTGACCATCGGCGGGCGCAACCATGTCATTTCGGTCGGAACCGACGAGGAGCCGCATCTTCGCCTGCTGGCGGGCATGATCGATGAGCGCGTGAGCAAGCTCGGCCTCGGCCAGGGGCAGACCGAAGCGCGCATGTTGCTGGTCGCGGCGCTGATGCTGGCGGACGAACTGCACACCTTGCAAAACGCCCCCGCGCCTGAGCCCGCAGCCGCACCGACGCCGCCCCCCGCACCCGAACCGGCGCCAAAACCAGCCTCGTCAGCGGCGGAAATCGCGCCCGAAGTGCTGGCGCGCGTCGCGGCTTTGGCCGATCGGGTGGAAAAGCTTGCCGCACGACTTGAGCATTCGGGCGAGCAACCCTAAATAGGCAGACGACGGGTTCTGCCCGGCACGAGCCGCATGAACATCCCTGAGGCTATAAGCAATCCTTGGGGGCTGTCCCTGGCCCGGACTCTGGTCCGGGACACACGGTCCCCACCTGACGTCGACGCGTCAGAGGATTTTCCGAGCAAACGACCCATGGTGGGCCCGTCACCCTTTCTCCATGGCAATTCCATCCGGCATTCGAGCAGAGGACGACAAGACCGGTGAGCGAAGGCGAAGACGCCAATCCGACCGACCCGGCCTTTTCCAAACCGGCGCTGCGCAAAGCCTTGCGCGTCGCGCGCCGCGCGCATGTCGAAGCGCTCAACCCCCGGATCCGCGCGCTCGTGCTGATGCGCCCGCCCGCCACGCTGGGCGCCCTCGTTCCTGCCGACGCGACGATCGGGCTCTATGTCGCCGCGCATGGCGAAGCGCCTGCGCTGGGCTATGCGCGCCATTTTCACGAGGCCGGGCACCGCATCGCCCTGCCCTGGTTTTCCAGCCGCGACAGCGCCATGGTCTTTCGCCAGTGGGATTCGCCCCATCTCGACGAATTGCTCGAACCCGGCCCTTACGGTGTTCCGCAACCGGCAGCCCCGGCGCCCGCGCTGATCCCGGATGTCCTGTTCGTGCCGCTGGTCGGCTTTACCGCCGATGGCGGACGACTGGGCCAGGGCGGCGGACATTATGACCGCTGGCTGGCGGCGCATCCGGGCACGACCGCGATCGGGCTCGCCTGGGATTGCCAGCTCGTCGAGACATTGCCGCGCGAGCCGCATGATCGACCGCTCGCCGCCGTGATCACCCCGACGCGGCTCTATGGCCCATTTGAAAGCACGACGTCATGATCGAGACCCGTATCGACGACCGGCGCCCCACCTGGCGCAAGCCGGTGGGCATATTGGCGCTGCTGGGCGCTTTGGCGATCTATGTCGGGCTGGTGGCGCATCTCGCCGGGGCGATCGGCGCGCTGCCGGTGCTGGCGCAGATGGTGGCCTATATCGTGCTGGGCACGATCTGGCTTTTGCCGCTGCGGCGATTTCTGATCTGGATGGAAACCGGCCGCTGGCGCTGAGTGAGGCGGCACCCTGAAGGGCGCCTGGGAGCGAACTGGCGCTCTGAAAGACGTCTGGTTCGAAGGACCATTTGGCAACCATGGCGCGAGTGACGGGGCTCGAACCCGCGACCTCCGGCGTGACAGGCCGGCACTCTAACCAACTGAGCTACACCCGCGCAGCCATGGTTTTGTTTCCCGAAGCGATGAATGGCGCGAGTGACGGGGCTCGAACCCGCGACCTCCGGCGTGACAGGCCGGCACTCTAACCAACTGAGCTACACCCGCGTTCCCGCTTGGGAGCCGGCCCTCTATGGCACGACATCGGACCTGTCAACAAAGCTCCATAAAGTTTTTTCGATGCGACCCCGACGCCCCGGGAAACCGGCACGGTCCGACCGCCGCGTTAACCGGATCTTTGCCATGGCATGCCATGAAAAACCGCGCAAAATATGGTTTGGGGGCACAATCTTGGCATTGCGAAAGACCTTGTGGATATTGGCGGGGGCAGCCCCTGTGGCGGCGCTTGCGGCGAGCAATCCTTCCGCCCGCCATAACGCGGGCAATGCGGCCCGTCCGGCCCCTATCCATCTGGTTGGCATCCATCTGGCTGGCGACGTCTTTGTCGAACGCCTTGAGCCGGCGCCGGGCGGGCGGACCGCGCGTGTGCTCGAACACGTCGGCTCGCTTCATTCGGGTGATCGCCTGGTCTTCGTGGTCAGCTGGCGCGGCGGCGACCCCGCAGGCTTTACCGTGACCAACCCGGTGCCGCGCAGCATCGCGTTTCAGGCGGGCACCGGCTTCCCCGACGAAGAGGTCTCGGTCGACGATGGGCGCAGCTGGGGCCTGCTTGCCGATCTTGTGATTCACGAAGGCGGCGGCTGGCGCCACGCCTTGCCCGGCGATGTGACCCAGGTGCGCTGGCGCGTACAGGGTGACACCGGACAAATCGCCTATCGCGGTGTGGTGCGCTAAATCAGGAGGAGTGACGGCGCTTCAAGCATGCGCCGCAAGGCCTGCACAAAGCTTGCCGCGTCCCAGCCGTCGACCACGCGATGGTCGCAACTGATCGACAGGTTCATCAGCTTGCGTTTGGCCAGGCGTTCGCCGCCGAGCCCGTCGGGTATGAACATCGGCCGCTCGATGATCCGGTTGGGGCCGATGATCGCGACTTCGGGCCGATTGATCACCGGCGTCGTCGCCACCCCGCCGAGGGGCCCGAGGCTGGTAAGCGTCAGCGTCGAACCGGACATCTCGCCCGCCGCAATCGTGGCGCCGCGCGCCGCGTCGGCCAGCCGCCCGATTTCACGCGCGAGTTGCCACAAGTTGCGATCCTGCGCATCGCGGATCACCGGCACCATCAACCCGCCCGGAGTCTGCGTCGCCAGCCCGAGATGCACCGCGCCGTGCCGCGTGACCACGCCCGCCTCATCATCATACCGCGCGTTGATCATCGGAAAATCGGGCACGGCGTGGCAGATCGCCGTGATCAGGAACGGCAGGAGCGTCAGCTTGCCCCGCGCGGCATGCGCTGTGTTAAGCTCGGCGCGCAGCCGCTCAAGCTCGGTCACGTCGATTTCCTCGACATAGGAAAAATGCGGGATGTGGCGCTTTGACGCGGCCATGTTTTCGGCAATGCGGCGACGCAGCCCGATCACCTTGATCGCTTCATCGGCGCGCCTTGCCCCCGCCGGAGCGAAGCCGCCCGCGTTGTAGGCGATATAGGCATCGAGATCGCCATGACGCACGCGCCCCTCGGGACCGGGCTGCACGCGGGCGAGATCGATGCCGAGATCATGCGCCCGCGCGCGCACGGCCGGGCTCGCCAGCACGCGCACGGCAGACGTGGCTTTCGGCTCCGGGGCAACAGGCTCCGGGGTAACCACAGGCGTCGATTCCGGTGTTGGCGCGGGTCTTGGCGCGGGTGTTGGTTCGGGCGCGGCCGCTACAGCCTCATCCTCGGTCTCGATCACCACCAGCGGCGCTCCGATCGCCACGCGATCGCCCTCCTCGCCCGCCAGTTCGATCACGCGGCCCGCAACCGGGCTTTCCATTTCGACCGTGGCCTTGTCGGTCATGACATCGGCAAGCCGACCGTCTTCGGCGACCCAATCGCCGATGCGGACATGCCAGGCGACGATTTCGGCTTCGGCAATGCCCTCGCCGATGTCGGGAAGGCGGAACGTATAGCGGCTCATGACGCTTTCATCCGTGCTGCAAAGAGGGATCAGGCGGCGATCAGGCGGGCAAACGCCTCGCCGATCCGCACAGGGCCCGGAAAATAGGCCCATTCGAGGCTGTGGGGATACGGCGTGTCAAAGCCGGTGACACGCTCGATCGGCGCTTCGAGCGCATGGAAACAACGCTCCTGCACCAGCGCTGACAATTCGGCGCCAAACCCGCCGGTACGCGTCGCTTCGTGGACGATCAGGCATTTGCCGGTCTTGTTTACCGAGGCTTCGATCGTCGTGATGTCGAGCGGGACCAGCGTGCGCAAATCGATCACTTCGGCGTCGATGCCCTGCCGCTCGGCAACTTCGCGCGCGACATGGACCATCGTGCCGTATGCCAGCACGGTTACCGCCTCGCCCGCGCGCACGATGCGTGCCTGCCCCAGCGGCACACGATAATGCCCTGCGGGGACCAGACTGTCGGGATGGCGCGCCCAGGGTATCGCCGGTTCGTCGTAATGGCCGTTGAACGGGCCGTTATAGAGCCGCTTGGGCTCGAAGAAGATCACCGGGTCATTGTCCTCGATCGCGGCGATCAACAGGCCCTTGGCATCGTATGGCGTGCTCGGCACCACGGTTTTCAGCCCCGCGACATGGGTAAACAGCGCTTCGGGGCTCTGGCTGTGAGTCTGGCCGCCGAAAATCCCGCCGCCAAACGGGGTTCGCACCGTCATCGGCGCGGTAAATTCGCCCGCCGAGCGATAGCGCAGCCGCGCCGCTTCGGAGACGAGCTGATCGAGGCCGGGATAGATATAATCGGCAAACTGGATCTCGGGCACCGGGCGCAAGCCATAGGCCCCCATCCCCACTGCCACGCCGATGATCCCGCATTCCGAAATCGGCGTGTCGAACACGCGAGTCTTGCCGTATTTCTTTTGCAGGCCTGCCGTGGCGCGGAATACGCCGCCGAAATAGCCGACATCTTCGCCCATCACGATCACGGCGCAATCGCGCGCCATCATCACGTCGAGCGCGTCGTTGATCGCCTCGATCATCGACATGCGGCGGGCACTTGGCGCCGGATCGCTCATCGCCCCTCTCCCACATCGGCATCGTCGCTCCATTCGGGCCATTTGACATGGCGTTCATGGATCGCCTGGCGGCTCTGTTCGACGAGGTGCCAGGGCAGCGTTTCGAACACGTCTTCGAACATCGTGCGGAACGGGTGGTGCAGCCCGTGGCCGAGCGTGCCGTTGGCCTCTGCCGCGCGCACGGCGGCGCGCACTTGCGCATCGACTTCCGCATCCATCGCCGCCTGCCGCCCGGCATCCCACGCACCGATCGCGATCAGATGCCGCATCAGCCGGTCGATCGGATCGCCCAGCGGCCATTGCGTGCCTTCGGCGGCAGAGCGATATTGGCCGGGATCGTCGGACGTCGAATGCCCCTCGGCGCGATAGGTGAAATGTTCGATCAGCGTCGGCCCGGCATTGGCCCGCGCCCGATCGGCGGCCCAGCGCACCGCAGCAAACACCGCCAGCGGATCGTTGCCGTCAATGCGCAGACCGGCAATGCCATAGCCGATCGCACGCGCCGCAAACGTCGTGCGCTCGCCCCCGGCAAAGCCCGAAAAGCTCGATATGGCCCACTGGTTGTTGACCAGATTGAACACCACCGGCGCGTTGTAGACCGCGGCAAACGTCAGCGCGGAATGGAAATCGCCCTCCGCGCTCGATCCTTCGCCAAGGAAAGCGCTGGCGATGCGGCTGTCGCCCTTGATCGCGCTCGCCATTGCCCAGCCGACGGCTTGCGGATACTGCGTGGCAAGATTGCCCGAAATCGAGAAAATCGACTGCTCGCGCGCCGAATACATGATCGGCAATTGCCGACCTTTGAGCTTGTCGGCGCGGTTGGAAAAGATCTGGTTGACCATCTCCACCAGGGGATAGCCGCGCGCAATGAACAGGCCCTGCTGGCGATAGCTGGGAAAGACCATGTCATCCTCGGCCAGCGCCATCGCCGTGGCCACTGCCGTCGCCTCTTCACCGGTCGATTTCATGTAAAAGCTGGTCTTGCCCTGCCGCTGCGCGCGCACCATCCGCGCGTCGAACGCACGGGTCAGCGCCATGAGACGCAACATGCGGATCAGCGTCGCAGCATCGAGCCCGGGATCCCACGGCCCATGCGCGCGATGATCCTCGCCCAGCACGCGCACCATGTCGAGGCACAGCGGATGCGTGTCGACCGCGCTGCACGTCTCGTCGGGGCGCGGCTGCATACCGGCGGGCGGCACTTTCAGCGTGGCAAAATCGACCTGGGCACCGGGCCGATAAGGCGGCTCCGGCACATGCAGCGACAGCCTTGGCAAATTGCCGTTGGTCATCCCCAAATTCCTGCTCCACGGCATCGCGCCGAGACTCGGCGCAAGACCTATTGTTTTAGGCAGGCGTAATTATATTACTCAAATACGCAATGGTCAATCGCCACTGTCATACCGCAACCGGTGCCGCCAAATGGCCCTGCGGATGATAATCATGCACGATGAAATCCTCGATCGCATAGTCGAAAATGCTGTCGGGCCGACGCCGGATTTCGAGCCGGGGCGATCCCGCAGGCTGGCGCGCCATCTGCGCTTCGACCAGATCGGCATGATTGCGATAGAGGTGCGTATCGCCGCCCATCCACACCAGATCGCCAGGCACAAGGTCGCATTGCTGCGCCAGCATGGCGATGAACAGCGCCGCGCCCCACAAATTGAACGGCAGCCCCAGCGCAACGTCGCAACTGCGCTGATAGAGCACGCCCGACAGCCGTCCATCGGCGACATGGAACTGATAGGTCTTGTGACACGGCGGCAGCGCCATGGCGTCAAGCTCTGCGACATTCCATCCCTCGACGATGTGCCGCCGGCTGCCCGGATCGGTGCGCAGCTCATGGACGAGATCGGCGATCTGATTCACCCCATGCGCGCGGCGACGGTAAACACCCTCCCCCGCAGGCTCGTAAACCGGCCAGTCGACCCATTGCTTGCCATAGACGGGTCCGAGATCGCCCCAGCGCGCGGCAAAATCGGCATCCTCGACGATCCGCTGCGAAAAGACGGCGCGGTCGATGGCCTCGCCCGTCTCGCGCCGATACCGTGCCAGCGGCCAGTCGGTCCAGATTTCGACCCCTTGCGCACAAAGCGCGCGGATATTGGTATCGCCGGTCAGGAACCACAGAAATTCGCGCGTCGCGGTTTTCCAGAACACGCGCTTCGTCGTCAGCAGCGGCATCTGACCGTTCGACAGATCAAACCGGAGCATGGTGCCAAACACAGACCGCGTACCCACGCCCGTCCGATCGACGCGTTCATCCCCCTCGGCCCAGATTCGCCGCATGAGATCAAGATACTGCTGTTCGTAATGGGGGCTTGCCATGCGCAGACCCTAGCCCACCACGCCCGATCTTCCCAAGCGCAAACCCGCGCTTTCCTGTGGAACGCACCGGCAGCGTATGGCCCCATGCGGACTTTTTCAGAAAATGTCGCTTTCCCCGCTTGCCAGCCGGAAAACCGCTGCCTATAGGGCGCGCCTGCCTCGCAGTCAGGTGGCATCAGCCATCGGGTTTGCGGATCGGTCGGGGAGTAGCTCAGCCTGGTAGAGCACTGTCTTCGGGAGGCAGGGGCCGGAGGTTCGAATCCTCTCTCCCCGACCAACTATCGTCTTGTGAAAACAAGATTTGTGAGGGCGCCCGAAAGGGCGCCCTTTGCAATTCAGGTCCTAAGTTTACGGCCTGTGGTCCGGACACCGCGAGCCTGGCGCTCAGGCGGCCCAGCGCTGTCCTGCATCATACCGATGTTCGCCCACATCGAAGTGCTCGACGAGAGTGCCCATCGTGTTGGCCTCATGGGCCAGCGAGCGAGCGGCGGCAGTCGATTGTTCGACCAGGGCCGCGTTTTGCTGGGTGTTGCGATCCATATCGGCGACCACCGCATCGACTTGCATGATCGACGCCGATTGTTCGCGCGAGGCGGTGGCGATGTGATTGATCATCTCGGAAAGATCCTGTGTGCTTGTCACGATCTGGTTCAACGCGGCCTGCGTCTGGCTGATCATGGCCACGCCCTGCACCACATCGCGCCCGCTGGACTGGATGATGCCGGTAATATCCTTGGCGGCATCCGCGCTGCGCTGCGCCAGCGCGCGCACTTCGGTGGCGACCACGGCAAACCCCTTGCCGGCCTCGCCGGCCCGAGCGGCTTCGACACCGGCATTGAGCGCGAGCAGATTGGTCTGAAAGGCAATGCCCTCGATCAACCCGACAATTTCCCCCATCTTGCGGCTGGATTCGGCAATCTGGTTCATCGCCTCGACCGCATGGGCCATCACGTCCCCGCTGGTCTTGGCGCTGCCTTGCGCTTCGCCGGCAAGCTGGCGGGCCTCGTCGGCGGTTTGCGCGGTGCTGCGGGCCGATTGGGTCAATTCCCGCACGGCAGCGGCCGATTCCTCCAGACTGGCGGCCTGGCTCTCGGTGCGCGCAGCAAGGTCCGATGCCGCCGAAGAGATCTCGCCCGCGCCGCTGCGCACAGCCTGCGCGGCAGCGGTGACCTGACGCATGAGATCGGCCATGCTGGAGAGTGCGTCATTGAAATCTTCACGCAGACGTTCGTAATCGCCGGGAAAAGGCTGATCGATCGAAGCGGTCAGACGCCCATCCTTGAGCGCCGCGAGCCCTTTGCCCAGGGCCCCGACAACTTGCTGCTGAACCGCCATCTGGCGCTCGCCCTCGGCGCGGCTGCGTTGCGCGACGCCTTCCTTGATCGAGGCGAGCGCTCGACCGATCTGGCCCACTTCGTCGGTCAGGTGCTCGCCGGGAATGGCGCGGTCGAGATTGCCGCCGGCCATATCCTGCATCGCCTCGGTCAGCCTGATCAGCGGATTGGACAAGCGGTGGCGAAGCAGCAGGATGACTGCCAAAGCCATCGCGAGGACAAAGCCGATCAAGGCTTGCGCAATATGCGTGGCCCGCGCCACGAGCAGCGCACCTTCATCGCCCGCCTTTTTCGCGAGGACAGTGTTGTAATCGATTTCATCCGCCAGCGCCTTGGTAAGCGATGCGCCGACCGGGGTGATCTCGGTCTTCATCATGCGCTCGGCCTCGTCGGCCTGACTGACCGGAAGATTGACCATGGCGCCGGCCTTGACCTTGTACGCGCCCCACAGCACCTGCAAGTGGTCGTATTCCCCCTGCTCGGTCGCGTCGGACACCATCGGGCGATAGTCGTCCAACGTCTTGGTGGCCTCGCTCGCGCGGGCAGTCATCTGGTCACTGAGGTCGCGGGCTTCGGACGGGTCCTTTGCCAGCAGATACTTGACGACCAGCAGCCGCACATCGGCGATCTCGCTGCGCACCATGGCCAGTTGCTTCAAGCTGGGCACAGTGTTTTCGGTCGAATAGGCAAGACTGTTGCCCAACGTATGCGCCGTATTCAGCGCCATTATCGCGCTGCCTATGGCGATCGCAGACAACACGAGATTGCCGGCCAGTGCCACGGTTTTGATCCGCCAACTACCAAGAACTGCCATCGCGCTTTTCCCTGCGCGAATCGCCCATGCACAGCCATTCGCGGCTGGGATCATGAGCCGGCGATCGATAAGCCAGGCCTAGGAGCGGTATGCGTAATCGAACCTAACGCACGATTATCCCCCGCGCAGCAATTGCACGCCCCAGTCGCGTTCGAACAGATAGAGCAGCGTGCGCGCCGCAGCCCCGCGCGGGCTGTCGAGGCCGCCGTCGCGCTCCATCAACAGCCGCGCGTCATCGTGGGCCAGCGGCAAAAGCCTCGCGATCTGGTCGAAACTGGCGACGCGAAACGGGGTGTCGCCCGATTGGCGCGTACCGAGCAACTCGCCCCCGCCGCGCAAGCGCAAGTCTTCCTCGGCCAGGCGAAAACCATCCTGCATCTCGCGCATCAATGCCAGCCGTTCGCGCCCGACTTCGGACAGGGCCTCGCCGCGCAGCAAGAGGCAGGTCGATTTGCCGGTCCCGCGCCCGACCCGGCCACGCAACTGGTGCAATTGGGCCAGGCCAAAGCGTTCCGCCTGTTCGATCACCATCAGCGTGGCATTGGGGACATCGACCCCGACTTCGATCACTGTCGTCGCCACCAACAGCCCCGCCTCGCCGCGCGCAAAACGCTCCATCGCGGCGTCCTTGGCCTCGGGCCGCAATTGCCCATGGACCAGTTCCACGCCGTCGCCAAAGCGCTCGCGCAGCATGGCATGGCGCGCCTCGGCGGCGGCAATGTCCTCGGTTTCCAGCTCGCGCACCATCGGACAGACCCAATAGGCCTGCCCCCCTGCGGCAAGGTGCCGCCCGACGCCCGCAATCACTTCGTCGAGCCGTTCGGTCGATACCACGCGGGTATCGATCGGCTGACGCCCCGGCGGCATCTCGTCGAGCCGGGACACGTCCATTTCGCCATATTGCGCCAAAGTCAGCGTGCGCGGAATCGGCGTTGCCGTCATCGCCAGGCAATGCGCGGTGGTCCGCGCCTTTTGCGTCAGCATCAGCCGCTGGCCCACGCCAAAACGATGCTGTTCGTCGATCACCACCAGCGCGAGATTTTTGTAGGCGACCGCCTCCTGAAAGATCGCATGGGTGCCGACGCAGATCTGGATCGAGCCGTCGAGCAGCCCCATCAGCGTCGCCTCGCGCGCGCGGCCCTTGTCGCGCCCGGTCAGCAGCGCGATCGACACGCCCGTTCCTGCGGCCATCCGCGTCAACGTCTCGGCATGCTGACGCGCAAGGATTTCGGTTGGGGCAAGCAGCGCCGCCTGTGTCCCGGCTTCGACCGCGATCAGCATCGCATGGAGCGCGACCGCCGTCTTGCCCGACCCGACATCGCCCTGCAGCAGACGCAGCATCGGCGCACCTTGCGTCAGGTCTTCCTCGATTTCGGCAATCGCGCGGGTTTGCGCCCCGGTCAGCGAAAACGGCAGGTTCAGCCGACTGCGCAACCGGCCATTGCCGTGCAAGGGCACGCCGCGCCGACTGCGGTTGCTCGCCCGCACGAGCATCAGCGCAAGACTGTTCGCAAGCAATTCGTCATAGGCCAGCCGATCGCGCGCGGCCTTGTCGTCGCCCTTGTGCGTCGTCAGCACCGCTTCGCGCCAGGTCGGCCAGCCTTCGCGTGCCAACAGCCCCGGCTCGATCCATTCGGGCAATTCGGGCAGATGGTCGAGTGCCTGCGCAACGAGCGCGGCGATACGCCCCTGGGTCAGGCCTTCGGAAAGCGGATAGACCGGTTCGGTCAATTGGCCCGACAGCGCGGCGCTGTCTTCGGCAATATGGTCTGGGTGAACGATCTGGCGGCTTTGGCCAAACTGATCGAGCCGCCCCGCGACCCAGCGCCGCTCGCCGCTCGGCAGCGCCTTTCGCGCGGAATAGGACGCGCGCCCGAAATAGGTCAGCGCGACAATATCGCCCGCGTCATCTTCGGCAAGCACGCGCAAAGGCCCCCGCCCGCCGCTGGCGCGGTGTTCGCGCACGGTCAGCGCGATAACGATGTTTTCGCCGATCGCGGCATCATCGAGCCGCGTCACCACCCGGCGCGACACGAACCGATCGGGCAGATGATAGGCCAGATCGCGTATGCGCGTCAGCCCGAGCCGTTCGAGCGGACGCGCAAGCCCCGGCCCGACGCCTTTGAGGCCGGTGGTTTCGGCAAACAGGGGATTGAGCAAATCGGGCCGCATGATAGCCGCTCCTTATCCGCCGCGCCCGTCCAATACCACCACCCACACCAATCCGGCGGGGGATTTTGATCCAGCGCATGGACGCCGGCCCCTGCGTTGCACGAGATGAATCCGTGACCGTTTCGGCGGTCGGAAACGATGAGAGGAGATCCCCCATGCTGCTTACCCACGGAACGCTTGTCGCACTTGTCGACAGCCATAACTGGCGCCTGTTGCGCAATGCCGGGACCGAAGCCGTACCCGTCCTCGTGGCTGTCGAAACGCCCGCATTGGCCGAAGCGCATCATGCCAGCGGCAGTGCCGGCCAGCGGCTGGCCGAAGCAAGCCATGCCGCCGCGATCGGCGAATGGCTGAACCATCAGGTTGTCGGTCATCATGTCGAACACGTCGTCCTGATCGCGCCGCCGCGCGTGCTGGGCGAATTGCGCCACCATTTCACCCCGGCAGTCGAACGCGCGATTATCAAGGAAGTGCACAAGGATCTGATCGGGCGGCATGAAAACGAGGTTCTCGCGGTGTTGCACGGGTAACTGCGGCGCAAACCGGGGGCGATCGCGACGGGATCGCTTCCGGCGTGCACAGCCTTTGGCCCGCACCGCCATATTGCGGCGGCGCGGGCTTTGGCCTAGGTCGCGGGCCATGCAGACAAACGACCGCCTTCGCCGCCTGAAATTCCGCGCCTGGCACCGGGGCACGCGTGAAGCGGATTACATGATCGGCTGTTTCTTCGACCGGTATCACACCGGGTGGAGCGAGGCCGAAATCGACTTGTTCGAACGCATGGTCGAAGAAGACGATGTCGACATCATGGCCTGGGCGCTCGGCACCCAGTCGGTGCCCGCCGAATATGCAGGGCCGATGATGGACGCAATGATCCGGCTCGATTACGTCGACATTCCGCGCTGATCGGGCAGGCCGCAATCTTCGCCATGCCCGATCTCGCCCGCATCCTGTCCGCCACGGCGCCGCTGACCCTGTCGTCGGTCGCGCGCGGAAGCCAGCCTTTGCTGCTGGCCGATCTGGCGCGCGCCGCAAAGGGCCGCGCGGTGTTTATCGCCGCCGACGAAGCGGCGATGCGTGCCGTGGTCGATACCGCCGCGTTCTTTGCGCCCGAGCTCGAAGTGCTGGAATTCCCGGCTTGGGACTGCCTGCCGTTCGACCGCGCCTCGCCCGCCTTGTCGGTCAGCGCACGGCGACTGGCGGCGCTGGCCCGGCTTCAGGTCAAGCGCTCGGCGCCGCAATTGCTGGTCACCACGGTCGCGGCGGTGCTGCAACGCGTGCTGACCCCGTTCCGCATCCGCGAATCGACGCGCGTGCTGAAAGCGGGCATGGAAATCGGCCGCGACAGCCTGATCGCGCTGTTACAGCGCCAGGGCTATGCGCGCACCGATACCGTCGTCGATTCCGGCGAATACGCGGTGCGCGGCGGCGTGTTCGACCTCTATCCGAGTGGGCTCGATCACGGGCTCAGGCTCGATTTCTTTGGCGACGAGCTGGAAACGCTGCGCCTGTTCGATCCCAACACGCAACGCTCGATCCAGCCGGTCGACAGCCACTTGCTGATCCCGGCCAGCGAAGCCCTGCTCGACGAAGCCAGCATCAAGCGTTTCCGCAGCCGCTATCGCGAGATTTTCGGCGCCAATGCCACCGGCGATGCCCTCTATCAGGCGGTCAGCGAGGGCCGACGGCTGGCGGGCATGGAACACTGGCTGCCGCTGTTCGAAGATCGCATGGTCACGCTGTTCGACCATCTCGGCGAAGACGACCTCGTGCTGTTCGATTCGGGCGCGGCAAAGGCGGCGGAAACGCGCCTGTCCGACATTGGCGACTATCATCAGGCGCGCGTCGAATCCGCCCGTGCGCAAGCGGGGCAGTATCGTCCGCTCGAATCCGCCTCGCTCTATCTGGGCAGCGACGAATTCGAACGCGCGCTGGCGGCATGGCCGGTCCATCGCCTGTCGATCTTTGCCGAGCCCGAATCCCCGCGCACGCTCGATTTCGGCTTTACCGGCGCGCACGATTTCGCCCCCGAGCGCGCACAAGGCGTCAATGTCTACGAAGCTGCGGCCAAGCACCTCGCCGCGCTGGCGACACGCGGGCTGAAACCGATCCTGGCCGCCTATTCGCCGGGCTCGCGTTCGCGCCTCGCGACTCTGCTCGGCGATGCGGGCAAGACCAGGCCGGTCATGGCCGAAACCTGGCAGGAAGCGCTCGGCCTCGCCGCGACGGGCAAGATCGCGGCGGTGGTCCTGCCGCTTGATCACGGCTTTGCCAGCGATGCGGTGGAGCTGATCACCGAGCAGGACATTCTCGGCGACCGGCTCGTGCGCCGCAAGCGCAAGCGCAAGGACGCCGACGCGTTCCTGGCCGAACTGTCCGCGCTCAATCCCGGCGATCTTGTCGTGCACATGGAGCACGGCATCGGTCGCTATGAAGGGCTGGAGCCGATCCGCGTCGGCGACAGCCCTCACGATTGCGTGCAGCTTACGTATGCGGGCGGCGACAAGCTCTATATCCCGGTCGAAAACCTCGACGTGCTGTCGCGCTATGGCAACGACAGCGACGGCGTTGCGCTCGACCGGCTAGGCGGCGAAGGCTGGCAGCGACGCAAGGCCAAGCTGCGCGAGCGCATTCTCGAAATGGCGGGGCAGCTCATGGCCACGGCCGCCGTGCGCGCGCTGCGCGAAGCAGACGTGATCGAGCCCGATCCGGCCAGCTTTGGCCCGTTTGTCGACCGCTTTCCCTGGACCGAGACCGAGGATCAGGAACGCGCGATCGACGACGTGCTCGGCGACCTGGCCTCGGGCAAGCCGATGGACCGGCTGGTCTGCGGCGATGTCGGCTTTGGCAAGACCGAAGTCGCGCTGCGGGCCGCGTTCGTCGCGGCCATGGCCGGGCGGCAAGTCGCGGTGATCGCCCCGACGACGCTGCTCGCGCGGCAGCACTATACCTCGTTCCTCGAACGCTTTTCGGGCTTTCCGCTCAATATCGGGCGGCTGTCGCGGCTGGTTCCGGCCAAGGAGGCCGCCGAAACGCGCGCCGGGCTGACCAACGGCACGATCGACATCGTCATCGGCACGCATGCGCTGCTTTCGAAATCGATCGAATTCCGCCACCTCGGCCTCGTCATCGTCGACGAGGAACAACGCTTTGGCGTGACTCACAAGGAAAAGCTCAAGGAGCTGAAAGCCGATGTCCACGTCCTGACGCTGACCGCCACGCCGATCCCGCGCACGCTGCAAATGGCGATGTCGGGCCTGCGCGAGCTGACCACGATCCAGACCCCGCCGGTCGACCGGCTCGCGGTGCGTACCTATGTCATGCCGTGGGACGATCTGGTCATGCGCGAAGCGCTGATGCGCGAACATCAGCGCGGCGGGCAAAGCTTCATCG
Organism: Novosphingobium sp. Fuku2-ISO-50; assembly: GCF_001519055.1. Classification (GTDB taxonomy): domain Bacteria; phylum Pseudomonadota; class Alphaproteobacteria; order Sphingomonadales; family Sphingomonadaceae; genus Novosphingobium. Next base: position 34,935 of record NZ_KQ954289.1, on the reverse strand, counting down.
TCGTCCCGCGCATTGCCGACATGCCCGAGATGGAGGAATGGCTGCGGCTGAATGTGCCGGAAATCCGGGCCGTTGCCGCGCATGGCCAGATGAACCCGAGCGAAGTCGAAGACCGCATGAGCGCGTTTTACGACCGCAAATACGAAGTGCTGCTGTCGACGACGATCATCGAAAGCGGCATCGACATCCCCAGCGCCAATACCATCATCCTCCACCGCGCCGACCGCTTCGGCCTCGCCCAGCTCTATCAGTTGCGCGGGCGGGTCGGGCGCGGAAAGCTGCGCGCCTATGCCTATCTGACCTACCCTGAGGACAATGCGCTGTCGGTCATCGCCGAAAAGCGGCTCAAGGTTCTGGGCGATCTCGATTCGCTGGGCGCCGGGTTTCAGCTTGCCAGCCACGATCTCGATTTGCGCGGGGCGGGCAATCTGCTCGGCGACGAACAATCGGGGCATATCAAGGAAGTCGGCTTCGAGCTGTACCAGTCGATGCTTGAAGACGCGATTCTGGCGGCCAAGGCGGGCGATTTCGGCATGATCCGCGAACGCGGCGCGCTCAATCCGCAAATCACCGTCGATGCGCCGATCATGATTCCCGACGAGTACGTGCCCGATCTTGCCGTGCGCATGGCGCTCTATCGCCGCATGAACGACGCCGAAAGCCCCGAAGCGATCGAATCGCTGGCGGCGGAAATGATCGACCGCTTCGGCCCCCTGCCCCCGGCAACGCAAAACCTGCTGCGCCTGATCGAAGTCAAGCGTCAGGCGCTCATCGCCGGGATCAGCAAGATCGACGTCGGCGCCAAGGGCGTGCTGGTCAGTTTCCACGGCGATACTTTCGCCGATCCGCTGGGCCTGATCGCCTATGTCGAACGCCTCGGCGGCGTCGCCAAACTGCGCCCCGACAGCAAGCTCGTCATCCAGCGCGCCTGGTCCACCCCCGAAGCCCGCCTCAACGGCCTGGTGCAATTGACACGCGGCCTGTCCGCCATCGTGCGCAAGGCGACAAAGAAAAAGTAACACCGACCATGCGTAAAAAGCGTCGCTATCTCACGGCAACACTGCCCGACGGCTATGTGAAAACCATCGGCCCAACCACCGACAGCTTTACCCATTATTGGCGTATCGTTGCCGAGCTGGGAAACGGCAAGACCGAGGTGTTCTGGGGCCACACGCGATCAGAGGCCGACGCGCGCAAAAAACGCGCCGCCGCGCAAGACGCCGCCCGAACACGCGGCTGGGCCAGCTACGCGTTCGAAATCGTCGCATTGGTCGAAGTCCCGATCGAAGACGCTTGAAGGGCGCCTGTCCACAGCCGCCCGGTGGACAATTTTCCGCCGGTGTCACAGACGCAAGGCCGGATCACGACAACATGGGAAAACAATGACCGAGCCTTTCACGATTCAGGATCTGCGCGATCACTTTGCCCATTGCATGCAAGTGCTTGGCGGCGTCACGGCAGCCTCGCGGCGCCTCGACATCGACGAACGGGCCATCCGCCGCTTCATCAACGGCGAACGCCCGCTAAGCCCCGGCCTCTTGCAAGACACCGCAAAGGCCCTGCGCCTGCTGATCGCGGACGCCACCGCCGCAGAAGCCCACCTCACCGCAACCTTGGCCGCCCACCCCAACGCCCCCCAAACGCCGCAAGCCTGAACGGAACACCCAACCCCCGCTGTCTCTTCAGTTGGGATGTTTTCAGCCGCACGTACCCATTGCGTTAGCAAACCTGCGTTCCCCACGCTCCAGGTTGGCAGACCCGGTTGACAGGTCAGATTTCCGGTCCGCCGCTTGCGGTTACGCGGGTGATCCCGCGATATACTCGGCGATATGACCCCGCCAGATCGTGGCAAGCAGGTCGGTCTGATCGATGATCCCGAGCAGGTTTCCGGTCGAATCGACCACCACGGCCTCGCGGTAGATCCCGCCCGAGAGGATCGGCAACAGGTCGTCGATCGGTGTGCCCGGCTGCACGACGCAGGGCGATGGATTCATGACTTCGGCCACGGTGCCGGTCGCGGCTGCCGTCGCGAGGATGCCCGCGCTCACCAGGCCCTCGACATGGCCATCCGCGTCGACCACCAGCAGCGCCCGCTCGCCGGACTTTGCCAATATCATCACCGCTTGCGCGATCGGATCTGCGGGACGCACGCTGGCGATAGCGGATCGCATGATAGTCTCGCAGCGGATCACCCCGTGCAACCGGCGATAGGCCCGTGCTTCGACCTGCCGGAACAAGGTATCGAGATCTTCGCTGCTGACGTCGAGCAACTCGTCATATTGGGCAAGCACCGACTCCACGTCGGCGATCGTGAAGCCTGCAGGTGCGCCGCCGGGGGCGATATATTGCGCGGAGCGATGCGGATAATTGCCCCGTATCGCGGCATTGAACAGCCAGCCGAACACCACCAGCAACACGCTGTCTGCCGCCACCGGCACCAGCGCAAACGACCAGCCTGCCGCAGCGATGGCATGGCCGCCGATCACCGTCGTCAAGGCCACCGCGCCCCCCGGCGGGTGCAGGCACCGGGCCAGGCTCATCGCCGCGATCGCGCTTGCCACGGCAAGGCACGCGGCATAGCCCGGATCTCCGATCAGCTTCAGACAGGCGATCCCGGCCAACGCAGAGACGGTATTTCCGCCAACGATCGCCCATGGTTGCGCCAGCGGACTGGCCGGCACGGCAAACAACAGCACTGCCGAAGCACCGATCGGCGCGATCAGCAGCGGCAGGCCCATGCCACCGGCCGCCCCCAGATGAATCACGAAGCCGGTGAGGAATATGCCGACGCTCGCCCCGAGGAACGCCTGCGCAATGCGCGTCGGCGTCGTCTGCGGCTGAATACCGATGAGGTGGGCAAAGCGGGCAACGGGACCGCTCGCATGAGCGTTTGCGGTCACGACGCGGATTCCAGCATCCATGGTGCGAACGCGGGTGCATGCGACTGCGCAGCCGTCGCCAGACTCGTCCGGTCCAGCACAGCGAAAAAGGCGCCGAGCGCCTCGGCCAGCACCGAACTGGTGAAGCAATCAGCGCCCAGCGCACAATGCGCACAATCGACCAGGCGCAAGCCCGGCTCCATCGCCCGCACCACTTCGCCGAGCGTGATCGTTTCTGCCGGCCGGGCGAGCGCGACGCCTCCGCTGCGCCCGCGCAGGCTGACGATGAACCCTGCACGGCCGAGCGCATGCGCGACTTTGGCGATGTGATTGTACGACAGGCCCTGCTCTGCCGCGAAGCCCGGCAGCGCCAGCGGGCCGCCGCCCTTGCGCGCGAGGATGATCAACAGACGTAGCCCGAAATCGGTGTGCTGAGTGAGTTGCATGGCAACGGTCTTGCGCGAAACCGGGTTGCAAAATCAAGCGCAACTGATACCTGTATTTCAAATACGTGATAAAAGGATCATCACATGCGCAATGCCTCTCCCGCCTCCATCGATATCGTCAAGGCCACCGCTCCCGCGCTCGAAAAGCACGGGGTAGCGATCACCACTGCCATGTACGCGCGCCTTTTCGAGAATGCCGAGGTCGCCGCGATGTTCGATCGCGCCGCGCAGGACAGCGGAGAGCAACCGCGCCGCCTTGCAGCCGCGATCCTTGCCTATGCCCGCAATATCGATCGGCTCGGCAACCTCGGCCCGGCCGTCCAGCGCATGGTCGCCCGTCATGTCGAGACCGGGGTAAAAGCGGAGCATTATCCCCTGGTGGCCGCTGCGCTGCTTCCAGCGATTCGCGACGTATTGGGGGAAGATATCGCCACCGATGCGGTGCTGGCGGCATGGGGCGAGGCATACTGGATGCTCGCCGACATTCTCATTGCCGCCGAGCAGGATGCCTACCGCGAAGCTGCCAACGCCTAAAGCAGCCTGCGCGCAATCTTCCAGCCCGCGCGAACGTCGCCGCAGGCCCCCGATCAGGTCTGCGGTGACGAAATGCCGGGCTGGCGCGCCAGTACGGCGAAGTCTTCGGGGGAAACCGGCCCGGCGCGCAAAAAGCCCTGGAACAAATCGCAGCCTTCTTCGGCAAGGATCGCGCGCTGGGCTTCGGTCTCGATTCCTTCGGCGATGACTTTGAGGTCGAGCGCGCGGGCCATGGCGATCATGGCCGATACGATCGCCCGGTCACGCGGGTCTTGCGCGATGTCGCGGACCAGCGAGCGGTCGAGCTTGAGCGTGTCGAGCGGCAGGACTTTCAGCGCGCGGAAATTCGAATAGCCGGTGCCGAAATCGTCGAGCGCGACTTGCACGCCGTCGTCCGCCAATTCCTGAAGCGCGCGGGCACAGGCGTCGAAATCGCCGATCAGCGCCTGTTCGGTGATTTCCAGAGTCAGCCGGTCGGCGGCAAACCCGCTGTCCTTTACCAACGCGCGGACCCGCCCGGTCACATCGCCGAGCGCGAAATCCTCGGCCGTGACATTGAGCGAAAGCCGCAAGCCCGGATCGGGCCACTGCGCGGCCAGAGCGAGCGAACGCGTGGCGATATGGTGTGACAATTGCGCGACGTGATCGCCGCGATCGGCCACGGCAAACAGCGTTTCCGCCGCGATCCGGCCAAAGCGCGGGTGCTGCCAACGCGCCAGCGCCTCGGCTCCGGCCAGGGCCCCGCTGACAATGTCGAATTGCGGCTGAAACAGGATGGCGATCTCGTCACGGTGCATCGCGCCGAGCAAGTCCGCTTCGAGCAGGGCGATGCTCGCCCCCGGCACGCTTTCCCCCTCGTCGGCCCACAACACACGCCGCCCCGGCAGACGTTCGAGCGTGGCGGCGGCCTGGGCCAGCCGGTCGATCATGGCATCGCCCGTGTCGCCCGCGCGGGCCTCAAGCAGGGCAATACGCGGCACGAGGTGCAAGGCATCGTCTTCGACCGTCAACACGCGACCGATCACACGTCCCAGGGCCTCGGCAAGATATTGCCAGCGATCGCGCGCCGCAACGCCCTGCGATCCGATCAGGAACTGCCCCCCGGCCAGCCGCGCGATCAAGGTGTCCGCGCCGATTTCGGATTCGGCGAATTCGCGGATGCGATGCGCCATTTCGACCAGCACCTGATCCCCGGCAGGCTTTCCATAGGCCAGATTGACCGATTGCAGGCGCGGCAGGCTGACCAACATCGCCTTTACCGCGCCCGTCTTGACCGCCTCCGCCGTATCGAGCCAGTCGCGTGCGGGCCCCGCGCCGACAAGGCCGGTCAGAAAATCGGAAAGGTCGGACTTGATCGAAATGGAACCCTGCATCGCATCGGCATAGTCCAACTGTCTGCCTAAATCATCACCATCCCCGCATTAGGGATTGCACCACAATGGGGCGCTCCATAAACCCGGCATGAAGCGCACAAGGCCCGGTCGTTCCGACCGGCCCGATCGCAAAGGTGCCCCGAGAGAAAGATGCCCGAAACGCACACACGGCTCGCGCTGGTCGCCTCGCCGACCGACCGTGCGCAAGAGGCTGAGTCCGAATTGCGCAACGGCTACGACTGGGTCGAATTCGATCGGGCCGATGTGGTGGTCGCGCTGGGCGGCGACGGCTTCATGCTGCAGATCCTGCACCACATGCTCGACAGCGGGCGGATCAGGCCGGTCTATGGCATCAATCTGGGCACGGTCGGGTTTCTCATGAACCGCCTCAAATCGAGCCGCCCGCTCGAAGAACGCATTGCCCGCGCCCGCTCGATCGCGGTTTCGCCGCTGTGGATGGAGGCGACGACCAATGCCGGCGAAGTACTGACCTCGTGGGCGATCAACGAAGTCTCGCTGCTGCGTGAAACGCGCCAGACGGCCAAGCTCGAAGTCGTGGTCAACGGCAAAGTGCGTATTCCCGAATTGAGCTGCGACGGCGTGCTGGTGGCAACGCCCGCCGGTTCGACCGCCTATAACCTGTCGGCCAATGGCCCGATCCTGCCTTTGGGATCGAACATGCTCGCGCTCACCCCGATCAGCCCGTTCCGCCCGCGTCGCTGGCGCGGGGCAATCCTGCCGGAAAACGCCGAGATCATTTTTCGCGCGCGCGAATCCGTCAAACGCCCGGTGCTCGTCGTCGCCGATCAAAAGGAAGTGCGCGACATTCGCGAGGTACGCGTGCGCGCCTGGCCGGAGCATCAGCTGACCTTGCTGTTCGACAAAGGCAAGAGCCTCGACGAGCGCATTTTCGCCGAGCAGTTCATGGTATGAAATTTTTACACCGGACAGGCGATTTGGGTGCTTGCCAAACGGCAATCGCCTGTTATTAGCGCGCTCCTGCCCCGGGCAACCGGGGCTGCTCCCTGATAGCTCAGCGGTAGAGCTCTCGACTGTTAATCGAGCGGCCGTAGGTTCGAATCCTACTCAGGGAGCCATTTTCCTTTAGATCAGGCCCCGCCCCAGACGACCGGCAGCGCGGCCTTGCCGGTCGATGTCAAGCTGTCTCTTGCCCAGCAGGCAGGTTTCGCGCCGCCCCTGTGATAATCAGGCCTTTTGTGCAGATCGAGCCGCAATGTTGTCCGATCAGGGATCAGGCAGCGACTCCACCTGCCATCGAGGCAAAATCCGGTTGCTCCACGCAGCATGCCACCGTAATATTGGCCCTAATTTGTCTCTTCCCGCAGCCTATCCGGGAAATGTCGAATGCGACAAAGCCAAATTCTGCCGTGATATTTGTCTTGAATTCCATATAATAGGCGTATTTGAAAAATTGCTTTGAGAGCAATAATATTCGTGATATTTTCAGGCGCAGGGTTGTAATTTACTGCACCTCTGCACACCGGGGAGGTGTGCGATGAGCGTTTATAAACCATTGATGGTAAACGAATCATTTTCTCATCTACAGCGACGGACTGCACTCAAGGCAATGGGCGGCGTATCAGTCATTGCCTTGCTTGGATTTCCGCAAATCACGATGGCAAGCGAAGTGACCCAGCAGGGCTGGCGCTGGTGCAGCAAATGCCAGGGTATGTTTTACGCGGCGTCTTCCGGCGCGATGCACATGGGCGTCTGCCCAGCTGGCGGAAATCATATCCAGACCGGCAGTGGCCACTACCTTGAACAGACCGGCATCGACGATCCCAAGAAGAGCCAAGCCGGATGGAGCTGGTGTAACAAGTGCCAGGGCTTCTTCTATTCGCGGGCAAGCCAGGGGGCTGGCGGAATGGGTCATTGCCCGGCTGGCGGTACGCATTCCAAAGACGGTAGCGGAAACTACATTGCATTGATTGGCGAGGATGGACCGCGCCAGCAAGGCGGTTGGCGCTGGTGTGACAAGTGTATGGGCATGTTCTATTCGCGGGCCAGTGCCGGCAAGGGTGTCTGTCCGGCGGGCGGCGCACACAGCGATGCGGCAAGCGGCCACTACGCAACGTTGTTCACGCCCTGACAATCCGAAAATCCCGTCCGGGCGCACCGATGCGCTCGGACGGGCGAAATCCATTTAGCTGACAGCTCACAAAACCTGTTCAATATGGGGCATACGAGCTTGCGTTGCAGCAGGAGTCGACGGCTTCGGTCACCGCGCACCAGACACGCTCGACGCCGTTCGGCCCGCGCTGCAGCAGGAGTCGACGGCTTCGGTCACCGCGCACCAGATGCTTGGCGGCACGTCCCCGCTTTCAGCTTTTATCAGGTCGTCGGCGAATTCGAACACCGCCACGGTGTTTCAGGGCACCCCGGCGCGGTAGGCGCGGCCTTGTGGATGAACCATGGCGTATCCGCAGTTATGCCGACGCGATCGTTTGATGCATAACCAATGCCACCGCGCCCGATGTCACCCAAGTCCAGTCGGTCACGCGCAACCGGATCACCGGACATCGCGCTGTAGGGCGAACGCTGGCGCCGCACTACACTACAGCGCGCAAACAGATGCCCCCCCGGGACAGATGTCCGGGGGGGCATGGCGGTTGACAACGTTCGCGGGTTCAGACCGTCGCGCCGTGGCAGTGCTTGTACTTCTGGCCCGAACCGCATGGGCACGGGGCGTTGCGGCTGATGTCCGCGCCTGCCCAGGGGTTGCCCGCTTCGGGGTCTTGGCCTGGGCCTTGCGCGCCGATCATGCCGAGCGCCGAGGCAGGGCTCGGGATCGGGCGGCTGTCGTCTTCGCCGGTCAAGGGGTCGAGGTGGCTGAACAGCGTGCCGGGCTGAGTCAGGAAATCAGGCAGATCGGGCAACTGCATCGTTTCTGGCGCGGTCATGCGGAATTCGGCGGTCATCAGGATGCGCGTCACGTCTTCGCGGATCGCTTCGAGCATCTTTTCGAACAGGCCGAATGCTTCCTGCTTGTATTCGTTGATCGGGGTCTTTTGCGCATAGGCACGCAGGAACACCACCTGACGCAGCGCATCGAGCGTGGCGAGATGTTCCTTCCAGTGATGGTCGAGCCGTTCGAGCAGGATCGCCTTTTCCAGATTGGCCCAGGCGCCGGGCTCAAATCCGGCAATGCGCGCTTCCATCTGCGCATCGGCAAGAGCGCAGAGGCGTTCGTCGATCACTTGCGGCTCGAGGTGATCTTCCTCCATCCACGCGTCGATCGGGATGGCCAGGCCCAGCACTTCGAGCGAGCGCGTCCTGAGCGCTTCGACATTCCATTGTTCGGGGTACGATCCCGGCGGGCAGGCATCGCCGACCAGCGCGTTGATCGTGTCGCGGCGCATGTCGATCACCACGTCGCCGACGGCTTCGGCATCCATGATGTCCGAGCGCTGCTCGTAGATCACCTTGCGCTGATCGTTCATCACGTCATCGTATTCGACGACCTGTTTGCGGACGTCGTAATTGCGCGCTTCGACCTTTTTCTGCGCAATCTCGATCGCCTTGGACAGATAGCGCGATCCGATCGCTTCGCCGTCGGCCAGATTGGCATTCATCATGCGCGAAAACATCGTGTCGGGGCCAAAGATGCGCAACAGATCGTCTTCGAGGCAGAGGTAGAATTTCGACAGGCCGGGATCGCCCTGACGCCCCGAACGACCGCGCAACTGGTTGTCGATCCGGCGGCTTTCATGACGTTCGGTGCCGATCACGCAAAGCCCGCCGGCGGCGAGAACCTTGTCCTTTTCGGCGCCGACTTCGGCCTCGATCCTTGCGATCGCGGCGTCGCGTTCGGGACCTTCCGGCATGTCGGACAATTCGTCATTGACCAGGAATTCGACATTGCCGCCCAGCTTGATGTCGGTCCCGCGCCCCGCCATGTTGGTGGCGATGGTTACCGCGCCCAGACGCCCGGCCTGCGCCACGATATGTGCCTCGCTTTCATGGAAACGGGCGTTGAGCACGGCGTGTTCGACGCCTTCGGCCTTGAGGAAGTCCGACAGCATTTCCGACTTTTCGATCGACACCGTGCCGACCAGCACCGGCTGACCGATTTCGTGCTTTTCGCGGATCAGGCGGGCGATCGCGGCGAATTTGTCGGCGGTGTTCTTGTAGAATTCGTCTTCCTCGTCGACGCGCTGGACCGGCACGTTGGTCGGGATGGTGACGACATTCATCTTGTAGATGTCGAAAAATTCCGCCGCTTCGGTCGCCGCCGTGCCGGTCATGCCCGACAGCTTGGGATACATGCGGAAATAGTTCTGGAACGTGATCGAGGCCATCGTCTGGTTTTCGGGCTCGATCTTCACGCCTTCCTTGGCTTCGACCGCCTGATGCAAGCCGTTGGACCAGCGGCGACCATCCATCATGCGCCCGGTAAATTCGTCGATGATGACGACTTTGCCGTCCTTGACGATATAGTCGATGTCGCGCTTGAACATGACATTGGCCTTGAGCGCCTGATCAAGGTGATGGACGACCATGGTGTTTTCCACGTCGTAGAGATTCGACCCGACCAGCAATCCGGCGTTTTCCAGCTCGCGCTCGGCCCATTCGACGCCGTCCTCGGTCAGCGTGATGCTCTTCTGCTTTTCGTCGGCTTCGTAATGCACCGGGTCGATGCGCTTGATCACCGCGTCAACCTGGACATAGAGCTCGCTCTTGTCCTCGGTCGGGCCCGAAATGATCAGCGGCGTGCGCGCTTCGTCGATCAGGATCGAATCGACTTCATCGACGATCGCATAGTTGAACGGGCGGTGCACCATCATGCCCCGCTCGTGCTTCATATTGTCGCGCAGATAGTCAAAGCCGAGCTCGTTGTTCGTCGCATACGTGATGTCGGATTCATACGCGACGCGGCGCTCTTCCTCGTTGAGGTTGGGCACGATCACGCCGACGGTCAGGCCGAGAAAGCGATAGATCTGGCCCATCCATTCCGCATCGCGCCGGGCGAGATAGTCGTTGACGGTCACGACGTGAACGCCCTTGCCCTCGATCGCGTTGAGATAGGTGGCCAGCGTGGCGACCAGAGTCTTGCCTTCGCCGGTGCGCATTTCGGCGATTTCGCCGCGATGGAGCACGATCCCGCCGATCATCTGCACATCGAAATGGCGCATGCCCAGCACGCGGCGCGAAGCCTCGCGGCAGGTGGCAAAGGCTTCGGGCAGAATATCGTCGAGCGACTGCCCCTCGGCCAGTTGATCGCGGAATTTCTGCGTCTGCGCCTTCAGCTCGTCGTCCGACAGGGCCTCCATCGCCGGCTCGAACACATTGATCTTGCGCACGATTTTATCGAGAGACTTGACATAACGGTCGTTGGACGAGCCGAACAGGGCCTTGGCAAGGTTGCCGAACATACGCAAAATTCCCGGAAAATTCATGGTTGTGGCTCAGGCACGCGCGGTGCCGCGCGGCCTTGATGGGATCAGGATCGATCGGGCGCGCATGACAGGCGCCCCGGGCGCGCTATTCGTGCGGCCGGTCGGCAATGGTGACGCCGCAAGGGCGGGCAAAGCCGCTATCTGCCGGGGCCAGGGGCCAGGCACGATCGATGCGCAAACGGGCACGCGCCACACGGGCGCGCACCGGGCAAGCCTGTGCCGCCGGGGCCAGTTCGGCCGCAGCAAGCTCTGCCCGGCCGACCACTTCCGCCGGCGACGCCGCAATCGCGACATCGGCCAGCGACAGGCCCGACAACATGGCAAGAAGAACCAGCAGAAAACGCATCGCCAGAACCGATAGAGCCAATTTGCTTAATCGTCCATTGCCAAAGCGCGCGAGGGGATCCCCCCCGGTCGCCATGGCCTCCATATCGGGAATTGCATGTACCTGACGCCTTAGCCCACTCACGCCTCATCTTAACATACTGTTTCATAACACCTTCGTTCATCCTGAGCCTGTCGAAGGATGCGCGATACAGTTGCCCGAGGAGATCCTGGCGGGTGCGCGGGGCTGGCGTTGGCGCGCATCCTTCGACAGGCTCAGGACGAGCGTAATCATTTGATATTATGCAACAAAATAACCACAGGATGGTGTATTGGCCACCCCGCCTGTCAGATGCAAACATCAGAGCGATCACTACAAACAACTCCCCGATCATAATGGACGCGCGCGCGCCACCGCGCTAGGGGATTGGGCCATGTCTGACGCCGTCTCTCCGCTCGCCATGCCCTTCCCCGCCCTGCCGCCGATTGCCGGCGTAACGCTGCACACTGTGCGCGCGGGCTACAAGGATTGGGGGCGCACCGATCTTACCTTTGTCGAACTGGTCGAAGGGACCGCCGTTGCGGGGGTATTCACCCGCAATGTCTGTTGTTCGTCCGAAGTCGAACTGGGGCGGCAGAACGTGGCGCAGGGCCATGCTCGCGCGCTGGTGGTCAATGCGGGCAATTCCAATGCCTTTACCGGCTATCGCGGGCGCGAAGCGGTCGAGGCGATCATGGATCAGGTCGCCGCGCATCTGCACGCGCCGCGCGAACAGGTGTTCGTCTCGTCGACCGGTGTGATCGGCGTGCCGCTGCCCAAGGACAAGGCGCGCGCGGGGATCGAAGCGGCGCTGACCGCGCCTGCCGCGACATGGGAAGAGGCCGCGCGGACCATCGGCACGACCGATACTTTTCCCAAGGGCGCGACCGCGACCGCGCTGGTCGGCGGGACCACTGTCACGCTGTCGGCGATCATCAAGGGATCGGGCATGATCGCCCCCGACATGGCGACGATGCTCGGCTATGTCTTCACCGACGCCGATGTCGCCCCGGCGTTCCTGCAACGGGCGCTTTCGGCAGTCAATTTGCGCACCTTTTCGTGCATCACTGTCGACAGCGACACCTCGACCAGCGACACCGTGCTCGCCTTTGCCACCGGCAAGGCGGGCAATCCGCGCATCGAGGATGAAAATTCGCCCGGCGCCGATGCCTTTGCCGCCGCGCTCGAAGAGGTTTGCCGCACGCTTTCGCATCTGGTCGTCAAGGATGGCGAAGGCGCGCAGAAATTCATCGCGGTAACGGTGACGGGCGCGGTCGATGACGCGAGCGCGCGCCGTATCGGGCTGTCCATCGCCAATTCGCCTTTGGTCAAGACCGCGATCGCGGGCGAGGATGCCAATTGGGGCCGCGTCGTCATGGCGGTCGGCAAAGCGGGCGAACCGGCGGACCGCGACCGGCTGTCGATCGGCTTTGGCGGCACCTGGGCCGCGCGCGAGGGGCAGCCGCTGGCCGATTACGACGAGACGCCGGTCGCCGCGCATCTCAAGGGCCGCGAAATCTCGATCGAGGTCGACATCGGCCTCGGTGAGGGCCGCGCCACGGTGTGGACTTGCGATCTGACGCACGGCTATATCGAAATCAACGCGGATTACCGGTCATGATCACGATCTGGGGTCGGCTCAATTCGCACAATGTGAAAAAGGTCGCCTGGGCGGCGATCGAGATGGATCTGCCGCATCGGCGGATCGATATGGGCGGATCGTTCGGCTATACGGACGAGTACCTCGCGAAAAATCCCAACCGGCTGGTGCCGATGATCGAGGATGACAGCGTGCCGGGCGGCTTTGCGCTGTGGGAATCGAACACTATCCTGCGCTATCTCGCCGATGCCCATGCCCCGGCCTTTCGTCATGCCGGCGCGACCGCGCGGGCGCAGGCCGAAAAGTGGATGGATTGGCATTTCGCCTTTGCCGATGCGCAGCGCGCGGCGTTTCTGGGCTTTGTCCGGCAGGGCAAGGATGCCACCGATCCGGGGGTTGCCGCCTCATTGAGCGCGACGGTCGCCCTGGCGCGGATTCTCGATGCGAAACTGGCGCACAGCCCGTTCCTTTCGGGCGACCGCTTCGGCCTCGCCGACATTCCGATGGGCGTCTATGCGCACACCTTCTTTTCGCTGGGGTTCGAGCGGCCCTCGCTGCCCAACCTTGAAGACTGGTACGCAGGGCTGACCGAACGACCCGGCTATGCCAGCCAGGTCATGATTGCGCTGACATGACGCGCGCGCTCGACGCCGAAGTGGGGCCGCTGATGGCCCGGGTCGCGCAGACCGCGATCCTGCCGCGTTATCAGCATCTGGCCACCGGCGACGTGATCGCCAAAGCGGTCGATGACATGGTCACCGTCGCCGATACCGATGCCGAGGCGCTGTTGAGCGAAGCGCTCGCGCGCATCCTGCCCGAAGCGGCGATCGTCGGTGAAGAAGCCGCCCATGCCGATCCCGCCGTGCTCGACCGGCTGGGCGATGGGTTGTGCTGGATCATCGACCCGCTTGACGGCACCAACAATTTCGCCGCCGGGCGCCCCCCGTTCGGCATCCTGATCGCGCTGGCCGAGCGCGGCGAAGCGATTGCCGGATGGATCTATGACGTGCTGTCGGGGCGGCTGTGCAGCGCGCATCGCGGCGCGGGCGCATGGATCAACGGCGAACCGGTCCGCGCGCGCACTTCGGCGCAAGAGCCGCCGATTGCGGCGATTTCGCTGGTGTTCCTCGACCCCGCCCGGCGCGAGGCGATGAAAGCCAAAGTCGCGCCCTATTATACGCTGGTCGACATCCCGCGCTGCGCCGCGGAACAATACCCGCGCATTGTCACCGGCGTAAACGACGTATCGATTTTCGAACGCACGCTGGCATGGGATCACGCGGCGGGCGTCCTGTTCGTCAACGAAGCCGGTGGTCGCGCCGCGCGGCCCGATGGCAGCGCCTATCGCGTCGACCGCCATCTCGACCCCGGCCTGATCGCGGCCGCCAGCCCCGCCCTGTTCGAGGCGATGGCCAAGCGGCTCGCGGGTCTCTAGTGGATTGTTTTTGACATTTGCACACTACCTAGCCGAGAGTGGTAGCAAATGTCAGAATCGGACCACTAGGGAACCTCTGATCAAGTCCCATTCGTGAGAATCAAACCGTTGTTCTGACTCACCTGGCCCTCAACCATCGTCATTCCCGCTTTCGCGGGACGAACAAAAATGGAATGCGAATGCCGTAGGGACTATGTGGACGGCCCCTTCCTGCAAGAGGTGTTGAGCAGAAATTCTGATCGATCGCATGCGTTCATATGTGCGGCCTGTTGGATGCGATCACACATGATCGCTGGCCAAGATGGGTTCCGCAGCGCCAGTTCCAAACACGTCCACGGTCTTTGCGACCAGTGATCCGGGCGGAGTGTCTGGTGCGTTGGATCGATCGATCACACCATCTGCTGGTTGTCTTGCAAGTTACGGCCTCATCGCGGCAAGGTTGCTTTGATTGTTGCGATCCCTGCCGGCTGAGCTTCATATGGCTTGAGCCTCACGCATTGCGTATTTCTCCCCTGAGATCATGAGCTTCCAGGCGATCCGGGCGATCTTGTTGGCGAGCGCGACGGCGACAAGCTTGGGTGATTTGCGTTTGAGCAGCTCGGTCAACCACAGCGATACGCCCTTGCCCCGTTGCTTGCGCACCTGCTGGAGCAGCGAAGTTGCCCCCAAAACCAGCGTACTTCGCAAAATCTCGTCACCGGCGCGGGTAATACCCCCCCAGTCTGACCTTGCCCCCGGTAGAATGATCTTTCGGGGTCAACCCCAACCATGCCGCAAAATCGCGGCCTGAGCGGAACTGTTCAGGCGCAGGCGCCTTCATCGACAACAGCACCGCGCCAATCGGGCCGACGCCCGGGATCTTTTCCAGACGCCGGCTGCGTTCATCGGCCTTGTGCAAGGCTGCCAACTCGGTGTCGATCTCGTCCAACCGGGTTTCCTGCTCGGCATATGCAACCCCGAGCCGGGCAAATAACCAATGCGCCAGATCAGGCGGCGCCGTGTCCCGGAATATCCGTTCAAGAAGCGGTCCGACATGTGCGAACCGCCTGGCTGCAGTGATGCCGAACTCGCTGGCATGACCCCTGATCGCATTGCTGAGCTGGGTTCGTGTATGGATCAAGCGATCGCGCACCGTGATCAGCATAAGCGCCGCCTGCTGGTCGGGGCTCTTGACCGGTACGTAGCGCATCGTCGGGCGGCTCATCGCCTCGCACAATGCCTCAGCATCCGCCGCATCGTTCTTGCCCCGTTTGACATAGGGCTTCACGTGTTGCGGCGCGATCAGCTTAACCTCATGGCCAAACGAACCCAGCTTGCGCGCCCAATGGTGCGATGCCCCGCACGCTTCGATCGCAATGACGCATGGCGACAGCTTCGCGAAAAACTCTTCCATCGCTTTGCGGGTAAACCGCTTGCGCAAAACCCGCTGCTCTGCCGCATTTACCCCATGAAGCTGAAACACATGCTTTGACGTGTCCATACCAATGCGTTTAATCTCGTCCACGGACGATCCCCTCGTCTGAGTTGCAACGACTCATCCTGGCAAATCGCGATGCCGTCGGGGCCGTCCAACCCAACAAGTCCGGGGTGACGATGGGGGTGATGTCGGCGCCCTTTGGCCTATGCCCCGTGCGCGCCCTTTTTCGGCGAGGCGCGGTCGAGCGCGAGGTCGAGCCCGGCGAAGCGGATCGGGGTGCGCACGCCGGGGATCGGGGTGCCGTCCTCGGCAACGAGATCGATTTTCATGCCGCGCGAGACAATCTGCGGATCGGCAAACGCTTCGGCGACGCTGTTGATCGGCCCGGCCGGTACGCCCGCTTGCGCCAATTGCGACAGCAGGTCGTCGCGGTCGAACCGCCGGGTCACCACGCGGATCGCGTCTTCGAGCGCGACGCGGTTGGCGAGACGGGCAGCATTGCCGATGAAGCGCGCATCGGCAGCCAGTTCGGGGCAGCCTGTCACATCGCAGAACTTGCCGAACTGGCGATCGTTGCCGACGGCCAGAATGAACCAGCCATCCGCCGTCGGATAAACCGCATAAGGCGCGACATTGGGATGCGCATTGCCCATGCGTTTGGGGCTGACCCCCGAAACGAGATAGTTGAGCGCCTGATTGCCGAGCACGCCGACCATGACATCGAACAGGGCCATATCGATATGCTCCCCGCGCCCGGTGCGTGCGCGCGCGGCCAACGCCGCCTGGATCGCGATCACCGAATAGAGCCCGGTCATGATGTCGGCAAAGGCGACGCCGATCTTTTCGGGCGAGCCGTCGGGTTCGCCGGTCAGATCCATGATCCCCGACAGCCCCTGAACAATGAAATCATAGCCCGCGCGCGGGGCATAGGGCCCGTCCTGACCAAACCCGGTGATCGAGCAATAGACCAGACGCGGGTTGATCGCGGACAGACCGGCATAGTCGAGCCCATATTTGGCCAGGCCGCCAAGCTTGAAATTCTCGATCAGGACATCGGCATCGGCGACGAGATCGCGCACCAGTTGCTGCCCCTCGGGGGTCGCGAAATCGGCAATGACCGAGCGCTTGCCCCGATTGGTCGCATGGTAATAGGCGGCATCGCGCGTACCGTCGGCATATTCGACGAACGGCGGGCCCCATCCGCGCGTATCGTCGCCCGCCTCGCTTTCGACCTTGATCACCTCCGCACCAAGGTCGGCGAGAATCTGACCGGCCCAGGGACCGGCCAGAACCCGCGCGAGTTCGACCACTTTCAATCCGGCGAGCGGGGTCTCGCGTGTCATGCTCAGAACGCCGCGATGCCGGTGATCGCGCGCCCGAGGATCAGCGCGTGAACGTCGTGCGTGCCTTCATAAGTATTGACCGTTTCGAGGTTCGCGAGGTGGCGCATGACCTGATATTCCTCGGAAATACCGTTGCCGCCGTGCATGTCGCGCGCCACCCGCGCAATATCGAGCGCCTTGCCGACATTGTTGCGCTTGACGATCGACACCATTTCCGGCGCGAACTGCCCTTCGTCCATCAACCGCCCGACGCGCAGCGAGGCCTGAAGCCCGAGCGCAATGTCGGTCAGCATGTCGGCGAGCTTTTTCTGGAAAAGCTGCGTCGCGGCGAGCGGACGGCCAAACTGCTTGCGATCGAGGCCATATTGGCGCGCGGCATGAAGGCAGAATTCCGCCGCGCCGAGCGCACCCCACGAAATGCCGTAGCGCGCGCGGTTGAGACAGCCGAACGGGCCCTTCAACCCTTCGACATCGGGCAGCAGCGCGTCTTCGCCGACTTCGACATCGTCCATCTGGATCATGCCGGTGATCGAAGTGCGCAAGCTGAGCTTTCCGCCGATCTTGGGCGCGACCAGCCCCTTCATGCCCTTTTCGAGCACGAAACCGCGAATCGCCCCGCCATGCGCGTCGGACTTGGCCCAAACGACAAAGACATCGGCGATCGGCGCGTTGGAAATCCACGTCTTGGCGCCCGAAATGCGATAGCCGCCGTCGATTTTTTGCGCGCGGGTGATCATCCCGCCCGGATCGGAACCGGCATCGGGCTCGGTCAGGCCGAAGCAGCCGATCAGTTCGCCCTTGGCCAGACCCGGCAGATACTTGCGCTTCTGCTCTTCCGAACCATAGGCATAGATCGGGTACATCACGAGGCTCGACTGCACGCTCATCATGCTGCGATAGCCCGAATCAACGCGTTCGATTTCGCGCGCGATCAGGCCATAGGCGACATAGGACGCGCCCACCCCGCCATAAGTTTCCGGCACCGTCGGCCCGAGCAGGCCAAGCTCGCCCATTTCGCGAAAGATGTCGGGATCGGTGGTTTCCTGCGACCAGGCAGAGATAACGCGCGGCGCCAGACGGTCCTCGGCATAAGCCTTGGCCGCATCGCGGATCATGCATTCCTCTTCCGTCAATTGCGTATCGAGGAAGAACGGGTCGCTCCAATCGAACCTGGTCATGCCGGCCATTGCTTCAAGCCTCTCGTTGGTGATCCCGGCGCCCCGCCGGGTCAGGATGTAGTCCAGCAAATAACCCTGTTCAAAATTGTGAGCAAGTGTTTTAAGAGGCTGTGACGACGGTGTGGTAAGGAAACGGCATGACCGATGGATTCGACGTAGGCCAGCGCTTGCTCGAACTGCGCCGCCGTGCGGGGCTGTCGCAACGTGCGCTCGCCGCGCGCGCCGAAGTGCCGCATGCCCAGATCTCGCAAATCGAATCAAACCGGATCAGCCCGTCGATCGCCTCGCTGCGCCGCATCCTCGGCGGGCTTGGCCTGACCATGGCCGAATTTTTCGAGCCCGAGCGCAAAGAGGCCGATCAGGTGTTCTTTGCCGCCGAAGAGCTGACCGACCTGACCTCTGCGCTCGGGCGCAGCGACGCGGCGGGCGAGCCGCGCCTGATCATGCGCCAGGTCGGCAATGCGCTCGCCCACGGGTTGCAGATCATGCACGAACGCTATCTGCCCGGCGCCGACACCGGCGAAACCCTGCTCGAACATGGCGCGCACGAAGGCGGTTTCGTCATTGCCGGGCAGATCGAAATCACTGTCGGCACCCAGCGGCGCGTGCTCGGTCCGGGCGAGGCCTTTCTGTTCGACAGCCGCCTGCCCCATCGCTTTCGCAATGCGGGCGACGAAGTAGCCGAAGTCATTTCCGCCTGCACGCCGCCTTATCTCTAAATCTCCCGCCCTTGAGGATGGGCTTCGGCAAATTCGACGTGCCAACCCCGCCGACTTGCGCGATGACAGGGCAATGCATGCCACCATCCCCGACACCCGCGCGATCCTTGACCGCCTGATCGCCTTTCCGACCATTAGCCGCAGCGGAAACCGCGCTCTCGTCGAATACGTCCGCGCGCTGGTCGAACCGGCAGGCGCGCTGGTCGAACCGGCAGGCGCGCTGGTCGAACTGACCGACGATGGGGACAGCGCCAACATGTGGATCAGCGTGGGGCCGGATGACGCGCCCGGACTGGTCCTGTCGGGGCACAGCGATGTCGTGCCGGTTGCAGGCCAGGCCTGGAGCCGCGATCCGTTTGCACTCCATGGCGAAGACGGGCGGCTATATGGGCGCGGGACTGCCGACATGAAGGGGTTTCTTGCCTCGGCGATCCGCACTGTGCTGATCGCGGCGCGCCGGCCGCTGAAAACGCCGCTGCATCTGGCGATTTCCTTCGATGAAGAGATCGGCTGCGTCGGCGTGCGCTCGCTGCTGCCCCTGCTCGCCGCGCGGCCCGTCCGCCCCTTGCTGGTGTGGATCGGCGAACCGACCGGGCTGGCGCTGGCCAACGGGCACAAGGGCAAGGCCGCCTATCGCGTCACGGCAACCGGCCGCGCGGCGCATTCGGCGCTGACCCCGCAAGGGCTCAACGCGATCCATCTTGCCGCCGATTTCGTCGGCGCCTTGCGCGCGGCGCAGCAAGACCTGATCGCGCGCACCGTGCCCGATCCGGCTTATGACGTCGGCTATTCGACGATCCATGTCGGCACGATCCGGGGCGGCGAAGCGCTCAATATCGTGCCTGCGACATGCACGCTCGATTTCGAGATCCGCAATTTGGCCGCCGACGATCCACACGCGATCGAAGCCGTCCTACGTGAACAGGCCGAAGCGATCGTCGCGCCGTGGCGCGCGCGCTTCCCCGAGGCCGCGATCACGATCGAACAGGTCAACGCCTATCCCGGTCTCGACACGCGCCATCCCGCCGCGCTGGCTTTGGCGCGCGCGGTCTCGGGTCACAACGGGGCCGAAATCAAGCTGGCCTTCGGCACCGAAGGCGGGCTGTTTGCGCAAGCGCTTGGCGTACCGGCAGTGATTTGCGGCCCCGGATCGATGGATCAGGGGCACAAGGCCGACGAATTCGTCACCGAGGAGCAAATGGCGCGCTGCGATGCCATGCTGCTGCGTCTGATCGATCGGCTCGAAGCGGGGCTTGGTTCGGAATTTCCGATGCAAGATTGACATTTTTTATCGTTTTGCAAAAGTAAGGCCGCCCCTAAACACGCGCCGTCAAGGTCAAGAGGGATAACAGGCAATGAGCAGCGAAACGGTCGAAACGCTGGTGATCGGCGGCGGGCAAGCGGGCATCGCCACGAGCGAGCACTTGTCGCGCCACGGCCTGTCGCATCTTGTGGTCGAACGCGCGCGGATTGCCGAACGCTGGCGCGCCGAACGCTGGGATTCGCTGGTGGCCAATGGCCCCGCCTGGCACGATCGCTTTCCCAACCAGACATTTGACAGCGCGCCCGATGGCTTTCCCGGCAAGGAAGAGGTCGCCGATTACCTCGCACGCTATGCCGGGGCGATCGATGCGCCGATCCGCACCGGGGTTGCCGTCGCCCGCCTGAGCCGCCGCGCCGACGGGCAGTTCCTGGCCGAAACCGCCGATGGCGACACGATCGTCGCTGCCAACGTCGTGATTGCCACCGGCCCGTTTCAAAACCCGGTGATCCCGCCATTGATCCCCGCCGAAGCGGGCGTGATGCAGATCCATTCGGCGAATTATAAAAACCCCGCGCAATTGCCCGAAGGCGGCGTGCTGGTGATCGGCGCAGGATCGTCGGGCGTACAGATAGCCGACGAGTTGAACCGCGCCGGAAAGCCGACCTGGCTCGCCGTCGGGCCGCACAGCCGCCCGCCGCGCCGCTATCGCGGCCGCGATTTCGTGTGGTGGCTGGGCGTGCTCGGCAAATGGGATCAACCGCCTGCGCAAACCAACGGCACGCATGTCACCATCGCGGTCAGCGGCGCGCATGGCGGGCATACCGTCGATTTCCGCGAACTGGCCAAAGCGGGCGTCACGCTGGTCGGCCGCGCCACCGGCCATGCCGACGGCAAAGTGACGTTTTCCGACGATCTCAAGCAGATCATCGCAGCGGGCGATGACGACTATCTGAACACGCTACGCGAATCCGACGCCTATGTCGCGCATGAAGGGCTCGATCTTCCGCAAGAGCCCGAAGCTTACGCAATCGGCCCCGATCCCGCATGCGTGACCCATCCGCTGGCCTCGCTCGATCTCAAGGCGGCGGGAATCACCTCGGTAATCTGGGCCACCGGCTATGCCTTTGATTATGGCTGGCTCGACATCGACGTGCTCGGCCCCGACGGCGCGCCAAAGCATGTGCGCGGCGTAACCGAGGTGCCGGGTCTCCATTTCGTCGGCCTGCCCGGATTGTGGCGCCGTGCTTCGGCGTTCATCTGGGGCGTGTGGCATGACGCAGCCTATCTTGCCGACCATATTGCCGCGCGCAAAGCGTCGCGCGACGCCGCCTGAGGAGCGAAAATGCCCGTTCATACCCGCATCCGCCCGTTCAACACCAAAGAGACCTACCCCGAGCAAAAGCTCGATAACGACTTGTGCCAGGCGGTCGTCGCCAGCGGGCGCATGGTCTTTGTGCGCGGGCAGATCGCGCAGGATCTCGACACGCGCGAAAGCCTGCATCCGGGCGATGCCACCTTGCAGACGCGCAAGGCGATGGAAAACATCAAGCTGCTGATGGAAGAAGCGGGCGGCGACCTGAGCCACGTCTGCCGCGTCGTCGTCTATCTGATCGACATCCGCTACCGCGAGGATGTCTATCGCGAAATGGGCCGCTGGCTCAAAGGCGTGTTTCCGGTTTCGACCGGGCTGGTGGTGTCGGCGCTGGCGCGGCCCGAATGGCTGGTCGAAATCGAAGCGACGGCGGTGATCCCTTGACCTTTTCGATCGTCGCGCATTGCCCGCGCACCGGGCAGTTCGGCGTCGCGCTGTCCTCGTCGAGCCCGGCGGTTGCGGCGCGCTGTGCGCACGCCCGCGCGGGCGTCGGCGCGGTGGCGACGCAGAATGTGACCGATCCGCGCCTTGGCCCCATCGGGCTCGACTTGCTGGCGCGCGGCCATGACACGGCAGCAACGGTTGCCGCGCTCGAAGCGGTGTCGGGCGACCATGCGCCATGGCGACAGGTCACCGCGATCGATTTCGCCGGGCAAGCGGCCTTCAGCGGCGCGCGCGCGCTGGGCCGCAACGGGCATTGCCTCGGCCCCCATGCGGTCGCCGCGGGCAACATGCTGGCAAGCGATCATGTCCTGCCCGCGATGCTGGCCGCCTTTGCCGCCGATCCCGCCGCCGATCTGGCCGAACGCCTGATCTGCGCTCTCGAGGCGGCCCTCGATGCGGGCGGCGAGGAAGGCCCGGTCCATTCCGCCGGGTTGCTGGTCGTGGCCAGACAGCCCTGGCCACTGGTCGATCTGCGCGTCGATTGGGCCGATGACGCCCCGATCGGCCAATTGCGCGCCCTATGGGCGCTGTATCGCCCGCAAATGCACGACTATGTCACGCGGGCGCTCGATCCGCAGGCGGCGCCGAGCTACGGCGTGCCGGGCGATCTTTGATCCGCATGGCCGCGCGCTTCACGCTGAAACAACTGGGCTATTTCGTCGCCGCCGGCGAAGCGGGCAGCATCACGCTCGCCTCGGACCGGGTGCATATCTCGCAGCCGTCGATTTCCGCCGCGATCGCCCAGCTTGAACACGAATTCGACGTGCAACTGTTCGTGCGTCACCATGCGCAAGGGCTGTCGCTGACCCCGGCGGGCGAGCGCCTGTTGATCGCGGCGCGCGACTTGCTGCGCGCAAGCGATGATCTGGGCGATCTGGCGCGCGACATCGCGGGCGGGGTCGCGGGCCCCTTGCGCGTCGGCGCGTTCCGCACGCTGTCTTCGCTGATCCTGCCCGAACTCGTCGCCGGATTTGCCGCGGCCAACCCGCGCGTCGAGCTGACCATGGTCGAAGACGACGAAGCCGAACTGGTCACCCGGCTGCGCAAGGCAGACATCGATCTGGCGCTCAGCTATGCGCAACGCGCCGACGACATCGCGTTCGAACCGCTCGCGCTGCTGCCGACCTATATCGTCCTGCCTGCGGATCATGCGCGGGCGGGTGCCGGGCGGCTGACGCTCGCCGATCTGGCGCACGAGCCGTTCATCCTGCTCGATATGCCGGTCAGCCGCGACTATTTCCGCTCTCTGTTCGATACAGCGGGCGTGACGATGAGCCCGGCGGCGCGATCGGATCAGCCCGAAACGATCCGCGCCATGGTCGGCAGCGGGCTCGGCTGGTCGCTGATGACCGCGCGCCCGGCGAGCCGCGTCGCGGTCAACGGCCGCCCGCTCGCCTATCTGGCGCTCGCCGACGCGGTGGCGCCGATGCAGCTCGGCCTGCTGACCCATCGCACGGTGCGCCAGACCCGCGCCGCGCAGGAATTTGCCGCATTCTGCCGCGCCCATATCGCCACCGACCGCCTGCCCGGCATGGCCGAGGCACCCGCTTGACGCGGCGCACCATTTTCGCCAAAAACTGTCATACGGCGATGGATTTCCGCCGGGTTTTCGGGCCGAACCGCCTTTACCAAAGGCTGATGATTCCTACCTGACGCCGCATTGGCACCAAGGAGGAATCGTGCCCGATCCTGTTCAAGACCACCCGTTGCAACACGCCGCAGCGGTCCTGCGCTGGGGGCTGATCCTCGTGCCGATGGCGTCGGCGGTGGGCACGCTGTGCGCCGCCTTTCTGTGGAGCCTCGATGTCGCGACGCGCGCGCGCTTCGATCACCCCTGGCTGCTGTTTCTGCTGCCGATTGCGGGCGCGGCGATCGGGCTGCTCTATCACTGGACCGGAAAAAGCGTCGAAGGCGGCAACAATCTGATTGTCGACCAGATTCACCAGCCGGGCGGCGGCGTGCCGCTGCGCATGGCGCCGCTGATTTTCATCGGGACGGTGGTTACGCATCTGTGCGGCGGCTCGGCGGGGCGTGAAGGCACGGCGGTACAGCTTGGCGGCAGTCTGGCCAGCGGGTTTGCCCGGCTGGCGCGGCTCGACGAAGCGGGGCTGCGCGTGATCCTGATGGCGGGGATCGCGGCAGGCTTTGGCGCGGTATTCGGCACGCCGCTGACAGGCGCGGTGTTTGCGCTCGAAGTGCTGGCGCTGGGCCGGATCGAATATGCCGCGCTGATCCCCTGTCTGGCCGCAGGGATCGTCGGCGACTGGGCCTGCCAGGCCTGGGGCATCCATCACACCGCCTATCGCATCGCCACTCCGGCCCTGGGTATTGCTCCGCCCATGCTGCTCAAGGCCGCGCTGGCCGGGGTTGCCTTCGGCCTTGCCGGTCGGATCTTTGCCGAAGCCAATCATACGCTGGGCGGCTGGATCAAGCGGGTCGTGCCGTATGGCCCGGCGCGGCCCCTGCTCGGCGGACTGGCGGTGATCGCGCTGACTTATGCGCTGGGCACGCGCGGCTATCTCGGGCTTGGGGTGTGGTCGCCCAATCCGGCGGACCCGACAATTGCGGGGTTTTTCACTGGGCCGGTCGATCACTGGAGCTGGGCGCTGAAAATGCTGTTTACCGTCGTCACGCTGTCGAGCGGGTTCAAGGGCGGCGAAGTGACCCCACTGTTCTTCATCGGTGCGGCATTGGGCAGCGCGCTTGCCGGAGTCATGGGCGTGCCGGTCGACCTGTTTGCCGGGCTCGGCTTTGTCGCGGTCTTTGCGGGCGCAGCCAATACCCCGTTTGCCTGCACGATCATGGGGCTCGAACTGTTTGGCGCCGCGCATATCGTGCCGATCGCGGTCGCCTGCTTCGTCGCCTATGCCTGTTCGGGACACGGCGGGATCTATCTGTCGCAACGCATCGCCGTGCCCAAGCTGTCCGGCAGTCGCCTCCCGCCCGAGGCCACCTTGCGCGATGTGCGCGCCGGGCGCTGACTCACCCCGGACGCAGCGGCGAAGGCACCGCGAGCACGCGGGGCATGCGCGCGGCCAGGTCGATAACCATTTCGCCGAACAGCCCGTTGGCCCAGGCAAACCATGGCCGGGTGTAGTGCGTCGGGTTCCCCGCCTCGAACGCTTCGTGCATGAAACCGGTGCCCGCGTGGCTGGTCTTGAGCTGGGCAATCGCGCCCGCAACCACGCGCGGATCATCGGATGACAGCGCGCGGATCATCAGCGACATCGGCCAGATCATCCCCAGCCCGACATGCGGCCCACCGATCCCGGTATGCCCGCCCTGCGAAAAAAAATAAGGATTGGCCACGCTCCAGCAGCGCGCCTCGGTGCGGCGAAACAGCGCATCGTCGCGCGGGACGCAGCCGAGATAGGCGAGCGACGACAGGCTCGGCGCGTTGGCATCGTCCATGAACGCGGTATTGCCAAAGCCATCGACTTCATAGGCCCAGACGGCATTGGCACCCTCGCCGATGCGGCCATATTGTGCCAAGGCGCTCTCGACGTCCCCCGCCAGCGCCAAAGCGTCATGCGCCAACGTCGCATCGTGCAGCACGCTGCCCGAAAGCTCTGCCAACCAGCGCAGCGCCTGCACCGCAAACAGATTGGCGGGGATCAGGAACGGATAGACGCAGGCATCGTCGGACGGGCGAAACATCGAATGGATCAGGCCGACCTTGCGCGTCGGCGCGCCCATCCCGCCAAGCATCAGGGTATCGGTGGGGTTGGGCGTCGACCGCTGAAAGCGATAGGGGCTGGTGCCGTCCTTGCGCTGTTCGGTGCGCAAGGTCGCGACGATCACTTGCGCGGCGCGGTGCCATTCGCTGTCGAAGGGCAAAGTATCGCCGGTCGCGCGCCAATAGCCATAAGCCAGCCGCACCACGTGGCACAGCGAATCGATTTCCCATTTCCGCTCGGCCACGCCCGGCCGCATCGCAGTCATGTCCGAAGAGACCCACCACAGCGGCGACCGCGCCGCATTGGGGTCGCGGGCAAAGGCATTGGCATAGGCATCGATCAGCACCGAGCGCGCATGCCGCCCGATCAGCCCGCGATAGAGCCGCTGCAGCGCTGCATCGCCCCTGGCGAGATGGAGATAGCCCCAGACTTGCGCCGAACTGTCGCGCAGCCACATCGCCGGAATGTCGCCGGTCAGGATAAAACTGTCGGCCCGCCCGCCCACAATCCCGACTTCGACCGTGGTATCGAGCGTGTTGGGATAGCAATTGGCGAAGAGCCAGGCCAATTCCGGATCGGCGATCTGCGCCGAAACCCGCGCAATTTCCGCCTCTACCGCAGGGCTCGAAAAGCGCCGGTCTTTGGGCGACGGACGGCGCGAGACGAATTCGGCCGCCTGCGCGCGCGGCGCGGCTTCGGGCAAGACACCCACCCCTTCGGCCAGCGCCAGCGCCACCGCCCCGGCAGAGCCAAGGCGCCTCAGAAACAGGCGACGATCACAAAGGGCAGCAACAGACAGGGTCACGACAGAAAGATCGACTCAAGACTTGGGGGGCCGGGACTCGGGACGACGCCCGAAATCGCGGTTTGGCTGACGCCCCATTTCGAACACCAGATGGCCGCCGCGCGCAAGCATTGCGTGCGCAATCCAGCTTTTGGTCCAGGGTCGCCCGTTCCAGCGCACCGACCGGACATAGACCGCATCGGGCCCGGCACCGGGCGCCTCGATCACCAGCCGCCCGCCCGCCACGGCCAGCTCGGCACGGGGAAACAGCGGCGCGCCCAGGATCCACACTCCGCTGACCGGATCGACCGAATAGAGCCCCAGCGCGCTCAGCACGAACCACGCACTCATCGCCCCGCAATCGTCGTTGCCGGGCAAACCGTCGGGCGCGGCGGTATACATCGTCGCCAACAGGCTGCGCACGCGGCTTTGCGTTTTCCACGGCGCGCCGCACCAGGCGTAGAGCCAGGCAATGTGATGGCTGGGCTCGTTGCCCTGGGCATATTGGCCAACCATGCCGGATATGTCGGGCGGCGCATCGGGCAAGAGCCCGCTGTCGGTGGCAAACAGCGCATCGAGCCGCGCCTCGAACGCCGCATCGCCGCCCATCAGGTCGATCAGGCCGTAAATGTCGTGCTGCGCCCCGAATGTCGCCTGCCAGGCGTTGCATTCGGTAAAATCGGGCCAATGCCGACTGTCATGCCCCAATGCGCGCGGGTCAAACGGTTCGGCCCAGCGCCCGTCGGACAGTTTCGGGCGGACGAAGCCGGTTTCGGGATCGTAGAGCGCGCGCCAGTTGCGCGACCGTGTGCGCAGCTTTGCGGCATCGTCATGCGCCCCGGCCGCATCGGCAATCACCGCCATGGCGTGATCGTCGATCCCGTATTCGATGGTCTTGCTGGCGGATTCACGCACGGTATCGGCGGGAATATAGCCAAGCCGGCGATAGGGTTCGAGACCATGGCCATCATCCTCAAACGCCAGCGCGCGCAGCCGGTGCCACAAGGCGGGCAAATC
This sequence comes from Novosphingobium sp. Fuku2-ISO-50, assembly GCF_001519055.1. Classification (GTDB taxonomy): domain Bacteria; phylum Pseudomonadota; class Alphaproteobacteria; order Sphingomonadales; family Sphingomonadaceae; genus Novosphingobium. Next base: position 7,672 of record NZ_KQ954289.1, on the reverse strand, counting down.
AAACCCGTCGGCGCCCTTGGCCAGCGCGTCGGCGATGACCACCAGCGAATGCCAGCCGATCATGCAATGCGTCTCGACCCCCTGCAACGGCCAGACCGGCGGCCCAAACGGGCTTTGCAGCGTCATCACCGCCAGATTGCGGGCAAAGCGCGCGTTTTGGGCAGGATCGATCAGCGTCAGCAACGGATGTGCCGCGCGCCAGGTGTCCCACAGCGAATAGGTGCTGTAATTCGTTTCGCCCGGCGCCGCATAGTGGATTGCGCTGTCCATGCCGCGATAGCGCCCGTCGCTGTCGACAAACAGGTTGGGCGCAATCGCGGTGTGATAGAGCGCCGTGGCCATGATCCGCTGCTGATCCGCCGTGCCGCCGGTGACGCGGACCAGACCGAGCCGATCGGCCCATGCCGCGCGCGCAGCGGCGCGCACGCCATCGAAATCCCAGCCGGGGCATTCTGCATCGAGATTGGCAATCGCCCCTTCGACATCGACTCCCGACAAGGCAACCTTGACCAGCACCGGCGTCTTGTCGGCCTCGGGCAGCATGATCGCCATTTTGAGCTGCGCCCCGGCAATGCCGCTGCTGCCCTCCGGCACGGGACCATCGGCGGTAAAGAAGCGGACGTCATCAAGCGGACACGACAGCCGCATGGCAAAGTGGATCTGGCGACCGTCGGCCCATTGGTGGACATGGCGGCTGCCGACGATCAGGTTCGCGCCGACGCGTTGCAGGCTGGCCTCGCTCACCCCCGTATCGGCCGCCGGATCATCGCGCAGGCTCGCGGTATCGGGCGTGGGCTGCGCACCATGCGCAAAATCGATCAACAAGTATCCGGGCGCGGGAAAGCGATAGCGGTGCAACCCCGTGCGCGCCGTCGCGGTCAATTCGACCGCAATGCCGCTGTCTTTGAGGCGCACGGCATAAGCGCCGGGCTCGGCCCGTTCGTCGGCGTGGTCAAACGCCTGGCGATAGCTGCCCTGGGGCCGTTCGCGCGTACCGGGATCGAGCACCAGCGCGCCGATGCGCGGCACGATCAGCACATCCATCAGATCGCTTGCGCCCGTCCCGCTCAGATGATTGTGCGAAAAGCCCATGATCGAAGGATCATCATGGTTGTAGCCCGAACAAGCGTCCCAGCGCCCGGTATCGGTATCGGGCCCAAGCTGCACCATCCCGTAAGGCAGACACGCCGCCGGAGTCGTATGGCCATGTCCGCCCGTGCCGATCATCGGATCGACCGCAGTCACGTCGCCGGCCCCTGCCCCATCCAGTGCCCGCCCCAGCGCGCGCGCTGGCCCGAGCGTCGCGGCAAGCCCCGCTGTCGCCTTGATCAAATCCCGCCGGGTGGTGGTCACGCGCATTCTCCTTGGCGGATCGGCGATAGAGCAGGACCGATGCTGCCAGCAAGGTCATGGACGATTTGCCCGACGCGACGTCAGGATTTCCCCGAAACCTGCTGCGCAATTGTCTCAACCAAACCGCGCGCCTTGAGATCTTCGGCGAATGCAGGATCGCACAGCAGGCCGATCCTGCGGCGAAAGGCATAGCCGGTCACCTCGATCGGCACTGTCCCCGGCACGCCCAGCGAGATCGGCGCCGTGGTGATCCCGAGGCCCGCCGCTACCATCGCGAGACACCGCTCATCGCTCTCGCTGCGCAAGGCAAAGCGCGGACGCACTCCGGCGGCAGTGAAAAACCGGCTGGTATCTTCCAGAATCTCGCAGGCGCGCCGCGCGATCATGATTTCGCTGGCGAGATCTTCGGGCGCGACTTCGCCCGCTTGCGCCAGCCGATGCGCGGCGGGCACGATCATCCGATAGGGTTCTTCCCATAGCGGAAAGGCGACAAGCGCATGTTCGACATCGCGCAACAGCGTCACCGCACAAGCGATCCGCCCGCTGGCAAGGCCCCCGCGCAGTTCATGATCGCTGCCTTCGATCACCTCGACGCCAAACGCGCCAAGCAAAGGCTCGACCACCGCGCGCAAGGCCGGTGCGGCAATCGTGCGGATCGTGCCCAGCCGCAACGTCGGCCAATCGGGCGCAGTCCCCCGGCCAAAGCTGTCGGCGGCGCGAAAGCCGCGTTCGAGATCGCGCGCAATCGCCAGAAACGCGCCGCCCGCCTCGGTCAGCCGGACAAGCCGGCGATTGCGCACAAACAGCCGCGTCCCGACCAGCCGTTCCAGCTCGGCGATCCCCGCCGACAGCGAAGGCTGCGTGATATGCAGCCGAGCCGCCGCCTGAACGAAGCTGCCCGCGTCGGCGACACCGAGGAACTGGCGAATGTGATGGCGCTTTATCATAGATAGAACCTATATGAAGGCGCGCCCATTTTCAATTTCCGACGAAGTCCATGTTCGGGTAATCTCGCCGAAATCGAAAAAAGAGGATGCCATGCGCGCGACGCCTGAATTCGACTTCGGCTTGTCCGAGCAAACCATGATGCTGCGCGATGCGGTCGCGCGCTTTGCCGACGAACGCATCGCGCCGATCGCCGCCGCGATCGATGCCGAGGACCGTTTTCCGCGCGAACTCTGGCCCGAAATGGGCGCGCTCGGGCTCCATGGGCTGACCGTCGACGAAGCCGACGGCGGGCTTGGGCTTGGCTATCTCGACCATGTCATCGCCGTCGAGGAAGTCAGCCGCGCCAGCGCCAGCCTCGGCCTGTCCTATGGCGCGCATTCGAACTTGTGCGTCAACCAGATCCGCCGCTGGGCGAGCCCCGAGCAAAAGGCGAAATATCTCCCCCGCCTGATCAGCGGCGATCATGTCGGCGCGCTGGCGATGTCCGAGGTCGGCGCAGGCAGCGACGTGGTCAGCATGAAGCTGCGCGCCGATCCGGTGCCGGGCGGATTTCGGCTCAACGGCACGAAATACTGGATCACCAACGGCTCGGTGGCCGACACGCTGGTCGTCTATGCCAAGACCGCGCCCGACAGCGCATCGCGCGCGATCACCGCGTTCCTGATCGAAAAGGACTTTGCCGGATTTGCGATCGGGCAAAAGATCGACAAGATGGGCATGCGCGGCTCGCCCACTGCCGAACTGGTGTTCGACGATTGCTTCGTCCCCGAAGACGCCGTGATGGGCCCCTTGCACGGCGGCGTCGGCGTCCTGATGAGCGGGCTCGATTATGAGCGCGTGGTGCTCGCCGGATTGCAATTGGGGATCATGCAGGGCTGCCTCGACACGGTCATTCCCTATGTCCGCGAACGGCGCCAGTTTGGTAAGCCGATCGGCACGTTTCAGCTGATCCAGGCCAAAATCGCCGACATGTATGTCGCGCTGCAATCGGCGCGCGCCTATGTCTATGCCGTGGCGCGCGCCTGCGACAAGGGCCAGACCACGCGTTTCGACGCGGCGGGCGCGATCCTGCTCGCCAGCGAAAACGCCTTTCGCGCGGCGGGCGAAGCGGTCCAGGCGCTGGGCGGCGCGGGCTATACGCGCGACTGGCCGGTCGAACGCTTTTTGCGCGATGCGAAACTGCTCGACATCGGCGCGGGGACCAACGAAATCCGCCGCATGCTGATCGGCCGCGAACTGATCGGAGCACGGGGATGAGGAAAATCCGCCCTTATCACGAAACTCCGCTCAGGATGAGCGGCGTTGGGGACACCATGGACACCCGCCGGAGCATGGCATGAGCGCGCCCGTCATCCCCACCACGCTCGACCACGCCGCGCCCGAGGCGCAAGCGCGCGACGCGCACAACCGCGCATTGGCCGCGCAACTGCGGACCCGCGTAGCGCGCATTGCCGAAGGCGGCGGCGCAAAAGCGCGCGAACGCCACACCGCGCGGGGCAAGCTCCTGCCGCGCGAACGCGTCGAACGCTTGCTCGATCCAGGCTCGCCCTTGCTCGAACTGGGCCAGATGGCCGCATACGGGCTCTATGATGACGAAGTGCCGGGCGCCGGGCTGATCACCGCAATCGGGCGCATTTCCGGGCGCCACGTCATGATCGTGGCCAACGACGCCACGGTCAAGGGCGGCACGTATTACCCGATGACGGTCAAGAAGCATTTGCGCGCGCAGGCGATCGCCGCCGAAAATCGCCTTCCTTGCGTCTATCTGGTCGATTCCGGCGGGGCCAACCTGCCGCATCAGGCCGAAGTCTTTCCCGACCGCGATCATTTCGGGCGGATCTTTTTCAATCAGGCGCAGATGTCGGCGCAAGGCATTGCCCAGATCGCCTGCGTCATGGGCAGTTGCACGGCGGGCGGGGCCTACGTGCCCGCCATGAGCGACGAGACGGTCATCGTGCGCAAACAGGGCACGATCTTTCTCGCCGGCCCCCCGCTGGTCAAGGCCGCGACGGGCGAAGACATCACCGCCGAAGACCTCGGCGGCGGCGATCTTCATGCGCGCAAATCGGGCGTGGCCGATCATCTGGCCGCCAACGACGATCATGCGCTGGCCATCCTGCGCGATATTGTCAGCACGCTGCCCCCGCCGCATCAGGCATCGGTCAACCGCCGCGAGCCAGCCGAGCCGCTGTACCCCGCCGACGATCTCTACAGCCTGATCCCCGAAGACGTGCGCGCGCCATACGATGTGCGCGAAGTCATCGCGCGGATCGTCGACGGCAGCGAATTTCACGAATTCAAGCCGCTGTACGGCACCACGCTGGTCACCGGCTTTGCCCATATCCACGGAATGCCGGTGGCGATCCTTGCCAACAGCGGCGTGCTCTTTTCCGAAAGCGCGACCAAAGGCGCGCATTTCATCGAACTGGCCTGCCAACGCCGCATCCCGCTGCTGTTCCTGCAAAACATCACCGGTTTCATGGTCGGCGGCAAGTATGAAGCCGAAGGGATCGCGCGCCATGGGGCAAAGCTGGTCACCGCCGTGGCCACCGCCAGCGTGCCAAAGATCACCGTGCTGATCGGCGGATCGTTCGGCGCGGGCAATTACGGCATGTGCGGGCGCGCTTATGACCCGCGTTTCCTGTTTACCTGGCCCAATGCGCGCATTTCGGTGATGGGCGGCGAACAGGCGGCAAGCGTGCTGGCCACGGTCCACCGCGACGCCGCGCGCTGGACGCCGGAGCAGGCCGAAGCCTTCAAGGCCCCGATCCGCGACCGCTTCGAGGAAGAAGGCAGCCCGTATTTCGCCTCGGCCCGGCTGTGGGACGACGGGATCATCGATCCGGTGCAGACCCGCGATGTCGTCGGCCTGTCGCTCGCCGCCTGTCTCGAAGCCCCCATACCCGAACGCGCGCAGTTCGGCCTGTTCCGGATGTAGCGTGATGATCCAATCTCTTCTCATCGCCAATCGCGGCGAAATCGCCTGCCGCGTGATCCGTACCGCGCGACGGATGGGCATTCGCACGATTGCCGTCCATTCCGACGCCGATGCGCAGGCGCTCCATGTCCGCATGGCCGATGCGGCAGTGACGATCGGCCCTGCCCCGGTGCGCCAATCCTATCTCGTCGGCGAGCGGATCATCGCCGCGGCGCTGGAATCGGGCGCGGACGCGATCCATCCCGGCTATGGCTTCCTTTCTGAAAACGCCGCCTTTGCGCAAAGCGTGATCGATGCGGGCCTGATCTGGGTCGGCCCCGATCCCGCCAGCATCACCGCGATGGGCCTGAAAGACGCGGCCAAGCGGCTGATGGCCGAGGCGGGCGTGCCGGTGACGCCGGGCTACATGGGCGAAAATCAGGCCCCGGACTTTCTCGCCGCCGAGGCCGCCGCAATCGGCTATCCGGTGCTGATCAAGGCGGTCGCGGGCGGCGGCGGCAAGGGCATGCGGCTGGTCGAAGACCCGGCGGACTTTGCCCAGGCGCTCGCCTCGTGCCAGCGCGAAGCCGCAAGCGCATTCGGCAATCCCCATGTGCTGATCGAAAAATACATCCTCAGCCCGCGCCATATCGAAGTGCAGGTGTTCGGCGATGCGCACGGCAACGTGGTCCATCTGTTCGAACGCGATTGTTCGCTGCAGCGCCGCCACCAGAAAGTGATCGAAGAGGCCCCTGCCCCCGGCATGGACGCGCAAACGCGCGCCGCCTTGTGCGCAGCGGCGGTGCGCGCGGCACGGGCTGTCCAATACCGGGGCGCAGGCACGATCGAATTCATTGCCGACGGCTCGGCGGGGCTCGATGCGAGCCGCATCTGGTTCATGGAAATGAACACCCGGCTTCAGGTCGAACACCCGGTCACCGAAGCGATCACCGGGATCGATCTGGTCGAATGGCAATTGCGCGTGGCGAGCGGCGAACCGCTGCCACTGATGCAAGAGCAGATCACGCTGACCGGCCACGCGGTCGAAGCGCGGCTCTATGCCGAAGACCCGGCGACCGGATTTCTGCCCAGCATCGGGCGGCTCGATCATGTGCGCCTGCCCGAAACCGGGCGCGTCGACAGCGGCGTCGAACAGGGCGATACGGTAAGCCCGTTCTACGATCCGATGCTGGCCAAGCTGATCCGCCACGCGCCCACCCGCGCCGAGGCACTGGACGGGCTGGCCGCAATGGCCCGATCGGTCGAATGCTGGCCGGTGCGCACCAATGCCGCCTTCGTCGCGCGCGCGCTGAGCGATGGCGATGTCGTGGCCGGGCGGCTCGATACCGGGCTGGTCGGGCGGCGCGGCGATGACTGGGCAGCACGCCCCGCGCCCGGCGAGGCGCTGCTGCGGGCCGTTGCCCGGGCGATCCACCCGGCGCCCGCGACGGCGCTGACCGGCTGGCGGCTCAACGCACCGCCCGCCCCCGTCGTGGTGCGGCTCGATGACGGCGACTGCGTTCATGCCGTCACCCCCGGCGCATCCGACAGCGCCGTGATCACGCGCTACAGGAACGGCTATCTGGCAAGCGAGGCAGGCACGACCTGGCTGATCACGCCGTGGCGCCCCGCCGGGGCCGAAGGCGAAGACGGCGCGGGCACGATCCATGCGCCGATGCCGGGGCTGGTCACCTCGGTCATGGTCGCCGCCGGGGATCGCGTGACCAAGGGCCAGACCCTGCTCACGCTCGAAGCGATGAAAATGGAACAGGCGATCAAGAGCCCGCTCGACGGGATCGTCATCGAACTGCCCGTCATCGCCGGGCAACAAGTCGGCGCCGATGCACTGTTGATCCGTGTCGAAAAGGAGCCTGCGTAATGCCCGGTCGTTTCTTTGAAGATTGGGACATCGGCACCCGCATCACGCACCAGCCGAGCCGCACCGTGACCGAGACCGACAACTTGCTGTTTTCGGCGATGACTCACAATCTGCAACCGCTGCACCTCGATGCCGAAACCGCGCGGGCGAGCGAATTCGGCCAGATTCTGGTCAATTCGACGTTTACGTTCGCCTTGTGCATCGGGCTGTCGGTCGGCGACACCACCGTCGGCACGCTCGTCGCCAATCTCGGCTTCGACAAAGTGATCACGCCCAAACCGACCTTCATCGGCGACACGCTGACCTGTCACAGCGAAGTGATCGACCGCCGCGAAAGCCGCTCGCGCCCCGAAGCGGGCGTCGTCACCTTCCGCCACTGGCTGACCAACCAGCGCGGCGAAGAAGCCCTGTCCTGCACCCGCACCGCCCTGATCAAGCGCCGCCCGCCAGCGGCGGAATGACAAGCGGCGTTCAGGTTACATCCTCCCCCCCCCCCCTCGTCATTCCCGCGAACGCGGGAATCCAGTTCTGATGCCTCGTAATTACGCAACCGTTGAGGCTGGATTCCCGCCTTC
>NZ_KQ954288.1:255345-263604 GCF_001519055.1 Novosphingobium sp. Fuku2-ISO-50 | reverse complement strand
ATCCTGCGGCCTACGAACAGGCGCTGAAGGACGAATTTGACCAGCTCTATGAAGAAGGCGCCAGCCGCCGCCGCATGATGGTGATCAGCATGCATGATCGGATTTCCGGCCATGCCGGGCGAATCCGCGTGCTCGACCGCTTTCTGGCCTATGCCAAATCGAAGCCCGATGTGTGGTTCGCGCGCAAGGACGCCATCGCCCGATACGCGCTCGAAACGCCCGGGCTGACGCCTGCCGTGGCGCGCGCAAGCGTCGCGCAATCGGGCCTTCCCGCGTCGGCCTGAGCGCGCGCCGACGCGATGGCGGGTAAAACCCCACCCAAAAATCGGCGACCCCAAACCTTGGTGTGATTGCCCGAACGTACCGCACAAAAATACTGGTGCAGTGCGCAACGCATCCGCCTTGCCAGATAATCCCAAAGAAATGGAGAAACGCCATGTCTCACGCACCCCATCCCAATCAGGCACGGTATTTGCGCACCCCTACCGATCTTGGTGAAGATGCATCGCGCGATATCAGCGCCGGTCTTGGCGCGCTATTGGCGGATGTCTTCGCGCTCTATTTCAAGACCAAGAATTTTCACTGGCATATCAGCGGGCCGCATTTCCAGGATTACCATCTGCTGCTCGACAGTCAGGCGAACCAGTTGCAGGCAATGACCGACCCGATTGCCGAACGCACGCGCAAAGTCGGCGGCACGACGATCCGTTCGGTATCCGATGTGGCGCGCCGTCAACGCTTGCTCGACAACAACGCCGACTATGTCGAACCGCAGGACATGCTGGCCGAATTGCAAGGCGACACGATCCAGTTGGTCGCCGAAATGCGCCGGATGCATGACTTGTGCTCGGAACACGGCGATGTCGCGACAACCAGTCAGCTCGAAGTGTGGATCGACGAAAGCGAACAGCGCGCCTGGTTCCTTTACGAGATTACCCGCATGCGCGGTTCGATCTGAAGCTCTGGCGGGGGTCGATCCATGCGTCTATCCTGTTCCGTATTGCTGGCTGCGATGGTCGTTTCGGCCTGCGGAGAGGCAAGGCACGGCGACCCCACGCCCGTGCCGGTGGTCATTGCCATCGCGCAGACCGGCACGGCGCGCGACACGCTGACCGGGCTTGGTCATGTCGAAGGCGCCGTCACGGTCACTGTCCATGCCCAGGTCGCGGGACAATTGCTGTCGCTCGGTTTTGCCGAAGGGCGCCCTGTGACACAGGGACAAGTGATAGCGAAGCTCGATCCCCGCCCGCTGACCGCCACGCTCGCTCAGGATGAGGCTGTGCTCGCCCGCGATCTGGCGGTCGAGGCCAATGCCCGCGATACGCTCGTGCGCAACGCACCGCTCGAAGGGGTGGGGATTGCATCGGCGCAACAAGTGGCCGGTTATCGTGCTGGCGCGGCGCAGGCTGCCGCCGCCGTTGCGGGCGACCGCGCTGCGATCATGCGCGACCGGCTGACGCTGGCCTATGCCACGATTCGCGCGCCGATCGCGGGTATGGCGGGTATCCGCATGGTCGATCCGGGCAATATTGTCAGCCCGACCGATAGCAATGGCATCGTCACGATCAGTCGGATCGAACCGGCCAATGTGGTCTTTGCCCTGCCGCAGGCCGCGCTGGCATCGGTGCAGGCGGCGATGGCGGGCGGGCATCGCGTCAGTGTCGATGCGCTCGGCCCCGATGGGCTGGCGATCGACAGCGGCGTGTTGTCGGTGCTGGACAATCGGGTCGATCCGGCCAGCGGCATGGTCTTGCTCAAGGCGGGCTTTCCCAATCGTGCGCATCGCCTGTGGCCCGGCGCGCAAATCAGCGCGCGCGTCGTTCTGGCGGCGACGCCCGACGTGATCCGCATTCCGGCGAGTGCGCTGCAATCCGGGCCTTCGGGCGCCTATGTCTGGGTGGTCGGCAATGACAATCGCGCAGGTGTGCGGCCGGTGACGCCGGGTTCGCGACTGGGTGAGACCATTGTGATCACCCACGGCTTGTCGGGCGGGGAACGGGTGGTCAGCGATGGCCAGTTCGGCCTTGTCGCAGGGGCCCGGGTCGCTGCCGCGCCAGCCTCACCGATGGCCCGGCGGCATGACGATCCCGCCCGTTTGGGGCTGGTGCCATGACCGGGGAAGGCGTGTCCGGCGCCTTCATCCGGCGTCCGGTGGCGACATGGATGTTGGGCATTGCCATCGCGTTGCTGGGCATTCTGGCCTATCGGCAATTGCCGGTGGCGGCCTTGCCCGATGTCAGTACCGCGACGATTCAGGTCACCGCGCAATTGCCGGGGGCCGATGCGCGCACCAACGCTTCGGCGGTTGCCACCCCGCTTGAACGGCAATTGGGCCAGATTCCGGGGCTGAAGGACATGACGTCGTCCAGCGCACCGGGGTTCGTGCAGATCGCGCTGCAATTCGCGCCCGGCGTTTCGGTGCAGCAGGCGTCGCTCGCCGTGCAGGCGGCGCTTGCTGCCGCTTCGAGCAATCTGCCGGCAACTTTGCCCGCGCCGCCCACATTCCGGGCGGTCAATCCGGCGCAGAGCCCGATCCTGATCCTCGGGCTGACGGCCAAGGGTATGCCGCTGACCACGGTCGATGACTATGCCGAAAGCGTGCTGTTGCCGCGCCTGTCGCAAATGCCGGGGGTGGGGCTGGTCACCATCGGCGGGCAGCAGCAGCCGGCGATGCGCATCGATGTCGATCCGCGCGCATTGGCGGCGCATGGCCTGACCATGGAGGATCTGCGCACCACGCTGCAGCACGGCACTGTCGATGCCGCCAAAGGCGTGTTGCAGGGCCCGCGTCAGGCGATCGGCATTGCCACCAACGACCAGATCGAAAGCCGGGACGACTTTGGCCGGATGATCGTGGCCTGGCGAAACGGGGCGCCGATCCGCATGGCCGACCTCGGCGCGGTGCGCATTGGCGGCGCCAGCAGTACGCAGGCCGGATGGTTCGATCGCGATCCGGCGATCATTCTCAACGTGCTGCCCGCGTCCGGCGCCAATGTGATCGACACGGTGCGGGCGATCCGGGCCGCGCTGCCCCGGCTTCAGGCGGCCTTGCCCGCCACCGTGAAAGTCGCGGTGGTATCCGATCGCACCACGACCATTCGTGCCTCGGTCGCCGATGTGCGCAACACCTTGCTGCTGACGGTCGGTCTGGTGGTGCTGACCATCTATCTGTTCCTGCGCGCACCGCGTGCGACGCTGATCCCGGGTTTGGCCGTGGCGCTGTCGATCGCGGTCGGCTTTGTCGTCGACGATGCGGTGGTGATGGTGGAAAACATCATGCGCCATATCGAGGCCGGGCTGTCGCCGATGGAGGCCGCCCTGCGCGGTGCTGGCGAGATCGGCTTTACCATCGTGGCGATTTCGATCTCGCTGTGCGCGGTGTTCATCCCCCTGTTGATGATGAACGGGGTGGTGGGCCGCATGTTTCAGGAATTTGCGATTACCGTGGTGGTGGCGATCCTTTTGTCGGTGGTCATCTCGCTGACGCTGACACCGATGATGAGTGCACAATTGCTGACCCCGCACCATGATGCCGCGCAGCAGGGCGCAATCGCGCGACGGCTGGAACGCGGGCTCGACGGCCTGACTGCGGGCTATGGGCGTGGGCTTGGCTGGGTGCTGCGTCATCAGCGGCTGACGCTCGTCGGCATGGGATTGACCATGGTGCTGACCGGCGCGCTCTATGTCTGGATCCCCAAGGGCTTTTTCCCGACGCAGGATACCGGTCTGATCGCCGGGATCACCCAGGCCGGCGCGGACATTTCGCCGCAGGGGCTGGGCGATCGTCAGCAGCGGCTGGTCGATACGATCCTGCGCGATCCTGCCGTGTTGAGCGTCGCCAGCTATATCGGGCCCGGCCCATCCAATCCCTCACCCGATCAGGGCCGCATGTTCATCTCGCTCAAACCCTTTGGCCATCGCGGCGAGGCGGGCGATGCCGGGGCTGTGATCGCGCGGATCAATCGCGCCGTGGCGGGTATTCCCGGAATCCGGCTCTATCTGCAACCGTCGCAGGATATCACGATCGGCGCGCGCGTAGCCAAGAGCGCCTATCAATTCACGTTGGTCGATGCCGATCCGGGCGAATTGTCGCAATCGGCCGAACGCGCGATGGCTGCGTTTCGCGCGATCCCGCAATTGACCGATGTGACCAGCGATACCGGTGCGCAAGGGCCGCAGTTGCAGATCACCGTCGATCGGGAGGCGATTGCCCGGCTGGGCCTTGGCATCGATGACGTCGACGCGGCGCTTTATGATGCCTTTGGCGAAAGGCCGGTGGCCAAGGTTTTTGGCGCGCTTAACCAGTATAGTGTGGTACTGGCCATGGCACCGCAATTCCGCGCCGATCCCGCCGCGCTCGATGCCATCAGTCTGCGCGCGACCGGCGGCGCGCAAGTGCCCCTGTCGGCGGTCGCGCGCATCGTCGATGCGACCGCTCCGCTTGTGATTAACCATCAGGGCGGGTTTTCGTCGACGACGATCGCCTTCAACTTGCGATCGGGCGTGTCGATCGGCACCGCCGTCGCTGCGGTCGAGCATGTGCGTGCGGGCTTGCACTTGCCGCTGACCGTGCAGACCGCGTTTCAAGGCAATGCTGCAGCGTTTCAGACCGCGCTGGCGGGGCAGGGCGGCCTGGTTTTCGCTGCTCTCGTGGCGGTTTATCTGATCCTGGGCATGCTGTATGAAAGCTGGATCCACCCGCTGACGATCCTGTCGACGCTGCCTTCGGCGGGGCTGGGCGCGCTGCTGACGCTGATCGTCGTGGGCATGCCGCTCGATGTGATCGGCATTGTCGGCATTCTGCTGCTGATCGGCATCGTCAAAAAGAACGGCATCATGCTGGTCGATTTCGCCCGCGTGCGAGAGGCAGAGGGCGCTGTGCCCGAAGATGCGATCCGCGATGCCTGTCTTACCCGGTTTCGTCCGATCCTGATGACCACGCTGTGCGCCATGCTCGGCGGCGTGCCGTTGATGCTGGGGCATGGCGCAGGGGCCGAAATCCGCCAGCCGCTGGGCTATGCCATCGTCGGCGGATTGGCGGTTTCGCAAGTGCTTACCTTGTTCACGACGCCGGTGGTCTATCTGGCGATGGATCGCCTGCGTCGTCGTGCCTGACCTGCCGCTGCCGAAAGGCCTGCCGCTGCCGAAAGGATCGCTTATGAAGCCGCCGTCCTCGTGGCGCTTGCCCGCCCGCATCGCCAATCCGGGATTGGTGGCGGCGGCCTGCTGGTTGTTGGGAGGATGCGCATCCGCACCGTTGCCTGACGCGCCGATGCCGCCGCCACCGGCCCATGCATGGAACAGTCCTGCGCCGGTCACGGCATGGCCGACGGCGCAGTGGTGGCATGAATTGGGTTCGTCCGAACTAGACCGGTTGATCGCGGATGCCGAAACCACCAATGATGATCTGGCCGCGGCTCAGGCGCGGCTGACCCAGGCCAATGCACAGGCTCGCATCGCGGGCGCCGATCTCTTGCCGCAAATCGGTGCCGACATCGGTGGCGGAGACACCCAGCGGTTGTTGAGCAACGGGGCAAAGCGCCGCTACGCCAGCACCGATGTGGAACTTGCCGCGTCCTGGCAAGTGGACGTGTGGGGCCGTGCCTCTGCCGGCGCCCGCGCTGCCCGTGCGACGGCGCAGGCGGCGCAGGACGATCTGGCCGCGATGCGCATGCTGGTGATTGCCACGGTGGCGCGCGCCTATCTCGACCTGAAGGCAAACGACGATCAGATCGCCTGCGCGCAGGCTGCGGCCCGGTCCGCGCAAGCCCTTGCGCTGGATATGGACGAGGAAGCGCGGCACGGCATCATGGCGCAGCAAGCCGTGGCGCAGCAACGGATCCTGGCCAGCCAGGCCGAGGGCGCTATCCCCCCGCTGCAGGCGTCGCGTGTGCACCTTGTTTTATCGATCGCACTGCTGACCGGTCATTCACCGGAAGGGTTCTCGGTGCATGGGGGCGCGCTGGATGCGCTGACGCTGCCGCCGGTGATGGCCGGACTGCCCGCGCAATTGCTCATCCACCGCCCGGATGTTGCTGCCGCGGAACGGGCGCTGGCGGCAGCGGGGGGCAACATCGATGCCGCGCGACGCGCTTTGCTGCCATCGATCGACCTGACCGCAAGTGGAGGTGTGGCCAGCGTCGCACTGAATGGATTGGCCAGCGAGCCAACTTCGGTGTTCGACTTTGGCGCCGGCATCCTTGCGCCGATCTTCGATGGCGGCAGGTTGAAGGGGCAGGTGCGTCTGGCGCAGGCGCGATATGTCGAACTGGCGGCCGATTATCGCAAGGCCGTGCTAGGCGCCATGGTCGATGTCGAAGATGCGCTCAGCGCCGAACGCTATGCCCGGCTGGCCGACGAGCAACAGGATGCCGCGCTTGCCGACGCGCAGCGCGTGCTTGAGGCGACAGGGATGGCGGTTCATGCCGGCACGCTCGACCGGCAGGCGTTGTGGCATGCCCAAGCGCAGGCGGTCGATGCCCGGAGCCGGAAAATCGCCGCGCTGTTGGCGCGGACGCAAGGGCTCGTCAGCCTCTATGCCGCGTTGGGCGGCGGCTGGACGGTGCCCGACGCTCATGCGCCATAAGGCAGCGCGCACATGCCACCGCGCCAAGCGGAAAGTTTGGTAAGGGACACATACCTTGATATGATACGCCTTGACCGGAAAGACGGGCATGGAGGATGGCGCGCGAACGGAGTATCCCAAGTGTTGGGTAAAAGTGTGATCAGTGTGGTCGATGACGATGCCGAAGTGCTGGCCAGTCTGGGCAGTTTCTTCCGCTCGGCAGGTTTGACCATCGTGCCATTCCGCACGGCCGAGGGCCTGCTGGATTGGACCGAGCTGGACACGATGGACTTTCTGATCACCGATCTGCACATGCCGGGCATGGACGGGCTGACTTTGCAATCCGCGCTTCTGGCGCGCGGGTTTGACGTGCCGGTCATGCTGATGACCGCCTTTCCGACCGACGCGGCGCGCGCGCGCTCGCTCGAACTCGGGATTGCGGCCTTTGTCATCAAGCCGCCAAATCCCGATCAACTTCTGGAAGTCGTTAGCCGGCTTCTGGCCGACCGCGCGACGCACGGACGCGGTGGGATCCGTCCACTGCCCTGATCATCCCGGCAGAACGTCGTGGAACCGGCTGTAATCGATTTCGCGCCAACCATCAGGGGTATTGCTGATGATGTCGGCAAAATGGAAACCCCAACTGATGTCGGCTGCGCAATAGGCCCAGCGGCCATGGATCGTCTGGCCGGAAATTTCGTCGGCGCCCGCCAGGGTGACGATGATTTCGTCATTGCGCGGTGCCTGCGGATCGGCAAGCCAATGGCGCAGCGGACTGTCCGCATCGATCGGATGCATGATCGTCCAGGTGAGCGCAAAGGTCGGATTGTTCTGGCGGGTCAACGCAAGATCGACAAATCGGCGCATCCAGACGCCGCCGACTTCTCCATCGATCATCAGCGAAAGCCGCGCCTCGGCCGAATAGATCAGGTTGTGCCGTTGATTGGCGGTCCGCAGCATAAGGGTCGGCACGCCGTCGACAGGGCGCACGACCATCCGCCGGCTGAACAATATCCGCGCGGTCGGTCGCGAGAATCGGGCAAAGGCTATTCCCGTAGCCAGCGCAAAAACAATGATGCCCAGCGTGATTTCGACAACCACCACGCCATTTGCCCAAAGCGACACGGGGTAGATGTTGCCGTAGCCGATCGTGGCCACCGTATGCACGCTGAAGAAAAAGTCGCGCCAGAATAGCGGCGCCGCAGCGGTCTGGCCGGTTGTGGCAAGGCCTGCGGGATCCAATCGATAGAGGCCGGCAAAGACGAGGTTGAAGGTCAGGAACACGCCGACAAACAGCAGACCGAGCCGCAACCACGTCATGCGCATCAGGCGGTAGTAAACATCGAGCGACGAAAGCCGCCGCTCCCCCACCGCGCGCACTTTCAGGTCGCCATCGTGAACGGCCCGTCTGATCAGTGACGGGCCGATGGGTTCGGTTCTGCTGTTGTCGGGCGCAGCGTTGGTCGTTGCAGGGGGATCCGATCGCATGGACACGGCTTGCCGCATCACCCCGCCTGGCGCAAGCGCAAGGCACTATGGCGCTTTTTCTGCGTTTCCAATGCGACCTCGTTAGCTGAGTGCCGCGAATGCTTGCCGCCATAGCGCTGGCCCAGATACGTGGTCAGTTGGCGCAAATACTTATGCGCCATTTGCGCACTTTCCGAGCGGCAGGGCAGGGGGGGGGGGGGGGGGGG
>NZ_KQ954288.1:0-254717 GCF_001519055.1 Novosphingobium sp. Fuku2-ISO-50 | reverse complement strand
GGGGGGGGGGGGGGGGGGGGGGGGCTCGCCCTCGGCTCGACGGCCCACTTTGGCGCAGAGCAGTTCGATATCGCCGCGCGTCAGCAGGCTCTTTTCACGCATGAGGCACGACAGGCTTTCAAGGATGATGAGGCTTTCCTCAGATCGTGTCCCAACGCGTGGTGTAGCTTATCGGAGCCACCGCGTTTTTCGGCGTCAGTTTGAGCCGGTCATGTACCGGGCACAGCCGACAGCACGACGATGGGATTATCGCTGAGCGGTGCCATGGTTTCAAGCGACATGTAGCGCCCGCGCTGTACGGCCCATTCGTCGTTTTGTTCGAGCAGGATGGCGCCGATCAGGCGGGTGATGCTGGCCTCATTGGGGAAGATGCCGACCACATTGGTCCGGCGCTTGATTTCGCCGTTGAGCCTCTCGATAGGGTTGGTGCTGTAAAGTTTGGCGCGATGTTCCTTGGGGAATGCCATGTAGGCCAGCACGTCGGGCTCGGCATCGTCCATCAAACCCGCCAGTTTGGGTAGCTTCGGGCGCATCTGGTCGGCGACGGAACGCCATTGCTGGCTGGCTGCTTCGGGTGTTTCCTGCGCGAAGGCGGTGGCGATGAAGGCTGAGACGACGCGCCTGCCGCTCTTTCCGGCATGGGCCAGGGCATTGCGCATGAAGTGGACGCGGCAGCGCTGCCGGCTTGTGGATCGGCATGCAATAGGGAATCCTGTCGTTTTCAAGGTAATACATTGATATAACTTCGGAAGATCAATTCGTGCGCTCGCAATATCGGCGCGCCTCGCGGCCCCGTATAACCCGTATAAAGCGAGAAAACAGAGCAACTTCATAATCTTAATCGCAAAAGTTGCTGGGTTCTAACTTGCACGCCGATCCACAACGGTCACAGCAAAAACCCGATTTCGTGCGCTTCAGATTCCACGATCTGCGCCATCTTTTCGCCGTACGCTATCTGCAAAGCGGCGGAAGTATCTATATACTTCAAGGCATTATGGGGCATGGCAGCGTCAAGACCACCGAGATCTACCTGGCCTACCTGACCCCCGACCAGCAGCAGAGTGCCAAGCTGGGGTAGGCACCGGGGTGGTCACAAAAGTGGTCACAGTACCAACGGTTTTCCGTGTTTTTGAGCATTTTCGGCAGGGCTGCGATGGGCCAGAAAATGGCGGAATTTGGCGGAGACGGAGAGATTCGAACTCTCGGTACCGGATTTACCAGTACGACGGTTTAGCAAACCGTTGGTTTCAGCCACTCACCCACGTCTCCGGATCGCAGCGGCGAGGGCGGGCTATAGCGACGGTTGCCGGGGGCGACAAGGGGTGGTCCGATTTTTTCCGTGAGGTTTTATCCCGACCCGGTTTCGAGCCATTTTTCATTGTCGATGCGGCGTTTGGGCGCAAAATCGACTCGGCTCATCGCCCGTTCATTGTGTCGGGGCAATTGTCCACGAAAAGGACGTGGGGTGCCCTTGCCAGATGGCGGGCGCGCGACAATCGTGGTGGACATGATGCAGATCTTGGCAGGACAGGGTAAGGGCGCGCGCATGATCAAGGCTACCGGGTGGGGATTGCGGGCCGTGCCGGTCGTTTCGGCTGCGCTCGCCTTGCTGGCGGCGCCTGTGGCGCAGGCCCAGGTGCAGACGATCGATCCCAACAACGCAATCGATGCCGATCTGGGGCATGGACAGCCGGCCTCGCCGCCTGCCGGCCCTGCCGTGGCGCCTGCCGCGCCGGTCGTCCAGCAAGGCGCGCCGCCCGCCGGGGTGTCCTACGCCGCGCCAGGTGGGCCGAGCGGGCCGGTTGGCGGGCCGAGCGCTGCGCCTGCCAATGGCGATACGACCTATCATGAAAACGAACTGGTCAATGCCGCCGAGAACGTGTTCGGCAAAGGTGCACGCGGGCTTGCGTTGATGATTCGCGACTTGCTCAAGAAACAGGGCGAGCCCAGCGGCTATATCACCGGCAGCGAAGGCGGCGGTGCGTTCGTGATCGGGCTGCGCTATGGCAGCGGCACCTTGCATCACAAGATCGAGGGGCAGATGCCGGTCTATTGGACCGGGCCCTCGCTCGGGCCCGATTTCGGCGGCAGCGGCGGCAGCACGTTTGTGCTGATCTACAATCTGCATGATACCGAGCAGTTGTTTCATCGCATCGGCGCGGGCGAGGGGCAGGCCTATCTGATCGGCGGTTTCAATGTGTCCTATTTGCGGCGGGGCGATCTGGTGGTGATCCCGGTGCGCATGGGCGGGGGGCTGCGGCTGGGCGTCAATGCGGGCTACATGAACTTTACGCACAAACAGAAATGGGTGCCTTTCTGATCGATTGATCCGGATCGGCGCTTTGCCTGACGGGTGCAAAATGGCTTGCGCCGCTCGGCCATGGGGGGCATGGGGACGCCGCCGCCGGACTCCGTCGGGGTTTCGTGTCGGCAATTGACCATTGCCAGGAAAGCCGAACACCGATGCTCGAAGCTCTTGCGCCGCAGCCCGCCGATGCCCTGTTGGGCCTGATCAAGCTTTACAACGCCGATCCGCGCGCCGACAAGATCGACCTCGGCGTCGGCGTCTATCGCACCGCCACCGGCGCAACCCCGGTGTTCAAGGCGATCAAGGCTGCTGAAGCACGCCTGCTCGAAACCCAGGACAGCAAGTCCTATCTCGGGCCCGAAGGCGACATGGGCTTTGTCCATGCGCTGATCCCCTATATCTTTGGCGCCGGCTTCGATCGTTCGCGGGTCGAAGGCATGCAGGCCCCGGGCGGCACCGGCGCGGTGCGGCTGGCGATCGAAGTTGCCAGGCGCGCCGGCGTGCGCCGCATCATCATGGGCACCCCGTCGTGGCCGAACCATGCGCAGATCGTTGCCGCAGCCGGGCTCGAACTGGTGACTTTTCGCCATGTCACGCCCGAAGGAACGGCCGATCTCGAAGCGTTGAAGGCCGTGCTGGCCGACGCCGGGCCGGGCGATGCGGTCTTGCTCCACGGGTGCTGCCACAATCCCAGCGGGGTCGATTATACCCACGCGCAGTGGGACGAGATTGCGCCCCTGCTGGCGTCGCGCGCCGTGCTGCCGCTGCTCGATCTGGCCTATCAGGGGCTGGGCGCGGGCATGGAAGAAGACGCCTATGGCCTGCGCGCGGTTCTCGCCAAGGTGCCCGAAGCTCTGGTCGCCTATAGCTGCGACAAGAATTTCGGGCTCTATCGCGATCGCGTCGGCGCGTTTTATGCCGTGACCGGTGATGCCGATGCGCTGACCCGCGCGATGGCCAATGGCGCAACGATCGCGCGCGCCAGCTGGTCGATGCCGCCCGATCACGGCGCGGCAGCGGTGCGACTGGTGCTTGATGATGCGGAACTGACCAAAGTGTGGCTCGCCGAGCTGGACGACATGCGTGGCCGCATGCGCCAGGTGCGCGATCGTCTGGCCGCCGCGCAACAGGTCGGCACCATCCCGATGGCGCCGCTGGGCATTCAGAACGGGCTGTTTTCGATGCTGCCGCTGAACGGGGAACAGATCCTCGCGCTGCGCGAAAAGCACGGCATCTATATGGCCGGGACGGGCCGCATCAATATCGCCGGGCTGACCAGCGGCAATATCGAGCAGTTCATCGAATCGTTGCGCGCCGTCGCCGTCTGATCCTGTGTCCGGGCGGCTTGCGGGCCGCCCGGTTCCCTTTCCCGATAGCCCTTTCCCGATCAGGCCGTGCGTGTCGCGCTTTGCATGCGCATCAGATAGCGCGCGAGCACGTCGATTTCGAGATTGACCGCCGCGCCCGGAACGAGCGCGCCCAGCGTTGTGACTTCGGCGGTATGGGGAATGATGTTGACGCCAAAGCGGGCGCGGCCATCGGCTTCGTCGGCGACGCTGTTGACCGTCAGCGAGACGCCGTCGATCGTGATCGACCCCTTGGCCGCGATATAAGGCGCGAGATCGGCGGGCGCGAGGAATTCGATCCGGCGCGAGGCGCCCTCCGGCGTGATCGAGGCGACTTCGCCGACGCCGTCGACATGGCCGGTTACGATGTGGCCGCCCAGTTCATCGCCCAGCTTCAGCGCGGGTTCGAGATTGAGCCGCGCGCCGACCTGCCATTGCGCGGGCACAGTGCGGCTGATCGTTTCGCCCGAGACATCGACGGCAAACCAGCCCGTTCCGGCCTCTCCGCCAAACCCGGTGCCTTTTTCGACGACCGTCAGGCAGACGCCCGAGCAGGCGATCGACGCGCCGATGGCGATCGCGCCTTGGGCGCGCGTGGTCGAAATCGTCACCCGATGATCGCCGGCGACATCGATCGCCAGCACTTTGCCGACCTCGACAATGATGCCCGTGAACATGGTGACCTACTCCCCTTGAAACAAAAACGACGAGTCAAAAACGATTTATCCGCGCAACCGCTCGTAGATGTCCAGCGTATCGCTGCCAAGCAGGCGTTGTTCGACCAGCGCCCAGCGGTCGTGCGCCTCGGCCAGCCGGTCCAGCCCGATGTCGCCCACCGCCGGGCGGCCCGCTCCGATCACGATCGGCGCGCGATAGAGCATCAGGCAGTCGACCCGGTCGGCGGCAAGGAATGTCGCCGCAGCGCCTGCGCCGCCTTCGACATAGAGGTATTGCGCTGTGCCAAAGGCATCGCGGGCAGCCATGTCCGATACCGCGTTCCACCCCTCGGGCGCGGCGCCGCGTGTCAGCGCCCAGCGTTTGGGACTGCGCGCTTCAAGGCCGGGCAATCGCACATCGAGGCGGGGCGCATCGGCGCGCAACGTGCCGCCACCGACCAGAATCGCATCGGCGCGGGCGCGGGTGGCATGGACATGCGCCCGCGCCGCCGCGCCGGTGATCCATCGGCTTTCGCCTGAAGCCAGCGCGATCCGCCCGTCGAGCGAGGTGGCCAGTTTCAGCGTGACATGCGGGCGGCCTTCACGCGTGCGCAGCAGGTATCCGGCCAGGGACGCGCGCGCCGCCACGCTGTCGATCACCTCGACGGGGATGCCTGCCTCACGCAGTCGCGCGATGCCGGTGCCCGCCGTGCGCGGATCGGGATCGATACAGCCGATGACCACCCGCGCCGGGCGTGCGGCAATGACCAGATCGGTGCAGGCGGGGCCGCGCGCGCTGACATGCGCGCAAGGTTCAAGCGTGACATAAAGCGTCGCGTTCTGCACTCCCGCGCCTGCGCAGTCGAGCGCCTGGGCTTCGGCATGGGGGCGCCCCCCGGCTTGGGTATGGCCGCGTCCGATGACGCGTCCATCGGCCACGAGTATCGCGCCGACCGCCGGATTGGGCCGACTGAGCGGGCGCCCGCGTGCGGCCAGCGCGGCGGCGGCCTGCATCCATGCGGCATCGCCCGGCATGGTCAGTTTTCGGCCGAGGCGGCGGCTTGCGGGTCGACGACCGGCTTGGTGCCTTTTTCCAGGAAACGGTCGAGCAGCGCCTTGTCGTGCGCGGCCTGTGCCTTGGCTTCGGCATCGCGCTCGACGTTGCCTTGTTTATACATGGTGTTGGTATCGAGCCCGGTGGCGGCGCCCACCGCCTTGTACATCTGGCGGATGTCTTCGGCACGGCGCTCTTCTTCGGCGGCTTCGGCCTTTGCCTTGCGCGCGGCTTCGATGTTGCCGGCGATGATGTCCTTGTCGCTGCGATCGGCGCGCCAGCTTTCAAAATAGATGATCTTGGGCGGCGGGGGCAGCGCGCGCCCTTCCTGATGGATCATGATCCAGAAGATCGAGCCGGTGACCATCGCCGCCAGCGCGAGCGCCGGCCAGCGAAATTCACTAGGCGCACCAAGCACTTGCCACAGATCAAGCACCGCGCGGCGCGGCGAAACGTTGCGAAAAAAGCCCTTCATCGCGCCTTCATAGGGATTGGCGGGCAAACTTGCCAGTTTTACCCGAAGGGCTGGTACAGTCCGGGGCCGTGGTGTTTGAGCCAGGCATTGGCGGCCTCGATGCTGCCTTCGAACAGATCGCCGAGGCAGGCGTGAAACGCCGGGCTGTGGTCGAAATGCGCCAGATGCGCGACTTCGTGCGCGACGACCGAGCGACGCACCGCGTCGGGCGCCATGATCAGCCGCCAATTGATGCGGATCGTGCCGTCGGCGGCGCAACTGCCCCAGCGGCGCCGCGCGCGCGACAGGGCCAGGCGCGGCGCGGGCTTGCCGATGCGCGCGCAATAGTGGGCAAGATCATCGCCGAGCAGGCGCTGCGCTTCGCCCTCGAGCCAGCGGGCCGTGCGCGTCGGCAGGCTCTCGCGCGGGCCCCCGATCAGCAGGCGGTCGTCGGCGACGGTCGGCTTGCGCCCGGCCCTGGCCTGCCAATCGATCGGCAGTTGCCGGCCGCGATAGGCGACTGTGCCGCCGGGGCAGGGCGGGCTGGCCTGAGGCAGGCGGGCGATCTGCGCGGCGAGCCAGTCGCTGCGCGAAACGGCAAAAGTCAGCGCTTCGTGCGCCGAGACCCAATGCGGCATCGACACGCGGACCGTGCGCCCGTCGGGGGCCAGCCGCAGCGTCAGGCGGCGCGCATGACGCAGCCGACGCACTTCGAGCGGCAGGACGTGGTCGCCCACGCGCACTTGAGTCTGTTGGGGCGGGGCTGGTTCGTGCCGGGCGCGTCTCAGCCATTCGATCATGGCCGGTCGTCCGCGTCGAACATCTCGTCCGCTTCGAACGATTCGCCGGGATAGAGCGGCATGCCTTCGGCATCGACGATATGCTCTTCGAGCGGGCCGGCGATGACTTCGCTGATCGCCTTGCCCACGACCGATTGCCCGGCGCGGTGGACCGCGTCGCGATCGCCGCATTCAAGATAGTGCCAAGCGGGCAGGGGGCGCCCCTCGGCGCGCAGGCGATAGGCGCAAGTATCGGGCAGCCAGGGCACATCCATGACCAGACGCGGGGTCAGACGCAGGCAATCGGGCACCATCGCCTTGCGGTGGCGATAATCGGCGCAGCGCGCGGTCGACAGGTCGAGCAGGCGGCAGGCGACATTGGTGCGCCAGACATCGCCGGTATCCTCGTCTTCCAGCTTGTGCAGGCAGCATTTGCCGCATCCGTCGCACAGCGCTTCCCATTCTTCGCGATTGAGCGCGGAAACCGGCTTGTCCCAAAAGCGGGAAGCCGCACGGCTGGCAGGAGGCTGGGTCATCGCACCCATTTGTCCAGTTCGTCGGCAACCGCCTTGCCGTCCTGATCGACCGGCAGCAGCGCGACCGGCTTGCCATCGGGCGCCATCAGATAGGCGGCGCGGCTGTGATCCATCAGATAGGTGCCCGGTGTCGCGCCTTTGCGCTTCTGGTAATAGACAGCAAAGGCCTTGGCCGCGCCCGCGACTTGTGTCGGCGATCCGGTCAGGCCGATCAGTTCGGGGCCGAATGCGGCGGCGAACTGCCCAACCGCCTGGGGCGTGTCGCGTTCGGGATCGATCGAGATGAACATCGGCACGACCTGGGCGGCCGCTTGCGGATGCGCCTTGGCAAACAGGTGATAGCCTTGCATCAGGCGCTGCACATCGAGCGGGCAAACGTCGGGGCAGAACGTATAGCCGAAATAGAGCACGCGCCATTTACCGGCGAAATCGGCGTAGCGCACGGTCTTGCCCGCCTTGTCGACCAGCGTGAAATCGCCGCCCAGCTGCGTTCCGGCGAGCGGCGGGTCGCTTCGCGTGGCGCCGGGGCCGCATCCGGTCAAGCCCCCCAATGCGAGCAGTCCGGCGGCAAGCAGCGGAGGAAAAACGGCTTTCGCGCGTTTCAGAGTCGGGATCGGCATAGCGTTGGCTGGCATGGCGCTCCGGTTCATGCTCTGCTAACCAGCCGCTGGCAAGTGCCGGGCGAGAGCTCAATCAAGGGATTCGATCGACGTGAACAGGAACTTTGGTCCGCAGACAGGAAAGTCCGGGATTCGTCGCCGGATTGCCGCACGATGGACCGGCGCATTGGCCGGTGCCATGCTGGTCGCGCTCGCCGCGCCGATGCCCGCCGCCGCGCAATTCTCCGAAAGCTACAAATTCCTCGACGCGATCCGCAAGAAGGATGGCGATGTGGTCAACGACATGCTGAACAAGCCGTCGACCCAGATCGTCAACACTCGCGACATCACCACCGGCGAAACCGCGCTGCATATCGTCACCGCGCGGCGCGACATCATGTGGATGCAATTCATCGTCGGCAAGGGCGCCAACGTCAACGCGCGCAATGTCAAAGGCGAAACCCCGCTGGAAATCGCCGCCGAACTGGGCTTTGTCGAAGGGGTCGATTTCCTGATCAGCACCGGCGCGCGGGTCGATGAGACCAACAACACCGGTTCCACCCCGTTGATCGACGCGGTCAGCCGGCGCGATCTTGCCGTCGTGCGCAGCCTGCTCAAGGCCGGGGCCAACCCCGACCGCCCCGACAATTCGGGCCGTTCGGCGCGCGATTATGCCAAGCTCGACGGCAAGGAAAGCCCGGTTCTTGCCGAAATCGAATCGTTTACGCGCGACCATGGCGGCGCCAACGCTGCTCACAAGACCTATGGACCGACGTTCTGAGGCGTGGCACGACGGGGCTGAGATGATGACGACAACAGACAGGGGCGACGGCGACAGGAAGGACGGCTTTCGGCTGGAACTGGCGCCGTTGATTGCCGATGCGGCCGCGTTTGACGGCTGGACCGATGCGGCGGTGACCGTTGCGGCGCAAAGCGCCGGGGTCGATGCGGATGCCGCGCGTTTTGCCTTTGGCGGCAAGGCGATGGCGATGATTGCCGCCTGGACACGGGCGATCGACGCGCAGATGGCGCAGGCCCTGCCCAGGGAACGGCTCGCCGCGCTGCCGATCCGCGAACGCATCCGGGTGCTGCTCGAATTCCGCATCGACGCGATGACGGGCCGCGAGGAATCGCTGCGCCGGGCGCTGATCGAAATGGCCAAGCCCGGCCATGTCGCAGCGGCGGCGCGGTTGGGTTGGAAAAGCGCCGATGTGATGTGGCGGCTCGCCGGCGATACCGCGACCGATTATAACCACTATACCAAGCGCGCGACGCTGGGATCGATCTATGCCGCGACTCTGGCGGTCCTCGCCGATGATCGCAGCGAGGGCCATGCCGATACCCGCGCGTTTCTCGGGCGCCGCATCGACGGGGTCATGCGGTTTGAGAAGTTCAAGGCGCAACTGCTTCAACCCAAAGGCGAACATTTCAGCCTGACGCGCCTGTTCGGCCGCCTGCGCTATCCCGCGCGGTAAGTGCGGGGCCAATTGATCCGGATCAACTATTGCGAATGACTTGCAATTGTTCATCCGCTGTGGCAGCCCTTGCCGGGTGACACTCGATCAGCTCCCCCTTGGCGTTCTTGCGCGCATCGTTGCGGTCGATTGGGCTGCACTCGTTCCCGAAGAAGCGCAGCGGTTGCGCGCGCTCGGCCTTGATGAAGGGGCGCAAGTGCGGCTTGCCTATCGCGGCGTGTTCATGACGCGCGATCCGCTGGCGGTGGAGATCGGGCGGATGACGGTGGCGCTGCGCCGGGTTCATGCCCGCGCGATGCATGTCGAGCCCGTCGCGGCAGATTGCCCGGCATGAGCCGCCTTCCTTGCACTGTCGCGCTGGTCGGCAATCCCAATGCCGGGAAAAGCGCGCTGTTCAATGCGCTGACCGGCGCGCGGCAGAAGATCGCGAATTATCCGGGCGTAACGGTCGAGCGCAAGGCGGGGCGCTTTGCCCTGCCCAATGGCGAGCCGGTCGAACTGGTCGATTTGCCGGGCACTTATGGCCTTGATGCGACAAGCCCCGACGAGGAAGTGACTCGCCGGGTGATCATGGGCGAACAGCCGGGACAGGCGCAGCCCGAAGTGCTGGTAATCGTGCTCGACGCGTCGAACCTTGAACAGCATCTCGTGCTTGCGCAGGAAGTGATCGCACTGGGGCGGCCGACGGTGGTTGCGCTCAACATGATCGATCTGGCCGAACGCGACGGGCTGGTGCTCGATCCGGCGGCGCTTGCCGTGGAACTGGGCGTGCCGGTGATCCCGACGGTCGCGGTGCGGCGGCGCGGGCTGGCCGAGCTTGGTGCTGCGGTCGGCGCGGCGCGGGACACGGCAGCGCACGAACCGGCGCACCCGCGCGCCCATCTGACCATGCCCGAACGGCGCATGCTGGCGCGGACCATGGCGCGCGGCGCGGTCTTGTCGGAAACGTCCAAACATCGGCTTCACGCGCGGCTGGATCGCGTCCTGCTGCATCCCTGGCTCGGTCCGCCGATCCTGTTTGCGCTGTTGTTCGTGGTGTTCCAGGCGGTGTTCAGCTGGGCCAAGCCGTTTCAGGACGGGCTCGACGCGCTGTTTTCATCCGGCGCCGATGGCCTGCGCAGCGTGATGCCGCCGTCGTTGCTGCGCGATCTGATCACCGACGGGGTGATTGCGGGCGTGGGCTCGGTGGTGGTGTTCCTGCCGCAGATCCTCGTGCTGTTTTTCTTTATTCTGGTCATGGAAGCGACCGGCTACATGGCGCGCGCGGCGTTCCTGATGGATCGGATGATGGCCGGCGTCGGGCTGTCGGGGCGCAGTTTCATCCCGCTCTTGTCCTCATTCGCCTGCGCGGTGCCGGGGATCATGGCGACCCGCTCGATCACCGACCCCAAGGACCGGCTGACCACGATCCTGATCGCGCCGATGATGACCTGTTCGGCGCGCCTGCCGGTCTATGCGGTGATCATTGCGGCGTTCATCCCGGCGCGGGACGTCTTGCCGGGGGTCGGGTTGCAGGGGCTGGTGCTGTTTGTGCTCTATGTCTCGGGGATTTTCGGCGCGATGGTGGCGGCGCTGGTGTTTCGTCGTTCGCTGACTCGCGGCGCGGCGTCGGGCTTCATCATGGAATTGCCCAAATATCAGCTGCCGACGATCAAGGATCTTGCGCTCGGGCTGTTTCAGCGGGGCTGGATCTTTCTGCGCCGCGCCGGGACGATGATCTTTACCGTGGCGATCGCGCTGTGGCTCCTGCTCAATTTTCCGCGCGCAGAGCCCGGACAGGATCAGGTCAATGCCTCGATCGCCGGGCATATCGCCAATGGGCTGGCCGTGGTGGTCGAACC
This sequence comes from Novosphingobium sp. Fuku2-ISO-50, assembly GCF_001519055.1. Taxonomy (GTDB): domain Bacteria; phylum Pseudomonadota; class Alphaproteobacteria; order Sphingomonadales; family Sphingomonadaceae; genus Novosphingobium. Next base: position 243,669 of record NZ_KQ954288.1, on the reverse strand, counting down.
GATCGGCTTCAACCGCGACATCGCGCTGACGCTGATCCCGACGATGGCCGCGCGCGAAGTCGCGATCAGTTCGCTGGCGACGACTTATGCCGTGGGTGCGTCCGACGAAAATGCCCGCACGATCGGCCTTGCCGCGCAGTTGAAGCAGCACTGGAGCCTGGCGACCGCGCTCGCTTTCCTTGCCTGGTTCGTGTTTGCGCCGCAATGCATGTCGACCATCGCGGTGACCCGGCGCGAAACCAACGGGTGGAAATGGCCCGCGTTCATGCTCGCCTATCTGTTCGGGCTGGCCTATCTTTTTGCCGGGATCGTCTATTGGACGGCGGTCGCCTGCGGCCTGGGCTGAAAATCGGGGCTGAAAACCGGCAAAATGCGTTGAAAAAACGGTGACGGGGCTGGGCGTAGCCGCGTCGCATCGGCTAGCCAACGGTTCGCATAATTCAAGGGACTCGATTCGATGGCAGGCAGCGTCAACAAGGTCATTCTGGTCGGCAATCTTGGCGCGGACCCCGAAACGCGTTCGTTTCAGAATGGCGGCAAAGTGTGCAACTTGCGCATCGCCACGTCGGAATCGTGGAAGGACCGCAACACCGGCGAGCGCCAGGAACGCACCGAATGGCATACGGTAGCGATCTTTTCCGAAGGTCTGGTGGGCATTGCCGAGCGCTTTCTCAAGAAAGGCTCGAAGATCTACATCGAAGGCCAACTGCGCACGCGCAAGTGGCAGGACCAGAACGGGCAGGACCGTTACACCACCGAAGTCGTGCTGCAGGGCCCCGGTGCCGTGCTGACCATGCTCGATGGTGCGCCGGGCGGTGGCGGTGAACGCAGCGGCGGCGGCTTTGGCGGCGGCCAGCGCTCGTCGGGCGGCGGTTACGGCGGCGGCGCATCGGGCGGTTCCGGGGGCGGCTCTGGCGGCGGGTTCGGCGGCGGATCGTCGGGTGGTTCGAGCGGCGGCTTTGGCGGCGGTTCGGGCGGCGGCGCTTCGGGCGGCTTTGGCGAAGATCTCGACGACGACATCCCGTTCTGAGCAACGCCCGTTCCGAGCAATGATTCCGCGCGGGATTCAGGTTCCGCGCGTATCCCCGTAGAGATGAATGTGCAGCCGGTCGGTAAAGCGCCAGCCGGCCTGCATGGCCGCTTCGGCGAGCCAGCGCGCGCGTTCGCGCAGTGTCGCGCTGTCGGTGCCTTCGGGCATGACAAACAGGCGTTCGGGCACGATTGGGAAGGTCTGCGCCAGCGTGCGCACTTCGTCGAGATCGGCGGGTGTCGCGATCACGAATTTGAACAGCGCGCGCGATTCTGCGGCCCAGGCGGCGAGGCGTTCGGGGATCAGCGCGAGTGCCGCCGGATTGCCCGAATGCGCCAGTTTCGGGCTGACATTGTATTGGTCGATCAGCGCGTCGAGCGTGGGTGACGGTGCGACGGTGCCGTTGGTTTCGATCTCGACATGCAGCGGCGTGACTGTCTCGCGCAAGATCGCGATCATCCGCGCCAGCGCCGGGGCCTGCAACAACGGTTCGCCCCCGGTCACCACCAGTCGCGGCACGCCAAACGCGGCGATGCGCCCGGCGACGTCCTCGACATTCATCGCGACCTGATTGCTGCCGCGCTCGAACGCCAGATTGTCGCGATGCGGCCGATTATCCCCGGCAAAGCGCCAGGTGTAGGCGGTGTCGCACCACTGGCAGGCGAGATTGCAGCGCGAAAGCCGCACAAACACCGACGGCCGCCCGATCGAGGCGCCTTCGCCCTGCAACGAAGCGAAAATCTCCGCCTCGCCGGGGGTCGTCGTGGCCAGGATCAGCGATGTCACCTGATCCTCCCTGAACCGGGGAGGGGGACCGCCCGAAGGGTGGTGGAGGGGTTTATCCCCCGGCACGACGCGTGTGGGGGCACACCCCTACACCACGCTGCGCGTGGTCCCCCTCCCCGGTTCGGGGAGGATGGGGACGGCGCGGTCATCACCCCAGCCGCTTGAGCGCAGCGGCAAGCCGCGCGGCTTCGGCGGTGTGATGGGCGTGATCGGCGCGCGCCTTGTCGACCGCTTCGGGCTTGGCGCGTTCGACGAAGGACGGGTTGCCGAGCCGACCGGCCAGCGCCTTGGCTTCCTTTTCAGAGGCTGCCAGCGCCTTTTCCAGCCGCGCCTTTTCCGCCGCGATGTCGACCAGCCCTTCGAGCGGAACGATCAGCGTGGCATCGCCTGCGCCCACCTGCATTGCCGCACCCGCGGGCGCCGGGGCAAAGTGGATCGCCGAGAGCCGGGCCAGACGGTCGATGGCCGGGCCGTTGGCGGCAATGATCGCGCGCGTCGCGTCGCTGGGATCGGGCAACCAGGCTTCGAGCCGCGCACCGGGCGCAAGGCCCAGTTCGTTCTTGGCGGTGCGAAAGCCCGAGACGAGCGCGATCAGCCATTCGACTTCGCTCTTGGCTGCGGCATCGACGTGCGCCGCCGGTTCGGGCCAGCGCGCGAGGATCAGGTCGTTATCGCGCGGGCAGGGGGGGCCGGCCAACGCGTGCCACAGCTCTTCGGTGACAAACGGCATGAACGGATGGAGCATGACCAGCATCTGATCGAGCACCCAGCCGGCGACGGCGCGGGTTTCGTCATCGAACGCGCCCTTGATGAATTCGATGTACCAGTCGCAGAACGTGTCCCACACGAAGTGATAGACGGCGTTCGCCGCCGCATCGAAGCGCAAGTCGGCCATCGCCTGATCGAGCGCGGCCAAGGTTTCGACGACTTCGCCGATGATCCAGCGGTTGACCGCGTGGGTCGCCGCAGGGGCGGCAAGGCTTTGCGACGCGCCGATCCCGTTGGCCTGGCAAAACCGCGCGGCGTTCCACAGCTTGGTCGCGAAATTGCGATAGCCTTCGACCCGGCGCTCGTCCATTTTGACGTCGCGGCCCTGACTTTCCATCGCACACATGAAAAAGCGCAGCGCATCGGCGCCGTATTGGTCGATCAGGCCGAGCGGATCGACCACGTTGCCCTTGGACTTCGACATCTTCTGCCCGTCGGCGGCGCGCACGAGCCCGTGCAGATAGAGCCGCCGCCAGGGCACTTCGCCCATGAATTCCAGCCCCTGCATCGCCATGCGCGCATCCCAGAAAAACAGGATGTCAAACCCGGAAATGAGCAGGTCATTGGGATAATGGCGCGCTACCATTGCGGTATCGTCGGGCCAGCCGAGCGTGGCAAAAGGCCACAGCGCCGAGGAAAACCACGTGTCGAGCACGTCTTCATCGCGGGTCAGCGCCACGCCTTCGCCTGCCAGCGCCTGCGCTGCGGCTTCGTCTTCGGCGACATAGGCCTTGCCGTTTGCGTCATACCAGGCGGGGATGCGGTGGCCCCACCACAGTTGCCGCGAAACGCACCACGGCTGGATGTTTTCCATCCAGTTGAAAAAGGTCTTTTCCCACGCCTTGGGCACGATCTCGATGGCGCCGGACCGCACCGCCTCGATCGGCGCTTTGGCCAGTTTTTCGGCATCGACATACCACTGGTCGGTCAGCCACGGCTCGATCACCACGCCGCCGCGATCGCCAAACGGGGTCTGGATCGTGCGCGGTTCGAATTCGTGCTCTTCGCCGTCCCCATCGGCATTCTGGTCGAGGTGGGGCACGAGGAACCCGGCGGCCTTCATCGCCGCGACCACCGCCGCGCGCGCGTCAAACCGGTCGAGCCCGAGGAATTCTGCCGGAACGAGGCCATCGGCGGTCTGCACCACGCGCGCTTCGGCGTCGAGCATGTTGAGCATGTCGGACGCCTTGAATCCGGCGCGCTTGCCGACTTCGAAGTCGTTGAAATCATGCCCCGGAGTGATCTTGACCGCGCCCGAGCCCAGCTCGGGATCGGCGTGTTCGTCGGCCACAACCGGAATGCGGCGCCCGGTCAGGGGTTGTTCGATGAAGGCGCCGATCACCGATTGATAGCGCGCGTCGTCGGGATGGACCGCGACCGCCATGTCGGCGAGCATCGTTTCGGGGCGCGTCGTGGCGACTTCGATATAGGCCAGCCCGTCCGACCGCACGACGCCGTCGGCCAGCGGATAGCGAAAGCGCCAGAACCCGCCCTTGACCTCGCGCGTTTCGACTTCAAGGTCGGAAATCGCGGTCTTGAGCTTCGGATCCCAGTTGACCAGCCGCTTGTCGCGATAGATCAGCCCTTTGGCATGAAGGTCGACGAAGACCTTGACCACCGCGCGGGTAAAGTGCGGGTCCATGGTGAACTGTTCGCGGCTCCAGTCCATCGAACAGCCGAGCCGGCGCAACTGACGCGTGATCGTGCCGCCGCTTTCGGTTTTCCATTCCCACACTTTGGCGATGAATTCGTCGCGCGTGTAATTGGTGCGCTTGTCCTGATGCGCTTCCATCTGGCGTTCGACGACCATCTGGGTCGCGATCCCGGCATGGTCCGTGCCGACCACCCACAAGGCATCCTTGCCGCGCAGACGTTCGTAGCGGATGACCACGTCCTGCAGCGTGTTGTCGAGCGCGTGGCCGATATGCAGGCTGCCGGTGACGTTTGGCGGCGGATTGACGATGGTGAAGGGCACAGCGTCGGGGCGGGCGGGGCGAAAGGCGCCGCTCGATTCCCAATGGGGATACCATTTTGCCTCGATCGCGGCGGGTTCGAAGGTTTTGGCCAAACCTTGTGTGATCGGTGCTTCGGGCGCGGTTTCGTGCAGGATGTTCTCGGTCATGACCGCAGTGCCTTGCCATCCCCGGGCCGCATCTGCAACCTTGGTTGGAGGCGCTTGCCCAACACCATGATTTCCCGCATGAAGCAGCGCGATGACGCAAGTTCCCGATTTCACCTTGATCCCCGGCGAGACCGGCGACACGCTGGTGTTTACCGGGGCGATGCTGGTTTCCACGCTCGGGCCGCTCGATCGGCGGCTGCGCACGATCACCACGCCGATTGCGCATATCGATCTGGCGGGAATCACGGGGATCGACACGGTCGGCGCCTGGATCTGCTGTCGGATCTCGCAGGAGACCGGGGCGACGATCGTCCATGCCGACGATGCGGCAACGCGGTTGATCGAGGCGCTTCGCCAGGTCGATGCCGACAGCCCGATGCAAGCGCCTTCGCGGCTGCCGGTCTGGTTGCGCGTGCCCGACAAAGTCGGCGAAGCCGTGATCGGTATGGCATTCGGCTCCGTCGCGGTGCTGAGTTTTGTCGGGCAGATGATACTCGCAGCAGGCGGGTTGCTGCTTCACCCTGCGCGTTTTCGCTATCGTGCGCTGGTTCACCAGATGGAGTTGGTCGGGGTCAATTCGCTCGCCATCATCGGCTTGATGAGCTTTCTGGTCGGCATCGTCATTGCCCAGCAAGGCGCGGAGCAGCTGCGCCAGTTTGGGGCGGAGATCTATACCGTCAATCTGGTCGGGCGGATCTCGATGCGCGAACTGGGGATCCTGATGACCGCGATCATGGTCGCGGGCCGGTCGGGATCGGCCTTTGCCGCTGAAATCGGCACGATGAAGCTGACCGAAGAAGTCGATGCGATGCGCACCATCGGGGTCGCGCCGATGGAAGTGCTGGTCTTGCCGCGTGTCATGGCAACGGTCTTGATGATGCCCTTGCTGGGGGTTTATGCGGCGGTGGTTGCGATCATCGGCGGCGCCTTTCTGTCGCAATTTGCGCTGGGTATTCCCTTTTTCAGCTTTCTCTTGCGCATCCGCGAAGTGGTTCCGATCCATGACGTGTGGGTCGCGGTGGTCAAGGGGCCGGTGTTTGGCCTGATCGTTGCGCTGGCGGGCTGTTACCAGGGGATGCAGGTCAGGGACAATTCCGAAGAAGTGGGCAAGCGCACCACAGCCGCAGTGGTTCTGGCCATCTTTACCGTGATCGTGCTCGACGCCTTTTTCGCGGTGTTCTTTACCGAGATCAACTGGGGATGAGCGAGAGCGATCCATCCGGTGCTCCGGCTGCCGATACGGCAATCGCGCCCGCAGCCGGTTCGACCGATGCGGGGGAATTCGCCATTCGGGTGCGCGATTTGTGCAACGCGTTCGGCACACATGTCGTGCACGAAAATCTCGATCTCGATGTCCGGCGCGGCGAAATTCTGGGTGTCGTGGGCGGCTCGGGTACGGGCAAATCGGTGCTGATGCGCGCGATCATCGGGCTGCAAATACCCGAATCCGGGAGCATCGAGGTGCTCGGCCAATCGATTACCGAGGCGCGTGTCGACGCCGACATTTCCATCCGCAGCCGCTGGGGCGTGCTGTTCCAGGGCGGCGCGCTGTTTTCGACGCTGAGCGTGGGGGAAAACGTCGAAGTGCCCTTGCGCGAATTCTATCCGGACATCGGCGACGATCTGTTGTCCGAGATCGCGCGGTACAAAGTCCTGCTGACCGGGCTGTCGGACGAAGCGGGGGCGAAATTCCCCTCGGAACTGTCGGGCGGGATGCGCAAGCGCGCCGGTCTTGCCCGCGCGCTGGCGCTCGATCCGGAACTGCTGTTTCTCGACGAACCGACCGCCGGGCTCGACCCGATCGGCGCGGCGGCATTCGATCAGTTGATCCTCGGATTGCAGCACACGCTCGGGCTGACCGTGTTTCTGATTACCCACGACCTCGACACGCTGCACGAAATCTGCGACCGCGTGGCGGTGATCGCGGACAAGCGGGTGATCGCGGTCGGCACGATCCCCGAATTGCTTGCGCTCGATCATCCGTGGATTCAGGAATATTTCAGCGGGCCGCGCGGGCGCGCGGCGATGGCGGCTCATGTTGCGGACCACGGTATGGCAGATACGGCCGTTTCGGCAGAGCGAGCCTAGGAAGGAATCGGCACGACCATGGAAACGCGCGCAAACTACATCTGGGTCGGGGCGGTTACGCTCGTCCTGCTGATCGGCGCCGCGCTGCTCATTGTGTGGATTGCCCGGCTCAATCATCCCGAACAGAACCGCTATGACATCTTTTTCAAGCAGTCGGTCGATGGTGTGACCAAAGGGTCGAGCGTGTCGTTTTCCGGGGTTCCGGTCGGGCAAGTGTCGCAGATTGCGCTGTGGGAAAAAGACCCCGAATTCGTGCGCGTGCGGATCACGGTCAACAAGAGCGTGCCGATCCTCGTCGGCACGACCGCCAGCCTTCAGGGCAGCTTTACCGGGGTGACCACGATCCAGCTGTCGGGCGCGATCAAGGGCGCGCCGCCGATCACCGATCCGGGCCCGGCAGGCGTGCCCGAGATCCCGACCAAGCGTAGCGGTCTGGGCGAGCTTTTGACGAGCGCGCCGGTCCTGCTCGAACGGCTGACCAATCTGACCGACCGGCTTTCGCTCGTGCTGTCGGACAAGAACCAAAAGGCCTTTTCGAACATTCTGGCCAATACCGACCGGTTGAGCGCCAGCCTTGCCACGACGGCGCCTGATGTAAAGGCGACGCTGGACGAATTGCAGAACACTATCCGCCAGGCCAATTATACGCTGGCCAGTTTTGAAAAGCTGTCGGATTCGGCCAATGCTGCGCTCAATGACGATCACAAGGGGCTGATCCGCCAGATGCACGATACGCTCAAATCGGCAGGCGCGGCGGCGGCTTCGCTCCAATCCGTGCTCGAAGAGGCGCGGCCCGGCGTGCGCCAGCTCAACGAACGCACGTTGCCCGCCGCCGAAAGCACGATCCGCGATCTTCAGGTCACCACGCATGCCTTGCGCGACCTGACGGACCAGATGAAGGATCGTGGGCTGGGCACGCTGATCGGCGGGCCGCAATTGCCGGATTACAAGCATTGATGATCATGAGGGCACACGCCATGCGCAAGGCCGTTTTCGCACCGCTATTGCTGATCCCGGCGCTGGGCGGGTGTATCAATCTCGGCCTTGGCAATGCCAAGACGCCGCCCGCGCTCCTGACTCTGACCGCGACGAGCGCGCCGGTCGACGGCAGCACCACCAGCGGACCGGCCGGCACTGCGCTCAGCGTGATGGAGCCGGAAACGGCGGCCAAGCTGGCGGTCTTGCGCGTTCCGGTGACGATCGATGCCGCGCGTGTTGCCTATCTCAGGAATGCGCAATGGGTCGAGCGCCCGGCGCGGCTGTTTCAGCACTTGCTCGCCGAAACGCTGCGGGCGCGCGGCAATCGTCTGGTGGTCGAAGGCGATGCCGCCTCTCACGGCCCGATCCTGTCGGGGCGGTTGATCGATTTCGGCTATGACGCGCATTCCCGCGCGGCGATCGTCCGTTTCGATGCCACGCGCCAGTTGCCCGACGGCACGACCCAGACGCGCCGCTTCGAGGCCGAGATCGACCATCTCGATGCCGATGTCGCCAAAGTCGGCCCAGCGCTCAATCAGGCCGCCAATCAGGTGGCCCACGCCGTTGCCGAGTGGATGGCCTAGTGGATTGTTTTTGACATTTGCATCCCGCCATCCAGATAGCATGGTAGCAAATGTCAGAATCGGACCACTAGCTTTTCGCGAGCGCGGCAAACCGGGCGGCGGCGAGGAAATCGGCGCGGCGACGGGCGCTGCGGGCTTCGGCTTCGGCGTCCTTGCCCCACAATTCGGCCTGCCAGTGCTCTTCGAGATGGGCCGCATCCCACAAGGCTTCGACCGGCGCATCGGGTTCGAGCGCGGCCAGCCCGACAATCAGCGACGCGGCAAGGCCGGCGAGGTTTCGCAGTGCGGCGAGCGTGAACGTATCATGACGGTCGAGGTGCGCGGCAAGCGTGGCGATCGTCTCGGTCGGCTGCGGGCGGGGCATGACCCCGGCGACGCGGACAAAGCGTACGGAAAAACGTGCCTCGGCGTCTTCGACCAAAGGTTCCCATTGCGCAAACTGGCGCGGGGCGATCGGTTCGTCGGGGAATGCGCGATAGCACAGCGTGTCGGTCCCGGCGTAGCCCACCAGCGCGGCGATGGTCGCGGCCGGATCGGGCGCGACGACATCGATCGCATAGTCGGCCATGTCGCGAAACACGAAGCGCGCGGTGTCGATCGTTTCGCCTTGCTCTGCCCATTCGGCGGCCATCGCCGTGGCCAGCGCCCGCGTCGGCACGATCTGCGCGCGCCCGCCCTGTGTCTTGATCGCCTGTGTCTTGATCGCTGGTCCGTCGAGCAGGATGCGAAAGCCGCCGTCCGTCGCCTCAACCGCGACGTCACGATAAAACCGTTTCATGCCCGGCCTTTCCACTTGCGCGCCAGGATCAGCGGTACGGCAAAGAAACCGATCGCGCCCGCAACGATCAATACATCGCCCAGCGCATCGGGAACATGCGCCAGCGCGGGCTGGCCATGGCTGAGAATCACCACGCCCAACAGCGCGAGCGCCGCCCCGCCAAGGCGCGCGACTTGCAGGATCGCGAAACGGGGCAGGGCGGGATCGCGGCTCATGCTTCAAGACCGCGCAGCAGGAGGCGCAACTCGTCCACCGATCCGGCCACGGCTTCGGCCCCTGCGGCGACAAGCTCTTCGGGATGATGATAGCCCCAGTCGACTCCGATCACGTGCACGCCGGCATTGACCGCCATGGCCATGTCGAAGGCGGTGTCGCCGATCATCACCGTCTGCGCCGGATCGGCGCCGGTCGCATCGAGGCAGGCCTCGATCATCGCCGGATCGGGCTTTGACGGATGGCGGTCGGCAGTCTGCAAAGTGACGAAATGTCCCGTCAGCCCGTGGCGTTCGAGGCAATGCGCCAGGCCCCGGTCGCTCTTGCCCGTGGCCACGCCGAGCAGCCAGCCGGACGTATCGAGATCGGCCACCAGCGCGGCAATTCCATCATACAGCGGCTCCTCGACGACACCTGCGGCACGGCGCGCGCGGAATGCGTCCTTGTATCCCGCGACCAGCGAGGCGGCCGTTTCACTATCGATTTCCGGGGCGAGTTGGCGGATCGCTTCGCCCAGCGACAGGCCGACGATGCGGCGAATGTCGGCGCGTGGCGGCGCGATCAGGGCATGCGCGGCAAACGCGGCCTCCATCGCCAGCGCAATATCGGCCTGGCTGTCGACCAGAGTGCCGTCACAATCGAAAATGGCCAGACGCACGCTCAGTCCTCCCCGGAAACCAGCGCGCGCATCAACGCGGCAAGCGCTGTCGACCCCGCCTGGTCCAGCCCATCGGCCACGCGGGCGCGTTCCCCGGCGGGCTTGTTTTGCGACAGCTTGAAAGTCGGGCGCCAGGCGGCAACGTCCATCTCGAATCCGACGATCGCATCGAGCAGCCGCGACAAGGCGGCAGGCGGCACTTTGTCCATCGTCCAGGCTGCGCCTTCGAGCCGGGCCTCGTTTTTCGCCGATAGCGCGGCGAGCACGTCGATCAGCCCGTCACGGTCGAGCCGGCGCACGGTCCCTTCGCATTCGAGCGCGACATAGTTCCACGTCGGCACTTGCCCGGCATCGGCATACCAGCGCGGCGAGACATAGCCGTCGGGCCCGTTGACGACGATCAGCGCATTGGCGCCATCGAGATGGCGCGTCAGGGCATTGCCGCGCGCCAGATGCAAGCCGATCCGGCCATTTGCGCGCAGGACCAGCGGGGTGTGTGCCACGCGCGGGCCATCGGGCGTGGTCAGAAACGCCATGCCAAAGCCGACTTCGCCGATCAGGCGCATATGGAGCGTGCGGTCGTCGTGCCGAAAGGCGGGGTTGGGATGCATCGCCGATCAGCCTTCAGCCGCGCGGCGGTCGCGATGGCGGAGGGCCGGGACGGCGCGCAGGCTTTGTCGCCGGTTTGGATGCCGGTTTGGACAGGGGGCGCCCGCCGGGCTTTGCCCCCGGCTTTGCTCCCGTTCGCACGGGCGCCTTTGCCGGAGGGCGTCTGCCGGGTTTGCCCCCAGCTTTGTCCCCCGCTTTGTCCACAGGCTTGCGGGTCGGCTTGCCTGCCGATTTTCTGGGCTTTGCCTCTTCGGCCCCGCGGCTGCGTCGTTCGCCCTTGCGGTCTCGGCGCAGGTCGCGCGAATGGGCGCGGGCGGCGCGCTTTTCGACGGTGTGCGGGTCTGCCTTGGGGGCTTCGAGCGGCAGATCGCCTTCGGATTCGGTAAAGCCCAATTGCGCAAGGCTTGCTGCAAAATGCTCGGGCAGCGGCGCGGTGACGTCGATCGAGTCGCCTTCGGGGTGCGGGATGAGCAGGCGGCGGGCATGGAGATGCAGTTTGCGGCTGATCGATCCGGTCAGGAACGCGGCCTGCCCGCCATATTTGCCGTCGCCGACGATCGGGTGGCCGATGGCGGCCATATGGACGCGCAACTGGTGCGTGCGCCCGGTCAGCGGTTGCAGTTCGACCCAGGCTGTGCTGTTGCCCGCGCGATCGATCACGCGATAGCGGGTGCGCGCGGTCAGGCCCTGGCCGCTTTCATCGACCATCATCTTTTCGCCGCCGGTGCCCGGCTGCTTCGACAAGGGCAGTTCGATCAGGCCGTCATGCACATCGGGCACGCCCACGACCAGCGCCCAATAGATCTTGCGCGCCGAGCGCCCGGCGAAATGGCGCGAGAAATAGGCCGCGCTGCCTGCCGTGCGGGCGACGAGCAAGACGCCCGAGGTATCCTTGTCGAGCCGATGGACGAGGCGCGGTCGCGGGCCGTTTTCGGCGGCATAGGCGTCAAGCAGGCCGTCGACATGGACGAATGTGCCGCTGCCGCCCTGGGTGGCGAGGCCCGGCGGCTTGTTGAGAATGATCGCGGCGCGATCCTGCGTCAGCACCATGGCCTCGGCCTGCGCCACTTCTTCCTCGGTCAGCGGCTTGCGCGCGCGTTCGCCGCCGGGTCCGGGCGTGAGCGATCCGCCGGGAGGGACGCGCAGCGTCTGCCCGGCGACAAGGCGGGTGTCGACATCGGCCCGTTTGCCGTCGACCCGGATCTGCCCGGTGCGCGCCCAGCGCGACACGGTGGCAAAGCCGACTTCGGGCAGGTGGCGCTTGAACCAGCGATCGAGCCGCACATCGTTATCGTCGGGGCGGACGGTGAACTGGCGGACGGCGTCGCTGGCTTTGGACGCCCGCTTGGTGGTGGGGGTTTTGGTCGCGGGGGTTATGGTCGCGGGGGTTATGGTCGCGGGGGTTTCTGGCGTCTTCATGCTGTGGCCCTCATCACAAACAGGCCGCCAAACAGCGCGCCGATCCCGGCGAGCAGCGACAGCGCGACATAGATCATGCCCATCGCCGGTGCGCCGCGTTCGACAAACAGCGTGAATTCCAGCGCGAACGCGGAAAAGGTGGTGAAGCCGCCGAGCAGCCCGACGCCCAGCAGCAATTGCCAGCTTTCGCCGCCGGTTGCATGACGCGCCAGCCAGCCGACCAGCAGGCCCATGGCCAGCGAGCCGAGCACGTTGACGGTCAGGGTGGACCAGGGAAACGCGCTGGCCGCGATCGGGCCGATGGCGATCGCCCAAAGGCGCCCGGTGACAAAGCGCAGCCATGAACCGGCTGCGCCGCCGCCGGCCACCAACAAGGAGGCGACGGGAAAGGATGGATAAGAGTGCATCGCGGCTCCATAGAGCAAGACGCGCAAAAGTGGTAATCTGATTTCTGATCCGGCGAATCCGCGCATCTTGGCCTTTCGCGCGCTTGCGTCGGGTGGGGCAAAGTGATAGGGGCGCCAGATCAAGTGCCGATCCCGATTGGGAATCGGCCCTTTTTGTTTTGCTATTCTATGGGTGTTCCCCCGCCTTGGTCCGCGTGGCGCTGGTCGCGTGCGGCAGACGGGGTTCTGGCCTGTCATAACCGTGAGGTGGCTTTTTTTATGCAGATTCTCGTCCGGGACAACAATGTCGATCAGGCTCTCCGCGCTCTCAAGAAGAAGCTGCAGCGTGAAGGCGTGTACCGTGAGATGAAGCTGCGCCGTCACTACGAAAAGCCCTCGGAAAAGCGCGCTCGCGAAAAGGCTGCGGCCGTTCGTCGTGCTCGCAAGCTCGAGCGCAAGCGCGTGGAACGCGACGGCGGCAAGTAAGCCGAGGTCGGCGCGGTCTGTTAAGGAGAGGGCAACCCCTCCTTATTGACCGGCCAAACCTCAACTAGAGGCTTGCGACCGCGCCCGTGCTGGGCCAAGAGGGCGCCGTTATCGCGGCGCCCTTTCGCTTGTCCGGTCGGCCTGTTTGCTGTGGCCTGGATCGATCCGGCGAATCGGTGCCGACTTATCGATCAACCCAAACAAGGGGTCATCATGACGGAAATCACCCGCGTTGCGCTTCAGCCCATTGCCAAGGGCTCGCTCGGCAAGCTGTGGATCGGCATTGTTCTCGCTGTCGCGCTCGGCGGGGCGGTGGCTTATGAATCCCGCCAAAAGGGGCTCGAGGTCGATACGGTCAAGGCCGGGGCCGGCGCAGCGCCGACCGCGTCTGACTATGTGCTGGTCAACTATGTCGGGCATCTGGCCAACGGCAAGGAATTCGACCGCGGCGAGCATGTGCCGATTCCGGTGCAGGGCGTGATCCCCGGCTTTTCCAAGGCGCTGCAGCAGATGCAGAAGGGCGGCAAGTACCACGTCTTTATCCCGGCGCGGTTGGCCTATGGCGCGCAGGAACAGCGTAACCAGATGACCGGCGAAGTCTCGATTCCCGCCAACAGCGACCTCGTGTTCGACATCGATCTGATCGATTACAAGAGCGCCGCCGACGTCATGCGCCAGCGCATGATGATGCAGCAGTTGCAACAGCAGATGCGGGGCGGAGCCGGAGCCGGGGCCGCTGCGCCCGGCGGTGATGCGGCGCCTGCCGCGCACTGATCGCGCGGATCATGCTCCCGGCTGCATGTGCGGCCGGGATGCCCCCCGCTTGAAGCGTCGCCCGCGCCGGTGTAGCGCGGTCGCAGCCGTTTTTGCGGTATTCAACATTTGAGGAAGGGAAAGGCATGTCTGTCGCCCCCGCCGACGTGGCCAAGATCGCCACGCTTGCCCGCATCAAGGTGACCGAGGCCGAGGTTTCGGCCATGGTGCCCGAATTGAACGGCATTCTTGCCTGGGTCGAGCAATTGGGTGAAGTCGACGTGACCGGCGTCGAGCCGATGACAGCCGTCATTCCCAACCATTTGCGCCTGCGCGCCGACGTGGTCGGGGCCGACCCGCTGACCGGCGGCGACATCCGTGACAAAGTGCTGGCCAATGCCCCCGCGCCCGAACACGGCTTTTTCGGCGTGCCCAAGGTGATCGAATAAGATGAGCGAACTGACAGAACTGGGCATCGCGGCGATCCGCGACGGCGTTGCCAAAGGCGATTTTACCGCAACCGAAGTGGCGGGCGCGTTCAACGCTGCCGTGGCCGAGGCCAATCCTGCGCTCAACGCCTTTATCGTCACCACGCCCGACCACGCTTTGGCGGCGGCGGCAAAAGTCGATGCTGCGCGCAGCAGCGGGCAGCCGCTGGGCAAGCTGGCCGGCGTGCCGATCGGCATGAAGGACTTGTTTGCGACCGAGGGCGTGCAGACCACTGCCGCGAGCCACATCCTCGAAGGTTTCATCCCGCCATACGAATCGGCCGTCAGCCAAAAGCTGTGGGATGCGGGCGCGGGCATGCTGGGCAAGCTCAATCTCGATCAGTTCGCGATGGGATCGTCGAACGAGACGAGCGCTTTCGGCAACGTGATCTCGCCCTGGCGCGCGACGGGCGACACCGCCGCGCGCGCACCGGGCGGATCGTCGGGCGGATCGTCGTCGGCGGTCGCGGCGCGCATCGCGGCGGCGGCAACCGGCACCGACACCGGCGGCTCGATCCGTCAGCCCGCGGCGTTCACCGGGATTTCGGGGATCAAGCCGACCTATGGCCGGTGCAGCCGCTGGGGCATTGTCGCCTTTGCCTCGTCGCTTGATCAGGCCGGGCCGATGGCGCGCGATGTCACCGATTGCGCGATCATGCTCGAAGCGATGGCCGGGTTTGACCCCAAGGATTCGACCAGCCTCGATCTGCCCGTGCCCGAATGGTCGACGCAGCTTTCGGACGATCTCAAGGGCCTCAAGGTCGGTATTCCGCGCGAATACCGCCTCGACGGGCTCAATGCCGATGTCGCGAAAAGCTGGGATGACGGGATCGCCTGGCTGAAGGATGCCGGGGCGCAAGTCGTCGACATCAGCCTGCCGCACACCCGCTACGCGCTGCCGACGTATTATATCATCGCGCCTGCCGAAGCTTCGTCGAACCTCGCGCGCTATGACGGCGTGCGCTATGGCTTGCGTGAATTGCCCGAAGGCGCCGGTTTGCAGGACATGTATGCCGCAACTCGCGCCGCCGGGTTTGGCCCGGAGGTCAAGCGCCGCATCCTGATCGGAACGTATGTGCTGTCGGCGGGGTTCTATGACGCCTATTACACCCAGGCGCAAAAGGTCCGCACGCTGATCGCGCGCGATTTCGAAAATGCCTTCAAAGAGGTCGATGTCATCCTGACGCCGACCGCGCCGACTTCGGCGTTTGCGCTGGGCGAAAAGACCTCCGATCCGCTCGAAATGTATCTCAACGACGTGTTTTCGGTGCCGGCTTCGCTGGCCGGATTGCCGGCCATGTCGGTGCCCGCCGGGCTCGATGCGGCGGGTCTTCCCTTGGGGCTGCACCTGATCGGGCGGCCTTTCGACGAACAGGGCGTGCTCAACGCCGGCCTCGCCATCGAACGGCGTGCCGGGTTTGCCGCCAAGCCGGCAAAGTGGTGGTAAGATGACCTATCGTATTCAGGGCGCCACCGGCGAGTGGGAAGTGGTGATCGGGCTTGAAGTCCATGCCCAGATCAGCACGCTGTCAAAGCTGTTTTCGGGCGCGGCGACCGCGTTCGGGGCCGAACCCAATACCCAGGTCAGCCTGGTCGATGCGGCCATGCCCGGCATGTTGCCGGTGCCCAATCGCGAATGCATCCGTCAGGCGGTGCGCACCGGGCTGGCGATCGGCGCCGTGATCAACAAATGGTCGCGGTTCGATCGCAAGAACTATTTCTATGCCGATTTGCCGCAGGGCTATCAGATCAGCCAGCTCTATCACCCGCTGGTCGGCGAAGGCGCGATCGAGATCGTGCCCGATGACAAGCATCCCGATGTGACCAAAGTGATCGGCGTCGAGCGCATCCACGTCGAACAGGATGCGGGCAAGCTGATGCACGATCAGCACCCGACGATGAGCTATGTCGATCTCAACCGTTCGGGCGTGGCGCTGATGGAAATCGTCAGCCGCCCCGATATGCGCAGCCCCGCCGAAGCGGGCGCCTATCTGGCCAAGCTGCGCACGATCCTGCGCTATGTCGGATCGTGCGACGGCAACATGGATCAGGGCTCGATGCGCGCCGACGTCAATGTCTCGGTGCGCCGTCCGGGCGAAGAGCTGGGCACGCGGACCGAGACGAAGAACGTCAATTCGGTGCGCTTTGTCATGGCGACGGTCGAACACGAAGCGAACCGTCAGGTCGACGTGCTCGAAAGCGGGGGCAAAATCGTCCAGGAAACCCGCCTGTTCGATCCCGACACCGGCACGACGCGGTCGATGCGCAGCAAGGAAGACGCGCACGACTATCGCTATTTCCCCGATCCGGACTTGTTGCCGCTCGAACTCGATGATGCGTTCGTCGAGGAATGCCGCGCGAGCCTGCCCGAACTGCCCGATGCCAAGCGTCATCGCTATGAAACCGCGCTGGGCCTGTCGCCCTATAACGCGGGCGTGCTGACCGCCGATGCCGATACCGCACGGTGGTTCGAACGCCTGTTGACCGACAGCGCAACGCGGCAGGGCAAGTCGGAAAGCGATGTCGCGCGCGCGGCGTCGAACTGGCTGACCAGCGAACTGTTCGGCGCGCTCAACAAGCTGGGCAGGACTTTGGGCGATAGCCCGGTCAGCCCCGAAGCGGGCGCCGAATTGCTGGCCCTGATCGGCGACGGCACGATTTCGGGCTCGATCGCCAAGCAGGTGCTCGAAAAGATGCTCGAAACCGGCGACGCGCCCGGCGTGATCGTCGAACGCGAAGGCCTCAAGCAGACATCGGATACCGGCGCCATCGAAGCGGCGGTCGACGCCGTGCTGGCCGCCAACGCCGACAAAGTCGCGCAATATCGCGGCGGCAAGGAAGCCCTGTTCGGCTTTTTCGTCGGCCAGACGATGAAAGCCATGCAGGGCAAGGGCAATCCGCAACTGGTCAACCAGGTGCTGAAGGCCAAGCTCGGCTGATTAGGTCAATACGCCACAAGATATTGGTTCGTAAGTATATCCGCTCATCCTGAGCCCGTCGAAGGACACGCGCTGCTGTCCGCTCCGGGCGCTGTGGCAAATGCGCTGGGCTGACCTCAGCGCGCATCCTTCGACGGGCTCAGGATGAGCGGGCGCGTTAGGGATGCAAAATTTTTCTGCGCTGTTTGAAACAGCGCAGCCGTTATGCTGACCCGCTCACTCCGCCGGTTTGACCTCTTCGACCGGCAGGCCGAGCGCTTTGAGTTGCGGGCGGATTTTTGCCGCATCGCCGACGACGACCCACACGATGCGTTTGGGATCGAGCTTGTCGCGCGCGGCCGCGTCGAGATCTGGGGCGCTCATCGCACGATAGCGGGCGGGCAGGCGGGTGTAGTAATCGTCGGGGCGGTGATACTGGACGATCTTGGCGATCCCGTCGAGCACTGCGCCCGAAGTTTCGAACATGCCCGGCAGCTTGCGCGCGGCGCCCGCTGCGGCAAAGCGCAGTTCGCCGAGCGTGGTCGCGCGGGTCGACAGGTATTCGGCGATTTCCTTGCGCAGTTCGGCGATGGCGGGCCCGGTCTTGTCGATCTGAACCGGGGCATAGATGCGCAAGGCGACCTGATTTTCGCGCTCGCCGATCGCGGTATAGCTGCCATAGGACCAGCCTTTGTCTTCGCGCAGGTTCTGCGTGAAGCGGGCAAGGAAATCGCCGCCGAGCACGTCGTTGGCGGCGCGCAGCGTGACAAGGTCGTCGGTGCCCCGGGCTTCGAGCACTTCGCCGCCCGCGATCTGCGCCTGGGGCGTGCCCGGGCGATCGACCAGCAGGATGCGCTCGTGCGTTTTGGGCAGCGGCATGTCGAAATATTTGACCGGCGCGCGCGCGCCGGACGGGGTCCAGGTCCCGAAGCTCTTTTCGAGCAGGGGCTTGACGGCGGCGAGCGTGGTGTCGCCGACCACGAACAGGCTGGCATTGGCGGGTCGCAGCCAGGCGCGGTGCCACTGTGCGAGGCTGTCGCGCGACAGACCGGCGACGCTGGACTTGGTGCCCGTGCCGCTCAGCCCGGTGCCATATGGATGATCGGCGCCATAGATCGCGGGGTAGAGCACGCGCAGCGCGGCGTCGTCGGGATCTTGCGTTTCGGCATCGATCGCCGACAATTGCTGATCGCGGACGCGGGTAAAGTCCGCCACGCGCAAGCCGGGGTGGCGCACGAAATCGCTCAACAAGTCGAGCGACGCGGCCAGATTGGGCACCAGCGCATCGAGTTGGAAGGCCGTCTGGTCGGGCCCCGACTGTGCGTTGATCGACGCGCCGAGCCGTTCGCGCGCGCGCGCCAGCGCCGAGGCGTCGAGCGTTTCGGTGCCTTCGTCCATCAGGCGCAGCAGCAAGGCTTCGGTGCCCTGATGCCCTTTGGGATCGGCGGCATAGCCCGCATCGAACGCCATGCGCACGGATACTACCGGCACCGCGCTGCGCCGCGCGAAATAGACCTTGATGCCGTTCGACAGCGTGGTGCGCTCGATCGCGGGAAACGGCAGCGGGGCGACTTCGGCAACCGGCGGCAAGGCGCTGCGATCACCGTCGGGGCCGGTCGTTGTCAGGCCTGTCGGGACGGGCGGCGCGGGGGTGATCGGGGGCAGGGCCCCGTCGCCGCCCCGATTTTCGCCGCCCCGATTTTCGCCGCCTTCGCTCCGCGTGCCGGGCTCGATGGTCAGCCGCAGCGCGGGGCGACGCAGCCATGTCTGCATGGCTGCGCGCACATCGGCGGGCGTCAGACGCGCGATCCGGTCAAGCTCTGCCCGATAATGGGCCGGATCGCCCGAATAGAGCAGACCCTCGGCCAGCGTTGGCGCCTGGCCCGACCGGCCGCCGACCGTTTCGAGCGCGCGGATCGTGCCGCTGACTTCGGCCATGGCGGCGCGCTGGACTTCGTCGGCGCTCGGGCCCTGATCGGTCAGCCGGGCGATTTCGGCGTCGAGTGCGTCGGCTACCGCTTTGGCATCCTGGCCCGGCTTCACATCGGCAGAGGCTTCGAATTGTCCGGCCTGGGCAAAGATTTCGGCACTGGCCCCGGCATCGACCGCGATTTCGCGCCCATGGACCAGTGTATCGGCGAGCCGCGAACTCGACAGCCCGCCAAGGATCGTCGCGCCGATCGACAAGGGCAGGTAGTCGGGATTGTCGAGCCCGGGGATGGCCCAGGCGCGGATCACGCGCGTCGTTGCCACCGAATCGTGCAGCGTCTTGTCTACCGGTGCGGCAAGCGGCACGACGGGGGCGGCGACCGGCTGCACTTTGGGCCCCGGAGCGATCGCGCCAAACCAGCGCGTGACTTTGGCGCGCGCGGTGGCGAGGTCGATGTCGCCCGCCAGCACGAGAATCGCGTTGTCGGGCCCGTAATGGTCGTGGAACCACGCTTTCACATCGTCGAGCGAGGCCTTGTCGAGATCCTCCATCGAACCGATCGTTTCGTGGTGATAGGGGTGCCCTGCGGGATAGAGTGTTTCGGCCTCTTCATAGCCGACGAGGCCAAAGGGCTGGTTGTCGCCCTGGCGCTTTTCGTTTTTGACCACGGCGCGCTGTGCATCGACGCGCGCCTGCGTCATCGAGGGCAAGAGCCAGCCCATCCGGTCGCTTTCCATCATCAGCGCGCGGTCGAGCGCCCCGGTCGGCACGGTCTCAAAATAGTTGGTGCGGTCGTACCAGGTCGTGCCGTTGGCATCGGTCGCGCCGACTTCGGTCAGCGGCGCAAAGAAATTGCCCGGCACGTGCTCCGAGCCATAGAACATCAGATGTTCGAACAAGTGCGCAAAGCCCGTGCGTCCGTGCGGCTCGTTTTTCGACCCTACGCCATACCACGCCGAAACCGCGACCACCGGCGCCTTGCGGTCGGTATGGACGAGCACGGTCAGCCCGTTGGGCAGTGTAAACCGATCATAGGGCAAGTCGATCCTGGCGACGAGATCCGCCACCGGGGCAGGCGCCTGTTGCGCCATGGCCATCGGCGCCAGCAGCAGCGAAACGGACGAGAGAGCAGAGGCAAGCAGGGTGGTGCGACGCATGGGGATTCCGTGTGCAGGATCGGCGGGAAGGTTGGTTTTTCCCAAACCAGATCGGCGATGAACAGGGGGTAAACCGGGATACTGCCCCAAAAACTTGGCGAAAGCGCCATCCGTTAGCTGTCTTCGCCGACAGATGGAGGTTTTGTCATGCTATATTTGATCCACCTCCTTGTGTGGCTGAAACGCAACACTACCTTCCGTGAAAAGGAGGGAACCTGACCCATGAACCTCGAAAAATTTACCGACCGCGCCAAAGGCTTTTTGCAGGCTGCGCAGACGCTCGCCATCCGCCTCAATCATCAACGCATCACGCCCGATCACGTCCTGAAAGTGTTGCTCGAAGACCCCGAAGGCATGGCCAGCGGGCTGATCCAGCGCGCCGGGGGCAATGCGGCGATTGCCAATGCCGAGATCGACAATGCCTTGGGCAAGATTGCCGCAGTCAGCGGGTCCGGCGCGCAAAGCTCGCCCGGGCTCGACAACGATACCGTGCGCTTGCTTGATCAGGCCGAACAGATCGCGACGAAGTCGGGCGACAGCTATGTCACCGTCGAACGCATTCTGGTCGCGCTGACGCTTGCCACGACGACGGGGGCGGGCGCAGCGTTGAAGGCTGCCAATGTCAATGCGTCTGCGCTCGAAGCGGCGATTTCGGCGCTGCGCGGCGGGCGCAATGCCGACAGTGCTGGCGCGGAAAACGCCTATGACGCGATGAAGAAATACGCCCGCGATCTGACCGAAGCAGCGCGCGAGGGCAAGCTCGACCCGGTGATCGGTCGCGACGAGGAAATCCGCCGCACCATCCAGATCCTGGCCCGGCGGACCAAGAACAACCCGGCGCTGATCGGCGAACCCGGCGTCGGCAAGACTGCCATCGCCGAAGGCCTTGCGCTGCGTATCGCCAATGGCGACGTGCCCGAATCCTTGCGCAATCGCCGCTTGATGGCGCTCGACATGGGTTCGCTGATCGCGGGGGCGAAGTATCGCGGCGAATTCGAGGAACGGTTGAAAGCCGTGCTCGACGAAGTCAAAGGCGCCGAGGGCGAGATCATCCTGTTCATCGACGAGATGCACACGCTGATCGGCGCGGGCAAGACCGAAGGCGCGATGGACGCCTCGAACTTGCTCAAGCCTGCTCTGGCGCGCGGCGAGCTGCACTGCATCGGCGCGACCACGCTCGACGAATATCAGAAATACGTCGAAAAAGACCCCGCCTTGCAGCGGCGGTTTCAGCCGGTGTTCGTCGGCGAACCGACTGTCGAGGACACCATCTCGATCCTGCGCGGGATCAAGGAAAAGTACGAGCTGCACCATGGCGTGCGCATCGCCGATGCTGCGATCGTGGCCGCGGCGACGCTGTCCAACCGCTATATCGCCGACCGCTTCTTGCCCGACAAGGCGATCGACCTGATGGACGAGGCGGCGAGCCGCATCCGCATGGAAGTGGAAAGCAAGCCCGAGGAAATCGAAAACCTCGATCGCCGGATTATCCAGCTCAAGATCGAGGAAATGGCGCTCGCCAAGGAAACCGATGCCGCATCGAAAGAGCGGCTCGTTGCTTTGCGTGAGGAACTGGCCAATCTCGAACAGCAATCGAGCGAGCTGACCACCCGCTGGCAGAACGAACGCGACAAGATCGCCGCCGAAGGCAAGATCAAGGAAGCGCTCGACACCGCGCGCAGCGAACTGGAACAGGCGCAGCGTCAGGGCGATCTCGGTCGCGCCGGGGAACTGGCCTATGGCCGCATTCCCGAGCTCGAACGGCAATTGGCCGATGCGCAAAGCCAGTCGCAGAACGCGCTGCTGCGCGAGGAAGTGACGGCCGACGATATCGCCGGCGTGGTCAGCCGCTGGACCGGGATTCCGGTCGACCGGATGCTGTCTGGCGAGCGCGAAAAGCTGCTGCACATGGAAGAAGCGCTGGGCAAGCGCGTGATCGGCCAGACCCAGGCCGTGACGGCTGTGTCCAAGGCGGTGCGACGCGCACGGGCGGGGTTGCAGGATCCCAACCGGCCTTTGGGCAGTTTTCTGTTCCTCGGGCCCACCGGCGTCGGCAAGACCGAGCTGACCAAGGCGCTCGCCGGATTCATGTTCGACGATGATAACGCCATGGTCCGCATCGACATGTCGGAATTCATGGAAAAGCACAGCGTCAGCCGGTTGATCGGCGCGCCTCCGGGCTATGTCGGCTATGACGAGGGCGGTGTGCTGACCGAGGCAGTGCGGCGTCGACCCTATCAGGTCGTGCTTTTCGACGAAGTGGAAAAGGCGCACAGCGATGTGTTCAACGTGCTGTTGCAGGTGCTCGACGACGGGCGCCTGACCGACGGGCAGGGTCGCGTGGTCGACTTTACCAACACGCTGATCATCCTGACCAGCAATCTGGGCAGCCAGTATCTGGCCAATCTGGACGAAGGGCAGGATGTGGCGAGCGTCGAACCGCAAGTCATGGACATCGTGCGCGCCCATTTCCGCCCCGAATTCCTTAACCGGCTGGACGAGATCATCCTGTTCCATCGGCTGGGGCAGCAGCACATGGCGCCGATCGTCGAGCTGCAGGTGGCGCGCGTTGCCGCCTTGCTCAAGGATCGCAAGATCACGCTCGACCTCTCCGACGCGGCCAAGCGCTGGCTGGGCCGGGTGGGCTATGACCCGGTCTATGGCGCCCGCCCGCTCAAACGCGCGGTGCAGCGCTATATTCAGGATCCGCTGGCCGAAAAGCTGCTCGCCGGCGAAGTGCCGGACGGCCATGCCGTTCACATCGACGAAGGCGACGGCGCGCTGACCTTCGACGTGGAGTAAGACGAAGAGGGGCGATTCTGAGCCGGGTCGCCCCATTCGTCATGAATGGACCCGCGCCGCGCGCGTAATGCAGGTTTGATCAGGCTTCAGTGCGGCTGGCCGCAATGGGGCAGGCGCACCGCCAGCGTGTCGATCGCGTGCTGCAGGTGAATTGCGGCGCGCACTTCGCCCGCGCTGTCGAGCAGGTCGATCGCCTGTTGCATCAGGATTGCGGCCTGAAGCAGGCAGGTATCGTCTTCACTTTCAAAGTGGTGAAAGGCAGTTTCCATCGCATCATCCGCAAGCGCTACAAGGGTGGGGACGGCTGGTAGGCCGCTGGGAGAGTTTCGCAAATCGCCGTTACGGACGGGTTCACTGAACCATAAGGTTCATTCGCCCATCAGGTGCAGCGCAATGCGCCGCCGCTGCCCGGCATGGCGATGCTCGATCAGAACACCCCCTGCCAAGTGCCGGGCGCGCGCCTGTCGCATGCCGTTATGATAGGGCAAAGTCATACGCGCGTGCCGCTATTTTTTGGGTTCATTGCGGATTTGCGGGAACTCGCATTTGAGTGCGTTTTTCAGAGTATCGTCATCCCGGACTTGATCCGGGATCCAGCTTCCTTCTTGGCACGCGCCGATCATCAACGCACCCTGCCAGCGGTCCGACACATAAAACGGTGGCGTCAAACGAAAGCTGGACCCCGGATCAAGTCCGGGGTGACAAAGTTGACAAACTCATCCAGCAAATCCGCGATGGACGACTTTTTTGCGACCCGGCTTGTCATCCGGTCAAAGGCGCGGTGTCATGGCGCCCATGGATCTGACCCGAACCGCTTCGCGCGCCCACCTTTCCCGCCCCAGCCTTTCGCGCCGCTCGATGATCGCGCTGGCCGCTGTTGCCGCAGCGCTTGTCACGCGGCGAACCGCCGGTGCCGCGTCACCACCGGCGGGGCATGCAGACTGGGGATCGGGGCCCCTGACCGGCTGGTCCGCGCGGGCGCTGGTCGCTGCGATTGCCGCGAGGCACGTCTCGGCGGTCGAAGTCATGACGGCGCACCTCGACCGGATCGATGCGGTCAATCCCAAAGTCAACGCGATTGTCGGCATGCCCGATCGCGCGCACTTGCTGGCGCAGGCCGAAGCCGCCGACCGGCTCGTGGCCAGCGGGGCGCCGCTCGGCCCGCTGCACGGCCTGCCCCATGCGGTCAAGGATCTCGAAGCCGTGGCCGGTCTGCCGTTCACGATGGGCTCGCCGATCATGGCGCATCAGATCGCCGCGCATGACGGCATCGTTGCCGAGCGGTTGCGCCGCGCCGGGGTGGTGTTCATCGGCAAGACCAACACGCCCGAATTCGGGCTGGGCTCGCACACGTACAACCCGGTCTGGGGCGTGACTCGCAACGCGTGGAACCCGGCGCTTTCGGCTGGCGGCAGCAGCGGCGGCGCGGCGGTCGCGCTGGCGACCCACATGGTGCCTTTGGCCGATGGCAGCGATTATGGCGGTTCGCTGCGCAATCCGGCGGGATGGAACGGCGTTTTCGGATTTCGCACCAGCCTCGGGCGCGTTCCGTCCGAAGCGCATGATGACTGGATTCCCTCGCCGGGCGTGGCCGGGCCGATGGCGCGCAATGTCGGCGATCTGGCGCTCATGCTCTCCGTCCTGGCCGGATGGGACGCGCGCATGCCGCTGTCGATGGAATCCGACGCGAGCGTGCTGCGCGCGGTCGAACCTGTGGCGATGAAGGGCAAACGGATTGCCTGGTCGGGCGATTTCAGCGGCAAAGTCCCGTTCGATCCCGGCGTGCTCGATACTTGTCGTCAGGCGCTCGACCGCTTTGCCGCTATGGGCGCGCATGTCGAAGAGGCGGTGCCCGATTTCCCCGTAGACGAGGCCTGGCGCGCATTCGTCGGCCTGCGCCATTGGCACAACGGCGCAAGCATGCTGCCGCTTTACAACGACCCGGCCAAACGCGCGCTGCTGAAACCGGAAGCGATCTGGGAAGTCGAAGGCGGCTTTGGCCTGTCGGGCTATGACGTGGCCGCGCTGTCGGCGATCCAGACCGGCTGGAGCCGCGGGGTCGCCGCCTTGTTCCGCCGCTATGACTATTGGATCGTGCCGACAGCACAAGTCTGGCCGTTCCCTGTCGAACAGCACTGGCCCAAAGTGGTCGGCGGGCAGGCGATGCACAGCTATCACGAATGGATGCAGGCAGTCTGCCTGATCACGCTGTCTGGCTGTCCCGCCCTGGCCGTGCCCGCCGGCTTCGGCCCTTCGGGCCTGCCGATGGGCGTCCAGATCATCGCCCCGGTCCATGGCGAGGCGGCGTGTCTGGCGGCAGCGGCGGCCTACGAGGCGGCGGCGGGCGATTTGTTGGCTAGAACCCCGCCGGTGGGGTGATGCCGTAATCGGCCCAGATCGTGTCGATCTCCGGCCGGGTGCTGCGCGCGCGGGACAAGTCGGCGAGCGCGTGGTTGCGGTCGCCGAGGCGGGCATAGGCAATGCCCCGGCCATAGAGCGAACTGACCAGATCGGGCGAATGGCGCAGCGCTGCCGAATAGTCGGAGATGGCGCCTTTGGTGTCGTTGCTGCGCAGACGGGCAAGGCCGCGACTGTCGAGATAGGTCGGGGTGTCGGCAGAGAGTTTCAGCGCCGCATCGCAATCGGCCAGTGCGGTGTCGAGCGCCAGATTGCGCGTCGCCTTGAACCAGCACACCATATTGAGCGCGTGCGGATCGTCAGGGTGTTTCGCAACGGTCTCGCCGGCGAGTTTCAGTGCTGCGGCGGCCTCACCGCGTTTGGCGAGGAGATCGAGCCGCAGCCCGGTCAATATCAGGGGGTCGGCCTTCAGCCGCTCGGCTTCGTCCAGCGCTGCGGCTGCCACATCGAGCCGCCCGCCGGTGATCGCACCTTGCGCGCGCAGCAGCCATGCCCGCGCGTCTTTCGCATCGAGCTTGAGTGCGGCGGCAATATCCGCTTCGCGCCGTGTGGTATCGGTGATCGGCACGAGTTGGGCATGGATCAGGTAATCGTGCGCCGTCGGATGATGCGCGAGCAGATACTCGGCATCGGCCATCGCGCCTGTGATATCACCGGTTTGCTGGCGCACGCTCAGGCGCAGGAGGCGGACCCGGCGATCGTCGGGCGCTTTGTCGAGCGCCGCGTCGGCGGCATCGAGCGCTTCTTCGCGGCGGCCCACACCGGCCAGGGCCATGGCACGCAGCGCTGCGATGCGCAGGCCGGGCGAGAGCGCCAGCGCGGAATCGAAATCGGCGAGCGCCAGCGCGGTATGATCGAGTGCGAGATGCGCGGTGCCCCGACCGATCAGGGCCACGAGATCGCTGCGATTGGCTGCGATGACTGTGTCAAAGGCCGCCAGCGCGCCAGCATAATCCTTTTGCCGCAAGAGCACGGTGCCGCGCGCCGACAGCGCGAGGCCGTTTTTCGGATCTTTCGCCAGCACGTTTTCTGCCTCGGCCAGCGTGCGCGTGTCATCCTTGCCATCGCGCGCCAAGGCCTGCGCGAGCACGCCATGCGCGACGGGCAGTGCGGGGTCGATCGCCAGCGCGTCCTGTTCCTCGGCGATTGCTCTGGCTGTCTCGCCCCGGTCGAGCAGGACCGCGCCGTTTTGCACATGCGCCTTGGCCAGCGCCGCCCGGTCTCCGGCCAACGCGGCGAAATCGGCGCTGGTGTGCAGATAGGTATCGGGCAGGCGAATGAACGCGCCGTCGTTCGACAGCTCCTGCAGCGCAGCGCGTACGCCTTCCGCCTCGCTCGCGGGCAATTCCGCCTTGAGCGCGCGGCTGTCGTTGTCCATCGTCACCGTGGCGTGGTCGAGCGTGACTTTGCGGTGAAACGCATAAAGCTCGCCGACCGTGCGATCGACATCGTGCGACTGCAGCGTAAAGCCCTCGCCCGCCTGCGGCAGGATCACGACTTCGTGATTGGCCCACCATTGCGGGTACGTGAAAGCATAAGGCGCCTGGGGATCAAGTTCGCCATCGCGGGTTGTGTCGAATTTCCATCCGACGCGCGCGCGATCGAGCTCGTACCAGCGTATCCTGCCGCTGCTGTACCAGTCCATCTTTGCCTTGCCGCGCAATGTGATCACGTAATCGCCGCTTGGTTCTTCCTGTCCGGCGGTGACCGCGTCGGGCGTGATGAAGTCATAGGTTTCGCGCCACAGCTTTTTGAGCGCGAGGTCGAGATCGGCGGTCGACAGCCCGGCGTATTTCATCCGCATCGATGCGCCGTTTTCCCCACGAAAGCGCATTTCCGCCGAGGCCCTGGCCGGAACTTCGATCCCTTGCGACGCGTCGAGCGTCAGGCTCGTCAGGCTTTGCGGGGCAGATGGGGCGGGGGGCTTGAGCGCGATGAGGTCGCTGCCTAGCGCGGTCGCGGGCAGGCCCACCTGATAATCGGGCGCTTCCAGCCGGTCGAGCCGGGTGTCGCCTTCACGCGTGCCGTCGAGCCAATAGCTTTTGCCGCCGATCCGCGCCTCGACCAGGACATGGTCAAACGCGGCCATCGTCGGCAGGCGGTGCGCGGTGGCATCGCCGTCTTCGGTGTTGACCATGACGGGGCGCGCCTCGATGCCGAGCCCATGGAGCAGCGCGATCAGCAGCGCGGTCTTGCCCTTGCAATCGCCATAGCGGCGTTGCCAGGTCTGGTCGGCGGGGGCGGGGACATAGCCGCCATCGTCCATGCCGATGAACAGATAGCGGACCTGTTCCTCGACCAGCGCGAGCGCCAGTTCGGCGCGGCGCAGCGGATCGGGCGAGGCGACGGCAAGGCGCGCGATTTCGGCCTGCAACGGGTTGCGATGTTCGGGAACGTCGGGCGAAAGCGTCGCGGCATGGTCGAACAGCGCGGCGAACGTGCGCGAGACCTGCCGCCAGTCGGCAAAGTCGCTGATATCGACAAGATTGACCATGCCAAAGCGCGCCGGCGCATTCGACGGCGCGCTTTGGGTGACGACATTGCCGACATCGGCGAGCAATTCATCCTGACCGCCGTTTTCGATCAGCTTCGGCTGCACCACGCCGGGCATGGCGCGCCACTGCACCGGGTGGCCTTTGGGCCAGGTCACGCGCAGGCGATAGCGGCCATAGGCCCAGCCGTCCTGTGGGCCATAGAACCCGGCTATGCGTCCGCCGGTCGCCGGATCGCGGCGCACGATCGTATAGGCCGCGTCGATGACATCGCCGACGCGCACGTCCTCGCCTTGTTGCGAGGCGGTCAGTTCGCCATCGAGCGTCGCGTTCTCGAGGTTCTTTTCGCGCTGGACGACCTGTAATTTGGCACCTTTGCCAAGCAGGTCGATCGTCTTGCCATCGCGCAGGATGCGAAAGCGATGGATCGTCAGCACTTCGAGGCTGGGATCCCAATTGATTTGCAAGGCGCCCGCATCGAGCCCTTGCGATGTGGCGATGCGATAGGTGTTGGCGCGATAGCTGGCGACCCCGCCGTCGATGACATGAACCTGCTGGTCGAGCAAAAGTTCGATGACGGCGGCGCCGTCGACTTTGTCGGGCGCGGGCGGGATCGTCGCGGGCAAGACCCAGTCGGGCGGCGGCGCGATGGTCGGTCGCGCGGCCTCGTCCGCCAGTGCCGGTTGCGCTGTCGTGGCGAGCAGCACGGCCACTGCAAGCGGACGAGGGGGAAAACGGAGGCTGGCGGGGGATCGAAAGCTGAGCATCGGTGTCAGCCTAACGCGATCCCCCATCCGGCGCCAGCACCGGAAAGATCCGAATCTTCAGGCGCCTGCGCGGATGGCGTGATCGAGCGCCAGCGCGGCCAGCGGCTGGACCCGTTCGGACATGGCCTTGGCATGGGCGGACGAGGCGGTGCCGTCGATGACTCGCTTCTTGATCCCCTGAATAATCGAGGCGAGGCGGAAGAAATTGTAGGCGAGATACCAGTCGATCTGCGTCAGGCCGTCGCGCCCGGTGCTGGCGCAATAGCGTTCGACGACTTCTTCGAGTTCAGGAATGCCCAGCGCCTTGCGGTCGAGATCCTTGACTCCGGAACGTCCGCCGTTGTCCTGCGCCCAGGCGGTGCAGAAATAGGTGAAATCGGCCAGCGGATCGCCCAGCGTCGACAGTTCCCAGTCGAGCACGGCGAGCACTTTGGGTTCGCCCCTGGCAAAGATCAGGTTGTCGATGCGGTAATCGCCATGGACCACGCTCACGCGGGTCTGTTCGGGCAGGGTCGTCGGCAGGAATTCGATCAGCCGCTCCATTTCGGGCATCGTTTCGGTTTCCGACAGGCGGTACTGCTTGGTCCAGCGATCGACCTGGCGCCCGAAATAGTTGCCCGGCTTGCCGAAATCGGACAGCCCCACGGCATCGACATCGATCGTATGAAGCGCGGCCAACGTATCGACCATCGCGTCATAATGCGCGCGGCGCTCGGCAGGCGTCGCGTCGGGCATTGCCCCGTCCCAGATCGTATGCCCATCGACGCAGCCCATGACATAGAACCACGATCCGATCACCGCATCATCGGTACACAGCCCATATTGCCGCGCGACCGGAAAGCCGGTTTCAAACAGCGCGGCCTGCACCTTGTATTCGCGATCGACCGCGTGGGCCGAAGGGAGCAGCTTGCCAAACGGCTTGCGGCGCAGGACATAAGGGCCCGAAGGCGCATCGATGCGATAGGTCGGGTTCGATTGGCCGCCCTTGAATTTCGATACCGACAGCGGGCCGGTGAACCCCGCGACATGGGCCTCGAACCATTGCGTCAGCCGCGCTTCGTCGAGCCGGTCGTCGCCTTCGGGCACGACGGTCCCGGTAAACGCGGTCTGCGCGTCCATCGCGGGGGGTGTGGTCATGGTATTCTCCGGGGATTGCTGGTCATTGATCGAAGACGATGACGGAACGCGCGGAATGGCCCGCTTTCATCTTGTCAAAGCCGGCATTGATGGCTTCGAGCGGGATGCGTTCGGCGATGATCGTGTCGAGATCGAGCAATCCGCGCATGTAGAAATCGACCAGACGCGGCAGATCGACCGGAAACCGGTTCATCCCCATGATCGCGCCCTGAAGCTTCTTGCCCGACAGCAGATCCATCGCGCTCAGGCTGACGCGTTCGGCCAGCGGCAGCATGCCCAGGATTGTCGCCGTTCCGCCACGCCGCAGGCTGGCCACGGCAAGGCTGGCCGATTGCGGGCGACCGACGGCCTCGATCGCATGATCGACCCCGCCTTTGGTCAGCTCGACGATCTGTTTGGCCGCATCGGGCGCGGCGGCGTCGATCGTGTCGGTCGCGCCCAGCCGGATCGCCAGATCGCGCTTTTCAGGGATCGGGTCGGCGGCGATGATCCGCCCTGCGCCGGCAATTTTCGCCGCGTTGATCGTGGCAAGCCCGACGCCGCCGCAGCCGACGACGGCGACCGTTTCACCCGGCGTCACTTTGCAGGCGTTGAACACCGTGCCCGCGCCGGTCGTCACTGCGCAACCGATCACCGCCGCGCGGTCGAGCGGCATGTCGCGATGGATCGCGACGCAGGCATGTTCGTGAATCAGCATCATTTCGGCAAAGGCCGAAAGATTGAGCATCTGGTTGACCATGGCGCCATCGCTTTTGCGCGTCAGGCGCGGCGGCTCGCCGGGGGCGCGGCGGGTCTCTGCGCCCAGGCACAAGGCCATGCGCCCGGTCACGCAAAATTCGCAATGACCGCAAAATGCCGAAAGGCAGGTGACGACGTGGTCGCCCTTTTTCACCGTGCGCACTTCGCTGCCGACTTCTTCGACAATACCCGCCGCTTCGTGCCCTGCAACGCAAGGCATGGCGTGGGGATAGGTCCCTTCGATGAAATGGAGATCCGAATGGCACAGGCCGCAAGCCGCCGTGCGGATCAGGACTTCGTGCGGGCCGGGCTTTGAAATGCCCAGGCGTTCGATCACCAGCGGCTTGCCGGCTTGTTCCAGAACGGCGGCTCTCATGGCAGGATTCCCCTATTTTCGGCAGGAACGCGATTGCGGCAGGTATGGGGATGCCCCGACCTTCATGGCCGGGGCATCGACAGGATCAGCGCGCGACGCCCAGGTCGCCCGAGCTGAATTCGGTCTTGTCGCCCGGTTTGTCGCTGTGACGCGCAAATTCGATGCGGGCGATGGCGCGGTTGTGCACTTCGTCGGGACCATCCGCGAGGCGCAGCGTGCGCTGGCCCGCATAGGACTGGGCAAGACCGAAATCTTCGGACACACCGGCGCCGCCGTGCGCCTGGATCGCATCGTCGATCACGCGCAGCGCCATGTTCGGCGCCTGCACCTTGATCATCGCGATTTCGAGCGCAGCCGCCTTGTTGCCGACTTTGTCCATCATGTCCGCCGCCTTGAGGCAGAGCAGGCGGGTCATGTCGATGTCGATACGCGCCGCTGCGACGCGCTGTTCCCAGACCGATTGTTCGGAAATTGCCTTGCCGAACGCGACGCGGCTTTGCAGACGGCGTACCATCTTGGCCAGCGCTTCTTCGGCTGCGCCGATCGAGCGCATGCAGTGATGGATGCGGCCCGGCCCGAGGCGGCCTTGCGCGATCTCGAACCCGCGCCCTTCGCCGAGCAGGATGTTTTCCACCGGCACGCGGACATTGTTGAGCCGCACTTCCATGTGGCCATGCGGTGCGTCGTCATAGCCGAATACCGGCAAATGGCGGATGATTTCGACTCCCGGAGCGTCCGCGGGGACCAGCACCATCGACTGCTGCGCGTGGCGCTTGGCTTCGAAATCGGTCTTGCCCATGACGATCAGGATCTTGCAGCGCGGATCGCCGAGGCCCGAAGACCACCATTTGCGCCCGTTGATCACATAGTGATCGCCTTCGCGCCGGATCGAGGTTTCGATATTGGTTGCGTCGGACGATGCGACTTGCGGCTCGGTCATCAGAAAGGCAGAGCGGATGCGCCCATTCATCAAGGGTTCGAGCCATTCGTCCTTTTGCGCACGGGTGCCGTAGCGATACAGCACTTCCATGTTGCCGGTATCGGGCGCGGCGCAGTTGAACACTTCGCTCGACCAGGCGATCCGGCCCATTTCCTCGGCGCATAGCGCATATTCGAGATTGGTCAGGCCGGGGCCTTCGAATTCGAAGCTGTCATCGACATGGTGATGGCCGGAATTGCGCGGCGGCATGAACAGGTTCCAGATCCCTGCCGCCTTGGCGAGGGCCTTTTCCTCTTCGATTACCTGAAGCACTTTCCAGCGATCGCCGGTCAGCTGTTCCGCCTTGTAGTCGCCCTGACGCGGGCGCACCCGGTTTTCGATGAAATCGCGCACGCGGTCGCGCCAGTATACCTGCCGTTCGGTCGGATCGAAATCCATGTTGCCTCTCCATTGCGCCCGGCCTGTCCGGGCGTCGCCATGCGC
Organism: Novosphingobium sp. Fuku2-ISO-50; assembly: GCF_001519055.1. Taxonomy (GTDB): domain Bacteria; phylum Pseudomonadota; class Alphaproteobacteria; order Sphingomonadales; family Sphingomonadaceae; genus Novosphingobium. Next base: position 211,365 of record NZ_KQ954288.1, on the reverse strand, counting down.
CGATGCTCCGGCGCCGAATCCATGCGTTTTTAATCTATCGGTTAAATTCTTTGCGCGATGCCCGGAAACAAATCAAGCGCTGTCGAGCGGGCCGCCATGCCCGACATCGTCGCTGTGGCCGCGATTTCAGGCTGCCGGCGGCTGCACAAATTGTTCCAGCGCTTCGAAAATTCCCGGACTGTTGGGGTCCCAGCTGTGGCGCGGGCCGATCGTCATGCCGCCATCGACGATCAGCGACGTGCCGGTGACAAATCCGGCCGCTTCGCTCGCGAGAAACAGCACGGCCTCGGCGATGTCGCTTGCCTGTCCGCCGCGTGCGACCGGCTGCGCTTGCTGCGACATGGCGGCGATGGCCGCTTTGGCCGAAGTCTCGGCATCGCCGGTCAGGTCGAGCGCGCGGGTAAAGATATTGGTGTTGATGAAGCCCGGCTGGACCGCCGCGACGCGGATGCCGTGTTTGGCAAGGTCTGCCGCCGCGACTTTGCTCAGATGCAGCACGCCCGCCTTGGCGACGGCATAGGCTGTCGGCGAATAGCCGGGGCCGACAGCCGCGACGCTCGATGTGTTGATGATCGCCGCCCCGCCGTTACGGGTCGACGCGCGCCCCTTCATGTGCGGCACGGCATAGCGGATGCCGAATGCGACCGAACGCAGCAGCAGGTCCATCGTGCGGTCCCAGCCGGCGGGTTCGATTTCGTCGATCGGCGCGCGGTCGCCGCCCGCGCCGGCATTGTTGAACACGACGTCGATCCCGCCGGTTTCGGCCGCCGCGCGATCCATCAGCGCGCGGATGTCTTCAGTCTGCGTGACATCGGTCACAACGGTGCGGATTTCGCCGTTCGACGCGGCGGCGGTGGCGGCAAGCCCGGCGGCATCGATGTCGGCGGCATAGACGATCCCGCCTTCGCCCGCGAAAGCGAGCGCGGTGGCGCGCCCGATTCCCGACGCGGCGCCGGTGACGACAATGGTTTTCCCGGTGAATCGGGCCCCGGCTGAATTTTCGGTGCTGCTCATGATTGTGCTTGTCCTGTCCCGCATGGTGTCTTGTTTGCGCCAGACTGCGGCGCATTTTTCATTGCGTCAACGGTCACGGCGTTGACGCTACGGCAAGCGTAGATCCCCGGATTTTCCCGAAATTCGGGCCAAAATCCGGGCTTGAAGCCCTTTGCGAGTCGCCTTAACCTCTCGCTTAAGAGAGGAGCCCATAATGTCCGAACTGGAAGCTTTCCGCGCGGAAATCCGCGCCTGGCTGGATACCAATTGCCCGCCCGAAATGCGCGCGCCCGTGCAGGATGAAGATGACATCTGCTGGGGCGGTCGCCATGTCGTGTTCAAGAACGAGGCGCAGAAGGTCTGGCTCGAACGCTGTGTGGCCAAGGGCTATACCGTGCCCGACTGGCCCTGCGCCTATGGCGGCGCGGGGATGAGCCCGGCGCAAGCCAAGATCTGGCGCGAAGAGCTCGCCCGCATCGGCGCGCGGCTGCCGCTGTCGAGCTTTGGCATCTGGATGCTCGGCCCGGCGCTGCTCAAATTCGGCACCGAAGAGCAGAAAGTCCACTATCTCACCCAGATCGCGCGCGGCGAAATCCGCTGGTGCCAGGGCTATTCCGAGCCGGGCTCGGGCTCTGACCTCGTATCCTTGCAGACTTTTGGCGAGGATCGGGGCGATCATTGGGTGGTCAACGGCCAGAAGATCTGGACCAGCTATGCCGACAAGGCCGACTGGATTTTCTGCCTCGTGCGCACCGACAAGGCGAACAAGTATCAGGGGATCAGCTTTCTCCTGTTCGACATGACCACGCCGGGCGTGACGACCAAACCGATCAAGCTGATCAGCGGCGCCTCGCCGTTTTGCGAAACATTCTTCGACAATGTCGTCGTGCCCAAGAGCCAGATCGTGGGCGCGCTCAACCGCGGCTGGGATGTCGCCAAATACTTGCTGGGCCACGAGCGCGAGATGATCTCGGGCGCAGGCGGGGGCGACCGGCTCAATGCGATCGGCGCGGTGGTCCATCGCCACGGCGGGATCGACAATCCGGTGCTGCGCGCCGAATTGGCGCTGTTTGATGTCGACGCGCTGGCATATGCCGCGATGGGCGAGAAATTCCTCGACGAGGTCAAAGTCGGCAAGGCTCACCCGGCGCAGCCCAACATGATGAAATATGTCGGGACCGAGCTCAACAAGCGGCGCCATGAACTGCTCATGGCGGCGGGCGGCTCGACCGCGCTCGAATGGGACAGCGCGGAAACCCGGGGCGGCGCGGCACCGCGCAACTGGCTGCGCACCAAGGCCAATTCGATCGAGGGCGGCACCAGCGAAGTGATGCTCAACGTCATCGCCAAGCGCATCCTCGACCTTCCGGGCGGGTAACTTTCGCGGGCCTTCTTGAAACAAACCCTATTCAGCGGAGAGACTTATGCCGCTCTACCATACCGAAGATCAGGCCATGCTGGCCGAAACCGTTACCGGCTTCATCGGTGACGAAGGTGCAATCAAGACCCAGTTGCGGCGCCTGCGCGATGCCGCCGATCCGGCGGGCTATGACCCGGCGCTGTGGAAGCAGTTTGCCGAATTGGGGCTGACCGGGATCTGCATCGCGGAAGCCGATGGCGGGCTCGGCCTCGGCCATGTCGAAGCGGGGATCGTCCTGCGCGAGATCGGCCGCAATCTGACGCCTTCGCCGTTTCTGTCGACTGCCGTGATCGGCGCGACGGCGCTCGGCGCGGCGTCGGACGATGTGAAGGGCCGCTATCTGCCCGGGATCATCGCGGGCGAAACCGTTCTGGCGCTGGCGCTGGACGAAGGCGCCAAGCATCGCCCCGAGCGCATCGCCCTCAAGGCGGAGCGCGCCGGGAATGGCTTTCGCCTGACGGGCCGCAAGGACTTTGTCGTCCATGGCGCGACCGCCGATGCCCTGATCGTTGCCGCGCGCACGTCGGGCGCCGACAGCGATGCCGACGGGATCACGCTGTTTGCAGTGCCCCGGGATGCGGCGGGCATTGGCCACAATGCCGTGCGCCTGGTCGACAGCGCGATGGCCAGCCATGTCACGTTCGATGGCGTGGAAGTCGATGGCGGCGCGGTGATCGGCGATGTCGGCGGCGGGCGCGCGTTGCTTGAAAAAGTGCTCGCCGCCGGACGGATCGGCACGGCGGCCGAATTGACCGGGGTGGGCAGCGGGGCCTTTGCCTTGACCACGGACTATCTGAAAACGCGCAAGCAGTTCGGCAAGCTGATCGGGGAATTCCAGGCCTTGCAGCACCGCGCCGCGCATCTCTACAGCGAGCTTGAAATCGCCGATGCGGCGGTGATCAAGGCGCAGCAATTGCTCGATGCGGGCTCGGCCAAAGCCGATGTGATGGTCTCGGTGGCCAAGGCCAAGGCCAGCCTTGCCGCCAATCTGGCTGTGCGCGAAGGCGTGCAGATGCATGGCGGGGTCGGCATGACCGACGAATTCGACATCGGGCTTTACATGAAGCGCGACCGCGCGCTCGCCGAATTCCTCGGCGATGCCGCCTATCATGCCGACCGCGTCGCGACGCTGTCCGGATATTGAAGGATCAGATGATGGATTTTTCCAAGCTTTTCAGCCTTGAAGGCCGCGTCGCGGTGGTTACCGGCGGGTCGCGCGGGATCGGCGCGATGATTGCCGAGGGCTTCCTCGCCGCAGGCGCCGCGCGGGTCTATATCACCGCGCGCAAAGCCGAAGTCGTTGCCGACACGGCCGCGCGGCTGGGCGAACGCTGCGTGCCGCTGCCCGGCGATATTTCCACGATTGCCGGGATCGAGGCGCTGGCCGAGGATCTCGCCGGGCGCGAAAGCCGCCTCGACATTCTGGTCAACAACGCCGGGGTGGCCTGGGGCGCGGATTTCGAGGTCTTTCCCGAAGCCGGGTGGGACAAAGTGATGGCGCTCAATGTCAAGACGCCGTTTTTCCTGACGCAGAAGCTGCTTCCCCTGCTCAAGGCGGGCGCTGTCGATCATCCCGCCAAAGTGATCAACATCGCCTCGATCGACGGGCTGCGCATCAATCCGTGGGAAACCTATTCCTATCAGGCGTCAAAGGCGGCGGTGATTCACCTGACCAAGCGCATGGCGGCGCGGCTGATTCGCGACAATATCGTGGCCAGCTGCATCTGCCCCGGCGCGTTTCCGTCGGAGATGAACAAGGCGGCCAAGCTTGCCCCGGAAAAGTCGGCGGCGGGCATTCCCTCGCGTCGTGTCGGCACGATCGAGGACATGGCAGGCGGCGCGATCTATCTCGCCAGCCGGGCAGGGGACTATGTCGTGGGGACGCCGCTGCCGATTGACGGCGGTATCGTCAACGGCTGGATCCCGGATGAATTTGCCGACCCTTCGGGGCATTGATCGGGGCGCTGATCGGGGGAAGGGGCGCCCCGGTCAGCGTCAACATCCAGAAATCGGGCGGAGCGCCAAGTCGGATCGGCGGTATCGTCGCCGCCCCGACGCCTCCGGTCACGATCACCGTCTGGCGCTCGACATGCGCGATTCCGCAACGCAGGTGCGGCGGGAAGCGCAATCTCCAGGCCAGCACGTCGAAGGAATTGTCCCAGCCTGGAAAGACGATCTGGCCGCAATGCGAATGACCGGCAAGGATCAGCGGAATTTCTTGCGACACTTGCCAGGAAAATGGCGGGGCATGCGTCATAAGGACCGGAAAACCGCCCATTTCCCGCGCGCGTGCCAGAACCGGGGCGATCCGGTATTTACGGACCGATAGCATGTCCATACCGATCAGTGCGATGGGACCGATGCGTGCCACCTGGTCGCTCAGCAGGGTGATGCCCGCAGCGCGCAGCGCCGCTTCGACTTCGGGGCGTGACGTGTCGGTATCATGATTGCCGAGCACGGCGATCACGCCAAGCGGCGCGCGCAGGCGCGAGAGCGGTGCGATGATGTCGCGCGGATGAAAGTCCCAACTGTCGGCGCCTGTGCCGTTGACGAAATCGCCCGCGATCAGCACCGCGTCGGGGTGTTCTGCGTTGATCTGATCGACAATGCGGTCAAGCCGGCTGATCGGCATGGCAAGATTGCTGACGTGGATGTCCGACACCAATGCGATGCGCAAAGGACGCGCCTTTGGGTCGCCGCCGACCAGCGTGATTTGCGCGCGGCGCACGATCGGGTCTGACCGCGCCTCGTGCCAGCCATAGGCCAGCACCGCGATCAACGTCAGCAGCAGGGCGGCAAGAATCGGGCGATGAAGCAATCGCATGACGGAAAAGGGAGTATCCTGCGTGCGCGAGGAAAGAGATGCGCTGTTTGTGGGCGGGTCAGCCGCGCGTCAATTCCCTTACAAAATCAATCAGCCCGGTCTGACGCTTGCGCCGCATGCGTTCGGCGGCGAGGATATGGCGCACTTTGTCAAAGCAGATTTCGACATCGTCGTTGACCACGACATAGTCATAGGTGTCCCAGTGGCTGATTTCCGCCTGGGCACGCGCCATGCGCGCGGTAATGACGTCTTCGCTGTCGGTGCCGCGCCCTTCGAGCCGACGGCGCAATTCGTCGAGACTGGGGGGCAGGATGAACACGCGCACGACATCGGCCTCGGCCTTTTGGTGCAATTGCTGTGTGCCCTGCCAGTCGATGTCGAACAGGAAATCGCGGCCCGCCTTGAGCCCGGTACGGATCTGCCCTTTGGGCGTACCATAGCAATTGCCGAAAACGCGCGCCCATTCATAGAATTCGCCCGCTTCGACCATCTGGTCGAATTGCGCCTGATCGATGAAGTGATAATCGCGCCCGTCGACTTCGCCGGGGCGGATCGGTCGGGTCGTGGCCGAGACCGAGAGGCCGAGTTCGGGTTCCGCTTCGAGCAGTTTGCGCGCAATGGTGGTCTTGCCCGCGCCCGATGGCGACGACAGGATGAACATCAGGCCGCGCCGATGCAGGGTATCCCTGTCGGAATGGGACGGGTCGGCCGGAAAGGGAGAAGCAGTGTCGGTCATGCGCGCAAGTGGCAAACCCGTGGGGGGGCGGTCAAGCGCGGTTTTTCGCAGACGCCGGATCGCGCGCCGTGGCTGAGCGCGCGCGGGCGCGTCTGTTGGCCGATCCGGCGATGGCGCGCGCCTTGCTTTCCGGCGCCCAACGGCAGGTGCGGGTGCCGCTGGCATCCCCGCTTGCTGCGCTGGCGCCGGGGGCCCTGATCGCGATGGCAGAGGCGGTCGTGCCCGGACGTTTTGTCGATGGGGCGGAAATGGCGACCGATCGCCGCCGCGCCACGCACGTCGCCTTTGCCGATCGCTGGCGCCGCGATCGCGCGGGCACGATGTGGCGCGGGGCGCCGGTGGCCGATGCGGCGGAAAAATGGCTGGCGGCGGTGCATTGTCCCGCCTGGGCGTGCCGACTGGTATTGTGCGTCGAATGGACTCGCGCCGAATCGCTGCAGGCAATCACCCGCGCCGATGCCCGCGCCGAAGGGTTTGGCCCGTGGGCGCCGATTCGGGGCTTTGCGAAACGCTGGGACAAGACCCATGCCGTGCCCGGCTTGCGCTGGGCCGACGATCCGCACGTCGTGGTGCTGGGGATCGTGCGGGTTCAGGTCTGATCGTCGGCCCTGGCTGCTTTGGCGTCGGCTTTGCCCTTGCGCCGATCGCTGAGCACTTTGGCAATCAGTCCGCCGCCGACGAGGATCGCGCCGGGGACCGAGCGGCGCGCTACTTCCGCCAGTGCGGTACCGATCACCGTTTCCTTGAACGTGCGGCCGCGAATCACCCGGCCCGGCATCGCTTTCCCTTCCAGAAGGCCGCGCTCGATCCCTTGCCTCAGCGCCGTTTCCCCGGCGCGCAAGGCGACATCGGCGACGATCAACGCGATCACCGGCGCCGCCGAAGCCTGCTGAGGCTTCGCGCTGCCGTCACCGATCGTGTCACCGTCGGCTGTGCTGCGTTTCTTTCCGAAAAGAGCCATGGCCGCCTTTCGCGTCCGCCCCGGCGTGCGTTATTTCTTGCGCCCGAAATCGATCGTCACGACATTCGATCCGTCGTCGGGGCCCGCAGACGGGGTATCGGGGCTGTCGTTTTCCGCGTCTTCGTGAATTTCCTCGTCGAGATCGTGTGCGGCCTGGAATTGCAGGCCGAAATCGACGGCGGGATCGACAAAGGCGGTAATCGCGCTGAACGGGATGATCAGCATGGCCGGAACCTGATTGAAGGTCAGTCCGACGCTGAAACCCTCGTCCGTGACTTTCAGATCCCAGAACTTGTTCTGCAGGACGATCGTCATTTCGTCGGGAAAGCGTTCCTTCAAGCGAGTCGGAATCGACACGCCGGGGGCGCTGGTCTTGAAGGTGATATAGAAATGGTGCGAACCGGGCAGCGTGCCGCCGCCCGCCTCGACCTGGCCGAGCACGCGGCCGACCACGGCGCGCAGGGCTTCCTGCACGATCTCGTCATAGGGGATCAGGCTGTCGGGCGCTTCGGTCATGACGCATCGAATGACGCCGCCGGGCGCATGGGTCAAGCACCGATTAAGCAATCAAGCGCCGATCAAGCAATCAAGAGACGGGACAGCTTCGACGAGCCGATTGATTTGCCGGGCTCGCGGCCTATAGGCATGTGTCCATGCGTACAGCCACCATCGCCCGCACTACCGCCGAGACCGATATTGCCGTCACGGTCAATCTTGACGGCACCGGTCGCTATGACGTGTCGACCGGGATCGGCTTTCTCGATCACATGATCGAACAGTTCAGCCGTCATTCGCTGATCGACGTGACTTTGCGGGTCAAAGGTGACCTCAACGTCGATCAGCACCACACCACCGAAGACAGCGCGATCGCGCTCGGTCAGGCGATTCATCAGGCGCTCGGCGACAAGAAGGGCATCGCCCGCTATGGCGAAGCGCATGCCCCGATGGACGAAGCGCTGGCCCGCGTCGCGCTCGACATTTCGGGCCGCCCGATTCTGGTGTGGCATGCCACATTTACCCAGCCGCGGCTGGGCGAAATGGATACCGAGCTGTTCGAACACTGGTTTCAGTCGCTCGCCCAGGGCGCCGGAATCACGCTGCACATCGCGAGCCTTTACGGAACCAACAACCATCACGTGATCGAAGGCATCTACAAGGGCTTTGCCCGCGCGATGCGCGCCGCCGTGGCGATCGATCCGCGCAAGGGCGATGCGATTCCTTCCACGAAAGGCCAGCTCGGTGGCTGAAGTCACGGCCCTGATCGATTATGGCGCGGGCAATCTGCGCTCGGTCGCCAATGCCTTGCGCGCGGCGGGCGGCGAAGGCGTGGTGGTTACCGCCGATCCCGACGTGGTGCGTGCCGCCGACCGGATCGTCCTGCCCGGCGTCGGTGCGTTTCGCGCCTGCATCGAGGCCTTGCGCGCCGTGCCCGGGCTGGTCGAGGCGATGACCGAGCGGGTGCAGGTGGGCGCCGCGCCGTTCCTGGGCATCTGTGTCGGCATGCAATTGCTGGCGACGCGCGGGATTGAATTCGGCGTGACGCCGGGGCTCGACTGGATCGGCGGCGAAGTGCGTCCGATCGTGCCGGCCGATCCGTCGATCAAGGTGCCGCACATGGGCTGGAACGATGTCGCACCGCGCCCCCATCCCAGCAGCGCATCGGCGCTGGTCGAGCCGGGTGAGGCCTATTTCCTGCATTCCTATCATTTCGTGCCCGATTCGGGCGATGATGTCGCGGCGATGACCGATCATGGCGGCGGCCTCGTCGCGGCGGTGGCGCGCGACACCGTGCTCGGCGTGCAGTTTCACCCCGAAAAGAGCCAGGATTACGGCCTCTCGCTGTTGGCCAATTTCCTCGCCTGGAAACCTTGAACAGAAAGCCCGTCCGATGATCGTCTTTCCCGCCATCGATCTCAAAGGGGGCGAAGTCGTCCGCCTGGCCGAAGGCGACATGGCCCGCGCCACCGTCTATGGCGACGATCCCGCGCATCAGGCGCGGCTGTTTGCCGAAGCCGGCAGCCCTTATCTGCATGTGGTCGATCTTGACGGCGCCTTTGCCGGCGAAGCGCGCAATCGCGCCGCTGTCGAGGGCATTCTCGAGGCGTTTCCCGGCCATGTCCAATTGGGCGGCGGCATCCGCAATCCGATCGCGGTCGATGGCTGGTTCGATCTTGGCGTGTCGCGCGTGGTGATCGGCACCGCCGCGCTCAACGATCCGCAATTCGTGAAGGACATGGCCAAGGCCTATCCCGGCGGGATCGTCGTCGCCGTCGACGCGCGCGGCGGCATGGTCGCAACGCACGGCTGGGCCGAAGTTTCCGACGTCTCGATCGCCGACATGGCGCGCCGCTTCGAGGACGCAGGCGTTGCCGCGATCCTGTTTACCGATGTCGGCCGCGACGGGCTGCTCAAGGGCTGCAACATCGAGGCGACTGTCGATCTGGCGCGCGCGACGCGCATCCCGGTGATCGCCAGCGGCGGGGTCAAGGGGCTCGATGACATCCGCCTGCTCAAGATTCACGAAGCCGACGGCATCGAAGGCGTGATCACCGGGCGCGCGCTTTATGACGGGCGGCTCGATCTGGCGGCGGCAATCGCCATCGCCGAAGCGGCCTGAGCAAGGACGATAGCGCCATGACCGTTCGCATCCGGGTCATCCCCTGTCTCGATGTTGCCGAAGGGCGCGTTGTCAAAGGGGTCAATTTCGTCGATTTGCGCGATGCGGGCGATCCGGTCGAACAGGCCCGCGCTTATGATCGCGCCGGGGCCGACGAATTGTGCTTTCTCGACATTTCGGCAACGCATGAAGGGCGCGGCACGCTGCTCGATGTCGTCGCGCGCACGGCCGAGGTGTGCTTCATGCCGCTGACCGTGGGCGGCGGGGTGCGCGAAGTGGCCGATGCGCGCGCGCTGCTGCTGGCAGGCGCGGACAAGGTCGCGGTCAATTCCGCCGCAGTCGCGCGGCCCGAAATGGTGCGCGACATTGCCGAAAAGTTTGGCGCGCAATGCGTGGTCGGATCGGTCGATGCGCGGCGTACCGGGCCGGGCAAATGGGAAATCTTTACGCACGGCGGGCGAAAGCCGACGGGGATCGACGCGCTGGCCCATGCAGTGCGGCTGGCCGAACTCGGCGCGGGCGAATTGCTGGTCACGTCGATGGACGGCGATGGCACACAGCGCGGCTATGACCTCGAATTGACCCGCGCGATCGCCGATGCCGTATCGGTGCCGGTCATCGCGAGCGGCGGGGTGGGCACGCTCGATCATCTTGTCGCGGGCGTCGTCGAAGGCCATGCCAGCGCGGTTCTCGCCGCCTCGATCTTTCATTTCGGCACCTATTCGATCGCCCAGGCCCATGCGGCGCTGCGTGCGGCAGGGCTGCCTGCGCGGGGCTAACGCTTTGGCGGGCAACCGTGTCCTTTCGGGACGGTCCCTTGATCCTTCGCGGCTTTCCTTGTCGAATCGAGCGGCGGGGCCTAGGGCGCGGCAATGCCTTATCGCTTCACCCTTATACTCATGACGTTGTTCGCGCTGGCGGGATCGCCGCTATGGGCCAATCCCGTCGCGGGCGGGGGCACCCCGGTCGACGAGCCTGCGGCACTGGCCTTGCTCGCGCTTGGCGTTGCCGGGCTGGTGATCGGGCGGCAAGTTGCCAAACGGCGCGACTGATTTGTTTCGCGCTTGACGGCGCAAGGCCTCCCCTTCATGGCCCTTGGCCGATGGATCATGCCGAAATTCTCGCCCGTCTTGAAACGGTGATCGCCGGCCGGCTCGGCGGCGACCCTGCGTCCAGCTATGTCGCGCGGCTCCATGCCAAAGGCACGGGCAAGATCGCGCAGAAAGTCGGCGAGGAAGCGACCGAAGTGGTGATCGCCGCGCTGACGGGCGATGCTGTCGAACTGACCGGCGAAGCGGCCGACCTTGTCTTTCACCTCATGGTCCTGCTGGGCGCACGCGGCGTCGCGTTCGACGCCGTGCTGGCCGAACTGGCCCGGCGCGAGGGAACCTCGGGGATTGTCGAAAAAGCCAGCAGGAGAGACTGATCATGGCCGTCGATGCCACGCAGCCCTATGACGATCAGAACATTTTCGCGAAAATCCTGCGCGGGGAAATCCCGGCGCGCAAAGTCTACGAAGATGACTGGGCATTCGCCTTTCACGACATCAATCCGCAGGCGCCGACGCATATCCTGGTGATTCCCAAAGGTGCCTATGTGAGCTGGGACGATTTCTCGGCCAAAGCGAGCGAGGCGGAAATCGCGGGATTCGTCCGCGCCGTCGGCCATGTCGCGCGCGAAGCGGGGCTCGTTGCGCCGGGCTATCGCCTGCTCGCCAACACCGGCTCCGACGCCCATCAGGAAGTGCCGCATCTGCATGTCCATATCTTCGCCGGGCGGCTGCTCGGGCCGATGCTGGTGCGCTGATCTTTCGCGAAAATCCGTTACTTTGGTTAAGGCGGCCTTGCCCTTGCCGCTCTCGCGCGGTTACTAAGGCGTGATGCAGGCCCCCCTCCCGCCCTCAGGTCGTTTCGACGGCACGCGGCATCTCTTTGCCGTCAGGGTCTATTTCGAGGACACCGATCTGTCCGGGGTGGTCTATCACGCCAATTACTTGCGCTGGTTCGAACGCGCGCGGTCCGACATGCTGCGGCTGGCGGGGATCGATCAGCGCGCCGCGCACGATGCGGGGCAGGGCGCCTATGCCGTCACCGACATGGGCTTGCGCTATCATCGTCCGGCCCGGCTTGACGATGCGGTGTTGATCGTCAGCCGCGTGGTCGAGGTTTCGCCCGCGACATGCCGGCTGGATCAGGAAGCCTGGGGCGGCGATGTCCGGCTCTGCGCGGCTTCGGTGCGGGTTGCCTTCGTCGCGCCCAATGGACGCCCCCGACGTCAGCCGCCCGAATGGGTGGCGGCGTTCCGCGCGTTGATCGCGCCGGGGGATGAAACGCTTTGATGAGAAGGATGAAAGTCAGCGCATGATGCTCCAAGTGCTAGCCGCCGGTGCGATCGGCGCGCCGACCCGGCTCAATCCGGTCGAACTGTTCCTGCACGCCGACATCGTTGTCGAATCGGTGATCGGCGGGCTGCTGCTCGCTTCGGTCTGGGTGTGGATGATCATCATCGGGTTTATCGTGCGGCTTGCGCTGATCGCCAGGCGTTGCCGCAAGTATGAAGCCGGGTTCTGGAGCGCGCGCGACATCGACGCGTTTCAAAAGGAACAAGCCGACAAGGACATCCCGACCGCGCGCGTGGTCAGCGCGGCGCTTGGCGAATGGCGCCGGTCGACTGCGGGCAAGACGATCGATCGCGAAGGTACGCGCCAGCGGCTCGCCTCGGCGATGGACGGCGCGGTGACCGAGGAAAGCGACCGGCTGGCTGCAAGGCTCAATTTCCTCGCCACGGTCGGCACGGTGGCGCCGTTCGTCGGGCTGTTCGGCACGGTCTGGGGGGTGATGGACAGCTTTTTCCGCATTGGCGCGATGCAGAATTCGTCGCTCGCGGTCGTCGCGCCGGGGATTTCCGAGGCGCTGTTTGCCACTGCGATCGGCCTGTTTGCGGCGATCCCGGCGGTCGTTGCCTACAACCGCTTTTCGCACCGGGTAAACGCGTTCGAAGCCGGGCTGTTCCGCTTTGCCGACCGGTTCCACGGCACGCTCAGCCGCGAACTGGAGCAGTAGGCAATGGCGATGAACCTTGCCTCCGGGCGCGGCGGGCGCAGGCGGCGCGGTCGCGGACGCGCGGGGCCGATGTCGGACATGAATGTGACGCCGCTGGTCGACGTCATGCTCGTCCTGCTGATCATTTTCATGGTCACCGCGCCGATGCTGACCGCCGGTGTGCCGATCGACCTGCCCGACAGCAAGGCCGAGGCGCTGAAGGAAGAGCCGCACGCGATCACCATCAGCATGGACGGCAACGGGCGCCTGTTTCTCGATCAACAAGAGCTGGCGCCGGGCGAACTGGGCGACCGGCTGTCGGCGGTGGTGCGCGATGCGGGGGGCAAGCTGCCGCTGGTCACGCTGCGCGCCGACCGGCATCTGGATTATGGGCGGGTCATCGCGGTGATGGGTGAGCTTAACGCAGCCGGGTTCAAATCGATCTCGCTGGTCACCAACGGTTCAGTTGAAGCGCCATAGGGGCATCCGTGATGCGCGATTCGCGAACCTTTGGATTGACCCGGGAAGAGGCGTTTGGCCTTGGCGTGGCGGTGCTGGCGCATGCCGCGCTGATCGCGGGGCTGACGCTGTCGCCGCTGGGCCGCCAGGTTCAGCCGCCGCCGCAGCGGATGACGGTGTCGTTTGCCGATACGATTGCCGACCAGTCGGTATCGCCCAAGCCCGACGCGAACCCCGCACCCGACAAGGCGCCGACGCTGGGCGAACCCGATCAGGCCGACCAGCCGCAGCCGGTCGCTGCGCCAAGGCCTGAGCCGAAGCCCGAACCCAAGCCTGAGCCCAAGCCGAAGCCGGAGCCAAAGGCCCAGCCGAGACCGGAGCCCCAGCCGAGACCGGAGCCCCAGCCGAAACCGGAACCCAAGCCGAAACCGGAGCCGAAGCCCCAACCGAAACCGGAGCCGAAGCACGAGCCCAAGCCCGTGGCCAAACCGAAAGTTGAGCCCAAGCCCAAGCCCAAAGTCGAGCCAAAGGTTGAGGCAAAGCCCAAAGTCGAAGCGAAACCCAAAGCCGAGGCAAAGCCCAAAGCCGAGGCAAAGCCGAAAACGGAGGCGGCGGCCAAGCGCGGCGACGCCCACGCGCACCCGCATCCCGACAAGCCGACCGGCGGCAGCAGGATCGACAACGATTTCCTCAAGGGAATTCCGGGCGTAGCCGGCCCCGGCACCGACAAAGTTTCGCCCGGCGCCAAAGTCGGCGCGGTTTCGACGGCCACGCTGGTCAGCACGATTTCGCGCCAGATCAAGCCGCACTGGAGCGCGCCGCAAGGTGTCGATACCGACAAACTGGTAACCGTGCTGGCCTGGTCGCTCAAACCTGATGGCTCGCTCGACGGCAGGCCGATTGTCGTGTCGCAGACCGGAATCACCGACGCCAATCGCGCTCAGGCGCAGCGTCATGCCGAACTGGCCATCCGCGCAGTCGAACTGGCCGCGCCTTTCGCCTTGCCGCCCCAGGCCTATAGCCAGTGGCATCGCGTCGCCGCCTTCCGTTTCGATCGCAAGCTTTCGCAATAGGATCCCCCACCTGATGAAACTGCGCCCGACGACTTTGAAGCCGCTCCATTCCGTTGCTTTTGCGCTGCTTGCCTTGTCCGGCGGTGCGGCCATCGCGCAGCAGCAGGCCATTCCGGCATCGAGTGCTGCGGCACAGGCGCCCGATTCAGGCGGATTGACGGGCTCCGTCACCGATGACAGCGCCTGGCGCGATCTTGGCATCGCCATCCCCGCGTTCCCCACCGATCGGCCGGTGCCGACCGGCGCCGATGGTGGCAATACCGAGGCGCTGGGGCGCAATCTGGCGCGCGTGGTGTTCAGCGATCTGAAGGACAACGGCCTGTTCAAGCCGACCGGCCCCGATGCCTTGCCCGGCATCGGCTATGGCGAAGTGACCGCGCCCGCCTTTGCCGGATGGCGCGCGCGTTCGGCGGAAATGCTGGTGCAGGGCTTCGTCAAGGGCGGGGCTGACGGTCGGTTGACGGTCGGCTGCTATCTCTATGACGTTGCGCTGGGCAAGGAACTGGTGCGCCAGGGCTATGTGGTCAAGCCGGAGGAATGGCGCCGCGCCGCGCACAAATGCGCCGACATGGTCTATTCCCGCCTGTCCGGGGAAAGCCCGTTCTTCGATTCGAAGATCGCCTATATCGCCGAGACCGGGCCCAAGGGGCATCGTCGCAAGCAATTGGCGATCATGGATTCCGATGGCGCCAACCACCGTTTCGTCACCAATGGCCAGGCGATTGCACTGACACCGCGTTATTCGCCTGACTATCGCCAGATCGCCTATCTCAGCTATCTCGACGGGCGCCCGCGCATCTATGTCTATGACATCGGCAGCGGGCAGCAACGGCTGGTGACCGCGACCAAGGGGCCGACATTTGCCCCGCGTTGGTCGCCGGACGGCAAATATATCCTCTATTCGATGGCGGTCGCGGGCAATACCGACATCTGGCGCGTGCCCGCCACCGGCGGCGAATCGCAACGGCTGACCAACACGCCCGGCATCAACATCGGCGGCAGCTATTCCCCCGACGGCCGCCGGATCGTGTTTGAAAGCGACCGTGGCGGCAGCCAGCAGGTCTACGTCATGAACGCCGACGGCTCGGGCCAGCACCGCATCAGCTTTTTCGGCGGTCGTGCCGCGACGCCTGAATGGAGCCCGCGCGGCGATCAGATCGCCTTTACCTGCATTTGCGGCAATCTGCGCATCGCGGTGATGGACCCCGAAGGGCACGACAGGCGGTTTCTGACCGACAGTTGGCAGGACGAGGCGCCGACCTGGTCGCCCAATGGCCGGATCATCCAGTTTTTTCGTACCGAGCGGGGCAACGGCCATACCAGCATCTGGCAAGTCGATCTGACCGGGCGCAACGAACGGCGGCTGAAAACCCCGGTCGATGCCTCCGACCCGGCGTGGGGGCCGGTGTTGCCGTAAAACCGACGCTTTCCGTTTGAATTTTGCCTGCGGGCGATGCACCTTTCCCCCGACTGACCAAGGAGCTTTCCCTCATGTCTCCCCATCGCGTCCCCTTCCGCCTTGCGACGCTGTCGCTGCTTCTCGCCGGTGTCGGCCTTGCCGGTTGCGCCAACAAGCCCAAGGAGCTGCCGCCGCAGCCGGTGGCCGCCAGCACGTCGACGCGCGAAGCTGCGCCGTTGCCGCCCCAGCCCGCCGGTCCGGTGCCGGGCAGCCAGGCCGATTTCCTCGCCTCGGTGATTTCCGACACGGTGCACTTTGAATACGACAAGTATTCCATCGATCCTGAAAGCGAAGGCATTCTGCGCAGTCAGGCGCAGTGGCTGGCGCGCTATCCGGGCAGGGCGGTGACCATCGAAGGCCATTGCGACGAGCGCGGCACCCGCGAATACAATCTGGCGCTTGGCGAACGCCGCGCCAATGCAGCCAAGAACTATCTGATCGGTCTTGGCGTCGATGCAGGCCGCATCAGCACGGTCAGCTATGGCAAGGAGCGCCCGGTCGCGCTTGGCTCGGACGAGGCAAGCTGGGCCAAGAATCGCCGCGCGGTAACGATCACGATCAACTGATCGATCGCGCCTCGCGCAAATTGCGAGCCCGGGGCATGCAAGTGCCCCGGGTTTGTGTTAGTGTGAGCACGGCTTGACCTTTTTTGGAGCCGGTTTGTTTTTTGGGCCAACGATGACGCGTGCGACACGATCAAACGACTGGGGATTTCCGCGCTGGGGCGGCTATGGTGGCTCGCGCGAGGCAAAGCCTTTGCGCATGTGCGACCGCTCCGGATGTGACGAGCCGGGCAATTGCCCCGCGCCCAAATCGCCCAATTCGCCCGATCGCTGGTATTTCTGCACGACGCACGCCGCCGAATACAATTCCGGCTGGAACTATTTCGAAGGGCTCGACAAGGAAGAGGCGGCGCAGCGCGAACGCAACGAGCGCGACGAGGCTGCGGGCTGGCAACAGTCATCCTGGGCCGAATGGGGCGGCTCGGGCGACGGCAGCCGCAGCCGCGACGAATTGCGCGCGCTCGAAGCGCTGGAGCTCGATCCCGACGCCGATTTCGAAGCGGTGCGCAAGGCCTGGCGGACGAAGGCGAAGCTGGTCCATCCCGATGTGCGGCCCGGCGATGCCGATGCGGCGCGCGAATTCCAGCGCTTGCAAGTGGCCTATGAAGTGCTTCGCGCGGCCGAAGACCGCCGAAGCTGGAAGGGCCCGCAGAACGGTGCCTGAAAGCCTGATCTGAAATGGCCGACCCGTTCTCGCCTCCGCCGTTCAAGACGCCCCGGCGCCCCTCCGGGCCCGGCCGAATACTTCTGGTCACGCTGTGTATCGCCGCGTTGATGGTGCTGTGGCAGGCCTTGCCGCGCATCGATGCCTGGCTGTCACCCGATCGAGGCACCCCGCGCACGGTCACTCCGCGCGGCGATCTGGCAGGGGATGAAAAGGCCACGATCCGCCTGTTCGAAAATGCGCGCGGCTCGGTGGTGTCGATTTCCACCTCGCAACTGGTCGAAGATGTCTGGTCGCAGAATGTGTTTTCGGTCCCGCGCGGAACGGGTTCGGGGATCATCTGGGACGATGCGGGGCATGTCCTGACCAATTATCATGTCATTCAGGGCGCGTCGGAGGCGACCATTCGCCTTGCCGACGGGCGCAAGTTTCGCGCCGCGCTCGTCGGCGTCAGTCCCGAACATGATATTGCGGTGCTCAAGATCGGCGTGGCGTTTCACCGCCCGCCGCCGATTCCGATCGGCACCAGCGGCGATCTCAAGGTCGGGCAAAAGGTGTTTGCCATCGGCAATCCGTTCGGGCTCGACTGGACGCTGACCACGGGGATCGTTTCGGCGCTCGACCGGACGTTGCACAATGACACCGGCGGGGTCGGGGTGCAGCACCTGATCCAGACCGACGCGGCGATCAATCCGGGCAATTCGGGCGGTCCGCTGCTCGATTCCAGCGGACGCCTGATCGGCATGAACACCGCGATCTACAGCCCCTCGGGCGCGTCGGCGGGCATCGGCTTTGCCGTCCCGGTCGACACGATCATGGCCGTCGTGCCGCAGCTTATCCGGGCAAACTGAGCGCCGTGTCGAGCAATTGCGCGATCCGCGCATCGTCGGGAAAGCCCTCGGCGATCCACTGGTCTTCGACCTTGCGCAAAGTGCGCGCGACCGCGGGGCCCGCGCTGACCCCGCGTGCGACGATCGCGCCGCCTTTCAGCGGAAATTGCGGCGGGGTCCACCCGGCCAGCGGGGCGAGGCTTTCGCCCGCGATCAACAGGCGGTCGCTCGCTTCGATCAGCCCGAGGCGATAGGCGAGCGCGCGCGGATCGCCGGTTTCGCGCACGACGGCACAGGCAAGGCGCTTTTTCTGTGCGCCCGACAGCCGCAGCCGCGCGGCAACGGATTCGGCAAGCGATGGATCGGCGGGAAGCAGCGCGGCAAGGCGGCGCAAGGGATCGGCGGCCACATGCTCGCGGGTTTCGGCAGTGATCAGCGCGGGCAGGGCGGCCGGGTCGGCTTCGGGCAGGACCATTGCCAGCACGCCCAGCTCGGCCATGCGCGATACCGTCGGCGCGGGGTCGGGATGCGCGAGCAGGCGCATCAGTTCCCACCCCACGCGTTCGCGTGACAGGCCTTTGAGCCCCGGAGCGAGCGCGGCGCAGGCCTGCTCTGCCGCCGCGTCGGCAGGCATGGCGCCATAGCGCGCCTGAAATCGGAAATAGCGCAGGATGCGCAGATAATCCTCGCGGATGCGCGCTTCGGGATCGCCGATAAAGCGGACCCGGCGCGCGGCAAGGTCGGCGCGTCCGCCGAAAAAATCCGTCAGGGCCAGCGTGCGCGGGTCGGCATAGAGCGCGTTGATCGTGAAATCGCGCCGACTGGCATCTTCTTGCCAATCGGACGAAAAGGCGACCGTGGCATGGCGCCCGTCGGTCGTGACATCACGGCGCAGCGTGGTCACTTCGGCCGGGCCGCCGGGCAGCACGGCGGTAATCGTGCCATGCGCGATACCCGTCGGCAGGGCACGAATGCCCGCCGCGTCCAGCCGCGCCACGACCTCATCGGGCAAGAGGCTGGTGGCCATGTCGATGTCCTTGACCGCAAGGCCAAGCAGCGTGTCGCGCACCGCGCCGCCGACCCAGCGGCAATTGCCCACATGCGCGGGATCGAGCGCGGCGACCAGCGCGGCCAGATCTTCGCGCTGCGTCCACGCGGCGGCGGGCAGAGTGTCTGTCACTGGTCGTCACCATGCCAGGCGATGCGGTGCGCCAGATTGGCGATGATGCCGCCCGTCACGCCCCAGATGCGGTGTCCCTGCCACAGGATTTCGACATAGTTGCCGCGCAGGCCATTGAATTCTGCGGTGCGGCGCTGTTGATGGGCGGGATCGAGGACATAGCCGAACGGCGGCTCGAACCATTGCGCGACTTCGCCCGGATTGGGCGTGATGGCGATCGTGCCCGGCACGACGGCGACGACCGGGGTGACGTCATAGCCGGTGCCGGTGCGGAAGCGGTCGGTTTCGCCGACCACGCGGACGAGCGCCGGGTCGATACCCAGTTCTTCCTGCGCCTCGCGCAGTGCGGCTTCGATCGGGGTTTCATCCGCGTCGATCTTGCCGCCGGGAAAGGCGGCCTGGCCGGGATGCGCGCGCATTGTCGTCGGGCGCTGGATCATCAGCACGCCGGGCCCGTCGGGATGGCCGGGGCGGTCGGTTACCGCGATCAGCACTGCCGCCGGGCGCAGCGTTACGCCTGTGGGCGGGCGCCAGTCGCGCCAGGGCGGATTGGCGTCCTGCTCGTGGCCTTTGGCGAGCAGGCGCGACAGGCGATCGTAAAGCGCGTCGGTCATGCACAGGGCGCCAGGGCAAAGCGCAAGCCCGCGCTTTCGACCGCGAGAGCCTCGATCGGCGAGACGGTGAGTGCTTGGTCGATCAGTTGCGCATAAGTGCTGCGATTGAGCCGCGCCTCGGTGCCATGGCGCACGCCGAGATAGAACGCGGGCACCTCGGCGGTGCCGGCGGTGCGCAAGCGATGGTCGGGCCCGGCGAGCAGCACCTCGTCGGTATTGAGCCGGAATGCCAACACCGCGCGGCCTGCGCCGTCATGGCGGACCTGCATGTCGGTGGCCAGGAAAGCCGCGTCATCGACAGCGATCGACAGCTTTTCGATCGGGGTCAGCAGATAATGGCGCCCGTCATCCTCGCGCATCAGCAGCGCGGAAAAGGCCCGCACCATCGCGGGGCGGGTGATCGGCCCACCATCGTGAAACCACGTTCCGTCGGCGGCAATGCGCATCAGGCTGTCGCCGGTCTGCGTCGGCGTCCATTGCTCGACCGGCGGCAATCGGCGCGCGGCGGCAGCTTCGGCCAATTCGGCCAGAGTCAATGCGGCAAGATCGGGGGCGGGAACATAAGGCACGCCCATGCCCTGCCAGATCGGATCAGCCGCGCCAAGGGCCCAGCATGCCCTCAGTGGGCAGAACGGTCGGATTGGCCGTGCGACACAGCAGGCGGCGCTGCTCGAACGGGCCGGGCAACCGCCATCCGCCGGTATGGGCGTTGGAAAAGCCGAAAAAGCGTCCGTAGTATTCCGGATCGCCGATCATCACCTGGGGCAAGGGCGCGCGCGGGTCGATCGCCGTCAGCGCGGCGGTGACGAGCGCCTGGCCATAGCCTTTGCCCTGGAGCGTGGGCATGACCGCGACCGGGCCGACCATGATCATCGGGTGGCGGCGCCCCGTCGCATCGGTTAACGCCACCGGCCAGCACTGGATCGTGCCCGCCAGCATCTCGTTTTCATCGAGCGCGGCAAATGACAGGCCCGGCAGCCAGTCCGACCCTTCGCGCACTTTGTAGGCCGTGCGCTGGTGGCGCGCCGGCTCGAACGCGGTGTCGAGCAGGGCTTCGACCAGAGCGGGGTCGACATCGGCGAGCGGGATGATGGTGGAGGAGGTGGTCGTGGGCAAGGGAACAGGGCTTTCAGGGGGGGAATCGGGATGGGAAAGCGCGCGGATAGCGCTCCTGCCGCGCGGTCGCAACCAAATCGCCGGGCGGGTCAACTTTCGGCAAAGGCAAAGGGCGCTGCGATCCGGCGGTAATCGTCGGGCAGGATGTCGCGGCCCAGCGGCGGCTCGGCGCGCGCGGTGCATTCGGCACGATTGCACAGGCGGCAGGTCATGCCGATCGGCGTTGGCACAGGGGGATTGGCCGTGTCGCGTGCATAGACCAGCCTGGGGGCGTGCTCTGCGGTGCAGGTCAGCGCGATCGCGCGCAATGCGGTCGGACGGTCGTGCGCGCCGCCGCCGCTGGTTACCGTGCGCGCGATCGAAAAGAAGCGTTGCCCGTCGGGCAGGTCGAGCCATTGCGTGAGCACTTCGCCCGGCTTGCGAAACGCCTGATGCAGGTTCCACAAGGGGCAGCCGCCGCCATGCGCGGCAAACGGAAAGCCCGCACCGTCGAGCCGCTTCGATACGTTGCCTGCCGCATCGACGCGGATGAAGAAGAACGGGACGCCTTCCTGTCCCGCGCGGCCAAGCGTGGTCAGCCGATGCGCGACTTGTTCAAAACTCGTGCCGAACAGGCCGGACAGAGCCTCGATGTCATAGCCGCGCGCTTCGACGGCGCGGGCAAAGCGGTCGTAGGGCATGATCATGGCCGAAGCGGCATAAGCGGCGAGCGCGCGGCGCACGAGTTGCGCGGCAGTCTGGCCCGCGAAGCTTTCGCCGCGGACGAGCGCGGCAATTTCGGCGCGCATCGCGGTATAGGCAATGTGCAGCGCGATCTGCCACTGGCGCGCGGTGGCCGACAACGTGTCGTCGAGCAGCAATTGTTCGCCATGCCGGTCATAGCGACGCAGCGCCCCCATCATCACATCGCCCGGCAGAAACCGCACCCGGACTCCCAGGCGGCGCAGCCATTCGATCTGGCCTCCTGCCCGCGCGATGTCTTCGGCCAGCGATTCGGCGCGCGCATCGAGCGTGGGGAAATGGTTGCGGGTGCGCGTCATGAAGCGCCGCGCCTCGCCCACCGCGTCGGCGGCGGGATCGCTGACCGCGCCCTCGCGCAGGCCGGCAAGCGCCTGTTGTTCGCGGGCATAGGCGCCGTGCAGCCGCAGCATGGCTTCGGCAACGCCGGGAAAGCTGGTGGCAATATCGGCGATTTCGAGCGTGGTCAGGTCGATGTCGGCAAAGATCGGATCCTTGAGCATGGCGGACAGTCGCTGCGCGTAATCGTCGCGCTCGTCGGCGGCGAGTTCGCCCATGTCCAGCTTGTAGCTGCGCGCGAGGCGCAGCAGGATGTCGGCGGTCAAGGGGCGCTGATTGCGCTCGATCAGCGCGACATAGCTGGGCGAAATGCCGAGGTCTTCGGCCATCGCCTGTTGCGTCAGGCCGAGTTCGCGGCGCAGGCGCTTGATGCGCGGGCCGAGGAACAGCGGGCGAGAGGCGGAATCGCGCGGCCCTTGGGCCATGTCTTTGTCTCCGTAAAGGTCTGCACAACTGTACAAGCATTTTTTGTAAAGTTTGACAACAAGACTTCGCGCGCTCTCCCCATGCGGCATGCGCGGCGCTAACCCGGCTTCACCAACCGGCCCTTCCGGATACATTCTTGAAGCAGGACACGCGCACATGACTTATCAGCAGACCATCGCCGAAGCGGGTACGGCAATCGCCACCTACGGCCGGAACTGGGACGGCATCGAAGCTGAATCGGCCGCTCGCATGCGGCTGCAGAACCGCTTCCACACCGGGCTCGACATTGCGCGCTATACCGCCAAGATCATGCGCGCCGACATGGCCGCCTATGACGCCGACACGTCGCAGTACACGCAGTCGCTGGGTTGCTGGCACGGTTTCATCGGTCAGCAGAAGCTGATCGCGATCAAGAAGCATTTCGGCACCACCAAGGGCCGTTATCTCTACCTGTCGGGCTGGATGGTCGCCGCGCTGCGCAGCGAATTCGGTCCGCTGCCCGATCAGTCGATGCACGAAAAGACCAGCGTCCCGGCGCTGATCGAAGAACTCTATACGTTCCTCAAGCAGGCCGATGCCCGCGAACTGGGCGGCATGTTCCGCGATCTCGACAAGGCGCGCGAATCCGGCAACGCGGTCGAAGCGCAGCGCATTCAGCAGGCGATCGACGGCTTTGAAACGCACGTCGTTCCGATCGTCGCCGACATCGATGCCGGTTTCGGCAACGCCGAGGCGACTTATCTCCTCGCCAAGAAGTTCATCGAGGCGGGCGCTTGCTGCATCCAGATCGAAAACCAGGTTTCGGACGAAAAGCAGTGCGGTCACCAGGACGGCAAAGTCACCGTCCCGCACGAGGACTTCCTCGCCAAGATCCGCGCCGTTCGTTACGCCTTCCTCGAACTGGGCGTTGATGACGGGGTGATCGTTGCGCGCACCGACTCGCTCGGTGCCGGGCTTACCAAGCAGATCGCCTATACCCGCGAACCCGGCGACATCGGCGACCAGTACAACGCGTTCCTCGATTGCGAAGAAGTCGATCAGACCAATCTGGGCAACGGCGATGTGTTGATCGCCCGCAATGGCAAGCTGTTGCGTCCCAAGCGTTTGCCGTCGAACCTGTTCCAGTTCCGCCCCGGTACGGGCGAGGACCGCGTCGTGCTCGATTGCATCAACAGCCTGCAGAACGGCGCCGACCTGCTGTGGATCGAAACCGAAAAGCCGCATATCGGCCAGATCGCCAACATGGTGAACCGTATCCGCGAAGTCGTGCCCCATGCCAAGCTGGTCTACAACAATTCGCCAAGCTTCAACTGGACTCTCAACTTCCGTCAGCAAGTCTTTGACGCATGGGCCGCTGAAGGTCGCGATCTGTCGGCCTTTGACCGGGCCCGCCTGATGAGCGTGGACTACGACGGCACCGATCTCGCGATCGAAGCCGACCATCGTATCCAGAACTTCCAGCGGGATGCCGCGCGTGAAGCCGGGATTTTCCACCACCTGATCACGCTGCCGACCTATCACACGGCCGCGCTCAGCACGGACAACCTGGCCAAGGGCTATTTCGGCGAAGAAGGCATGCTGGCTTATGTCGCCGGTGTGCAGCGTCGCGAAATCCGCGAAGGTCTGGCCTGCGTCCGTCACCAGAACATGGCCGGATCGGACGTTGGCGACGATCACAAGGAATACTTCGCCGGTGACGCCGCGCTCAAGGCCGGTGGCGCGCACAACACGATGAACCAGTTCGCCGCAGCCTGATCGGATCAGGCCCCGCATCTGGCCCTGCATCGGCGCATGGCGGGTGCAGGGGGGCGGCAAACCAATCTGATTACCCATTCGCGGCATTCCGCCACGAAGATTCTACAATGGAGACTGAGCATGGCTGAACCGCAACGTGCCCGCGCGGTCCTCTCAACGGAGGACTTCAAGCTGATCCGCGAAGCCGTACTGTTTTACCTGAAGCACATCGAGGACACGCCGGATTCGGTGAAATTCTCGAACCTCTATCACCGCCTTGGCAGCGCCTTGGGCCGGTAAGAGGCTTCAGACCGGAACTTTCCTGGGGAGGAAAGCGGGCCCGCAGTGTCGCAATGGCACTGCGGGCCTTTTCTTTGTCGGCATTTCAGGGCGCGTTCCTGTCAAGGTGCGTTCTTGTCAGGGGGCCAGGATCGGTGCGACATCGGCCAGATTGCCGTCATTGGGCAGCGGGGCAATGCCCAGAACCTTGGTCATCAGCGGATAGACATCGACATTGGGGAAGGGCGGTGTGACCACGCCGTGCCGGAATGCCGGGCCGTTGGCGATAAACAGCGCGCCCATCAGCGGATCGTGGATGTCATAGCCGTGCGCGCCCTTTTCGATGCCGGGGTGAAAGGCCTGGCCGCGCTGAAATCCTTCGCGAGTCATCACCAGCCACCCGGTTTCGACCGAACAGACGACATCGGGCACGCGCGGGTTGCTGCCGTAATGCAGATCGGCGGGAACCTGATCCTTGTTCCAGCAATGCATGTGCCGCTGGGGCCCGAGCAGCTTTTGCCGCGCCGCTTCGCCTGCCGGGGTCCTGGCAATGGCGATCCCGACGACGGTGCCGTCGAATACCACTCTGGCCGCACCCAGGTCGATCGTATCGTCAAGCAGGACAAGGTTGTCCGGCCCGACCGGCGCCATCCCGTGATCGGCGACAATGATCAGGTTGGCGGCAATTCCGCGTGCTTTCAGTCCCGCGATCAGCCGGGCGATGGCCTGATCGATCGAGCCGATCGCCCGGTTCACTTCCGGCGAATCCGGGCCGAAGCCATGGCCCGCGCCGTCCACCGCCTCGAAATAGAGCAAGGCGAGGCGCGGGCGCTGGTCCGCCGGCAGGTCAAGCCAGCCGAGCACGGTATCGACCCGCTCTGCCGGTGGTATCTTGTGGTCGAAATCGTGCCACAGGCTGGCGCGCACACCGTCATGCGCAACGCTGACGCCGGGCCAGAACATCACCCCGGCGTGGACCCCGGCGCGCTCGGCGGTAACCCAGATCGGGGTGCTTTCGCTCCACCAGCGTTCCTCCTTGCTGGCCATCGAAAACATCCCCGGCATGGCAGGGTCGGCAAAGGCATTGTTGACGATGCCGTTGTGATCGGGGGTGAGCCCGGTCACCAGCGTGGTGTGGTTGGGAAACGTGACCGAAGGAAACGAGGGAATCATGCGCTGCGCCCGCACGCCGTCAGCGGCAAGCGCGGACAGGGTCGGGCTGACCCCGCGATCGAGATAATCGGCGCGAAACCCGTCGATCGAGACCAGAATCAGCGGCGCATCCGGCGCGGGATCGGCCCGCACCGGCCCGGCAGCGATCACCATCAACAGCGCCAGCGTTGTCCGAACCCAAATCTTCATCTCACACCTCGGTATTTGCGGAGCCCTACCGGCACTTGCTCTGAACCTGTTGCAGCGCAAAGACACTCTCTGCAAAGACTGATTGGGTGCGCAAGCATTTTGCATTGACAGGGGGTGGGGGCCGCCGATGAACCATCGCAAGACTTCATGGACGCTGGGGATTGGCGCGCTTGGCGTGGTTTTCGGCGATATCGGGACATCGCCGCTCTATGCGATCAGCCTGCTGTTTCTGCATCGGCACAGCGCGCTGCCGCCCGAGCGGATCTATGGCGGGATCTCGCTGGTGATCTGGTCGCTGGTGGTGGTGGTCGCGTTGAAATACGCGCTTCTTGCGCTGCGGGCCGATAACGACGGCGAGGGCGGGGTGTTTGCGCTCTATGGCCTGCTCGACAAAGTCAACCGGCGCGGCCGCTCGCTGCTCGCCTGGTCGCTGCTGCTGGGCGCGGGGCTGCTGGTGGGCGACGGCATGATCACGCCCGCGATCAGCGTGTTGTCGGCGACCGAGGGGCTGACCGTGGTTGCGCCGTGGACGGCGGGGGCTGTCGTGCCGCTGACGCTCGTGCTGCTTGGCGCGCTGTTTGCCATTCAGCATCGCGGCACGGGCAACGTGGGCCTGGTGTTTGGCCCGGTCATGCTGGTGTGGTTCGTCGCGATCGGCGCGCTGGGTCTGTGGCAGGTCATGCTTCATCCCGCGATCCTGAATGCGCTGTCGCCGGTCTGGGGCGTTCGTCTGCTCGTCGGATTGAACCTTTCGGACGGGCTGCGTGTGCTCGGCGCGGTCATGCTGGCGGTGACCGGGTGCGAGGCGATGTATGCCGATATGGGGCATTTTGGCGCCGCCGCGATCCGCCGGGTCTGGTTTGCAGGGGTCTTTCCTGCGCTCGTGTTCAATTATCTGGGTCAGGGGGCCTGGCTGCTCGGTCAGCCGGGCGCGATGAGCGAAGGCGTGTTCTTTCGCATGATCCCCGCAGCGCTTGCCCTGCCGGCGGTGATCCTGGCCACGATGGCCACCGTGATCGCCAGCCAGGCGCTGATTTCGGGGACGTTTTCCTTGATCTCGCAAGCGATCGAACTGGGCTTCTTTCCGCAATTGCGCGTCGATCACACGCATCATGCGCGGCAGGGCGAAGTCTATGTGCCGTTCTTCAACTGGCTGCTGTTTTTCGGCTGCGTCACGCTGGTCCTGTCGTTCCGGTCAAGCGGCGCATTGGGATCGGCCTATGGTCTGGCCGTTTCGGGGGTCATGCTGGTGACTTCGGTCGCGCTCTATCGCCTGGCGACGCGGGTCTGGGGCTGGCGCACGGGGCTGGCCATTCCGGTCTTTGCGCCACTGACGCTGGTCAGCCTGATGTTTCTTGTCGCCAATTCGATCAAGATCCTCGACGGGGGCTATGTTCCGCTGGGCATCGGGCTGGTGTTCTTTGCGCTGATGCTGGCTTGGAACTGGGGGCGCGGGCGAACCCATGCCGCCTATTCGGCCCGGCGTTCGATGACCCTTGCCGAACTCATCCGCCTGCACCGCGAGGCCACGCAACTGGTCGACCATACCACGATTTTGATGGTGCCGCCGCGCGCGCAGACGGGGCGGACAAAGCGCGCGCCCGCGCTGGTGCAATTGATGTGGGACCGCAGCGGGATACTGCCGCGCAACCTGATCTTTGTCGAAGTGGCTCACCCGCGTCAGCCTTATGTCCATGACGACCGTTTCGACATCCGCGTGCTCGATGAAAACCCCAATGGCAGCATCGTCATCGTGGAAATGCGCTTTGGCTTCATGGAAACGCCCGATGTCGAGCACGGGCTCGAACTGCTCGCGCGTCAGTCGCGGATCGCGCTGGGCACCGATCATCGCAAATGGATCGTGCGCGTCGCGCGCGAACACCTGATCCATGCGCCGGGCGCGGGCGTACTGTCGACGATCCGGTTTCGCACGTTCGAAATGCTGCGGCTGATTTCGCAGCCGACGTATTATCACTATGGCTTGGGTCAGGACCGCCAGTTGACTGTGGAAGTCCTGCCCGTTCGGTTGCCGTAAGCCGCTTTGGTTCAGCCGCTCTTGCCTGCCGCCGCGCCGACGATCGTGGTGTTGGCGGTGGGGATGGAGATCTGGAACGGGCCGCCGAATTCCTGCCCGGTCGGGCCATAGAACGCGGGCGCAAAGCTGCCGCTGCCCGCCGTCACGCCGGTCACCCCGCCGACTGCGGCAACGCCGCTCGCAATCGTGCCCGACACGTTGAATGTGCCATAATTGGTCGTCGCATTCTTCAGGCCAAAGCTGCCCGAATAGCCGCCCATGTCGAAATTGATCGCGAACGAGGCGGTGCCGTTGACCCCGGCGGTGGCATTGGTCGCGCTGTTATAAGCGGTGCCATAGGCGACGCCGGTATAGCTGGCCGATCCGGTGCGCGCCTGGATTACCGAAGGATCGGTGCCGAGGCCATAGACGAACCACGATGTTCCGGTGCCGCTGTTGGCGGCAGTCGAAGTCGGCCCCTGCCAGCTGCCGAAGGTCATGTAAGTCAGCGCCAATTCGGTGTTGGTGCTGCCCGCCTTGTAGAGGTTGGCCGTAATCGTGCCGCTGCCATAGGCTTGGCTATAGGCGGTGAAATTGGCGTTGCTGCTGGTGGTCTTGTCGCTGCTGGTCAAGGTCGCGGCGGGCAGTCCTGCCGGGGTGACGGTGGTCGATCCGGCGGCGGTTACATCGACGGTTCCGGTGGCCAGGCTGGCGTTGGCGCTGCCGCCGCCCTGCGGTATGGTCATCTGCGCGCCCTGCGCCGCAAAGCTTTCGTCGCTGACGATATTCGCCATGGACAGGTTGGCCGGGGTCAGCGAGGCGTTCTTGTTGCCCCAGATCACCCCGCTCGTGCTGCTGCCGTCGGCACCGCTGGTGGCAAACGAGGCGCCCAGTTCCTGCGCGGTCGGGCCATAGAATTGGCCGCTCAGCGTGCCGGTCGATTTGCTGTTGAGCCCGGTATAGGTGATCGCGCCGGAAAAGGCATTGGCGCTCGATGACAGCGTGCCCGATCCTGCGATGGTTACCCCGCTGCCGTAATTGGTCTGCGAGACGATGCCGGTTTCATAGGCGGTGGCGCTGGTGGTCAGCAGACCGTCGACGAAATCGACATCCATCCGCCCCGTGCCCTGAAAAAACCGCGCCTCGCTGCCGATCGGCGTGACCAGACCATAGACGCTGGTGGCATAGGCCGCCGACCCGGTGCGCGGTATGGCCGAGGCCGCCGTGTCCAGGCCGTAGATAAAGAAATCGAGCGTGACGGCGCTGCTGCCCGATCCGGTCGCCGTGCGTTGCCAATAGCCAAGACCGGAATATTGCGGATAGCCGGCGCCATAGCCGGTGACGCTGGCGGATTCGAGAGTCAGGCGATCGGTGGTCGCGCCGTTGGTGATCGCATAGACGGCGATGCCGTTTGCCGCGCTCGACTGGTTTGCCGGGGCAAACGTCTGGTTGCGGCCCTGAGTCGAGACGGTGTAGCTGTTTGACGCAAGGTCGTAGCTGAATGTCAGCGGCTGGCTGGTCGATGCGGCCGCCGTGACATTGGCGCTGGCCGCAATCGTTGCGGATTCGCTGGCGGCATTGTTGGCAAAGCTCTGGCTGGCGACGAGCTTGGCCAGGCTGCTGTTCGTCGTCGGCGCGCTGACGCTGGCAACCGGCCCGCCGCCGCTGTCGCCGCATCCGGCCAATGCCAGAATCATGCCGATGCCCGCCAGATTCCCGGCCCGGTCTGTTGTTGCCTTGCGCATTGCCCACTGCCCCCTTGCGCTGTGGCGTCGTGGGAAAGCTGGCCGAAAAGCTCCGTTTTCGATCAAAACGCGGATGCCAGCCCCACTTCGCCCGCGACCCTTTTATAATCATAGATTTGCACGGTTGATTGATTTCGATCTAGCCGCAACCGAATGAGCGGTGACAAGGAACCTACTCGAATTTGGCGCAATGTTGCCGCAAGGCTAAGGCCATAGGCATTGTCGACCCGCCGGTCGGTGAACAGATCGAGCCGGTCATCGGCGGCAAGATGGCCGTAGGACAGCGTCGCGGTCAGCGTGGCATGGCCCACTTCGCGAAACAGATAGGGGCTGACGCCAAATCCGGTCGTGGCATAACCCGCATCGCGCGCGCCCTGACGATTGGCATTGACCATCATGCCGCCGCCAAACCGCGCGGAAAAGGCGCGGTCGAGCCCCAGCGTGCCGCCCCAGGCGACGCCGGTCTCCAGCGTGTTGAGCGAGTTCTTGACAAAGGCATGGCTCAGCCCGGCGCGGATTTGCCCCCGTTTGCCCAGCCGGTGTTGCCAGTCGAGCGCCTCACTGACCGAAAAAGTATAAGGCGTACCGCCATACCAGCGCCAGCCCGGCCCGGCGGAAAGGCTGATCCGGTCGGGCCCTTTGGCCCATTCGGGGCCGACCTGCGGCGCGACGATGACATCGTCGAATTCGGGATCGCGATAGAGGCTCGCGCTGCCCGACAGGCGCGCCAACAGGGTAAAGCGCGGATCGATCGGCACGCGGGCAAAGGCCTGGCCGCGCGCGATGCCGCCGATTCCCGATGTCGCGCGGGCATCGCGGCTGAGCGTGAAATCGCCGATCACGGTGTTGAGCGCAGAGGCAGTAGTGGCGCGGTTGACATTGCTGTCGGGCGCGATTGCCAGTTCGATGCTGCCGCCGATCGGGCGCATCGCGTCGAGCGCCTGTTGATAGAAGCGGACCGTGCGCGACACTTCGGGGGGAAGGCCGATCGCTTGCGCCGCGCGCAATTCGCGCGCTGCCGCGCCCATGTGGCCCATTTCCGCGTCGAGTCGGGCCAGTTCGAGGCGCACCGGCGCGGCATTGGGCGTTTCATCGAGGATGTGGCGCAACAGAATTGCCGCCTCGGCCTTGCGCTTGAGCGGGCCCGACAACAGCTTGGCCAGGCGAAAACGCGCTTCGTTGCGGATGTCGCGGTCGGGATTGCCGGTCAGCGCGTGCAGCGCCGCCTCGGCGGTTTTCGTATCGCCCTGCGCGGCGGCGCGGGCGGCGAAATCAAACAATTGCGCCGGGGTCAGCCGCGCCCTGACGGCGGGTTCTCCGGCGGGTTTTTCTTCGGGCGCAGGCGGGGCAGGGGGCTCGGTCGCGACGGCAGACGCCAAAATTGCAATCCCTGCCGCGATCATCCAACACGCCCCCGTAAAGCCCGCGCTTTCATGGCCTTGGCCCCGGCTTTGCGCAAGGTGGGAGATTGGCCCGATATGGCAACGATCAAGCCAGGCTTTTCAGGGCATGAATTTTTCTCGGCAGACTCATCTCAATTGATTCGGTAGAGAAGTGCTTGTCGGGCCGGAATGATCCTCTCCTCGTTCCGGTCCGGCCGCGGCTTTTGATGTGTGTCAGCTTGCGCCGCGTCACCAACAGCTAAAGCGCACGAACAGGCTTCGTTCATCCGCGCCTTGCTCGTGTCGATCGTGAAAAGGAATTGCGCGATGGCAAAAAAGTCTGTTTTTCGACAAAGGCAGTTGGTCGACCGGCCCCTGCCGCGTTTGCCGCATCCTTCGTGGCGCTGGGCGCTTCCCGGTGGGGATGGCGAACGTCAGGGTCGGGCGGCGATCGGATCTGCCGATGACTTCTGGACCCGGCTCGGTCTTTGACCATGGGCTTTACCACGATGAGAATTTACCGACCTATATTGCCATGAAAACCGCTCTGATCATCCGCCATGTCCCTCATGAAGGCGTTGCCGGTTACCGCGATCCGATCGAGACTGCGGGATACCGGGTCGACCGGATCGACGTGTGCGATCCGGCCTTTTCCGCGTGCGATCTGGTCGAGCCCGATCTGGTCATCATGATGGGCGGGCCGATGGGGGTCTATGAACAGGAAACCCATCCGTGGATCGCCTGTCAGATCCGGCGGCTGGCGCGGCGGCTCGATGCCGACCGGCCGACGCTTGGCGTGTGTTTCGGCGCACAGATGATCGCGGCGGCGCTCGGCGCGAGGGTCTATCCTGGCAAGGCGAAGGAAGTCGGCTTTCATCCGGTCACGGTCCATGACGAGGAAAGCCCGCTGCGCCATCTCGCCGATGTGCCGGTGCTGCATTGGCATGGCGATACGTTCGATTTGCCCGATGGCGTCGATTTGCTGGCGTCGAGCCATGTCTATCCGCATCAGGCGTTTCGACGCGGGCGCAATCTGCTGGCGCTGCAATTTCATGGCGAAATGGGCGAAGATCCGCGCTTTGACGCGTGGATCGAACAAGGGCCGCATGACATCGCCGCCGCCGGTCACACGCCATGCACCTTGCGCGCCGCGCATGACGAACACGGGCCCCGCGCGGTCGCCGCCGGGCGCGCGATGATCGCCGAGTGGCTTGCCGGGCTAGATTAGGGAATCCCGCCAGCGTGCGATCCGCCCGAGGGCGTCCTGCAACATAGCCGCCGGTTTCGCATGGCACAGCCGCAGGATATGGCGCGGCGCGTCATCGCCCTCCCATAAGGCCGATAGCGGGATCGAGGCCACACCCGCCTCGCGCACCAGCCGTTCGGCGACAGTGCGGTCGTCGAGGTCAATGCCGCTGGCGGCCAGATCGATGCACGAAAACCACGTCGCCACGCCCGGCAGAACGGCGAAGCCGAGCGCGGCCAGGCCATCGTTGAGCACCGCGCGCGTCGCTGTCCAATCGGCGACCTGACCATCGATCAGGGCATCATCGGCCAGCCCTTCGGCGACGGCCCATTGCAGCATCGGCGGCGTCGTAAACGTCAGAAACTGGTGCGCCTTGGCCAAAACCCCGGCCACGTCGGGCGCGGCGATCATCCAGCCGACTTTCCACCCGGTCGCGCCGAAGATCTTGCCCGCCGACCCGATCTTGACCGTCCGCCCGGCCATGCCCGGCTCGGCGAGCAGCGAGGCATGCACCGCGCCGTCAAAGCGCACCGTTTCCCACACTTCGTCGCAGATCACGAACAAGTCATGCGCCACCGCGATTTTGGCCAGCATCGCGCGGTGCCCGGCGTCCATCACCGTGCCGGTGGGGTTAAGCGGATCGTTGACCATCATCGCCCGCGTGCGCGGGGTGATCGCCGCCGCAATCGCATCGCGGTCATAGCCCCAATGCGGCGGACGCAGCGGCACAAACACCGGCACCGCGCCGACCCGGCGGACCAGCGGGGCATAGGCATCATAGGCAGGCTGAAACAACAGGACTTCATCGCCCGGACTGATCACCGCGAGCACGGCAGCGGCAATCGCCTCGGTCGCGCCCGATGTCACGATCACGTGATCGCGGGTCAGATCGAGCCCCTGCCGCCGCTGATAAAACGCGGCAACCGCATCGCGCAATTCGGGCACCCCGGCCATCGGCGGATAATGCTGCGACCGCTCGGCCATCGCCCGCGTCACGGCGGCGGACAAGGCGGCGGGCGGCGGCGCATCGGGAAACCCTTGCCCCAGATTGATCGCCCCATGCGCCCGGGCAAGCCCCGACATATATTCGAAAATCGTCGTGGGCAGCGCGGTATAGACCGGATTGAGCGTATGCATGCCCCATGGTCTAGCAACCCCGATCCACGATGCAACCCGCCGCCCATTCACCTGCGAGCCCATTCACCGGCGAGACAGTCTTTCGTCGATAGACTTCGGGCAGACAATCAGGATGGAGAGAGCAAATGGAACACGGCCTTATCGCATGGCTGATAATCGGCGCCATCGCCGGATTTCTCGCCGGAAAAGTAACCCGAGGCGCAGGCTACGGCCTGATCGCCGACATCGTCCTCGGCATCATCGGCGCCTATATCGGCGGGCACCTGTTCGCCTTCCTCGGCATGGCCCCCGGCACCGGCATGATCGGCTCGATCATCACCGCCTTCATCGGCGCCGTCGCCCTCCTGCTGGTCGTGCGGCTTTTGACTCGCGGGGGGTGATCGGCGTGAGGTTGGGGGCAGTCCTTGAGGACAAAACGGCCGGTGGCCGCCACGCCCGGGAACGTCAAGTTAGACCGAAACCAGCCATTCGCCGGACCGCGGCGGACATCCCTCCTATTTCCAAGTTGGTGGACGGACCGGAATGTCGGGTTCTGAAGTTGCCACCCATTTGATCTTCCTGACTTACCTGCAATCCCGCGTTAACGCTTCACATTGCATCATATTCTACCGTCTCGTCGTCCCGGCCTTGAGCCTGGACCCAGCTAGTCCTTTGGCGTAATTGGGTATTGCGTCCCTGGAATTGCCTGGAATTGCCTGGCGTCCCTGGAATTGCCTGGAATTCGTTGCGTCCCTGGAATTAGTCCTTTGGGTATTGCGTCCCTGGAATTGCGTCCCTGTTGCGTCCCTGGAATTGCGTCCCTGGAATTCGTTGCGTCCCTGGAATTCGGCGTCCCTGGAATTCGCGGGCGCGCGAGGAGGGCAGGCATTAAGTGCACTGGCACCGCAATCCTGGCACCGTAATCTCAATGCGCTCCCCGCATCACCAAAGGGGCTTGCTTCGATTTCAGGCGAGCGCCGACATAACCACCTCCTTCAAGCAGCACGCAGGGCTCATGGTATCCTTTGATGACCCAAGCAGGTCCAACTGCCACGACATCAGTTTCTGACCTATTTGAAATATTGAAATCAAAATCAGACGCCCTTTTTCCTCCTATCATCGGCTCCATAGGGAAGCGTTTTCCGTTTCCTGAGCACTCATTCAATACGATTGAAAAATATACCTGATTGCGTTTTATAAATTCCGCATCATTCGCAGATATGCCGACGTGAATAATGACGTTGTTGCCTTGTGATTTCTCAGCCCAAGCATTCCTTATGGTCGCATTGTTCGAGCATCCGCTCAAAATAAGCGCCGAAACCACCAACATAATTAGCCTCAACATGGGGAAGTTCCATTACGTACACAAGTCTGTGGAGGAGGAGTATATGATTGCGATACGATGTTATTCGCACCGGATTGAGACATCATCTTTGAAAAATCACCGTGGTGAGCGTCAACGGTGGCTTGACTATCCGCGCCCGATGTAGCGGTCGTTCCCAAAAGGGCTCGGCCTGTCCCGGCAACCGCATCGGAAAAGTTAGGCCAACCCTTCGGAGATGCATTCACGTTCCCCCAAAACGATACGCCAGCAGGTTTCGTCCCATCACCAGCTTTCGCGACCGGATCGATCGTAAGGAGGTTCGTTATTTTTGCGCCCGTCGAGTTTGCGGCAATAATCGCAGCAGAGCCACCGAGGCTATGGCCAATAACATTGAGGGGCTCCCCCTTGGCGAGTGGAGCAGAAACAGCCGCGTTTATGGCCTTCTGATCGGCCCAACTGAAATACTGAATGTCCCGTCCAGGAGTTCGGGGGACAGGAGTTCGGGGGACAGGAGTTCGGGGGACACCAGGAGTTCGGGGCACACAATATCCAATTGTGTCAAAGCACTGGCGGGTTCCCGGCTCAAGGCTGGGAAGACGTCGGGGGCGGAACGTAACGCGGTTGAGCTTGTGAACGAACGGCGGGTTTCGAGACGCTCGGACAGTCACTTGAACGACTGCAATTAAGGCGACCTCGGTCACCCGTTCCTAAACGGCCCGGGCCTGCTTGATGACGGCGAACGCGTCGCCCATCAGGCGGGTTACTTCGTCCGCGCTCAGCACGTAATGCGGATCGTAATGCAGGCCGACGCGCGGGGTTTTTTTCCAGTGATCGACGTAGAGGCCTTTGCCGGGGCCGAAGGTCAGGTCGACATGGCGGGCCAAGCGGGCCGGGCCCTGTGCCGAATAGGCGGTGCGGAAAATCGCCATGTCGACGATATGGGGGCCGATCATGATCCAGACATGGCCGTCCCAATCGGGGGCGGATGGGCTGAATATGTGCGCCCCGTCAAAGGGCTGCCCGTCGCCGAAGATCGGCACGCCTTCGACCGACAAGGTTCCGGCCACGACGTGAATGGGCGCGGTCATGCGGCGTTCGAGGCTTACGGCCAAGGCGGCGCTGATCAGGGCGCTTGATCCCGCAGCCGGCGGAAAGATCGCCAGCAGGTCAAGCGCGCACTGCGACAGCACCGCGCGATCGGCATCGGTCATGGCATAGGCCTTGAACGCTTTTGCCGCTGCCCAGCCGTGTTGCGCGGCGATGCGCTGGGCCAGTTGCGTGATGTCTTTGCTTGCCAATGTCGTCGTCCGGTCTGCCTTGCGCGTTTAGCCGAGTGCGGCCTGCTTCTCTTCGGCGAGGCGGTCGAGTTCGGCGCGGCTTTTGCGTTCGGCGGCAGTTTTCAGCTGGCCGCAGGCGGCGTCGATGTCGCGGCCTCGGGGCGTGCGGACCGGGGCGGAAATGCCCGCTTCGAAGACGATGTCCGAAAAGCGGCGGATGCGTTCGGGCGTCGAACAGTCATAGGGTGCGCCGGGCCAGGGGTTGAAGGGGATCAGGTTGACCTTGGCGGGCAGTTTGTAATGCTTGAGCAGGCGGACCAGTTCGCGCGCGTCGGCGTCGCTGTCGTTCTTGTCCTTCAGCATGACATATTCGAACGTGATCCGCCGCGCGTTCGATGCGCCGGGATAGGCGGCGCAGGCGGCGAGCAATTCGTCGAGGCCGAACTTGCGGTTGATCGGCACGATCTCGTCGCGCACCTCTTTTGACACCGCGTGGAGCGATACCGCGAGGTTCACGCCGATTTCTTCGCCGCAGCGGGCCATCATCGGCACCACGCCGCTGGTCGACAGGGTGATGCGCCGTTTCGACAGCGCGAGGCCGTCGCCGTCCATGACGATTTTCAGCGCGTCGCGGACATTGTCGAAATTGTACAGCGGCTCGCCCATGCCCATCATCACGATATTGGTGAGCAGGCGACCATCGGCGCTGTAGGCCCGCGCGGCTTCTTCGCCTTCGTCGTCGGGAACGTCGTCGAGGCCCGCCATGTTTCCGCCCGCCTTGGGCCATTCGCCCAGCGCGTCGCGCGCGAGCATGACTTGCCCGACGATTTCGCCCGGCGTCAGATTGCGCACCAGCCGCATCGTACCGGTATGGCAGAACCGGCAATTGAGCGTGCAGCCGACCTGGCTCGAAACGCACAGCGTGCCCCGGTCGGCATCGGGGATGAACACCATTTCGTAATCGTGATTGTCGGCGGTGCGCAGCAGCCATTTGCGCGTGCCGTCGGTCGAGGCCTGCGCTTCGACGATTTCGGGCCGGGCGATGACGAAGCGTTCCGCCAGCCAGGGTCGCATCGTCTTGGCAATGTCGGTCATCGCGTCGAATTCGATCACGCCGCGATGATAGATCCAGTGAAACACCTGTTTCGCGCGCAGTTTCGCCGCGCGCGCATCGAGCCCGGCGGCGGCGAACAGATCGGTGATTGCCGCACGCGACAGGCCGAGCAGATCGACGCGACCATCGGCGCGCGGGGTGACTTCACGGGGCAGGGGCACGGGATCGATATGGCCCGGGATCGGCATCAGCGGTGTTGGCATGGGGCGCATATAGTGCGCCGCGCGCAGAAGCGCAAATCGCGCGCCACGATTGCGCCACGATCGGCGGCATTTGTAACACATTGTCACGCGCGGGCATTTCCGCCGCACAAAGGCAAGGGGCGGCGGCGTCGCAGCGTTTCATCAGGCAGCGGGGGACAAATGCGAACGGAGAAAACCGATGAAGACCATATATGCCCTTCTCGCCGCCGGTCTGGCGGTAATCTCTGCCAATCCGGCCTTTGCGCAAGAGGACGACGATCAGCAGGCGGCGAAAACCCCCGCCGAAGCGTTCAGCGGGGCGCATGCCGAAGTCAGCCTTGGCTGGGATCACCTGAGCAACAAGTCGATCAAGGACATCGACTCCACCGCCTATACGACGGGTTCGAGCGACGGCGTGACCTATGGCGGCGCGATCGGCTATGACTTCGCGCTGACCGATCGCGTGACCCTGGGCGGCGAATTCGGCGTCTATGGCAGCTCGGCCAAGTGGAACAACACGACCAATCTCGTTTCGGGCACGTTCAACACCGAAACGGTCAAGCCCGGGCGCGACATCTATGTCGGGGCCAAGCTCGGCTATGCGCTGAGCCCCAAGACCGAGATCTTCGGCAAGGCCGGCTATACCAATGCGCACTTTTCGATCACGGGCGACAACGGCAGCGACCCGCTTTACGAGGGCATCAATGCCAACGGTTTTCGCCTCGGCGCCGGTGTCGAGCAAAAGCTGACCAAGGCGACCTATGTAAAGCTCGAATACGACTATTCGCACTATGGCAGCGGGCAATTCAATTACAGCAACGCGACGCCGGATGCGAGCAACTTCGATTTGCACAACGACCGCCATCAATTGCTGGCGAGCGTCGGCTTCCGGTTCTGACGGAGGTGATTCAGGATGCCGCGCAGCCCAGGCTCGCGGCATCCATTGCCGAGGCCGAGCCGGTCAGGCGATAGCTGTCGTGAAAGCGGCGGCCATCGCGGCCCGGCGCGGCCACGGTCATGTCGCCGCCGCTGCGCATCGCGGCGATGATGCCCGCATCCATCCGCCGATCCGCGGCCCAGGCGTCGATCCCGCTAAAGACCAGGGCAAATTTCTGCCCCGCGATCGACATCGTGACCGACTTGCCCGGCGCGGGGGTGCGCGACAGGCGCACATGGACTTCGCCCCGGATGGCGCGGCGGGGCCATGTCGCGATGGTGACATAGGGTTGCGTTTCGCGGCCGCGTTCGCGCTGGTCCGCCGCCATGGCAATGGCATAGCAGCGCGGCACGGCGGCATCGCGAAACGCGCCCCAATCGTTCCACACGCCCAATCGATCGCGCGCGAGCGCGCCGTTTGCGCTCAGCAGCGCGGCCAGCGCCAGCCCGGTCATTGCCGGCAAGGCCGCCGCGCGCTTCATTCGTTCACCAGATCGCGCCAGGCGATCACGTCGTTTGACGTGGCGATCCACAATCCGTCCTGCACGCCCGGTTCCTGTCGCGCGGCGAGAGCCATGGCATCGGCGAGCGAGCCATACATCAAGGTTTCGGCCATGCCGCCGTCGGGTCCGTCGGACAGGTAATAGAGGCGCACCGTGGCGCCTTCATCGGTCGTGCGCATCAGTCCGTCTCGTCTCGTTTATGCCCGGCCAGCGTGCGTTCGGCGCGCTCGGCCTCGGAGGCTTCGGCTTCGCGTTCGTGGCGGGTACGTCCATGGCGGGCGCGGTTTTCCGCCGCCGTTTCGGCAGCTTGGCGGCGGCTTTGCGCCTTGCGCGCCATGCGCAGATTGATGATCTCGGCCATCAGGCGTGTTCCGTGCCTTGTTCGCTGCCGTAAAACACGGTCTCGGCGCCGTTTTCGATCAACGCGATCGAGCCTTGCACCAGCGAGGGCCCCACCGGCGCGCCGATTTCGGGGCGCAGCGGTTGCCCGGTCATCATGCCGCGCAAGACCCGGCTCGAAATCCCGTGCATGACCACGACATGATCGCCGGGCGCAGACCCCGGTCCTGCCAGCCAGCGCGACAGCCGCGCCGCAATCGCCGGATAGTCCTCGCCATCGGGCGCCGGGCGCAACAGATGGTCGGCCATGCGGATCGGCCCGACTTCCGCTTCGATTTCGTCATACCCGCGCAGGCACCATGATCCCATGTCGATTTCGCGCAAGTCGGCAGAGCGTTGTGCGGCGAACCAGTCGAACCCGGCCACTTCGGCAATCAGCCCGAGCGTCTGCAACGCGCGCCCCGTGTCTGAGACATGGATGTGCGCATCGGGCGATGGCCCCGGCGCGCCGAGCAGCGCCTGGCCCATGCGCGTCGCCTGATCGCAGCCGCGCCGGGTCAGCGGGGTATGGATCGTGTTGGATTGCAACCGGCGCGTCAGATTATAGACGGTTTCGCCGTGGCGCATGATGAAATGGCGGGTACGGGTCATGGCCTCAGGCTCCGGTTGCCGGGTAGGTGATGGCGATCACTTCCCATTCCTTTTCGCCGCCGGGCAGGCGCACGCGGCGCAAATCGCCGATTTTGGCGCCGCGCAACGCACGGGCGATCGGCGCGCTCCATCCGATCAGGCCCTTGCCGGCGTCCTGTTCGTCATCGCCGATCAGAGTCAGCACGCGGCGATTGTCATCCTCGTCGGCGATTTCGACTGTCGCGCCAAACAGCGCGCGGGTGCGGTCCTGTTGTCCGGCCGGATCGATCACGCGCGCGGCCTTCATCCGTCGCGCGATGAACGACAGTTCGCGGTCGATTTCACGCATGCGCTTGCGCCCGTAAAGATAATCGCCGTTTTCCGAGCGGTCGCCATTGCCTGCCGCCCAACTGACGATTTCGACGATCTGCGGGCGCTCGGTGCCGAGCAAGTGGTCATAGCGTGCGCGCAGCGCGGCCATGCCGGCGGGGGTAATCGGATTGCCATCGGGTTTCATTGTGCGCGGCCATACCGCGTGAACGGCGGCTTGGGGAGGGGGCGCTTAACCCGGATGCGATTTGCCCAGAAAATGGCTGAGCGGATCGGGCCCGCCATAGCTTGCCTTGTCGGGGTTCATCGTTTCATAGATGACCGCGTTTTCAAGGACATGCGTGACATAGCCGCGCGTTTCCGACAGCGGGATGCGCTCAATCCAGTCGACCCATTCGATCTGCCCGGTGCGCGGATCGCCATTGGCGCGCAGCCATTTGCCGACATTGCCCGCGCCCGCGTTGTAGGCGGCGACCGCCAGCGGATAGCTGCCGCCGAAAACCTGGAGCAAGTGACCGAAATAGGTTCCGCCCACTGCCATGTTGAACTGCGGGTCGGCGATCAGCTGATTGGGCGAATAGGACAGGCCGAGCTTGCCCGCCTGCTCTCCGGCAGTGCTGGGCATCATCTGCATCAGTCCGCGCGCTCCGGCATGGCTGACCGCGTTTTGCGCAAACTGGCTTTCCTGGCGGATGATCGCATGGATCATGGTCCAGGATCGCGCCTGTCCCGGCGGGACCGGGATCAGCGGAAAGGCGATTGCTTCGAACTGCGGGTAACCATGCGTTGCTGCGGCTTGTCCCACGATCACGCCGAGATCGCGACGGCCAAGGTTTTGTGCCAGTTCGGCAACGAGCTGGTGCTGGCCCGGAGTCTGTTGCTGTTCGGCGATTTCCTTGAAAAAGCGGATTGTCGTGTGCCAGTCGTCCGCCCGCGCGACTTCGCGCACCGCCTGCGTCAGCGGCGCGGCGGCAAAGCGCGCGCGTTCTTCGGGCGTGGGTTCGGGCGCGGTGGCGGCGGCGAGGCGCGGCACCGGTTGGCCCAGACGTTCGAGCGCGAGCAGGCCATAGAACTGATCGGGATGGCGCGCCGCACCGGCAAAGGCGTCTTGCGCTTCGGCGGGATGGCCGCTGCGCGTGAGCGAGAGCCCGGCCCAATAGAGCCCTTTGGCCTTGACCCCGGGGCCGCGCCCCGCGTCGGCATAGCGGCGGAACAGCGTCGCCGCATTGAGTCCGTCATGGTTTCGCCACAGCGCATTCGTCCCGCCGAGCCAGGTCAGCGAGGTATAATCGTCACGCACGGCATAAGGCTGCTGGCAGACATCCTCACCGGGGGCAAAGGCGTCGGCGGCGCCCAGCGCAATGCGCGCCGCGCTGGTCGAATCGCCCATCGCTGCGGCCCCGCGTGCGGCAGACAAAAGCTCGGCAATCCAGTGCGGCCGATCGAGCGGCCGGGCGTTCAGGAGCGGGCGATTGGCAAGATAGACCGCTTCGGCCTCGATTCGGCCCAGCCGATGCAATTCGCGCGCGCGCTGAAAGACAAAGCCGGGATCGCTGTCGAGCAGTGCGGTGGGAAGCGCGGCGGCGGCATAAGGATCGCCGCCCGCCAGCGCCGCCAGCCGCCCTTGCGCGATCGGGCGCACGCCGGGAGAGGTCCATGGCAAAAGCCGCTGCGCCGAAACAGCGGCTCCGGCCCAAAGCAGCGCATCGATCCGCGCGTCATGGTCGGCGGTGACAAATGTGCTGCCCCAAGTGGTCAGGATCGCGGTTTCCGCCGCATCGCTCATCACCCCGCCGCGCCAGGCCGCCCGCGCCATCTCGGCAGCTTCGGGTCGGCCCATTGTCCGCAAGGCGAGCGCATATTGCGCGCGCGCCGGGTTGGTCAGCGGCGGATAGCGGTCGAAAAAGGCCGTCAGCGCCTCGGGCGAGGGGACTTCGTGATCGAGCGCGGCCTCGGCGGCGCGGCGCAGATGGTCCTCCTCGGGAAAGCCGGGGTAGCCGGTGACGAAACCGGCGTAGTCGGAAAAGCCGAACCGGGGGCTGGCGGTCAGCAGCTTCCACCGCTCGATCGCTTGCGCCATCGGGCCCTGGCTCTGGCTGGTCAACTGCGCGCGCGCGCGGTCCCAGGTCGATCCGTCGTAATCGCCGTCGCTGGCGCTCGCCAGCGAGCCTGCCGCCACCGGAGCCAGCACAAGCGCGAGCCAGCGGCGCGAGCGGACAGGCCGCCAGCGCATCAAACCGGGCTTTCTATGCATGTCCGTGCTGGACATCAGGGGGTGCGTCTCCTTATCAGGCGGACTCGTGACCGTGCGTGCTTTGGCTCGCGTTGTCCGCCCGATCTTGATTATGCCCCAACTTGAGGAACAAAGTCCATGTTTTCCGGCTCCATTCCGGCCCTCGTGACACCTTTTCGCGATGGGGCGCTGGATGAGAAAGCGTTTCGGCGACTGGTCGAATGGCAGATCGAGAACGGGTCGTCGGCGCTGGTGCCATGCGGCACGACGGGCGAAAATTCGACGTTGTCCAATGCCGAGCACCATCGCGTGATCGAAGTCTGCGTCGAACAGGCGGCGGGCCGGGTTCCGGTCATCGCCGGTTGCGGCAGCAACGACACGATGAACGCGCTGTTGCACATGAATTTTTCAAAGAAGAGCGGTGCTACGGCGGCATTGCTTGTCGCGCCTTATTACAACCGGCCGAGCCAGGCCGGATTGCTCGCGCATTTCAGCTATCTTGCCGAACACAACGATCTGCCGATCATTCTGTACAACGTGCCGGGCCGCACGGTGACCGACATCCTGCCCGAAACGGTGTGCGAACTCGCGCGGCGCTTTCCCGATCGGATCATCGGCATCAAGGATGCGAGCGGCGACTTGTCGCGCGTGACCGACCATCGCATGGGCATCGGCAAGCATTTCTGCCAGCTTTCGGGTGATGACGAACTCGCGCTGCCGGCCAATGCGGCGGGCGCGGTGGGCTGCATCTCGGTCACCGCCAATGTCGCGCC
Source organism: Novosphingobium sp. Fuku2-ISO-50 (assembly GCF_001519055.1). Taxonomy (GTDB): domain Bacteria; phylum Pseudomonadota; class Alphaproteobacteria; order Sphingomonadales; family Sphingomonadaceae; genus Novosphingobium. Next base: position 168,793 of record NZ_KQ954288.1, on the reverse strand, counting down.
GCGTCTGTGTGCCGATTTCCAGGAAGCCTGTGCGGCCAATGATTTCGTCCGCGCGCGCGAATTGAACGACCGGCTCTATCCGCTGCACTATGCGATGTTCGAAGATGCGTCGCCCGCGCCGCTCAAATATGCGCTGACCCGCGTGCACGACTGGATCACCGAGGAACTGCGCCTGCCGCTGGTGACCTGCAGCGAGCCTGCGCGCAAGGCGGTCGATGCCGCGCTGATTCACGCCGGCCTGCTGTAAATCGTTTCCTCCGGGGCGGCGGCGCGTGAGCGTGCGGTCGCCCCGGGGTCAATAATACGGCTTGGTTGCCGCGAAACGTCCGGCGTTGGCTGGAGCGTGTCTGTCTGTCAAAATTTGACGATCGTCCTAAATAGGGCATCTCTTTGATCGGCGATTTGGCATATTTTTGGTTAACAGAAAATTTCGACGTCTGCGCAGAGTGATGCATAGTTGCATCGGTTGTGGTGCAATTTACCTATACGCCCTGTTTTACGCGCCTTTTAACGGGCCTGCGGCAGTTGTGCTGCAAATGGGTATTTGATACTTAATCCAGCGAACAAGAGAATGGTGGAGCCCCCGTTGGTTTCGCTCCTTCGATTTGTGGGCGGCTCCCATGTCTGGCCATGCACGCAACCATCGTTGCGCCGCGCCGGAACGGGGCAGCCGCGATTTTGATCCCAGCCCGCCTCTGGCCGGGAATTGGAGGTGGTGATCCCGGCGTCGGGTTCGTGGAGCGATCGGATCGGCTCGAATTCCGGCTTGCCGTTGATCACGTATGCCGGGCGTCCCCCCCGTATTCGCCCGGGATATGACCGCCATGCGGTCCATCTCTCTTTTTATTGACGGGCAATTGGGGGGAGGACGGGCCGCCTCGTTCAGGTCATCGACCAACCGTGGCTGGCGGTCAGCGACTGGCCGGTCAGCGCGTTGGTCGGAAAAGCGGCAAAGAACAGCGCGACTTCGGCAATGTCCTCGACCGTGGTGAATTCGCCGTCAACGGTCTGGCCGAGCATGACTTTCTTGACCACGTCCTCTTCGCTGATCCCCAATTCCTTCGCCTGTTCGGGAATCTGCTTGTCCACCAGCGGCGTGCGGACAAAACCGGGGCAGATGACATTGCTGCGCACGCCTTTGGCTCCGCCTTCCTTGGCAATCACGCGCGACAGCCCGAGCAATCCGTGCTTGGCCGTGACATAGGCGCTTTTCAGCGGGGAGGCTTCCTTCGAATGGACCGACCCCATGAACAGGATCGTGCCGCTGCCTTGCGCATACATGTGCGGCAGGACCGCCTTGCTGGTCAGAAATGCACCGTCGAGATGGATCGCGAGCATCTTTTTCCAGTCGGAAAAGGCAAATGATTCAACCGGGTTGACGATCTGAATCCCCGCATTGGATACCAGAATGTCGACCGTGCCCCAGGTTTCGACCACTTTGGCGACGCCGGTGTTGACGTCATCCTCGCTGCTGACATCCATCGCCACGGCGATCGCCGCGCCGGGATGGTCGGCATTGATCGCCGCCGCTGCCGCCTCGGCCGCGTCAAGCCGCAAGTCGGCGATCGCGACGCGCCCTCCGGCAGCCGCAAAGCGGCGGGCAATGCCAAAGCCGATGCCGCTGGCTGCCCCGGTGATGAGCGAAACCTTGTTGTCGAGAGTCATGGGGAGGGCTCCGTTTGGTTGGATGCGAATCATTCGAGATCGAGCGTGACAATACCATGGCCCGGCGGCACGCGGCGGCGCCAGCGCGGACTTGCCAGCGAACTGATGACGTCATCCTTGCCGGATTGCCAATGACCGGTCAGCGTCGTGTGCGAGAATTCGTAGTCCTTGCCCTGCGATTCATAGTCTTCGGGGCGATTGATGAGATGCATGATGGTCACCGGGCCGCCGCTGCGCCGCGTGATCAACGCGCGATAGTCGGGATCGTCCTTGACGCTGTCGGGCAGCTTTTCCAGCAGGTGGGCGACCGCTGCTTCCAATTCCGCGATATGCGTGTGGACATCGGTGTTGAGCCGGGTGCGGCTGGAAAAGCGGATGTCCTTTTCGCGCTGCGCCGCTTCGGCCAGGGTGCGCGGCATCATCCCGCGCGCGCTGAACAAGTCGACCTGAAATACCAGCAGCGGATGCTTGCCCCGTTCGTCGAGGACATATTGCAGCGGGGTGTTCGAGACGATGCCGCCGTCCCAATAAGGCTCGCCATCGATCATCACCGGGGCAAATCCGGGCGGCAGCGCGCCGCTGGCCATGATATGATCGGGCCCGATACGGCGGTCGCGATTATCGAAATAGACAAAATTGCCGCTCAGCACGTTGACCGCGCCAACGCTGAACCGCATCGGCCCGTCGTTGAGCAAGTCGAAATCGACAAGTTCGAGCAGCGTTTCGCGCAAAGGCGTGGTGTCGTAAAGGCTGATCGCTTGCGCAGAACCGGGCAGCGCCATCCACGGCATCTGCCAGCGCGGCGTGAAAAAGCCGGGCACCCCGGTCATCGCGACCGTCGCCGCCGCCGCCTCGTTGAACAGCTTTCGCCCCCAGCCGTCCTCGAACGGCGCCGCAAAGGGCACCCGGCCCGACGCATTCTCCCAGAACGCGCGCAGCGCCGACACCCGCCGTTCGGGCGGATTGCCCGCGATCAGCGCCGCATTGACGGCGCCGATCGAAATGCCCGCGACCCAGTCGGGGCAGAAATCGGCGGCTGCCAGTGCCTCGAACACGCCGCCCTGATAGGCGCCGAGCGCGCCGCCGCCCTGTAGCACGAGCACGCAGGATTCGCCGTGGTTGGTCTTGGTCATGTGGCTGAATGGTTCCTGTTTCATGGCGCGTGCTGCACTGCGAAGGATGAACGGGTGATGACGGCAATCAGATCATGTGGCAGATCATGTGGCAGATCATGTGGCCGGACCATGCGGCGCAATATCGCCTGCGCCTCTTTCTGCACCTTTGCATTTCCGCGCGCATCGCCCTACATGCCGTCGAACCATGGCGCGTCCCACTCCACCCGAATTCGACAAAAAGAAGATCGTCGCCGAAAACCGGCGCGCGCGCTTCGAGTATTTCATCGACGATGTCTATGAGGCGGGGATCGCGCTGACCGGGACCGAGGTCAAGTCGCTGCGCTTTGGCCAGGGTTCGATCGCGGAAAGCTATGCCGAAGTCAAAAACGGCGAAGTCTGGCTGATCAATTCCAACATTCCCGAATTCAGCCATGGCAACCGGTACAACCACGAACCCAAGCGGGTGCGCAAACTCTTGCTCAAAGAGCGCGAGATCAGCCGTTTTCACGGCGCGGTCGAGCGCAAGGGCATGACGCTCGTGCCGTTGTCGGTCTATTTCAACGGGCGCGGCCGGGCCAAAGTCGAACTGGCGCTCGCGCGCGGCAAAAACGCCGCCGACAAACGCGCCACGACCAAAGAACGCGAATGGCAGCGCGACAAGGCGCGCATCATGCGCGAACATAGCTGAATCGGGCATAGCTGAATCGGGCACAACTGACGCGGGTTACAGCTGAATTGGGTCACAGGCGTTTCATCAGGAAAAAGCGCCGCTGACCAACGGGATGGTCGGGCAATGTGCCAAACAGGGTGAAGCCCAGCCGTTCATAGAACCCGCGCGCCTGGAATTCGTACGTATCGAGCCAGATCCCGGCGCAGCCCGCCTCGCGCGCGATCGCTTCGGCCCGTTGCATCAGCGCGCGGCCCAGTCCTTGTCCGCGCGCGGCTTCGGGTACGGCAAGCAATTCGACGAACAGCCAGTCATAGCCGATCCGGCCCCATAGCCCGCCACCACATGACCCGCTTTCGCGCGTTCCGTCTTCGGCGGCGATCAGGATCGCGACCGGGCGGATACGCGGATCGCCGGCTTGCGCGATGTTATAGGCGCGCAAGGGGGCCAATACGGCTTCCCGGTCGGCGGGCGAGGGATCGTCGGGAATGGTCAGGCGAAAGGTCATGCCTTTCGCCCTAACGCCTTTTTGCCCGGAAGTCAGCTTTGGCCCGGGGGTCGGATTTGTCCGGTCAGCCCGTCATTCCGCGCGTCATCGTGCTGGAAATCAGGCGGGCGAGCAGTCCGCGCAAAGTCGGATAGTTCGCTTTGGCATACGTCGAATCCTGGCCCATTGCGCCTGCGATGCGGCGGTGCGCCTCGGTCAGCGAATGATAGGGCAGGCTCGGCAACAAGTGATGCAGCGCATGAAAGCGCAGGCCCACCGGCGCCCACAGCCGGGGCAGGATGCCATAAGGCACATTCGTGCTGTCCAGGAACTGCGCGGTTACGGTCAGCGGCTCGCCTTCGTTTTCCCAGCGATGCGCGACCAGCGTGCGCGCCTGATTGAGCAAGGCCACCCCGGCGATGATCGCCATATAGACGAGCAGCGCATGGAGCGGCAGCAGCCCGGTCACCGCCGTGGCGATGATCGTCATGGCCACCAGCGACGCGCCGAGCTCTTCCCAGAACCATTGCCGTGCAAATTCGCCTTCGGGCGGACGGCGGCGATAAGAGGGGTTCATCTGAAGCCCGGAAAGCCGCTCCATCACCACCCGGCGCAATGGCGGGATGATCATCGACAGCGGCCCCAGCACGCCAAACCGCAGGATCAGCCCGACCGGCATGAACACGGCAACGAGGAAAAAGAACGGCAGGCTCCACGGCTTCATCAGCGCCAGCGGCAAGTATTCGGGATCTTCGGCGGTGCCGTATTTGGTGCGCGTGTGATGCTGGGTATGGATGCCTTCGTACATGAACGAGGGCAGCATCGTCGGCACCCCGATCACCAGATTCCACACGAAGCGAAATCCGGGGAGCAGCGCGTGATTGAGATGGGTAATCTCGTGAATGAACAAGGTCGCGCGATAGAGCGCCAAAATGGCCAGCACGCCAAAGGCCAGCGCCACCCACGGCGAATGCGCCAGGATCGCGCCCGTCAGCGAGCCATAGCCGACTGCCGCCGAGCCGAGAAAATCGGGCCAATAGATCCACGCGCGCGGCTTTTGCAGATCGCGGGTCAATTCGGCGGCCGTGCGCAACAGTTCACGATCGTCCGCCATGCCGGACAGCGTGATGCGCGCGCCTTTGCGGGGCGTTTCGTCGTGATTTGACGAGGGGGCGAGGATGGGCGCTGGCTGCACTTTGGGGGGAACTCCGGATCAGGACTGCATCAGCAGGCGACTGACACTTTGCCGCAAAAACGGCAAGCGTGCAGCAGCCCGCAAGGTCACATGGCGTGCGGCGCGCGCTGCCGGGCTTTCCGCAGTATAGAGCCCGACAATCATCGCGGTCGCGTCGTAAAGCGGCCGGCATTGCAGCCGGTGCGCGGTTTCATAGCGCCGGAGTAGCAAGGGCGAGGCAATGTCGCGCCGCTTTGCCGCCGCTGCGGCAATCAGATCGGCCAGCCGTGTCGCGCCGGCGAGGCCCAGATTGAAGCCATGCGCCGTTACCGGATGCATCCCCACCGCCGCATCGCCTATCAGCGCGGCGCCATCGGCGGCAAAGTGATGCGACCAGGTCGTCGCCAAGGGGTAGACATGCGCCCGGTCGAGCACGCGCATCGCGCCAAGCCGACCGGAAAAGCGCCGGGTCAATTCCGCACCGAGCGCATCGGCATCGAGCGCGGCCAGCCGGTCGATCTCGGCACACGGCAGAGTCAGAACCGCCGACGAACGCCGCCCGCTGAGCGGCAACATCGCGATCGTCTGGCCATGGTCGAACCATTCGGTGGCGATCCCGTCATGATCGGCTTCGTGCATCACGCGGCATACCATCATCGATTTGCCGATACGGTTGATCCGCGCCGCAATCCCCAGTTGATCGCGAATGGCCGAAAAGCGCGAATCCGCTGCGACCAGCAGCCGCGCGGTCAACACGCGCCCGTCATCGAGAGTCACTGACGCGCCTGCGCGATTGGCCCGCGCGCCGGTCACGCCGACGCCGGTCATCAGGTCTAGCCCGTCCTGTCCCTCTGTCGCCGCAAACAGTGCGCGGCGTATCGCGTGATTGGGGACCATCGTGCCCAATGGACCGGCCCCCGCCTTGCTGCCCGCGGTATCGAACGACAGGGCAAAGGGCGATCCGCCATTGAAGACATGCGCCGCGCGCAAGGGGGCAATTTCGTCGGCGTGCAGCGCGTCCCACGCGCCCAGCTTGCGCAACGTGGCGACCGAATGGTGCGTCAGCGCGATTTCGCGCCCGTCGTCCGCCGGATCGGCCAATGCCGCGCGCGGGCTGCGTTCCACCACCGCGAGGCGCAGGCCCGAGCCCGCTAGTGCGCGCGCAAAGCCAAGCCCGGCAGGCCCGCCGCCGACCACGATCACGTCATAGGCTGTCATGCACATTGTCCAGTCCGGTGTTCTGCGTCAGACCCTTAAGGCCATTCGCCCTAAATCCCATTCACGGCAACAAAATGGCAGGCCTTCATTTTTCCATGCCCGCAACACCGCTGGGCCGGTCGCGACGATGGCGGGATAGGCGCCGCAACCGCAGGGCAAAATGATATTCGTCAAAACTGCGGGCGGCCGGCCGCGCCCCCGCCGTGATCGCGCGCGCGGCACGCTTCATCTTTGAACTATACCTTTGCCCATGGATTGGCCTAACCGGTTGTTCTGATGCTCGACCGATTCCTCGCCTGGGCCCATGGCCGCATGCCGACCCGTGAACGCCTGGCGCGCCATCGCCTGGTCGCGCCGCTGGCTGCGCGGCCGGAATTGTGGCGGTTTACCCGCCGCACGGTCCCGCGCGGGGTGGCGGTCGGGCTGTTCGTCGGAATTTTCCTGATGGTGCCGGGGTTGCAGGTGATCGGCGCCGCGCTGCTGTGCCTGCCGTTTCGCGCCAATGTGCCGATTGCGGCGCTCACCACATTCGTGTCGATCCCGCCGACCGTGGTTTTCGTGTTCCTTCCGGCGGCGGCCTCGATCGGCAATCGCTTTGGCTATCATGCCGACATCGCCGCGATAACCGCGATGGCGGAACGCGGCGCCTCCGGGGCGGAATGGCTCGCCTGGATCGGCAGCGATGCGGCCCCCGCGCTGGCGCTCGGCCTGACACTGCTGGCGGTGGCGGCGGCGATCATGGGCCATGTCGTCGCATCGCGGATCTGGCGCTGGCGCGTCATGGCGCGTCGGCGCCAACGGCTGCGGCCCCGGATCGACGCATGAGCGCACTCCCTGCAGAAGCACCGGCGGCACGGTCCTGGCGCGACGTGGCGTTGGTCGGCCTGGCGCTGGCGCTCAGCATCGCGGCGGTCGATGTGCTTGCCGGAAGCGTGGTGATTGCCGCGGTCTATGGCGGCGGAGTCGTGGTTCTCGGCCTTGTCCTGCGCGCGGCTCTCGCGCTGCGGCCTGCGCCGGTCGCGACCGACTTTTCCGCGCCCGACTGGTCGGTCACCCATGCCGCGATCGAACACCCGGCGCAGGCCGTGGCGATCACCGACCGCGCCGGGCGACTGGTCTGCGCCAACACGCGCTTTGCCGAATGGTTCGGCACGGTCGCGCCGCCGCGCCTGCCGCTGGCCGCCGCCGACCCGGCACGCGCCGAGGAAGCCGCCCGCGCCGCATGGCGCGACGGCCAGGCGCATGTCGGCGAAGTCACCGCCGCCAGCGGCACGTTTACCCTGTCGGTCGATCGCGCCGGGCGGGGGGAGGATCATCTGATCTGGCGTCTCGTTCCGGTCGTCCGGCACGATCCGGTGTCCGAAGCGATCGCTGCCATCGCCGGAAAGCCCGGCCGGGCGCTGGGCCGCGAAAGCATCCAGGCTGCCGTGGTCGCCCCCGACGGGCGCATGCTCGCCGCCAACGAGGCCTTTGTCCTGCGCGCGACAGGCTCTCAATCCGGCGACATCATCGGCAGCGATTTCGTCAGCCATTTCGAATCCGACGCCCAGCAGGACATCTATTTCACGCAGGAACGCGGGCGCGGCATGCCGGTGCGCTTTCTCCACGTTCCGATTGCCGATCCCGACGCGGGCGAGCCCGACGACCCGAGCCTTGTCCCCTCGCTGTTTCTGGTTGTCGACAGCCATGCGGGCGTCGGCGATGCCCGCGCCGGGCTGCCGCAGATCGAGGCCTTGCTCGCGCGCCTGCCGCTCGGGCTGGCCATGGTCGATCGCGACGGGCGCTTCCTGTTTGCCAATTCGGCCTTTCTGCGCGTCGCCGGGCATGACGGGACTGTCCCTCCGCCCTATCCGTCGGATCTCGTCATCCGCGAAGACAAAGGCGCGCTGTCCGACGCCATTCGCCGCCATACCCAGGGGGCAACGACATCGGGCGATGTCGCGGTGCGCCTGCGCGCCACGCCTGACGAGCCGGTTTTGCTGGGCCTTGCCGCGGTGCGCGGCCTTGGCGAATGCGCGGTCCTGCTCAGCCTCAAGGATTCGAGCGAGGAAACCCGGCTCAAACACCAGATCGCGCAAGGCTCGAAAATGCAGGCGATCGGTCAGCTTGCCGGCGGCGTGGCACACGATTTCAACAACGTGCTGACCGCGATCATCGGCTATTGCGACCTGATCCTGCTGCGCCATACCCCCGGCGACAGCGACTATGACGATATTCAGCAGATCAAGGCCAATTCCAATCGCGCGGCCAGCCTGACGCGCCAATTGCTCGCCTTTTCGCGCCAGCAGACGCTTCGCCCGCAAGTGTTGCAATTGCCCGACGTGGTGGCCGAAGTCTCGACTCTGCTCAAACGCCTGATCGGCGAACGCATCACGCTCGAAGTGACGCACGATCGCGGCCTCGGCGCGGTGCGTGCCGACCCGGTGCAGCTCGAACAGGTGCTGCTCAATCTCGCGGTCAACGCCCGCGATGCGATGGCGGACAACAAGGCGGCAGACAATCGGGCCCCCGGCGTGCTGAAGCTGATCACCCGCCGGATCACCGCCGAAATGGTCCGCGCGATGAAGACCGACATCCTGCCGATCGGCGATTATACCGCGCTGGTCGTCGAAGATAACGGCCACGGCATCCGCCCCGGCCAGATCGACAAGATCTTCGAGCCCTTTTTCACCACCAAGGATCGCGGCAAGGGGACCGGGCTCGGCCTGTCGACCGTCTATGGCATTGTTAAACAGTCGGGCGGGTTCATCTTCGCCGAAAGCGACTATGGCAAATGGACTCGCTTCACGATCTATTTCCCCGTCCATATCCCCGACCCGGCGGATCAGGCCGAAGCCCCGCGCGAACGGCAGATCGAAACGCGCCGCCGCCAGTGGACCGCCGGGGGCCGCGTCCTGCTGGTCGAGGACGAAGACACCGTGCGCGCCGTCGCAGAGCGTGCGCTGGTGCGTCAGGGCTATGAAGTGACCACCGCCAGCGACGGCGAAGAGGGCCTCGAAACGCTCGTGCGGACCTATGACGAAGGGGGCAAGTTCGATCTCGTCGTCTCCGACGTGGTCATGCCGACAATGGATGGACCGGCGATGGCCCGCGAAATCCGCGCACGCCGACCCGAACTGCCGTTCCTGTTCATGTCGGGCTATGCCGAGGAAACGCTGCGCCGCGAAATCGATATTCCCAACATGCATTTCCTGCCCAAGCCGTTTTCGGTGCAGCAGATCGTCAGCGCGGTCGAAGACGTCTTGCGCGGCGAAACATGATCGTCCGCGACAAACCCGGCCTGATCGAAGTCCTGTTTGCCCTGCGCGGCACGATGCTGCCCCGTATCGTCGGGCGGCTGGTGGTGATCGCGGCGGTCGGCGGGGCCGCCGTGTTTGCCGCCGATCTGCATCCGGGGATCTTTGCGCGGATCGGCGCCATCCCGTTCACGCTGATCGGCCTTGCGCTGTCGATCTTCATGAGCTTTCGCAACAACGCCTGCTATGACCGTTGGTGGGAAGGGCGAAAGTTGTGGGGCGCGCTGATCATCGCGGCGCGTTCGCTGGCGCGCCAGTCGCAAGTTTTCGATGATGAAACGCGTGCGGTTCTGCTCTCGGGTGTTGCCGCTTTCGCCGCGGGCCTCGCCGCGCGCCTGCGCGGGGGCGATGAAGCGGCAGCGATTGCCGCGCGGCTGCCGGACGGGCTCGTCGGTGATGGCCCAAACCCGACCGACGCCGTGCTGTCGGCGATGGGGCGCACGATCCAGCGCGCGCTGCGCGCGGGGCGGATCGATCCGCTGGTCTGGGCGCGGCTGGAGGATCAGCTTGTCGCGCTCAGTCAGGTTCAGGCCGGCTGTGAACGGATCGCGGCAACGCCCGTGCCGTTCGCCTATTCGCTGCTGCTGCACCGGACGGCGCATGTCTTTTGCCTGACGCTGCCGATGGCGCTGGCGGGGACGATGGGCTGGTGGGCGCTCGTCCCGTCACTGCTTGTCGGCTATACGTTTTTCGGGCTCGATGCGCTGGGCGATCAGCTTGAAGAACCCTTTGGTCTGGAACCCAATGACTTGCCGCTCGATGCCATGGTACGCATGATCGAGCGCGAAATGCTCGGCGCTGCGGGGGTGACGCTGTTGCCGCCGCTTTTGGCTCCGGTGGGCGGTGTTCTGCTTTGACCGGCACCGATTCGCGGCATCGCTGGATCGCGACCGCACGTTGACGCAGAAAATTTTCGGAACGCCGATGCGGGCAGGGGGCTGCGCGGCATAGCGCGCAGGCTGGTTCCGCGCTTTTCCCGACGTGAATTTGCTTTTGCTGCTAAGTGCTTGCGATCATTTGTCGCGAATTTGGCGAAAAATTAGTGTTCCCCTCTTGTTCCAATAGAACGAAATGGGTACAAAGGCGCTGTTGACGGTCCCTGTCGGCCATCTCTAGCAAAGGGGAGTGCAAAGCCATGGCGGCGCAGCTCAAGCTTATTCAGGAAGGCAAAGACAAGCAGATGGATCGTCAAAAAGCGCTCGACGCAGCGCTCGCGCAGATCGACCGGGCATTCGGCAAGGGCTCGGTGATGAAGCTCGGGCAGAAAGAGACGATGCAGATAGAGGCGGTCTCCACCGGCTCGCTCGGGCTCGACATCGCGCTCGGCGTTGGTGGCTTGCCACGCGGTCGCATCATCGAAATCTATGGGCCCGAAAGCTCGGGCAAGACCACGCTCGCGCTGCATTGCATTGCCGAGGCGCAAAAGATCGGCGGCACCGCCGCATTCGTCGACGCCGAACACGCGCTCGACCCGGCCTATGCCAAGAAACTGGGTGTCGACATCGACAATCTGATCGTCTCGCAGCCCGATACGGGCGAGCAGGCGCTGGAAATCGTCGACACGCTGGTCCGGTCCAACGCGATCGACGTGCTGGTGGTCGACTCGGTCGCCGCGCTCGTCCCCCGCGCCGAAATCGAAGGCGAAATGGGCGACAGCCACGTCGGCCTGCAGGCCCGCCTGATGAGCCAGGCGCTGCGCAAGCTGACCGGATCGATCAGCCGGTCGCGCTGCACGGTGATTTTCATCAACCAGGTGCGCATGAAGATCGGCGTGATGTACGGCAATCCGGAAACGACCACCGGCGGCAACGCGCTGAAATTCTATGCCTCGGTGCGTCTCGACATCCGTCGCACGGGTCAGATCAAGGACCGTGACGAAATCGTCGGCAACGCCACCCGCGTCAAAGTGGTCAAGAACAAGGTCGCCCCGCCGTTCAAGCAGGTCGAATTCGACATCATGTATGGCGAAGGCATTTCCAAGATCGGCGAAATTCTCGATCTGGGCGTCAAGGCCGGCATCGTCGAAAAGTCGGGCGCCTGGTTCAGCTATGATTCCACGCGCATCGGTCAGGGTCGTGAAAACGCCAAGACCTTCCTGCGCAACAACCCCGAAATGGCCAACCGTCTCGAAGCTGCCATCCGCAGCCGCACCGAGGTCGTGGCCGAAGGCATGATGGCCGGCCCGGACGCGGACGACGAATCATGACCTTCAGGTGAGCGCCCCTTCGCCCCGTGCCCCCACGGAGCGAAGGACCAGGCACGGGCAGCAGGTTCCCCCCGACCCGCCACCCAATCCCCTCGCCGACCCAAAACCGGCGCGTTCCCCGGTAGGAACGCGCCGGTTTTCCTTTGCCTGCATGGATCGTGCGGCGAATAGCAGCACGGATGGGCAGGCTGCTTTGTTGGCGCATGCGGTCAATGCCTGATCATAGTGCGCTGAGTTTCGGGGGCGTGGCCGCTTCTTTTTGCTATAGCGGCTCGGATGTCCGATGAAACGAATTCCACCAGTCTGCTGAGAACGAAGCGCTATGGCGCCTTCTGGTGTGGCAGCCTGCTCTCCAACATCGGGTCGTGGATGCAGTCGGTGGCCGAGCCGTGGCTGGTCATCACGACGAGTGGGTCTTCGTTTTTGCTGGGGCTCGATGCTTTCGCGATCAATGCGCCGTTCTGGATCCTGACTCTGCTGGGCGGGGCGCTGGCGGATCGGGCGGACAAGGGCAAAGTCATCTTTCTGTTTCAGGGCATTCAGATGCTGTGCCCGGCGTTGATCTTCGCGCTTTTGGCGGCGGGCTGGATCAATGTGTGGATCATCATCGCGCTGTCGCTGGTCGTCGGAATCACCGATGCGCTGTCGATGCCGGCCTTTTCCTCGCTGATCCCCTCGATCGTTTCGAAGAAGGAGCAGCGGCAGGCGATCGCGCTCAATTCCGCGCAGTTCAATCTGTCGCGGGTGCTCGGCCCGGCGATCGCGGGGGTGGTGATGGTTCGCTATGGCGCGTTGTGGTGCTTTGGCGCCAATGCCGCGTCCTATGTGCCGTTTTTTGCGACGATCTACTGGGTTTTGCCCTGGTCGAAAATGGCGCGCGAACGCAAGAAGATCGCCGCACCCACGACGCCGCCCATCCAGATCATCCGGCAGATCCTGCGCGATGGCTCCATTCGCTGGCATGTGATTTCGGTGCTGGTGACGTCGCTCTTTTGCGGCCCGATCATTACTTTCACGCCGGTTGTCGTGCGGTCGGTGTTTCACGGCGGGGCGGGGGATTTCGGCACGTTGATGGCGGCGTTCGGCATTGGCGGGCTGGCCGGGCCGGTGTTTATCATGGTCACCGCCAAAACGCTCAAATCGCGCTGGTTGTCGTTGATTTCTCCGCTGTTTTTCGGCCTGTTCGTCATGGCCGTGCCGTTGATTGCCAATGCCCATCAATTCCTGCTGGTGCTGGTGGCATGCGGTTTTCTTATGACGGTCGCCAACACGTCGGCCAACACGTTTCTGCAAGTGTCGATCGACGATGCCAATCGCGGCCAGATGACGAGCATCTATATGCTGGCCATGCGTGGCGGGCTGTCGATCGGAAATCTGCTTTGCGGGATGCTGACCGGCGCGATGGGGATCGGGACGACGTTTTTGCTGATCGGCGGCATCGCCGTCGCGTTGCAAGGCTTCATTCTGGCAAAATGCCTGCGGATCGATCCGATCGGGCCGGTGCAGGCGTAAGCCGCGATCATCGCTTGTCATTGGGGGCGATATATGACCAAGGGGTCGTGACAAGCGCTTGGTTGTTGCCAATCGGGCCAGCGGCGCAGCTGAATTTCAGCAGACAGGATTCCCCCATGCCCAATATCCGTACCGCCAACAAGAACCACAAGCGCATCATCGCGGCTGATATTGCGCGCCGCAAGCTGGCCGAAAAGACGCTGGCCGAGGCGGCCAAGCCCGCGAAGGTTGCGCTCTGATTTTGACTGTATCCGTACAGGAGGCCGATCAGACTGCGGCCGGCGAGCGCTACGAATATATCGACGCTGCATTCATCCCCGGCGGGGGGAAATTGCATCTGATCCGTCAGGGCGATTTCTACTCGATCCAGTTTGCCGATGACGAATTGATGGGCAGCCATGTCCGCCATTCCGAACAGGCGCTGGCCACGCTGACCTGCGAACGGCTGGGGCGTGGCGATGGCCGGGTGTTGATCGGCGGGCTGGGCATGGGCTTTACGCTCGGCGCGGCGCTGGCGGCCTGGGGGCCGGAGGCGGAAATCGTCGTTGCGGAACTGGTGCCCGAAGTGGTCACCTGGGCGCGCGGGCCTTTGGCGCACATCTTTGGCGATTCGCTGACCGATCCGCGCGTGGCGCTGGAAGTGGCCGATGTGCACGATGTGATCGTGCGCGCGCCGGGCAGCTTTGACGCGATTTTGCTCGATGTCGATAACGGGCCCGACGGGTTGGTACAGCTGGCCAACGAGCGGCTCTATTGCGATTGGGGTCTGCGCGCGAGCTATGCGGCCTTGCGCGCGGGCGGTGTGCTGGCGATCTGGTCGGCCTATAGCGATGCCGATTTCGTGCTGCGGCTTGAACGTGCGGGATTCGCGGTTGAAGAAATCACGATTGCGGCCGAAGAATACAACGACAACGTCAACCATACCATCTGGCTGGCCGCAAAACCCGCCTGAATGGTCGAAAGCAGCATTCAGCCCACCATGTCCGCGCCAAACGACCGTCTGACCGAGCTGGGCTGGACACCGTTTTTCAGCGCGCAAGTCTCGACCGGAGCCGACGCGGGGCTTTGCCCGGTGCGCGTCATGGCGGTGCATCGCGGCAAGATTGCGGTGGCCGGAGCTGCGGGCGATCGGTTGATCTCGCCGCATATCGCCGATGCGCCCGACGAGGAATCGCATGCGACGGTCGGCGACTGGCTGTTGATCGATGAGGCGACATCGCAGATCGCGCGCATCCTGCATCGCGCCAATGTGTTCAAGCGGCGCACGCCCGGCAATGTCCGCAAGACGCAGTTGATCGCCGCGAATGTCGATACGCTGTTTATCGTCGCCTCGTGCAATCAGGATTTCAATCTTGCCCGGCTCGAACGCTATCTGGTGCTGGCGCGCGAAGTCGGCGTGACGCCGGTGATCGTGCTGACCAAAGTGGACAAGACCGACACCGCCGAGACGTATGCCGAGGCGGCGCGCGGGTTGCAGCCGGGCCTGCACGTCGAAACCGTCAATGCCAAGGATGCGCAAAGCGTCGCCCGCCTTGCCGCATGGTGCGGCCCGGGCAAGACCGTCGCCTTGCTGGGATCATCGGGCGTCGGCAAGTCGACGCTGATCAAGACGCTGACCGGATTGGCCGCAATCGCGACGCAGGCGGTTCGCGAAGCCGACGGCAAAGGGCGGCACACGACCACCGTGCGCGAAATGCACCGGCTTGCCCAGGGCGGATGGCTGATGGACACCCCCGGCATGCGCGAACTGCATCTGTCGGATGCCGACGAGGGGCTGGCCGACGTGTTCGACGACATCGTCATGCTGGCGCAGCAATGCCGCTTTTCCAATTGCGGGCATGGCGCCGAGCCGGGGTGCGCCGTGCAGGCCGGTCTGGCCGATGGGACGCTTGATCCCGTGCGATTTGCGCGCTGGCAGAAATTGACGGCGGAAGAGGCGGCCAACGCGGCGCGGGGCAAGCGGCGAAGTCGCACTTGACGCTGTGATGCAACCGGGCTCTGCTGCGTTTGACAAAGGCGCGAGAGGATAGCCGGATCATGGGAATCGTCGTCCACCATCTGAACAACAGCCGATCGCAGCGGGTGCTGTGGCTGCTCGAAGAATTGGGCGTGCCCTATGAAATCCGGCATTATAGCCGCGATGCGGTCACCAATCTGGCCCCGCCCGAATTGAAGGCGGTACATCCGCTGGGCAAATCGCCGCTGCTCGAAATCGATGGCCGGGTGATCGAGGAATCGGGCGCGATCGTGCAGGTCTTGTGCGAGCGTTATGGCAAGGGCGCCTGGTTGCCGGCACCGGGCAGCGACGATGCGCTGCGCCATCTGGAGCTGATGCATTTTGCCGAAGGCTCGGCGATGACGCCGATCCTGCTGAACCTTTACGTCGGGCGGCTCGGCGAGGGTGGAGCGCCGCTCAAGCCGCGGATCGATGAACAGCTTGCGGCGCATTTCGGCTATCTCGAAGCGATCCTGCGGCCTTCGGGCCATTTCGTCGGCGACGACTGGACCGGGGCCGATGTCATGCTCAGCTTTCCGGCGGAAATCGCGGTGATGCAGGGCGGGGCGGACGCCTGGCCGAAGCTGGCCGCATTTGTCGAGAGCATTCATGCCCGCCCGGCGTGGCAGCGCGCGCGGGCCAAGGGCGGGGCCTATTTCGGATCATGACAACGGGCAGCGAATGGCAGGCGCGCGTCGGGCGCGCATGGGCGGATGAATGGCGGCGGACGGATCGCAGCTTCGCCGGGCTGACGCCGCATCTGTTGTCGGCGATTGCAGACGAGCCGGGCGAGCGCGTGCTCGATCTGGGGTGCGGGGCGGGCGAGCTGTCGCTGGCCGTCGCGGCGATGCGGCCCGGGGCGCGGGTCGTCGGTGTCGATGTATCGGGCGATCTGATCGCGGCGGCGCGGGCGCGTTCGGTCGGCGGGGCGGTGTTTCATCATGCCGATGCGGGGGCATTCGTCGATCCCGATGGGCAGCCCGATTTGCTGGTCAGCCGCCATGGCGTGATGTTCTTTGCCGATCCGCCCGCCGTGTTTCGCCATCTTGCCGCGATGGCCGCGCCGGCTGCGCGCATGGTGTTCAGCTGTTTCCGATCCCCTCGGGAAAACCTCTGGGCGCGGGTCTTTGCGGACCTGTTTCCGGCGCTTGAGCCCGAGCCGGTGATTCGCTTTCCCGCAGGGCCGTTTGCCTTTGCCGATCCGGCGCACGTCGAATGCTGCCTGTCGGGGTGGCGCGATGCGACTTTTACGCCGGTCGATTTCCAGTATGTTGCCGGGGGCGGGGACGATCCGGTGGCTGATGCGATCGGGTTCTTTTCGCGTATCGGACCGGTGGCGGCGCGATTGGCGGCGCTCGATAATCCGGCGCGCGCCGCCATGCAGGCGGCGATGGCGGGGGTGCTCGAACGGCATCTGCAGGGCGGCGTGGTGGCCTTTCCGGCGGCGGCGTGGATCGTTCGTGCAACTTCCGATCGCTCTGATCGCTGAAACCCGCTTGTTTGGGCGCGAATGCTCGCCTAATCGCAACTCCCATGACTTCGACGAACGAAATCCGCCGGTCCTTTCTCGACTATTTCGGCTCGCATGGGCACGAAGTGGTGCCTTCGGCGCCGCTTGTCCCTTATAACGACCCGACGCTGATGTTCACCAATGCGGGCATGGTCCCGTTCAAGAACGTCTTTACGGGTCTGGAAACGCGCGACACGCCGCGCGCGACGTCGTCGCAGAAATGCGTCCGAGCCGGGGGCAAGCACAACGATCTCGACAATGTCGGCTATACCGCGCGGCATCATACCTTCTTTGAAATGCTCGGGAATTTCTCGTTTGGCGACTATTTCAAGGAACAGGCGATCACCCATGCCTGGACCTTGCTGACGCGCGAATGGGGCCTGCCCAAGGACAAGCTGCTCGTCACAGTCTATCACACCGACGACGAAGCCTTTGGCCTGTGGCAAAAGATTGCGGGCCTGTCCGAAGACCGCATCATCCGCATCGCCACCAAGGACAATTTCTGGGCAATGGGCGATGACGGCCCATGCGGCCCGTGCTCGGAAATTTTCTATGACCATGGTCCCGACATCTGGGGCGGCCCTCCGGGATCGCCGGAGGAAGACGGCGACCGCTTCATCGAGATCTGGAATCTCGTGTTCATGCAGTTTGAACAGACTGCGGGCGAAATCACGGGCAATCTGCCGCATCCGAGCATCGATACCGGCATGGGGCTCGAACGCATCGCGGCGGTGATGCAGGGGCAGCACGACAATTATGACATCGACACGTTCCGTGCGCTGATTGCGGCGAGCGAAGCGCTGACCGGGGTCAAGGCCGAAGGCGCGCATCGCGCCAGCCATCGCGTCATTGCCGACCATCTGCGTTCGTCGAGCTTCCTTCTGGCCGATGGCGTGCTGCCGTCGAACGAAGGGCGCGGCTATGTCCTGCGCCGCATCATGCGCCGCGCCATGCGCCATGCACACTTGCTCGGCGCGAAAGAGCCGCTGATTCACCGCCTGGTCCCGGCGCTGATCACTGAGATGGGCGCCGCATACCCCGAATTGGGGCGCGCGCGCGCGCTGATCGAGGAAGTGCTTGAGCGCGAGGAAACCCGCTTTCGCCAGACTCTGGCCAACGGGCTCAAGCTGCTCGACGAAGCGACGCTGGGGCTGGGCGAGGGCGCCGCATTGCCCGGTGAAACGGCGTTCAAGCTCTATGACACGTTCGGCTTTCCCTATGACCTGACCGAAGACGCCTTGCGCGCACGCGGGATTTCCGTCGATCGCGACGGGTTTGACGCGGCCATGGCGCAGCAAAAGGCTGCCGCGCGCGCCGCGTGGAAGGGTTCGGGCCAGACTGCCGACGGCGAAGTGTGGTTTGACATTGCCGAACGCGTCGGCGCGACCGAATTTACCGGCTATACCGCCACCACGGGCGAGGCGCAGGTCGTCGCGCTGGTCATCGACGGCCGCGAAGCCATCGAGGCGCGTGCCGGTGAAGCGGTGACGGTGATCACCAACCAGACGCCGTTCTACGGCGAATCCGGCGGGCAGCAGGGCGATACCGGCACGATTGCAGCCGCCGGGCTGGCGATTGCCGTGAGCGATACCCAAAAGCCGCTGGGCAAGCTCCACGCCCATATCGGTGTGATCGAGGAGGGCACGATCCGCGTCGGGGATGTGGTGCGGCTTGCGATCGACCAAACCCGTCGCGACGCCTTGCGTGCCAACCATTCGGCGACGCATTTGCTGCACCAGGCGCTGCGCAACCGCTTGGGCGGGCATGTCACGCAAAAAGGGTCGCAAGTTGCCGCCGAACGGCTGCGCTTTGACTTTTCGCAGCCGGTCGCGTTGACGAACGAAGACATTGCGGTGGTCGAGGCCGAAGTAAACGCGCAAATTCGCGGCAACAGCCCGGTCACAACCCGGTTGATGACTCCCGATGAAGCGATCGAAGCCGGTGCGATGGCGCTGTTTGGCGAAAAGTACGGCGATGAAGTGCGCGTGTTGACCATGGGAACGACCGGGGCGGGCGGCACCGGGGCGGGCGCCTATTCGCTCGAATTGTGCGGGGGCACCCATGTCCGCGCGCTGGGCGATATCGGCGTGTTTCGCATCGTGTCCGAATCGGCGGTGTCATCGGGCGTGCGCCGGATCGAGGCGCTGACCGGCGAAGGCGCGCGCAGCTGGCTGGTCGCGCGCGAGGAAGCGTTGAAGCACACCGCCAGCCTGTTGCGCACCACGCCCGATGATGTCGAAGCGCGCGTCGCCGCGCTGCTCGATGAACGGCGCAAACTCGAACGCGAACTGGCCGAGGCCAAAAAGGCGCTCGCGCTCGGTGGCGGCACTGGCGGCGCGGTGAGCGCGGACGAGGACATCGGCGGCATCAAATTTGCCGGGCAAGTGCTCGATGGGCTCGATCCCAAGGAACTGCGCGGGCTGCTCGATCAGGCCAAGCAGAGGCTCGAATCCGGCGTGGCGGTGATCATCGCGGTCAATGACGGCAAGGCGAGCATCGCCGCCGCCGTGACCGACGACCTGACCGGCAAAGTCAGCGCGGTCGATCTCGTGCGGGCGGGCGTTGCGGCGCTTGGCGGCAAGGGCGGCGGCGGTCGACCCGACATGGCGCAAGGCGGCGGGCCTGATGGTGCCAGCGCGGCGGCTGCGCTTGACGCAGTGCGGGCGGTTATGGCCGGCTGATCATGCCCCGGTGAAAGCCGGGGGCATGGTTTTGCCACAAGCATCTGAAAAGGTGGATGTTCCCGCTGGATCAGTGGCATCTTGATTCAGCGCAATGCCGGTGTGCGGGCCTTTGGGCATTTTGCAGACGGGCGTTGATAGTGCGCGCCCGCTTGCAGGAGGTGGCGCATGGCCCAGACGATGAAAGCTGCCGTTGTTCGAGAATTCGGCAAGCCGCTGGTGATTGAGGACGTTGCGATCCCCACGCCCGGCCCCGGCCAGATTCAGGTCGCGATTCAGGCCTCTGGCGTATGCCATACCGACCTTCATGCCGCCTGCGGCGACTGGCCGGTCAAGCCGGTGCCGCCGTTCATTCCCGGCCATGAAGGCGTCGGCTTCGTTTCCGGTGTGGGCGCCGGGGTAAAGCATGTGAAAGAGGGGGACCGGGTCGGCGTGCCTTGGCTCTACACGGCCTGCGGTCATTGCCGCCATTGCCTCGGCGGGTGGGAAACGCTGTGCGAAAGCCAGCTCAACACCGGCTATTCGGTCAATGGCAGCTTCGCCGAATATGTCGTCGCCGATCCCGACTATGTCGGACATTTGCCGGCGAACATTTCGTTTCAGCAGATCGCGCCGATTCTCTGCGCCGGGGTGACTGTCTACAAGGGGCTGAAAGTCACCGATACCAAGCCGGGCGACTGGGTGGTCATTTCGGGGATCGGCGGGCTGGGCCACATGGCCGTGCAATATGCGCTGGCGATGGGGCTGAATGTCGCGGCGGTCGACATCGATGACGCCAAGCTCGCTCTGGCGCGCAAGCTGGGCGCGGTGGTCACCGTCAACGCGCTGCATGAAGATCCGGGCAAGGCCATTCGCCGCGCGACGGGCGGCGGGGCGCAGGGCGTGCTGGTTACGGCGGTCGGTACGACGGCCTTCCGTCAGGCGATCGACATGGTCGCGCGCGGCGGGACGGTGGCGCTCAACGGCTTGCCGCCGGGGGAATTCGGGCTGCCGATCTTTGATGTCGTGCTGGAAGGGATCACGGTGCGCGGTTCGATTGTCGGCACGCGGCTCGATTTGCAGGAATCGATCGATTTCGCCGCTGCCGGGAAAGTGCGTGCGACGATCGAGACAGCCCGGCTCGAAGACATCAACACGATTTTCGATCGCATGCACAAGGGCACGATCGAAGGGCGCGTCGTGCTCGATATGGCGGGATGACCTGCCGGACCTGACGAAAAAGGGGCCCCGGAATGCATCCGGGGCCCCCTTTTTTGACTGAAGATCAGAAGGCTTAGGCCCAGGTCTTCATTTCGGTTTCGAGGTTTTCGACGATCGCTTCGAAGAACTGCTCGGTCGTCATCCACGGCTGGTTGGGGCCGATGAGGATCGCGAGATCCTTGGTCATCTTGCCGCTTTCGACCGTGGCGATGCACACGCGTTCGAGCGTTTCGGCGAACTTCACCACTTCCGGGGTCTCGTCGAAACGACCGCGATAGATGAGCGCGCGGGTCCAGGCAAAGATCGACGCAATCGGGTTGGTCGAGGTCTGCTTGCCCTGCTGGTGCTGGCGATAGTGGCGGGTGACGGTGCCGTGGGCTGCTTCGGCTTCGATGGTCTTGCCATCGGGGCTCATCAGCACGGAGGTCATCAGGCCGAGCGAGCCAAAGCCCTGCGCCACAATGTCCGACTGCACGTCGCCGTCATAGTTCTTGCAAGCCCAGACGAACTTGCCAGACCACTTGAGCGCGGAAGCGACCATGTCGTCGATCAGGCGGTGCTGATAGATGATTCCGGCAGCTTCGAACTTTTCCTTGAAGCCTTCGGTGTCGAACACTTCCTGGAACAGATCCTTGAAGCGGCCGTCATAGGCCTTGAGGATCGTGTTCTTGGTCGACAGGTAGACCGGCCAGCCGAGGTCGAGGCCATAGTTGAAGCTGGCGCGGGCGAAATCGCGGATCGAATCGTCGAGGTTGTACATCGCCATGGCGACGCCCGCGCTCGGGAAATCGAACACGTCGAGATCGATCTTTTCGCCGTTTTCGCCGTCCCACACGAGGCGCAGCTTGCCCGGGCCCGGGATCAGCGTGTCGGTCGCCTTGTACTGGTCGCCAAAGGCATGGCGTCCGACCACGATCGGGTCGGTCCAGCCCGGAACCAGCCGGGGCACATTCTGGATCACGATCGGTTCGCGGAAGACGACGCCGCCCAGAATGTTGCGGATCGTGCCGTTGGGCGACTTCCACATTTTCTTGAGGTGGAATTCCTCGACGCGCGCTTCGTCAGGCGTGATCGTGGCGCATTTGACGCCGACGCCATACTTCTTGATCGCATTGGCCGAATCGATGGTGATCTGGTCGCTGGTCTCGTCGCGCTTCTCGACCGACAAGTCGTAGTACTTGAGATCGATGTCGAGGTAGGGGAGAATGAGCCGCTCGCGGATCCATTGCCAGATGATGCGGGTCATTTCGTCGCCGTCGAGTTCGACGACCGGGTTTTTCACCTTGATCTTCGCCATGAGGGTGCTTTGCCTTCCTGGGTAGGGGAGTTGGCCCTGGTTGGGGAGTAATCGGGGGCCCGCTGCGCCGGACGCCCAAGGGCGAAAAACGCAGGCAGACTCTGTGGAACGTCCCTTAGCAGGTGCGGCGTTGCGCGCAAGGCGGCGCGCGCGACGCTTTCTTGCGACCTTTTGCCTAGGCGCAAGGCGGCGATATGCAAGAAGGCTGGACAGGGGACGCCTGTCCTGCCTAGAACTTAATCAAGCGATTAAGCGTTTGGAGGATGCGATGAGTGAAACTGCCCCCGAAGTTCTGACAGAAGTTGACGGCAATGTCCTGATTGTCACGATCAACCGCCCCGAAGCCAAGAACGCGATGAACAAGGCCGCAGCCGAAGGCATCGCCGCCGCGATGGACCGGCTCGATGCCGAGGCCGATTTGCGCTGCGCGATCCTGACCGGGGCAGGCGGCACGTTCTGTTCGGGGATGGATCTCAAGGGCTTTCTGCGCGGCGAGTCGCCCTCGATTCCGGGGCGCGGCTTTGGCGGACTGTCGCAGTGGACGCCGAAAAAGCCGATCATTGCGGCAGTCGATGGCTATGCGCTGGCCGGCGGGATGGAACTGGCGCTGTCGTGCGACCTGATCGTGGCGAGTGCAGCCGCCCGGTTCGGCATTCCCGAAGCCAAGCGCGGGCTTGCCGCAGCCGCCGGCGGGTTGATCAAGCTGCCGCGCCAGATCCCGCCGCGCATTGCCATGGAACTGGCGCTGACCGGCGATTTCATCACGGCGCAGCGCGCCTATGAACTGGGCTTTGTCAACCAGATCAGCGAGGGCGCTTCGCTTGGCGCGGCCAAGGCCCTGGCCGCGCGCGTTGCCGAAAACGGCCCGCTTGCGCTGATCGCGTCAAAGGCGATCATCCGCGATTCGCACGAATGGACCGAGGCCGACATGTGGGACAAGCAGGCGTCCTATATCGCGCCGGTGTTCACCTCGTCCGACGCGCGCGAAGGCGCCGCCGCCTTTGCCGAAAAGCGCAAGCCCAACTGGCAGGGCAAGTAATCCGTCAGAAAAGGAAAGGGGCGGCGATGCAGGTGCATCGCCGCCCCTTTTTTTGGTGTTGCCCGATGAGGGCGATCAAAAGCCCAGCACGAGCGTTGCGATCACCGTGCGCGGGGCGCCGACTTGGGCATTGGTCAATGTGCCGGTCAGCGTCTGCGTGGTTGAGGTCGTCGCGCTGAAGCCGCCGACGTAATGTTCGTTGAACACGTTGGTGGCGTTGAGCTGGACATACGAGGCCTGGTTCAGGCCGATCGCGCTCAGCGCCATGCGGAGGTCGAGGTCGACCAGCGTATAGGCCGGGGTCTTGGCCGGGTAGACGACGGTGCCGTCGACAACGCCGGTATTGCCCGACGAGGTATAGGGCAGGTTTTCATCGTTCACGAAGCGCGGGCCGGTGTGCTTGGCCTGAATGCCGAAAGTGACCGGGCCGTAATTGCCCTGCAGCCGCCCGCCGAACGTATATTCGGGAACGCCCGATTCGAACTTTCCGGCGGTTGCGAGATAGGTGCCGACGCCCGAAATGACGTTGTCCTGGATCTTCGAATGCAGGCCGGAGCCAAACAGCATCGCCGTCGCGTGCTCGTTGATATGGTACGCGAGGTCGGCGTCGATGCCATAGCGATTGACCGTGCCGAGGTTCGAATAGATCGAGGTGCCTTCGGTCGGATTGTACGACTGGCCGAGCCGGTTGGTGAAATGGGTGTACCACAAATCGACTTGCGCGGTGATGGCATGGCCGTTGATGCGCCAGCCGAGATCGAAGTTGTCGGTCTTTTCCGGCCCCGGCTGCGCGCCCGCCGTCCCTTGCGGGAAATAGAACGATTGATACAGCGCGGTCGTCTGCGGCGCGGAAAACCCCTTGGAATAATTGAAGAACGTTTCGCCGACCGGCAGGATATAGGTCAGCCCCGCATTGGGCAGCACCGCGCTGTAGTTATACGTGCGGGTCTGCGGCAGGGCCGATCCGCTCGGCGTGCCCGATGTGCTCAATGCATAGGGGAAGGCTGCGGCATAGGCGGCCTGGCTGGCGCCGAAAACGCACGAGACGCTGCCGCCGGAATTGCGCGTAAAGCAATAGTTCTGCAACTCGCGGTGGAGGAACGGCACGCGCAGGCCGAGCGTGATGGTCAGGTGATTGTCGAGGAACTTGCCGCGATATTCGCCCGAGACCTGATTGAGCATCGCGATCGATTCGGTGTCGCGCTTCTGGATCGCGTTGCCCGAGGCATCGAGCAGCGGGGTCTCGGTCGGGAACGGCTGGATCGTGCCGCCATCGGTGCCGATGAAGGTCATTTCGCCCGACTGCGTGATGTCGGAGCGGGCAAAGGCATAAGCGAGGCGCATGGTCTGCGTCGGCGAGGCATCGTAGCGCAGCGAGGTCGTTGCCGCGACCCGGTGCGTCTTGGTCTCGCTGGGCACCAGCATGGTCACCCGGTCGATGGCATCGCCATCGTGGTTGAGATCGCTGCCGATGTAATAGCTGCCGTTGATATAGCCATAAAGCGGCGTTCCCGATGGCGTCGAAGTGGCCCCGGCGGTCTGGCACTTGCCCGCAATGAGGTAGCAGCCCGATTCATAGGCGCCGGTGGTGCCGCCGCCATTGGCTTTGGTGAACTGGTAGGACGGATCGAAGGTAAATGTCAGCTTGTCGCTGAGCGTCAGCTTCATCGCCGCGCGGATGTTCATCAGGTTGGCCGGGTTGTCGCGATAGTCAAAGGCCGTGCCGCACGCGTTCGGCTTCGTATCGGCCACGCCCTTGGTTCCGGTCGCGACCGAGCAGGGCTGATAGGTGTAAAAGCTGCCCGCGCCGGTCGAGGCGGGGAAATAAGTAAAGCCGGTGCCCGAATCGCTGGCCAATGGCACGTTCGACAGCGGATCGGAGCCCGAGAAATTGTTGCGCAGGACCACGTAGAACCCGGCGAGCGAGATGAAATCGCCCGCATGGGCCAGCGGCTGATAGATGCGGCCGTTGAATTCGTGTTTGCGGATATGGCCGTAGTTGTTGAACGGCGAATCGTTCTGGGTCTTGCTCGCCGAAAACCATGCCTTGGTGCCCGATGCGTTCAGCACGCCGGTGTCGACCATGCCGAATACGCGGTAATAGAGATCGGGGCCGAACGAGGCGACCAGTTTGGCATGTTTCTCGTCGGTCGGCATGTGCGACGTGAAATTGACCGTCGAGCCCGAAGCGGACGACGTCGGGCTGTCGACGTCGGTGGTGCCCAGGTTCACCGTGACCTTGTCGATCACTTCGGTATCGAGCAGTTCCTGCGCATAGAGCGCATAATTGCCGTCGTCGTTGAGCGTGACGCCGTCAAAGGTTTCGGAAATGCGCGATGCGTCAAAGCCGCGAATGGTCAGTGTGCCGCCGGCGCCGCCATAAGGATCGTTGTTCTGAAAGCTGACGCCGGGCAGATAGTTGATGATGTCGTTGATCGACTGGCCGGGCACCTGATGCTCTATGAATGCCTGGTTCAATTCGGCCTTGGCTTTCGACGTGTCGGGAATGACGAACCCGTCGATGCCTTTGGTCAGCTTGTCGTGAGTGCCGGTGACGACGATTTCCTTGTCGAAATCGAGCGTTCCGGTCGATTGGGCGAAAGCCTGACTGTTGGCGAGTGCCAGGCCCAGCGTGATCAGCCCCGCGCCGTAGCGGCGCGCACGATTGGATTTCATCATTATCAAGCCCCTGTTGTCGCAACATGTTGGCCAGGCGCGTTTCAAGACTGTGCAGGCCAACTCGGCGAAGCCCTTGCAGCTTGATGTTACAGAATGATGGTGGTTCGCAGCTGGTGCGCTGCAGCGCGGTGCACAAAGGCGATATGTGCCAATGACATGCGGGCAAGTCCCTAGGTCGAAGGACACCAGACGTGGGCGTTTGTGGTTTAGCTATTTTTTGACCAAAGAATGACTGATCAAAGAATGACTGACCAAAGAGTGACTGGCGAAAGAATGAGACAATGCAAAATGGCGGTGCGCCGGATAGCGCGAGCGTTGCAAAGGTGACCGGGACAATTCCGTTCGAGGAAACGTTCGTAGAGCTCGATGCCCGTAACGAGCGCGCGCTTCCCATGGCTGCGCGGATGATCCGACGGTTTGGCAGTCGTGCGCTCGATCGCCTTTACGCGCGCATCGCGGAGCACAGTGTGACGAGGCAATTGCTGCCGACGCGCGAAAAGCGTGAGGGCGCTGCAGCAGCCCAGCTGGCGCACTGGAAGGATCTGTTTCGCGGCCCGTTTGATGCCGCCGCCCGGCAAAGGTCCGAACGGATCGGCCGGGGCCACGCCGCCGTGGGCTTGACTCCCGATCTTTATGTCGGTGCCTATGCGCTGACGCTGGAAGAACTGATCCGTCAGGCTTTTGCCGCGCATCCCGCGATGCGCGTGTTTGGGCGCGGGCTGGGCGAGGGGACGGCCACGCTGGTCAAGGCCGCGCTGCTCGACATGGAAGCGGCGCTCGGCGCCTATTTCAAGGCCGATGCCGAAGGGCGCCAGGCGGTCATCGGCGTCGTCAGCGGGGCGCTGGCGGCAATGGCTACCGGCGATCTGCGCGCCGACCTGGCAGACCTGCCTCCGATCTACGAGCAGCTCTCCATCGATTTCCACGCGATGCGTCGGGACATCAGCGCGATGATCGTGTCGATGACGGTGGCCGCCGAAAGCATCAATATGGGCGCCTATGAGATCAGCTCTGCCGCCGGCGATCAGGCCGAACGGACCGAGCGCCAGGCCGCTGCGCTGGCGCGCACCGCCGAAGTGATGCGCGATGTCGCCAATGCCGTGGCCACCACGTCAAAGAGCGCCACGACGGTCGATCGCACGGTGGCCGATGTCGATCAGCGCGCATGCGAAGGCGGCACGATCATCGAAAGCGCGATGGCGGCGATGGACAAGATCAAGACGTCTTCCGAGGAGATATCCAAGATCATCGAGGTGATCGAAGGCATTGCGTTCCAGACCAACCTGCTCGCCCTGAATGCCGGAGTCGAGGCCGCCCGTGCGGGCGAGGCGGGCAAGGGCTTTGCCGTCGTTGCCAGCGAAGTGCGTGCGCTGGCCCATCGCACGACCGAATCCGCCAAATCGATCAAGGATCTGATCGGCAAATCGGGCGAAGACGTAAAGGCGGGGGTGGATCTCGTGGCGAGAAGCGGCAACGCGCTCGAAGCGATCATCGAGGGCGTCCGCGATGCCAGTACCCAGACTCGCGACATTGCAGCCTATGCCCACGATCAGACCCAAAGTCTGCAACGGGTAAGCAAGGAAATCGCCGACATGGACCTCGATACGCAGCAGAACGCGGCGATGGCGGAACAGACCAGCGCGGCTGCGCGCGGTCTGACCGAACAGGCCGATCGGCTCAACCGTCTGGTCGCCGGATTCAAGCTGGAGCGGCGCGACAAGGCGCGTCGGGACGATGAGGCCCGCGGCGGGAATGTGTTCGACGATGACATGCCGGAGCGGCTTCGCGCCTGAACTTCGACAAGCACAAGAAAAAACCCGCCTGCCCCTGGGGGCGGCGGGTTTATTTGGCGATGGTGGGCGTAGCAAGGATTGAACTTGCGACCCCTACGATGTCAACATAGTGCTCTACCACTGAGCTATACGCCCGGCACCATCGCATTCCCCGGCGCCTCTTCAGTGCCGGGAGCGGTCCTTTAGCCACGCTTATCCCGCCTTGCAAGCGGATTCGTGACCTTATCGTTCACATCGGCGGACGACTGTTTCCGGCAAGCGGATGATCGGAAAAGAGGCGCTCGACTTCGAGAACCAAGTCTTTGAGATGAAAGGGTTTTGACAGGACGCGGGCCTGTGGCGCCTCGCGGTTGGCCTTCAGCGTGACTGCGGCAAAGCCCGTGATGAACATGACTTTCGTGTTCGGGCTGATCTCGGCACAGCGCTGGGCGAGTTCGATGCCGTCCATTTCGGGCATGACGATGTCCGACAACAGCAAGTCAAAACGCTGACGTTCGAGCAGGGGCACGGCGGCAGTGCCGCGGTCGACCGCGGCGACGTCGAACCCGGCATTTTCCAACGCGCGGGACAAGTAGGCGCGCATGGCTTCGTCGTCTTCGGCCAGCAGGATGCGGATCATGATCACCTTCTGAAATTTGCGAACGGTTCTGATAGTCGTGCAGCCGGGGCGAGCGAGCCGACCCGAGACCGGTCGCGTCGCTTATAGACCTGCCCGGTTAAAAATGTGCCGCAAAAACGACGCAAGGTCACTTTGACACAAGCGCCATTCGGTTGCAGCCTTTGCCCAATGTCATGGACACGCAATCATGTCGGCGATTCGCGCCCACGCGCCACCGAAATCGGCGGCGGGGCGATTGCGGGGCTGCCGGGCGTGAGGGCATTTCGTTGTCTGGCGCACGAAGCGGCATCGGTTCCGATCGTTCTGGCTGCGCCGCATGGCGGGCGGTGCTATCCGGCGCATGTTCTGGCAGCCTTGCGCGCGCCCGATCACGTCCTGCTGCGGCTTGAAGATCGACTGGTCGATTGTCTTGCCGATGCAGTGGCGCGCGAAACCGGTGCGTGCCTTCTCGTGGCCGAAGCGCCGCGTGCGATGATCGATCTCAATCGCGCGGTCGACGATGTCGATTGGGATATGTTGGCCGACGCGCCGCGATCGGCAGCGCATCCGGGAGCGCCGGGATCCGGCCATTCCGGGCATCGCGCACGCAGCGGGCTGGGGCTGGTGCCGCGTCGCCTGCCGGGGGTCGGCGAATTGTGGAAGGGGCGGCTGCGCTATGCCGACCTTGTCGAACGGATCGCCTCGATTCATCAGCCCTACCATGCCGCGCTCGAATCGCTGGTCGAGCGCGTGCGCGAACAGTGGGGCGCGGTCTTGTTGATCGATCTCCATTCGATGCCGCCGCTGCCCGGCAATGGCGGCGCACCGGCGCAATTCGTCGTCGGCGACCGTTTCGGCACAGCCTGCGACGGGGAACTGGTCGCATCGATCTTTTCCTACCTTGCCGCAGAGCGCCGACCGGTCGCGCACAATCGCCCTTATGCCGGCGGTTTCGTGCTCGATCGTCATGCGCGGCGCAGCGCGGGCGTCTACGCGGTGCAGATCGAGATCGACCGCACGGCCTATCTCGACGCGGCGATGGCAGAACCGGGCGTCGGTTTCGAATCGGTCACCGCTCTGCTGGCCGGGATGGTTCGGCGGCTGGCAGTCGATGTTGCCGCGCTCGGGCGAGACCGGCTACGCTGGCGCGCCGCTGCCGAATGACGGCGCGAATGGCCCGTCGGGGCTCGTTATTGACCGTTGCCGTAGGGTAACAGGCCAACAAAAAACCACCTGGAGACATGCTCCAG
Source organism: Novosphingobium sp. Fuku2-ISO-50 (assembly GCF_001519055.1). GTDB lineage: Bacteria > Pseudomonadota > Alphaproteobacteria > Sphingomonadales > Sphingomonadaceae > Novosphingobium. The sequence continues at coordinate 139,410 of NZ_KQ954288.1, read as the reverse complement.
GTGGCCAAGGTTCAGGGAGGAGGCGCGCTCGAAAGCGCGCCAGTCGAACCGGACCATGAGGGGAGCCCGGTGCAACACGCAAAGAATAGGCAAGGTGATGCGATGGCGCAAGAAATTTTGCGTGAACCTTGCAAAACCTTACGTTCAGAGTGGAGCAAGTTTTGTCGCAAGATGGTCGCCGCGCCGCCGCTTGCCCGCTCTAGTCCGGGTGGACGGCGCTTGCCGTCATGAAAAAGGGGGCCGCCGGACATGCCGACGACCCCCTTTTTTAGAAAGTGCGATGGGTTGGGATCAGAACGCCGGAACCGGCGCGACCGGCTGCGGACCCTTGCCCTGCTGAACCTGCATGGCAAAGACGGCGCTAATCAGTTCGAGCGAGAACATGTGTGCGTAGATCAGCGGCAGGAGGCCGCTCTGCGCCCAGCCGCGCAGCACGTCGCCGCGAACATTGCGCAGCTTTTCCTGGTCGATCATCTGAAAACCGCGATAGACGAAAGGCTGGCCGCCTTCCTGGCGCTGGATCGAGACCTCGCCTTCCATCAGCAACTGATGCTTCTTCAGTTCCTCGATGAACGCCTGCGTGCGTTGCCCTGCCTGTTCGAACTGTTCGCAGAACTGCAGCGCGGCGGTGGTCGTCGCAGAGGGCGCTTCGCCGTCGAACAGAGCCTGCCCGTCTTCGAATTCGCCGATCAGCCCCGATGTCGGGTCAAAGCACAGCGACAGCTCTTCCGATGTCGGCTGCAATTTGGCCAGCATGAACGGATAGCGGCGGGCATAGGCCGGAAGATAGATGTTGGGCGTAACCGTGCCGTCATCTTCGACAAACACGTTGGTGCCTTCGTTGAGGCCCATCAGTGCGAGCGGAACGGTGTTGTCGCCGCTGGCAAAGACGATCGGAAAATGACGCCCGGCCTGGGGGAATTCCTCGACGGTCAGCGGAACGGCATGCTGATGGGCGAGCCACGGCGCCTTGTCGACGCCGCGCGCGTGCCAGGTCGCATGGTCGCGCGTGTTGAGCGGAACGAGGTCATTGTAGAACAGGGGCAGGTTGGCAGGCGCGCTGGCCATCGGTCACTCTCCGTCAAGCACACGCGGGGCACCTGTGCCCCCCGGCAGATGCGCGGCGTTTAGGGGAGGCTGCGGGGCCGCGCAAGGTCACCTGCATCCATCTAGGTAGCTTTCCGTTCAAACCAGCTTGCCCGGGTTGAACAGGCCTTGCGGATCAAGCGCGGCCTTGATCGCGTGCAGCAGGTGAAGCGCCGCCGGATCGCCCAGCCGTTGCAATTCGTCGCGCTTGAGCTGACCGATACCGTGTTCGGCGGAAATCGATCCGCCCCACGCGGTAACGAGGTCGTGGACTTTGCGGCTGATCGCCTTGCCTTCGCCGGTTTCCCAGGCGAGGGCGTCGACTCCTGCGGGCGCCAGAACGTGAAAATGGATATTGCCGTCGCCCAGGTGCCCAAACCCGACCGCCGTCGTGCCTGGAAATTCGCGCTCGAGCAGCGGCGAGGCATAATCGATGAAATCGGCCATGCGTTCGACCGGAACGCTGATGTCGTGCTGCATCGCCGGGCCCTTGGCGCGCTCGGCCGGCGCAACCGAATCGCGCAGCCACCAGAACGCTTCGGCTTGCGCTTCGTTGGCGGCGATTGTCGCGTCGGCGACGAGGCCGGCTTCGAATGCGCTGACCAGCAGGCTTTCGGCCAGTTCCGGCAGGGCATCGGCGCCGGAGGCATCGGCGACGAGTTCGATCAAGACGTTCCAGGGATGATCGCCTTCGAGCGGCGCGCGTGCCGTCGGCAGATAGGCGAGCACGGCATCGAGCGACTGGCGCGGGACGACTTCAAAGCCTTCGAGCGCTCGATCCGCCTTGTCCTGGGCATGGAGCAGCAGCGCACGGGCGGCCTGAATCGATTCGACCCCCGCCCACAAGACCGCGCGCGCGGCAACGGCGGGTTCGAGCCGCAGCGTCGCCGCCGTGACCACGCCCAGCGTGCCTTCCGACCCGATCAGCAACTGTTTCAGGTCAAATCCGCGATTGTCCTTTTTCAACGGGACAAGCTGATTGAGCACCGACCCGTCGGGCAGCACCGCTTCGAGCCCCAGCACTTGCGCGCGCATGCAGCCGTGGCGCAGCACTTGTGTGCCGCCGGCATTGGTCGAGATCAGCCCGCCGACGGTCGCCGAGCCTTTCCCCCCGAGCGTGAGGGGGAAGCGCAAGCCTTCGCGCTCGACCGCCTCGTGCAGCGTCTGGAGGATGACGCCCGCCTCGCATTCGATCTGGCGTCCGGCGCGATCGATGCGCCGGATCGCGTCCATCCGTCGCATGTTGATCAGCACTGCGTGTCCGCTGGCATCGGGGGTTGCCCCGCCGCACATGCCGCTATTGCCGCCCTGCGGCACGATCGGCACGCCATGGCGCCCGCACAGTCTGACCAGCGCGGCGACTTGCGCGGTGTCAGCCGGAGTCGCGAGGCCGAGCGCGCGCCCGGTATAGCGGCCACGCCAATCGGTGAGCCAGGGGGCGAGGATGTCGGGATCGGTGGCAAAGCCCTTGGGGCCCAGCAAGGCGGATGCCGCGGCGAGGAACTCCGTCGTCCGGATTTCCGATGCCGTGTCGCTGGCTTGCGCGTGATCGCGTGCCGGGATCGTTTCGGTGGTCATGACATGATCGCTAATCCTGCGCTCGTGCGCGGGCAATTTATTTTTGCTTGAGGGCGGGTTAAGCGGTGGTTCAAGCAGTATGCGGCATGGCAAGGGGTGAAATCGGGACATGACGGCCGGCGGGGGGTCGGCGTCGGTCTCGGCGGGTTATGAACGGAAAAACCGGATGACGGGCGCAGCACGAGCGATTGAAAGCGAAGCGGTGAAGATTTTCGCCGCTCGACGTCTGGTTGCGGCGCGTCGGGCAGGGCGGTCGTTTGCCCGATGAAGAGCAGGTGGCGGTTCCTGATTGCGGTCGGGCTGGCGGCGTTGCTGTTGCCGGGCGGGGCCATTGCGCTGGGCGCGCTGTTCGTGCCGGAAGCCGCTGAGTCGCAGGCGCCGGTGGATGTCGCGCCGACACACGGCGGCGCGCAGTCACTGGCAGGCGCGCTGTCCGACGGCGACTGGCATCAGGTGCGTATCGAACAGCATCTGATCATCCGCATCACGCCCGGTGATCCCGCAGTCATGCGCGACGTGCCGCCGCCCGCGCCGGAGCCTTTGCCGGTGCGGTTGCGCGAGCGCCGCATTCCGCCTTGCGTCGCGGTGGCGGCGATTGCCGGGGTGCGCCCGCTGGCGGGGGACCGGCTGCTGCTGATCATGCGCGACCATCGCCTGGTCGGTGCCGACTTGTCGCGGACGTGCGCGGCGCGCGATTTCTATATGGGGTTCTATGTCACCCCGACCGCCGATGGTCAGCTTTGCGCCGGTCGCGACACGATTCATTCGCGCGCCGGGGCGACATGTACGATTGGGCAGATACGCGAATTGGTTCCGGTAAACTGAATGGCGCTTTGCGCGAGAAAAACCGTCCATGCCGGGTATTCGTTCTTCGGCATTTCTTGACTTTGCCGGGATTATCGGCATAGGGCGCGAAGGTTTCGGCAGGCTTGGAGCTTTGCCTTGCGCAACGCTGTTGCGCCGGGGCGGGTTTTGGGGGTGGCCGATGTCGCGTTACGGTTTGGTCTTTTCGGTCATGATCCGAAAAACAGGGCCGGACGCGCATTTTTAGCTGCCCCGTTTCCGGTCGTCTCACCGTCAGGAACTTGTCGCATCATGCGGCATGTCGACGTGAAGTTTGTTTCTCCAATCAGGAAAACCGCTGCGCATGAAGTTCGCCGATCTCGGCCTGTCTGACCAGTTGCTCCAGTCGGTTATCGATGCCGGCTATGACGAGCCGACGCCGATTCAGGCGCAGGCCATTCCTTCGGTACTGATGATGCGCGACATCATCGGTATCGCGCAGACCGGAACGGGCAAGACCGCCGGCTTTGTGCTGCCGATGATCGACATTCTGGCGCATGGCCGACGGCGCGCGCTGATGCCGCGTTCGCTGATTCTCGAACCGACACGCGAACTGGCGGCGCAAGTTGCCGAAAATTTCGAGAAATACGGCAAGAACCACGATCTGCGCATGGCGCTGCTGATCGGCGGCGTGCAGATGGGGGACCAGATCAAGGCGCTGTCCGACGGGGTCGACGTGCTGATCGCGACGCCGGGCCGGTTGATGGACTTGTTCGAGCGGGGCAAGATCCTGCTGACGGGCTGCGAACTGCTGGTCATCGACGAAGCCGATCGCATGCTCGACATGGGCTTCATTCCCGACATCGAAACGATCTGCAGCAAGCTGCCGACGACGCGCCAGACGCTGCTGTTTTCAGCGACGATGCCGCCGCCGATCAAGAAGCTGGCCGACCGGTTCTTGTCCAACCCGAAATATATCGAGGTGGCCCGGCCCGCCAGCGCCAACATCAATATCGCCCAGTACAAAATTCGCGTACCGGCGCGCGACAAGCGCAAGGCGCTGCGCCAGTTGCTGACGCAGGAAAAGGTGTCGACCGCGATCATCTTTGCCAATCGCAAAACCACTGTGCGAGATCTGGCCAAGAGCTTGAAGCAATATGGTTTTTCCGCAGGCGAAATCCATGGCGACATGGATCAGCCGGCGCGGGTCGCCGAATTGCAACGGTTCAAGGACGGCCATGTCAACATCCTGTGCGCGTCCGATGTGGCGGCGCGCGGGCTGGATGTCAAAGGTGTCAGCCATGTGTTCAATTTCGACACGCCCTGGCACCCCGATGACTATATTCACCGCATCGGTCGGACCGGGCGAGGCGGGGCCACAGGTCGCGCGATCACGCTGGTTTCCGACGAAGATGCCGAAGCGATCGCCAATGTCGAAAAGCTGACCGGCATGGTGATTCCCGAAATTACCATCGGGCTTGACCAGGCGGCGAGCCGGTCTTCGAGCGAAGATGAAGTGCAAGCGCCTCGCAAGCGGAGCAGCAGGAGCGCCGACCGGAGCGAGCCTCGCGCATCAGAGCACGCCGGGGCGGAGCGGAGTGGGGCGGAGCGCAGCCCGGCGCGCAAATCTTCACGCAAGGCCGGGCCGAAGCCCGAAGCCGTTGCGTCCGGGGACGTGGCGCCGATCGAAGCGGCACCGGTCGAGGTCGTCGCCGAGCGGCCGAAAAAATCGGATGCGCGGCCCGCAGAGCGTCGCGCCGCTGCTCCCGAGCCGCGCGCTCCCGCGCCGTCACCGGCTGCACCTGTGGGCGAAACAGGTGCCTGGAACGGTCCGATCCCGGGGTTCCTCCACGTTTCAGCGCTCTGATCCACGGCGCCGGCTGCGTGGGCTTCATGCACGCGCGTACCGCGATGATTTGGTCATGGCCAATTTGTAATCTTGTGCGAACCCGGGCATGGCTTTGGCCAGGGAGCCGTGGCGGGGGAGCGAAAGGTTATTGATTTGGTGTGTTTTTTGGAAAATGATGGCCGTTGCGGACTGTTTGAAACGGGCTTTGCTGCAGGTGATCACGGCGCGGGATCGACCATGGCGGTGTTGGCGTGGTGGGCCGTTAAACAGTTCTTCGCCCTATATACGTAACTCCTGCGGGCGATGTCCTTCTGCAAAGAGGCACCGGGGAGCACGACATGAACGCTATCACTATGTTTCTTGCAAAAATCGGGCGCGATGAAAGCGGTGCGACCGCGATCGAATACGGTTTGATGGCTGCCTTGATTTCGGTTGCGGCGATCACCGCGATGGGCGCGCTCGGCAATTCACTGACCAATACCTTTAACTATGTTTCGGGCCAGGTGCAGAATGCGCAGAGCGGTCAGTTGTAAGGCGGTGGCTCAGGCGGGCTTGACGAAGCTGTCGAGAACCCGCTTGTGCCCGGCATTGTCGAAATCGATCTCGAGCTTGTTGCCGTCCTGCCCGGTAATCACGCCATAGCCGAACTTGTCGTGGAACACGCGCGCGCCGATGCCAAGGTCGGCGCGCGGCTTTGCGGCAAAGCTGGCCGCGCTGCGAGATGGTTCGGCGACGCGGCGCGGAACGACGTCGATCGGTGCGGTCGCCGCACGTTGCCAGCCGGGGCCGCGGCTGGCGACACGCGACGGATTGGTACGCGCTGCATCGGCAAACGGATCGCTATGTTCCGACCAGTGCGCCCGCCACAGCGAAGCGCCGCCGGCCAGCGTGGTTTCCTCTTCGACATGGTCGCCGGGCAGCTCGCCGACGAAACGCGACGGGATCGAACTGGTCCACTGGCCATAGATGCGCCTGTTTGCGGCATGGAGAATGGTGCAGCGTTTGCGCGCGCGGGTAATCGCGACATAGGCCAGCCGCCGCTCTTCTTCGAGACTGGCAAGCCCGCCCTCGTCGAGCGAGCGCTGCGAGGGGAATACGCCTTCTTCCCATCCCGGCAGAAACACCTGGTCGAATTCGAGTCCTTTGGCCGCGTGCATGGTCATGATCGTGACCTTGGCCTCGTCGGCATTGGCGTCATTGTCCATGACCAGGCTGACATGTTCGAGGAAGTCGGACAGCGTCTCGTACTCTTCCATCGCACGCGCGAGTTCCGACAGGTTTTCCAGCCGCCCGTTCGCTTCGGTGGTGTGTTCGGCCTGAAGCGCGGCGCTATAGCCGCTTTCGTCGAGCATGGTGCGTGCCAGTTCCGCCGGGGTCAGCGTTGCCGCGCTGTCGCGCCAGCGCGCGAAATCGCGCACCAGTGCGATCAACGTGCCGCGCGCGCGCGCAGGTAATTCGTCGGTATCGGCAATGTCGTGCGCCGCGCGCAACATCGGCAGCGCCTGCGAGCGAGCAAAGCGATGCAGCTTTTCCAGCGTCTTGTCGCCCAGCCCACGCTTTGGCGTGTTCCAGATGCGTTCAAAGGCCAGATCGTCCGACGGCGAGGCGATCAGCCGCAGATAGGCCAGCGCATCGCGGATTTCGGCGCGTTCGTAAAAGCGGAACCCGCCGACAATGCGATAGGCGAGGCCGATCTGGAGAAAGCGGTCTTCGAATTCGCGAGTCTGGAACTGCGCGCGCACGAGGATGGCAATCGCATCGAGCGGACAGCCTTCGCGTTCGAGCCGTTCGATCTCGTCGCCGACGCGCCGGGCTTCCTCGGTCGCATCCCATACCCCGATCACGCGCAAGCGGTCGCCGCCGTCCCGCTCTGTCCACAACGTCTTGCCCAGGCGTTCGGAATTTTCCGCGATCAGGCCCGAGGCTGCGCCCAGGATATGCGGCGTGGAGCGATAATTCTGTTCCAGCCGGATCACCCGCGCGCCTGGAAAATCCTTTTCAAAGCGCAGGATATTGGCGACTTCCGCGCCGCGCCATGAATAGATCGACTGATCGTCGTCACCCACCACGCAAATGTTGCGCCGGTTTTGCGCAATCAGCCGCAGCCACAGATACTGGACTGCGTTGGTATCCTGATATTCGTCGACCATGACATAGCGAAACCGCTGCTGCCACGATTCCAGAACCTCGCGCTCGCGGCGAAAGATGTTGAGCATGTGCAGCAGAAGATCGCCGAAATCGCAGGCATTGAGCGCGCGCAGGCGGTCCTGATAGAGCGTGTAGAACCGTTGCCCTTTGCCATTGGCCCAGGATTCGTTTTCCAGCGTGTCGAGATCGGCGGGATTGAGGCCCCGGTTCTTCCACCGATCGATCAGCCCGGCCAATTGCCGCGCGGGCCAGCGCTTGTCGTCGATTCCTTCGGCCTGGATCAACTGCTTGAGCAGGCGCAACTGATCGTCGGTGTCGATGATCGTGAAATTGCTGGTCAGCCCGACCAGTTCGGCATGGCGGCGCAGCATCTTGGCCGCAATTGCATGGAACGTGCCGAGCCACGGCATGCCCTCGACCGCCGGGCCGATCAGATGCCCCACCCGTTCGCGCATTTCGCGCGCCGCACGGTTGGTAAACGTCACGCACAAGATCTCGCTCGGCCAGGCGAGCCGTCGCCGCAAGAGCCACGCCAGCCGTGCGGTCAGCGCGGCGGTCTTGCCGGTGCCGGCGCCTGCAAGCATCAGCACCGGCCCGTCGGTCGTCAACACCGCCTCGCGCTGAGGCGGATTGAGCCTGGCGAGCCAGTCAGGCAGGTCGGCAGAGGCGAGATTTTGGGGGATGGAAGTCTGCGTCACCGGGAACAAGTAGGGAACTTGCGCCGATCAGGCAACCTTTAGAATTCGCTCCAGTCGTCGGTCGGGTCCGCTTTGACCGCGAGGTTGCCATGGATTGCCGGCCTGGGGCTTGCGGTGGCGTGGCTTTTGGCAGGGGCAGGGGGGCGGGCTACAGCAACGGGGGCAGGCGGCGGGCTGTAGGATCTGGCCGATTGGGTGGAGCCACCGCCCGAAATGGTAAAGCGGCTGACATTGTTGGCCAACCGCCCGGCTTCGTCGGCCAGGCTCTGGGCGGCAGCGTTGCTTTGTTCGACCATGGCTGCGTTCTGCTGGGTCATCGTGTCCATCTGATTGACGGTGCTCGACACCCCGGACAGCATCTGCACTTGCTGTTGCGCGGATTCGGCGATGCTCTGCACGAGCACCGAGACTTCGCCGACGCGTGCCACGATCTGGCCGAGCGCTTTGCCGGTGGCACCGACGAGGTCGACGCCCTGGCTGACATGCTGGCTGCTCGCGTTGATCAGATCCTTGATTTCGCGCGCGGCGTCGGCGCTGCGCTGGGCCAGCGCGCGCACTTCGTTGGCGACCACGGCAAAGCCTTTGCCGGCATCGCCCGCGCGCGCCGCTTCGACCCCGGCATTGAGCGCCAGCAAGTTGGTCTGAAACGCGATGCCGTCGATCACGTTGATGATCTGGCCGATTTCCTGCGACGAGCTCTGGATCTTGGTCATCGCAGAGACCGCGTCCTCGACGATCCGGCCACCCTGGGTCGCTTCGCGATGGGCATCGGTGATCGACTGGTTGACTTCGAACACGCTCGACGTGTTGCGTTCGACCAGTTTGGTGACATCGTTCATCGCGCGGTTGGCGTCCTGGATCGAGGCGGCCTGTTGCTCGGTCCGGTTGGCGAGATCGTTGGATGCGGCGCGGATTTCGCTCGAGGCATTGGCGATCGTGTGCGACGACTGCGAAACGGTCGACAGCGTGTCTTGCAGAACCGTGACGGCCTGGTTGAATTGCTGACGCAGCGCTTCGCCTTTGCCGGGCAGCGCTTCGTTGACGCGGCTCGACAGGTCTGCATCCGACAGGCGCGACAGAGCGTTGCCCAGCGTCGTCACGATGCGTTCCTGGTCTTCCCCCGCCCTGCGCACGGCGAGAGCATTGGCGCGGAACACGTCCATCGCCTTGGTCATCCGGCCGACGCAGTCGCTATGATGGGTATAGTCGAGCGGGCTGTCGAGATCGCCCCGGGCCAGCCCCTCCATGCGCACGACCGTGGCGACATATGGGTCGCAGATCATTTTTCCGCTGATTATCACCGTTGCCAGCGTGGCGATCAGCGCAAAGCCGGCAAGCAACCCCGGATAGATCAGTCCGCCGCCGTTGCCCGCCCATAGCGCGGCGCCAAGCGCGACCATGGCCCAAAGGCCGTGTGCAAACAGCAGTGCCTTGAATTTCTCCCGGATCGGGGCGCGTTGTTCAAACCATTGGAGCATTGTTTGGGCCTCTTGCTGCGCTCGGCTCGTCCTTTGCAGTGCCGAGCGGTCTAGCTCGGCAGGTTTGTGATTCGTTAAAGCTGCTCTTGCGCAATTTTGCGGATGACCTAACGGAAAGTGTTACCGCGTGGATGGCGCTTGAGAACGATGAACAAGGGGAGGGCATGATCCCGTACCGGACCAACCCCGTGCGCCAGCACGCGCGAATTCTGACCGCGAGCCTTGTTGGCACGGCGGTCGAATTCTACGATTTCTATATTTATGCGACCGCGTCGGCGCTGGTCATCGGGCCGTTGTTCTTTCCGGCGCAATCCCCGGCGGCGCGCACATTGCTGGCGTTCATGACGTTCGGCCTGGCGTTTGTCGCGCGACCGGTCGGTGCGATTGCCTTTGGCCATTTCGGCGATCGGGTCGGGCGCAAATCGACGCTGGTCGCCTCGCTCATGCTGATGGGCGGGTCGACTTTGGCGATCGCGTTCCTGCCGACGTATGCCATGGCCGGGCCGATTGCGCCGACGCTGTTGTGCCTGATGCGTTTTGGCCAGGGGTTTGGTCTTGGCGGCGAATGGGGCGGGGCGAGCCTGCTGGCGGTGGAAAATGCGCCAAAGGGATGGGAAGCGCGCTTTGGCGCCGCGCCGCAGCTGGGGGCGCCGCTGGGTTTTCTGGTCGCCAACGGGCTGTTTCTGATCCTTTCCTTGACGCTGTCCCCCGCATCCTTTGCCGCGTGGGGCTGGCGCATCCCGTTCCTTGCCAGCTCGGTCTTGGTCGGGCTTGGGCTGTGGGTGCGGATGAAAATCGGCGAAACGGCGGCATTTCGCGCCGCGCTGGACCATGCGCCGCCGCCGCGCGTGCCGGTGGGGACGTTGTTTCGCCGCTATCCCGGTGCGGTCGTTGCGGGCACGGCGGGGGTGGTGGCATGCTTTGCCATTTTCTATCTGGCGACGACATTTGCGCTGTCGTTTGCGACGACAAAACTCGGCTATGCGATGCAGAGCTTTCTCGCGGTGCAGCTCGTTGCCAATTTTGCCCTGGCGGCGGGGATCATGCTGGCGGGATATTGGTCGGACCGCACCAATCCGGCGCGGGTTCTGGCGATTGGGGCCGCGCTGACGATGGTCGTCGGGCTGGTGTTCGGCACCGGGCTGGCCTCGGGATCGGTGCCGGTCGTGCTGGCAACGCTGATGGCTGCGCTTCTGGTCATGGGGCTGGCCTATGGACCGCTTGGCGCCTGGTTGCCCACGCTCTATCCGACCGGGGTGCGCTATACCGGCATTTCGATCGCGTTCAATTGCGGCGGCATCATCGGCGGCGCGCTGGCGCCGTTTGCCGCCAGTTGGCTCGCGCTGACCGGCGGGGTGGCCTATGTCGGCCTGTTTCTGACAGCGGCGGGCGCCGTCACTCTGGCGGGTGTGCGGTTCGCGCCGAAACGGCGTTAGGCCAAAACCGCGTTACGAAGGTTCGGGCCGGAGCAGGGTGATCCGGGCCTTGCCCACTTTGCGGTCGGTATCGACGACCATGCCGCGCACGTCGACCGTTTCGTCGTAGGCGGTTTCCAGACTGATCCAGGTGCCAGAGCCGATCCAGCCGAGCCGGGCCAGCCTGTCGAGCGCGACTGCGCCCGCCCCGGTGCGATAGGGCGGATCGAGCAGCACGAGATCGAGCGGCTCGCGCGCGATGCCCAGCGCCAGCACCGAACCGGCGCGCACCGTCGCACGCGCGCCCGCGTCGAGCGTGCGGATATTGGCGCGGATCGCGTCGAGTGCCTTGGCATCCTGTTCGACGAACAGCGCGCTCGCCGCCCCGCGCGACAGGGCCTCAAGCCCGAGCGCGCCCGATCCGGCAAACAAGTCGGCCACCGACAGCCCGTCAAAGCTGCCCAACCGGCTGGCGAGCATCGAAAACAGCGTTTCGCGGGTACGGTCGGCGGTCGGGCGCGTAGTATCGCCTGCCGGCGCGGTCAGCTTGCGCCCGCGCCATTCGCCAGCAATGATTCTCATGAGTTTGGTCTCAGATTTTCTGTTTTCAGATTTTCAGGGATTTACGGAATTTTTCGACATCGACCTGGCGCACTTCGTCGGCGGCCCCGCGCGGCAGGTCGGCCAGCAGGAACGGCCCATAGGCCACCCGGATCAAGCGCGAAACCTGAAGCCCGAGATGTTCGAGCACGCGGCGGACTTCGCGGTTCTTGCCTTCGGTCAGGGTCATTTCGACCCACTGGTTGCGGCCCGTGCGCCGTTCCATATTGGCATCGATCGAGCCATAGCGCACGCCTTCGATCTCGATCCCTTCGCTCAGTTCCTCGAGCTTTGCCTGGCTGATGTCGCCAAACGTGCGGGCGCGATAGGTGCGCGGGATGCCGGTCGCGGGCAATTCCAGTGCGCGTTTCAATTCGCCGTCGTTGGTCAGCAGCAGCAGCCCTTCGGTGCCGAGATCGAGCCGCCCGACCGGCATCATGCGCGGGCAGCCCTTGGGCAGCGCGTTGACCAGCGCGTTGTAGATCGTCGGGCGCCCGGCGGGGTCGCGCTCGGCGGTGATCAGGCCCTCGGGCTTGTGAAAGCGAAACAGGCGGGCGGGCGCTGCAGGCGCGACCGGCTTGCCATCGACAGTCACGCCCCTGAGGTTTTTCAGAACGGTCGCGGGTGTGGTGACGACTTCGCCGTTGAGGCTGATGCGTCCCTCGGCGATGATTCGTTCGACATCGCGGCGGCTGGCAATGCCGGCGCGCGCCAGCAGCTTGGCAATACGTTCGCCTTCACGCGGCGGCGCGTCGGGATCGGGTGCCGATTTTGGCGTTGCGGGTCGCGCAGGCGGGACAGGACGCGCCGGACGGCGCTGTGCGGGGGAAGCGGCGGGCCGTCGCGGGCGGCTGCTTCCGGGCTTTTCGGGGTGGGACATCGCATCGCCATAGCGGGCCGACGGCTCTGCGTCACCCCCCAAGCAGGATGGCTGTCGGCATGTGGAAAGGGCAAGGGAAGGGGCTGGCGCTGCACGGGATCGCCGCTAGGGTCGGGCGCGACGAAGCGGCAGGGCGGACAGGTCGGTATGGCGGGACAAGTGGGCGATCGGGCAGCGCGGCCAAAAGGTTGGCGGTTGCTGCGCATGGCGCTGGCCAGCCGCAAGGCCGGGACGATGCTTGCGCTCGGGTTTTCCTCGGGGCTGCCTTATGCGCTGTTGATCGGCACGCTCAACGCCTGGCTGGGCGAAGCGCATGTGGCGATGGCGACGATCGGCGTGCTGGCGTGGATTGGCCTGGCCTATTCGTTCAAGTTTCTGTGGTCGCCGCTGGTCGATCGACTGGCCTTGCCCGGAATCGGCCGGTTGGGGCGGCGCAAGGGGTGGATTCTTGCCTGCCAGATCACGCTGGTCGCGGCGCTGCTCGGACTGGCGATGACCGATCCGGTGGTGGCGCTGGGCCGGTTTGCGCTGATCGCGCTGATCGCCGCGCTGGCCTCGGCGACGCAGGACGTCGCGATCGATGCCTGGCGGATCGATGTCGCCGATGAAACCGTGCCGGTCGAATTGCTCTCGTCGCTCTATCAGTTCGGCTATCGGCTGGCGGCGCTGGTCGGTGGCGCCTTTGCGCTGTTCCTGGCGGCGCGGTTGCCCTGGCCGATGGTCTATGCGGTGATGGCAGCGCTGATCGCCGGGGTGGCGCTGGTCACACTGGGCGCGCCCGATACCCCGCGTCCGGCGGCCGATCAGGCAGGCGCCATGATCAACGAGCCCGCACCGTCGCTGCGCGGCCTCGCGTTGGTAGTGGTCGCGCTGGGCTGGGGCTGGGCGATCGGCAGCATAGGGCTGTTCATGGTGGCGATGCTCAGGCCTGCCGTGCCCGGCGTGGCGCGGCCCTCGGTGGCCGATTTCACGCGGGGCCATGCGCCGTTGATCGTGCTGGCCACCGTCGGCGTGCCGTTGCTGGTCGCCGCGCTGACCAATCGGGCGCGGCGTAGCGGGGGCGGGGGCGGGGGCGGGACGGGTAAAATCACCGCTGCCGACCATCTCTGGCTGGCCCTCGTCGCGCCTTTGGCGGAACTGTCGGGGCGGCTCGGCTGGCGCGTGCTGGTGATGATCGGGATGATCCTCAGCTATACGCTCTGCTACAACGTATGGGGCAGCTTTGCGCTGCCGTTCTATCTCGATTTCCTGCACTATACGAAGGACGAGGTGGCCTTTGCCTCAAAGATCTTCGGCATTTTGATGACGATGGCCGGGATTGCGCTGGGCGGGGTGCTGTTTGCGCGACTGGGCCGCATGCCGACGATCCTGATCGGCGCGGTGCTGCCGGTGCTGGGCAATTTCGTCTATGCCGACCTTGCCGAAGGCGCCGTGCATATCGATGCCATGGCGCGTGCGAGCGGCTTGTCGGCGCTGGGCGGTGTGTTTGGCGCCGATGCGCGGATGCTGCGCCTGCTGATCGCGATCAGTGTCGAAAACATGTCGACCGGCATCGCGGGGGCGGCGTTCGTCGCCTATCTGTCGGGGCAAGTCAGCCGCAGCCATACCGCCGTGCAATATGCGCTGCTGTCGTCGATGACGTTTCTCGTCGGATCGCTGGGCAAGGGCATTGCCGGGGATACCATCGACCATCTCGGCTATGCGACGATGTTCCGCTGGACCGCCGCCGCCGGGCTGGTCGCGGTCGGCTTCGTTCTGCTTGAATGGCTGACTGCGCGGCGGACGGAGCCGCAAAACGCGGCTTAATCGGGAATTTCGCCGTTGCGCCGGAGCACGTCGCCCGCAAGATAGAGCGATCCGGTGATCAGCACGTCGCCGGTCGGCGGCAGCGCGCAAAGCGCGGCGGCGACGTCGGGCGCGCTGCTGAGCGGGATGGCGCTGAACGGGGCGAACGCTTCGGGGGTGTGCGCGTCGTGGCCGGGCGCAGGGACGATCGTGACCGACAGCGCATGATGACCCAGCGGCACGAGGATGGCGCCCGGATCCTTGTTGGCCAGCATCCCGATCACGACATGGACTGGCGGCTGATCCGCCAGATGGCGCGCGATCGCCGCGCCCGCATCGGGGTTGTGCCCGCCGTCGAGCCAGATCGTGCGTTCACCGGCCAGCACAGTCAGCGGCCCGGCGTTCAGCCGTTGCAGCCGGGCGGGCCAGCGCGCCGCGACGATCCCGCGCGCCATCGCTTCGGGCGAGACCGTCACCGCGTCCTGATGGCGCAGCATGGCCACCGCGAGCGCGGCATTGTCCGCCTGATGCGCGCCGGGCAGGTGGGGCAGTGGCAGATCGAGCATGCCGTGCGCATCGCGATAGGCAATGGCATCGCCGATGTCGGCATGCCAGTCGCGCCCGCGCGCCAGAACCGGGGCGCCGATCGCAGCGGCTGTTGCGGCAACCGTGTCGGCGGCAAGATCGGGATAGACCTGCGTCACCAGCGGTACGCCGGGTTTGGCGATGGAGGCCTTTTCGAAGGCGATCCGTGCCAGCGGGTCTTGCGGCACGCCCTGCTCGGGGATCAGCAGAAAGGCCTCATGATCAAGGCCCAGCGTCGCAAGGCCGCAGATTGCCGGGCGATCCATGACATTGGTCGCGTCGAATCGTCCGCCCAGCCCGGTTTCGATCACGCAGGCATCGGCAGGGACGCGGGCAAAGGCCATGAACATCGCCGCCGTGGTCACTTCGAAAAAGCTCGGGGCCAGATCTTCGCCCAGATCGAGCGCCTCGGCCAGCAGCGCGGCGAGCAGAGCGTTGTCGATCAGCCGCCCGGCGAGCCGGATGCGCTCGTTATAGCGCACGAGATGCGGCTTGGTCGCGGTGTGGACCACCAGACCCTGTTCTTCGAGAATCGTGCGCAGATAGGTGCAGGTCGATCCCTTGCCGTTGGTGCCGGCGACGTGAAACACCGGGGGCAGATGCCGTTCGGGATTGCCCAGCCGGTCGAGCAGCGCGCGGATGGTTTCCAGCCCGAGCCGCCCCTGCGGCACCGACAGCCTGCCCAGGCGATCAAGCTGTGCCTGAACGCCGGGATCTTCGGAAATGGCAAAGTCCTTCATCGCGCCTGACAGACTTACGCGGCGCGCGCGCCGGTCAGATAATCGATCACGTTTGCCAGCGTCGCTTTCATCTCGCGCCGGTGTACCACCATGTCGATCATGCCGTGGGCATAAAGATATTCGGCGCGTTGAAACCCTTCGGGCAGCTTTTCGCGGATCGTGTCCTGAATCACCCGCTGTCCGGCAAAGCCGATCAGCGCGCCGGGCTCGGCAATCTGCACATCGCCGAGCATGGCATAGCTGGCCGTCACGCCGCCGGTGGTGGGGTCGGTCAGCAGCACGATATAGGGCAGGCCTGCGGCATGAAGGCGGCTGATCGCCACCGTCGTGCGCGGCATCTGCATCAGCGACAGGATGCCTTCCTGCATGCGCGCGCCGCCCGCGGCGGTGACCGCGACATAGGCGCACTTTTCGCGGATCGCGCGTTCGATTCCGGCAATGATGGCATTGCCCACCGCCATGCCCATCGATCCGCCCATGAATCCGAAATCCTGGACGCCGACGACGGCAGGCTTGCCCTCGATCGTGCCAAAGGCATTGGTATAGGCATCGGGATGCGGATTGGCGGCGCGCGCCGCTTTCATCCGGTCCGAATAGCGCTTGCTGTCGCGGAATTTGAGCGGGTCTTCGCGCACGACAGGCGCGGGCAGCAGCACGAATCCGGGATCCATCAGTTGCGCCAGCCGCGCGTCGGCGCCGATGCGGCCGTGGTGGCCGCAACGCGGACAGACCGACAGGTCGTCTTCGTATTCCTTGATGAACAGCATTTCGCTGCACCCGGGACACTTGATCCACAGGGTATCGGTCGTGTCGCGCTTTTGAATGAACGACAGCGAATTGCGAACCTTGTTCAGCCAGCTCATGCGGCAGGGCTCCCTGGAGTATGCACGGCTCGCGCCAGCTCTGCCACCAGCGCGCGCACCGGTTCGGCAGCGTCGGCGCCGTGGGCTGCGACCAGATCGACAATCGCCGAGCCGACCACGACGCCATCGGCGACGCGGGCAATCGGCCCGGCCTGTTCGGGGGTGCGCACGCCGAAACCGACCACGACCGGCAATTGCGCGGTCTGCTTGATCCGCGCGACGGCCTCTTCGATCGAGGTCAGCGCCGCCGATTGCTTGCCGGTGATCCCCGCGACGGAGACGTAATAGAGAAAGCCCGATGATCCGTCGAGCACGGCGGGAAGCCGTGCTGCGTCTGTCGTCGGCGTGGCGAGCCGGATCAGATCGAGCCCGCGCGAACGCAGCGCCGGGCCGATTTCGGCGTCTTCTTCGGGCGGAATGTCGACACAGATCACGCCGTCGACACCTGCGGCTGCGGCGGCATCGGCAAACCAGTCGACCCCGCGCGTGATCATCGGATTGGCATAGCCCATCAAGACCAGCGGCACATCGGCATGGCGCGCGCGAAAATCGGCGGCAATCGCCAGGATGTCGGCGGTCTTGGTCCCCGCGCCGAGCGCGCGCAGATTGGCCGCCTGAATCGCCGGGCCGTCGGCCATCGGATCGGTGAAGGGCATGCCCAGCTCGATCACATCGGCCCCGCCTGCGACAAGCGCGTCGAGGATGGCCGGTGTCGCGGCGGGAGTCGGATCGCCCGCCGTGACGAAACACACCAGCGCGGGATGGCCCTTGGCAAAGGCCGCAGAGAGACGGGCGCTCACAGCGTCACTCCCAGATGTCCGGCGACGGTAAAGATGTCCTTGTCACCGCGCCCGCACAAGTTGGCGAGGATGATCGTGTCCTTGGGCAATGTCGGGGCGATCTTCTTGACTGCGGCGATGGCGTGGCTGGGTTCGAGCGCGGGAATGATCCCCTCGGTCCGGCACAGGAGCTGAAACGCATCGAGCGCTTCGTCATCGGTGACAGAGGTGTAATCGACCCGGCCGTTTTCCTTCAGCCAGGCGTGTTCGGGGCCGATCCCCGGATAGTCTAGCCCTGCGCTGATCGAATGGCCTTCGAGAATCTGGCCGTCGTCGTCCTGCAACAGATAAGTCTTGTTGCCATGGAGAATGCCGGGGCGCCCGCCGGCAAGGCTGGCGGCGTGATCCTTGTCGAGGCCATAGCCCGCCGCCTCGACGCCGAGCATCCTGACCGTGGGATCGTCGAGAAAGGGATGAAACAGCCCGATGGCATTCGACCCGCCGCCGATCGCGGCGACCAGCAAGTCGGGCAGGCGGCCGGTGCGCGACAGCATCTGCGCGCGCGCCTCGCGCCCGATCACGCTTTGAAAATCGCGCACGAGCTCGGGATAGGGGTGCGGCCCGGCAGCGGTGCCGATGATGTAGAACGTGTCATGGACATTGGCGACCCAGTCGCGCATTGCCTCGTTCATCGCATCTTTCAGCGTCTTGGCCCCGGACTGGACCGGCACGACTTCGGCGCCGAGCAGCTTCATGCGGAATACGTTGGGCTGTTGCCGTTCGACATCGGTCGCGCCCATGTAGATCACGCAAGGCAGGCCAAACCGCGCGCAGACCGTCGCGGTCGCCACGCCATGCTGGCCCGCGCCGGTTTCCGCGATGATCCGCGTCTTGCCCATGCGCATCGCCAGCAGGATCTGTCCGACGCAATTGTTGATCTTGTGCGCGCCGGTGTGATTCAGCTCGTCGCGTTTGAACCAGACCTGGGCGCCGCCGAGCTCTTCGGTCAGCCGGGGCGCGAAATAGAGCGGGCTGGGCCGTCCGACGTAATGTTCGAGCAAATCGTCGAATTCGGCATGGAACGCGGGATCTTCTTTCGCGGCGCGATATTCGCGTTCCAGATCGAGGATCAGCGGCATCAGCGTTTCGGCGACATAGCGACCGCCGAACTGTCCGAAATGGCCGCGTTCGTCGGGCTGGGTGCGATAGCTGTTGGGGTTCTGCACGGTCATGAAATGGCCTTTAGACTGCGATGCGCAATTGTCCAGATGGCCGCGCGTCGCTTCGTTCAGGTGCCCGCAAGGGAAGGCTGCCTAGACGGGCCTTGCAACGTCGTGGAGGCGGTCCTGTTTCGGCGGGGCCGCCTTTTGCACCCCGGTCGCTCCTGTCGCGCAGGCGAGGGCGAACGGGCGGCAAAGCGGATCACCGGTCGGGTGGTCGGTTCATCCCCTGGCCTTGTCGGCACGGGATCGCGGCGCTGCGTGGGGCTGATGCAACCATCAGAATAAGGAACGAACCATGCGTCACACAGTTCTGGGCCCGATCATCGCGGCCCTTGGCTCTGCCCTGGCCCTGGCCACCCCGGCCCATGCCGATGAAAACCGGGTCGAAGTCCACACCACCGGGAATTTCTATGGCGGTGATTATCAGCAATCGATCGGGGTCGCCGCCGGTCATGATTTCACGCTGGCGCCGGGCTTTTTTGCCGGACCCGAAGTCTCGGTCGACAAACTGCTCGCGTCCAACACGTTGACCACGTTTGGCATCAGCGGTCGCGCCGGGGCCGATCTTGGCGCGGCGGGCAAGCTCTATGCGGTCGGCGGCTGGGCGACGACGCCCTATCACGGCGGCAATCCCGACTGGAACGTGGGCGCGGGCTATAGCCATGCGCTGTCACCGGGGACGTTCGGCAAAATCGAATATCGCCATTACACCTCGTCGGCGAACGGTATCACGCCATCGCGCGATGCGATCACGCTGGGTTTCGGCGCTCACTTCTGATGCGATCAGGCGGCAGCGCGCGGCTTGTTCAGCCGCGCGCTGCTTCGCAAAAGGCTGCGATCCGCGCGGGATCCTTGACGCCGGGCGCGCTTTCCACGCCTGACGAGACATCGACGGCGGGCGCGCCGGTCATGGCGATCGCTTCGGCGACATTGGCGGGATCGAGCCCGCCGGCCAGCATCCACGGCAGCGCGGGGCGCACGCCTTTCAGGACGGCCCAGTCGATGCGCAGCCCGTTGCCGCCGGGCAGGTCCGCGCCTTCGGGCGGCTTTGCATCGAACAGCACGCGTTCGGCCGCGCCCGCAAAACGGTCGGCCAAAGCGAGGTCTTCACGCTTTTTCACCCCCAGCGCTTTCCAAACCGGAACGGCGTGGCGCGCAGCGACTGCGGCGACCTGTTCGGGGGTTTCGCGGCCGTGCAGCTGGATCACATCGAGCCGCACCGTGGCGAGCGTGCTTGCCAGAAAATCGGGCGCGGGATCGACAAACAAGCCGACCAGCCGCGCGCGCCCCGCCGCACGGGCGGCAAGCATCGCGGCAACGTCTGCGTCGACATGGCGCGGGCTTTTGGCAAAGAACACCAGCCCGACAAAATCGGCGCGCGCGGCAATCGCCGCATCGAGCGCGTCGATCGTCCTGATGCCGCAGATCTTGATCAGGGGCGCCGCCATGCGTGTCAGCCCAGCCGGTGTTCGAGCACGACCATGGCAAAAGGGTGCTCGCCGGGAACGGGGAAGGGGCGCATTTCGCCGCGCATGACATAGCCGCGCCGCTCGTACCACGCGATCAGTTCGCTGCGGCAGTCGATGACGGTCATTTCCATGATCCGGGCGCCGAATTTGTCGCGGGCGGTGCGTTCTGCGGCCGCGATCAGTCGGCGTCCCAGCCCCGCGGCCTGATGCGCCGGGTCGACGCAGAGCATGCCGAGATAGCTGCGGCCGTCGCCCTGATCGGTGACGGTCACCGTGCCGACCAGCGCGCCGTCGGCTTCGGCAAGGACGACGACGCGCGCGTCGCGGTCTTCGATCGCCTCGGCAAGATCGGTATCGGTGGTGCGCTCGTCATCGAGCAAGTCGGCTTCGTGCGTCCAGCCCTGTTTGGCACTGTCGCCGCGATAGGCGCGCTCGACCAGCGCGCGCAGCGCGGGAAGGTCGGCCATCGTTGCCGTGCGCAGGATCGGTTCGATGGTCGTCATCGCCAGGGGGCTCAAAGCGTGCCTTCGATCGCGCGCGCGGCGGCGGCGGGATCTTCGGCGCGGCTGATCGGGCGACCGATGACCAGCACGCTGGCACCCGCATCGCGCGCCGCGCGCGGGGTCACCGTGCGCTTCTGGTCGCCGTTTGCGTCATGGCCGCCATTCGCTGTCGGACGCAGGCCGGGCACGACAAGATAGCCGTTTTTCCACCGCTTGTGCACCGCGCCGACTTCGTGGCCCGAACAGACGATGCCGTCGAGCCCGGCTTCCTGTGCCAGATCGGCCAGGCGCAAGGCCTGATCGTGGGCATTGCCGCCAACCCCGATGCGCGCAAGATCGGCGTCGTCGAGACTGGTCAGCACGGTCACCGCGACGACTTTGGTGTTTTCCCCGGCGGCAGCCTTGGCATCTTCCATCATCGCGCGCCCGCCGGCGGCGTGAACGGTCACGATCGCGGGTTCGAGCATGTGAATCGCCTGCATTGCAGCGGCGACCGTGTTGGGAATGTCGTGCAGTTTCAGGTCGAGAAAGATCGGCAGGCCGATTTTGGCGATTTCATGCACGCCATGGTGACCATGGGCGCAGAAAAATTCGAGGCCGAGTTTCAGCCCGCCGACATGCTGACGCACTTTCTGGGCAAGCGCGATGGCGCTGTCGAGCCGGGGCAGGTCCAGGGCGAGATAGATCGGGTTGCTCACGGTGTTGTTGGTGTCCTCAAGCTATCATCTGGTTTCGTCGGGATCGCCATCCGGCTCCCCTCCAGAATTCATTGTCACAGGGTTTGATGTCCCGGAATGTGATGTCGTTGCATTCAGCACGGCGTTCGCCGCCTGTGCTTGCGCGGCCAGCGTCGCCTCAAGCGTGGCGATGCGCCGCGACAGGCGCCAGCGCGTGGTGCGATGCATCAGCGAACTCGGCACAAAGCCAATGAGCAAAGCGCCGATCACCAGCGCCCACATCTTGGTGTCGACGGCCAGGCTGCCCAGGAAGTGCACCGTAACGCGATCATCATTGGCATACGCGAAGGCCAGAAGTGCCGCGACGACCAGCACCCAGAATCCGGTTTTCAGTGCGCGCATGATGATCCCTTTACGGCAGACATCCCCGTACCTGACCGTAGAACATCGCGCGCAAAAGAGGAAACCGGTTTTGCATGCTGTGCAAACCGGCCCGGATCCCGCAGGATTCGTGTCCCTCTCAGGCGCCGAACACCCGGTCGAAAATCGTGTCGATCGCCTTGAAATGATAGTCGAGGTTGAACTTGTCCTCGATCTGCTGCGCCGTCAGCGCGGCGCTGACTTCGGGGTCTGCCTTGAGCAGCTCGAGCAGCGACAATTGGCCGTCGGATTCCCACACTTTCATCGCGTTGCGCTGAACCAGACGATAGGAATCATCGCGCGTCAGACCCGCCTGGGTCAGCGCCAGCAGCACGCGCTGCGAATGGACCAGTCCGCCCATGCGATCGAGATTTTTCTGCATGCGCAGCGGATAGACGACCAGCTTTTCGACTACGGACGTCAGCCGGGCGAGTGCGAAATCAAGCGTGATCGTCGCATCGGGGCCGATGAAGCGTTCGACCGAGGAATGCGAGATGTCACGTTCGTGCCACAGCGCGACGTTTTCGAGCGCGGGGGTGACCGCGCCGCGCACGACGCGCGCCAGACCGGTCAGGTTTTCGGTCAGGACCGGGTTGCGCTTGTGCGGCATGGCCGACGAGCCCTTTTGTCCCGGCGAGAAATATTCCTCTGCCTCAAGCACTTCGGTGCGCTGAAGGTGCCGGATTTCGACCGCCAGCCGCTCGATCGAGCTGGCAATCACGCCGAGCGTGGCAAAAAACATCGCATGGCGGTCGCGCGGGATGACTTGCGTCGAAACCGGCTCGACGGCGAGGCCGAGCTTTTCCGCAACGTGCTCTTCGACCGCAGGGTCGATATTGGCAAACGTGCCGACCGCGCCCGAAATCGCGCAAGTCGCGATTTCGGCGCGCGCGGCGACGAGGCGGGCGCGGCCACGCGTGAATTCGGCATAGGCTTCGGCCAGCTTTTTGCCGAACGTGGTCGGTTCGGCATGGATGCCGTGGCTGCGGCCGATCGTCGGGGTGTATTTGTGCTCGAAGGCGCGGGTGCGGATCGCGGCGAGCAGCGCGTCGATGTCGGCGATCAGCAGGTCGGCGGCGCGCGCCAACTGCACGCTGAGCGTGGTGTCGAGCACGTCGGAGCTGGTCATGCCCTGATGCATGAAGCGGGCTTCGGGGCCGACCTGTTGTGCCACCCAGTCGAGAAACGCGATCACGTCATGCTTGGTCACGGCCTCGATCGCATCGATCGCGGCGACATCGATCGCCGGATGAGTCGCCCACCAATCCCACAGCGCCTTGGCCGCGCTGGCGGGAACGACGCCGAGATCGGCCAGCTTGTCGGTCGCGTGCGCTTCGATTTCGAACCAGATGCGATAGCGCGCTTCCGGTTCCCAGATCGCGGTCATCTGCGGGCGGGCATAACGGGGAACCATGGGTACTCTCCACCTTAAGCAATCTCTGGCGCCGCTAGGGGGTGGGGGCCGGAAAGGCAAGATGACTCTATATAAGACCCTTGGCCTTGAGCGAGACATGGCCTTCGCGTCCGATAATCACATGATCGTGGACCGTGATGTTGAGATGGCGGCAGGCATCGATGATCTTTTGCGTCACCTGAATGTCGGCGCGGCTCGGCTGCGGCGATCCCGAGGGGTGATTGTGTACCAGAATCAACGCCGCTGCGCCGATTGCCATCGCCTTGGAAATGATCTCGCGCGTGTAGATCGCGGATTCGTCGAGCGTGCCGTCGCTGACTACCTGATCGAGCAGCAGGCGATTTTGCAGATTGAGATAGAGCACGCGCACGCGTTCGTGAGTCAGATGCGCCATGTCGATATGCAGGTAATCGATCAGCGCCTGCCAGCTCGACAGTACCGATTCTTCGCGCAGCGCGCTTTGCGCCAGCCGCCGTGAGGCAATGCCGGCAATCTTGAGCGCGGCGGCGGCGGTTTCCTTGATTCCCGAAACCTGCATCAGCGCGCGCGGCTCGGCATTGAACACGCCCGCCAGCGAGCCGAATTTCTGGATCAGCACGCGCGCCAGCGGTTTGACATCCTTTTGGGGGATCGCGGTCATCAACAGGTATTCGACGACTTCATGATCGGCGAGCGAATCGTCGCCGCCTTCGAGCAGCCTTTGGCGCAGGCGGCTGCGATGGCCAGAGGGGTCATGCCCGGTCTCGCGCACGCGGCTATCGGCTTTCGGACGGCCGGATCGCCTGCCTGAATCGGGCCTGCCTGAATCGGGCCTGCCTGAATCGGGAATGCCTGATTTGGGAATGCCAGGTTGGGAAAACAGGCTGGGTTCATCGCTCATCGCGGTCTTTGCATTGCCCAAGCGCGCCAACTGCGCAAGAAGGGGGATGATGGCGGACGCTTCCAATTTGGCGAATGATGGGGATAGCGCGGGTGACGAAGGCTCTCCGCGCCGTCGCCGAGTGGCGCGGGTCGCGCTTGTCGGGGCCGGGATTGCCGCGCTTGCGCTGGGCGGGGCGTGGGGTTTGCGCGAACGGATCGCGACCGATCTGATCGATCGCGAACTGGCCGCGCTCAACTTGCCCGCGCGCTATCGCATCGAATCGGTCGGTGTGGGGCGCGAAGTGATCGGGGCCGTCACGGTGGGCGATCCGGCGCATCCCGATCTGGCGATCGATCGCGTCGAGATCGTCTTGCGCTATGGCCTGGCGGGCCCGGAAATCGATCGGATCACGCTCGTCCGGCCGCGCCTTTATGGGCGGCTGACGGGCGGGCGGATCAGTCTGGGGTCGCTCGATCGGCTGATCTATGGGCCGTCAACCGGCGCCGCCTTGCGCCTGCCCGACTGGTCGCTCGCGCTGGTCGATGCGCGGGGGCGAATCGACAGCGCCTATGGTGCGCTGGTCTTTTCCGCCGATGGCCATGGTCGCCTGTCCGACGGGTTTTCGGGCACGCTGGGCGCGATCGTGCCGCAGGCGCGGACGGCAGGTGGCTGCGAACTGGCCCGCACGACATTGTACGGCACGGTATCGACGCGCGCCGGACGGCCGCAGTTTGCCGGTCCCTTGCGGATCAGCGGCGCTCGGTGCGGCGATACGCGTCTCGCCTCGGGGCAATTCGATCTTGCGCTTGGCGGCGATGCCGCGCTTGCCGACTGGACTCTCGACGGCCGGTTGGCACTGGGGCGAATCGTCAGCGGCGCGACGGCGACGGCGGCAGGGATCGGCGGCGAGGCCGGGCTGCACTGGCGCGCCGGGCGGGGCGATCTGGCCGGGCGGATCACGCTCGATGCCAAAGGGATCGGCGCGCCGTCGCTGCGGCTGGGCAGCTTGCGCCTCGATGGCGTGGTCCATGCCCGTCAGGCCACTTCGGCACTGGATTTTCGCGGCGATCTCGAAGGCCGCTCGCTGACGCGCGGGCCGGCGGCGCTGGCCGCGCTCGATCGCGCCCGCGCGGGGGTGCGCGGGACGCCGCTGGGGCCGTTGCTCGACCGCGCCGCAGCGGCCCTGGCGCGCGAAGAGCCGGGCAGCAGGCTGGCCGGATCGCTCGGCGTGCATCGCGATGCGACCGGCTGGCGGATTGCCGTGCCCAGCCTCACTTTGCGCGGCGGACGCGGCGGGCAGACGCTGGCCAGCCTCGAACGCCTCGCCGTCACCGGCGGCGATGACCATATTCCGCGGCTGACCGGCAATTTTTCAACCGGCGGGGCCGACTTGCCCGCAATCACCGGGACGATGCGTTCCGGCGGGCCCGGGGGCGCACGTTTCCGCCTCGCCATGGCGCGCTATGGAGCCGCAGACGCACAACTGGCGATGCCGGGCATGGCGGTGACGCAGCTTGGCGACGGCACGCTCGGCTTTTCGGGCACTGTGGCGCTCAGCGGGCCGATCGGCGATGGCCGGGTCGACAATCTCGTGTTGCCGGTCGACGGCGGGGTGGCGAGCGACGGACACATCGCGCTGGCGCGCCATTGCGCGACGCCGTCCTTCGATCGGTTGCGCGTGGGCACGCTCGACCTGGCGCATGGGGCGGTCACGATGTGCCCGGTCGGCGGCGCGATCGTGCGCGTGAATGGCGGCGCTGCAAGTGTGGCCGCGATGCTGCCCGCGTTTGCGCTGTCGGGTCATGCCGGGGATGCGCCGATTGCGCTGCATGCCGGCGGAGGGCGCCTCGCCTGGCCGGGCGGCGGCGCGATGCAGGCGGTCGATGTCGTGTTGGGCAAGGGCGATGAAGCCAATCGCCTGCATCTGGCCGGGGTGACGATCGCGCCCGGCATGACCGGCGGCGCGCTGGGCGGTACATTCACCGGCGGCGAGGTGTCGATGGCCGCGTTACCGGCGACGGCGGGGGCGGCGGCGGGCGGTTGGCGGCTCGACGGCGGGCGGCTTGCGCTCACCGGCGGGACGTTCACGCTGAGCGACCGGGTCAGTCCGGCGCGCTTTGCTCCGGTCGCGGTGCGCAATGCGACGCTGGCGCTGGCCGACGGCGCGGTCGATGCCGATGCGCAACTGGTCGCGCCAACGGTCGGGGCCGAGCTCGCGAAAGTCACGCTGCGCCATGATCTCGGCAGCGGGAAGGGGCATGCCGATGTCACTTTGGCGGGGCTGACGTTTCGCGATTCCGCCAAAAAAGACAATGACGCAAAGGACACTGACGCAAAGGACAATGACGCAAAGGACAATAACGCAAAGGACAGGGGCCCCGCGCTGCAGCCGGGCGACCTGACCTATCTGGCCAAAGGGGTGATCGCCAATGCCAGCGGGACGATCCGGGGCAAGGCGCGTTTCGACTGGAACGCCAATGCCCCCGACGGAGGCCTCAGCGGCAGCGGTCGGTTCAGCAGCGACGATTTCGATTTTGCCGCTGCGGTCGGCCCGGTCGAAGGGCTGTCGGGCACGCTCGAATTCACCGACCTTGTCCATTTCGTCACTGCGCCGCATCAGATGCTCAAAATCGCGAGCATCAATCCGGGGATCGAAGTCGTCAACGGGACGATCGATCTGGAACTGCACGCGGGGCAGGTGGTGCAGCTCAATCATGCCGAATGGCCGTTCGAAGGCGGCACGCTCCGTCTCGAACCGACTGTGCTGCGCATGGGAATCGCCGAACCGCGACGGTTTACGCTTGCCATCGCCGGGCTCGAAGCGGGGCGGTTCCTGCAGCATATCAACATGTCGAACCTGTCGGCGACGGGGGTGTTCGACGGGCGTCTGCCGCTGGTGTTCGACGCCAATGGCGGGCGGATCACCGGGGGGCAGCTGATCAGCCGGGCGCCCGGCGGCAATGTCAGCTATGTCGGCGCGCTGAGCTATCGCGACCTTTCGCCGATGGCCAATTTTGCCTTTCACATGCTGCGCTCGGTCGATTATGCGCAGATGACGATCGGCATGGAAGGCGATCTGGCCGGCGAAGTCGTCACTCGCGTCAGCTTTGGCGGAATACGTCAGGGCAAAGGGGCGGAGCGCAATCTGATCACGCGCCAGCTAGCGTCCTTGCCGATCCGGTTCGACGTCAATGTTCGGGCCCAGTTCTATCAACTGATCAGCTCGCTGCGGTCGCTCTATGACCCGAGCATGGTGCGCGATCCGCGTACGCTCGGGCTGGTCGACGCACAGGGGCGCCCGCTCCATCATCATGGGCAAGTCAGCGTCGAGGCGAGCACGCTTTCCAGCCCCATTCAGCCTCAAGCAAGCGGAACCATGCCATGACCAGAGTGCGACCGACGTCCCGAACCTGCCTCATCCTTGCGGGCGCATGTCTGACACAGGGGCTTGGCGGATGTATTACGGTCAAGGCGCCGGAGAAACCGATCGTGATCGAGCTTAACGTCAATATCAAACAGGAAGTGGTCTATCGCCTGTCTGGCGACGCCGCCCAGACGATCGACAAGAACGCGGAGATTTTCTGATGCTGCTGCCTGTCCCATTCCGTTCTGCCGCCGCGCTCGCGCTGGCGACGCTCGTTGCAGTCCCCGCCGTGGCGCAAGTGCGCGACCCGGTCTATTCCGCCGCGCGATCCGAAGGGAAAGTCGGCGAAAAGGTCGACGGCTATCTCGGCTTTGTCACCCCCCCGGGCCCCGAGCTGAAGAAAACGATCGAAGACATCAATATTCGCCGCCGCGCGGTCTATGCCGAAAAGGCCAAGACCGCCAACGCGACGATCGAGGAATATGCGCTGACGTCGGGCTGCCTGCTGATTTCGCACACGACGCCGGGGGAAAAGTATCAGGCTCCCGACGGCACATGGCAGACGCGCGGGCCCAACCCGCCGCTGCGCGATCCGCGCTGCCCATAAGCTTTGGCAGGCATCATCCCGCATACGAATCGCCAACGCGATTCCGCCAGTCCCGAAGCTGGGACAGCGGTCTGTCAAATGCGCGAACGACGACTTCGGTAGCGGTTGACTCGTATGTTACCCCCGCCTAAGGGGCAGGCGCTCTCGGCGGACTTGTGTCGGTCGTGTGTCGCATCGACAAGGGTCGTGCCGGGTTTTTTGCCCGTCGATCTGCGGAAGGATTGCAGCGCATGAACGATGATCAGTCCGACATGACACCCATTGGCGAGGATGCGCGTACACGATCGCTCGATGCCCGGCTGAAAGCAGCCCGCGAGCGCGAGGAAGGCAAGTCTTCATCGCCGGATTCCGAAGGTTCCGACGCGAGCTATCGCGAAGGCAATCGGGTTTTGGCGGATCTTTTGGGCGGCATACTGGGGGGGCTGTTTCTCGGCTGGGTCATCGACCAGTTTGCCGGGACACGGCCATGGGGACTGTTGGTAATGATGTTCTTCGGAATTTTCGTTGCTTTCAGGAACATCGTCCGACGTTCGGGCCAGGGTGGGGGGTGATCGCTGGGCGATCGGCTTTTGCCATGGGCTGAATGCGGGCTTCATTCGATATGGAAAAGCAGACAGGGACTTGAGCGTGGCAGTCGAAGCGAAAGTCGATCCGATGCACCAGTTTGCCATCGAACCGCTGTTCGGTTCGAGCAACTGGGCGATTGCAGGCCATAATGTCGCTTTCACCAATTCCGCGTTGTGGATGGCGCTGGCGACTGTGGTGCTGGTGGTGTTCGTGCTTGGCGGGTTGAAGCGCGAAGTCGTTCCCGGCCGTTGGCAAATGGCAGTGGAAAGCTTTACCGGCTTCATCGATTCCATGCTGGCGACCAATGTCGGCCCCAATGGCAAGAAGTATGTGCCTTACATCTTCTCGCTGTTCATGTTCATTCTGTTTGCCAACTTCCTCGGTCTGATGCCGCTGGGCCTTTTCGGCATTCATCCGTTCACTTTCACCAGCCATTTCACGGCGACCGGCGTTTTGTCGATCATGTCGTTTGCGATCGTGCTGGTTGTCGGCTTTGCCAAGCACAAGCTGCACTTTTTCTCGCTGTTCGTGCCGCACGGTACGCCCGTGGCGATGGTCCCGCCGATCTTTTTCGTCGAACTGATCTCGTTTCTGGTGCGTCCGTTCTCGCTCGGCCTGCGACTGTTCGTGGCGATGATGGCCGGGCACGTGCTGCTCGAAGTGCTGTCGAGCTTTGTGATCAGCGGGGGCAATGCCGGACCGATCCTGTTCGCGGTTGCCGGTGTGCCCAGCTTTGTGCTGATGGTCGGGATCTGCGCGCTGGAAATCCTGGTCGCGGGCATTCAGGCCTACGTCTTTGCGTTGTTGACCTGCGTCTATCTCAATGACGCGGAAAACCTTCACTGAAACCTGTCACCCAGTTATCTTTAAGGGAGTTTTTGAAATGGACGCAGAAGCTGCAAAGCTGCTCGGTGCCGGCCTGGCCGCAATCGGTGCGGGTCTCGCCTCGATCGGTGTGGGCAACGTTTTTGCCAAGTTCCTCGAAGGCGCGCTGCGCAACCCCGGCGCCGCTGACAGCCAGCAGGGCCGCCTGTTCATCGGTTTCGCCGGTGCGGAACTTCTCGGCCTGCTTTCGTTCGTGATCGCGGCGCTGCTCATCTTCAAGTGAGCAGACGGAGCCGGGCCGACAAGGCCCGGTTCTTTGCCCGGGTAACCGGGGTGATGGGGTTGGCGGCCGGCACTTGGCCGGTCGCCGCCTGATCCATCAAGGCCCCCAAAGCCGGGAGCGCTGCTTTTTGCAAAGCGGCGCAATCACATATTGACGAACCCGCCCGAAAAGAACCCGTCATGCCCCAGATCAGCCAGCTAGCCGACACCTATTTCAGCCAGGTCTTCTGGATGCTGGTGTTTTTCGGCCTGACTTTTTTCATCGTCGGTCGGGGAATGGTGCCCAAGGTCATGGCCACCATGGCCGACCGCAACCAGCGCATCGCCGCCGATCTTGCCGCTGCCGAAGCCGGGCGCGCCGCCGCCGAGGCCGAACAGGAAGCCTGGTTCGAAACCGAGGCGCAGCAACGCGCCCGTGCCCACGAACTGGTCTCTGCCGCCAAGCATCAGGCCGCGCAGGCGACTTATACCAGCCTGGCCGACGCGTCGGCGCGTATCGATGCGCAAGTGAGCGCTGCCGAAACGCGCATCAACGACGCGCGCAAAGCCGCGCTGGGTGAATTCGAAGTGATCGCCGCCGATGTCACGCAAGACATCGCGCAGCGCGTCGCCGGACTTTCCGTCAGCGCCGATGACGCGCGTGGCGCCGTGAAGGGAGCTTTCGCTCATGGCTGAGCTGCACGAAGTCGCCGAACCGCTGTTGTTCGGAGCAATTCCCCCGGTCGCGATCGTCAGCGCCTCGATGGCGGTGCTGATCCTGATCATGCTGTGGAAAAAGGTTCCCGCACTGATCACGTCGGGGCTCGACAAGCAGATCAGCGCGATCCGCGATCAGCTTGAAGAAGCTCGCGTGCTGCGCGCCGAGGCTGAGAAGCTGCGCGCCGATTATGCCGCGCGCATCGCCAGCGCCGAAAAGGACGCCGAAGCGATGCTCGACCATGCCCGGCACGAAGCCGAAGCGATCGTCGCGCGCGCCGCCAAGGATACCGCAGCCGTGATCAGCCGCCGCGAAAAGATGGCGTCTGACAAGATCGCCGCCGCCGAACACGCAGCGGTCGACGAACTGCGCCAGCGCGCGGTCGACGCCGCCGCAGGCGCCGCCGCGCAATTGATTGCAGGCCGGCTTGGTTCGGATGCGGACCAGACGCTGGTCAACGGAGCGATCAACGGCCTGGTCAACTGATCGGTCCGCATCGTAGACCCGATAAAAAGAGGGCCCCCCGGTAACGGCGGGGCCCCTCTTTTTTGCTCAGAGCACGCGGTGCATGATCAGGGCGTCGACCGGGCCGAGGCGGGGGTGCGTGAAAGCGGCGGGTTGGCGCCCGATTATGGCAAAGCCCAGCGATTGCCACAGCGCGATCGCACGGGTGTTGCTTGCGATCACGAAATTGAACTGCATCGCGGTAAAGCCCTCGGCGCGGGCGCGGGCGAAGGAGTCTTCGGCCATGATGCGGCCCACACCGCGACGGGCGGCATGACCGGCAACCATATAGCCGCAATTGGCGACATGGGCCCCGCCGCCGGCCTGATTGGCGCGCAAGGTATACGTGCCGAGCACCAGTCCTGTGCCATCGACGGCGACCAGAGTTGTGCGATCCAGGCCCATCCAATAGGCCAGCGCCGCGTCGCGCGGCAGGGCGCGGTCGAACGCATAAGTCTCGCCCGCGCGGATCACCGGTTCGAGTATGGCCCAGATCGCGTCGGCATCGGTTGCCGTTGCGACCCGCGCCGTGATCATGGACGCGTCGACCCGCGCACCACGAGCCGCACCGGAACGCGGCGGGGAGAGGGGGCTTCGCCGCCGATCGTGGCGATCAGACGGTCGACCAGCAGCGACCCGGCGACTTCGAAATCGGATTCGACCGTGGTCAGTGGCGGCGCCGACCACGCGCCCGCGCGCACGCCGTCAAATCCGACCACGCCGACGTCTTCGGGAATGCGATACCCGCGCGAGGCCAGTTCCTTGAGCGCGCCGAGCGCGATTTCGTCGCTGACGCCAAAGATCCCGTCGAACGGGCGCCCGCTTTCAACGAGCGCGGCTGCGGCCAGTCGGCCCTGTTCCTCGCGTGGTTGTCCGCGTTCGATGCGTTGCAGAAAGGGTTCGAGCCCGGCATCGCGCATGGCGTCGGCATAGCCGTCATAGCGTTCCTTGAACTGACGCTGCGGCGATGTTTCCGAGCCGAGGCAGACGATATTCCTGTACCCGTGTACCAGCATGTGCCGCGTGGCGAGCATCGCGCCCGCATGATTGTCGCTGCGCACCCAGGGAAAATCATCGCTTGGCGCGCCCCAGCAGACCCAGTTGGTGCCTTCGCCGAGCGTGCCGAAATAGTCCCACGCCTCGGTATTTTCGCTCGTGCCGATGACGATCATGCCATCGGCCTTGCGCCGTTCCTGATAGCGGCCCCAGAAATTGGCAGGGCTGTCCTGAAACGCGACGAGCACTTCGTAGCCACGCGCGGCGGCAGCGGCGCACGTGCTGCCGAGCAGGGCGAAATAGAACGGATTGAGATCCTTGCGATCCTGTCCGTGGCGGCAGATCATCACCAGCGCCAGCGTGCCGGTGCGTCCGCGCCGCAGCCGGGCGGCATTTTCGTCGACCTGGTAATTGAGCCGCAGCGCGGCTTCGGTCACGCGTTTGCGCGTCGGCTCGCTGATCGAGGTATCGCCGGCGAGCGCGCGGCTGACCGTCGACTGGCTGACCCCGGCGGCTTCGGCGACGTCGAACGACGTGACGCGCACGATTCGGTTTTCAGGGCGTTTTTCAGGCATGGTCGTGTTGGCCCATCGGTTCAGCGAAAGCTGTCCTTGGCCGCGCGCAAGGCGGCAAAGGTTGCGACGGCATCGCCGCCGCCCCAGCGTTGTTGCATGGCGGGATCGTCGGCGCGAAGAAAGGGATTGGTGGCGAGTTCGCGTTCAAGACGTGTGGGAACGGTTGGTTCGCCGCGCGCCCGCTTGGCCTCGATCTCGGTGACATAGGCGGCCAGCTCGACATTGTCCGGGTCGGCATGGAGCGCAAAGCGCGCGTTGCCTGCCGTATATTCATGCGCGCAATAGATCAGCGTTTGCGGCGGCAGCGCCTTGATTCGCTTCAGGCTGTCCCAGAACTGCGCCGCAGTGCCTTCGAACATCCGCCCGCAGCCGAGCGCGAACAGGCTGTCGCCGACAAAGGCGATTTCCGCGCCGGGCAGGTAATAGGCGACATGGCCCAGGGTGTGCCCCCCGACATCGATAACCGTCGCTTCAAAGGCGCCCAGCGCAACAATGTCGCCCTGTTCGACGGTGCGGTCGATCGCGGCAATCCGCGCGGCATCGCCTTCGGGCGCGACTACCAGACAACCGGTCTGTGCCTTGATCGCCTCGTTGCCCCCGGCGTGGTCGGGGTGCCAGTGGGTGTTCCAGATCTGCGTGATCTGCCACCCCCGTTTTTCCGCCTCGGCAAGATAGGCATCGGCATCGGGCGTATCGATTGCCACGGTTTCCCCGCTTTGCGGATCATGCACGAGATAGCCGTAATTGTCGGACAGGCAGGGGAACTGGTGGACGATAAGCGACATGGTTGGCCGGGTCTTTGCACTGTTTCGCGGCCGACCCTAGCCGAGTGTGCGTGACAAAGCAAAAGCCCGCCCTTTGCGGGGGCGGGCTTTCGTCGATTTTTGCAGACGGCATGCCTGCCGGCCCATCACGGGAGCGAATCCCGTGATGGCGGCGGGTATTAGCGCTGCGCCTTGAGGGCTGCGCCGAGGATGTCGCCCAGCGAAGCGCCGGCATCCGACGAGCCGTACTGTTCCACGGCTTCCTTTTCTTCGGCGAGCTGGCGAGCCTTGACCGAGAAAGTCGGCTTCTTCGAGCGATCGAAGCCGGTGACCATCGCGTCGAGCTTCTGGCCGACCTGGAAACGGTCGGGGCGCTGTTCGTCGCGGTCGCGGCCAAGGTCGCTGCGCTTGATGAAGCCGGTCGCGCCGTCTTCGCCGGCCTGCACTTCGAGGCCGCCATCGCGGACTTCGAGCACGGTGACGGTGATGACTTCGCCGCGACGCAGGGCATTGCCGCCCGACGAAGCGGTGGTGCCGCCGGCCGCCGGAGCGCCCTTTTCAAGCTGCTTCATGCCAAGGCTGATGCGTTCCTTGTCGACATCGACGTCGAGAACCACGGCCTTGACCTGTTCGCCCTTGCGGTGAAGCGCCAGCGCGTCTTCGCCCGAAATGCCCCAGGCGATGTCCGACATGTGCACCATGCCGTCGACGTCGCCGTCGAGGCCGATGAACAGACCGAATTCGGTCGCGTTCTTGACTTCGCCTTCGACGACCGAGCCGACCGGGTGACGTTCGGCAAAGCCTTCCCAGGGGTTCTGCTGCGCCTGCTTGAGGCCCAGCGAGATGCGGCGCTTGTCGCTGTCGACTTCGAGCACCATGACGTCGACTTCCTGGCTCGTCGAAACGATCTTGCCGGGGTGGACGTTCTTCTTGGTCCAGCTCATTTCCGAAACGTGGACCAGGCCTTCGATGCCGGCTTCGAGTTCGACGAAGGCACCATATTCGGTGATGTTCGTGACCGTGCCCGACAGCTTGGCGCCGACCGGGTACTTGGCGGCAACGCCTTCCCACGGATCGCTTTCAAGCTGCTTCATGCCGAGGCTGATGCGCTGCGTGTCCTGGTTGATGCGGATGATCTGGACGCGCACGGTGTCGCCGATGGCGATCACTTCCGACGGGTGGTTGACGCGCTTGTAGCTCATGTCGGTGACATGGAGCAGGCCGTCGATGCCGCCGAGGTCGACGAACGCACCGTAATCGGTGATGTTCTTGACCACGCCTTCGATGATCTGGCCTTCCTTGAGGTTCTGGATCAGGCCCGAGCGCTGTTCGGCGCGGGTTTCTTCCAGCACCGCACGGCGCGAAACGACGATGTTGCCGCGGCGGCGATCCATCTTGAGAATCTGGAACGGCTGCGGGATGTCCATCAGCGGCTGCACGTCGCGCACCGGACGGATGTCGACCTGCGAGCCGGGCAGGAACGCCACGGCGCCGTCGAGGTCGACAGTGAAGCCGCCCTTGACGCGGCCAAAGATCACGCCTTCGACGCGCTTGCCTTCGCCGAATTCGTTTTCGAGCTTGTCCCAGGCGGCTTCGCGGCGGGCGCGGTCGCGGCTGAGCATTGCTTCGCCGTCAGCGTTTTCGACGCGGTCGACATAGACTTCGACTTCGTCGCCGACCTTGAGGCCGTGCGGCTGACCGGCGGGGGCGAATTCGCGCAGCGGCACGCGGCCTTCGCTCTTGAGGCCGACGTCGATCACGGCCTTGTCGTTTTCAATGGCGGTAACGGTGCCCTTGACGACGCGGCCTTCAAAGCCGCCATTGGCGGCCTGGCCGAGCGTTTCGTCGAGCAGCGCAGCGAAATCATCGCGCGTGGGGTTGGACGACATGAGTCTGTTCAAGTCCTGTTGGTCAAGTTTTTCCGGCCAGGCGGTTGTCTCCGCCGGTCTTTCGTCTGCGCTGGATCGAATAGCGATGAGGATCGATAATCGATGGCGACAATTTCGCCCGCAGGGTAAAAGGGCCGAACCACCCGCCGGGCCGGATGCCATGGCGGGTATTCCGCACTGTGCCGGGGCGTCTTGTATGACGGGCCGGCGGTGTGGAATGAGCGCGCCCCTAGTCCAATGCGGATGAAATGGCAAGCTGAACCGGGGCCTGCACTTGCAATTGCGCATTTTGCAATCAGGCCTTTGCTCTGGATCAAGGCCGATATACCGCAGTGCACCTAATTCGACGCCACCGGTCCACAAAAGGGGGCCGAAATGGGAGATCCCAGCATGACCACAAATCCCACGGACACCAACGCCACTTTGGCTGACCTCGCCGAGCCCACCGAGCACAAGACCCGCGACGGTATCATGTTGGTCGTGCGTCCGGCCTATGCCGAAGACGGCGCCAGGCTTGAGGCATTCTTTGACACGGTGAACGACGATGATCGCCGCTTTCGCTTTCTGACTGCCGTGCGCCATGTCGGCCCCGATCAGATCGAACCGCTGACTCATGTCGATCACTGGCGGACCGAAAGTTTTGTCGCGTTTGACAAGGCGACAGGCGAACTGGTCGCTTCGGCCATGCTGGCCTGCGATGCGCAGATGGACACGGGCGAAATTGCCGTCTCGATCCATCGCGATTATCGCGGCAAGGGTCTGGGCTGGACTCTGCTCGATATCCTGGCCGCCGAAGCGAAGCGGCGCGGGCTCAAGCGCGTGATCTCGATCGAGGACCGCGACAACCATGCGGCGATCGAACTCGAACGCGAAAAGGGCTTTGAAGCGCATGGCGTCGATGGCGATCCGCATCTGATTTTGCTGGAAAAGCATTTCGCCTGAAGCGATTGATCTTCTGGCCGACTCCATCTGATGGAGATGCCATCTGATGGAGTCGGGGCCTGATGGGGTGTGGAGGCCATGGCGGGAAGGCGCCGTGGCCGCACCATGTCGGGCGGGAGGAGATCGGGCGGATGATCACGCTATACCATTGCCCCGACGCGCGATCGTTTCGCGCGTTGTGGGCGTTGCATGAAATCGGGCTGGATTACGATCTGGTCCTTTTGCCGTTTCCGCCGCGCGTGCATGATCGCACCTATCTCGACATCAATCCCTTGGGGACGATTCCGTTCCTGATCGATGGCGAGACGGTCATGAGCGAAAGCGCAGCCATCGTCGAATACCTGATCGCGCGCCATGCGCAGAGCCGGTTGGGCGTCGCCATCGCCGATGCCGATTATGGCGCATACCTCAACTGGCTGCATTTCGGCGAAGCGACGCTGACTTTTCCGCAGGCGCTGGTGTTGCGCTATACGCGGCTCGAGCCCGATCGCGGGCTGGGCGCGGTTGCCGAGGACTATGTGCGCTGGTTCCACGGCCGGCTGCGCCATG
Organism: Novosphingobium sp. Fuku2-ISO-50; assembly: GCF_001519055.1. GTDB lineage: Bacteria > Pseudomonadota > Alphaproteobacteria > Sphingomonadales > Sphingomonadaceae > Novosphingobium. The sequence continues at coordinate 103,014 of NZ_KQ954288.1, read as the reverse complement.
TCGAACGCGCGCTTGCCGATGGGCGCCCTTATCTGCTGGGCGATCGTTTTACCGGCGCTGATATTTCCGTTGGTTATGCTCTATTGTTGGCAACCAGTCTGAAACTGGACGACGGGTTCGAGCCGCTGACTCGCGCGCTTTGGCTGCGCTTGGCGGAGCGCCCGGCCCATCGGGCCGCGCGCGCCGCGCAGAAGGCCTAGCCAAGCCGGCGCAAGAGGTCGCGGGCAAAGGTCGACAGCGTGTCGTCGCGCGCGCCCATGATCACGATGCGATCGCCGGGGCGGGCGATGGCCGCGATCGCATCGGCGGCGTCGGCGCGGGCGGCGATGTGTCGGGCATGGCCTCCGGCGGCGTTGATCAGCGCGACGATCCGTTCCGATCCCACCGAGCGGTCGACCGTGCCGCCGAAATAGACCGGGTCGGTCAGGATCACTTCGTCTGGCGGGTCGAGCCGGGTGGCGAGAACTTCGGCCAATTCGGCGCCCATCTGGCGCAAGGGGCCATAGCCGTGCGGCTGAAACAGCGCGATGACGCGGCCGGGGTGAGCGCGCAAGGTATCGAGCGTGGCTGCGACTTTTTCCGGATTGTGCCCGAAATCGTCGATCACCGTGATCCTGCCGGGCGACGTGCCGACGATGTCGAACCGGCGCGCCAGCCCGGCAAAGCGCCCGAGCGCAGCAATCGCGAGGGGGAGCGGAACGCCGGCGAGATCGGCCGCAGCGAGCGCGGCGAGCGAATTCATCAGATTGTGCCGCCCCGGCACTTGCAGCGCCAGCGTATGAGCGGCGCCGCTGCGGCGGTCGATCACCTGGGCGGCTATCCCGGTGGCGCCTTCGCGAATCGAGCCGGGGTCGGCCGCGATCATGGCCTCGGGGCCAAGCCCGAAGGTCAGCACGCGCGCCGCGCGCGGGGCCAGCGCCATGCTTTCGTCATCGTCGGCATTGATCGCGACTGCGCCGCAAGTGGCGCAGAAATTACCAAACAATTCGCGTAGTTCGTCAAGACTCTTGTGATCGAGGCTGACATTCCCAAGCACGCCGATGGTGGGGTGATAGAGCGCGATAGACCCGTCGCTTTCGTCGACTTCGGCCACGAAATCGCCGCCCGACCCGACTCGCGCCGAGGCAAAGGGAGCGTCGGGTGCGACGAAGTTCTTCATCACGGCGCCGTTCATGATCGTCGGATCGCGACCGGCTTCGGTCAGGATCCAGCCGACCATTCCGGTCACGGTCGATTTGCCGCTCGTCCCGGCAATCGCGATCGAGCGTCCGGCACGATTGAACAGCGCGGCAAGCAATTCGGCGCGCGACAGGCGCGCACAGCCGAGCGCGCGTGCCGCGACGATTTCGGGCACACTGTCCTCGATAGCTGCCGATGCCACGAGGATCTGATCGGACGAAACGATCCCGCTGCCGTTCTGGGGGTGGAGCGCAAGGCCCAGGCTTTCGAGCCAGGCGAATTTTTCCGGCGTGCGGCCCTGATCGCGGCCGCGGTCGGACCCGGCGACGCTCGCGCCGAGACCGCGCAGGATCAGCGCGAGCGGCAGCATGCCCGATCCGCCTATGCCGCAGAAAAACCAGGCGTGTGCGGCAGGATGGGCGGCGATGGTGTCTGCGGACAAAGTCATGGGTTCGGTTTCCTACAGCATGCGCCGCGCCAGTCCAGCGTGCGAACCGCTTGCAGGCTGCGGCCAATCGCCTATGGCCATGCATCATGCGTGTCCGCCTCTGCGCCCCGTCGACGCCGTTCACTCGCGACGATGCCTTGCGCGTCGTGGCGCTGGCCGGCGATTATCCGGAGATCTCGCTCGATTTTCATCCGCAATGCTTTGCCGTGCATGGGCATTTCGCCGGGCCCGACGATGCGCGGCAGAGCGCGTTTCTGGAATGCGCCAACGATCCCGATTGCGATGCGGTGTGGTTTGCGCGCGGCGGCTATGGTGCGGTGCGGATAGCCGAAGCGGCGGTCGCGGGGCTGACGGCGGCGGCGCGCGACAAGCTGTATCTGGGCTATTCCGACGCGGGGACGATGCTGGCGGGCCTTTATCGTGCCGGTGTCGGGCGCGCCGTCCATGCGCCGATGCCCGCCGATATTCGCCGCCGCGGGGGCGAAGCGGCGGTGCGGCGCGTGCTCGACTGGCTATCGGGCGATGCGTCGGGCGAAGAGCCGGGGCTTGATGCGCGGCCTGTCGCCGCGTTCAATCTGATGACGCTGGCCATGTTGGTGGGCACGCCGCTGATGCCGGACCTTGCAGGGCATGTCGTGCTGCTGGAAGAAGTTGCGGAACATCTCTATGCGGTCGACCGGCTGCTGTTTCACGTCACGATCGCACTGGCGGGCATGGGGGTAGCCGGAATCCGGATCGGGCGGGTCAGCGATGTGCCCGAAAACGATCGACCTTTCGGCATGAGCGTGGACCAGATGGTGCGCGATTGGTGCGACAGGCGCGGCATTGCCTTTCTGGGGACGGCGGACATCGGGCACGATGCGCAAAACCGGATCGTGCCGTTTGGGCCCAAAAACGCCTATCGGACTTGCCGTCGGGCGGCGGGGGCAATAGGGCGCGCCGGCGTATAAAGGGAACAGAGAGAGACACGATGCGAGCATTCGTTTTCCCGGGGCAGGGCAGCCAGAAAGTCGGCATGGGCGTGGAACTGGCTGCGGCCAGCACCGCCGCGCGCGAAGTGTTCGAGGAAGTCGATGACGCGCTGGGGCAAAAGCTGTTCCGGATCATGTCCGAAGGCCCCGATGATCAGCTGACCCTGACTGAAAACGCGCAACCGGCGATCATGGCCCATGCCATTGCCGTGCTGCGCGTGCTCGAAAAGGAAGCCGGGATCGCGATCGCCGACACATGTGATTTCGTCGCCGGGCACAGTCTGGGCGAATATACCGCGCTGTGTGCCGCCGGAGCTTTTTCGCTGGCCGATACCGCGCGCTTGCTGAAACTGCGCGGGCGTTCGATGCAGGCTGCGGTGCCCGTGGGCGTGGGCGCGATGGCCGCGCTGCTGGGCGCCGATATTGCCAAGGCGACGGCTCTGGCGGAAGCGGCGGCAGAAGGCGAAGTCTGCACCGTGGCCAACGATAACGATCCGACGCAAGTCGTCCTGTCGGGGCACAAGGGTGCGATCGAGCGCGCCGTTGCGCTGGTCAAGGAATACGGCATCAAGCGGGGCGTGCTGCTGCCGGTTTCGGCGCCGTTCCATTGCCCGCTGATGCAGCCTGCCGCCGATGCCATGGCCGAGGCGCTGGCCGCAACGGCGCCGCGTTCGCTGGCGGTGACGCTGTTCGCCAATGTCACCGCAGCGCCGGTGACCGATCCGGCCGAGATTGCCCGGCTGCTTGTCGAACAAGTGACCGGCCGGGTGCGCTGGCGCGAAAGCGCCCTTGCGATGGGCGCGGCGGGCGTCGATCAGTTCGTCGAATTGGGCGGCAAAGTGCTGGGGCCGATGATTGCGCGCACCCTGGCCGACGTTTCGATCACCAGCGTCGTGACGATGGCCGACATCGAAGCGCTCGTGAAGGAGCTTTAAGGACATGGAACACCGTCTTTTCGATCTGACCGGTCGGACCGCGCTGGTTACGGGGGCTGCGGGCGGCATCGGCTCGGCGATCTGTCACGCGCTGGCGCGGCAGGGGGCACGGCTGGCGCTGTCGGGGACCAATGCGGCAAAACTGCGCGCATTTCGCGAGGAATTGAACGAGACCTACGGTCACGATCATGTCGAGATCACGTGCGACCTGTCAAAGGCCGAATCGGTCGAACACCTTGTGCCCGCCGCGATCGATACGCTCGGCAAGATCGATATTCTGGTCAACAATGCCGGGATCACGCGCGACAATCTGATCATGCGGATGAAGGACGAGGATTGGGATCAGGTCATCCGCGTCAATCTCGAAGCCGCGTTTCGCCTGATGCGGGCCGCTGCAAGGCCGATGATGAAGGCGCGCCATGGCCGCATCATCTCCATCACCAGTGTCGTCGGCGCGACCGGCAATCCGGGGCAGGCCAACTATGCCGCAGCCAAGGCGGGCCTGGTCGGCATGTCGAAATCGCTGGGCCAGGAATTGGCCAGCCGGGGCATCACGGTCAATTGTGTCGCCCCAGGTTTCATCCGCACGGCGATGACCGACGTCCTGCCCGAGGCGCAGAAAGAGGCGCTCAACGCGCGCATTCCGATGGGCCGCATGGGCGAGGGCGAAGATATCGGCGCGGCAGTCGCCTATCTTGCCAGCCGCGAGGCGGGCTATGTCACCGGCCAGACGCTGCATGTGAATGGCGGCATGGCGATGTTGTCCTGATTGCGATGGTTCGGGCGGGACGGTTTGCGGCGGTGATGGGCGCGTTGCTGATCGCCGGGCAGGCTCAGGCCCGCCCGCCCGAAGCGCTGGCCTGTGCCTTGCAGGCGGCGCCCGCCGGGCTTGATGCGCGCGTCGCCGATGTCATTCTCAGCCGCGACGGCGAACGGGGCAAGCCCGCGCTCGATGAAGTGCGCGCGCTGACCGATGCTTGTGCCGAGGATCAGTTCCTGACCCCGCGTCAGCGCGATGCCTATTACATCTATGTCATCGGCCGGATGGGCCGCGATGTGCTCGATGCGCGGTTGACGGCGGCAGGGCTCCCCTCGGCGGTGATCGATCAGGCGCTCGACATCGGGCCGGGCAATGCCAACAACCCCGCCGAAAAGGTCACCCAGGGCGATCTGCGCCTCGTTGCGGCAGCGATGGGGTCCGCAGGGCACGATCCGGCGAAAATCACGTCTGACGGCTGGGGCCTGATCACGGCCTGGATCATCGCCACGGCAAACATGTTTGACGGGTTGCGCGACCTCGATTGACCGGATTCGGGCCGATCGAATCGGTTTTAGGGCAATTTATGCACAGCTTCGCAACGCGCGGCATTGTCGGCGCTTGCGAAGGCATTCCGCGCGGTTATGGAAGGTGGTCCGAAATCGCACCAACTCCTTGCGCGAGTCCGCGCGCAAGGGCTACCTGCAAGTCAGTCGGACAGGCTGGGCTGTGGCGCCCGGATTGCACCGACCCGGATGGCATGACCGAGGGATCGAGACGAGAATGAAGGCGACCATCGAACGCGCGACGCTGCTGCGCTGTCTGTCCCATGTTCAGTCGGTGGTAGAGCGGCGCAACACGATTCCGATTTTGTCGAACGTGTTGATCGACGCGGCGCTCGACGGCACGGTCAAGCTGATGGCGACCGACCTTGACCTGCAGATCATCGAATCGATGCCCGCGGTTTCGGTCGAAGTTCCCGGCGCGATCACCGTCTCGGCGCACCTCTTGTTCGACATCGCGCGCAAATTGCCCGACGGGTCGCAAGTCAGCCTCGAAACCGCCGACAACCGCATGGTGGTCAAGGCCGGGCGCAGCCGGTTCCAGTTGCCGACGCTGCCGCGCGACGATTTTCCGGTGATCGTCGAAGGCGATCTGCCGACCAGCTTCGAGATCCCGGCGCGCACGCTGGCCGAGATGATCGACCGCACGCGGTTTGCCATCTCGACCGAAGAAACCCGCTATTATCTCAACGGTATCTTCTTTCATGTCAGCGACGACGTGTTGAAGGCGGCGGCGACCGACGGTCACCGTCTGGCGCGCTATACGCTGGCACGGCCCGAAGGGTCGGAGGGCATGCCCGACGTGATCATCCCGCGCAAATGCGTGGGCGAATTGCGCAAACTGCTCGAAGACGTGCTCGACACCAATGTCCTCATCGACTTGTCGGCGAGCAAAGTGCGCTTTACCCTTGGCGGCGAATTCGGTGTGGTGCTGACGAGCAAGCTGATCGACGGCACGTTCCCCGATTACAACCGGGTCATCCCGACCGGCAATGACAAGCTGTTGCGGCTCGATCCGCGCGCCTTTTTCGAAGGTGTCGATCGCGTTGCGACGATCGCCACCGAAAAGACCCGTGCAGTCAAGATGGCGCTCGACAATGATCGCGTCACGCTGTCGGTGACCAGCCCTGACAACGGCACTGCGGCGGAAGAAGTCCCTGCCGATTACCGCTCGGCCGGTTTCGAGATCGGCTTCAATGCCAATTACCTGAAGGATATTCTCAGCCAGATCGATGGCGATATTGTCGAATTGCATCTCGCCGACGCCAGTGCGCCGACGTTGATCCGCAAGGATGACAAATCGGCCGCGCTCTATGTGCTGATGCCCATGCGGGTGTGATTTCAAGCCCTACGGAAGGATTACGTCACTCTGCGTAATGCGGTTTGTGACGATCTTTCCGATGGTTAGTATATTCAAGCGGCACCCCCCACCTTAGGATTGCCGCGAGATGACCTCTTTGAGTGTTGAAGCGAAACTCCATTTTTTCAGCTTGAATGCAGCCGATTTCGGTCGCTTTGGGCGTATTGGCCGGACGATGCGCCGCCATGGTGCAAAAGCGCTGGAACGGCTGTACCAGCGGATTTCAGCTACGCCGCGGACTGCGGGCTTTTTCGCTTCGCCGACTGCGATGGATCATGCCCGGACCAAACAGGTCGAACATTGGGCACACATGTTTTCGGGCCAGCCCGATCAGACTTATCTCAACTCCGCAACGCAGATCGGCCGCGTCCACGCGCGCATCGGGCTCGATCCGCAATGGTATATCGGCGCCTATGCATCGGTGCTTGACGATGTCGTGCAGGCCATGGCGCGCGATACGTTCGGTCCCTTGGGCAAAGGATTGGGCGAATCCATCGGCAGTCTGTTGAAGATGGCGCTGTTCGACATGGAAGTCGCGCTGTCGACCTATTTCGAAGTCGAGGCCGAACGTCGATCGGGCGTGATTGCCGCGCTGAGCGAGGCGCTGTCGGCGATGACGGACGGCGATTTCGCGAGCCGGCTCGCCAGCTTGCCGTCCGGTTTCGAGGATCTGCAGCGCGATTTTGAAGGCATGCGCGGCAAAGTCAGCGCGGCGCTCGCCAATGTCGCCGACAATGCCGCGCAGGTCGATGCCGGTGCGCGCGAAATCCGGCAGGCGTCGGACGATCTGGCCATGCGGACCGAGCATCAGGCGGCCAGCCTTGAAGAAGCCTCGGCGGCGATGACCGGGCTTGCCGCCAGCGTCGGGCAGACTGCATGCGATGCCTCGCACATGCACGAATCGGTACAGGAGGCGCACGGCGATGCGCAAACCGGCGGCCATGTCGTCGGTGAGGCGGTTGCGGCGATGAACGACATTCATCGGTCGGCGCAGGAAATCGGCAAGATCGTTGCGGTGATCGACGGCATCGCCTTTCAGACCAACCTTCTTGCGCTCAACGCCGGAGTTGAGGCGGCACGCGCGGGGGAGGCCGGGCGCGGCTTTGCCGTCGTCGCGACCGAAGTGCGGGCGCTGGCGCAGCGCAGCGCCGATGCCGCGCTCGACATCAAGAAGCTGATCGGCGCAAGCTCGATCCAGGTCGAACGTGGCGTTGACCTCGTTGGCCAAACGGGGGACACCTTCGCCCGGATCGTCGACAAAGTGGGCGAAATCGCCGATCTGGCCAGCACGATCGCATCCACGGCGCAAGGACAGGCCAGCCAGATCCGCGAAGTGCGCGAAACGGTCAGCGAACTCGACGTGATGACCCAGCATAACGCCGCCATGGTCGAACAGGCCAATGCCGCAGCGCGCAGCCTGGCCAGCGCGGCCGATCACCTGAAAGGCCAGGTCGGCATGTTCCGTATGGAACGACCCGGCGCGGAGTCCATTGCGCGCCGCGCTGCCTAGCTGCGCGCGGCGATCATATCGCCGATCACGACGAATTTTTCGCGCGGGGCATCGGCGCGGGCGCGGTCGGTTTCGGCAGATTCGATCCGTTTCCAATCGTCAAAGCCGATCACATCGAGCCCCCGTGCGCGGGCCAGCGCGTCGAATCCGGCGCGGCCCGATCGGGCGGGCAGTGCTCCGCGCGCTGCGGCATCCGACAAATCGGCGGCGATCCGTTCGACCACGGCATAGCCATCGGGCCGGTTGGTGCCGATCGTCCCCGAAGGGCCGCGCCGCGCCCAGCCGACACAGTAGAGCCCCGGACTGATAAAGCCGTCGACATTGGCAAAGCGCCCGGCGCGATCATCGAACGGGACATCGGGGATCGGCGTGGTGCGATACCCGATGCAACTGATCACGAGGCTTGCGGGAATGCGCCGGATGACGCCGGTGCCGATCGGGCGCCCCTGATCGATCCGGGTTTCCTCGACTTCCATGGCGGTGACTTTGCCATCGGGGCCGGGCTCGATCGCGTGTGGCGCTGCGCAAAACACGAAGTCGATCGGAATGCGGCCCGGCTCGTTGCGCCCGTGGTTTTCGGTAAAAGCGCGCAATTGGACGACCGATTTGCGCTGACCCGGCTCTAGCATGGCATCGTCGTCGGCAGGCGGCAGGTCGGCCGGATCGACGCGCGGGATGGCGCGCGTCAGGTGGGCCAGTTCGCCCAGTTCCTTGGGAGTCATCATGATCTGGTGCGGGCCGCGCCGACCGAGAATGACGATCCGGTCGAGACGTCCGGCATCGATCCGGTCGAGCGCATGGGCGACGATGTCGCTTCCGGCGAATTCGGCGCGTGTCTTGGCCAGGATTCGTGCGACGTCGAGCGCGACATTGCCCATCCCGATGACTACCGCCGTGCCGCCCGACAAGTCGGGATCGAGCGCGGCGAAATCGGGATGGCCATTGTACCAGCCGACAAAGGCGGCGCTGCCGAAGACATTGCCGGCCTGATCGCCGGGGATTGCCAGCGGCCGGTCGCCCGGCGCGCCGGTGGCGAGCACGACCGCATCATAGCATTGCGCCAGATCGCCGATCGCGATGTCGCGTCCGATGTCGACATGGCCGCAGAAGCGCACGTTGCCCGAAAGGGCAGTCGCTTCATAGCGGCGCGCGACGGCCTTGATCGACTGGTGATCAGGCGCAACCCCGCTGCGGATGAGGCCATAGGGCACTGGCAGACGATCGATGATGTCGATCCGGGCGGCATCTCCCCAGATCTTTTGCGCCGCCTCTGCGGCATAGTATCCCGCTGGTCCCGATCCGACGATGGCAATGTCCGGCATACGCTCTTCCCGCTTGATTGGGCCGGGCTCCGTCTGGCGCGAAGTCCCGGATGACGCATGCTAGCGCAGACACGATCCTAGTCGAGGAATTCTTCGACCAGTTCGGCAAACCGGTCGGGATGCGACAGCATGAACAAGTGCCCGCCGCCTTCGGACAGTTCGAGCCGGCTGTGAGGGATCGCGTTGTGCAGAAAATGGGCGTTGGAAACCGGGATCAGCTGATCTTCGTTATCGGCCATGACCATGACCGGCAGCGACAGCAGCGGCAGGAACGGCGCGCTGGTCCATCCGGCAAAGGCGGCAAGCTGGCACGCCCAGCCGGCCGGCGAGGGGGCCTTGGCCGCATTGAGCGAGACCCGCCCGGAGCCCCCACCGTTGTACAACGTGGCGAGATTGCGCCGCAGCGCCGCTTCGACGCTGTATTCCATGGGATCGAGCATATGGCCGACCATCGCCGGATTGCCCGGCACCATGATATTGCCGGGCGACGTTGCCGCCAGGACAAGCCGCCGGGTCCGTGCGCGGTGCTGAAACGCGAACTGCTGCGCCAGCGCGCCGCCCCAGCTGATTCCGAGCATGTCGACGGCATCGATTTTCAGCCGATCGAGCAGGGCTGCCAGCGTCAGCGCCATTTGCCCGATCGTATAGGGAAAGATCGGATCGGGCGAATGCCCGATGCCCGGCATGTCGACGCTGATCAGCCGACGATGCTTCAGTCGCCGCGCCACGGGTTCGAGCATTTCCATGTTCATGCCGATGCCGTTCAGCATGAACAAGGGGGTTCCGCCAGCTCCGACATGCCACTGCCCGACGCGCAAGCGCCGACCGGCGACCCCGATCATCGAGAAGCTGCCGGTCGAGCCCTTTTCGGCTGACTTTGCGGTATGGTTACTATCCATGATGCTTCCGGGAAATGCCTTTTGGTCGTGCCGGGCCCCATGGCCGTCGGGCGCCCCTTTACCTCGCCTCGATCGGCATTGCCACCGGCCTGTCGGTCGGCGGCCGATGGGGCGGCGCTGTATCGTTCCGGGACGTTTGCGAGCCGGCGATGATCCGCCTGCGCGAGGTTTGGTAAACAGGGCGTATAAACAAGGGCATCCGGAAAAATTTGTCGGTTACAACGGGGTGGGGCTTAACCCTTTGTCAAAGCCGCAGAGGGCATTCGCTGTCGTCATGACCGAGCCGAATGGACACGACAGCGTTAACCGGGCCCGTGGAGGGCCCCGAGCCGCTGTGCGTGAGCCCGGCCTGGATGAGGGCAATCGGAAGCAGGCGTCGCGGGCCTTTGCCCGCAGCCGGCCGCGGCGCGAACGCGGTGATAGTCTTGCCCTGGGCGCGGCGGGCGCCCGATTCCTGTTCGGTTCGTCGCATCATCGCAGTCTGATCGCAGCCGAATGGTGGCATATCGCGCTGCCGATGGGGCTGGGCGTGGCGATTCCGGCGCTGGCCGATCATGCCTTTGCCGACTGGCTCTCGCCGCTGGTCGCGCTGTTTGCGGCGTTGCTGACGCTGTCGGCGCAACTGGTCGGGAAAATGGATCATGCCATGCACGGCAAGGCCGAGCGCGCGACCATGGTGGCGGTGATGATTGTCGCACCGATGTTCGGCTATGGCTGGGGCATTGCGCACTGGGCGCAAGGGGGCGCGCTTCCCTGGCTTCAGGCCATGGCGGTACTGGTTAGCGTGGCGCTGATTGCCACGACGATCCAGTCGGGCCGGCTGGCCGGATTGCTGTGCGGGCAGGTGGCGATGTGGTCGGCGGTGACCTGGGTGGTTTCGCCCATGGGCGGCATCCTGGCGACGATCATCGGCGCCGCGATCGGCAGCATCGCCTTTGCGCGCCAGCACGAAATAGACCTTGCCGAGCACGAACGGCTGCAGGACGCCGCGCGCGAACAGACCCGCGCCCAGGAGATTCTCGCCGATTACGAAGAGACCGGACAGGGCTGGTTCTGGGAGACCGACCGACGCGGAAATATCCTGTATGTCTCCGCCCCGGTGGCCGATTTGCTGGGCCGCACGCCCGACGATCTGGAAGGCCGACCGCTGTCTGACCTGTTTCAGCTCGACGAACAGATTGCCGGCCAGTCGGGCAACCGGGGCGAACGCACGCTGACATTTCACCTTTCGGCGCGGTCGAGCTTCAGCGATCTGGTCGTGCGCGCGGCAACGAGGGACGAAGAACGCTGGTGGGCGATCACCGGGCGACCGATTTACGACACGTTCGACAATTTCCAGGGCTTTCGGGGATCGGGCGCAGACCTGACCGAGCGTCGCCGCACACAGGAGCATGTGTCGCGGCTGGCCCATTTCGATTCGCTGACCGGTCTGTCGAACCGGTTTTTCATGTCGCAATCGCTCGAAAAGATTCTGGTCGCGCCGCAAGTGCAGCAACGCGCCTGCGCGGTGTTCCTGATCGATCTCGATCGGTTCAAGCAAGTCAACGACACACTCGGCCACCCTGCGGGCGACCAGTTGCTCAAGAAAGTGGCGCAGCGTCTCGAACGCGGGGTTGGCTCGGCCGGGCGCGTCGGGCGGCTCGGCGGTGACGAATTTGAGATCATCCTGCCGGGTCGGATCGAGCGCACCATGCTGGCGCAGATCGCCGCGCATGTCATCGAAAGCCTGTCGCAGCCCTATAATCTCGACGGGGGGCGGGTGATGATCGGCGCCTCGGTCGGGATTGCGATCGCGCCCGATGACGGCGTGACGAGCGAGGCGCTGGTGCGCAATGCCGACCTTGCGCTTTATGCGGCCAAGGATGCCGGGCGTGGGCGGTTTCATTTCTATGCTGCCGATTTGCACAGCGATGCCGAGGAGCGGCGCCAGCTCGAAGAGGACTTGCGCGACGCGCTCGCGCTGGGCCAGCTTGAACTCTATTACCAACCGGTGGTGCAGACCACGACCGAGAAAATCACCGGGTTTGAGGCGCTGCTGCGCTGGAATCACCCCGATCAGGGCTTTGTTTCGCCCGCCAAGTTCATTCCCATCGCCGAAGATGCAGGGCTCATCGCGCAGATCGGCGAATGGGCGCTGCGCCAGGCATGCATGGATCTGGCGAAATGGCCGGAAAACGTGCGCGTCGCGGTCAATGTCTCGCCGCTGCAGTTTGCCAATCCGGCATTGCCGGGGATCGTCACCAGTGCGCTTGCCGCCGCGCAGGCCGATCCCGACCGGCTTGAGCTCGAAATCACCGAAAGCGTGTTCATCAACGACGATGACGGCACCGATGCGATGTTCCGCGCGTTGAAGCGGATCGGGGTGCGGCTCGCGCTTGATGATTTCGGAACCGGCTATTCCTCGCTTGGCTATCTGAAAAAGGCGCCGTTCGACAAGATCAAGATCGACCAGTCGTTTGTGCGCGGCGCGACCCAGCCCGGCAGCCGCAACGGGGCGATCATCGCCTCGATCGTCAGCCTGGCCGAGGCGCTCAACATGGAAACCACGGCCGAAGGCGTGGAAACACTCGACGAGCTGGATCTCGTCCGCCTGCTCGGGTGCAGCCATGTTCAGGGCTATATCTATGAACGCCCGCTGTCGGCACAGGCGGCGCTCGATCGGCTTGGCAGCGGGCTGGTGGCAATCGCGCGCGGCCCACGCGCGGCGCGAGCCCTGCGCCAATCGATTCTGCGCCGCGTCGTGCTCGAACACGGCGGGCACAGCTATGAAGCCAATGTCCGCAATATCAGCCAGACCGGCGCATTGGTCGAAGGGGTGCGCAATGTCCCCGGCGGCACGGTGTTTCGCATCCATCTGGCCGACGGGCATGTCGTCACCGCGACCGCGCGCTGGTCGGAGGAAGATCGCATGGGCATCGAGTTTTCGGTTCCGCTCGAACTCGACGAGACCGGGCGCATCGCCATCATCACCGCGCGCCGCAACCGGCGGGTGGCCCCGGCAACGCCCGGCGGGGCGACCGTCGAAGTGCCGAACCGCCGGGCGGGATGAAAACGGGTTTATCGTGCATGATGGATTTATCGTGCATGATGACAGTGGCCGGTCGCGCTGCTAACGCGCGCGGATGACCGAACTCGCGCTGATCCGTAACTTTTCCATCATTGCCCATATCGACCATGGCAAATCGACTCTGGCCGACCGCCTGATTCAGTTCACCGGCGGGCTGACCGAGCGCGAGATGTCCGCGCAAGTGCTCGACAACATGGACATTGAGCGCGAACGCGGCATCACCATCAAGGCGCAGACCGTGCGGCTCGATTATCCGGCCAAGGACGGCAAGACCTATCAGCTCAATCTGATGGATACGCCCGGCCACGTCGACTTTGCCTACGAAGTCAGCCGCAGCCTCGCCGCGTGCGAAGGCGCGCTGCTGGTGGTCGACGCGGCGCAAGGGGTCGAGGCGCAGACGCTGGCCAACGTCTATCAATCGATCGAGCATGATCACGAGATCGTGCCGGTGATCAACAAGATCGATCTGCCCGCCGCCGAGCCCGAAAAGGTCAAGGCACAGATCGAGGATGTGATCGGGCTCGACGCCAGCAACGCGGTGCTCGCCAGCGCCAAATCGGGCATCGGCATTTCCGAAGTGCTCGAAGCGATCGTCACGCGCATCCCGCCGCCCAAGGGCGATCGCAACGCGCCGCTGAAGGCGATGCTGGTCGATTCGTGGTACGACCCTTATCTGGGCGTCGTCATTCTCGTGCGGATCATCGACGGCGTGATCCGCAAGGGGCTGCAGATCCGCTTCATGGCCGGCGATACCGAACATCTGGTCGATCGGGTCGGCTGCATGCGGCCCAAGATCGAACAACTGGCCGAACTCGGGCCGGGCGAAGTCGGCTTTATCACCGCGCAGATCAAGGAAGTGGCGCAGGCGCGGGTCGGCGACACGATCACCACGGTCAAGGGCGGGGCGACCCAGGCGCTGCCCGGCTTCAAGGAAGTGCAGCCGGTCGTGTTCTGCGGGCTGTTTCCGACCGATGCCGCCGATTTCGAAAAGCTGCGCGATTCGATCGGCAAGCTGCGCCTGAACGACGCCAGCTTCAGCTTTGAAATGGAAACCAGCGCTGCGCTCGGCTTTGGCTTTCGCTGCGGTTTCCTCGGGCTGTTGCATCTGGAAATCATCCAGGAACGGCTGAGCCGCGAATACGACCTCGATCTGATCACCACCGCGCCGAGCGTGGTCTATCGCCTGAGCATGACCGACGGATCGACGCAGGAGCTGCACAACCCGTCCGACATGCCCGATCCGGCGCGGATCGCGACCATGGAAGAGCCGTGGATCAAGGCGACGATCTATACCCCCGACGAATATCTCGGCTCGATCCTGAAGCTGTGTCAGGATCGGCGCGGCATTCAGATCGGGCTGACGTATGTCGGTGGCCGGGCGCAAGTGAACTACGAATTGCCGCTCAACGAAGTGGTGTTCGATTTCTACGATCGGCTCAAATCGATCAGCCGGGGCTATGCCAGCTTTGACTACGAACAGATCGGCCTGCGCGAGGGTGATCTGGTCAAGATGAACATCCTCGTCAACAACGAACCGGTCGACGCGCTGAGCATGATCGTCCACCGTACCCAGGCAGACGCGCGCGGCCGCGGGCTGGTCGAACGGCTCAAGGATCTGATCCCGCGCCACATGTTCAAGATTCCGATCCAGGCCGCGATCGGCGCAAAAGTCATCGCCCGCGAAACCATTGCCGCCTTGCGCAAGGACGTCACCGCCAAATGCTATGGCGGTGACATCAGCCGCAAAAAGAAACTTCTGGAAAAACAGAAGGAAGGCAAAAAGCGCATGCGCGAATACGGCAGCGTCCAGATCCCGCAGGAAGCGTTTATCGCCGCGCTGCGGATGGGCGAGGAGTAAGCGCGCAGGGAAAACCCCCCAATCATGCGGAAGCGGGATTGGGGGCGCCTGCGGTCGGTATCAGGCCCCTCGGTATCAGGCCCCTCGGTATCAGGCCCCTCGGTATCAGGCCCCTCGGTATCAGGCCTCTGTGTCGCCGGCCAGCAGATGGCGCCAGATCAGGGCGCCGATCACTGCGCCTGCCAGCGGCGCGAGCCAGAACAGCCACAACTGGCCCAGCGCGGCGGTTTGCGCGATAAGCGCGACACCGGTCGAGCGGGCCGGGTTGACTGAAGTGTTTGTCACCGGAATCGAGATCAGGTGAATGAGCGTCAAGGCCAGTCCGATGGCGATCGGCGCAAATCCGGCAGGGACCGCCCGCGATGTCGCACCGAGAATGACGATCAGGAAACCCGCCGTCAGAATGACTTCGATCAGCAAGGCCGCAATCAGCGAATAGTGACCGGGCGAAAGATCGCCATAGCCGTTGGAGGCAAAGCCGCCGGGGGAAAAGCCGGGCTTGCCCGAAGCAATGGCATAGAGCGCGGCTGCGGCAATAACGGCGCCGAACACTTGTGCGATCCAGTAGGGAAAGAGATCCTTCCACGCGAAGCGATCGGCGACGGCCAGTCCCAACGAAATGGCGGGATTGAAATGTCCGCCGGAAATACCGCCCACGGCATAGGCCATGGTCATGACAGTCAGGCCAAAAGCCAATGCAACACCGGCAAAGCCGATCCCCAGTGCCGGAAATGCTGCCGCCAATACCGCTGATCCGCATCCGCCGAATACGAGCCAGAAGGTCCCGAAAAATTCAGCTGCCAGTTTACGACGCATGGCCTGCCTCCCCTTGAAGTAAGGACGAGTTTATCAATCATTAATCATGACGACAACCGGAATGGAGATGGGCAGTATGGAGATGGGCAAAGCGACGGCGGATCGCGGGGCCCGGCCCCCCACGGCGCGCGATCGCGCTTGACGCAGTCGTGCCTGACCGCAAAGCTCCGTGTGAACCTGAGGGGCTGTATCCTGTGCCAAGGACTTTACCGAAATCCTCTCAGCGGCCCGGCACTCATGCCGTCGATATGAGACAGGCGATGGTCCCGCCCGCGTCGATGGCCATCGCTGCCATTTCCACCGTGGTCGAATGGTATGATTTTACGCTCTATCTCTATTTCGTCACGGTCCTTGCCCGCGTGTTTTACGGCGGGGGCGAGCGTTCGCTGGCGCTTGCGCTGGCGGGGTTTGCGATTGCCTATCTGATGCGGCCGCTGGGCGCGTTGGTGCTGGGCGTCTATGGCGATCGGCATGGGCGGCGGCGGGCGATGATGGTGTCGATGGCGGTGATGACGCTGGCCATGGCGCTGACCGCATGTCTGCCGACGCGCGCAGTGGCGGGGCCATTGGCGGGGTGGTTGCTGCTTGCCTTGCGCTGCGTGATGGCTTTTGCGGTCGGCGGCGAATATACCGGGGTTGTCGCCTATCTTGTCGAAGGCGCGGTTCCCGGTCGGCGGGGTCTGGTCGCGTCGTTGGCTTCTGCGGCAAGCGAAGTCGGGGCCCTGGTTGCCGCAGCGGTGAGCGCGGCCACGGTCTTGTGGTTTTCGCCCGCTGCGCTTGAAACCTGGGGTTGGCGCGTGCCGTTTGCGATCGGCGCGGGGCTGGCGGGGATGATCTGGGTCGGGCGGTCGCGAATGGCGGAATCGCCCGAATTTCTGGCGCATGAGGCGCAGGGCGATCTGGCCGCGCATCCGCTGGGGCGCGCGGCGGGGGCAGAGCGGGCCGGGGTCTTGCGCGGGTTTGGCATCTCTGCGCTGGGATCGATCAGCTATTATGTCGGCATCTCCTATGTTCCGGCGTTTCTGGTTGCGACCGGGGCGATGGGCGAGGGGGCGGCGCTGGGGCTGTCGACGCTTGCTGCGCTGATGGTCATTGCGGTTACGCCGATCGCCGGCGCGCTGTCCGACCGCTATGGACGGCGGCCTTTGCTGATCGGGATTGCCATTGCCGCAGCGGTCATGCCGACGCTGCTGTTTCCGGTCATGGCGCATGGCGGGATCATGCTCGCGCTGGGCGGGGCGCTGGTGCTCGCGGCGATTGGCGGGGCGTGGAGCGCGGTTGCCGCCTCGGCCACGGCAGAACAGTTTTCAAGCCGTGTGCGGTTGTCGGGGCTGGCGCTGGGCGCGACCTCTGCCACGGCCCTGTTTGGCGGGGTTTCGCCCTGGCTCGCGCATGTCTCGATCGCGCTGACCGGCGGGGCCTGGGCGCCGGGGGCGATGATCGCGGCGGTCGCGGCGGCGGTGGTGCCGATCTTGTGGATGATGCCGGAGACGGCGCCGAGATTCGTAGAGCCGCTATGAAATGTGTCGCCTGATCGCGTCGGCCATGCGTTCCGCGCGTTCCTGCATCAACGCGGCGCTCGGCGGATCGAGCACGGCCATGGTGGTCTCGCGCCATAAACCCAGCCAGCGATCGAACATCTGCGGCGTGATCGCCTGCGCCGCGTGGATCGCCATCGGATCGCCGCGATAGCGCCCGGTGCCGTTGATCACCGAAGACCAGAATGCGACAAGGCGATGCAGATGACGGTTCCAGTCATGCACGCCATGATCGAACACCGGGCCGAGCAAGGCATCGCGGCGCACGCGGGCATAGAATCGTCCGACCATTTCGACGAGATCCTCTTCGGCGATCCGTTCGCTGCGCTGGTGATGGTCGTGCCCGGTCATGATTCGCGCGCTATGGCAGGCCAAGACCGGATCGCCAAACCCCGCGAGACGGAGCGCGCCTATGTGGCGATGAAGGCGCCCGGGCTATCCGGACACATGGGCAGATAGGTGGTTGACCCGAGCCGGGCTTCGCGACACTTCTGCGCCGATGATCGATCCTGCCCTTTTTCGCACCGTGCTTGGCGCCTATCCGACCGGCGTCGTCGTGATCACCGCAGTCGATGCCGAGGGGCAAAGGCGTGGACTGGTGATCGGCTCCTTCACGTCGATTTCGCTCGATCCGCCGTTGGTCGGCTTTTTTCCCGATCGGCGCTCGCGCTCGTGGGCGCAGATCGCGCCGATCGGGCGGTTCTGCGTCAATGTGCTGGGATCGGACCAATTGGACGTGTGCCGCCGATTCGCGGCGCGTGCCGAAGACAAGTTTGCCGACCTTGCCCATGGCCACACGCCGTCGGGTCAGCCATTGCTGGAAAACGCCATCGTGTGGATCGATTGCTCGATCGAACGCGTGGACGAAGTGGGCGATCATTACCTCGTCGTCGGTGCAGTCGAGGCGCTCGGCAGACGCGATGTCGGGACGCCGTTGTTGTTTTTTGGCGGGCAATATCACGACCTGGCCGAACTGCCCGCTTGATCGGTCAGAGGTTATTTTATCATCAGGTTATGGCTGATGCCCTGCGCGAATGCCGGTTGCCCTAACGGCGCGGGTGCAGGGCATTTTGCGTATGCAATATTTTTTGCTCCGCTTTTGACCTTGGTCAACGCCTGTTGCGGCCGCGTCTGCGAACTGTCTCTTCGACGGAAGGGAACTGATCACCACCCTCGATCGACTTCCCTTCCGCCGATTTCTCCCCAACTCGGGCGGTCGGTAACCCCGGCCGCCCCGTTTTTTTGGATCGCGCATGTTTGTGCACGATGTCGATCAAACGTATAATTGTCGGGGGGCTAAAGTTTTGGTACATCGGCGCGCATGTCAACTTGTGAAACCTGCGTCGTACGAAATCGAGCGATTTGCTCTGGACTCGACAATCGCGAGATTGGGGCGCTCAATACGATGGGGCGACGGCGCAGCGTCGCAGCCGGAGAGCCGTTGATCTGGGAAGACGATGATTCGCTGCTCGTCGCCAATGTGATCGAAGGTGTGCTCAAGCTGACCACTTCGACCGAAGATGGACGCGAACAGATCGTCGGTGTTGCCTATCCGGCGGATTTCATCGGTCGACCTTTTGGCCAGACCAGCCGGGCAAGTGTCGTCGCGCTGACCGATGCACGGGTCTGCGTATTTGCCCGCAACGATTTCGATCGTTTTGCCCGCGAACATCCCGAACTTGAACACAAGCTGCTCGAACGCACGCTGGCAGAACTCGATCGCACCCGGTCGTGGATGATGCTGCTTGGCCGCAAGACCGCATCGGAAAAGATCGCGACATTCCTGCTCGATATGTCCGACCGGTTTGGGGATGTGGGCTGTTCGCCGGTCCGCACACCGGCACGGCTGTTCACGCTGCCGTTTTCACGTCAGCAAGTTGCCGATTTGCTGGGTCTGACTATCGAGACGGTCAGCCGTCAGTTTACCAGGCTCAAGCAGGATGGGGTTATCGGCCTGCCTTCGCGGCGCGAAGTGGAAGTGATCGATCGCGGCGCGCTTGAGGCCTTGGCGGGCTGAAATCCGTGACCGGCGACTGCGGGTAAATGGTGCGGGCACGGTAACCTTGGCGCCAGCCTCAAAGTGCTGCCGCCGAACAGCAATTCGATTGTCGGAATGTCGCGTCGCGCGACTGGGCCCCTCGCATTCAATTTAGAACGCGGATTGGGTGCAGAAACGTGCACGACCAAGGCGCCGCACAAAAAGCGGCGGGCGGAACGCGGCCGGAGGATCCCAGACTCCAGCGCGTTCCGCCCGCCTTCCCCGGGGATGACACCGGGGATTTCGAAAGGGGGGGAAGGGGCGCCCCCGTCGATGACGGCTGCGATCCCCTTGCCCCTCTATCTCGAAGCCTGGATCAGAAGCGGTAGGCGACGCCCGCGCTCAGCACCCAGGGATTCAGCTTGTGCGTGGTGGTCAGCACATCGGTATCGCCGGCATAGAAATGCGCGGTGGTGCCGACCCAATACTTCTTCGCGTCAAAGCTCAGGCTATAGGGGGTCTTGCCGATCGGAACGTCGACACCGGCCTGAACCGCGACGCCGATCTGGCTCGACAGCGAGGTCTTGGTCACGCCCAGCGCAGCAGCCGTGTCGCCGGGACGTTCGCCCATGACGAGGAACCAGGTCGGGCCGACGCCGACATAGGGCTTGATCGGGCCGAGCGGCAGATGATACTTCGCGGTCAAGGTTGCCGGAATGATCATCACGTGGTTGACCAGATTGGTGCCGTCGAGCGAACCGCTGCCATTGACGTGGTGCGCAGTGATACCGGCAATGGTTTCAACCGAGATGTTCGGCGTGAAGAAGTATTCGACCGCGAGAGTCGGGGTGAAGGCGTTGTTGCTCGCATAAGTCTGCGGCGAGGCAAACGCGGCATTTTCGGCCAGACCCGAGTTGATCGACTTTACTTCGCTGATTTTGCCGTCGGCGAGGACGGCGGTGTACAGCAGCTTGACTTGCCACTTCCCGGCGGGCGCATCGTCGGCAAAGGCCGGAACGGCGGCGGCGAGAACGGGAGCGGCCAGGCAGAGGCCCAGTGTACGGCGAAGGATCTTTTTCATGTGACACTTCCTGCCGCCGCGGTTGGCCAACCCCTCGTTGGCGCGTTCTTTAGCCCGCGGCGTTGGCGTGCTGATGCGTCATCCCCGAATCGCCAGCATTGACGAAGCGCAAAATTCGTCCGCCCCCGTATTCGCCGGACAGGTAGTGTTGCGATTGTGCAACCCTTGATGGTACACCCCTTTATGGCGCCTCGTTGGAATTGACCGGTGTCAATGCGGGGTGGGGGCCCGGCGCGCAGGGCCGATCATCGAAAACTGCATGGAAGGGAAGGCTCCATGGAAATGGTAGTATTGCGAGCAGGCGCATTTTTCGCCGCGCTCGTCCTTGCCGTCGTGGCATGTGCATTGTCAGTGGACTGGGCTTTCGGGGTCCACATGGCAATTTGCGCATTGGCCGCCGGTATCGGCTTGATCGCCACATTGCGCGGGACGAATGTGGATGCCATCTCGCGTGGCATTCTGCGTTCGCCCGATCAGGGGAAATACGACGACGAAATCATCCGCTGGGGCGTCATTGCCACAGTGTTCTGGGGCATGGCCGGTTTTCTGGCCGGGCTTTACATCGCGCTTGAGCTGTCATTTCCGGCGCTCAATCTCGGATTTGAATATATCAACTTCGGTCGTTTGCGGCCGTTGCACACATCTGCGGTCATCTTCGCCTTCGGCGGCAATGCGCTGATCGCCACGTCGTTTTACGTGGTGCAACGCACGTGCCGGGCGAGGCTGGCCTTCCCTGGCCTCGCCCGTTTCGTGTTCTGGGGATATCAGCTGTTCATCGTGCTGGCCGCTACGGGCTATCTGATGGGCGTTACGCAGGGCAAGGAATACGCCGAGCCCGAATGGTACGTCGACTTGTGGCTGACGATCGTGTGGGTGTCCTACCTTGCGGTTTTTGTCGGTACGATCCTGAAGCGGTCCGAACCGCACATCTATGTCGCCAACTGGTTCTATCTGTCGTTCATCCTGACTGTGGCCATGCTTCACCTCGTGAACAATGCCGCCATTCCGGTCAGCTTTTTCGGCAGCCGGTCGATCCCGCTTGCCGGCGGGGTGCAGAGCGCGCTGATCCAGTGGTGGTATGGTCATAACGCGGTGGGCTTTTTCCTGACCGCCGGTTTCCTTGGCATGATGTATTATTTCGTGCCGAAGCAGGCCGAGCGTCCGGTCTATTCCTATCGCCTGTCGATCATTCACTTCTGGGCGCTGATCTTCCTCTATATCTGGGCAGGTCCGCACCACCTCCATTACACCGCTCTGCCCGACTGGGCGCAGACGCTGGGCATGGTTTTCTCGATCATGCTGTGGATGCCGAGCTGGGGGGGCATGATCAACGGTCTCATGACGCTCAACGGCGCCTGGGACAAGCTGCGCACCGATCCGATCATGCGCATGTTCGTGATGAGCCTCGCTTTTTACGGCATGAGCACGTTCGAAGGGCCGATGATGTCGATCAAGACGGTCAATTCGCTCTCGCACTATACCGACTGGACGATCGGTCACGTGCATTCGGGTGCGCTGGGCTGGAACGGCATGGTCACTTTCGGGTCGCTCTATTACCTGACGCCGCGCCTGTGGAACCGTCCGCGCCTCTATTCGCTGCGCATGGTCGGCTGGCACTTCTGGCTGGCGACGCTGGGGATCGTGTTCTACGCGGCCTCGATGTGGGTGGCAGGCGTTACCCAGGGCCTGATGTGGCGTGAATATGGCCCCGACGGCTACTTGGTGAACTCGTTCGCCGAAACCGTTGCGGCGGTCCATCCGATGTATGTGCTGCGCGCCTTTGGCGGGCTGCTCTACCTCTCGGGTGCGACGATCATGACCTACAACATCACCCGCACCATTCTTGGTCACGCGCTCCGCGATGAGACCCCGCTTGGTGAGACTCCCTTCAACCCCGCCAAGGACGTGCCGTTGAAGCCGGCCAGCGCCCTGTGATCCCGGGCACCAGGTGAAGGAGTAAAAAACAATGGCACTCAATTTCCTTCAGCGGCACAAGATGGTCGAGCGCAATATCACATTGCTCGCCGTCCTGGCCTTCGGCGCGGTGACCATCGGCGGCCTCGTCGAAATCGCCCCGCTGTTCTGGATCGATAACACGATCGAGAAAGTACAGGGCATGCGGCCCTACACCCCGCTCGAACAGGCAGGTCGCGACATCTATATCCGCGAAGGCTGCTATCTGTGTCACAGCCAGATGATCCGTCCGTTCCGTGACGAGGTCGAACGCTATGGCCACTACAGCCTTGCTGCGGAATCGATGTACGATCACCCGTTCCAGTGGGGATCGAAGCGCACCGGGCCCGATCTGGCGCGCGTCGGCGGCAAGTATTCGGATGCCTGGCATGTCCAGCATCTGAAGGATCCGCGTTCGGTCGTGCCGGAATCGATCATGCCGACGTATCAGTTCCTGGCAGAGCATGAACTGAATGCCGGCGACATGAAGGCCGAAACCAAGACGCTGTCGCTGGTCGGTGTCCCCTATACCAAGGAAGACATCGCCAAGGCCAACGACGACCTCAAGGCGCAGGCCGATCCCGACGCGGACGCTACCGATCTGAAAAAGCGCTATCCCAAGGCGCAGGCGCGTGATTTTGATGGCAACCCCAAGCGGTTGACCGAAATGGACGCGCTGATCGCCTATCTTCAGGTTCTGGGCACCATGGTCGACATCAATGCGCCGGCCGCTCAGGAACAGCTTGCGAGGGAGAAGGGCCGATGAACGCCGCATCGACCTACAACACGCTTCGCGCGCTGGCTGATAGCTGGGGTCTCGCTGTAATGGCGCTGGTGTTCCTGGTGCTGTGCCTCTGGCCGTTTCGGCCAGGCGCACGCGCCGAAGCCAGCGAGGCCGCCAACTCGATCTTCGAGGATGAGAACGATGGCGAATGATCATGGTGATGGCGGCACCCATTCCGCGCACAATTCCGGGCACGGGGCTCGTCTTGACGAGGCCACCGGGGTTCACACTGTCGGCCACGAATGGGACGGGATCGAGGAACTCGACAATCCGTTGCCGCGCTGGTGGCTGATCCTGTTCTATATCTGCATCCTCTTTGCGATCGGCTATGTCATCGCCTATCCGGCCATTCCCGGTCGCCATTCGGCGTCAGCGGGGATGCTCGGCTGGTCGAGCCGGGGATCGCTGGCTGCCGAGATGAAGGATGCCGATGCCGGTCGTGCAGCGATGCGCGCGGCGATTGCGGCGACCTCGATCGAGGATCTGGCCAAGGATCCCAAGCTGCAACGCGCCGCGATCGAAGGTGGTCGGGCCGCTTTCAAGCAGAACTGCGTACAGTGCCACGGCGCCGGTGCGGCTGGGGGCAAGGGCTTTCCCAACCTCAACGACGACGATTGGCTGTGGGGTGGTGACATCGGCGCGATCTATCAGACGCTGCAGCATGGCATCCGCTATCCGGGCGATGACGCCACGCGGTCGAGCCAGATGCCCGCATTTGGTCGCGACGGCATTCTTACCCCGGCGCAAGTGCAGGACGTGGTCAGCTTTGTCCGCGTGATCAGCAAGCAGGATCCGGCGTCCGCCGCTTCACAGCGCGGCTCGGCGATCTTTGCCCAGAACTGTGCCGTGTGCCACGGCGCCAACGGCGAAGGCGGTCGCGCCGTCGGGGCTCCGCGCCTCAGCGATGCGATCTGGCTCTATGGCGGCGACCGCGCCACGTTGACCGAAACGGTGACCAACGCCCGTTATGGCGTGATGCCGGCCTGGGGTCAGCGGCTTGATCCGGTCACGGTCAAGATGCTTGCCACGTATGTCCACTCGCTGGGTGGTGGTGAAGCCACGCCCGGTGCTGCGGCTCCTGCCGCTCCGACAGCCGCCAAATAACGGCTGAACAGGAAAGAAGTCCGTAATCATGAATGCGCCCGATCCCAAGCTCGCCGAACGGAAAGACGCGGACACGCAGCATCTCTATGCCAAGCGTGTCCCAGTCTTCCCTCGCAAGATCGATGGCCCCTTTCGTCGTTTCAAATGGGCGGTCATGGCATTTTGCCTGATCGTCTATTGGGGGACACCGTGGCTGCGCTGGGATCGGGGGCCCTATGCCCCCCATCAGGCTGTCCTGATCGATATGGCGCATAGGCGTTTCTACATGTTCGCCATCGAGATCTGGCCGCACGAATTCTATTTCGTGGCGGGCCTGTTGATCATGGCGGGGATCGGGCTGTTCCTGGTTACCACCGTCGTCGGGCGCGCATGGTGTGGCTATGCCTGCCCGCAGACGGTGTGGACCGACCTTTATCAGCATATCGACCGTTTCATCGACGGTGACCGCAATGCGCAGATGCGCCTGCAAAATGCGCCGTGGACCGCATCCAAGATCGCGCGGCGGCTGTTCAAATGGTCGGTCTATTTTCTGATCGCGTTCATGACCGGCGGCGCGTGGATCTTTTATTTTGCCGACGCGCCGACGCTGCATCACGAATTCTGGGCCGGCGCGGCCGATAACATCGCTTATGCGACAGTTGGCGTGTTGACGCTGACGACGTTCCTGCTTGGCGGTTTCATGCGCGAACAGGTGTGCATCTATATGTGCCCCTGGCCGCGTATCCAGTCGGCCATGCTCGATGAAAAGTCTTTGCTGGTCACTTACAAGCACTGGCGCGGTGAGCCGCGCGGCTCGCTCAAGGCGTCGCAGCGGCTCGTCGACCAGGGCTTGTCGCCGCTGGGCGATTGTATCGATTGCCATCAGTGCGAGGCGGTCTGCCCCACCGGGATCGATATTCGCCAAGGCGCGCAATTGGGCTGCATCACGTGCGGATTGTGCATCGATGCCTGCGACCGCGCGATGGCCCAGATCGGGCGCCCGCGCGGGCTGATCGACTATTGCACGCTCGAAGATTCGGAGCTTGAGGCCCATGGCCAGGCCGATACGCCTTTGCTCAAGACCATTCTGCGCCCGCGTACCCTGATCTATTTCACCGTCTGGGCGGCGATCGGTGTTGCGCTGCTGTTCATGCTCGGCGCGCGCACCCGGCTGTCGCTGTCGGTCGCCAAGGATCGCAATCCCGAGTTCGTCCAGCTTTCGGGCGGGGCTGTGCGCGACGGGTTTACAGTCAAAGTGCGCAACATGGAGGACCGTCCGCGTCCGGTGGTCCTGACCACCAGCGGCGTTCCCGGTGCGCTGATCTTTACCGACGACATGGAAGAACGCATGGCGCAGCAAAGCCTGTCGATGACCGTGCCGTCGGATACGACCATGCGGCTGCGTGTCTATGTGCAGGGCCCGCAGGGGGCAAAGCCGGGCCCGGTCTTGTTCCAGCTCAAGGCGACCGATCGCGAAGCAGGGCATGACCAGTCGCATTCGACATTCAGCACCCCGGAAGGAAACGGTCAATGACCAGGCAATCTGTGTCCCAGCAGATTTCGGCCCAGCAAAGCACTGCGCCTCTTTCTCCTTCGGACGAAACCCCGCAACGCCGGGTTCGCAAGTTCACCGGTTGGCACATGCTGACCATCCTTGTCGCCTTTTTCGGCGTGGTGATCGCCGTCAATGTCATGATGGCGCACTATGCGCTGTCGACGTTCAGCGGCGAAGTCGTTGAAAACTCCTATGTTGCCAGCCAGCGGTTCAACGGTTGGCTTGACGAGGCCAAGGCCGAGCGCGCGCTGGGCTGGAAAGTCGACGTGACCGAGACGGGCAACACCCTGAGCGTTGCCTTCAACGATCGGGACGGCAAGCCGATCACCGGGGCAAAGCTGACTGCCGATGCCACGCACCCGTTGGGCGATGAGACGGTCCACGGCTTGCGCTTCGTCGAGACGACGCCGGGCATCTATGTCGCGCCGTTGGCGTCGGGGCGCTGGCAAGTCCATCTCCTGGCCGAAGCCAACGGGCATCGTTTGCACAACGTGACCGAACTGGCCGGCGGAGGCTCGCAATGAGCAGCACTGCCGTGCCCGGCCAGGACGGCGGGGCACTGGCCGGGGGTGGGGTGCACGAAACGGCTGTTGCAGAACCGGTTCTTACTGTTCTGGTTGTCCCCGGCATGCATTGCGCCGGCTGCATGGCCAAAGTCGAGCGCACGCTTGGCGGGCTCGACGGCGTCGTCTCTGCACGGGTCAACCTGACTGCCCGGCAAGTCGCGGTGGCCCACCGGGCCGATGTCGCCATCCCCGATCTGGTTGCCAGTCTTGCCCACGTCGGGTTTGAGGCACAGCCGCGCCTGGAGATGGCCGAGCCGGTTTCGGCAGTGCGCCCTTTGCTCGCGCCGCTGGCGGTTGCGGCGTTTGCCTGCATGAATGTCATGCTGATGTCGGTCTCGGTGTGGTCCGGGGCCGATGGCAACACGCGTCTTTTGTTTCATTGGCTTTCGGCAGCGATCGGCGTGCCGGCGATTGCGTTTGCCGGGCGGCCGTTCTTTGCTTCGGCGTGGTCCGCGCTCAGGACGTTTTCGACCAACATGGACGTGCCGATCTCGATCGGGGTGATCCTGGCCACGGCGCTGTCATTCTATGAGACGATGACCGGCGGCAAGGAGGCGTGGTTCGACGGCACGCTGATGCTGTTGCTGTTCCTGCTGGCCGGGCGTGCGCTCGATGCGATGATGCGTGATCGCGCCCGCGCGGGTGTCGACGCGCTGTTGCGTCAGGCGCCGGGCGGGGCGCTCGTTGTCGATGACGATGGCGCAACGAACTGGACCGCTTCGGCAGACCTGGTTCCCGGCATGGTGATGCGTGTGGCTGCCGGCGAACGGCTGGCGGCCGACGGCGCCATCGTGCGCGGCGCCAGCCGGTTCGACCAGTCCTTGCTGACCGGCGAAAGCGCGCCTGTGCCGGGCGCTGTCGACAGCCTGGTACTGGCAGGAACGCTCAATCTGGAAAACCCGGTCGATGTGCGGGTGACGGCGACGGGCGAGGATACCTCGCTGGCCGAGATTGCGCGGTTGATGGAAGCGGCGGGGCAAGTGCGGTCGCATTATGTGCGGATCGCCGACCGTGCTTCGCGGCTCTATGCCCCGGCGGTGCATACGCTGGCGGCGCTGTCCTTCATCGGCTGGATGCTGGCGGGAGCGGGCGTCTATCACGCGCTCGTGATCGCGATTTCGGTGCTGATCATCACGTGTCCTTGCGCGCTGGGGCTTGCCGTGCCGGTGGCGCAAGTGGTTGCGGCGGGCGCGCTGATGCGGCGGGGGGTTCTGGTCAAGGACGGCTCGGCGCTCGAACGCATGGCCGAAGTCGATCACGCGCTGATCGACAAGACCGGCACGCTGACATTTGGTCGGCCGGTGGCCGATGCGGCCAGCCTCGATGCGCTGGACAACGACGAAGCTGCGGTTGCGCTGGCACTGGCCAGCCACAGCCGCCATCCTTTGTCGCTGGCGCTGTCGAAAGCGTTGGCATCGCGCGGTGTGCGCGCGGCGACGCTCGATGAGGTGAGCGAAGTCGCCGGGCGCGGCGTCGAAGCGCGCCGGGGTTTGCAGACGGTCTCGCTGGGGCGTCCGGGCGGGGCCGAGGGCATGGCGACCGCGTTGGTGATCGCCGATCGGCCCGTGCGGATCATCCGCTTTGCCGATGGCCTGCGCCCCGATTGCGATGAGGCGCTGGCGCGGCTGCGCGCGATGCGGATTGAATGTGCGATCCTGTCGGGCGACAATGCGGCGGCGGTAAGCGAAGCGACGCGCGCGACCGGGCTACCCGGGCGGGCGGGCGCCAGCCCGGCCGACAAGCTGGCGGCGATCACGGCCTTGCAGAAGGTCGGTGCCAAAGTGTTGATGGTTGGCGACGGGCTTAACGATGGGCCCGCGCTGGCGGCGGCGAATGCCTCGATGGCGCCGGGCACGGCAAGCGATGTCGGGCGTCAGGCGGCGGATATGGTGTTTACTGCCGATTCGCTGTTGGCGTTGCCGCGTGCAGTGGCCGTTTCGCGCGCGACGATGCGTGTGGTGCGGCAGAATTTTGGCATGGCGATCGCCTATAACCTGCTGGCGGTGCCGCTGGCCATGGCTGGCGTCGTGACGCCGCTGGTGGCGGCGGTGGCGATGAGCAGTTCGTCCTTGCTGGTTATCGGCAATTCCTTGCGCCTCGCGCGCGCTGCGCGGTGATTGGCGTGGGCCGGACAATTCGAGCAGAAGGTTTCGCGCGATGACCTCGCTTGCCATGTTGATACCGATCGCGCTGGGCATGGGGCTTTTTGGCCTTGCCGCGTTTTTTTGGGCGCTGCGGCGCGGGCAGTTCGCCGATCTCGATGGCGCGGCGGCGCGTATCCTGATCGATGATGATCCGTCCGGCCCCGATGTGGGCAAGAGCCTGGAGGATACCATTCCGGAGAACAAGGCGTGACGCGTTTGGCCATCGCGACGCCGGGCGGCAAGATTTGCCCTATCGCAATGTCTGCCGGTGCGATCGGCGATATGTGTCGCAGCGGTGAGGATGATGCCGATGCAACCTGAGCGTTTTGCCGATTGGACGTATTACCCCGAGTTGCTCGCGCAGCCGGTGCCGCGCTATACCAGCTATCCGACCGCTGCAGAATTCACCGACGACAATTTCGAGGCGAGCCAGCGCAAGGCGCTGGAAGACGTGCGCGGCGATGTCTCGCTCTATCTGCACATCCCGTTCTGCCATGAAATCTGCTGGTATTGTGGATGCAATACCGGCGCTGCCAACCGGACGCAGCGGCTGGCTTCGTATCTTGACGCGCTCCATGCCGAAATCGTCTCGGTTTCCCGGCTGCTTGACCGGTCGGTGCGGATCACGCGCATCGCCTTTGGCGGAGGCAGCCCCAATGCGATTTCGCCGACCGATTTCGTGCGTCTGATCGACGCGCTTCTGGTCAATTTCCGTGTGCCCTGGCCGGTTTTTTCGATCGAGCTTGATCCGCGCAGCCTGACTCCTGCCTGGCTGTTGGCCATTCGCGGCATTGGCGTGATCAAGACGAGCCTTGGCGTCCAGACGTTCGATCCGCGCGTGCAGGCGGCAATCGGGCGGGTTCAGCCGCGCGAGGATATTGCCCGCGCTGTCGAAGGATTGCGCAAGGCAGGGGTCGAATCGATCAATTTCGACCTGATGTACGGCTTGCCGTTTCAGGACGATGCGGTGCTTGCCGCCACGCTTGATGAAGCGACGGCGCTGGGCGCCGATCGCATCGCGCTGTTTGGCTATGCCCATGTCCCGCACATGATCGCGCGCCAGCGGCGGATCGATGCCAGCAGTCTGCCCGATCAGCGGCAGAGGTTTCGCATGGCCGCCGAGGGCTATGCGCGCCTTGTCGCCTCGGGGTATCAGCCGGTCGGCTTCGACCATTTTGCCCGGCCCGGTGACGGTCTGGCGCAGGCCGCGCTGAACGGGTCGCTGCGGCGCAATTTTCAGGGCTTTACCGATGATCCGGCGCCGGTGCTGATCGGGCTGGGCTCGACTTCGATCAATCAGTTCGAAACCGCGTTTATCCAGAACGAAAAGAACACCGGGCGCTATCGCATGCTTGCCGGTGCCGGGCATTTGACCGGGCGGCGCGGGGTCGTGCGCACGGCGGAGGATCGGCGGCGCGGCGCGGTGATCGAGGCGTTGCTGTGCCAGGGCGAGGTGCAACTCCCCAATGATCTCGCGGCTGCTGCTGCTGCGCGGTTGGCACCATTTGCAGAGCGCGGGCTGATTCGCTGGGATGCGGACACGCTGATTCTCGAACGTGGCAGCGAACCGTATGCCCGCTCGATTGCGGCTGTGTTCGATGCCTATCGCAGCGAGGAGCGCCGCTTCAGCTCTGCTGTCTGACTTGGTAATAAGTATGCGGTCATGGTGTTAGCGGCTGCGTCAGGCGCCGATGCAGGCTAGTTTCCCGCGTCCATAGATGCGTAGGAAACCCCATGAAACCGATTGAAACCATCATGCGCGCCGCGCCGGTCATTCCGGTGCTGGTGATCGAGGACGCAAGTCATGCGGTTCCGGTGGCCCGCGCGCTGGTCGCCGGGGGGCTGCGTGTGTTGGAAGTGACCTTGCGCACACCTGTCGCACTCGATGTCATCCGGGCAATGCGCACTGTCGAGGGCGCGATCGTCGGCGCCGGAACCGTGGTCAATCCCGACGATCTGAAGGCCGCGATCGATGCCGGCGCCGAATTCATCGTTTCGCCGGGGCTCACGCCGCGGCTCGGCGAGGCGGCGGCGACCTCGGGGATTCCGTTTCTGCCCGGCACGGCCAATGCCGCCGACATCATGCTCGGGCTCGATCTGGGCCTTGCGCATTTCAAGTTTTTTCCTGCCGCGACTTCCGGCGGCTTGCCCGCACTAAAGGCATTGGCGGCGCCGTTTCATCAGGTAAAGTTCTGCCCGACCGGCGGTATCAATCAGGGCAATGCGGCGGAATGGCTGGCGTTCGATCCGGTGCTTTGCGTCGGCGGCAGCTGGCTGGTAGCCAAAGGCGCACCGGATGAGGCGGCGATCGAGGCCGCTGCGCATGCGGCGATGGCGTTGCATCGCTAAAGTTCGATGGCAAAGAGTGGACAGCGCCGGGCGGGTTCCGGGCGGCGGGCAAAAGGGATGGTACGCACGATGACAACGGTCCAGTCCCTGCGCGACCAGTTGCAGAACCTGCACGAGCGCACCACACAAACCCCGTTGTTCAATCCGGTGTTTCAATTGAGCCACGACTTGTCGCGGGAATTGGAAGCCGGAGCGATCACGCTCGATGACATCGAGGCGCTGGTCGCGGAACTGGAATGCGAAGCCTTGCAGACGCGCGCAGGGCGGCTGCGCGGGCTGGTTGCGCCCACCGATCCCGAGACAAACCTGGCGCGGATCATCGCCCTGCTGCATGAAGAAGACGGCTTTTCGGAATTCTGCCGCCGCTGGCAACGGCCTTTGCTCCATGCCGTGTTTACCGCGCACCCGACCTTTTTGTTGACGCCCGGCGATGCCGATGCCGTGGCCGGCGCGGCGCTTGCCGACGATCCGCGTAGCGCAACGGTCTGTGCCGCGCCGGGGGCGGGGCCGCAGATCACGCTCGAATTCGAACATGCCGAGGCGCTTGCCGCGATCGAACGCGCTAGTATTGCACGCGATCGCATCAACACGCGCCTGCTGACGCATGCGCGCGCGCGCTGGCCGGGGCGTTGGCTCGATTTCCGCCCTTTGCCGTTCCGGTTTGCGAGCTGGGTCGGCTATGACATGGACGGGCGCACCGACATCGGCTGGAGCACGTCGATCCTGTTTCGCCTGCGCGAAAAGGTGCGCCGTCTGGCCAGCTATATCGATTGGCTGACCGCGATCGACCCGGCGCATCCGGCGCTGGGGACTCTGATCGCCGGGCGAGAGCAGGCGGCGGGCATGGCCGAGCTGTTTTCCCAGCCGCTGGCCGATCCGGCCGTTTTGTCAGACGTCGCCAACCGCATGACCGGCGACGATCCGGCGCGGCTCTTGTCGTTGCAGCCGATCATTGCGGGACTTGAAGCCGATGCGCGGGCCGCAGGCGATGACGCGGCGGTCGCCTATGCCGCGCTCGCGGCGGCGATGCGCGCCGATGGCCTTGGCATGGGCTGGATTCACTTTCGGGTCAATTCGTCGCAATTGCACAATGCCTTGCGTCGCCGGATCGATCCCGACGGCACGCTCGATCTGGGCAGCCGGGGTGCGTTGTCGCGCCTGCGCGAAGTTCTGGCGGCGGCGAAACCGCTGCGCGTCAATTTCGGCGCGCTGGCGATCGAGACGTCGACCGCGATGCGTCAATTCCTCGTCATGGCGCAGATCCTGCATCATATCGATGCCGATGCGCCGATCCGCATGCTGATCGCCGAATGCGAACAGCCGCAGACCGTGCTGGCCGCGCTCTATTTTGCGCGGCTGTTCGGGATCGAGGACAAAGTCGATGTCTCGCCGCTGTTCGAGACCGAGACGGCGCTCGAACATGGCGGTCGCTTCCTCGATGCACTTTTGGCCGAACCGGCCTATCGCGCTTATGCGCGGCTGCGCGGCCGGGTGTCGATCCAGACCGGCTTTTCCGATGCGGGTCGGTTTCTTGGCCAGATCCCGGCGGCGCTGGCGATCGAGCGGTTGCAGGGGCGGCTGGCCGAAGCGATGCGCGCGCACGAACTGGCCGATGTTTCGGCGCTGATTTTCAACACGCATGGCGAAAGCATGGGGCGCGGGGCGCATCCGACCGGCTTTGCCGACCGCCTGTCATGGCCGCTCAGCCGTTGGGCGCGCAGCCGTTTTGCCCGCGCCGGCGTGCCGATCGAGCCCGAAGTGAGCTTTCAGGGCGGCGACGGCTATCTGTTTTTTCGCAATGACGAGCTTGCTCTGGCAACGCTGACCCGCATTGCCGAAGCCGAAGTCGAATTGACGGGCGAATATAGCCGCGATGCCTTTTACGATCGCACCGATCTCAGCCTCGATTTCTATCGCTCGATCCGCCGGGTACAGCGCGAATATCTGGACAGCGCGACATATTCGCGCGCGGTCACCGCGTTTGGTCTGGGCATGCTCAAAGGCACCGGCAGCCGCGTCTCGCGCCGCCAGTCGGACATACTGTCCGACCGCACGATGAGCCTGCGTCAGATCCGCGCCATCCCGCATAACGCGATCCTGCAACAGATCGGCTATGCCGTGAACGTCATCGCGGGCGCGGGGACGGCAGCGGGCGAGGAAATCGAATCGATTGCCGAATTGCTGGGCAGCTCGGAACGGGGCAACCAACTGGTGCGGCTGTTGCGCGCGGCCAATGGGCTCGCCTCGATCAAGACGGTCGGCGCGTTCGGGGAATTGTTCAATTCGGCCTACTGGGCAAGCCGCCCTTATCGCGGAACCGAAACCGGACTGGAGCAGGGGTGCCTTGCGCTTGCCGAATATCTGACCAAGGATGACCGCGCCGGGGTGTTCCGCCGCATGGTGTCGCGCTTGCGCGTCGATTGGATGAAGCTGCACCGGTTGTTGTCGCTGGTGCCGGGGGCGCCGGTCGGTCGCGATGCCGCCTTCGATGAGGCGCGGCGCACGATCGGATTGCTCCAGGCCGTGCGGTTGACGCTGTTGATGCACATGTTCCTGCGCGCGGTGCAGGTGCCGCAATTTTCGCGCGCCAACGACATCAGCCGCGAAGACGTGCTGGAAATGGTGCTTTCGCTGCGCGTCGATGATGCCCTGGCGCAGTTGCGCCGGGCCTATCCGGTGATCGAGCCGCGCATCGGCGATTTCACGCTGAACGAGCC
Organism: Novosphingobium sp. Fuku2-ISO-50; assembly: GCF_001519055.1. Lineage (GTDB taxonomy): Bacteria > Pseudomonadota > Alphaproteobacteria > Sphingomonadales > Sphingomonadaceae > Novosphingobium. The sequence continues at coordinate 69,581 of NZ_KQ954288.1, read as the reverse complement.
GTCGGATTACCCCGATCACGAAGCGGAAGATTACAGCGCGATCCGCAACCGTTTCATCGATCCGATCGACCGCGCCCAGGCACTCAATTTGCGCATCGCGGTGGCCATCGCGAATTATTTCGGCGCGCACGGGTAAGGGTGGCGGTCAGCCGATGAACAGGCGCCCGTGGCGCGGCCGCTGCGGGGCGTTGAAAATGGCCCCGGCAGACAGGCGGCTGCCGCGCACGACGAGCAGGATCAGGTCGCCCGGTTCGATGCGCACGTCTTCGCCGGGGTGCTGGATCGACTGGCCGCCGGTGCGGTCGATCTGGACGATGAAGAAGGCGCCGTTGCCGCGCCGTTCCGCCTCGCCCACCGACAGCCCGGTCAAGGCGCCGCGATCCCCCGCTGTAACGACTTCAAGATCGAGCCCGAAGTCATTGAGATTACGCTTGATTGTGCCGACTTCAGAAATGTCGCCGAGCATGCTTTCGGTGGCGGGAAACAGGATCAGTTCGGTGATCCGTTCGGCGCCGATATGGGTGGGCAAAACGACTTTGTCGGCGCCGGCGTGGAACAGCTTGCTTTCGGTCGACGGCGCTTCGCCACGCGCGATGATCTGCACTGTGGGATTGAGGCTGCGCGCCGAGAGCGTGATGAACACGTTGGCGGCGTCGTCGGGCAGCACACAGGCGAGCACGCGGGCGCGGGAAATCCCGGCCTGGCGCAGTGTCTCTTCGTGCGTCGCCTCGCCGGGCAGTGTCAGATAGCCCGCAGCCCGCGCTTCTTCGGCCTTGGCCGCGTCGCGCTCGATGATCAGAAAGGGGTGCCGCGCCTCGGTCAGGGCCTTGGCCAGCTGCACGCCGATGCGGCCATAGCCGCAGACGATCGCGTGCGAGTCGAGCCGGTCGATTTCAGTCTGCATGCGGTCGAGCCCCAATAATCGGCGGAACTGATAGAGATTGAACACCTGGATCAGCGCGCCGGTCAGCACGATCATGCCGGTGCAGCCGAGCACGATGGTCATGATCGTCCACATCCGCAGGAACGTGGTATCGATCGGCCTGACTTCGCCATAGCCCACCGAATAGATGGTCAACAGCACCATATAGGCGGCGTCGCCCAGCGGCCAGCCGGCCATCGCATAGCCGATCGTCGACACCACGAAAACGCAGCCCACCCAAACGATCGTGCCGGACAGCAGCTTGAGCGGCGAATCGAGCAATCCGCCCGCGCCATGGCTCGGCCCATACGGGGGCCCGCTATGTGGTGTTTCGCCCGCCATCGAAGTGCTTGCCGGTTTGGCGCATCAGACCCCGGTTTGTCCAGCATGGCGCGCCGGAGACCGAAAATCGGCGCGACAAGCAAAAGGGCGCAACCATCCGGTTACGCCCCAAAGCCATGCGCTCCTGCGGCAAATGCTTACTTCGGTGCGAGCACCATCAGCATCTGGCGGCCTTCCATGCGCGGAAAGGCTTCGACTTTGGCCAATTCGGCAACATCGTCCTGCACCTTGCGCAGGAGATTCATCCCCAGTTGCTGGTGCGAGAGTTCGCGACCGCGAAAGCGCAGGGTGATCTTCACCTTGTCGCCGTCTTCGATGAAGCGCTGCACATTGCGCATCTTCACGTCATAGTCGTGATCGTCGATGTTCGGACGCATCTTGATCTCTTTGATCTCCTGCGTCTTCTGGCTCTTGCGGGCGAGGTTGGCCTTTTTCTGCGCCTCGTAGCGGAACTTGCCGACATCGAGGTACTTGCACACCGGCGGATCGGCGTTGGGCGACACTTCCACGAGGTCGAGCCCGACTTCCGCAGCCTGGTCGATCGCTTCGCGCGTGTACATGATTCCCAGGTTTTCGCCGTTCTCGTCGATCACGCGCACTTTGGGCACGTTGATCATCTGATTGAAGCGAGGCCCGCTCTTGACGGGGGGCGCCATCATGCGCCGGGGAGGGGGAGCTATGTTCGGTTCTCCATTTGTTGCTGTCGATGGGCGGAAATTCAGTTAGCGCTCATAACACATCGCGCCAACAGATAAAGGGCCAAGCGTGCCTTGTGCGAATTCGCGCGTGCCATTGTGAAAAACCATTGTGAAAATGGGCATCAGGACATGCAAATTCAAGCGGCCGCAGCGCGCCACAAGGCAAAGTGCGCGATGCGGCCGGCGGCGGGCACCAGCGCATCGGCGGCTTGCGCAGGCTGGAGCGCGGCGCGGATCGCCGGGGCGGCGGCATCGAGTCCCCCGGTCAATGCGCCGAAGGCGGGCAGGACCATGCGGCTTTCGCTGGCCACCACGCAGGGCCGGACGATCGCGCGGCCGCGCTGCACCACGCGCAGGCGCGGGTGAAAATGGCCCGACAGTTCGGGGCGAATCTCGCCGGGGCGTGCCTCGTGCCGCAGCACGATTCCCGCGATGGTGGTTTCCGCAAGGTGCGTTCCCGGTGGAAGAGCGTGCTCCGACGGGCCCTTTTTGTCGTGATTCCCGGTGATCCATACCCAGTCTGTCGCGCGGGTCAGCGCTGCCAGCATCCCGGCGGCGTGCGGATCGAGCCGTTCGGGCCCGGCGGCATCGTGAAAATTGTCGCCCAGGCAAAAGACCCGTCGCGCAGCCGTCAGGCGCAGCGCATGGGCCAGCCGTTCGAGCGTTTCGCGGCTGTCATACGGCGGCAGCATCTGCCCTGTTTTTGCGAAATAGCTTGCCTTTTCAAGGTGTAGATCGGCAACCAGCAAGGCGCGCTGCTCGGCCCAATAAAGCGCCCGCAAGACATCTCCCCCGGTGCCGAGGCAGAACTCCTGATCCTGAAAGGTAAATGGCGCGAACGAAACGTGAACCATGATGGCCCCTTGCCGGATCGTTCCGGGATTGGCAAGGCCTCGGCTTGCGATGAGAGGCCTTGCATGACCGAGACGATCCCCACCGACTGGACGCCATCCACCGAGCGCGCCCGCGCCTGGTTTGAAAGCCTGCGCACGCGCATCTGTGACGCGTTCGAAGCGATCGAGCGCGAGGCGGGCAGCGACGCCGCCTTTGCCTTTACCCCCTGGCAGCGCGAACACGCCGGAGAGCCGGTAGCCAATGGTGCGGCCAGTGGTGGGGCCAGTGGCGGGGGCGGCGTGCAGGGGCTGATGAAGGGCAAAGTGTTCGAAAAAGTCGGGGTCAATGTCTCGACAGTCGGCGGCGCCTTCAGCCCGGAATTCGCATCGACCATCAACGGCGCCGATCCGCAAAACCCCGCCTTTACCGCGACCGGGATCAGCCTGGTGGCGCACATGGCCAATCCGCATGTCCCGGCGGTACACATGAACACCCGCTTTCTGACCACGCGCAAGGCATGGTTTGGCGGCGGCGGCGATCTCAATCCGCCGATTCCCTATGACGAGGACACCGCCGAATTCCATGCCGCGTTCCAGGCCGCCTGCGACGCGCACGATCCGGCCTATTACCCGCGTTTCAAGGCCTGGGCCGACGAATACTTCTATATCCCCCATCGCAAGGTCCATCGCGGCGTCGGCGGGATTTTCTACGATCATCTCGAATGTGGCGACGCCGACGCGTTCGAGGCGAATTTCGCGTTTACCCGGGCCGTGGGCGAGGCTTTTCTCGACGTCTTTCCCCGGATCGTGCGCCGCCGCATGGGGCTGGGGTGGAGCGCCGAGGACAAGCAGCAACAGCTCGTCTGGCGCGGGCGCTATGCCGAATTCAATCTGGTCTATGACCGGGGCACGTTGTTCGGGCTCAAGACCGGCGGCAATATCGATGCCATCTTGATGAGCCTGCCGCCCGAAGCGGTCTGGGCCTGATGGCTATTGCGCACGATCCGGCCGAGGCACCGCTCGCGCCGGGGTTCCACGGCATTGCGCCGGGCGATCTGGCGGCGGTGGTCACCGCGCTCGAAATGCGCGCGCCGCCGAAGACGCTGCGCCGACCGGGGATAGAGCCCGAGGTGCCGTTGCAGCTCGTGCGCTGGAGTGAATGCGCGCCCGACCGCTATCGCCAGCTCTATCGGCGGATCGGCGCGCCGTGGCTGTGGTGGTCGCGGCTCGCGCTTGACGATGCGGCGCTGACGGCGATCATTCATCATCCGGCGGTCGAACTTTATGCCGTGACCGATCGCGCGCGGGTCGAGATCGGCATGCTGGAGCTGGATTTTCGTCAGCCGGGCGCCTGCGAAATTGCCTTTTTCGGCTTCGTGCCCAAGGCGACCGGCAACGGCTTTGGCAAATGGCTGATGCGGCGCGCGCTGCAACGAGCCTGGTTCGGCAAGGCAGACAGCGGCGTGGAGCGGGTCTGGGTGCACACGTGTACGCTCGATGATCCGCGCGCCGTGGCGTTTTACATGCGGCAAGGTTTCGTGGCCCAAGCCCGCTTTGTCGAAGTGTTTCGCGATCCGCGCGCCGCCGGGCTGCTGCCTGCCGACGTCGGCGCGCTTCACCCGCTGATCGTCGACTGATCCGCGCGCAAACGCCCGACGATCATCCAGACCAGCCCAATGCCTGCCAGCGGCATCAGGTTGGCATGAAGCGGCAGCGCCGCCGCGCGCGTCGCCAGGGGGGCGAGCCAGAGCGCGATCACACAGATCTTTTCCCATGGCCGCCAACCATTCGTGCGCGCCATGCCGACCAGCCACAGCAGCGGCTGGACAAGAAACGGAAAGTCATAGCTGAACAGGTAGGGAGAGGCGATCGCCGTCGCGGCGAGCATCAGCGCACCCGTTCCCGCATTCGCGCCCAGCCGCCGCGTCTCGCCCCAGACGAGCACCACCATGGCCAAAGTGATCACGATTTGCGCGGCGATCGCCACGTTCGCTCCGGCAAGAACCCGGATCAGCGCATAGGGCGTTGCCATGCGCAGAAAGAATGGGCCTGCGTTCTGTTCCATCAGCACCGCGCTGACCTGAAAGCTTTTCGGCCAGGCCGCCCAGGTTTCGGGGCCGAACACCATGAGCGAAAGAAGGCAAAGCGCCAGCGCCGAAGCCGCGGCCGCGGCCAATGCGCGCCACCGTCGCCCGGCGATCAGCCATAGCGGAATGAGCAGCGCAAGATGCGGCTTTATCACCAGCGCGCCGAACAGCGCCCCGGCGATGAGCTCGGCGCGCGCGCCCTTGCGCGACAGCGCCAAGACCCCGGCGACGAGCAGCGCGCCCGTCACAAACCCGTTCTGCGCGTGGCACGCGGCGAGATAGGCCGCCGGGTATGACAGCAAGACCACCGGTTCGCCTGGCAGGAGACGGCGGCAGGCGAGGAACCAGGCCACCCAACTGCCCAGCGCCCAGGTCAGCCACGCCGCCCCATAGGGCATGAGCGCCAGTGGCCCGGTCAGGAACAGATAGGGCGGCGGATTGACATAGGCGACCATCTGCCCGGTGTGGCTGGCGGCTTGTGCGCCCTGTTCGGCAACAAGGTCGAAGGCCTGCCAGGGCGTGCCGGCCATCACCAGCCGGCCGGCGCCCCAAAAGGCAAGGAAATCGCTGCCGACATGGCCCGTGGCCTCGGCAAAGACATGCATCAGCATCGGCACATAGGCGATCAGCATGTAGATCGCCCCCGCACGCACCAAGGCGCGATCGGGCCAGCGATTGGCGCCCAGCGACGTCAGCCAACGCGTCATATGAGGCGGGGTGATCGTGGTCATGGTCGGTGACTTGCCCATTGCGCGACAGGTTAACCAAGAAATCCTGAACGAATCGTATTCGCGCGAAGCCCTTTTTCCTTGCCCTTTGGCCTCCCAAGCCCCCATCTTGGGAAAACCATGTTGCGTCAGTACGAACTTGTCGAGCGTGTGCTCGCTTATGCCCCGGATGCGGACGAGGCGATGCTCAACCGCGCCTATGTCTATACCGTTCAGAAACACGGCACGCAAAAACGCGCGAGCGGCGACCCCTATTTTTCGCATCCGGTAGAAGTCGCCGGGCTGATGACCGAGCTCAAGCTCGATCAGGAAACCATCATGACCGCGCTGTTGCACGACACGGTCGAGGACACGCTGGCCACGACCGAAGAGATCGAGCGGCTGTTTGGCGCCAATGTCGCGCGCATGGTCGACGGCGTGACCAAGCTTTCCAAGATCGAGACGATGACGGAAAGCGAGCGCGCGGCGGAAAACCTGCGCAAGTTCCTGCTCGCGATGAGCGAGGATTTGCGCGTGCTGCTGGTCAAGCTGGCCGACCGGCTGCACAACATGCGCACGCTGCATTTCATCCGCAGCGAGGAAAAGCGCCGCCGCATCGCGCGCGAAACGATGGAGATCTATGCCCCGCTGGCGCAGCGCGTGGGCATGTACGAATATATGCGCGAGATGCAGTTGCTGGCCTTTCAGCAGCTTGAGCCCGATGCCTATGCCACGATCACCGGTCGGCTGGAGGCCATCCGTGCCGCCGGCGAAGGACAGGTCGATGCGATCGCGCTGCAGATCAAGCAGGCACTGTCGGGGGCGGGGATGCGGGTCGAAGTGGCCGGGCGCGAAAAACACCCTTATTCGATCTGGAAGAAGATGGCCGAGCGCCATGTCTCGTTTGAACAGATCACCGACATCATGGCGTTTCGCGTGCTCACCGACGGCGAGGACGAATGCTATACCGCGCTCGGCGTGCTGCACCGCACGTGGCAGATGATTCCGGGCCGGTTCAAGGACTATATCTCGACGCCCAAGCTCAACGGATACAAGAGCCTGCACACCACGCTGATCTACAACAACGCGATGCGCGTCGAAGTGCAGATCAAGACGCAGGACATGCACCGCACCAACGAATACGGGCTTGCGGCGCACTGGGCGTACAAGCAGGGCGGAGGACAGCCCGATGGGCAAGTCGGCTGGCTGCGCGATCTGGTCGAAATTCTCGATGCCAGCAGCGATGCCGAGGAACTGCTCGAAAACACCAAGATGGCGATGTACCAGGATCGCATCTTCGCCTTTACGCCCAAGGGCGCGCTGTTTCAGCTGCCCAAGGGCGCGACGCCGGTCGACTTTGCCTTTGCGGTCCATACCAATCTGGGCGCGGCAGCCGTCGGCGCCAAGATCAACGGTCGCCATGTGCCCTTGCGCACCGCGCTGAACAATGGCGATGTGGTCGAGATCATCCGCAGCCGCACGTCCGAGCCGCAATTGTCCTGGCTGTCGTTTGCGGTGACCGGCAAGGCGCGTGCGGCAATCCGCCGCGCCGTGCGGCAAAAGGAACGCGCCGACATCGCCGTGATCGGGCGCAAGCTCTATGAGGAAATCATCGAGCGACTGCCCACCAAGATCGGCAAGAAGGCGCTGGCCGAAGCCATCCGGCGGCTGAAATTCACCAGCGAAGAAGACCTGATGGTGGCCATCGGCCAGGCGCGGGTGAGTGACCGACAGGTGATGGAAGCGCTTGTCCCCGGCAGCGCCGCGCAATTGCCGCAAGGCGAGGAATGGCCGCAAAATGCCTGGCCGCGCCAGCAACGCGCGATTGCGGTGCGCGGGCTCAGCCCCGGTGCGGCGTTTCAACTGGCGACCTGTTGTCACCCGGTGCCGGGCGATCGCATCATCGGGCTGCGCCGTCCGGGCGCGGGGGTCGAAGTCCATTCGATCGATTGCCTGCAACTGGCCAATGGCGTCGATGCCGACTGGATCGATCTGTCATGGGATACGCGCACCGACGGCGCGGTCGGTCGGCTGCGCGCCGAATTGTACAACCGACCCGGGACATTGGCGGAAATGGCCGGGATTTTTGCAAAAAACCACGCCAATGTCGTCAATCTGGAAATGACCCAGCGCGAAAACCCGTTTCACACTTATCTCGTCGACCTCGAAGTGCGCGATCTGGCGCATTTGACCCGGATCATCAGCGCCTTGCGGGCGAGCGACGCGGTGGCGCAGGCCGAACGGATCTGACAAGGTCATCCCTCGCTTACGCCAAGCGCGGCATTGTCCTGCCCGATGGTCGGCGCGGGGCCGGTTTCGCATGCGCCGACCGAAAAATGCACAGGCGCCTTCAGATGCAGGTATTCGCCCTCGCTGGGGTGCAGGCGATGCTGGAACATGCCGACTTCGATCAGATGGGGATCGGCGGTTACATCGGCCAGATCGCGCACCGGCATCGCCGGGATCTGGTTTTCGGCAAACAGGCGCATCCATTCGGCATTGGTCTTTGCCGGAGTGCGCCGCGCGATTTCGACATAGGCCTGGCTGATATGGGCCATGCGGTCGCGCGTCGTGGCAAAGCGTGGCTCTTGCAGCAGGTCGTCGGCACCGATCAGCGCAAAGACTTTCTGCAGCGCGGCGTCGGTATAGGGCACGATGCTGATATGGCCGTCGGCGGTCGGAAAGGGCTGGCGATGCGGGTCGATCTGGCGCGGATAGCCGGCGGGCTCCAGCGGGGGCACCAGCGTTGCGCCAAACAGATGTTCCTGCATCATGAAATGGGTAAAGGCTTCGAACATCGGCACTTCGACGAATTGCCCTTCGCCAAAGCGCAGCTTGTGCACGATCGCGGCAAGGATCGCATAAGCGCCGTGAAGCCCCGCGACTTTGTCGGCGATCAGCGAGGGGACAAAGCGCGGCGCCGGATTGCCGTCGGCGCGCGGCAAAAGCGTGGTCGTGCCGGTCGCCGCCTGGATCACGTCATCGTATGCCTGAAGATCGGCATAGGGCCCGTCGGAGCCGAACCCGACGCAATGCACATAGACGATGCCGGGCCGGATCGCGCGAACCGCATCATAGCCAAAGCCCAGCCGTTCGATCGCCCGCCCGCGCACATTGTGGATAAACACGTCGGCTTCGGCCAATTGGCGTTCGAGCGCGGCCTTGCCCTCCGGGGTCTTGAGATCGACCGCCAACGACCGTTTGCCCTTGTTGAGATTGAGCGTGCAGGGGCCCATGCCCGGCGTCGTGCGGAATTGGCCGGCATGGCGGAACTGATCTCCGGTCGGGCCTTCGACCTTGATCACATCGGCGCCAAGGTCGGCCATGATCTCTGTGGCATAGGGCCCGAAGACGACGCTGGTCAGATCGACAATGCGAATGCCTTCAAGCAGTTTGCGCGCCGTCACATTCGTTCTCCTGCATACCGGCGTTCTCCTGCATACCGGGACAGCCTCCTTAATTGAACGATTAAGAAGGCGCAACCAGCGCCGGATTCAAACCCGCAGCGTGGCCTCGATCGTGTCGCCCGCAATCAGTCCTTCGGCCTTGCGCACTTTGGCCGAGACCGGGATCGACCAGCCTTTTTCGTGCAGCGGAAAGGCCGACGTGCGCCATTCGCTGTCGCCGATGCGGATAGTCAGCTTGAGCGAGCCAAACCCGCTGCGTCGCCCGGTTTCGAGCCGGTGCATCAGCGCGGCGGCATCGAGCGCCTCTGCCACCGGCGCGGGCACGCCGATAAAATGCCAGGTGCCATGGCTTTCGCTGTGCCACTGCACCAGCGTGGTCGTGAAGGAATGGCTTTCCGCGCCGCCGGTGATCTCGCTTTCGTCGATCATGGCACGCGGCGCACCGGCACCGGCACATTGCACGCATCGACCCCGCCTGCCGGCTGGATGAAGAAACGGTCGCGGCGATTGGCCCGCGCGGCGGCATAGCGGACAAAGGTGCCGCCATGGGTCGACAGCATCTGATAGGTCGGCAACCCTTGCACATCGGGCCCGTTGCGGATCGCGACAATCGGTACGCGCTCGGCCGCCTTGGTATAAAATCCGATCGGCCCTGTCCCGCGCGGCAGGCTCGAGAGGATTTCGATCCCTTCGATGACGCGGCCGACCAGCGCGATATTGCGATCAAGCTGGCGCGGCGCCTGTCCGATCACCGCGTAAAGCTCTGCGCCGCTGCCGGTATCGGGCGGATTGTCGCGCCCGACGCCGACCATGCCATAACAATGCAACGGCCAGGCATGGTCCTTGTCGAGCCCGACCGGCCATCCGTCGATGATTCGCGTTTCGCCCGCATAAGCATCCCCGCCCAGCGAGAGCGCGCTTTCCGCCGCTGCGGGCAGGGCAAAGCGGGGCGCCAGATAGGCGCTTTCGCTGTTGTCGACGAGGCCGGGGGGCAGAGGCTTTGCCTTCGCCTTGTCATCGCCATCGGGATCGCCCCATTGCACGACATAGTTGTCCTGCAGGCGGTTGACGCTCGTCCCGTCCCACCAGTGCGCCGCCGCCAGCTTGCGGATATTGCCGATCCACCCTTGGGAAAATGGCGCGGGCAGCAACTGGATCACCACCCGGCGCGCATGCCCCGTCGCATCGGGCGCAAGGTCCATGACCAGAAGATCGCTCGGCGCAATCGTCACCCATTCTCCTGCCGGTGCCCCGGCCACGATCTCGGGCGGTGTCGGCACATCCTGTGCACAGGCCGGGCACCCCGATGCCGCCGAGGCGAGCACGGCGAGCGAGCGCAGCGAAAAACCGGAATGGGCGAAGCGGATGGGCAAAAGCGACATAAACCTGTCATGCCACTGCCTGCGCCCTTGCGAAACCCCCGGCATGCGGCTAGGCGCACCACCTGTCCAGTGCATGCGGAGCGGTGGCCGAGTGGTCGAAGGCGCTCGCCTGGAAAGTGAGTATACGCCAAAAGCGTATCGAGGGTTCGAATCCCTCCCGCTCCGCCATCCTGCCCTGTCATTCGGTCTCTGACTGCGCTGTATTGGCGTGGTTTGCGCGGAGTTAGCCGCAGATAAACCGTCGTCAGGACGCGGTAAATGCGGCCTGATTTGTACCGGTTTTGACGCAGATGTCTCCGCCGTGACGGGCCGGGCTGCGGTTTGGCGGCGGGTTTCCGCCGATCGGTTTCCTGCCTGCCTTCTGCGAGCCGGGCAAAGCCTGAACACGACAAAGTCCGCGCTTGGGTCAAGGGCTTCTGGTCCGGCAGTGCCGAGGACGAGCGCACCGCCACTTTCCACGCGCTCGTTCTCCACCATCACGAAACAGCGCAGCGATCTGAGATTCAGTTTCATACCTTCAGGGTATGGGAACCAGACCGCAACGATCTTTGCCATCGGGCGGCAAAGAAGGCTAGCCACGAAACACCAATCATACCTGGAAAGAACGGCTGGAATGGCGCTGCTCGCTAAAATCGATACGTTCATCATCGATCTGCCGACCATTCGTCCGCATGTTCTCGCGATGGCGACGATGCACCGCCAGTCGATGGTGCTGGTGCGGATCACCGATTCCGATGGCATCGAGGGGATCGGTGAAGGGACGACGATCGGCGGGCTGAGCTATGGTGATGAAAGCCCTGAAGGTATCAAGCTGGCCATCGATACCTATATCGCGCCACTGCTCGAACAGGTTGACCTGTCGCGGGTCGGGTCGGTCATGGCGACCATCGGCAAATACGTCGTGAGCAATCACATCGCCAAATGCGCGGTTGAATCCGCGCTACTGGATATCGCGGGCAAACGCCTTGGTGTGCCGGCCAGCGAACTGATCGCGGGCGGGCGCCGCCGCGACAGCATGCCGGTAGCCTGGACTTTGGCCAGCGGTGAGACCGGCACCGATATTGCCGAGGCCGAGGCAATGCTCGAAGCGCGCCGCCACAACATCTTCAAGTTGAAGATCGGCAAGCGCCCGGTCGCCGCCGATGTCGCGCATGTCGGTGCGATCAAGGCGGCGCTGGGCGACCGCGCCAGCGTCCGGGTCGATGTCAACCAGGGCTGGGACGAAGTGCAGGCCGATCGCGGCATGGCCATGCTGGCCGATGTCGGCTGCGACCTGGTGGAGCAGCCGATTGCCCGCCATGCCGTGGCAGCGATGGCGCGGCTGTCGGCCCGGCACGCCATTCCGATTATGGCCGATGAAGCGCTGCATGGCCCGATCGACGCCTTTGCCATTGCTGCCAATGCCGGTGCGCGGATCTATGCGATCAAGATCGCCCAGTCCGGAGGGGTATTTCCGGCGCATGCCGTCGGCATGATCGCCGATGCAGCGGGGATCGGGCTCTATGGCGGCACCATGCTGGAAGGCACAGTCGGCACGGCGGCTTCTGCGCACTTGTTTGCAACGTTTGCGCAGTTGCAGTGGGGCACCGAACTGTTCGGCCCGCTGCTGCTGACCGAAGATGTCGTTACCGAACCGCTGACATATGCTGATTTCGAATTGCGCGTTCCGACGAGCCCCGGCCTTGGCGTCGCGTTCGACGAAGACAAGCTCGCGCATTTTCGCCGCGACCGCACCACAAGCCACCACACTCTTCAGGGAGCCTGAGCCATGCTGTTTCAGGTTGAAATGACTGTCACCATCCCGCTCGATTTCGACAAGGTCGAGGCCGACCGGATCAAGGCGGTGGAGCTTGCCTATTCGCAAAAACTGCAGGAAACCGGCGAATGGCGCCACATCTGGCGGGTGGTGGGCCAATACGCGAACGTGAGCATTTTTGACGTTGAGAGCAACCAGCGGCTGCACGAGATCCTGATCGGCCTGCCGCTCTATCCGTTCATGACCATCAAGGTCACGCCGCTGTGTCGGCACCCTTCATCCATTCGCGACGACGACCGCTGAGCTTTCTTGGTGCTAATGCTTTCTTGGGAGAGAAACCATGCTTCAGAATTTTGTCCAGACCCCAGCCATCCAGACCCTGCTTGACCGCGCCAGCGGCAAGGATGTCGAAGGCGGCAACGACCGCCTGAAGGTCATCCTGCGTGACCTGCTCGAAGCGGCGATGACCATCATCGTGCGCCATGACGTGTCGGAAAGCGAGTTCTGGCAGGCGGCGAAGTATCTGGCCGATGGCGCCGGTGAAATCGGCCTGATCGTGCCGGGCGTGGGCCTTGAACACTTCATGGACTTGTACCTCGATGCCAAGGATGCCGAAGCCGGGCTGACCGGCGGCACGCCGCGCACTATCGAAGGCCCGCTTTATGTTGCGGGCGCGCCGCTGGTCGACGGGACCAGGGACGTCAATCTGACCAGCGACGAGGACGACACGACCTCCCTGTTCATGAACGGCAGCGTGACCGGCCCCGATGGCGAGCCGGTCAAGGATGCCATCCTGCATGTCTGGCACGCCAATTCACAGGGCTGGTATTCGCACTTCGATCCGACCGGCGAACAGACCCCGTTCAACAACCGTCGCCGCATCAAGCTTGGTGCCGATGGCCGTTATGCGTTCCGTTCGAAAATGCCCAATGGCTACTCGGTGCCGCCTGCCGGCGCGACCGACCTGTTGATGCAGGCGCTCGGGCGTCACGGCAATCGCCCGGCGCATGTGCATTTCTTTGTCGAAGCGCCCGGCTATCGCACGCTGACCACGCAGATCAATTTCGGTGATGATCCGTTTGCTGCCGACGACTTTGCGTTCGGCACCCGCGAGGGCTTGCTGCCAGTGCCCAACCGCCAGGGCGACAGCGCACACATCGCGTTCGATTTCGTGCTGCAACGTGCCGACAGCCAGGATGCGCAAGGCTTTTCGGCGCGCGCCCGCGCTGCCGCCTGAACCCTGGCCGGAGGAAGCGGCCATGACATCGTTGCGCGAACGCATCGAAACAGCGGTGGTTGATGATCCGGAAAACGGCGTTTTCCACTTGGGCAGGCCGGGCGCGCGCACCGGCGGGCGCTATGCGCCGGCGTTCATGTGCGTAGGCGTTGGCTAGTGGTCCGATTCTGACATTTGCACCCGCTCTCGGCCAGGTGGTGCGCAAATGTCAGAATCTTTTCGGACCACTATAAACTTTTGATTCTAGTGGATTTTCCGTTTTTGACATTTGCGACCGTGCTATCCGGATGGCGGGATGCAAATGTCAAAAACAATCCACTAGGGCATTGGCCTGATTGTGGAGCGGGTATGACAGACGGATCGATCACTACCGGCGATGGCTGCGCCATCGCGTATCGTTTTGATGGGCCGGCAGAGGCGCCGGTCCTGCTGCTGTCCAACTCGTTGGGCACCACGATCGACATGTGGGCGCCGCAAATGGCGGCGTTCACCGCGAAATTCCGCGTGCTGCGTTATGACAGCCGGGGCCATGGACAATCCGGCGTACCCGCTGGCGGCTATTCGCTCGATCGGCTTGGGCGCGATGTCATCGAATTGCTCGATGCCTTGCAGATCGAACAGGTCGATTTCTGCGGGTTGTCGCTCGGCGGCATGATCGGCCAGTGGCTTGGCATCCGCGAGGGCAACCGCCTGCGGCGATTGGTGCTGGCCAACACATCGGGGTTGATGGCACCGGCGTCGGCGTGGGATGCGCGCATCGGTCTGGTGCGGGAATCAGGCATGGCACCGTTGGCACAGGCCTCGGTCGCGCGCTGGTTCACCGAGGATTTTGCCGCAACAGCGCCTGATGCCATAGCCTCCGTCCTCGCCATGCTGCGCAGCATCGACCCGCAAGGCTATGCCGGATGCTGCGCAGCGATCCGCGACATGGACATGCGGCGTACGGCCAGCCTGATCGGCACACCAACGCTGGTTATCGGCGGCGCTTTCGATCCGGCCACCCCGCCTGATCACAGCGAGGCGCTTGTCAACGCGATCGCCGGGGCACGACTGGTGATGCTCGATGCCGCGCATTTGTCGAATGTCGAGCAGCCGGAAGCATTTGCGCGCGAAGTTCTGACCGTCCTCTCGGTATAGCCACCGCGGGACGGGTCCATCGCTCCGAATATCGGGGGCAAATGTCAAAATCGGACCGCCAGGCACCGTGCGATCGCGTTGCCGTCAGTGATCGGCCCGCCACGATGTGTCGGCCATGATCCATGGCATACCCGGAAAATACGGGGCCAATTTTGGATTTCTACTGATGACTGATCATGGTTGACTGCGCCCAGCGGCTATTGACTGCAGTCCCCGCCTTTCTGCGATTGGAAGCTTGCTCCTATATCGATGCTTCACAGTCTTCGAATTGAAATCATATCGGTCGGTTTGACGGCGCCGGCATCACCCGGCCAGAGCAGTTTCAATGAATTGCCGGCGCCTTGGCAATCCGATCATTCAGAAAGACGGGGTAGGCCATGGTCGATGTGCGCGATGAGATTGGCGTCTATGAATACAGCGGCGGGATCGTGGGCCCAGGTATCACACCTGCGGCGACGATCCGGAGCGGGGGCACAATCCGAACCGGCACGCCCCCGGGCTGCTGGGGGCCGATGATTACGCCCAAGTTTCAGGGCGGGCACGAAGTGACGCGGCCCGTCATGGTCGAAGGGGCCGACATCGGCGATGCCGTGGCCATCAGGCTCAAGACAGTGCGGGTGACCTCGCTCGCGACGTCATCGGGAGTGATGGAATTCGTTGACGGACGTTATCTCGGCGATCCGTTCGTGGCCAAGTTGTGCCCGGCCTGCGGTACGACCAGCCCGTCCAGCCACATCGAGGGCGTTGGCGACGATGCCGTCCATTGCGATGCGTGCGGCGCGGAAGTCAGCGCATTTCGTTTCAGCAACGGTTATGTCATCGTGCTCGACCGCGAAAACAAGGTGTCCTTGACCGTCGGCAAGGATGTGGCGGAGAGATTGGCACGCGACGCGAAGGCAAATGCCGCCATGCCCGAACATTCGATGCAGCATTCGATCCTGTCGCTGGCGCGGGCAGATATCTCCGGGCTTTCGGCAAGGATGCGGCCATTCCTGGGCAATATCGGAACAATTCCTTCGCGTGATTTGCCGGATTCGCACAATGCAGGGGATTTCGGCTCGTTCCTGATCGATGCGCCACACGGCTACAGTTTCTCGCAGGACGAGCTGAACCGGCACAAGACCGACGGACACATGGACACCAACTCGGTGCGTGAGGGCGCGATCCTGATTTGCCCGGTCAAGGTGCCGGGGGCTGGTATCTACATGGGCGATATGCATGCCCAGCAGGGCAACGGCGAGATTGCCGGCCACGCCACCGACGTCGCCGGCGAGGTCGAATTGCAGGTCGAGGTGGTAAAAGGGCTGGAACTCGACGGGCCGATCCTGCTCCAGACCGTCGAGGACTTGCCGTTTCTCGCCCGGCCGATGAGCGCGGCAGAGCGCGCCGCAGTCGCGGCCCTGGGCGCGAAATATGGTCAGACACAGATCGAGGATAACGCGCCGATCACATTTATCGGCTCTGGAGCCAATCTCAATGACGCCACCAGCAATGGGCTCGACCGCGCGGCCCGGGTGACAGGCCTGCCATATGACGAGATCCTCAACCGGGCCACGATCGCGGGGTCTGTCGAGATCAGCCGCCTGCCCGGCGTGGTCCGCGTCACGTTCCTGTGCCCCACCCCGATCCTCGCGCGCATGGGCATCCTGCATCTGGTCGAGGAACAGTATGGCCCACGGGACAGGTAAATACCTGCGGCATGCGGATAGCAGAATGCGGTGCCGGGATAGCGCGGCGGACCCGCGCACGGGTAAGCTCGGCGGCATCAAAGTTGCGGTGCTGCGGCGGCCCGTGGGGGCTTTGTCCGCGGGCGGGATCAGATTGAGAGGAAGACAGCGATGGCCACTCAGGTAAGTTCGACTGACAAGGCGCCGGGCCGTTGGGCCAGAAAATATCCCGAACTGGGCCAGGAGCCGCTATCTGTCTCGCCTTATGTGGACCCTGAATATTACGCGAGGGAAAAGGCGAAAATATTCAAGAAGCAATGGCTCTATGTGGCGCTCGAGCGCGAGCTTCCCGAGCGCGGATCGTACAAGGTTCGGCGGCTGGATTGCGCCGATACCTCGATAATCATCATTCGCGGCAAGGATGACGTGATCCGGGCATTCCATAACGCCTGTTCGCATCGCGGCAATACGGTGGTCACGGAAACCGGGCAAGAGACTTATGGCCGCAATCGTGCGGGTGTGGTTACCTGCCGGTTTCACGGCTGGGTCTACGATGCGAAGGGCGATCTGGTCAGCGTTCCTCAGGAGGATCGCTTTTACAGCTGCTTCGACAAGAAGGAAAACGGACTAACCGAAGTTCACTGTGACACCTGGGCCGGTTTTGTCTTCGTCAATGTCGATCCGGGTCCGGTTCAGCCGCTCAAGGAATTTCTGGGCGGGTATGCCGATCATTTTGGCGGATTCGATTTTTCTGCCTGTGACTATGGCTTTACCTATCACACGACACTGAACTGCAACTGGAAGGTCGCGTCGGACGCCTTTGCCGAGGCCTATCACGTCGATACGATCCACGCCGGCTCGTTCCCCAATGTGTTCGAGGGGGCAATCGAGGATGTGCAGTTGTTTGGCCCGCACCGAACCTGTTCGGTGCGCCTGCAGGTGGAGAATCTTCCGAAAACCCCGATTGGCGATTTGGCCAACCAGCGCTCGCGCGGTTCGCTGGCGGCGGTCGGCGGGGCATCGACTCTTCCCCCGACGCTCAATCCCGATCGCGAAGAGGACTGGGCGTTCGAGTTGAGCGCGCTGTTTCCCAGTGTTCTGCTGCACGTTTCCGAGGGGATCTGGTTCACGCACCAGTTCTGGCCGATTTCCCATGACAAAACTTTGTGGGAAGGGAAATATTACCTCAAGAAACCCCGCACCTATAGCGAACTTTGGGGCTTTGAGCGTGCAATGGTTTTGCAACGCAATGCCTGGTTGGAAGATACCGCAACAATGGAAGACACCTATCGGGCGATGTTGTCGGGTGCAAAGAAATTCCAGCACCTGCAGGATGAGGAAATACTCATTCGCCACAGTTGCAAGGTCGTAGACCAATACGTTTGTTCCTGAGCGCGGGAGGGAGATTTATATCATGCAAAAAGATGCTACCGTTCCTCCGGGGTTCGAAAATCTGGCGAAGTATTCCAAGTGGTCTTTGCCGACCACGGACCAACGCGCGAAGGCACGCCGAGAGGCCACCAGCGCGGAACTGAGCGAATTCTACGACGAAGTCCTGCCGTATCTCGAGAAAATTCTCGATGAATGCGACAAGTATGAGCTCGGAACGCTTCCCGAAAGCCATCGGGGGATTTATGACATCGCCTTGTCTATGGCCGAGATCGCGCCGCACATCGAATTTTATAAAGGCGCGGTGGGCGTGCCATACGCCTTTGAGGAAGCGCGCTTTCTTGCTGTCCACGGTGCGGACGAAACCTGGCAGGCTTTACCCCCCAACGGCCCGCGTTGATGGTGATCGGCTCGATCGAGCTGCGTTTGCAGCGGCTGGAGGCGGCCGAAGCCATTCGGCAGTTGATCGCAAGGTATGCGGTCGGCGCGGATCGCAAGAACGATCCGGAGATCCTTGGGCCGCTGTTCAGCGCTGATGCCGTCTGGGAAGCGGAGGGGATCGCAAGGCTCGTGGGTCGGGCTGCGATAGCCGACGGGTTGGCCGCGCTTGCCGGAGATTTTGTCACCTGGTCTTTGCATTACATGGTTTCGCCGCACATCGTCGTGGATGATTCCGTGCAATCCGCAACGTGCCGTTGGTATCTCTGGGAACTGTGCACGATGAAGCGGCAAGACGGCACAACTGCCGATACTTGGTATGGTGGCTGGTATGACAGTCGCCTGAGTCTTCACGACGGCACCTGGCTGTTCGACCGTGTGAAGCTCGAAGCCCGACTGGCCAGCCCGAATAGTGTCCCATGGACAGGCAAGGCAGGCGGCACTCCCGACGCGCCCGTGCCTTTGACTATGAATTGAGAAAGAACCGTGCTGTTTACGCTTTGCAAGATTGAAGACGTTCCCGCAGACGAGCCGCTGCGGGTCGAACTGTCTGACGGCCACGTGGTTGCCGTCTATCACTGGGAAGGGGCATTCTATTGTACAGATGACCTGTGTTCGCACGGTGAGGCATCGCTTGCTGATGGCTATGTCGAGGACGGTGCCGTTGTTTGCCCCTATCACATGGGCTCGTTTTGCATCAGGAGCGGAGAGCCCCGCGCAGCGCCGTGCTCGGAACCGATCGCTGCGTATGCCGTCACCATCGCGAATGGAGAGCTCCGGATCGAACGCCGGGCCGATCACGATTGACGCCCGTGAAAGACGCCGAACCCTCAAGAAAGCGCTGATTTTTATAAAATTCATGTAATCGGATTTGCTGGATTCTGCGAAAATTCGGGGAATGGCTTGTGATTATGTGCATCCGTGGAAGGGCTGTCCGGTCGGCGTTCGGCGTAATGGCCTCAATCGCGACGACATGCAGGCGGATTGTCGGCAGATCGACGTCCAGGGTATCGATTTTTGCGATCGCTTTGGGCATGCAGCCTCAGCCGCGTTTGTTGAATGTGGCAGAATTCTGTGGTCTACGACGCCAAGCGCGAGGGATTGCGTTGGGATAACGTCATACTCTGCAGGTAATTTATGGAACTACGGCACCTTCGTTATTTCATTGCGGTTGCCAACGAACGCAACTTCACCCGCGCAGCCGAACTGCTCAACATCGCCCAGCCGCCCCTTAGTCGGCAGATCCGCCAGCTTGAAGACAATGTGGGTTCCGAACTGTTCGATCGTACTTCGCGTCCGCTCAAGCTGACCGAGGTGGGGCGCCTGTTTTACGAACATGCGACGAACGTCCTTGCGGGGCTCGATCAGTTGCAGGCGTTGATGAGTCAGATGGCCGGCGCGGGGCGGCGGCGCTTCGTCATCGGCTTCGTCGGTTCGACGCTTTATGGGCATCTGCCTGCGGTCATTCGCCGCTTTCGCGCCTGTGCCAGCCATGTCGATGTGTCGCTTCTGGAATGCTCGACGGTCGAGCAGATCGCCGCGCTCAAAGAAGGGCGAATTGATGTCGGGTTTGGCCGACTGCGCATCGAAGATCAGGCCATCCGGCGCATTGTTCTGGCCGAAGAGCCTCTCGTCGCGGTCGTTCCGGCGGGACATGCGCTTACCAGGGTGGGGCGGCCTTTGCGCCTTGTGGATTTTCTGTCGGAATCGCTGATTGTCTATCCTCGTCCGGCTCGGCCGAGCTACGCGGATCATATTCTGAGTGTGTTTCATGACCTGGGGCTTGTGCCAGGCCCGCTGACCGAAGTGCGCGAATTGCAGACCGCCATCGGACTCGTTGCGGCCCATGCCGGTCTGAGCATCGTTCCTGAATCGGTGCAGCGCTTGCGTCGTGATGACGTGTGTTACTTGCCCATCGCCGAGCGGGGCGCGCTTTCGCCCATCATGATGATTCATCGTGCAGGAGATATCTCTGGAGAATTGGAAGCGCTGATCGGGATCAGTTGTGAACTCCATGCCGGCGGTGCGCGCGCATGACCAACCCATCGCCATATTGCGCGCATGGCCGGACCGGGAAATGGTGAACGGTCTTCCGCCGGGGCCGGTGTGGTTCGCTCGGGCGCAAGGCTGAAAGCCGATTGCAATACCTCTGAGGTCTAATTAATTGAAGGAAGGGTATTGGACATCACGGGATAATTGAGGCCTATTTGAATCGGCCCCGTTCATTTTCCCGCGCAAATCGGGGCTCGATGCCAGTGGTCCGATTCTGACATTTGCTACCGCTCTCGGCTAGGTGGTGCGCAAATGTCAAAAACGGAAAATCCACTAGGGGCAGCCCGCTTTTTCGCGCAAGAGAGGTTGGTGACACGGCAGTATGAGAGGGGCATTCCCGGTACGGTATCGATGGCGGAGCGAGGCACTGCTGCGCGTGGTTTCTCTCCTTCGCTGTCCAAAAGCGCAAGCGGGGCGCCGTGACGCAGCGGATATCTGACTGCTTGGCGGCTGATTTCTCACAAGGTGATAAGTCAAGATAAGAACAAATCGAATGGGGAAGCGCGATGTTGATGTACGCTCAGACGAACCGCCAATGGGATGGTACTGGCATGCCGCTGCCGCGCATGGCTCGTTTGGTGACCCGGGACATCGATGAAGTGCATCATCACATGTGCAAGATGTTTTGCCCCCATGACTTGCGGATCGAGGGCGGCAATCCCCCCATCGCCTTTCGGCACCATCAGGCCTCTCTTAATTCGGTGACCTTCAATGCCACTGACTACGGCAATCCGTATGGACGCGTGGTTGTCAACATCCCTCCGATGGAGGCGCTTTACCTTATCCAGGTCACGCTTGCCGGGTCTGCTCAAATAACACATCAAGATAAGACGTTTGAGCTGCTGCCGGGATTCTTTTGTGTTCTGGACCCGGAGGCGCGCATTCGCCAGGTTTTCGGTGAGGGGTACAAGCATTTCACGGTCAAGATGCCGAAGGCGGCGGTTGAGGCAGTCTTGTCGCAAGAGCTCGGATTTCGGCCGGGCAAATTGCATTTCGCGGCCCAACCCGTGCCCATGAAGGGGGCCGCGGTAGCTTTTGCGCAACTCATTCGCATGATTTGCGATGACCTTGATAACGGTTCGTCGGCTTTCGGTCATTCGCGTGCCGCAAGCGCGATCGAGCAAACCTTGCAGCGTTTGCTGCTTGCCGCGGTTCCGCACAACCACACCGATCTATTTGATGCCCCTGCATCCACGCCCGCGCCCTATTATGTGCGCAGGGTCGAGGAGTTTATCAACGAGCACGTGCGCGATCCCATCACGCTGGATGAAATGATCAGCGTTTCGGGGATTTCGGCACGTTCGCTCCATGCCGGGTTTCGTCGTTTTCGTGATACGACGCCGATGAACTATCTGAAAAACCGCCGGCTTTCCCTGGCGCATCGCCAATTGCAGGCTGGTGCGGACGCCGAGCTTTCGGTCACCGAGGTCGCGCTTGACTGCGGTTTCACCCATCTTTCAAAATTCGCCAAGGACTATAGTGAGCGGTTCGGAGAGCTTCCATCTGCTACACTGAAACGTACCGGATCGAAATAGTATCCACTGAATCAGGCCGTCTATATACTGCCGTTTTTGGTATTATCCGCGAGGCCGCCGACGATGAGGCCGGAACGCTGGAAGGCGAGCCGGCCCAGGGACTGCGGTTGCTATCAAGGACCAGGGGGCGTCGGCACGTCAGCTCGGGTCGTTGCCATGTAACGCCCGAAAGCGGCGAGGGTCGAAGCTATGGGGGACTTCCGCGCTTCCCTTGTACAGCTCGTGGTGAGGTGCAGCCTCGGCAAATGCGCAGACCAACTGATAAATCCCGTGCAATTCAGGCGGCAACTTGTTCGGCGGATTGTGAGACAGAAGTTCCAGAAATTCGCCCAGTCTGGGCATCATTTTGGAATAGAATTCTTCAAATTCTGAAGCGCTTGCCCCCCAGCGAACCGCACTACGCTGATTTTCGGCTGGAAATGCCCACTTTTCCAACAATGGGGAAAGATCGCTGAATCGCGAAGTAATCGCATCGGATGAAGTTTTGTCCATGATAGTCAGCATCCTCAAGCGTTGATATATTTATCAATATTTTGAGATATGTGGCGGATCAGAAATTCCTGATCCATGAGCTGCATTTCGGTGATCGCCCCTGACATCAAACCTTTGAAAGTGTCTTCCATGGTGGCGGTGTCTTCGAGCCAGGCATTCCGATGCAGCGCGCTCACGTGGATCTGCGCCGCCTTTTCGGCCGCAGTGGCGGGCGGGCGGAAATAATTGGTCCCCTCCCACAGGGTTTTTCCGTGCGCCATCGGCCAGAACTGGTGCGTGAAAAAGCTCAGCCCCGGATAGCCGCAGCCGGCGCCAAGGTGAATGATCAGGTTGGGAAAGATGGTCGGCAGTTCGAACTGAAAATCGGGCCTGCCTGTTGGATTGATCGCTTTTGGTAGTTGATCCGGCCTGGGACGGTGTGCGGCCGAACCGTGCAATACGGCCGCAAAGGCGCTTGTCGCAGGCGTGGTGTCCATTCCCCCCGCAAAGATCGTCGACGAGGCGTGCGGCGACATGACCTTGAACTCTGCGTGATCGGCCCCACGAAACCCCGGCAGTGAACCTGCATGGATGGTCGGCACGTGATAGCCTTCGCTGAAGGCATAGAGGGCCACCTTCCAGTTGCAGTCCAGCACGGTGCTGTAGCGATAGGCCTGGGTCGATTCCGCATAGGGATAGCCGCCAAACACCACGCTTAGTCCGTCGAGGTAATCGGCGAGTGTCTGACTTGGTTCGGGCTCCATGTTTATGAAGACGAAATCCTGCCATACATCGCAGGCAACCTCCCTGAGCCGCGCACAGGCGGTGTCCAGTTCGCCGAAGTGATCCTGCGCCGGTACGGATTTCAGGGTTCCGTCCGTGGAAAACACCCAGCCATGAAAGCGGCAGGTGAGCACGTTGGCGCGCGCCCGAACATAAGTCTCGGTGTCGGTTTCCGGTATGATCTTGTTTCCGCGATGTGTGCATACATTATGAAATGCGCGGATTTTTCCGTCGCGACCTCGTGTTATCACGAGTGATGTATCAAGAACTGGAAGATCCTTGACTTTGCAATCGCCGATTTCAGGAATCTCCCACGTTGTGGCAACCTTGAGCCAGGTCTTGCGGAAGATCTTCTCTTTCTCAAGATCATAAATTGCGGGATTGCAAATCGATTCGGTTGACACGGGCGCAACGCCGAAGCGATCGCGCAGTTCTTGCGTCGATGAAATCCTCGGTGAAGCGGATTTTTGTTCGGAGATGCTGTCGCCGGTGTCATTCGTTATCATAGGAAACCTCAATGTATTGGATGCGATATGAAAGTGGTAATTTGGCATTGATATTAACCAATATCACCATAATCTATACGTCGTCAAAACTGGCGGGCTTTTTAGTCCATCCTTGGGCATAATGAGAAATAACTTCAGCATGAAGCTCAAGATATTTGAACTGCCATCTCTCACTATCGGGATCGCGGAGAACGTGTGAGGTATAGTGCGCACCGATCCAATAGGCTCGATCGCGAACCGAAGTCGTAATTCCCCAAAAATAAAATGTCGCATCGGCCGACGTTGCATTTTCGTTCAACGTCGTTTTTGGGGGGAGAAAGTAGTGTAATCCCCACTTGAATCCGCGACCGGAATTGGCGGAAACGCCGATGGCTATTTCCTTTCCTCCGATAAGTTTGTCAAATTGGTCAATTACAAAAACTGCATCGTCCGTAAATAGGGGGATAAGCAAATCTCTCGATGGTCCGGCGTCAAAAGCCAGCGCCAGGTCAGTGACGAGATCGTTGATGGCAAAGCGTGCCTCAAGTCGCGCCAGTCGATTGGAATCGATCATTGTGTGCGCATCCTCAAATCCATGCGCGACCGAAGACATGCTCCGGCCGCGCAATTCGGGTTAGAACTTCCGCTTGATCTTGAGGTACCATTCGCTTGGGCGGCCGTAAGCGGCCTCGACGATGCCGGTAACAGGCATGTCCCAGAAACCGGATTCGATGTAGGCTTTGTTCAAGACGTTCTGTCCGCCGGCCGACACAGTCCAGAGTTTGTCCGGTGAGTGATACGTCAGCGCCAGGTTGAGTATTCCATAACCGTCCTGATGAAGCAGGATATGATTGAGCGCGTCATTTTCAACCGATGAACGGTATGACCAGTCAATTCTCGGTGAAATAGTGCCCCATTTGAACTGCATATCGTAGCTTGCAGACAGCGCGTAAGTCCATTTCGGCGTGTCAACAAGCTTGTTGCCGAGGGCAAGACCAGCGTCGATCGCCGCCTGGTCCAGATGTTTATAGGCCGCATCCAGATAGCCCGTGCTCGCCTCCAGATGCAATCCGTCAACAGGGGTGGCCTGCGCTTCGAGTTCGAACCCCTTGATCGTGGCTGCGGCGGCATTTTCCGTAATTGGAGCAATGCCTGCAAGAGTATTTACCTGAAGATTTTTGTAATCAGTGTAAAATGCGGCGCCATTCACCTGAAGTCTGTGACCGAACGCGGCAGATTTGAAACCCACTTCGTAGACATTGGCGGTCTCCGGCGCGAAGGAGGGGGTGGCGGGAAGCGGAGGAAAGACGCGCTGCGTGAAGCCGCCGCCCTTGTACCCCTTGGAGTAGCTGGCGTAGGTCATCACATCCGGCGTCCATTTATAGGACAGATTTACGTAAGGGGTCCATTCTCGCGCCGTTGTTTCGACTTGAGTATTTGGCAGCAAGGGCGTTCCGGCAGGAATGCCGAGCCCCAGGTCCTGGACGATATACTGGTCTGGTGTGAACCGTTTGGTATCGTCCGTCCAGCGGACGCCCG
Organism: Novosphingobium sp. Fuku2-ISO-50; assembly: GCF_001519055.1. GTDB lineage: Bacteria > Pseudomonadota > Alphaproteobacteria > Sphingomonadales > Sphingomonadaceae > Novosphingobium. Next base: position 44,714 of record NZ_KQ954288.1, on the reverse strand, counting down.
CCGTCAAGCTGAGCTTGCTGGTGATTTCGTACGTTTCTTGTGTATAGACGGCGACGCTGTCGTTTTTGACAGATCCACCGCTGAGCGCGACGAACAGATCGACATCCAGAAAGTCGCGATGGGTGCCGGTCTCGTGGTCATAGAATGCCCCGATCAGCCACTTCAACCGATCGTCGAAACCCTTGCCCGACAGTTGCAGTTCCTGGGTAAATTCCTTGTCGATGAAGCGATTGAGCACTTGTTCAACTTGAAGCGGCGAGTGGTCTGTATCGCGAGGATAGACTGCATTTACGCTCCGAAAGGCAGTGATCGACTTCAGTTTGGCAGCGCCAAAATCATAGCCGATGGTGCCGCTTACGCCGTAAATGTCAGCGTTGGATTGCGGCGCAAACGGCGCTCCAAGCACGGACTGGGCAAAGGCCTCGGACACCGGGTTCGAGGTCAGATAGGTACTGTAGGTCCTGTAAGGGCCCGCCACATAGTAGGAGGAGAAGCACGCCGGGTTGGACGAGGCTGCGGCGGTTACACAGGTGCCGCCCACTTTGGCGTTGTAGGATGAAACCAGCAGCGCATTCGGATTGACAGCGATGAGTACGTTTGGCGACGTTTCGTCTCGTTGCTGTGTATAGTCCGCGGCGAGGTCAATCGACAGACGATCCGTCGGCGTGTAGGACAATTGTCCGCGCATCGACCATGAATTGCGCCCACCCTCGTCGGGCCCGCCAGGCAGCATGTTCTTTACGTAGCCGTCTTCCTTCAGGCGCTCTGCAGATACGGCCACGAGCAGGTTTTCAGCGATCGGGCCACTTACGCGGGCCGAGAAGTCAAGGCGATTGTACGAACCGGTGGTGACCTGTCCATAGCCTGTCCAGGTGGACGATGGCTTTTGCGAGGTGATGCTGATTGCGCCGCCGATTGTGTTGCGGCCAAACAGCGTACCTTGCGGACCGCGCAGAACTTCTATCCGCTCCGGGTCCAGCAGGTCGAGCAGGCCACCGATGGAGCGCGGGACGTAAACGCCATCCACATACAGACCCACGCCGGGATCAACATTGAGAAGAAAATCGCTTTGGCCGATTCCGCGAATGAAAAACGAAGCTGATGTATTGTTTCCGGACGTGGAAACAGAACTTTTTATGGTCAGATTCGGGACTGATTGGGCGATTTGGTCAATCTGGGTGATGTTTCGCGATTCCAGACCCTTCGCTGAAAAGGCCGAAATTGAAATCGGAGTTTCCTGAAGCTTTTCTTCGCGCTTGCGGGCCGTCACGGTGATCGTTTCGACCGTCGAGTGCGCGGGCGCAGAGGCGTTCGGATTGGGCTGGGGCTGCTCCTCGGCAAACGCCTTGTGAGACCAGGTCACGCTCGCGATACCAGCCAGCAGCATTGCTCTCCAGAGCGGTTTGCGATGCTTGTTATTGCTCATATTGCTCCCCTATTTATATTGAATTTTAAATTGGAAATATTGACACAGAACTTTATTATTTGATGCGTAATGAGGGGCCGAGATTGCCCGCATCTCACGGTCCGGACGTCACCATGAACCAGTCAAGGCGGCTATCCCACTGCCGCGCCGAATAGCCCTGTAGCGTGATGAAGGTGTTGTCAGAGCGAAAGGGTGCAGTCGGACCCGAATTGCCGTTTGGGCTGCCACACTCCCGGTGTATCGAAATGGGGTTTCGGGCAAAAAGCCGGGCCGATTACGCTTGACAGTGCGGGTGTTGCGCCCACCACTGGGGCGAGGGAGGGGGTATGTCGCCGGACACGCAAACACAGGTCAGGTGGGGCGTTGCGGCTTGCGTCGTTGCGATGCTTGCGGTGGCTGTCATTGCCTTCGTGCCTGATCCGCTGTTTCGCTATCGCACCGTAACTACCACACTCGACAATGTTGCAGGCATCGATGCGGGCACGCCCGTATCCTTTCGCGGCGCGGTTGTCGGCGAAGTGCGCTCGGTCGCTCTTGATCCGGCCAGCCGGACCTTTCGCGTCGGTCTTAATGTGCGGCGCGACTGGCGTCCGTCGGCTTGCACGTACGTCAGTGCCGCCGCCGCCAACCCGTTCACCCCGCCGACGATCGATCTTGTCGCGATAGAGCCGAGCCTTGCGGCAAACCCGGCGCAGTGTCTTGCCGCGATGGATGCTCAGGATTGCAGTCCCGTGCCACGACTGGATAGCGGCCCCGCGGCAATCCCGGGATGCAGGAGATCCCCCGATCTGATCACCTCTGCCGCCGTGGCGGTGCGCGAGGCGGCAAACGTTGCGCGTTCAGCCAATCAAATGGCGCAGCGCCTGCAGACCATGATGGGAAGCGGGGGCGATGGCGCCAACATGGCGCAAGTCGCAGACAGCGCTACCAAGACGTTGGCTGCGCTCAATTCGCTCAGCGACCGGCTCGATCGCAGCTTCAGGCCGGGGCAGGGCGACCTGGCCGTTTCGCTCGGCAATGTGCGGCAGATCACCGGAAAACTCGCCAGGGTCAATGTCCGCCAGGTCGATACCATCCTGCAGAACACCAATGGCGTTGTTGTCGACAATCGCGCCAATCTGGCCATTTTGATCGATCAGGCCGCCAGGAGCTCGAGCCGCGCCAACCAGATGCTGGAGGGGGCTTCCGCCTCGATGGTCGAAGCGACGGCAAACCTCAAGCGCATGACTGCCAACCTCGATGCGCTGTCCGAACGGCTTGCCGCGGATCCCACTTTTGCGATTCGCGGTCAAAACTACAAGGATCCGCCCGGTCTGAAACCAAACCTGGAACCAAAGCCATGAAATCCAATCTGGCAACGCTTGGCGCCCTGGCGATAGTGGTCATGCTGGGAATCGGTGGCTGCGGCGTGATGGGCAAGGCCGACGCGCCCATCACCTTGCGAATTGCCCCGGTATTCCCGGCCGCTGGAAAACTCGATTCACGCAGCGTTGCGGTCGCCGCCGTTGATGCCGTGGGCGAGGCAGCGAAGTCGCGCTATGCCTATGTCGATCCCGCACGTCCCGGCGAAATCAATCAGGCCAAAAGCCTGTTCTGGGAGCAGCCCCCGCCACATGTGGTTGAGCGTGCGCTCGTCACAGGGCTGCGCACGCGTTTTGCCAGCGTCACCGGGCCCGAGGTGGCCGCGCCGGCGAACATCCGGGTCCTTGCCATGCTTGACCGGTTCGAGGAATTGTCGGCCGAGCCGGGCCAGGCGGTGATCGCGTTTGAGGCAACGGTGATCGACCACGGCAAAGTGGCGAGGACGGGGAAATGGTGTGCAAGCGCGCCTTTTGCCGGGCCAGGCCCCAGCGATCGGGCGCGTGCTTTCGAGGTGGCGCTGATCGCGGCGGTGACCGCCTTTGCTCAGGATCTGGCGACAGGCGCGCCTGCGCGGTCAGACGGTTCCTGCTGAACGAGCCGTCCGCGCGACAGGCGGAAAACCCGGTCGCACAGTCGCGCGGCAACTCCGGCGTCTTGCGTCATCAGGAGCAGGCTGCGTCCGCGCGGTACGATCTGGCGACGAACTTGCGCCTCGATCGCCTCGCCGCTCGCGCGCAACCCGTCGAGCGGTTCGTCGAGAATGACCAGTTCGGGATCGCGCAGAAATGTTCGCGCGAGTTCCACGCGTTGCCGCTCGCCGGTCGACAGATCGCCGGCGCGCAAGTTTGCGGCATATTCGATGCCGAATTCGTACAGCACACGGTCGAGCCGCCGGCGCACGCGCGCGCGCGCCGAGGCAACGGTGCCGAGCGCCAGCCACATGTTGTCTTCAACGCTGAGCCCGGCCAGCAGCGACCCGCCCTGCAGGGCGAGACCGCATCGCGAACGCAGGATCCGGCGCTTTGTCGCATCGGCCCCGGATAGATCTTCGCCAAACAGCGCGATCCGTCCCGCCAGCGGATCGGTCATGCCGCAGGCCAGCCGCAGGAGTACCGACTTGCCGGTGCCGCTTTTGCCCACAACGGCCACGCGTTCGCCGCGCTGAAGGACAAGGTCGACGCCGTCCATCAGCCGCACACCCCCCAGCACAAGCGAAACCCCCGCCAATTGAAGAACCGGTGGCTCGCTCATGTCAGTATGGTCCATAGCGCTGCGGCAAAAAAGATTGCCAGCAGCCCGATGACAAAGGCGCGCCCGGCATGACGGCCAATGGCCGTCGGCACGCGGACCGGCGCGGCACCGACCGCAGCGCCCACGCCAAAGGCAATCACCGCAAAGACAATCACTTTGGCCATGCCGGTCAGCAGCGCATGGCCGGCGGCGTTCGAAAGCGCGATATTGGCCATTTCGCGCCACGATACATGGGCGGCAAGATGGATTGGCGCCATGGTGCCCGCAATTGCCGCCAGCGCCACTGCCAGCATGTGCACCGGGCTGGCGAGCAAGACTGCGAGCAGGGCAGGCCCCAGAACCCGGGGCACCGGATCATGGCCCATCGCCTCGATCGCCTCGATCTCGCGCGCCAACGACATCGCGCCCAATTGCGAGGCCAGTTCGACCGACACACTGCCCGAGGCAAACACGCCGACGATCAGCGGCAGCACATCGCGCAACAGCACTGCATCGAGCGCGCCAAGGACCAGCAGCGGCGCATCATAGGACTGCAACAACCGGCCCACCGACACGCCGGCGATCAGGCCCGTCATCGCCGCCAGCGCCATCAGGGTCGCCAAAGGCCCCCAGGTAAAGCGGGCCAGCGCCTCGGCCATGCCGTGCTCGACCAGCGGATCGCCGGTCCACAGCGGCTCCCACACGCCGGTCAGCGCCCGCCAGATCAGCCAGGCCGCAGTACCGATGCCGCGTGGCGCTGCGCTGATCCGCGTCAGCCAAGCCACGGCGCGGTCCTGATGAGCCCCTTGGCCGAAATCCGCACCGTCGGGTAGGGCACATTGTCTGCGGTTTCATCCAGAATCACCAGGTCTGCCCCGGCGAGGACCGCCTCGCGGACATTTGCAGGAGTTGCGACCCCGACAATGCTGTCCGCGCGTGCCAGCATGCCTCGCGCAATGGCCTGTTCCGCCGCATCAAGTCCTTCGATCAGGCGCCCGGCATGGCCGGGAACAACCAGCCGCACACGTTCGCCGGCAGCCGCCATGGCCTTGCGCGCCGCCGCGTGGCCCAGCGATCCCGCAATGATCACAACCCGGTCGGGCCATTGCGTCGCAACGGTGGCAAGCAGACCCGGCAAACCTGCGGCAATTTCCCCACGGACGCCGGGTTCGATCGCCACCGTCAAGACACGCAACGTGCGTTCATTGCCAGCCGCCAGCAACCGCGTCATGACCCGCACCTGTTCGCGATCAAGATCCTTCACCCGCTCGGACAGCGCGTCATAAGGCACGATATCGGGGTGAAGCCGCAGCCGGTCATCACGTTGCGGCCCATGAATCCACCCATCCGATATTTTCGCGGCCATCCAGCGGTCGTGTTCTGCGCGGGCCATGTCCTCCAGTTCATCGGGATCAAGACGCAAGGGCGGACCGCGATCGGGAACGATCCGCGCGCCGATATCGCGCAGTTTGAGCTTGTAGCAGTCGGCCACCAGACGGTTGTCGTCGCGAAAGCTTTCGGCAAGATCGTCCCATTCCTTCATCGAACCGCGAGCGCCGATCCGATCGCCTTCGGCGAAGCGGCCTTCGAGGTAGAAATCGTGGATCGATCGGGCCAGCGCGTCGTGCTGTTCCTGGGTCAGAAGATCGGGTTCGGTAAATTCCTCCAGTCCGCCAAATGCGTGGATCATGGCGGGGGCGGGCGGGGTGTCATCGGCGTCGACGCGCAGATGCACCGGCGGCGTGGCGTGGTCCTGTGTCCGGTAATGCCGGTCGACCGCCTCTGCGACAGCTCGTGAAACGACGGGATCACCGGTGTCGACCAGCACCGCGACCGGATCGCCATGGCGCGCGAGCAGATCGGCGACCGCGCGCGAGGCCTGAGCGAAATCCACGGTTTCGAACACGATCGGAGAAAGCGCGTCGGCACCGGCATGGTGGCTGCGAAACTGCTCCGCAGCGGCAGCGGCGGCGGGTGCCGCAATCAGGATGTCTGGCCGCACCCCGTCGCGGAAATGGTTGCCCGCCAATACCCGCAGCACATAGCTTTCGATCACCGGCGAAAATCCGAAAGCGATGATCCGGCGCTCGGTCTCACCGGCGCGGCGAAAGCAATCCAGCGGCCAGTCGAGACACAGCTTGCGCGCAGCGAGGCCAGCCATCGAGGCGAAGCGAAGCCGCACAATCGCCTTGCTGATCACATCAGCCTCGGCATCGAGCCGGGCCTGCATCGCGCGATCGTCGATTTGCGCGATCACGGCCAGCGGATCGCCCGCAAACCGCACCCGCGCCGCTTCCCGCAAGACCTGCTCGGCAAGATCGGCATTGTCCTGCGCCCCATCGCACAGCAGCAACACGCTGCGCGCTTTGGCAAGGCCCAGTTCGGCGACCGTCCGCGCCGGATCGCCACGCCTGACCTGGACTGCCCCCCTGCGCAAGGCCGGGCCCACCCAATCCGGGGCACGCCGGGGCGCACCGTCATCGACGCGCCACAGCAGGACCGCGCCGCCCCGGTCCAGTTCATGCGTGGCGGCGATTCGCGCCAGCGCGCCTTGGCCGACAATGACCAGGTGATCCCCCCGCAATCGCATCAGCCGCAGCCGCACCGGCCCGCGCACCAGGGTCCAGGCCAGTGCCGCAAACAGCGCCAGTTCGAGTACCGGCATCGCCAGAGCCGCGAACGCGAGCAGCGCCGGAGGGGCCGCGTCATCCGGCATGGCAGGCAGGCGCCCCAGCATCAGCCCCGCAACAGGCTCTATGCCGCCCCCGGCGTGCGCGAGGAACAGGCCTGCCATTCCGGCACACCCGGCACATGCCAGCGCCACCGCGACCGACCACACCGGCCTGCGCACGGCTGCGGCAAACAGGCCGGATGTCTTGGCGTTCATGAAACCGCCGCTCAGCCCTGAGTGAGGAGGCGCAGCGCCACAGCCGCAACCGTTCCGGGCGGGGCCTGCGTCAATCGGGCGCGCAGGCCGGACAGGAATTGGCGCTCTGTGGCATAGTCTTCCAGCTCTGACCCGAACAGGGGTTCGGCCGACGCGATGGCGATGATCATTTCGGCGCCAAACGGCCCCCCGACCTGAAATTGCAGATGACCGGATCCGCCGGTGCCGATTTCGACGTGCTGGCGCCCGCGCCGGTCGGGCGTCGGCTGACCATGGTAAAGCGTCACCGCGCCGCCATCGGCCTGAAGATAGATCACGCTCAGCCAGGGGCGGTCCGCCGTGGTTTGCGCGCTGAAGCCGAATTTTTCACCAGCCTTCATCACGATGGGATCGCCCGTGCGCGGCATGCCGGTTTCGCTTTGCGCAACGAACTGGATTCCTCCGACGCGCAATGCCGCGGCCAGCGTCATTTCGGCCTCGCATTGCGGCCAGGGGTGATAGTCCATCGACCATTTTGCCTTGGGGTCGAGCGCAAGCAGCGCCTTGTGCAGACTGTCAAGCGCGTCCTCGCTGCCGGCAAAACCGGCAAGGGTCGGATGCGTATGGCCTTCTTCCAGCCGGGCAGTGCCACAGGGAAGATTGGCAATCCGGGCTTCGAGCGCCTGGCGCGGGGTCAGATTGTCCTCACCGACCGGCTTTGCCGTGGCATCGGCGGCGCTTTGCAACGCATAGGCTTCACCAGCCAGTCGTTTGAAGGTGTCATAACCGATCCAGGCATAACCCGCATCGCCCCAGGTGGTGCCCCAACTGTTGATGGCACGAAAGGCTTGCCGGTCTTCGTCATAGCCGACCAGCGCCATGGCATGCCAGTTGCTGCTTTCAGCACTGGCATGGGTATAGATTCCAGGCCCCGTGAAAGCCATGAAGTCGTCGGCTGCCGGCATCGCGAACACCACGGGTTGCTGGCGGAACAAGGCGCCCTTGATATCATCGATCACCACCGGGCTGTGCCAGTCGCCGGACTTTTCCCGATCGATCGCCCGCCAGTCGCCAAGTTTTTGTCCAGAGTCGGCGTTCACCATGGAATGCGCCACAGGGCTGCCGCAAAGGCCGGGATTGTCGGGAAACTGGGCCAGAGACACGGTCCCCTCGGATTTCAACAGAGCAAGCGCATCGACAATGCGGGTCGCAACGGCACAACTGGATCCGTTTGGTCGCAAGCGATTGTAGACATAGGCGGGACTTGGCTCTTCGGCGGCCATTTGCGGGCGATGGCCGAGCGACAGTCCGTGCAGATAGCCAAGCCCGGAATACGTCGTTGCCCAGGCGGTACAATCGGGCTTGGGCGCCTGGTTTCCCGGCAGCGGAAACATGGCCGACAGGTCGACATGCCTGGGCAACCAGGCGCGAAACGCTCCCAGCTTGGGCAGCCGGGCGTATTCTTCTGGCGCGATCGGCGTGGCGCCGGTCGGAAACCGTGGAGCAGGCTTTGCCGCAGGCGCACCCGCCTGCGGGTCTGCGCCGGGCTGCTGCGCTTGTGCGATGCGTGTCGTTCCCGAAAGGCCCAGCGCCATCAGCGCCATGCCGAGCCAAAGTCGCATCTTGCCTCTCCTCCGCTGTAATGCCGGTGTCGATCGCAGCAATTTCAAAAGCGATAGCCCAGAGTCACCGTTCCCGCGTCGTAGCCGCTGTGCGGCAGGAACGACAGGTTGCTGTGCGTATAGAGTAACCCCACGCGCAGTTGTTCAAAACGGTTTTTCTGTTCGGCTTCGCGCGTGCGCACGCCAAAGCTCAGGCCAAATTCGTGCTCATGTTTGTAGACCACCGGGTCGGTTGTCGTGATCGTGAAAACATAGCTTGCCCGCAGTGACGTCTGACGACCAAACATACGGCTTTTTAGCGGTAACTGATACGCAAGACCGTTGCGAAACACCCAATTGACCGTCGGAGCAAAGAATTGCTGCGACGTGATGAGCTTGGCCGAATGGGTATAGGCGATGGAATTGCCGATAACCAGATCGCCGCGACCGATCTGCCGGATCTGGTAGCGGCTGGTCAGCGATCCGGTAAGCAATTCACCATTGCCGCCAAAATAGTCGCCGGCCGCGGCAACCCCGTATGACACGCGCGGAGTCACGATCCAGTTCGATTTGGCCGGCAGCTCCAGTCCGACGCTGACAGTTCCCAGAGTTGCCGTATCACCTTTCTCGGTGCCGAATGGCGAGGTGATCGTACCGGCGTGCAGGACATTGACCGGCACGTCGATGACAAGCCGGGCGCGGCTGCCTTTGAACACGCGGCGGGCATGCTGGTAATGCGCGTCATAGCGTTCGCCGGTCTGGCCGGGCACGCCCCAATATGTCAGCGCGCCCCCGATCGTGTCTGAATCGCCTTCCGGGCCCATGCGGTCCGCACCTTCGGGTTCGACGCTTTCAAGATCAAGTGCGGCCTTGACCGCCTGAAACTGGATGCTGTTGGGGCTGCCATACGTGGGGTAATAGGCCCCGCCGTAAGTCTGCGCCCGCACGCTGCCGGGCAAAAGCGCCAATCCGACAATGGCCGCCATGGTCTTTTTCATCGCACGCTCCCCTGTGGTTTTTATGGCATGCGGTGCCTTTGCAGGCCCGCCTGGTTCATTGTATGATCTCGTCGGGCCGCAGATCGCGGACAACGCGCAGCCCCATGTCGTCGCGCTTGTGTCCGCCTGGGATCGCCAGCCGGCTGGCCGAGCGCAATTCATCCGGCGCGCTTTCAAACGAGCCTCCGCGCGCGATCCGGCTTTTGCAGGCCGTATCGCCGCACCCGTCCGACCATTCCCGGACATTGCCGTTCATCTGATAGAGGCCAAACGCATTCGCCGGATAGGCGTTCACCGCCTCGGGATAGCCGCGATAGGGCGCGGTGGGGGATTTGCGATAGCTTGCGGTCTGGTCATAATTGGCATCACCGGGGGTGATCGTATCGCCCCACGGGAATGCGCTCGCCGCGCCGGCGCGGTCGGCATATTCCCATTCCTGTTCGGTCGGCAGGCGATAGGGCAATCCCGATTGGACCGACAACCAGGCGACAAACCCTTGCGCGTCGGTAAAACCGATCCCTGTCGCCGGGATCAGCGGATTGGGATTTTCCTTTGACCAGTCGGCAATCGGGCGGCACGCCTTGTCGCGCACACATGCCGCCCATTCCGCAATCGTGATTTCATAGACGCCCATGGCAAAGGCATGATCGATCCGCTCGTCATGCTGCAAGGGCTCGTCACGACTGCGACCGGCTTCTGACGGGGGCGATCCGATCGGGCCCGTTCCCGCCGGAACGATCCGCATGAAGGGGCAATTGGCGCAATCGTAGAAACGCCCGGCGCCGGCCGCATCGCACGTGATGAAACAGGGCGGTTCACCCTGCAGGCCATAATCGAACGTCGGCTTCTGGAAATTCGTACCGGCCCTGGCGGCATTCATCGCCACCCGGTCCGATGTTCGTTTGAGCGCGGTCGCGATGTTCTGCTGCGGACGGCGGATCTCTTCGGCCAGAACGCGCGAAAAGGTGCCGTCGTCAAACGCGACCTGGTCTGCGCTCGTCGAAAAGGCGACAAGATACCCCTGATCGGGGCGCAGCAGCGTGTCGGACTGCCGCACCAGACGACGAAGACCCTTGGTGCCATCGGGGCCGGTTTCGGCGATCATGGGCGTGTTTCCGGGGGCCGTATCCGCAATGGGCACGGGTGGCTCGGTGAGAACGTTGCGGCACATATCGAGGATGATGAGCACGTTTTTCGCGCCCGAACCGAGCAGGGAGCGAGTAAGCGCCGCGCGTGTCAGCCCGGTCGATTGCGCGGTCAAGGTGCGTCCGGCGTCAACCGGCAAGAGCATGACATCGCCATAGGTGCTGAGCGCGGCACCATGCCCGGAATAGTACAGCACGCCAAAGGCGTCGGGCCCTGCGGCCTTGAGCTGTTCGCGAAACGTGGTCAGCGCCGCCTGCATCTGGTCCAGCGTCAGGTCGTGCCGCACTGTTACGGGGCCGGTGCCCGACGCGTCCTTGAACCCCCCGACGGTCAGCGCGGCGGCCACCCGGCTGCCGTCCTCGCCGGTCGCGCGCAGCGGGTCGAAATTCTGATAGGCGCCGTTGGTGATGACCAGCGCGATCCTGGGTTCGCGCGCCATCGCCACCCCCGGCAGGACACCGGACAGCATGGTTGCGGCAAGCAGCAGCAGCGCGATCCGGGCGAACAGGCGCGCCGACGCTGTCCTGCCGGGCATGGTCACAGCGCCGCCCTGGGCTTGAATTCGACCTGGGTCACCACGCCGACAAGGCCGTCGACGTGGAACACCGCGTCATAGCCATCGGCTGCGCCATAGGCGTTGCGAGGTCCGCCGCCGAACAGGCCGCGCAGGAAAGAGAAGAATCCCCGGCTGTCCTGGCAATATGTGTCGACCGAGACGATCCCGCCCGATGTCTTCACTTCGCCCAGCCACGGCGCGAGGTCGACCGGCGTGCTGCTGCTGACCGAGAAGGGCTCGGCTATATCAACGATCACCGGCCCGGATTTGCGGGCAAGGCGGTCGCGCAACGCCGTGCGGAAGTTGCCGGACCCGCCAAGCGTGACATCGGTATGGGCAAATGGCCGGTCACAGGTCTTTACGACCGGCGCCGGAAGCGGCGGCGGGGTTGGGGTGGAAATCGGGGTCGGGGTGGAAATCGGGGTCGGGGTGGAAACCGGGGCTGGCGTCGGTGTCTGATCGGAGGTCGAAATGCCCGAGGGTCGCAGCACGATGACCCCCCGCGTTCCGACTGCCTGGTCGGGCGAGATTGTCCCCTGCTGCCCCGCAGGCGTCTGGCTCCACGCCGCCTGTGTATGCAAAATTGCTGTAAGGAAAGGCGAAAGTACAAGAACTGCGCCCGTAAGCGTCCGATGACGGTGTAGCATCCCGGCCCATCCCCCCAAGGCATTGCTTTACCCTTTTCGAAGAGTAGTATGTCGACAGGGTGCGGGCAACAGGCAAATGGCCTGTAACCGGCGTCGGAATGACTTTCGGGAAAGGGCTGCGTCATGAAACGGGGTGCCCTTGCGCATGAAATTGCGCATGCAGTTGTGCGCGCAACGCTTGCGCTCATGGCCATGGTTTGCGCGCCGCAACCGGCGCTGGCAGAAACCCGCGCGCTGCTGGCCGGTGTCTGGACATTCAATTCGCCGATGTTTCCCAATCTCAAAGGGCCGGAAAACGACCTTGCCGCGATGGAGGCGGTAGTGCGTGGCGAGGGCGCGAGGGACGTTACCGTGCTTCGCAATGCAGAAGTCACCCGCACCAGCGTCGAGACCGCGCTGCATGCGCTGGGCCTGCGCTCCAGACCGGGCGACTGGATCGTGTTCTACTACTCGGGCCATGGTGCAGAGGCAGACGCTGCGATCAAGGGCACGGCCGATGGTGATTTCGACCAGTTCATCCCGCTGGCCGGGTTTGACGAAGATCGTCAGGACACGGAAAAATTCATTGTCGACAAGGATTTCTACACCTGGATGGCGCGCTATGTTCCGCCGGACGTGCATATCCTGATGATTGCCGACACCTGCCATTCGGGCACGCTGAACCGCTCGATCGATCCGGCCTCGTTCCGGTTTGTGGCGCGCACGGCGTTTCGCGGCGATCGCGGGCAATTCGTCCTGATCCCGCGTCCGGGGCCCCGTTTCCCCGCAGTCACCGCCGGGGCCGGCGAGGCCGTGGGTGCCGCTGGAAATGGCGCGGCGGCCCGCGCGGTTGCCCGCCCTGTTGCCCGTCCTGTCGATCGTCCAGACCTTGCCAATCTGGTCTATATCGGCGGGGCACAGGATGATCAGCTTGCACTTGAAGCCGCCATGCCGGTCGGTGGCGCGCCAGCGCGCGGTGTGATGACCTGGTCGCTGGAACAGGGCCTGACCACACCCGGCGCCAACGGTGCGGGGCTTGCCGCCGATCTCAACCACGATGGCAGGATTACGCCGAGCGAACTGGGCATTTATCTTGGCAGTCAGGTCCGTGCGCTTACCGGCCAACGGCAGGAACCGCGCATCACTTATACCGGAGCATCAGGCGATCTGCCGCTGTTCGGCAATGGCGTGCCGGTGCCGCCGCCGGCGCGGCAAGTGCTGCCGGGGTTGTTTGTCCTGAACGGCGGGGCTGTGCAGGCCATTCATGGGGCCGATGTGCCCTGGCAAGAGGTCGGGCACCGCGAGGATGCCGATTTCATCTGGGATTCGACAAAAGGCAAAGTGTTCCATCGTTCGGGCGACGTGGTGGCGGAAGGGGTTACAACCGTCGCGGGCTTGCGCGGAGTGATTGAAAAATGGAATACGGTCGAAGCGCTTCGGCCGTTGATGAATGAAAGTACGGTGCGGATCGAGGTCGGACCCAGGCCCAACGGTGTCCGCTATGCCCAAGGTGCAAAGGTTGCGATTGATCTGCGCACCACCGGTGGCGGGGCAAACGCAGCGCCGGGCTACGCGACCATTTTCAACATTGCCTCGGATGGAACCATACAGCGCCTTTTTCCGCTGACCGATGAAGACGGTGATGGGCAACTGGGGCCGGGCGGCAAGCTGCCACTGGTCGAAAATCGCGTTGTAGCGCCCTATGGCACCGACCACGTTGTCGCGGTCGTCGTGGCGAAGCCGCCGGTTGCGCTGCGCGCGTTGCTGCGCAGCATTGACGGGCAGCGTCTCGCGGTGCGTGTCGCCGGACCGATCAAGGATCTGTTGGCAAGCGGGGGCGGATTTTCGATCGGCGAAATCTATACCGGCCAATGACGCGAAAAATGCCATGGAATGGTCTGCATCAATTGCTCAGGACGACGGTCTGGCTCGATTGTTCGCTCTTGTTCTGGATATCGACGCGAAAGCGGGCGTCGACGGTCGGTGTAAGCTGGCAGACGGGGGCATAATCCCCATGATCGTCAAGGCAGACAGTCTTGCCGAACTGATCGAGCATGCGCATCAACAGGGCTGTGCCCGGCGCGCCGATCGCACCAAGCCGCAGTCGTTCGCCCCCTTTGGCATTGACCACGAATTGATAGGCGGCGCGCGGGCTGACCATGAGCACGCGCCGCACCAGCCCACTGCCGAACGCCGAGGACAGCACCCCGCGCGCACTGTTGGATTCGGCGACAGTAATCTGCTGAAGCAAGAGGTCATTGCCATCGGCCAGCGTGCGAGCCTCGGCATAGAGTGCTTTGGGGGTAAAACCGGCATCGCCCTGATCGCCGCTGACGGGGACTTCGCCCAACATCCTCGCCGCAGTCAACATGGCCAGAGGGTCGTGGTTGCGACGGGCATAATCGGCCGTGGCGCGCGCTGCCATGGCCTGTTCGAACGGGTCGGCAGCGGCAGATGGCTGGAGTGCGGCCGTTGCGTCGGCCGGGGGCGCGGTTTGTGCGGTCGCCGGAGCAATTGCAAAAATGGTTGCCGTGACCGCAAGGCGTGCTGCTAGGTATCGGACCATGGCGCACAACTCCACTCAAACGGGAAACGTTTCACGCGGAGATAGCGCATCTGTCCCCGGCAATCCACTTGCATCGCTGGGCACGCGGATCGCCGGGATGGCGACAGGCGTTGCCGGGGCGTTCGCTCCGCGCGAATTTGCTGCTTTCATCAGTTACAGCCATCATGACATCGGCACTGCCCGCTGGCTGCACCGCGCCGTCGAAAACTTCCGCGTGCCGCGCGCTCTGGTGGGGCTTGAGGGCGAATATGGCGCTGTCCCGCCACGGTTGCGTCCTGTGTTTCGTGACGAAGATGAGCTTGCGGGCGCGACTGCGCTCGGCCCTCGGCTGGAAGAGGCGCTGGCGCGGTCGCGCGCCTTGCTGGTGATCTGTTCGCCTGCTGCCCGCAGGTCGCAATGGGTCGACAGCGAAATCCGCACCTTCAAGCGGCTCTATCCCGATCGACCGGTTTTTGCGGTCATCGCCAGCGGCACACCGGGGGAGGGAGAGCAGGCCTGCTTTCCCGATGCGCTGCTGTGGGAAAGCGATGCGCAAGGACAATCCGACCGCACCCGACCGATGGAACCACTCGCGCCGGATATGCAAACCCTTGAACGGCGGTTGGTTGCGCTCAAGCTGATCGCCGGGCTTTTGGGCGTGCCTTACGACCGGCTGTACGATCGCGAACAGCGCCGCCGCCGTACTTTCGCCGCGATCTACAGCAGTGCGTCGCTTATCATGATTCTGGTGCTCAGCGGTTTGACGCTGGCCGCGTTCAGCTATGCCCGCCTTGCGCTGCACGAGCGCAACGCCGCCGAAACAGCGCAAAAAATCGCCATCAAGGAACGCAATGATGCGATCGCTGCGCGAGACTTCGCGGAACGGCGAACCTGGCTTGCCCAGCAGGCCGCCGAACAGATCCGCAATTTCGTGGGGCAGGATTGCCCGCCCGCCCCACACAGGGGCCATCCGCGCAAGCCGCGCTGACAACCGCGGATCTGCTAGTGGTCCGATTCTGACATTTGCGACCGTGCTATCCGGATGGCGGGATGCAAATGTCAAAAACAATCCACTAGCGGCGAATGGCCCCTGGCGCCGCCTTGGCAGAATTGTCGTTGTCGGCGCATGTATGCGGCCGCCGCAATGGCGGCAACATGGGCACGGCTTGCCGAAAAGCGGATGAACAATGTGTCAATTGAAGCAGTCGCTCAGCCCTTTGCAAGCATCAGGGATTTGGGACTGCGGAAATTCGATGAAGGCACCCACGGCAGCGTCTTGTCGATACGGCTGAATTCCGGAATGGCGGCGAGGAATTCCTCGAACACGATCTGGCAGGCGACGCGCGCCAGCATCGAGCCGAGGCAGGAATGTACGCCGCCGCCAAAGCCGAGATGGCGCTTGGGCCGCCGGGTGATGTCATAGACATCGGGATCGGCAAACATGCGTTCGTCGCGGTTGGCCGAGCCATAGGCGAGCATCACGAAATCGCCTGCCTTCATGGTCTGGCCGTGAAGCGCGATGTCCTGCGTGACACAGCGCTTGAACCGCTGCGCCGAGGTGTTGAAGCGCAGCGATTCTTCCATCGCATCGGGGATCAGCGCCGGGTCTGCCGCGAGCGCCCGGCGGGCGTCGGGATAATCGGCGAGGTTGAGCGCAAACATGCCCATGAAGCCCGACAGGCTCTCGATTCCGGCCATGATCAGTGTCGTGACGGTCAGCTGAACTTCGCGGTCGAGCAGCTTTTCACCATCGACTTCGGCGGTGATGAAATTGGACAGCAGGTCATCGCCGGGATGCTTCTTGCGATCGGCAACCAGGCGCTCGGCATAGTCGGCCATCCAGCGAAAGGCGGCAAGGTGCGCCTCGGTCTTCTGGCGGGTAACCGGGTCGGTCTGCACCATCAGCACGGCATTTTCGCGGACCTGTTCGGCGCCCTCGCGCGGCAGCGCAAAGAGGTAGAACAGCAGGTCCACCGTCACTTTCGAGCCGAGGTCGTTGACGAAATCAAAGCTGTCGCCAGCCTTGACCGCCGCAAGGTGGGCGCGGATCGAGGCGCGCGCGGGGTCGAGCACATGATCGAGCGCGCGCTTGGTCATGGCCGACTGGATCAGCGCGCGCAAGCGGTCGTGGCGTGGCGGATCGGAACTGCCGAGCGTCGCTCCGGCGCGGCCGGGGAACTCGTCGATCAGATTGCCGTTGGCAGAGGAATAGAGTTTCCAGTTGGTCAGCGCGGCAAGGATGTCGTCATAGCGCGACAGCACCCACATGCCGGCTTCTTCGCTCCAGAAACACGGGTGTTCGTCGCGCAGCACCTTGTAGGCGGGGAAAGGATCGGCATCGATCAGCGGCGAATAAGGGTCGAAACGGAATGTCATGGCCTCTCCTTGGCTTATGGGCATCGTCATGCGTGAAAATCCGACGTTCGCCGATACCGATTTCGCGCAAAGAATTGGACTTTTCGATCAATCGGCACGATACTTCCCAAAGTATGACGGCTGCTGGATCTGTTACGCGTTATGCGCTTTATGGGGAGGGGAGCGGGGATCTCCGCCCCGAATTTCTGCATATCGAAACGATCTCGGCACGCTCTCGCCTGCACGAATGGACTATCGCCCCCCACGCACATCCTGGCATTTTTCAATTACTTCTGTTGGAGCGCGGAGCGGGCGAACTGGCGTATGACGGTCGGCGGTGCGACCTGGCCCCGGTTTCTCTGGTGATATTGCCCAGCGGATGCATCCATGCGTTCCGCTTTGACGATGATGCCGAGGGCTGGGTGCTGTCGCTGGCTCACGACTTGCTGCACGATCCGCGCATCGCCTGGGTTTTCGATGCCGCGCCGCTCGGCAGCGCGGTGAGCATGCAATGTCTGGGCGCGGGTGAGGGCGGGGTCGATCGGCGGGCAAGTCGTTTGAGCGCGCTGTTTGCCGACCTTGCGCAGGAAAGCGGGGACGCATGGTCGGGGCCGCTGTCGGCTTGCCTTGCCGCGCACCTGGGCCTTGTCCTGGCGCTGGCTGGTGCTGCGATGGCCGGTTCCGAGGGCGCGGCGCAGGCCAATGGGCGATCCGAAGCGCTGGCGTTGCGGTTTCGCGGACTGGTCGACCGCACGTTTCGACAAGGCTGGAGCGTCGATCGCTATGCGGACCAGTTGGGTACGACGGTGCCGACGCTGACCCGTGCCTGCCGGACCGTGTTGCTGAAGGCGCCCGGTGAAGTGGTGCGTGATCGGCTCTTGCTGGAAGCGATGCGGTCGCTGACTTACACGTCGGCCGGTATCGGCCAGATCGCGGAGCATCTGGGGTTTGCAGATCCGGCCTATTTCTCGCGCTTTTTCAAGCAGCGCGTCGGGATGACGGCCAGTGCCTTCCGGCGCGACAATGCCTGGTTCCAGACCTCGGCGTAAAGCCATGCGGCGCATCTTTCCCATGTTGAAGCGCCGGAGCGCGACATGGACGCTGTGGTGGACTTTCTGGCGGAATGACGTCATCCCGTGTTCGGGATCGACGCGCCGACGCGGGACGAGAGGGATGGCTGGCCGGATCATCGCACCTTGGTATCAGACGGATAATCAGGCAGAAACGGCTGCGGATCGGTGATACCTTGCGACTGCTTCCCCTTGGTCCCACACACGGAAAGTCATGACATGAAGCACTATAAGGTCGGCTACCTCATCGGCAGCCTCGCGCGGGAATCGATCAATCGCAAGCTTGCCGGGGCGCTCATTCGACTGGCCCCCGAAAACCTCACGTTCTCTGAAATATCGTTCGCGGAGTTGCCGCTCTACAGCTATGATTGATTACGACGCCGATTTTCCGCAGTCGGCAAGGGCATTCAAAGATGCGCTCAAGGCTGTCGATGCACTGCTGTTCGTCACACCCGAATATAATCGCTCCATTCCCGGCGGGCTGAAAAACGCGATCGACTGGGCGAGTCGGCCTTATGGCACCAACAGCTTCGCCAACAAGCCGTCGGCCGTTATCGGCGCGTCGCCCGGTGCGATCGGCACCGCAGTTGCGCAGCAGAGCCTGCGCAGCGTACTTGGCTTTTGCAACTCACCCCAGATGAACGCGCCCGAGGCCTATATCCACTTCACGCCTGGCCTGATCAACGACGCGGGCGAGGTCACCGTCGCCTCGACCGAAACGTTTCTGCGGCATTATATGGAGGCGTTTCACACGTTCGTCGCCAGAGTGGTATCGACTCTGCCGAAGGACGCGTAAACAGCAGGGGCATGTTCCATGAGCATTTCTCAGGCTGGCCTCTTGACGCGGCATCGGCAAAACCGGCGTCGCGGGCCTGTTACGCAACGGTCGCCGGCATGGAACGCGGCCGCATGACGCGTTTTGGACTTTCTTCCGATGACGATTGAGGCCCCGGCTGCGCGTGAGCTATTGGGAACGTTGGTTACCGCCCTGGACCTTGGGGGCACATTCGCCTTTGCGCTCAGCGGGGCGATGGCCGGTGTGAGGCGGCGGCTCGATATCTTCGGTATTCTTGTCCTGTCCTTTGCGGCCGCCACTTTTGGCGGGATCACGCGCGATTTGCTGATCGGCGCCGTGCCGCCCGCCGCGCTGAAGGATTGGCGCTATCTTGCGGTATCGATATCGGCGGGTGTGCTGTGTTTCTTCTGGTCGTCGGTGATCGAGAAATTGCGCAATCCGGTTCGCATGCTCGATGCTGCAGGCTTGGCCCTGTTCGCCGTCGCGGGGACGGAGAAGGCGATGTCATATGGCTTGAGCCCGGTCATGGCTGCGCTGCTGGGGATGTTGACCGGCATTGGCGGCGGTGTTGCGCGCGACGTGCTTCTCGCTGAAGTTCCGGCCGTGCTTCGTTCGGATCTTTATGCGGTTGCGGCTCTGGCCGGCGCGGCGGTCGTGGTGGGCGGCAGCCGGCTGCACCTTCCCGTCGTCATCATCGCACTTGCGGGAGGACTGGTCTGCTTTGGTCTGCGGGTGATGGCGATCCGCCGGGGATGGCATCTGCCGGTCGCGCATGGACGCGATTTGCCGGCATCTCCCGATGGGGAATGAGGCGGTCCCGCCTTCTGATTGCCCGATCCGGTCTCGAAGGCAGGGAGACAGGCGCAATCGTACTTCGGGGATCGCCAGAGGCGCTCGATGAAGATGGCGTCCATCCAGCGCTCTTGGCCATCCATACCGATGCGGACTTCGGCGTCGCGCAGCGTGCTGGCAAAGGCCCTGGTCCAGAAGCGCCCTGCAGCAGGCAGGGCGCTTCTGTCGGATTAGCCGTTCAATTTGTCCTTCACGGCCTTGGCGGGCGCGAATGTCAGCTTCTTCGAAGCCGCAATCTGGATGGTCGCCCCGGTCGACGGATTGCGACCTTCGCGGGCCTCGGTCGCCTTCACCTTGAACTTGCCGAAGCCGTTCAGGCTGATTTCATCGCCTTTGGCTGCTGCTTCGGCAATCTCGGCAAACACGCTGTCGACGAGCTTGCGCGCATCGGCCTTGGTCAGCCCGTGTGCGGCCGCAATGGTATCGGCAAGGTCATTGTTGTTCATCGCTTGAAACTTCCCTGGATAGAGGAACAGACACCGCTAGCGGCAAAGCGCGCGAAAATCCACGCACCGATAGCCCGGACACCCGGCAATATCCTGGTGATATCAACCGCAGGGCGCTGGGCTAGTGTCAATCGCCCGCCGCCTGAAGGTGCATGCATCAAATACCGCACATCGCGGCGATGGTTTCGGGCCGAATCATCGCTGTCGATGCGGCAAGGGCCACCAGCAGGAGGCCGGCGGCGATCTGGATGCCCGGATGCCGGGCCAGGGGGCGCAGCGATCCGGCGGCGATGGTCCCGACGGCGAGCAGGGGGACCGTGCCAAGGCCGAATCCCGCCATGAGCCGGGCGGCGGCGAGGGGCGAGCCGGTTGCCATCGCAAAAAACAGCGCGCCATAGACCATGCCGCAAGGCACGAATCCCCACGCCATGCCCGACAGCAAGGCCGCCGACCGCGATCCGAAGGGCAATCGGCGCTGCAGCTTGCCCATGTTTTCCGAAATGGCGAGGAAGGCGTTGTCGAGCGGCCGGATGCGCGGCGCCAGCCCGGTCATCGACAGGCCCATCCAGCCCAGCGCCAGCGCCGCCGCCGATCGCAACACGCGGTACAGCAACGGGTGATCGAGATGCCCCAGCGCGCCCGCCCCCAGCGCGCCGACCAGGCAACCGGCCAGCGTATAGGACAACACCCGACCGGCCTGGGCACTGGCTGTCAATTCGATCCGGCGCGCCAGGCCCTTGTCCGGATCCAGCGACAGGACGATGGCGGTCGAGATGCCGCCGCACATGCCGATGCAATGCAGGCTGCTGACCAGGCCCATGACGAACCCACCTGCAAAACTCAGATTTGTGAGCATGGCGACAGGCGCGTTGCGGCGCGTTGGCTCTGAAGGCGGGGGTGGCGTTGCTGATTCACGAGGTTTTACCTGGCACCAAGTTGCCCGTGATGCCAGGTGAACTTTTGCACTGCGCGGCAAGCTCCCTGTCGGAATGCCCATGGCTGCGCTGGAAAAGATCCCCCACGTGGGCTAGGTTCCGGCGATGACCAAACCGTTCGAAAGACATCGGCAGCCCTGGACTGCCGACGAGATCCAGAAGCTGCATGCTTTGGCGAAGAAGGGCATGGCGCTCAAGGCGATTGCCAAGGCCCTGACGCGCAGTGAGGAATCCGTCAAAGACCGTGCCAAGGCCGATCAATTGGGCATAGCGAAGCTGCGCTGAACGGGGCCAAGCTGCGCTGAACAGAGTCAGTCGCGGAAAAGGAGCGGCAGATCGGTCTGGCCCGACGATGCGGGCGCGGGCTGTGTCACGGCGAAAACCGCGTTTAGCGCGTCGCTGTCTTGCGGGTCTGGCCAGGCCATTGCGCCTTTGCCGCACAAGGCGTCGAGGCCGGGCGATGGCGCACCCGTCGAGCGCGCAAAGACGGGCACGAACCGCAACGTGTCAAGCTGCTCCACGGCGCCGGCCCAGGTGCCGCCCTTGTTCGGATCGGCACTGATCACCAGCGCTGCATCGGCCAGCGCATAGATCAGCTTGTTGCGCTGCATGGCGTTGCCGACGGCGAATCCGGCGCTCGGGTCATAAGGTGACAGCAGCAGCAGGCGCCCTTCGCGCAAGGGGCCGCGACAGGCGCGGTTCATGGCCGTTTTTTCCAGACTGTCGGCCAGAATGCCAAGCGCCCTGCCACCGGCTTCGAGCGCGCCGTGCATCGCGGCCTGATCGATCCCTTTGGCCCCCCCCGAAACGATCGTCCGCTCGGCGCCCGCCGCCAGCCCGCCGACCGCCGTCGTATAGCCGATCAAGGCCTCGTCCACATGGCGCGATCCGACCACGGCCAGCCCGCCCGTTTCGATCAGCGCCTTGTTGCCGCAGCCATAGAGGATGGTCGGGGCATCCTCGCGCAGACGCGCTTTCAGCCGCCGGGGATATTCCGGATCGGCGCGGCTGATCACCCAGATGGCGCGGGCTTGCCAATGCTCGACAACCTGCCCGAGCAGAAAGCCGCGCTCCAAAAGGCGTCGCAGGCGCGCTTCGTCGATCACCGCACGGCAGGCCCGCAGCAGGTCCGCCGCGTCGGGCGCGATGAGGTCCGCGGGCTGGCGTTGCAGATCGCGCAAATGACGGGCGAGGCGATTGTATTCTCCGGGTGTCAGCAGGTCCGATGACGATTTGCTGCGCCCAAGCATCAGCGGGGCGGTGAGCAGCAGGATGGCCTGGGTATTGGGGGACAATGCGCCGGTCATTGATCATGTCCCGTCTGCGCGAGCGCCACGGGCCAGACCGCGCCGCTGCCGCCCTGACGCAACAGCCAGGCGGCGACGGTCAAAGTCCAGCGGGAATCGACCAGATCGTCGATCAGGATGACCGGCCCGCCCGGCAGCGGAGGCCCTGCGAGCGCGAGCGAACCGTCGAGGTTGCGCGCCTGTTGCGTGCTGTTGGCCATGGTCTTCTGTTCGGGCCTGGGATCGGTCCTGACGATGGCCGGATGAAACGGCAGGCCCAGTGCCGCCGCCAGCCGCGCGGCAAAATCGGGAACGAGGACGGGATGGCGCAGCGATGGAACGCAGGTCACCCAGCTTGGCCGGGGCTGGGGGTTCCATTCGCGGATCATCGTCGCACAGGCCTGAACCAGATCATCGGCAAACCGGGCGTCATGAATTTTGCCTTGGCGGACAAGGCTGCCCCAACCGGCATCGCCCCAAAAGCACAGGGCTTTTCCCGGCATCGCCTGTCGCCCTGCGGCAATCGCTCCGTTGATGCGGTATTGCGGCATGCCGCCGACCGGCCATTTCTTGCGCGGCTCGACCGGCAGGCTGGTCCGGCGCAAAAAGGCGATGGCATCCTGCGTGATGGCGGCGCTGATCGCGGTCGGCAGCGGCGGGAGCGTCGGCGCGGTGACCAGGCCGGGATCGCCATCGAGCGCGCGGATCAGAAAGCCCATGTGTTCGCCAAAGGCCAGGGCGACATAGTCCTGCATCTGCCGGTTTTCATCATGCCGCAATTGCGTCAGCCGTTCGGCGCGCGCCCAGAATCCGTCGCTCAGTTCGGCTGCGGTCAATTGCCACCGGGTGCCCTGCTTGGCGATCGGCGCGGGCGATTCGAGCGCAAGCAGGGCGATCGTCTTGTCGATGCGCCCCATGCTCAGATTGACGCGGCCAAGCAGTTCGGGGATCGACAGACCATTGTCCGCTTGCTCAAGCGCGTGCAGCACTTCGGCGACTTCGGCGCGCGTGGGAAAGGCGCTGCGGATGAACCAGGCGTTGATGTCCGCTTCTTCCTGACCGCTGAGCAGCACGCCATAGGCTGCAGGCAGCGCGCGCCCGGCGCGTCCGACTTGCTGGTAATAGGCGACCACCGAGCCCGGCATCTGGTAATGGATGACAAAGGCCAGATCGGGCTTGTCATAGCCCATGCCCAGCGCGGTCGTGGCCACCAGCGCCTTGACCCGATTGGCGATCAGCGCGTCTTCGAGGTCTTCGCGAAGTGCGCCCGATTGTCCGGTATAGGCCTCGACGGCAAAGCCCCGGGTCTTGAGCCAGTCGGCGACCAGATGGGCATCGCGCACGGTCAACGTATAGATGATCCCGTGCCCCGGCAGCGTGGCCAGGCGTTCGGCCAGCCAGGCAAGACGCTCGGCCTGGCTCGGCAGGCGGATCGTCTGCAGCGAAAGCGAGGCCCGGTTCAGGTCGCCGCGTGAAACGGCAAGGTTTGGCCCGAGCACATCGGCAAGATCGCCCATCACGCGGTCATTCGCGGTCGCTGTCGTGGCGAGCAGGCGCAAATTGGGCGGAAGCGTTTTGACGATCCGTTCGAGCAGGCGGTAATGCGGGCGAAAATCGTGGCCCCAGTCGGAAATGCAATGCGCCTCGTCGATGACCAGCATGGCGATGCGCGCGGCCATCCCGGCCAGAACATGCGCGCGGAACCGCTCGTTAGCCAGTCGCTCTGGCGAAATCAGCAGGATGTCGATATCGCCGCTTGCCAGCCGGGCCTCGACATCGCGCCATTCGTCGACATTGTCCGAATTGATCGTGGCGGCGCGAACGCCCATGCGTTCGGCTGCGGCAATCTGGTTCCGCATCAGCGACAGCAACGGCGAAATCAACAGCGCCGGGCCACTGCCCGCCTTGCGCAGCAATTTCGTGGCAATGAAATAGACGAAACTTTTGCCCCACCCGGTCTTTTGCACGACCAACAGCCGCCCGCGCCCTTCGACAACATGCCGGATCGCGTCTTCCTGCCCGTCGCGAAACGTCGCATCGGCCCGACCGGAGCCGATCCGAAGCAATTCCAGCGCGCGTTGCGGATCATAGGTCATCGCTGGGCTCACTATGCCGTCTGCGCTCCGAAAGCGAGCGCGACTCTGTGTAAGGCGTTTGTCGGGAGTGCAACTTGCTGGTAGAGTTCATAACCGGATTAACGTATTCTTCCGGATCGACTAATTTCCTGCATCCCATGCCTGACAAAGGTGACGTTGGCTGCGGTCAAGCCAGGGATACGTGAGCGATGAGTGTGAAGGCATATTATCTAGCTCCCATCGCTCAGTTTTGCGCCGATAATGATGATCGAATATTGGGCGTTCTAACTAGCCATCACCATCATGCTCTTGATATACAGCAACGCTTTGCATGGTCTGAGCAAATAAATATTTTGAAGTACGCATTGTCGACGTTCGCTGGAACGCTACTTTTGGAGTGTTACGTTCCGCGCATGGGTAAACGCGCCGATGCGGTCGCTCTGATTGGCGGGGTGGTTTTTGTTCTCGAGTTCAAAGTTGGTGCGCAAGACTATGGGCGCGAGGCTCTGGCTCAAGTCGAGGACTATGCGCTCGATCTCAAGAATTTCCATGAAGGCAGCCACTTATTGCCGATTGCGCCGGTTTTGATCGCCACGAATGCGTTGTCGTCGGAGCGTCAGCGACTTGAATTCGCAGATGACATGGTAGCAGCCCCGCTACGGACGAATGCAGCGGGCATTGAGCACCTTGTGCGCGATGTTTTGGAGGGCCAAGCGTTTGCGGCGATTGACGAACAGGGTTGGTTGGATGCGGGGTACAAGCCAACCCCCACGATTATCGAGGCAGCTCAAACGCTGTATCGCACGCATAGTGTTGTCGATATTGCCCGTTCCGACGCCAGCGCGAAGAATCTGCAAGAGACCAGTGCCAGCGTAAGCGCGGTGATCGACAAGGCGCGGAGCTTGGGGCAAAAGGCGATTTGTTTTGTCACTGGCGTTCCTGGCTCTGGAAAAACGTTAGCGGGACTCAATATCGCTACCCGGCGATCTGAAGAACATTTGGACGAACATGCCGTGTTTCTTTCGGGCAATGGGCCTTTGGTGGATGTGCTGCGCGAAGCACTGGCGCGCGATAAAGCTGTCCGCGAAGGCGTTTCAAAGGCCCAAGCAGAACGTGCCGTGCGCAGTTTTGTCCAGAACATCCATCATTTTCGTGATCACTACGTTGGCAATGCCGACGTACCTACAGAAAAAGTTGTGGTGTTCGATGAAGCTCAGCGAGCGTGGACGCGTGAGCAGGCGTCTTCGTTCATGCAGCGCAAGCGCGGACAGTCAGATTTTGATGTGTCAGAGCCCGAGTTTCTCATCAGCGTCATGGATCGGCATCCGGATTGGTGTGCGATCGTTTGCTTGGTTGGTGGCGGGCAAGAGATTAACACGGGCGAAGCTGGAATTTCAGAGTGGATTCATGCCATTGAGGCCCGCTTTCCGCATTGGACCGTGCATGTTTCGCCGCGCATTACGCTTCCGGATTATAGTGCGGGGACTGATGTCCGCCAATTCCTGGCTTCATCGCGCGTACGTCAAGATGTGCATTTACACCTCGCGGTGTCGATGCGCTCCTTTCGCGCAGAAGCTTTGTCCGATTTTGTTGGTTACATCGTAGACAATGATCCCGATGCCGCACGATCGGCGTATGATCAGATCCGTGAAACCTACCCGATCTATCTGACCCGGGAGCTGGGCGTGGCGCGGGCGTGGCTACGTCAACAAGCGCGCGGCACAGAGCGCTTTGGCTTAGTCGCATCATCTGGCGCACAGCGCCTTCGGCCGATCGGGGTTTACGTCAAAGCCGCGATCGATCCACCCAATTGGTTTCTCAATGATGCTATGGACGTGCGCTCTTCCTTTTATCTGGAAGAAGTTGCGAGTGAATTCGACGTCCAGGGACTGGAACTCGATTGGATGGGCGTGTGTTGGGATGGCGATTTCCATCACAATGGCGATGAGTGGGTTTGCCAAGCTTTCAAAGGTCGTAAGTGGCAGTCAGTGAGAGAAATGAATCGGCGGCTCTATTTGAAAAATGCCTACCGCGTGATCCTGACGCGCGCGCGGCAAGGGATGATTATCGTCGTTCCAGACGGTGATGCAGACGATTGGACGCGGCCAGGCTGTTTTTATGACGGGACATTCGGCTTCTTGAAGCGTTGTGGGCTGCCAGCGCTCGATTGAACGCAGTTGTTGGTCAGGAATGTGGCGTCCTCGCAAACTGAGGTGAGCCAATATTGCGACGGCGCTCTGCCGACAGTGCCCCCTCGCCCGCGGCGGTGCGGTTTTTCGCTGATACTGGTCGAAAGCACCATTGCGGGCGGCGCGGGTTTGTGTCCTTGTTTGGCGGCACGGTGAGGGGGTGTGAAATGGGTTTCCGAGAACATCCGTTGCGTCGGCAGGTGGTGGGCGAGATGCATTTGCGTCGCTGGCCGGCGCTGCGTGCGCCGATGGTGGTGATTCAGGTGTTGCGACTGGTCGATGAACCGACGCGCCTCGCGGAGCGCGCGGTGTTGGGCAATGGGGTTGCGACGCTCGAACCTTCGGATAATCCGCGCCATTGCCAGGGCGTGATCGCCGGTGTGCCGTTCGTGTGGGAAGCCCATAGCGAAGCCAGCGGGTTGACGCTGTTTGTCGATTCTCTCGCGATTGGGCCGGATTTCGACAGGCATCCGGCGCTCGACTGGGCGGCGGCGTTTCCGGGCGAGACCTTGCGCGCAACGCGGATCGCGATTGTCGGCAGCGAGGCCGAGGCCGAGGCGATGCTGCCGACCATCGGCTTCGTCGACAGCGACATGGTCAGTTGCCACCTGGGTGATCAGGCGATCGGTCGGGTCCGGATCTGGTCGGATTTCCGCATTGGCGCGGGGGGCTTTGGCCATTTGCTGATTGCCGCGCCCGACCTTGCGCCGGGGGATCTGTCGCGGCTGGTGCAGCGGTTGCAGGAATTGGGCAATTATCGCAATCTGGCGCTGATGGGGCTGCCGGTGGCGCAAGCGGCCTGGGGCGAACTCGGGGGGATCGAGCAGGCGCTCAGCGAACTGGCGAATGAAGTGGCGCGGCCCGATGTAACCGACGACATGCTGCTCGATCATGTTTCGGCGCTGTCGCTCGATCTGATGGCGCTGTCGACGCGCGGCGGGTTTCGGATGAGCGCGACCCAGGCCTATGCGCGGCTGGTGGAGGAACGGCTCGACGATTGCGCGCCGCGCGCGATTGCGGGCTATCCCTCGCTGACCGATTTTACGCAGCGGCGCCTTTTGCCCGCGGTGCGCACGTGTTCGGCGCATGTCCGGAGGGTCGACGAACTGTCGCAGCGCGCCGACCGGTTTGCCGCTTTGTTGCGCACGCGGATCGAGACGCGGATCGAAAACCAGAATGCGCGCCTGCTCGAATCGATGGAACGTTCATCAAGCCTGCAATTGCGCCTGCAACAACTGGTCGAGGGGCTGTCGGTGGTGGCGCTGAGCTATTACGGCATCGGCCTGATCGGCACTATGCTCAAGGCGGCCGAACATGCCAATCCCCGGATCGATGCGGCGCTGTGGATCGGCGGTCTGGTCCCGGTGGTGACAGGTGGCATGTGGTGGGGTCTGCACCGCATGAAGCACCGGTTGCTCGGCAGGCATTGATCGCGCAATGGGCCGGATTATCCGTCGATACGCGGCAGCAGGGCGGCTTCGATGGCCGGATAGAAATGGCTGACGCTGCGTTGCAGTTCATAGCGCGCGGCGGCCATCGCGGCGAACCGCGCCGGGATCGGCATGTCGCCCGCCTCGGTCATGTCGAGCCCTTGCGCCGCCGCCTGATGCAGCGCGCCATCGAGCCAGGTCAGCCAGTCGCGCGTCTGGGCAATCGCGCTGCCGTCGCGATCGACCGGGCCGTGCCCCGGCACCAACAAACCGTGTGGAATGGCGCTGAGCTGATCGAGCGAGGCGCGCCATTGCGCGAGGTCGGCATGCGGCGTCGCAGGCGCACGGTCATGAAACACCAGATCTCCGGCGAGCAACACGCCGCTTTGCTCATCCTTGACCACCAGGTCGCAGCCGCTGTGTCCGCGCATGGCATAAAGCGTCAGGCGCCGCCCGCCGATCGTCAGCGCGCCGGGCGCGAGGCGCCGCCCCGGCAGGACCAGCCGCGTATCGCGCATCCAGTCGGCGAGCATGCGGAACATCGCATCCGACATGCCGGGCTCGTCGCGTTCGATGTCTGCAATCGTGCCGGGCAAGGCGCCGACCAGCGCGGGATCGAATGCAGAGGCACCCAGCGCGTGATCGGGGTGAAGATGACTGATCAGGACGAGTGCGGGCGCTTTTCCGGTCAGGCGCCGCGCCAGCGCGGACAGGTCCGCGCCATAGCGTTGCGAGGGGCCGCAATCGAACAGGATCGGCCCGGCTTCGCTTGCCAGAATGACGCTGTTGGCAATCGCCCCGCCATTGTCGAAGCCGATCGGCGCATCGCTGCCGCGCACCACCCAGACGCCGTCGGCCAGCAGGTCTGCCTGCGGTTGGTAATGCCCGGCAAAGCGTTCTGCGCGCGCGGTTCCGCACAGTGCGGCGGCGCCCAGCGCGCCCAGGGCATGCCGCCGCGACCACAGCGTCATGGCAGGCGGCCTGAAAATTCACGCCCGTTGCTGTCGCGCATGGCGATCGCGATCGGTCGCATCTCGTTCGCGGGCAGCAGCAGCGTGAACGCCGGATCTTCCGAGACAGAGCCCGACACGGTCAAGCGCGCGATGTCTTCGCCGCCTGCGGTAATGCGCACGGTTTCGAGATTGTAGGCGGGGATATTGTCGACCAGCCCGGTATCCATCGGATGACGCACCGAAAAACGCAGCCGGGTCGCCTCTGCCGTATGCCAGACCGCGCCGCGCACTTCGCCCAGATGATCGGCCCAATCGCCGCGCGCGCGGCTGGCGGGCGGGGCCGAGCAGCCGCCGCCTGCCGCATCGACCCAGACCCCGGTGACATGCCAGACGCCATCATCGGTTTGCGCGGCGACGCGAACCGGCGTGCGCTGATCGAGCTTGATGCGCAAGGCCAGCCAGGGCGCGGCCTTGCCCGGCGCGAAATCGATCGGCACCGGAATCGGATCGAGATCGACCAGCACGACGATGCGCCGGACATGGGGCAGGGCGCGCGCGTCGAGCGTCAGGGGAAAGACATGCTGGTTTTCCGCCAGCATCGGCACGGACATCCGCACGCGCGGATCGAAGGTGACGGTGTCGTGGCCAAACAGCCGTTCGGCCTGCATGTCCCACATCGGGGAATGCAGCGGATCGGGCGGGGTGGCCGCATGCGCGACACCCGCCAGGAGCGCGATCAGCGCCGAGCCTGTTTTCCATCCTCTCATACCAAGAGCCTATGTAGACTGTGTCGCGACCTTGTAAAATAGGTCCAAGGGAGAAGGCATGAGCGATTTGCACAAGACCGGGCTGAGCCGACGTGCCGTCATCGCGGGGGCGGCCCTGCTGGCTGTCCTTGCGCGGGATGCGTGCGCCCGGGACGCGCTGTTCGATGCTGAGGGCTATCGCTGCGCGCGCTATCGCGCCGTGATCGACCGGTTGCCGGACCCGGCGGCGCGCATGGCCATGGCGACGGCGCTGGCGTTGGGCGCGGATGGCCTGTTCCTCGATGTCCTGCCTGCCGAAGGTGCGGTGCGCGATGCCGATGGTCACTGGTCTCTGGCCGAGCCGCACGAGACGATTCCGGGCGCCTTGTGGTTCCCCGAAACCGGACGCGTGCCGGTCGATCCCGCGTTGTGGCGCGCGCTGGCGGAGCATGTCGCGGCATGGCGGCGCGATCATCCGCATGGGCCGATCGTGGTGTTTTGCCGCGCCGATTGCTGGATGAGCTGGAATGCCGCGCGGCGATTGGCCCGCGCGGGCGTGGCGGGTGTCTTTTGGCTGCCCGAAGGGATCGACGGCTGGCACGACGCGGGCCGCGCGCTCGTCGGTGTCACTCCGCAATCGTCCTGATCGCCCTCGTTCCAAGGTACAATTGGCGCCTGCAGTGGGCCCGCGCAAATTGGCGTGGTGTATCGCGCCCGTCGGGAATGCTGCGACGGCGCATGGTTCAGGAGAGTTCGATGCTGCAAGAGGCCTTGGCCAAGTTCGCCGGCAAGTCGCTGATCAAGGAGCGCTTTGACCATTTCATCGGCGGTCGCTGGGTCGCCCCGGTGCGCGGGCAATATTTTGACAATCTGTCGCCCGTGACCGGAAAGCCGGTGTGTCAGGTGGCGCGCGGTACGGCCGAAGACATCGAGGCCGCGCTCGATGCTGCGCACAAGGCGAGCCCCGGATGGGGCAGCACCGCGCCCGGCGAACGCTCGAATGTCATGTTGCGGATTGCCGACCGGCTGGAGGCCAATCTCGATCTGCTCGCGCTGGTCGAAACGATCGACAACGGCAAGCCGATCCGTGAAACCATGGCCGCCGACATTCCGCTCGCGATCGACCATTTCCGCTATTTCGCCGGCTGCATCCGCGCGCAGGAAGGCTCGATTTCGGAAATCGATGTCGATACCGTCGGTTATCACTTTCACGAACCGCTCGGCGTTGTCGGGCAGATCATTCCGTGGAACTTTCCGATCCTGATGGCCGCGTGGAAGCTGGCTCCGGCGATTGCGGCGGGCAACTGTGTCGTGCTCAAGCCCGCCGAACAGACGCCGATGTCGATCCTCGTGCTGGCCGAACTGATTGCCGACATTCTGCCTGAAGGCGTGCTCAACATCGTCAACGGCTTTGGCCTCGAAGCGGGCAAGCCGCTTGCCACCAGCAAGCGCATTGCCAAGATCGCATTTACCGGCGAAACCTCGACCGGTCGGCTGATCATGCAATATGCCAGCGAAAATCTCATTCCGGTGACGCTGGAACTGGGCGGCAAGAGCCCGAACATCTTCTTTGCCGACGTCGCCGCGCATGACGACGATTTCTTCGACAAGGCGCTCGAAGGCTTTGCCATGTTCGCGCTCAACCAGGGCGAAGTCTGCACGTGCCCGAGCCGCGCGCTGATCCATGAATCGATCTATGACCGCTTTATGGAGCGGGCCATCGCGCGGGTCGAGGCGATCAAGATGGGCAATCCGCTCGATCCCTCGACGATGATCGGCGCGCAGGCTTCGAACGAGCAGCTGCAAAAGATCCTCTCGTATATCGACATCGGGCGCGGTGAAGGTGCGCAAGTGCTGACCGGCGGCGCGCGCGCGGTCCATGGCGGCGATCTGGCCGAGGGCTATTACGTTACCCCGACCGTGCTCAAGGGGCACAACAAGATGCGGATTTTCCAGGAGGAAATCTTTGGTCCCGTCCTCTCGGTGACCACTTTCCGCACCGAGGAAGAAGCGCTGGCCATCGCCAACGACACGGCCTTTGGCCTTGGCGCCGGGGTGTGGAGCCGCGACGCCAACACCTGCTATCGCTTTGGCCGGGCGATCCAGGCCGGGCGGGTGTGGACCAATTGCTATCATGCCTATCCCGCCCACGCCGCGTTCGGCGGGTACAAGCAATCGGGCATCGGGCGCGAAACGCACAAGATGATGCTTGACCATTATCAGCAGACGAAGAACATGCTGGTCAGCTACAGCCCGAAAAAGCTCGGGTTCTTCTGATCCCCATGCGGCGCGGATCGGGGGAAGGCCCGTTTCGCGCCGCCAAGCCTGTCGGGAGAAAACGATGTCTGATGCAACCGGTGCGGTCGTGGTGACCGTGCTCTATAACGAACCCAGCGATCCGGCGGCGTTCGAAGCCTATTACGAACAGACGCACATGCCGCTGGTCGGTAAAGTCAAGGGCATCGACCGCGCGGTGCTGATCAAGGGGCTGCCCGGGCCCGATGGGTCAAAACCGGCGTATTACCGCGTGGCGCAACTGTTCTTTACCGATGCTGCGGCCATGGCTGCCTCGCTCGGATCGCCCGAAGGTCAGGCGACGACTGCCGACATTGCCAACTTTGCCGATGGCGGGGTCACGGTGCTGGTCGGTGCGGTTGGCTGAGCCGGACCGGACCCTCGCGCCGCCGCGCGTCGTTGCGACGCCGGCGGCCGAGGCGCTGATTGCTGCGCTGATTGCGCGGCATGGGCCGATCATGTTGCATCAGTCTAGCGGATGTTGCGACGGATCGGCGCCGATGTGTTTCCTGCGTGGTGAATTTCGCGTTGGCGCGGGTGATGTCCTGCTGGGGTGCATTGCGGGTGATACGCCGGTCTGGATCGGCGAGGCGCAGTTTGCCTGTTGGCGTTACAGCCAATTGGTCCTCGATGCCGCGCCGGGGCGCGCGGCGGGGATGAGTCTGGAAACGAGCGAAGACATGCGCTTTATCGCCCGCGCGCGCCTGTTCGACGATGCCGAAGTCGACCTTCTTGTCAGCGCGGGAGAGCCGCCGCGCGGATCGGACGCCTGAGCGCACTGTTCCCGTTCCCCAGAGCCCGCTGTTCCATTGCCGAGACAGCCTGACATAGGCATTTGTCCGCCTGGCCTATCAAGCGGCGTTTTCCGGGGCTAAGGCTGGCATCGCCCATGATGCAATCCGCCAAAGAGCGGGCAGGGGCGATCAAGGCGGCAACAAGTCGCAAGCTGCGGGAGAGGATAGCTTGGCAAAGTCCTGCGTGGACGACGATCTGATCGTCATAACGTCGCGCTGCGGTGATGCGGATGCGGTGGCTCGTGATCTGGCCCGAGGGCTGGACGGGCGCGCACTCGCGGGCGCTATCGTATTCTGTTCGCATCGTTTTGTTCGACAGCCGCTTGCCGGTGCGATTGCGCGCGCGGTCGGGGATGTGCCCTTGGTGGGCTGCACGAGTGCGGGCGAACTCAGCGATCGCGGCTATGACGAGGATTGCGTCGTGTTCATCGGCTTTCCGGCGGAAAGCTTTCGCATGGCGGTGCATTGCTTCGACGATCTCGACCATTTCGACCCGGCAAGCGGGGCGCGCGCCATTCGCGCCATGGCGGGCCTGATCAATCGCGATGCGCTGGCGGTCGACGGCTTTGCCAATCAGGCCGCGCTGTTCCTGGTCGACGGCCTGTCGCATCGCGAGGAATTGCTGGCGATGACCGTGCAGGAAGCGCTGGGCCAGACTCTGCTGGTCGGCGGATCTTCGGGCGATGGCATGCTGTTTCGCGAAACCGGGATTCTTGTCGGCGACCGCTTCCTGACCGATGCGGCGGTGGTGGTCATGCTGGCCAGCCGCCGCCCCTTGCATGCGTTCAGCGCGCAGCATTATGTGCCCGGCGCGGAAAAGATGGTGGTGACTGCGGCCGATCCCAATGCCCGCGTCGTCCATGAAATCAATGCCCGCCCTGCCGCAGACGAATACCGCCGCGTCGCCGGTGGCACGTCGCCGGGTTTTGTCGGCGAGCCGCTGAATTCCGCCTTTTTCGCGGCGCATCCGCCGATGGTCCGCGCCGGCGGCGGCCATTATGTGCGCGCGATCCAGTCGGTCAATCCCGATGGCAGCCTGACCTTCTATTGCGCGATCGACAGCGGCGTGGTGCTGACCGTGGGGCAGCCGCTCGATCGGCTGAGCCAGTTGGAAACGCTGTTCGACCAGATCGACAGCGATGTCGGCGGGATCGATCATGTCATCGCGTTCGATTGCGTGCTCAACCGCATCGATGCCGAAAGTCGGCAGTTGTCGGGCGCCGTGTCGCAACTTTACAGCCGACGCGGGGTCGTCGGGTTCAACACCTATGGCGAACAGTTTCGTGCCGCGCATATCAACCAGACGCTGAGCGGGCTCGCCATCGGACGATGAGCGCGCCCGCCGGCCTGCTTTCCGCAACGGATGAGGTGACCGCGCTCAAGGCGCGGGTCGAACAGCTTGAAGTGATCAATGCCGCGCTGATCGATCGGGTCGAGCGGGCGAGTTCCTTTGAGGGCAGTGCCTTTTCGATGTTCGAGACCGCGATCACGCTCGAAGCGCTGGTGCGCGACCGGACGATGGCACTCGAAGCGGCGCTTGCACAATTGTCGCGCGCCAATGCCGATATTGCCGAGGCCCACAGCGCGGCGGAATCGATGCGCACGCGTTTGCGCGATGCGATCGAATCGCTGACCGACGGGTTTGCGCTCTATGATGCCGACGACCGGCTGGTCATGTCGAACACCGCGTTTCGCAAGCTATGGCCCGAACTCGCCGATCTCGACGACGATGCGCGCTTCAGCGAGCTGGCGCAGGCCGTCGCGCGCGGGCGGCGCACGATCGGTTCGATGGTGTCGCCCGATCGCTGGGTGGCAGAGCGGCTCGCGCGGCATACCCATGCGCGCGGCATACATATTCAGGCGCTGGCCGACGGTCGCTGGTTTCAGATCAACGAGATGCGCACCTCGGAAGGCGGCGTTGTCGGGATCTATACCGACATTACCGGGGTCAAAGTCGAAGAAGCGCGCCAGCATGCCCGCCAATTGGCCGAACACAACCTCGCGCTTCAGGCAACGCTCGATACCCTGTCAGAGGGCGTGTGCCTCTATGACCGTGAAGGCGCGCTTCAGGTTTATAACGGCGGGCTTGCGCTCCTTTTGGGGCTGCCGACGGACGATCACGGCGCGATTGCGCTGCACGACGGACTGGTCACGCATTGCAGCGCGATGGGGCTCGATGAAGACATCCTGTGCTGGCGTGCCGGGCCGGGGGACCGCCGCGCGGCGACGGGGCGGCTGGGCGATCGGGTGGTCGAGATCCGTTCCACTCCGATCCAGTCGGGGGGCATGGCCTACAGCTTTGACGATGTGACTGATCGCGCGCTTTACGAACGCACTTTGCGCGAGGCGGCCGAAACGCTCGAACGGCGGGTTGCCGAACGCACCCGCGCGCTTGAGGCCGAAGTGGCCGAGCGTCGTGTGGTCGAGGGACAGTTGCTCGCGGCCAAGACCGCTGCCGAAGTCGCCAACCGCTCAAAGACCAGCTTTCTGGCGGCGGCGAGCCACGACCTGCTGCAGCCGCTCAACGCCGCGCGGCTGTTTGTCGCGGCGTTGAGCGAGCGACGGCTGGCTTTGCCGACGCGGGCGCTCGTGCGCCAGACCGGGGTTGCCCTGGATTCGGTCGAGGAATTGCTGGAAGCGTTGTTTGAAATTTCGCGGCTCGATGCCGGTGCGGTCAAGCCCGAGATCGGCTCGATCGAAATCGACCGCATGCTCGGTGCGCTGCGCATCGAATTTGCCACGCCTGCCAAACAGGCGGGGCTGAATTTGCGCATTCCCGACAGCGGGCTGTGGGTGCGCTCCGACGTGCGCATGCTGCGCCGCATCCTGCAGAATTTCGTATCGAATGCGCTGCGCTATACGCGCCAGGGCGAAGTCGTCGTCGAAGTCACCGCGCACGACGGCTTTGCGCGGATCGCGGTCAGCGATACCGGGCGAGGGATCGCGCCTGAACATTTCGTCACGATCTTTGAAGAATTCCGCCGCCTTTCGCATGATCGGGGCCCGGCCGGAAACGGCCTCGGCCTCGCCATCGTCAAGCGCGCCAGCGAAGCGCTGGGGCACAGGGTCGAAGTGTCATCCGTGCCGGGCGAGGGGTCGCAATTCGCGGTGTGGGTGCCGCTGGGCGAGCGCTTGCGCGAAGCATCGCCGGTGGCGCGTGGCCGCGAACGCCACGAAGACGTCGGTGGCGGCGGCAGCGTGTTGATCCTCGATAACGATCCGGCCATTCTTCAGGGGATGGAGGCGCTGCTCGAACGCTGGTCCTATCGCGTGCTGACCGCGCCTTCGCTCGACGCGCTGACAGCCCGCATCGCGCAGGGTCAGATTGCGCAGGGCCAGATCGCGCAGGGCCAGATCGCGCAGGGGGGGGCTCCGCCCGCGTCATGGCCGCCGGCGTTGATCATCGCCGACTATCATCTCGATGACGGTCAATTGGGCGATGACGCTATCGCTGCGCTGCGCGATCGTCTGGGCACGCGCACGCCCGCGCTGATCATTTCCGCCGATCGCAGCGAAGAAGTGAAAGCGAAAGTGCAGGGCGCGGGCCTTGCCATGTTGCACAAGCCGGTCAAACCGGCGCAATTGCGCGCGCTGATGCGAACGTTGATGAGCTGATTGCGTCCGACGTTCAGTGAAAACCGACCCGGTTCGCCAGGATCACCGCCTGGGTACGCGAATAGGCGCTCAGTTTTTGCAGGATCGCCGAGACATGCGCCTTGACCGTGGTCATCGAGACATCGAGTTCATAGGCGATCTGCTTGTTGAGCTTGCCATTGACGAGATGGCGCAGCACGACTTTCTGTTGCGGGGTCAGCGCTTCGATGCGGCCGAGGATCGAGGCTTCTTCGCGCGCGGCGTCGTTATCCTGATCGAGCACGCTGGGGATATAGATCTCCCCTTCGAGCACTTGCTTGAGCGCTTCGATGATCTCGTTGCGTTTCAAGGATTTGGGAATGAACCCGGCGGCCCCTGCGGCCAGCGCCTCGCGCACGGTGTTGCGGTCCAGCGCGCCTGAAACCATCACCACGGGAATGCTGGGAAAGGCATCGCGCAGCGTATTGAGCCCGGAAAAGCGCGAGACGTCGGGAATGTTGAGGTCGAGCAGGACCATGTCCACTTCGCCTGCGGTCTGCAGCGCGGCTACCGCCTCGGCCAGCGCACCGGCCTCCAGAATATCGCAGTCGGGAAAGCTGATTTCGAGCAGGCTGCGCAATCCGTCGCGCACCAGCGAATGATCGTCGACAATCAGTACCCGCTCCATCGGCACGCCCGTCATCCTGTCGTTGA
The DNA here is from genome assembly GCF_001519055.1 of Novosphingobium sp. Fuku2-ISO-50. Classification (GTDB taxonomy): domain Bacteria; phylum Pseudomonadota; class Alphaproteobacteria; order Sphingomonadales; family Sphingomonadaceae; genus Novosphingobium. Next base: position 7,849 of record NZ_KQ954288.1, on the reverse strand, counting down.
ACGCGCTGAGCATAGCCTGTGTTTCCACGTAAGCATCGTGCAAAAAAGTGGGAACCGGTTTTTTGCGATAAACGATGCGACAGCAAAAGTGCGTCGTTACCCGCTCTCCCGGTCGGGAGAGCGGGCGCGCGACTTTTTTAGTGCTTGGGCAGTTTGAACACCCAGAGCGAACCGCCCTGGCTGATTTCCTTGAATGTCTTGGCAACTTCGCCGCCCCACAGCGGCACCGCGCCGCCCCAGCCGGACATGACCGCGACGTATTGTTCGCCGTCCTGTTCCCAGGTGATCGGCGAGCCGACGACGCCCGAACCGGTCTGGAATTTCCACAGTTCCTGGCCCGTCCTGGCGTCAAACGCCTTCAGATAGCCTTCGGGCGTGCCGGTGAACACGAGATTGCCGGCGGTGGTCAACACGCCGCCCCACAGCGGGGCCTTGTTCTTGTATTCCCACACGATCTTGCCGGTCGTCGGGTCCATCGCGCGCAGCGCGCCGATGTGATCGGGCGCGATCGGCTTGATCGTGAATTCCGCGCCGAGATAGGCCGCACCCTTTTTATAGGTGATCGGCTCGTTCCAGATGTCCATGCCCCAGTCGTTCGACGGGATGTAGAACAGCCCGGTCGCTTGCGAATAGGCCATCGGCATCCAGTTCTTGCCGCCCAGGAAGCTGGGCGAGGCAAACACCGACTTGCCCTTTTCGGCGCCGTTGGGCGCGCCCGGACGGTTATCGTCGATGAAGTTGGGGCGCCCGGTCTTGGGATTGTAGCCATTGGCCCAGGTCGTCTGCATGACGAACTTGTTGGCGCTGACGAACTTGCCGTTGGTCCGGTCGAGCACGAAGAAATAGCCGTTGCGGTCGGCCTTGGCGCCAAGCTTCATCGGCTTGCCGTTGATCGTCGCGTCAAACGGGATGAATTCGTTGACGCCGTCAAAGTCCCAGCCGTCGTGCGGGGTGGTCTGGTAATGCCACTTGATCGTGCCGGTATCGGGATCGATCGCCAGCGTCGAGGCGGTATAGAGATTGTCGCCGGGGCGCATGTTGCTGTTCCACGGGCCCGGATTGCCGGTGCCCATGTAGATCAGGTTGGTGCCCGGATCATAGGTGCCGCCCAGCCAGGTGGCGCCGCCGCCGGTCTTCCACATGTCGCCGGGCCAGGTGGCATTGAGCTTGCCGGTGATCCCGTTGTCCTGGCCATGGAGCGTGCCCATGTTGCCTTCGACCGTGGGGCGCGACCAGATCAGCTCGCCGGTGTTGACATCGCGCGCTTCGGCGCGGCCGACAATGCCGAACTCGCCGCCGGAATTGCCGTAGATCACCATGTCCTTGACGATCATCGGCGCGGCGGTGGCCGAATAGCCCGCCTGATAATCGGCGATGGTCTTGTTCCAGATGACTTTGCCGGTGTGGCGATTGAGCGCGATCAGATGGGCATCGAGCGTGGCGAAAATGATCTTGTCGCCATGGATCGCAGCGCCCCGGTTGACCACGTCGCAGCACGGCATGATTCCGTCGGGCAGGCGCGCGTCGTATTCCCACTTCTTTTCGCCGGTGCGCGAATCAAAGGCAAAGACGCGTGAGTAAGAGCCGGTGACATAGATCGTGCCGTCATAGACGATCGGCTGCGATTCCTGGCCGCGCTGCTTTTCCCCGCCCAGCGACGAGGCAAACACGGGCACGAGCCCCTTGACGTTGTCCGAATTGAGCTGCGTCATCGGGCTGAAGCGCTGTGCCCATGGCCCCATGCCATAGCTGAGCACGTCGCCGGTCGATTGCGCGTCGTTGAGGATGTCCTGGCTGGTCGGGCCGTCGGCGGCGATTGCCGGTGCCGAGAGCGCAATCGCGCATGTCATTGTCAGGCTGCCGAGGGCCAGACCGCCGAGGCCGCGCTTCAATCTCGATTTCATGCAAGCTCTCCTGTGACTTTGCCGCCCCCTTGATGTTGCGGCTAAAGATGACGCAAGGCGCGGGACTGCCCCCCTGATCGCCTTATGGACCGACCCTATGCGAAGTGACGGGGTCAGCAATTGAACCTTAGACCTATCAGGCAGCGATGGCCGCATGCCATTCGACGCCGTGGCCGCCAAACAGCGACGCCATCTCGCCGCTCCTGATCATGTCGGCGACGATCGTTTCGAGCGCGTCGCCCAGAGTCCGGCTGTTGTCCTTGACCGCCATGGCAATGTCCCATCCGGGCGAAACCATCGCCGGGATCGGCCCCTTGCGCCGATGCAAGTCCTTGCCGGGATAGTCGTGCAGCACGGATTCGACTTGCGCCCGCGTGGCAAGCGCGGCGTCGGCATCGCCCTTGGCCACGGCCTCGGCCGCTTCGTAACCGCCCTGATAATGATGCACGTTGCTGCGCAGCAGGCCGCCGAATCCGCCGACCAGATAGGCGTCGGATACAGACGCGGTTTCTGCCGCGAGCCTGCGCCCGTGAAGCTGCGGGGGCAGAATTTCGCAATCGCTCTGTTCGTTGCCGCAGACCATGGCGAAACCTTCGCGATAATAGGGCGCGACGATCGCCACCTGGTCGTTTTTCATCATCAGATCATGATCGAACGGGACATGGAGCATCACGTCGCAGACCTGAAACCCGAGCAGCCCGCCGCGCCAGACCGTGTTGCGGAAATCGGCGCCGAGATCATCGCCGGGCATGAAGGCGACGACATCGGCGCGCACGCCCAGCTTCGTCGCCAGCGCGCGACCGAGATCGGCATCGATTCCGCGCACCGTGCCGTGATCGTCCCACGACCAGGGGCGATTATCGGCATAGACCGCGATGCGCAGGGCGCCGATTTCGCGCACTTTGGCAAGCGGCGCCGCTGCAACCCGCGCGGGCAGCAGCGAAGCGCCGCCCAGCGCCAGCGCGCCGCCGAGCAGCGCGCGACGGGAAAGGATGTCACTCATCGGTGTGCTTGGTTTCGAGCCAGGCGCGGATCGCCCAGCCGGCCTTTTGGCCGAGGATTTCGCCCATCGGCGGCATATAGACTTTGCCGTCATGGCTCGATCCGTGGTGATAGCGCTGCACGAACCATTCGTCGCCGCTGTCGCCGAGTTCGAGATAGCGCAGATCGGGCGCGATCCCGCCGGAAATGGCGCCAAGCCCATGACACCGTGCGCAATTCTGGGCAAATGCGGATTCGCCGATCTCGATTGCCTTGGCATTGCCGCGATAGGGATTGTGCGTCAGCCAGGTGTCGTTATCGGGCTGAATGTCGGGCAGGGCGCTGGTATCGACCGGCTGCGGCGTGACATTGCCGTGGGCCAGCAACTGGCTGCTGATGCCGATCGTGGCAACCGCCATGGCGCTGGCCAGAATCAGACGCGCCGACGCCCGAAACGACAACTTGGGCGGCGTAAACTTGCGGATCATTTCAGGTTCCTCCATGGGCGCGCCGCCGGGGCCGGGCGCGGCGCCGCCGTCAGACATCGCATGCTTGCTGTTATCCGCGATACTGCACGGGCCATATACTAACCCATTGTACCTTAGTACGGTATGCCCGTCTGGCCGGTAAGTGGATAACGATTGGCATGTCCGTTTTGTGCACCCTTTCGCTCCGCCCGGTTTGCAGCATGGTGTTGAGCAGCGTGTTGGCGCTCGGTGTCGGGGGCGCGGCTCTTGCGCAGAGTGGGGGCGCGGGCACGGCCTATGTCTCCAACGAGCGCGGTAACAGCGTCACGGTGATCGACCTTGCCGCCGACAAGGTCGTTGCGACCTGGCCGGTGGGGCAGCGCCCGCGCGGCATCGCCCTGTCGCGCGATGGCACCAAAGTCCTTGTCGCGGTCGGCACCGACAACGCGGTCGAAGTGCGCGACCGGCAGAGCGGGCGGTTGATCGCCTCGCTGCCTTCGGGGCAAGACCCGGAACAATTCTGGCCCTCGCGCGACGGGCGCATGCTTTATGTGTCCAATGAGGACGATGCCGCCGTCACCGCGATCGACCTCGCCAAAGGCGAAGTCGCCTGGCAAGTGCCGGTCGGGCGCGAACCCGAGGGCGTAACCGAAAGCCCCGACGGAAAATGGCTGGTGGTGACGAGCGAAGACCAGCATTTCGTGTCCTGGATCGACATCGCCACGCGCAAGGCGATCGACCAGACGCCCACCGCACACCGCCCGCGCCATGTCGAATTCACCCCCGATGGACGGGATTTGTGGGTCGCCGACGAAACCGGGCAAGTGGTTCAGATCATCGATGTCGCAACACGCAAAGTCACCGCGACATTGTCGTTCGCCTCGCCCGAAACGCAAAGCTACAAAGTCATGCCCTGCGGCATCCGCTTTACCGACGGCGGGCGCCTTGCGGTGATCGCGCTGGGCCGGGCCAACCAGATTGCGCTGGTCGATGTGCAAAGCCGGACGGTTACGGGCTATGTCCGCGTCGGCGGGCGGCCCTGGCACCTGGCGATCACCCCCGACGGCAAGCACGCGATCGTCGCCAACGGCATGACCGACAATGTCAGCGTGGTCGATCTCGCAGCGCGCAGCGTGATTGCGACCGTTCCGGCGGGCGGATCGCCGTGGGGTGTGGCGATCGCGCCCTAAGCTATTGGTCCAAAGTATCAGGGCCCAAAGTCCAATTCCGACCCTCGCCGTGCCGACGCATTGTGCGCAGCAATCCAGCACAGATCGTGCGGAAGAAGTGAGGGGATACCAATGTCTGCGAAACGGATTTTCGGTGGCTGTGCCGCCGCGATGGCGCTTTGCCTGGTGGCGACGAGCGCGCATGCCGGCACCAGCGAGGCCTTGCTCAAGCGCCTGCATGACAAGGGCATTCTGTCCGACGACGACTATGCCGACCTGATGAAGGAAGAACAGGCCGAGGAGGCCAAGGCCGCCGCGCCCGCGCCCGCCCCTGTGGCAACCGCGGCGCCTGTCGCCGAATCTGCATCGGGCCGATTGATCAAGGCATCCGACAGCGGCATCGGCTTTGAAGTCGGCGGCGCCACGGTCAAGTTTTCGGGCTCGGTCAACGGGTTCTATGTCCATGACGCCACCCAGACGCCGGGCGCCCACACTTCCGTCGTCGGCGGCGTCGCCGATGTCGGCAGCAATGGCGTCAGCTCGGTGCGCAACGGCCTGTTGCCGGGCTTCCTCAAGATCGATGTGACCACCAAACAGGGCGGTTGGGACGTCGGCGCGCATTTCGGCATGTATCCGGGGATCAACAGCGCCAACTATGGCGCGCTCGGCGCCAACAACGGCGGACAACCGACTGCGCTCGCCACATCGGGGATCGATTTCCGCCAGACTTACCTGACATTCGCGCGTCCCGATTTCGGCGAAGTGAAAATCGGCCGCGACATCGGCCTGTTTGGCTCAGACGCCATTCTCAATGACATCACGCTGCTCGCCTCGGGCTCGCCCGGCGGCAATGTCGCGCCCGCCAACACCACGCTCGGCCGCATCGGCGTGGGCTATATCTACACCGATTTCCAGCCGCAGATCACCTATACGACGCCGGGTCTTGCCGGTCTGCATCTGTCGGTCGGCGTGTTTCAGCCGCTGGAATCGCTGTCCGGCCCCGCCCAGGCCAACAGTCAGCCCGGTTTTCAGGGCAAGCTGACCTGGGACGGCAAAGTGGGCGGCGTGGGCCTGCACACCTGGGTTTCGGGCATTACGCAAAAGCACGATGTCGTGACCGGCGGTTCGTACACCGGGCAGGGGCTCGATTTCGGCGGCAAGGCCACGGCGGGCCCGGTGCAGTTGCTGGGCTATTACTACACAGCGACCGGCCTCGGGACGACCGTGCTCAACTTGTTTGACACCGATACCTTTGGCAACCGCCGCGGCAGCGACGGCTATTATTTCCAGGCGCTGGTCACACTGGGCAAGTTCACCGCCGCAGGCAGCTATGGCGCCAGCCTGCTGCACTATGCCAACGACGCCGACGCGATTGCCAATCCGACGCTGGTCGACAAGAACGCCAGCGCGGTCGGCCAGTTGCGCTATGGCCTGACCAGTTGGGTCACGCTGATCGGCGAATACACCCACACCACCGCCACCGCCCACAACGGCAACGAAGCCAAGAGCGACGCCCTCGCGCTGGGCGGCATCCTGTTCTTCTGATCAAGGCGAATTCAAAACAACGGGGCCGGTGGCGCAAGCTGCCGGTCCCTTCGCTTGCAATTGCACCGCGTGGCCAATTTTCCCTCGATTTCAGTCGTTGCGGACACTGGGTGCTTTGGCCGATACCGGTCGGCCATTCATGGATCAGCGATAAACCGCCTTCGGCTGGTTTACGGTTGCCGCCAACCTTCGTCCACGCAGTCATGTTGCCAGGCAAAGTCGAACCTGTTGTCGGTAACGGTCTCCCGCCCGTGCTGGCCTTCGATCCAGGGGCCGGCGGTATGATCTATATAGACCACAAAACGCGCGGGCGTTCCAAATCCAGTCGACACGTCATGTGCCAGAACCTTGCCGCATATCTGGCCTGTTCGACTATCGCCGACCACCTGCACATCAGAAAAGCGGGCGGAAGCGTCGCCGATATCAGCGCGGATTTGTACCATACCATCGGCGGCAGCGGCCTGCTTCCAATCTCCCGATCGGCACGCTGCAAGGACTATGGTTGCAAGGACAAGGCTCTGCCGCATGACCGGATACATGTTTGAAATCCCCCGAAAGCTCCATCAAAAAACACAAACATCTGTACGTTAGTATCCGGCCAATTGCGCCAACAAGTCGGTCATTTGGGTAGCAAAGCGAGAGCCTCACGAGCTGCCTTTCATACACGGCCTTCTCAACGAGCTTCCCCTCCTGGAATATCGCGGGTTTCGAAATTATTCACATTTATCGATTGTCAAATAATGTACGTTTGGAGAGTGATCTGCTAGTCTTCGAATCATGGACGCAACGAACACACCAATAGACTTGGACCGCCTAGCGGCTTGCTTTACGGTAGAATTGCATATCGACGCCATTCCACTGGCAGCAGTTGTCCGCGAGGCATTACGCGATGCCTACCAGAGCGGACTGAGCGGGGCACACCTCCGCTGGCAGCTTGCTGACGCGATTGAAGATGGCCTTGGGTTTCTTGGCGATGGCCTTGACCGGCATCTCAATGATGCGGCGCGCGCGAATTGGCGTCGCGACTGTGGTTTGGCCTTCGACAAAGCGCTCAGAAGAGTTTCCTGAGCTATTTCGCCTAAAATCAAAATCGGTCGATCAGGAGAAGGGAAGCGGCAGCTCGCGGCCTCGCCGCTCTTCAAAGCTGCCGTTCCGGATCGTCCGACGTTGCCGACTTATTCCGGGCAGGGGGCGGGGCGCAAAAAGAGGCCGCACCGGAGGTCCGGCACGGCCTTGATCGGCGGTGTACGCTGCGATCAGTGCTGGGTCTTGAGCCAGGCGATCACTTCGGCGCGTTTGGCGGGGTCTTTGAGGCCGGGGAAGGACATCAGGGTGCCGGGGACCATTTGCATCGGGCCGGTCAGCCACTTGTCGAGCGTGGCATCGTTCCAGGTCAGCTTGGCCGATTTGAGCGCGGCGGAATAGGTGAAGCTGCTGCTGGCGGCCTTTTTGCCATAGACGCCCCACAGATTGGGGCCGATCTTGGCGGGGGCGCCCTTTTCGGCATTATGACAGACGGCGCAGCGGGCAAAGGTCGCGGGCGGCGGCGCGGCATGCGCTGCGGCGCCAAAGGCAACCAGGCTGCCGGCGAGCGCGAGCGACTTGATCAAGGGCATGCGAATTCTCCCGAAAAGGACAGACCGAAATCGGCTGTCCCCCGCGTGGCACGCGGCGGCATCGGGTGAAATTGCACTTTGGGCCGGTTATCCCAAGGTGCATTGATCAGAACTTTTCAAGTCCCTCCCCTGAAGGGGATGGGGCATTCACACATTTCACTTTTGTT
>NZ_KQ954287.1 GCF_001519055.1 Novosphingobium sp. Fuku2-ISO-50 | reverse complement strand
ACGGTTTATATCTCATTGGTTTCACGGTATAAATTTTTGCGAGCCGTGATGTGTGAATGCGGTAGTCCCGTGTGGGGCGGGGGCGTGCGGGGCCTTGTCTTCAAACCACCTTTTCGCTGATCAGCGCGCAGTTGTGGGCGTGTTCGTCGATTTCGATCTGCACGGTCGCATGGCCGATGCCGAAATCATGATCGAGCGCATCGGCTAGCCGGTGAAGAAACGCATCGCCCGGATGCCCCGCCGGGATGACGAGATGCGCGGTCAGCGCGGTTTCGGTCGTGCTCATCGGCCAGATATGCAAATCGTGGACCGCCGTTACCCCGGCCTGCTTTCCCAGGAACGTGCGCACCCTTTCCTCGCTGATCCCCGCCGGGACGCCCAGCAGGCCCATGTGCAGCGCATCGCGCGCCAGCCCCCAGGTGCTCCATCCGATCAGCGCGACGATGGCCAGGCTGACCGCCGGGTCGATCCACCAGGCATGGGTCAACCGGATCACGAAAGCCGCCGCGACCACACCGGCCGAAACCGCCGCATCGCCCGCCATGTGCAGAAACGCGCCGCGCAGATTGATGTCGTGATGACGCCCGCCCATGAACATCAGCGCGGTCGCGGTATTGATGGCAATGCCGATCGCGGCGACGATCATCACCGGGCCGGTGGCAATCGGCTGCGGGTCGGCGAGGCGGCGAAAGGTTTCCAGCGTGATTGCGCCCAGCGCCACCATCAGCAGCGCGGCATTGGCCAGCGCGGCCAGAATCGAGCTCGATTTCAGGCCATAGGTAAACCGTGCCGAAGGGGGCCGCGCGGAGAGCACGGCGGCGCTCCATGCAATCAGCAGGCCCAGCACATCGGACAAGTTGTGCCCGGCATCGGCGACCAGCGCCATCGACCCCGCCAGCACGCCATAGATCGCCTCGACCGCCACAAAGCCGGTGTTGAGCGCAATGCCGACGGCAAAGGCGCGGCCAAAGCTCGCCGGGGCGTGAACGTGCCCTCCATGCCCATGCCCATGCCCATGCCCGTGATGGTGGCCATGGTCGTGGTCATGATGGTGCGCGTGGTCGTGGGAATGGGCCATGGGGCGCCTTCTAGCGAGCGGGCGCGGCGCTTGCAAAACGCTTTCGGCCCAAGGATGCCAGGGGGCCTGTAAGCCGGGTTCTGTCGCACCGACGGTATCCGATTGTCGGACCGTATCGGCACGGGCAGCCATTCCTCTAGGCGGCGCATTGCTGCGACGCTCAAGCAACCAACCCGGACGGCGCAGAGCCTTTCGACTCTTGGCGTGAAACCCGCCTGCCGGATACCCCGGCGCGTCGCCCCTATTCGGTCTTGCTCCGGGTGGGGTTTGCCGTGCCGCGGCCGTTACCGGCGCGCGCGGTGCGCTTTTACCGCACCGTTTCACCCTTGCCGCCGGATTGCTCCGGTTTGGCGGTCTGTTCTCTGTGGCACTTTCCCTGACCCCGGAGCAAGTCCGGAGCCGGCGGGCGTTACCCGCCACCCTTGTTTCATGGAGCCCGGACTTTCCTCGGCATCGACAAAGCGATGACGCGGCTGCCCGGCCCCCTGGCGGGCCAGCGCGTAGCAGGCCGGTGCGGCCTTAGCAATCCTGCCCCAGATCCCGCGCGATCAGCAGCTCGAACAGCAAGGCGCCGATCTGCCCGTCGATTTCGCCGGTAATGCGGTGCGGGCGCCAGCGGCGTTCAAAGGCGCGGATCGCCGCCGGACCGTCGGAAATGTCATAGCCCAGCCGTTCGAGCGCAAGGAAGAATGCGCCGTCGTTATCATAGATCAGGCGCATGCGGGGCCTGGGCCGGGCCAGCGCAAGGCGATAGCGCGCGAGCATGTCCCAATCGAACAGTTCGCCCGGATCGGTCTTGCGCGCCGGGGCGACATCGGAATGGCCGATCACGTTGGCCGGGCTTATCCCGTGGCGTCGGACAATGTCGGCGAGCAGCGGGACGAGCGATTCCATCTGCGCGTCGCTGAACGGGCGATAGCCGAATTCGTGTCCGGGATTGACCAGTTCGATGCCGATGCTGGCCGAATTGATGTCGGTGACCCCGCGCCAGTACGACCGCCCGGCGTGCCAGGCCCGCTTGTCCTCGTCGACCAGCCGGATCACCGTGCCGTCTTCGTCGATCATGTAATGGGCGGACACTTCTGCCGCCGGATCGCACAGCCGATCGAGCGCCTCTTCCGCGCTTTGCATGCCCGTATAATGCAGCACGACCATCGAGACCGGCAGCTTGCGCTCGTTCCAGTTCGGCGAGGGGGCCTCGCGATGGACGAGCCAGCGATTCATGTGCGGATCGCTTTCATGGCGAGGCTGCCCCGGCTGAAATTCACGCTGCGGGCAGCACCGCGCCCATGACCAGCGTGTCGGTCGACACATGGATCTGCAGTCCGCCGCCCAGGTCTGCGGCCAATTGCTGGATCATGTAGGCAGGCGCGGTCTTGCTCGACAGCGCATCGGTCGGCAGCGTGCCGTCGAGCGCATGGCCGACCGCCGGATCAAACGCGATCCGCGCGCCCGACGCGCGCACCACGATCTCGCTGGCGAGACCGTGGTCGGTCTGGCGCGTTTCGGCGGCAATATCGAGCGTGCCGCCGCGCACCAGCGCCTCGATCCCGATCAGCGCAAGATTGAGCAGCACCTTGATCGCGGATTTGGGCATCGAATCGCTCGCCAGCGCCCAGTTGACCGCGATCCGGCCATTGTTGCCGACCAGCGCATCGATCACCGCGCGCGGCTCGTTGAGCGGAATGCTTTCGCCAAACCCGCCGCCTGCGCCGAATGCCAGGCGGAAAAAGCGCAATTTGTCCGCCGATGTCTTTGCGCTTTGTTCGAGCAGTTCGAAACAGCGCTGGCGCATGTCGGGGTCTTTTTCCTCGGCAAGCAGTTCGAGGCCGTTGGACAGCGCGCCGACCGGGCTCAACATGTCGTGGCACAGGCGCGAGCAGAGCAGGCTGGCAAGTTCGAGCGAAGCGATGGTCATGATCCGGGGTCGGGGCCTTTTATCGTCTGGCGTTCGGCAAAGTTCAATCGGGAGGGCACGATCGATTGCGCCCCCTCGCAATCCTCCTACGCCTTAACCGGCAACCACGTCATAGGAAAGCGGTTCGAAACCGGATAAGCTATCATGCCATAGCGTGATGGCGTCGCCGGCGACAATGGCCCAGATCCGCCCGTCGCGCGCGGCCATGGCGGCATCGGTCGGCGAAGGGTGGGCGGCGCCCGTCGGGTGCGAATGAAAATAGCCCAGAACCGCCGGGCCGCCCGCCCGCGCGGCGCGGTGCGCGGCGATCAGCGCTGTGGGGTCGATCTCGAAATGGCGCTCGGGCTGCGGGGCGACATTGGCGGCGGGCCATGCCGTGGCGATCGCGTCGCCTTGCCCCAGCAGGATGCCGCAAGCCTCGCACGGGTGACAACGACGCGCTTCGGTCCTGATCGTGTCCAGCGCCCCGGCGGTGATGCAAATCGGCATTCCCCGATTGTAGCCCCGAACATGGGGTCAGACCACCTTCTTGGCGCCCCGCTCTTGCCTGCCTTCTTGCCTGCCCTCTTGTCAGCCCCGCGATATGCTCCATATCGCAAGGCACAATGGGGGCACAGACACAGATCCTGACCGGCACGATCGCCGATGGCGGCCAGCGGCTCGACAAGGCGCTCGCCGATGCCTCGGCGCTGTCGCGCGAACGCGTCAAGGCCTTGATCGGCGAAGGTGCGGTCATGCTCGACGGACGCCCGGTGGCACAGGCTTCGGCCAAAGTCGCGGCGGGCAGCGTCTGGACGATCGCGGTGCCCGCCGCCACCGCCGCCGAGGCGGAGGCGCAGGACATCCCGCTGGTCATCGCCTATGAAGACGATGCGCTGATCGTGGTGGACAAGCCGGCAGGGCTGGTGGTCCATCCCGCCGCCGGAAATCCCGACGGGACTCTGGTCAATGCGCTGTTGCATCATTGCCGGGGGCAACTGTCGGGAATCGGCGGGGTGGCGCGGCCGGGAATCGTCCATCGGATCGACAAGGATACGTCCGGGCTGCTCGTCGTGGCCAAGACCGATGCCGCGCACGAAGGGCTGGCGCGCCAGTTTGCCGACCATTCGATCATGCGCGCCTATCGTGCGATCACCGCCGGAGTGCCGATGCCGCCCGCAGGCACGATTCGCGCAAGCATCGCGCGATCGTCGCATGATCGCAAGAAGATGGCCCTGGTCGAAGAAGGGCGCGGCAAACACGCCGTGACGCATTACCGCACGCTGAAAGCGCTCGATGGCGCGGCGCTGGTCGAATGCCGCCTGGAAACCGGGCGAACCCATCAGGTGCGCGTTCACCTTGCGTCAATCGGTCATTCGCTATTGGGCGATCCTGTCTATGGACGATGCCCTTCCCGATTGCGCCCGATTCTCGCCCGCCTCGATTTCCGGCGGCAGGCCCTGCATGCGGCGGAACTGGGGTTTGCCCATCCGATCGACGGTCGGGCGCTGCATTTCACCAGCGCGACGCCGGTCGACATGGAACAGCTGCTTGTCGAACTGGGGTTCTGAATGGCGCCGCGCACCACCAAAGTACGTCTTGCGCGGCTCCGCTGCGGATGGAAACCTTACGGAATGCAGCATTTTGAAGTTCAGTTGTTGTTTGAAACCGAGTAGAAATCTTGTGTGGTCCCGCCGCACGACGCCCATTAGGGGTTGTTGCCAAGAGGTACTGACGCTCTCGAAAGGAATGTCCGGTGCGTGATACGAACAAGGCGCTGACGGTCCCCGCGCTTGCGGGTGAAGCCAGCCTCAACCGCTATATGTCGGAAATCCGAAAGTTTCCGCTGCTGACGGCGGAAACCGAATACATGCTTGCCAAACGCTATCAGGAACATGGTGATCCCCAAGCCGCCGCGCAACTGGTCACCAGCCATCTGCGACTCGTGGCCAAGATCGCGATGGGCTATCGCGGCTATGGCCTGCCGGTTTCGGAGCTGATCTCCGAAGGCAACATCGGGCTGATGCAGGGGGTCAAGAAATTCGACCCCGAGCGCGGTTTCCGCCTTGCGACGTATGCGATGTGGTGGATCAAGGCGTCGATCCAGGAATTCATCCTGCGCAGCTGGTCGCTCGTGAAAATGGGCACGACCGCTTCGCAGAAGAAGCTGTTTTTCAATCTGCGCCGGATGAAGAAGAATCTCGAAGCGTTCGAGGACAGCGATCTTCATCCCGACGATGTGAAAAAGATCGCCACCGATCTTGGCGTGCCCGAAGCCGACGTGGTTTCGATGAACCGGCGGATGATGATGGGTGGCGATGCCAGCCTCAACGTCTCGGTGCGCGAAGACGGCGAAGGATCGTGGCAGGACTGGCTGGCCGATGATCGCCCCTTGCAAGACGAAACCGTCGCCGAGACGCAAGAGGCGCAGATGCGCCACGGCTTGCTGGTCGAAGCGATGGGCAGCCTGAACGAGCGCGAACGCCACATCCTGACCGACCGGCGCCTGATCGACGAGCCCAAGACGCTCGAAGAGCTGAGCCAGGTCTACAACGTCAGCCGCGAACGCGTGCGCCAGATCGAAGTGCGCGCCTTTGAAAAGCTGCAAAAGGCGATTCAGCACATTGCCGGCGAACGCCATTTGCTGCCCGCGCTCTGAAATATCGGGTTTTGAGCAGGCCGGTTGCAACCTGGCGGCGAATCGGTTCTAGTGGCCCGATGCGGATGATCGGGCGGCGATGAATCAGGAATGGGATGGCCTGCGCAACGAGCGTCCGGCACAGCCTGTCGGGCGTCGGCGCGCGGGCGGCGCGATCGGTCGGATCGGCGCGATCGTCATGCGGCTGGTGCTCGCCTTTGTCGCGCTGAGTCTTGCGCAAGTGGTGATCTACAAGTTCGTGCCGGTGCCGTTTACTTATACCATGCTGTTCGACCACAATGGCGACACGCGGCAATGGGTGCCGATCAACCGGATAAACCGCACCATGGTCGACGCCGCGATCGCGGGCGAGGATGCCAGGTTCTGCCGCCATATCGGCTTTGATCAGGATGCGATGCTCGCCGCCTGGCAACGCAATCAGGAAGGCGGGCGGATTCGCGGCGGCTCGACGATCAGCCAGCAGACCGCCAAGAACACCTTTCTGTGGCAGGGCGGCGGTTATCTGCGCAAGGCGCTGGAGGCCTGGTACACGATTCTGATCGAGGCGATCTGGGGCAAGCGCCGGATCATGGAAGTCTATCTGAACGTGGCGGAAACCGGCATCGGCACTTATGGCGTCGAAGCCGGGGCGCAGCGCTATTTCGGCAAGCCCGCAGCGGGGCTGTCCACGCTGGAAGCGGCGCGAATCGCGGCTGCCTTTCCCCAGCCCAAAGTGCGCGCGGTGGTCGGCGCGACCGGACGCGTGCGCCGCCACGGCAATGTCATCGCCGCGCGCGAAGGCGTGGTGCGCGGCGATTATGACGCCTGTGTTTACAATTGAAGCGCGTTTACAATTGAAGCGCGTTTACAATTGAAGCGCGTTTACAATTGAAGCGCGCCTGTAATTGACAGTCAGGCGGGCGCATTCTCGTTCGCGCCTGGTCCTTCGGCGACCACCAGCCAGCGCTCGGTTCCTTCGAGGCCGATTGCGGTCAGCCGATGGCTGTCAAAGGCGCCGGTGTCGATGCCGATGCGAAAGGGGTGAAGCTCCGGCTCGGAGGTGATCGTGTGGCCATGTACCACGGTGAAATCGCGCGGGGTCGGATCGTCGAGGAATTCGGCGCGAATCCAGCGCAAGTCTGCCCGGCTCTGGTTTTCGAGCGCGATCCCGCCCCGGATTCCGGCATGGACAAAGACATAGTCGCCGATACGGATCAGGTCTTCCATGCTCTCGAGAAAGGCGATGTCTTCCGCCGGGATGCGTTCGCGCATCAGCACCTGCAACTCTTCGAGCGTGACCGGTCCGTATTCTTCGGGCGTGATTGGATAGCTCAGCAGCGTCTCGCGCCCGCCGTGGCGCAGGAAATGGCGCAAGGTGACCTCGTCGGCAAACGAGGCGAGGAACATCTCTTCATGATTGCCGGACAGAAAGCGCACTTTGCGACGGCGGGCCCAGTCGCGCGCGGCGGCGATCACGCCCGCACTGTCCGGCCCCCGGTCGACCAGATCGCCCAGCAGGATCACGGTGGTATCAGCCGGTGCCCGCGCGCTGTCGTCCTGTTCGATTCTGGCGATGATCATCTCGAACAAGTCGAGCCGACCATGGATGTCGCCGATCGCATAGACACGCTGATTCGCGGGCACACTGCTTGGCGATATGGCGCTGCCGGATTCGGGTGCCCGCTGCGGGGCAAAGAGATTGCGAATTTTGTTGAGCATGGGCCGATGATTCACTGTGCGTGGTGCATATCGGGCGCTTGCCCTGCGGTTGCAAGTTCCTTGCGCGCATTTGTCGGCATCGCGCCACGTTTGCCGTGTTCGGGGCGATCGCGTGACGCTAAGTCAATCATTGGGTGGTGCATAAAAGTCACTTATGGTGCAAATCTCGCAACGGTACGAGGGATTGGTCTTGTTTCCGCTTCAGGGTCGGGACAGGGGCTCTGGCGAAAGAACAGGGGCATCGGATCATGCAAGTCGAAAGCCCCGATTCGCCACAGGAAAACTGTGGGAACAAATAAGGGAAAGATGAAAAAGCGTATGACGGCGAAATCACTGTCCATTTTGTCGATGTGTATCGCATTTACTGCAATTTTGCCGTCGCAGGCATTTGCTGACAGCAATCCGACAGCACCTCCTGGTGACTGGACTATAACCGGCAGTGCGGCGGTGGCCAGCCAATACCGTTATCGCGGTATTGCGCAATCGGACAACCGGCCGGTGATCCAGGGCGCGATAACCGTCGCCCATGCTTCGGGTTTCTACGTTTCGACCTGGGGGTCGAGCGCGTCTGCCGGAAACAGCCCGGTCAATATCGGCGGAACCGAACTCGACGTCTATGGCGGCTATACCCATGCCCTCGGCAAGAGCGGGATCACCGTTGACGGCGGGTTGTACGGCTATATCTTTGCCGGTGCGCCCAACGGTAATTTCTACGAGATCTATGGCTCGCTGTCGGAAACGCTGGGCCCGATCACGGGCAAGATCGGCGGCGCCTTTGCCCCGGCGCAAAAGGTTTTCGATTATAACGTGTCATCGCCGTCGCGTTCGAACCTTTACGTCTATGGCGAATTGTCGGGCTCGATCCCCCATACGCCGATCAGCCTGCATTCGCATCTCGCCCATACCGGCGGCGGGCTCGACTATGGCCGGCCCTATTTCGACTATACGGTCGGCGCGACGGTGAAATGGAAAAATCTGGGGCTCGACCTGTCGCTGGTCGGCACCGACATCAGCCACAGCGATTTCGCGAAATCCGGGCTTGCCTCGGATGGCGCCGGCGGGGTCGATCCGCTCAAGCTCGATGCCTTTTACCGCATGGGCAAGCCGGTCGCGGTCATTTCGCTGACAGCCTCGTTCTGATTCAAATCCTGCACGAGGGGGGGTGCCAATCCGCGCGCCCCCCTCTATTCTGGCATGGCGCGGTCCGTTCGGACCGTTCCCATCACCGCCTTGCCAGAGGACGTGCCGTGACCAAGTTCCTCCATTCCATGATCCGGATCACCGACCCGGATGCCACGATCGCCTTTTTTCGCCTGATCGGACTGGACGAAGTGCGTCGCTTTGACAGCGAAGCGGGTCGTTTCACGCTGATTTTTCTTGCCGCGCCGGGGCAGGAAGGCGTGGCCGAAGTCGAATTGACCTATAACTGGCCGCCGGCGGACGGCAGCGCCGAAGTCTATGGCAGCGGTCGCAACTTTGGCCATCTCGCGTTTCAGGTCGACAATATCTACGAAACCTGCGCGCGCATCGCCGCCGCCGGCCACATCGTTCATCGCCCTCCGCGCGACGGACACATGGCTTTCGTGAAATCGCCCGACGGCATTTCGGTCGAACTGCTGCAGGACGGGCGGCTTGAACCGGCCGAGCCCTGGGCCAGCATGCCCAACACCGGCACCTGGTAATGTCGGATCGGCGGGGCGCAGAAGCGATTTTGCGCCCCGCTTGACAGCGCGGAAATCAAAAATATAGTCATCGCTATCGAATCTCGGTTTTGAGAGGAGAATAAGCGTTGCCGAACCATTTCGTGCCCGATTTCGAGCGCGCCTCGCCGCCGGTGCAGGATCGCGCGCATCGCACGCGCGAACGGTTGCTCGATGTCGCGGGCGAACTGCTTGGCGAAGTCGGGATCGAGCGGATCTCGACCAACATGGTCGCCGCGCGCGCCGGGATGACCCCACCCGCGCTCTATCGCCATTTTCGCAACAAATACGATCTGCTCGGCGCGCTGTGCGAACGGTTGATGCGGCGGCAGGACGATGTCCTGATCGCCTGGCTCGATCGCTGGCGTCCGCTGGGGCAGGCGGGGCTGTCGGCCAACCTTGGCGAACTGTTTCGCCTGACCGCGCAAGTGACCGATGCCGAGCCTGGCGGGGTGTGGATCGAACGGGTGCTGCGCGCCGTGCCGCAACTGGCGCCGATCCGTGTTGCCTCGCACCGCTATGTTACCGACCGGATCACGGATGTCTTTGTCGAGCTGGCGCCGGAACGCGATCGGGCCGTGCTGTGGCGCCGCGTCCGGCTGGCGGTGGAACTGGGCTATGCCGTCGACGAGATGGCGCACGAAGAAGACCGCATCGCGCCCGAAGACCTGTTTGCCGAAGCGGCGCGCGCGATCGAGGCGATCTTTGCGGAACGAGAGGGGGATGGCGATGCGTAAGGCGCCCGTGGCGATGGTCGTGTTGGCGCTGGCGGCATGTCATGGCGCGCCCCCGGCCCCGCCTCTGACCGAGGCGCAAAGCGCCGCGCGCCGTCCTGCCGATGCGCATCTGGCGGCGCTCTATGATGGATCGTGCCGCGCCTGTCATACCACGCGGGACAGCGGGGCGCCGCTGTCGGGCGATCATGCGCAATGGGATGCGCGCTGGGCCAAGGGCGCGCCTGTGCTGCTGCAAAGCGCGGTGGCGGGGTACAACAAGATGCCTGCGGGCGGGCAGTGCGCGACATGCACCGCCCATGACTACGAAGCGCTGATCCGCTTCATGGCTGACCAGCAAAACTAGAAAAAGCCACGGGAGAGCGATGATGGGAACGACACGAAGGGCGCTTTTGATAGGCGGCGGGGGCGTGATTGCGGGTGCCGCAGGCCTTGCCGGACGACGGATCTGGCTCGATCGCGAACCGGCGGCTTTGCCTGCGGTCGATGGCTCGGGCCGCCTCTTGTGGCAGAACTGGGCGGCGACCGAGCATTCCTATCCCGCGACCCGGCTTGCGCCGAAAAGCGCGGACGAAGCGGCGCATCTGTTGCGACGCGCGCGCGGCCCGGTCCGCATGGTCGGCGCCAGCCACAGCTTTACCGGGCTCGTCACCACCGATGCCACTCTGGTCAGCCTCGACGGCATGACCGGCGTCCTGGGGCACGACGCCGCGACCTGCCAGGCCAGTGTGCTTGCCGGAACCCGGCTTTATGACCTTGGCCCCGCGCTGGCCGCGATCGGCCAGGAAATGCCCAATCTGCCCGACATCAACAAGCAATCGCTGGCCGGCGGCACCCAGACCGGGACGCATGGCACCGGCCGCGCGTTCAAGGCGGTGCATGGCGGGATCGTCGCGTTCGACATCGCCACGCCGCGGGGCGATGTGCTCGAATGCAGCGCGACCAGCAATCCCGAGGTGTTCAATGCCGCGCGCGTCGGGCTTGGCGCGTTTGGCGTGATGACGCGCTATACTTTGCAGAACCATCCGTTGCAGCGGGTAAAGAAAGTGACCGGACTGCGCCATCGCGAGGAGCTGATGGAGGGGTGGGACGATCTCGTGCGGCGGCACCGCAATGCCGAATTCTATGTCATCCCGTTCAGCCATTACGGCCAGTTGATCACGCATGACGAAACCGACGAGCCGGTGCGCCCGCGCGGCCCCGATACCGATACCGACGGGCAGATGAAGCTGAAAATGGCGCGCGACGTGTTTGAATTCGCCGCGCCCTTGCGGTTCTGGACGCTCGACCGGGTGATCGCCGACATGCCCGACCAGATCGCGATCGACGAAGGCTGGAAGCTGTTGTCCAACGAACGCTCGGTGCGCAATCGCGAGATCGAATACCATGTCCCGCGCGAAAACCAGATCGCCGCGCTGCGCGAAGTGGTCGCCGCGATCGAGCGCACTCGCAGCGATGTGTTCATCCCGGTCGAAGTGCGCAGCATTGCCCCCGACGATGCCTGGCTTTCGCCGTTTTACGGGCGCGAAAGCGGCTCGATCGCGGTGCACACGTATTACAAGGACGACTATGCGTTCTTTTATACGCTGATCGAGCCGATCTTGCGCCGCTATGGCGGGCGGCCCCACTGGGGTAAGCTCAATAGCCTGAAATATGATGATTTTGCAGCGCTGTACCCCCGATGGAAGGATGCTCTGGCCGTGCGTGAGGCGCTCGATCCCGAAGGCAAGCTGCTCAACCCCACTCTCGCCAAGGTGCTGCGTCGTGGTTAGGCTGTCGCGCAGAAAAGCAATGGCGGGCGCCGCGCTCGCAGGCGGCATAGTGGTGCTGGGGGCCGGGGGTTTCCTGCTTCGCCGGGGCGATCATGGCGGCAATCATGATGCCTATTTCGGCGCGCTTCAGGCGGCTCTGGCGCAAGGCGGGCTGGCCCAGCCGACGCTGGTGATCGATGCGGCTCGGCTCGATGCCAATATCGCGCGGCTGCGCGATGCGGTGGGCCAGGCGCATTTGCCGTTGCGCGTGGTGGTCAAGTCGCTGCCCTGTCCGACTCTGCTCGACCGCGTCGCCAAAGGGCTTTCGACCAACCGTTTCATGGTGTTCAACGGGGCGATGCTGTCGGCGATGCTCGCGCTCCATCCCGATGGCGATTATCTGTTTGGCAAGCCGTTGCCGGCGGCCTTGGTGGCCGAGCTTTACGCCCGGCAAGGCGCGGCGGCGCTGGCGAATGTGCAATGGCTGGTCGATACGCCCGAACGCATTGCCGCCTATGCCGCGATCGCCCGCGCCAATGCCGCGCGGATGAAGCTGAGCCTTGAAATCGATGTCGGGTTGCACCGCGGCGGCTTTGCCGATCCGGCTGCTCTGGCCGAAGGGGTGAAAGCGGCGCTCGCGGCGGATTGCTTCGAAATCGGCGGGCTGATGGGCTATGACGCGCATGTTGCCAAACTGGGCAATCCCGATGCCGCCTGGGCCGACGCGCAAAGGCGCTACGGCGCGGCAATTCGTGCCTTGGGCGACATCGTTCCCGGCGATCCCCGGCGGCTGACGCTCAATTCGGCGGGCAGTTATACCGTGATGCGCCACACCCGCGGCACCGTTGCCAACGAAGTCTCGGTCGGTTCGGCATTTGTGAAGCCCCATGATTTCGACATTGCCGAAAACGGTCGGCTCGATCCCGCGCTGTTCATCGCGACTCCGGTGATCAAGGCCGGGCACAAGCTCGATCTGCCCGGCCACGAATATCTCGACGGGCCGCTCGCGTTCATGGACCCCAACACGGCGCAGGCGATCTATATCTTCGGCGGGCACTGGATGGCCGACCCGGTTTCGCCGCCGGGGCTGCAATACAGCGATCTGATCGGCCATTCGAGCAATCAGGAACTGCTCACCGCGTCATGGCGCACGCACCTGAAGCCCGATGACAGCGTGTTTCTGCGACCGCACCAGAGCGAGGCGCTGATGCTGCAGTTCGGCGATCTGGCGCTTTACGAAAAGGGCCGGATCACCGAACGCTGGCCGGTGTTCAGCGCTTCGGCGTAGGCGGATGGGAGGGCTGGGGCGGATGGGAGGGCTGGGGCGGTTGCCAGCCGCCGCCGAGCGCTTCGAACAGCGCGGCGGTATCGGTCAGGCGGGCGACCTGGGCCTGGACCAGCGCCTGTTCGGCCTGCCGCAATGCGGTTTCGGCGGTGAGCACGCTGGCAAAGGGAGTCTGCCCCTGTTCGAACTGGCGCCGTGCGATGGTCAGGCTGGCCTCGGCGGTGTCGCGCGCTTTGCCATCGGCGCGCAGCGCTTCGGCATCGGTGCGCAGCGCGGCGAGCGTGTCGGCGACATTCTGGAATGCGGCGAGCACGGTCGACCGGTATTGCGCATCGGCCTGTTCATAAGCCGCGCGCGCCGCGCGTTGCTTGTGCAGCAGCGCGCCGCCGGCAAAGATCGGCTGGGTGATCCCTGCGCCGACCGACCAGAACGAATTGGCCGCCGACAGGATGTCGGACCATCCGCCCGAACTGCCGCCAGCGCCCGCCGACAGCGTCAATTGCGGCAGGCGATTGGCAATCGCGATGCCCACGCCCGCGCTGGCGACATGCAGGTTGGCTTCTGCGGCGCGGATGTCGGGGCGTTGGCGCACCAGTTCCGAAGGCAGCGACAGCGGCAGGTCTTTGGGCAGCGTCACTGTGTCGAGATCGATCGCGTCGGGCAGCGCATTGGCGGCGCTGCGCCCGGTCAGATAGGCGATCAGATCGCGCGCCTGGGCATGGGCGCGGCGCAAGGGCGGCAGCCCCGCCTCGGTCTGGGCGAGCGCGGCTTCCTGCGCCAGCACGTCGGCACCGGCGGCCTGGCCCTGATCCTGCTGACGCTTGAGAATGGCGAGCGTTTCGCGGCTGATCGCGATCATGCGGTCTTGTGCGGCCAATTGCGCGCGCAGCGAGGCTTCGAGAAAGGCCGCCGCCGCGACATTGTTGATCAGCGAGATTCGCGCGGCCTCGGTCTGAAACGCCTGCATGTCGTATTGGGCATGCGCCTGTTCGACCGTGCGCCGGTTCAGCCCGAACACATCGAGCGAATAGCCGACCGAGACTTGCGCGGTCTGGAGCCCGTAATTGAACGTCGTCGAATTGAGCACCGGCGAGAGGTATTGCGAGCTCTTGTTCCGGCTCGTGCCAAGCCCGGCATCGACCTGGGGCACGAGAATCCCGCGCGTCGCCAGCCATGATTCGCGCGCGATCTTGAGCGCGGCCTGCGCGGCGGCAAGATCGGTATTGGCCTTGAGCGCTTCGTCGATCAGCGTATCGAGCTGCGCCGAGCCATAGGCATGCCACCACATGTCTTGCGGTGCGCCTGCGACCCATTGCTGGGTGCCGCCGGGCGCGGCCATGGCGGCGGTGCCCTCGCGGTCATAGGCGGTTTCGGTCGGTGCCGCCGGGGCATGGAAATTCGGCCCGACCGCGCAGCCGCCCAGCAGCAGCGCGGTGGCGGCGCACAGGCGTGATCGCAGATGGATCGTCATGCCACGCCCTCCTCGTTCAGCTCTTCATGATTGTCGGGCCCCTTGCGCTTCGAAAACTGGTCGATCAGCACGGGAAGCACGATCAGGATCAGCACGGGCGCCAGCAGAATGCCGCCGACCACCACCAGCGCCAGCGGCTTTTGCACCTGGCTGCCGATGCCGGTCGCCACGGCTGCGGGCAAAAGCCCGACGCAGGCGGCGATGCAGGTCATCATGACCGGCCTGAACTGGGTTCGCGCCGCATGGATGATGGCCTGTTCGCGCGCCATGCCGGCGGCGATCATCTGGTTGAAATAGGACAACACGAGAATCCCGCCCATCACCGATATGCCGAACAGGCCGATGAACCCGATCGCCGCCGAGACCGAAAACGGTGTCCCGGTAAAATAGAGCGCGAAAATGCCGCCGACCAGCGCCATGGGCATCACGCTCGCGGCGAGCAAGGTATCGCGCAATGACCCGAAATTGGCGAACAGCAGTACGCCGATGGCCAGGAACGCGATCGGCACGACGATTTCGAGGCGCGCCAGCGCGGCCTGCAACTCGCCGAATTCACCGACCCATTCGATGTGGGTTCCCGCCGGCAAATGAACCTGCTTGTCGATCTTGGCCTGTGCTTCGAGAATGGCGCTGCCGAGATCGCGGCCGCGCACGGCAAACCCGATCGGAATGTAGCGGCTTTGATCCTCGCGATAGATGAACGAATACCCGGCGACGAGCTTGATGTCCGCCACAGTGCTCAGCGGAACTTGTGCCACTCCGCCGATGGCATTGGGCACCGCGACGGGAATGGCGCGGATGGCATCGAGGCTTTTGCGGTATTCCGGGGCAAGCCGGACAACGATCGGGAAATTGCGGTCGGAGCCATACTCATAGAGATTGCTGCCCACGGCTTGTCCGCCGATCGCGGCCTGAACAACCGCGTTCACATCGCCCGGGGCAAGCCCGTAACGCGCGGCCTTGAGCCGGTCGACCTTGATGTTGACCGTTGGTTGGCCAACCGCATCGAACACCGACAGATCGGTAATGCCCTGGACCCCGGCCATGATCGATTTGATCTGATAGGCCGCCTTCTGGATCGCTTCGAGATCGTTGCCATAGAGCTTGATCGAATTCTGCCCCTTCACGCCCGAAGCGGCTTCCTCGACGTTGTCTTCGATCGTCTGCGAAAATTCGAAGGCGACGCCGGGAAACGGTGCCGAAAGCTCGTCGCTGACTTGCTTGGTCAGTTGTTCCTTGGTCGGGTGGCCGGGCCATTCGCCGGCCGGTTTGAGCGGCACATAGAATTCGGCGTTGTAAAAGCCGGTGGTGTCGGTGCCGTCGTCCGGGCGTCCGAGCTGGCTGATCACCGTCTTCACTTCGGGATATTTCATCAGGATGTGGCGCATCCGGTTGGTATAGACTTGCGCTTCTTCGAGGCTGATCGAAGGGGGCAGAGTCGCGCGGATCCAGAAATTGCCTTCTTCCAGCTTGGGCATGAATTCGAGACCGAGGCTGGAGACGCAGATGATCGCCGCGAGCAGGAGCGCGCCCATGCCGCCCATCGCCAGCGTGCGGTTGGCAAGGGCAAAGCGCAGCGCCGGATCATAAAGCGTCCGAATCTTGCGCACGAGCCAGGTTTCGGTTTCCTCTTCCTTGTTTTTCAAAAGCATGGAAGCGAGAACCGGAGTGATCGTGAATGTGGCGACCAGCCCGCCGAGAATGCCGTAGGCATAGGTGCGGGCCATCGGGCCAAAGATGTGCCCTTCGACCCCGGTCAGCGTGAACAGCGGCAGGAACCCGGCGATGATGATCGCCGCGGCAAAGAAGATCGCCCGGTTCACTTCGCTGGCCGACAGCGCGATCGTGCCCAATTTGCCCGAGAACGGCTGGATGCCGCTCATCCGGTCGAGCACCCCGCGGGTAAATCGCTTTCTTGGATCCTGACTGAGATGTCGGAATATGTTTTCGACCATGATCACGGTCGCATCGACGATCAGGCCAAAGTCGATCGCACCGATCGACAGCAGATTGGCGGATTCCCCCCTTGCGACCATGATCAGCACGGCAAAGGCGAGCGCAAAGGGGATCGTCATCGCGACGATCGCCGCCGAACGCCAACTGCCCAGGAAGATCCACTGCACCGCAAAGATCAGCACGATGCCGCTGATCATGTTTTCCAGCACGGTGTGGATGGTGACGTTGATCAGTTCGGTACGGTCATAGATCTTTTCGAGATGGACGCCCGGCGGCAGGATGCCCTCGCTGTTGATGCGATCGACTTCGGCTTCGACGCGTTGCAGCGTCGGCAGGCTTTCTTCGCCCCGCCGCATCAGGATGATGCCCTGGACGATGTCGTCGT
The DNA here is from genome assembly GCF_001519055.1 of Novosphingobium sp. Fuku2-ISO-50. Classification (GTDB taxonomy): domain Bacteria; phylum Pseudomonadota; class Alphaproteobacteria; order Sphingomonadales; family Sphingomonadaceae; genus Novosphingobium. Next base: position 312,205 of record NZ_KQ954287.1, on the reverse strand, counting down.
CGTCGTCCTTGCCGACAATGCCGAGGCGCGGCTGATTGCCGACCTGGACGGTCGCGACATCGCTGACCAGGACCGGCTTGCCGTTGTTCGGCGCGATCATGGTGTTGCGAATGTCATCCATGGTGTGGATGAGGCCGACCCCGCGCACGACGGCCGACTGCGGGCCGATGTTGATGGTCTGCCCGCCGACATTGACATTGGCGTTGTTGATCGCGCCCAGAACCTGGGAAAGCGACAGGCCATAGGCGACCAGCTTGCGCTGATCGACGGTCACTTCGTAGGTCTTGGACTTGCCCGCCCAGCCGTTGACGTCGATCACGCCCGGCACTGCCTTGAAGCGGCGTTGCAGGATCCAGTCCTGGATGGTCTTGAGGTCGGTAACCGAATAGCCCTTGGGCCCGACGATCTGATAGCGATAGATTTCGCCGATCGGACTGGTCGGCGAAATGACCGGTTGCGCCCCGGTCGGCAGCCCCGACAGCTGCGAAAGCTGATTGAGAACCTTCTGCTGCGCTTCTTCGTACGTATAGTCGTATGTGAACTGCACCCGCACGTCGGACAGGCCGAACAGCGAAATGGTCTCGACTTTCTTGACGTTCTTGATCCCGGCGAGCTGAATCTCGATCGGAATGGTGATCGTCCGCTCGATTTCCTGCGCGGACAGGCCCGAGCTTTGCGTAATGATTTCGACGCGCGGCGGGACCGGGTCGGGGTAGGCCTCGATATTCAGTTGCTTGTACGCGATCATGCCGCCGACCAGGAATACGGCCAGAATCGCAAGCACCATCATCCGCTGCCGCAGCGCGAAATTTACGATCGGGTTCATCTGTGTGGCCCCTCAGTCGGCTTTGGAGCCACGGTCGATAAACAGGCTGCCGGCGGTTACCACGGTTTCGCCCGCGTTCAGCCCGGCGGTGACTTCGACGGTGCCGTTGGTGACTTGCCCGGTGGAAATCTGGCGCAGCGCAAGGCGATGGTGCTTTGCATCGGCGACCCACACGCGCGCGGTCTGGCCTTCAAAGATCACCGCTTCTTCGGGGACGATCAGCGATGGTCGATCCTTGCCGGTCAGCAGCGTAAAGCTGGCGAAAGTCTCCGGCTTGAGATGCCCGTCCGGGTTCGGCAGTTCGGCGCGGACGGTCAGGCGGCGGGTATTGGGATCGATCGACGGCGCGACATAGGTGATCCGCGCGTGAAGCACTTCGTTGCTGCCGATCGGGCGCACTTCGGCGCCCATCCCGACGCGGGCGCGCCCGGCGTCTTCTTCGCGCAGATTGCCGACCAGCCAGATCCGGTCAAACCCGGAAATCGCAAAGGCCTGCGTCGCGCTGCCGCCGCTCGCGCTCGATACATATTGGCCCGGCCCGATCAGGCGTTGCGTGACAATGCCCGAAACGGGCGCGCGCACCACGCCTTCGCCATGTTCCACCGCTCCGCCCAGCGCCTTGCGGCGGCCCGCGGCTGCGGACAGGCTCGCTTCGGCGGCGGCGAGGTCGGCCTGCGCCTGCTGCCAGTCCTTGAGCGCGGCGCCCTTGTGATCATAAAGGTCGTGCTGGCGTGCTTCGGCAGCGCGCGCGACTTTGACTTGCGCGGCGGCCGTGGCGAGGTCGGCATCGCTTTGCGCGGCCTCGTTTGCGGCAACTGCGAACAGGACTTGCCCGGCAGAGACATGGTCCCCGGCCTTGGCCAGAATGCGCGTGACGCGGCCGGTGAACGGCGAAAACACCGCCGTCGTCAGATCATCATCGACCGCGATCTTGCCGTCGCTTGCGGCATTTTCGCCCATCGTCACAGCCTGAGCCTGGGCAAAGCGCAGTGTCTGCCATTCGCGGTCGGTCGCGGCAAAAGTGCCGTCAGCGGGCGCAGCCGGCGGCGGCGGCACCGGGGTCCAGGCGCTGATGACCTTTGGCACGAGCCAGAACAAGGCGATGACGATGACGAGGAGGACAGCGGCGATCCGCCATTGCGTGGCCGGCGTCAGCGTCGCGACCGGCGCATCCTGCCCCTCGGTTGGGCTGTGACTCATTTGCTTGCATGCCCCGCACAATTGGAATTTTCGAGGCGTGCGATGGGTTGCTTGCCGTTCGCTTGCAATGTTTTTTTGCACTGCGGCGGATTAAAGAATCGCAAGGGTTTCGCCATGGCGAGACAAGTGTCGCCCGCGCGCGCCCGGCTGGATTGACAAGACCCCCGGATTGGCGATGCTCGTGGTCAAGCTCGAAAGGCGTTGGGCTCGAAAGGCGTTGGCGGTTGCAGTCTGTTTCCGACACAGTGAATGACCTGGGGGATGATCCGGGGGTTGATCCGGTTGGGGGCCGGGGCAGCGGTCTTTCGCGCGAACAGCGCGCAAAGCTGCCGCCGTTTGCCGCCTTGCGCGCGTTCGAGGCGGTCGGTGCGCTTGGCGGCATCCGCCGCGCGGCGGTCGAACTGGCGGTCGATCATGCCGCGATCAGCCGCCATCTGCGCACATTGGAACAATGGACCGGCACCGCGCTGGTCGAACGCGGCGCGGGGCGCGGCGGGCGGCTGACGCCGCAGGGACTGATCTATTACCGTCATGTCATGCGCGCGCTGGCAGAACTGGCCAACGCGACATCCGATTTGCAGTTTCAGGGCAGCGACACGCATTTGCGCATCTGGTGCATGCCGGGCCTCGCCTCGCAATGGCTGGTCGGGCGCATCGGCGGGTTTCAGGCGAGCTATCCCGATCTCGGGCTCGAAGTGCAGCCAAGCGAAGTCCTGCCCGATTTCGATGCGCAACAGGCCGATGCCTGGGTGCATTACGTGATCGACGGCCAGGTGCCGACCCTGCCCGACCGGCTGCGCAGCGTGACAGTGGCGCGGCCTCGCATCCTCGCGGTGGCGGCGCCATCGTATCTGGCCGCCGCACCCGTTGTCGACCGGCCCGCCGATCTCTTGCGCCACACGTTGCTGCACGAGGCGAACGCCAACCAGTGGCGCCGCTGGCTGGGCTGTCTGGATGTCGAGGCGCCGACGGATTTGCGTGGCTCGCGTTTCTGGCAGGGGCATCTGACGCTCGGCGCGGCGCGCCAGGGGCAGGGGATCGCGCTCGCCAACACGCTGCTCGTGCTGGATGACCTTGCCGAGGGACGGCTGGTCGAAGTGGGTGCCTGGGATCCGGTCTTTCTCGGCAGTTACTGGTTTACCGCGCGCGCCGACGGTTGGCGGGGCCGGGCGATCGGCAATTTCCGCGATTGGCTGGTGCGCCATCTGGCCTCGGTCGCACCGGCCTGAAGTGTTGTCTTGAAGTCACCATGGGGCGGTGACGCAAGGCCTTTCGGCGGGGCGCGTGCCGGAGCATAGTCATGGCGCAGATCGGCAGCGCCACGAGGGCGCTGTCGCGAACGGGAACCAGCCTTGTCACCAGCCGATCGATCGACCAGCCTGACGCGCCGCACGGCGGTTGCGGGGCTTGTGGCCGGCGGATTGGGCGCGGCGATGCTGGCGGGGTGCGGCAAAGCGGCCCGCGATCCGCGCACCGTCGTCATCGGCGCTTCGCCGAGCGGGGTGCCGTTCAGCTATGTCGATCCGTTCAGCAACCGGTTGACCGGCGCCATGGTCGATATTGCCGGGATGCTTGCCGCGCGGCTGGGTCTGGTGCCCGAATTTCGCATCGTGCCGTTTGCCGCGCTGATCCCTTCGCTGACCACCGGACGCATCGACCTGATCGCTGCGGCGATGTTGCGCACCCCGGCGCGCGAGGCGCTGGTCGGGTTTTCCAGCCCGGTGTTCGCTTATGCCGGGGGGCTGGTGCTGCGCGCCGATCATCCGGGGCGTTTTGCCGATCTTGCGGCCTTGCGCGGGATGCGCGTCGGCGCGCAGATCGGCACGCGCTTTGTCGATCAGGTGCATGACGCGGGGGTGGAGCAGGTCATGACCTATCAGGGGCTGGGCGACATGCTGCGCGATTGTGTCCATGGCCGGATCGATGCGGTCTATGGCGATGAACCGATCCTGCGCACGATCTTGCGCGTCGGTCCGCGCTGGCCCTTGCGGCTGGTCGGCGAGTTCCGCTCTCCGGGCAAGGAGCCGTTGTGCCTGATCGGGCGCAAGGATGCCGCGCTGATCGCGCGGATCGATGGCGTGCTCGACGGGCCGGGGCGCCGGGATCTTGCGCCGATCCTGCATCATTGGCGGCTCGATGAAGGGGAGGGGCAGGCATGAGCGACTTTTGGGCCGATACCGTGCTGTTCCTGCCGGTCCTGCTGCGGGGGCTGGCGGTCACGCTGGAACTGACGCTTTGCGCGCTGTCGCTCAGTCTTGTGCTGGGCATGGTCTGGGTGGTGATGGGCCGGGCAAAGGCGGCGCCCTGGCGCTGGACCGCGCGCACGGTGATCACGGTGGTGCGCGGGATTCCGATCATCGTGCAACTGTTCTTCATCTATTTCGTGCTGCCCGACTGGGGGCTCGATCTGCCGCCCTTTGCCGCCGGGGTGATCGGGCTTGGCCTCGCCTATTCGGTCTATCAGGCGGAAAACATGCGCGGCGGGATCGGCGCGGTCGACAAAGGGCTGATCGAGGCGGGCGATGCGCTGGGGATGAACCGCTTTACGCTGTGGCGCCGGGTGATCGCGCCGCTGGGCTTGCGCCATGCCTTGCCCGCGATGGGCAATTCGATGGTCATGCTGTTGAAGGACACCTCGATCGCATCGACCATCACGATTGCCGAACTCACTCGCGAAGGCCAGCTTCTGGCGATTTCGACTTTCAAGAACGGATCGGTCTATGCGCTGATCGCGCTGCTTTATCTCGCCGCCAGCCTGCCGCTTTCGGCGCTGGTGCGCATGCTCGAACGGAAAGGGCGGGTGGCATGATCACGCTCGAAGGCGTCACCAAGCGGTTTGGCGACAGGCATGTGCTCAACGGCGTCGATCTGACCGTCGCACGCGGCGAAGTGCTGTGCCTGATCGGCCCGTCGGGATCGGGCAAATCGACCGTGCTGCGCTGTATCAACGGGCTCGAACGCCACGATGGCGGCACGATCCGCGTCGACGGGACAGTGGTGACCGACGCATCGCTGCCCGCGATCCGCCGCCGCGTCGCCATGGTGTTTCAGCGGTTCAATCTGTTTCCGCATCGCACCGTGCTCGAAAACGTGATCGAGGCGCCGGTCTATGTTCATGGCGAGCCCCGTGCCGAGGCAAAGGCGCGGGCGATGGACCTGCTCGCGCGCGTCGACATGGCCGATCATGCGCACAGCCTGCCCCACGCGCTCTCGGGCGGGCAGCAACAGCGCGTCGGCATTGCCCGCGCGCTCGCGCTGCGGCCCGAAGCGATCCTGTTTGACGAGCCGACGTCCGCGCTCGATCCGGAGCGTGTCGGCGAAGTTCTGGCGGTCATGCGCGAGCTGGCCGAGGAAGGCATGACCATGCTGATCGTCACGCACGAGATCGATTTCGCGCGCGGCGTTGCCGACCGCGTTGCCTTTGTCGATCAGGGCGTGATCGCCGAACAGGGCGTGGCGGCAGACGTATTGACGCACCCGCGCGAGGCACGCACCGCGCGCTTCCTCGCCCGCGTGCTGCACAGGACTTGACCCTTTGGGGCCTTGCACAACGGGAATGAGCATCATGAGCGAGACGGCAACGCGCTATGGCGCGATCTACTGGATGGAAAGCTGCGGCGATGACCTGACGCCGCGCGCGCCGCTGGCGGGCGACGCGACAGTCGATGTCGCGATTCTGGGCGGCGGGTTTTCCGGGCTGTGGACGGCCTATTTCCTGCTCAAGGCCAATCCCGATCTCAAAGTCGCCGTGTTTGAGCGCCATATCTGCGGCCATGGCGCTTCGGGTCGCAACGGCGGCTGGTGTTCCCCGCGGTTTCCGGTGCTGATCGACGAGCTGGAAAAGCAGTTTGGCGCCGATGTCGCGCGCAAGACGATCCGTGCGCAGCATGCGATTGTCGAAGACATCGGCCGGATCTGCGACGAGGAACGGATCGACGCGCATTACACGCATGGCGGCCTGCTCGCGATCGCGCGGACCGAGCGGCAATTGGCTTCGTTGCAAGCGACTTATGCCGCCTATGACCGGCTCGGCCTTGCCGAAGACAGCGCCATGCTCGGCGCGGGCGAGGCGCAGGCGCGCGTGCGGGTCAGCCGGGTGCTGGGCGGGATGACCACGGCGTCGGGCGCTTCGGTGCATCCGGCGCGGCTGGTGCGGGGGCTGGCCCGCGCGGTCGAGGCACGCGGCGGCCGGATTTACGAAGGCACCGAAGTGACCGCCGTGCGCCCCGGACAACCCGCCATGCTGGAGACGCGTGGCGGCATGGTGACCGCGCGGCGCGCCGTGGTTCTGGCGGGCGAGGCCTATCTGTCGGGCCTGCCCGGCTGGCATCGGCAATTGCTGCCGATCTCGTCGATGATCGTGGCGACCGCCCCGCTCGATGCGGCGACCTGGGATCAGATCGGCTGGGCGGGACACGAAAGCCTCAGCTCGCAGGCCTATACCAAGGACTATCTGACACGCACGCGCGACGGGCGCATCCTGTTCGGCAGCCGGGGCGCGCCCTATCTTGCCGGATCGCGCATGCCCGAAGCCGCGCTGGCCGACCCCGCGCTCTATCAACCGATCATCGCGACTTTGCGCGACTGGTTTCCGGTCTTGCGCGATGTGCCGATCGCCCATGCCTGGGGCGGCTATCTCGGGGTGCCGCGCGATGGCCTGCCTTCGGTGCATTTCGATCGTGCGCGCGGGCTTGCCAATGTGTTCGGCTATACCGGTCGCGGCGTGGCAACGAGCGCCTTGGCAGGGCGGACGCTGGCGGGGCTGATCGGCGAAACCCCGGCCTATGCCTGCGATCTGCCGATGGTCCGCGCGCCCGGGCGGCTGTGGGAAATCGAACCGCTGCGCTGGGTCGGCGTGCGCTATATCCAGAACGCCTTTGCCCGGATCGATGCCGCCGATTTCCGCAACGGCGGCGCGCCGGTCGATGCCAAGTTTGCCAAGGCGCTTGCCCCGATCTGATGGTGCGCGGGCCAAAAGCGGATGACAGCCTCGCGGCTCTGGCGTAAGTCGCCTTGGCAATGAACCGTTTGCGCGCCTTTTTTCTGCGGAATCGCGGCATGGCTGTGGCCGTGATCGCGCTCGCGTTGGCGATGAAGGCGCTGGTTCCCGCCGGATACATGATCGGCGGCGAGGCCCACGTGCTGACCGTGCGGATTTGCGACGGTTATGCCGACAGCGAACCCCATTTCGGCCAGGCCGTTGTGCTTGTCGCCAAAGGGCAGGTCGGCAAGCAGGGCGATGCGGGCAAGTCGCTGCACGATCAACAGGCCTGCCCGTTTTCCGCGCTGGGCCACGCCGGTTTGGCCGGGGCCGATCCGATCCAGCTTGCGCTGGCGCTGGCCTTTATTCTTGTGCTGGGCGTTGCGGGGCCTGCCTTCCCGGCGCCGCGACCGTTTTCGCGCCTTCGGCCGCCGCTGCGCGCGCCGCCTGCCCTGGTCTGACATTCTGATCCGCGCGACCGGCTGAATCCTCCATGGGTTGGCCGCGCTCGGGTCCGTTGCCAGACCGGGCCGGTCGTCGGCGAGCCTTCTCCCTTGCAGGCGCACCGGCCCTTCTCCTCATCCGAGGCGAGAGGATGCTTTACTTGATGTACGAAATTCTGCGCCCTGCGGCGCGTGGCGCGTTTGCCGCTTTCACTCCGATCCGTCGTTCGGCACTGACCGGCCTTGCGCTGATGATCGGGTTTGCCCCGGCAAGCGCGATGGCCTGCGCCTGCGGCTGCGGGATCTTTGATGCGGGGGTGACGTCGATCACGCCGCAGGATTCCGACAGCGGCCTGTCGGTGTTTGCCCGCTTCAGCGCGATGGATCAGGACAAGAACCGCGAACAGGGCCATTCCGCGAGCCCCGACGACAATTCCGACAAGCGCATCCAGACCGATTTCTACACGCTCGGCATCAACTATGTGATCCATCACAAGTGGATGATCATGGCCGAATTGCCGCTGGCGCATCGCAATTTCACGACCACCGGCGCCGATGCCAATGGCAACCCGATCACCGAAAAGGTGCCGCTGACCGACCTTGGCGATGCCATGCTGCGCGTGACGTACACCGGCTTTGCGGCGGATATGTCGACCGGGATCGGGATCGGGATCAAACTGCCGACCGGGCGCTATACCAGTCCCACCGATCAATACGGCAACCAGCCTTATGACCGCGACACATTGCCCGGCACCGGCAGCACCGATCTGGAGATCAGCGGCTATCATGTCGGGCATATTGCCGGTGCGGCGCGTTGGTTTGTCCAGGCACAGTACAAATTTGCCGTGGCCACGCGCGACGGCTATCGCCCCGGCAACGAGTTCGACGGCGGACTGGGTGTGACTTATGATCTTCCGGCGGGCAAAGTGATCGTGTCGCCGACGCTGCAACTGCTCGGCTCGGTTCGCGCGCGGGACAGCGGCGACAATGCCGATCCGCTCAATTCCGGCTATCAACGCCTGATGATCGCGCCGGGCCTGCGCGTCCAGATCACGCGCAAGCTGTCGCTCTATGGCGATGTCGAATTCCCGATCGCGCAATATGTCAACGCCGCCCGTCCGTCCGACAATGCGGATACGATGGGGCAGCTGGTTGCTCCGGCGTTGTTCAAGCTGCAGGTCAACTACGGCTTTTGACGCCTCCGTGACGGGATGAAAGCCGCGCGCGCCGGCATGTCATCGACTTGTCGCACGCGGCTGTCACACGCCCCCCATCGCGCCTCGCGGGTTCGGGCAGAACCCGCGAGGCCAATGTCATTCAGCTCGTGGGGGGCATATGTCTATCAAATCGCTGCATCTGGCGTCGATTTCGTTTTTGGGCCTGATCGCTTTTGCGCCGCAATCGGGCTTCGCCGCCGATGGCGCAAAGGCGGAGGACGAAGCGCAAATCGTCGTGAACGCGCGTCTGGAAAAGACCGCGCGCAGCGAGGAAAAGATCGCGCCCAATCTGCAGAACATCCAGGCCGCCGAAGCGATCGCCAAATATCCCGATTACAACGCCGCCGAAGCGCTCAGCCGCATTCCGGGCGTTTCGCTGTCGATCGACACCGGCGAAGGCCGCTTTGTCAATATTCGCGGGATCGACAGCAATCTCAACGGGGCCACGTTCGGCGGTGCGCCGCTGCTCAATACGCAGGCGGGCGGCACGGCCTTTTCGGGCAATGGCCGCGCGGTCGAATTCGACACGATTCCGGCGGGCTCGATCGACCGTCTCGTCGTCACCAAGACCGGCCTGCCCGATCATGAGGCCGAAGGGATCGGCGGCTCGGTCGAGCTGACTCCGCGTTCTGCGCTGACCCATTCGGGCTTCTTCTTCGAAGGCCAATTGGGCGAAGGCTATGAAACCCGGCGCAAGACCACCAATCTGACCGAGGAAGTCGCATTCGGCGACAGCTTTGGCGATAATGGCGATGGCGGCAAGCTGCTGCATATCGTCGTCGCCCAGAACGAACACAACGACGCGCGCGGCTTTGACGATATCGAGATCGGCAATTATGCCGACAGCTTCGACCTTCAGGGCGGGCCGATCACGTTTGGCACCAAGACCGCCGACAAGGTCGTCTCGTCCTACGAACTGCGCCGCTATCAATATCACCGCGAACGCTTCGGCTATTACAGCGAAGTCGACATCACGCCCAACGACGATCATCGGATCTATCTGCGCGGCTCGATGGCCGGGTATCAGGAACGGGTCAATCGCCAGCGCCTGATCATCAACGGGCTCGACGGCAGCCAGGGCACGATCGCGGTCGATCCGGCCAATCCCAACGGCTTTGCCGTGACCGGCGCCTCGGCGGACAACACATTGCGCGATGAAAAGGAAACCCATCGCAACGTCGCGCTGCAAATCGGTGGCGAACACGAGTTTGAAAAGCTCAAGCTCGATTGGTCGGCCAGCTATATCCAGGCGACCTATAACAAGCCCTATGACTACAACTCGACGTTCGTCGGTCCCGGCGATTACAATGCGGCGCAGGCTTTCAACGTCAATTACGACAATATCAGCAATTCCAGCCGTCCGCTGCTGAACGTCAACGGTGCAAACCTCACCGATTCGACTCAATATCACCTGGCCAGCATCTACAATAACAACGAATATGCCAAGGACGCCGAATACTCCTATCGCTTTAACGCCGCTTATGAGCCGGGTCTTACTCACGATGATGAAATCAAGCTCGGCGGTGAACTGCGCTATCGCCACAAGTATGATCTCGTCGGCCAGAAAGTGACCTATAGCGCGGCCGGCCAGACGCTTGCCTCGCTGACCGGCAACGGGCCGTTCACCAGTTTCTATGGTGCCTACAACATCGGCTATGCGGGCAATGCCGCAGCGCTGGAAAGCCTGTTCAACGCCAATGCGAGCCTCGCGCCGCTCGCCGCGGGAACTCCGATCCTGGGCAACAGCGCCTATCGCGGCGGCACGTTCGACGATGTCGAAGACATTACCGCAGGCTATGTCCAGTATCATGGCCATATCGGCGCGCTGGGGTTGCTCGCCGGGGTGCGGGTGGAGCATACCAAGTCGCTGCTCGGCGGCCTGCAGTATAACCAGTCGACAAGCTACACCAACTGGTTCCCCACCGTGCAGCTGCGTTATGAATTTTCGCCCCGACTGGTCGCGCGCGCGACCTATTCGACCGGTATCGCGCGCCCGGGTTTCCTGCAGACCATTCAGGACGGATCGGTCGACGACGCCAACAAGAAAGTCACGCTGGGCAATCCCAACCTGAAGCCTGCGACCAGCAACAATTTCGACGTCAGCCTGGAATATTACCTGCCCGATGACGGGATTGTCTCGCTCGGCTTCTTCGACAAGGAAATCCAGAACTACATCGCCCCGCGCGTGTTCTACGCCTTGCCGCCCGCCGGGGGGGCTGCGCTCTATCAGTGGACCTCGTTCCAGAACGCACAGAGCACCTATGTGCGCGGGGTCGAATTGCAATATGTCAATCGCTTCAAGCATCTGCCTGCGCCGTTCGACGGGCTGGGGATCGATGCCAACGGCACTTTTGCGGACAGTTCCGTTGTGCTGGCGAGCGGTGCGCCTTCGGTGCGCATGCCGGGCACCGGGCGGTTCACCGCCAACACCGCGCTGTTCTATGAAGCCCGTCGCGTCGAATCGCGGCTGTCGCTCAAATATGACGACCGCACGATCTTTGGCATCGGGGGCGCGCCGACAAGCTTTGTCTATGCCTCGATCCCCACGGACGTCTATCTCGATCACCGCCTGACGCTCGACTACACCGGCAGCTATCAGGCGACCTCGATCGTGAAAGTCTACTGGTCGGTCAAGAACATCACCAACGCGCCGCTGCGCTATTACGAAGGCAATTCCGATCGCCCGATCCAGCGTGAATACTACGGTCAGACGTTCGAAGCGGGCGTCAAGGTCAAGTTCTGATCGGCTGCTGATCACGGACGCCGCGTTCCCCCGCGGCGTCCCGCTTGCATTTTCACTGTGGCCGGTTTGCCTTTGACCGGGGGGGGCGCCCCGATGGCAGTCGCATCCCGGGCCTTGTTGTGCTAGGGTGGTGCGATCACGGTGGTTCACATGTATCGCGCGCCGCTTTGGGTGCGCGCCCGTGATCGCAGAAGGGTATCAGTACACACATATGGCAGGATACAAGGAACCGGGCTTTCAGGATCGGGTGGCGGCTGCTGCTCAGGCCCGTGAGAGGGCGCTCGCCCGTTTGAAAGCAAAGCCTCCGATCGATCCGCAGGTCTTGGCCGATCGCGTCGCCAAGGCGCGCGAGCGCGAGGAAGCGCTGGCAAAACGCGCAGCGGAGCGCGCCGAGGCGCGGGAAATCGCCAAAGCAAAGAAGGCCGAGGTGATTGTCCCCGAGCCCGAACCGGAGCCCGTGCCCGAACCGACCGAGGCCGAACGCAAGGCGGCGCGCGACGCACGCTATGCCGCGCGCAAGGCTCGCAAGGCATCTCGCTAGTGGATTGTTTTTGACATTTGCATCCCGCCATCCGGATAGCACGGTCGCAAATGTCAGAATCGGACCACTAGCGGCGGTTCGCTGTCACGCCGGGAGAAGTCGAGAAGTTGATTGATTTCAACACACACTCTCTCAGCCAGATCTGCGATGCATCCGAATCGTTGCTGGCGTGCCAGTAAAGACAGATGCTGATTTCGCCCGTTTCGACCGGGATGTCGAACAGCGTCAGGCCATTTTCAAGGCTGGCCGCGTCGATGAACGGCGAGGCCAGCGTCAGGACAAGATCGGTTTCGCGCACCAGTTGGAGCGCGGACCCGATCAACTGACACCGCGCGGCGATCCGCCGGGTTCTGGTCGTCGAACGGGCGATGAGGATGTCTTCGAACGTCGCGCCCTGTGGCCGGGTCGATACCGCGATGTGGCCGAGCGCCATGTAATCGTCGAGCGAAACAGGCGCTTTGCCGGTGACCACGGGATGGTCGCGCCGCGCGACGCCGACGATCCGGCCCGAAGCGAGGCGCCGGCTGTGGATCATCTCGCCGGGGTTGGCCATTTCGATGTCGATGACGGCGTTGAGCTGTGAACTGGCCAGCGCCATGGCCATGTCGGCCCGGTTATAGCGCACCGCTTCCACGCGGATGCCGGGCGCCTTTGGCAGAATCGCGCAGACGATGCGCGGCAGCAGCGCGGCTTCCATCAAGGCATTGAAGCCGATGCGGAACTGCATTGCGGCAAGCGCCGGATCGAAGCTCTCGATCGCTTTGACCGCTTGCTCGATTTCGCCCAGCGCCTTGCGCACCGGCCCGATCAACTGGTGCGCGACCGGCGTCGGCACCATGCCCTGGCCAAGCCGGACGAACAGCGGATCGCCAAGCTGATCGCGCAACCGGGCCAGCGCATGGCTGACCGCGGGCTGAGTCAGATGCAGCACTTCGGCCGCCGCCGAGACGCCGCCATTGGTGTAGATCGCCGCAAAGACGCGGAACAAGTTGAAGTCGACGCGCATGTCATGCACGCTACGCATGACTGGCCATGCGGGCAATTCATTTTACTAATTGCGCCGCTGCCTGCAATCTTGCCCCGACAGATCAGGACGGCTCGCCAGTGGATCGGGCCGCCGAGCAGGGAAGGACAGGCGATGAAGGGCGGGAAACCGTTCGATACCGTGCGGCTTGCGGATTACCTCGCCGGGCATATCGACCTGCCGGGTACGGGGCTTGATCTCGATGCGATCGGCCATGGGCATTCCAACCCGACATTTGCGCTTCGTTCGGGTGCGACGCCGCTTCCTTATGTTCTGCGCAAGCAGCCGCCGGGCGAGCTGCCCAAATCGGCCCATGCGATCGATCGCGAATACCGCATCATGAAAGCGCTGGCCGGAACGGCTGTCCCGGTGCCGGACATGCTGCATTTCTGCGAGGATCGCGCGGTGATCGGCACGCCGTTCTATGTCATGGAGCGCGTCGCCGGGCGGGTGTTCGAAGACAATGCGCTGCCTTCGGTTCCGCGCGAAGAACGAGCCGCTTTTTTCGAGGCGATGGCCGACACGCTGGCCGATCTCCATGCGCTCGATTGCGATGCGCTGGGTCTGCGCGATTTTGGCCGCGGCGGCGATTTCTTTGAGCGCCAGATCGGCACCTGGGGGCGCCAGCACGCCGCGTTGCGCCTGCCCGAATGTGCCGAACTGGATCGCCTGATCGACTGGCTGAATGCGCATCGCCCGCCGGCCGACGCAGCGACGACGATCGTTCACGGCGATTATCGTCTCGGCAATCTGATGTTTCACCCGACCGAGCCGCGCATCGTGGCCGTGCTCGACTGGGAACTGGCGACCACCGGGCATCCGCTCGCCGATCTCGGCTACAATCTGATGGCCTGGGTCCAGCGCCATGACGAATACAATGGCCTCGGCGGTCTGGATCTTGCCGCGCTCGGCATTCCGGCGATGGCTGATTATGCCGTGCGCTATTGTCGGCGGCGCGGCCTGCCGACCGAGGTCGATCCGTTTTTCATCGCTTTTTCGTTCTTTCGCCTCGCGGTGATTTTCGAAGGGGTCGCCCGGCGCGAGGCCGCAGGTACCGGCACCGGCACCACCGCCAATCACAGCCCAGAGGATTTCGCGCGCATTTTCATGCGCCACGGCCTCGCCATCGCAGGGATCTGAAGCCCATGGACTTTGCCTTTTCGCCCCAGGTCGAAGCGCTGCAGGAAAAGCTGCGCGCATTTATGGATGATCATGTCATTCCGCGCCATCGCCAGTTTGTGCACGAGGCCGAACAGGGCCTTTATCCGCTGAGCTTTCTCGAAGATCTCAAGGCTCTGGCGCGATCGGAAGGGCTGTGGAACATGTTCCTGCCCGCGCTGCGCGAGGATGAGCCGGGCACGCGGCTGAACAATCTCGACTATGCGCCGCTCGCCGAAATCATGGGGCAATTGCCCTGGGCCTCCGAAGTGTTCAACTGTTCCGCGCCCGATACCGGCAACATGGAACTGCTCCATATGTTCGGCACGCCCGAACAGAAGCAGGAGTGGCTGGTGCCGTTGCTCGATGGCGCGATCCGGTCGTGCTTTGCGATGACCGAGCCCGATGTCGCCTCGTCCGATGCGACCAATGTGACGACCGCAATCCGTCGCGACGGCAACGGCTATGTCATCAACGGGCGCAAATGGTTCATTACCGGCGCCGCCAATCCGGCATGCAAGCTGGCGATCGTGATGGGCAAGACCGATTTCGACGCCGAAACCCATCGCCAGCAAAGCATGGTTCTGGTGCCGCTCGACACGCCCGGCGTCCGGGTCGTGCGCAACATTTCGGTGATGAACCACCATAGCCACGAAAGCCATTGCGAGATCGTTTTCGAAAACGTGCGCGTGCCCGCCGCGAACTTGCTGGGCGCCGAAGGCGATGGTTTTGCCATGGCCCAGGCGCGGCTGGGGCCGGGGCGGATTCACCATTGCATGCGCTCGATCGGGCAGGCCGAGCTTGCGCTCAAGCTGATGATCGACCGGTCGATCGAGCGCAAGGCGTTCGGATCGTATCTTGTCGATCAGGGGGTCGTGCAGCAGGCGATCGCGCGGTCGCGCTGCGAAATCGAACAGGCGCGCCTGCTCGTGCTGCGCGCGGCGTGGACGATCGACAAGCTGGGGGTCAAGGCAGCGCGCAACGACATCGCCATGATCAAGGTGGTGATCCCCACCATGCAGGTCACCGTGATCGACCGGGCGATGCAGGTATTTGGCGCGATGGGCCTTTCGCCCGACACGCCCTTGCCTGAACTGTGGACGATGGGCCGCTCCTTGCGCATCGCCGACGGGCCCGACGATGTTCACTTGCGCTCGATCGCGCGTGCCGAAATCAAGCAGGGCCGGGCCACGTTCGGCGACAGCCATCGCTTTCTGGTCGCGCCCGATCGCGCTGCGGAAACCAATATCCGCAGCAAGTTCGAGGCATGACCCGATGACAGGGGCGGTGATGCCCGCAATAGCGATCGATGGGGCGTCGCATCTGGCGGCCGAGGAAGCGCGGTTGATCGCCGGCGCGCGCGCCGCGGTGGCACGGTTGGGGCGGCGCGATTGCCGCCTCGGCGTGGTCGGCGCGGGCACGATGGGGCGCACGATCGCGCTCGCCGGGCTCGAAGCCGGGCTCGATGTGGTGCTGGTCGATAACAATCCGGCGCAATTGCAGGCGGCTCGGGCCGATCTTGCGCGCTGGGCGGCCAAGGCAGGGCTGGCCGCCGTGCCCGCCTGTTCCGACGATCTCGTGGCGCTCGCCGGGGCGTCGGTCGTGGTCGAGTCGGTGTTTGAGGATGTCGCGATCAAGACCGGCGTGCTGCGCGCGATCGAGGCCGTCGTCGATGATCACGCGCTGATCACGACCAACAGTTCCTCGCTCGACATCGATCGGCTGGCTGCGGCGCTCGATCGGCCCGATCGCTTCATCGGCACGCATTTCTTTTTGCCCGCGCATCGTACCCCGGTCCTCGAAATTGTGGCCGGTCGGGCCAGTGCCCCTGCGACAAGCGACCGGGCGCAGGTGCTCGCGCTGATGCTGGGTAAATTGCCGATCCGCGCGGGCAATTGCGACGGCTATGTCGGCAATCGGCTGTTCGATAGTTTCTGGCAGGAAGCAGCCTTTCTGGTCGAGGAAGGCGCCTTGCCCGAAGCGGTCGATGCCGCGCTGACCGGGTGGGGCATGGCGCTCGGTCCGTTGGCGACGCTCGATCGCATCGGCAACGATTTGCTCGCCGCCGTGCTGACGCGCCGCGCGGCGGAGCGGCCGGGGATTCGCCAACCGGCGATCGTGGCGCGGCTGGTTGCCGAAGGGCGCGTCGGCGTCCGCGCCGGGCGGGGCTGGTATGACTATCCCGACGGGGGGCGTCAGGGCGTTCCGTCCGCGCGGTTCGACACGACTGGTCGGGCTGTTGCGCCCGAGGCCATCGTGGCGCGCTGTGTCGGCGCGGTGATCCGCGAAGGTCGCGCGCTGCTGGGCGAAGGCATGGTGCAATCTGCGGGCGACATCGACGTGATGTTTGTCCGCGCTTATGGTTTTCCCATGGCGACGGGCGGTCCGATGTATCTTGCCGCAGAGTGACGGCCCGGATGAAGATCCCCGAAAAAGGGACGCGAGAGAGGAATGACGATGGCCATGTTCGGTTTCGCGATTGGTGACATCGCGATCACGCAAATCGAGGAATTCGTCGATCCGGGCGTTCCGGTCCAATTCCTGCTGCCCGATTTGCCCGACGATGTCATTCCCGCCAATCTCGACTGGCTGGCGCCGCGCTTTCTCGATCCCGCGACCATGGGCGTCGACATCACGATGCAAAGCTGGCTGATCCGCACGCGGCATCACACCATCCTGGTCGATACCTGCGGCGGCAATCACAAGCCGCGCGAGCATTTTCCGGTGTTTCATCAGCGCCGGAGCAGCGCCTGGCTCGACAATCTGTGCGCGGCGGGGGTTTCGCCCGAAGACATCGACTATGTCTTTTGCACCCATCTGCATATCGATCATGTCGGTTGGAACACGCGGCTGGAAAACGGCGTGTGGGTGCCGACTTTTCCCAATGCCCGCTATTTGTGGTCGCAGGCCGAGTATGATCATGCCCGCCCGGCAGGCGATGGGGCCGATGACGGCGAACACGCGATCTTTGTCGACAGCGTCCTGCCGGTGGTCGAGGCGGGGCTGGCGCAGATGGTCGGGCCGAGCTTTGACCTCGATGATCAGATCGCGATCGAAGCCGCCCCCGGCCATACGCCGGGGCACAGCCTGTTGCGCGCGAGGTCGGGCGGGCAGGTCGGCCTGTTTACCGGCGATGCGCTGCACCATCCGCTGCAGATCGCCGCGCCCGACTGCAACAGCTTTGCCTGCGCCGACGCGCATCAGGCGCGCGCGACGCGGCGGCGCATCCTGGGCGAATGCGCCGATCACGGCCATCTTCTGGTGCCCGCCCATTTCGCCGCTCCGCATGTCGGGCGGATCACCCGCGCGGGCGATGCCTTCCGGTTTCATCCCGGCATCTGAAAAACGCGGCTTCCGGCCGGGATAACAAACAAGGGGGTGCCGTGGCGGCATATTCACGCGAGGCGCAATCGTTGATTCCGGCGCCGATTTCGGTGCGCGCGACGACGATCGCGATCATCGTGCTCAGCCTCAATTTCGGCGTGGTGTTCTTCGATCGCAATGCGGTCGGATTTCTGGTGCCGTTTCTTCAGGCCGATCTGAAGCTGTCGAACACGCAGATCGGTGGCCTTGCCGCGGCGCTGGCGTTCAGCTGGGCCTTGTCGGGCTATGTCATCGGGCATCTTGTCGACCGCCATGGCCGACGCAAATTGGCCCTGATCGCCGCGACACTGGTCTTTTCGCTGTCCTCGTTCATCAGCGGGCTGGCCTGGTCGTTCATGAGCCTGTTCGTGGCGCGCCTGGCGATGGGGTTTGCCGAAGGCGGTGTCTTGCCGGTCAGCCAGTCGCTGACCACGCGGCTGGTGTCGGAACGGCGGCGCGGTCTGGCGATGGGCATGATGCAGGCGTTTGGGTCGAACCTGTTCGGGGCGATGCTCGCGCCGGTGGTGCTGATCGCGCTGGCAACGCACTTCGGCTGGCGCATGACGTTTTACCTGACCGCGATTCCGGGGTTGAGCTGCGTCGCGCTGATCGCCTGGCTGGTGCCCGATCCCGGCGATCCGGCACAGGGCCGGGCCGACGGCACAAGGGACAAGCGGGTGGTCTCGCTGTTCCGGCGCAATGTCGTGCTGTGCTGCGTGATCGCGTCGCTGCTGGTCGCCTACAATTCGACGTGCTGGTATTTTGTACCGCTTTTCCTGACGAAAGTGCGCGGGCTGTCGACGGCGGAGATGGGCTGGCTGGTCGCCGTGCTCGGTCTTTCTGCGGTTGTCACCAGCATGCCGGTCCCGGCACTGTCCGATCGCTGGGGGCGCAAGCCGGTGATGATCCTGTTTGCGCTGCTTGGCGCGATCATGCCGCTTTCGGCGCTGGCCCTGCCCGCATCGTTTGCCGTTCTGGCGGTGCCGTTCTTTGTCGGCTGGACAGTGCTCGGGATCTTTCCGATCTTCATGGCGATCATCCCGGTGGAAACCGTCGGGATGGCAGGCGCAGCGCGGGCGCTGGGGTTGGTCGTGGGCTGCGGCGAGATGATCGGGGGGGCCTTGGGGCCGATCGGGGCCGGGATCGTCGCGGACCATACCAACCAGAGCGCGCCGCTGTGGATCATGGCCGGGCTGTCGCTCGGCGCTGCGGTCGTCGCGTTGTTCGTGCGTGAGACAGCGCCGCGCAGGCGTCGCCGGGGGTAAAACGACGCCCCCGGCACGCGGTCACCGGGCGAGGAAAGCCAGCACCAGGTCGTTGAAGCTGTCGGCATGTTCCCATTGCGCCCAATGGCCGCAGCGCGAAAAGACATGCAGTTCGGACCGCGCAATGCCCGCGAGCAGCCGCAGCCCCACATCCATCGGCACGAAGCGGTCGTCGCGGCCCCAGACGATCAGCGTCGGCGCGGCGATTTCGTTGAGCCGCGCGTTCTGGTCGGGAAACTGGCGCGGGTTAACCGTCAGGCTCTTCACGAAATTTTCGAGGTGATCGCGCCGCGACAGCATGTTGGTCAGCCGCAACTGCATCTGCTCTTCGGTCAGCGCGCCCGCGTCGAACACGAAGACGTTCATCATCGCCTTGAGCTTTTCGATGGTCGGGTCGCGATAGAGCCCCTGAAGCAGCTTGATCCCTTCGGTCGGCATCGAGGCATAGAGGCTGGGCCCGCCGGTGCCGCCGCCCATCAGAACCAGCTTGCCGATACGGTCGGGATGGGCGAGCGCAAAGGCGACCGCGCTGTGCCCGCCCATCGAATTGCCGACGAGATGCGCCTTTGCCGCGCCCGCCGCGTCGAGCACGCCGAGCAAGGCCGCCGCGTTGAAGTTCGAGCGCGATCCGGTGCAGACCACGGGATCGCTTTGGCCCCAGCCGGGGCTGTCGACCAGCAGCACGCGGTATCCCGCCGCCAAGAACGGATCGATATTGCGCACGAAATTGGCCCAGCTCGTCGCGCCGGGGCCCGATCCGTGCAGCATGGCGACGACTTTGTCGCCGGTGCCGATCTCGTTGTAATGGACGCGATAGGTGGTGCCGTCGATCACCGCTTCGGCAAAGCGGGTGGTCGAGGCTTCGGTATAGGCGGGCACTTGGGTCATGGTCGGCTTTCTGCTTGGATGGGATCAGGCATGCGGCAAATGGTGAAACGCGCCATTGCAATAAAGCAGCGCTGCGGAATCGTCAGGGCCATCGCCCGGGCCGCGTTCTCGCGTGGCGAGAATCTCGCACAGAAATGCGTGGTGCGTGCTTTCCTCGAACACCTTGATCACGCGGCAGTCGATCGCGACCAGCGCGCCGTCGAGCACCGGCGCGCCGGTGACCAGTTCGCCCCAGCGGCCATGATCAAAACGGGCCGGGCCGATCACGCCCGGAATCATCCCGGCAAAGGCGCGGGCGACCTCTTCCTGATCGCCGGCCAGCACGTTGACGCATACTGCGCCGCTGGCCATGATCGCGCTGTCGGCGAGCGTCTGCTTGTTGATGAAAACGACGATCCGGGGCGGATCGGCCGTGACCGAACAGACGGCGGTCGCGGTCAGGCCAACCGGGTCATTGTCCTTGCGGCTGGTCACCACGGTCACGGGCGAGGCGAAATGGCGCATCGCGCCGCGATGGGTCTGCGGATCGACCGCTTCCAACGTGGCGAGATGGGCCGGGCTTTGCCAATCGCGCAACTGGTTGATGGTTTTGGGCATGGTCTTGCTGCCCTCACTCAGACTTTTACGCCAAACGGATTGCCCGGCGCCAGCGGCACGCCGAGCAGGTGGCCGCCCAGCAATTCGCCGATATTGTCCTGATTCTGGGTAATGTGATTGGCGCCGACCAGAATGTCGCGCATCTGGCGCTGCATCGGGCTCGACAGCCAGATTCCGCGCGTCGAGGTTTTCTTGAAGATCATGTGCGCCGCATCGAAGCATTCGCCGCCGGTGAACTGGTTGGTGGCAAATTGGCGGATGCGCACGTCAAGCGGAACGAGTTCCCCGCGTGAGGCATAGGACCATGCTTCGTCGGTGTTGTAGAGCACGCGGGTCATCGCGCCCAGGATCCTGGCTTCGGCTTCGCCCAGTCGGCCCTTGATGAAAGGGTCTTTCACCGCCGCGCCGATCGCCTGATTGATATTCTGGCGCGGCACCATGTGTTCGATGTAAAGATCGACCATGCCGCGCGCCATGCCGATCACCACCGAGGAAATCGCCGCATAGAAGACCGAGAAGAACGGCATCTTGAAGAGATTGGCGACGTTGCCATGGGTTTCTTCACCATAGGCGGCAATCACATGGGCGCGGTGTTCGGGCACGAACACGTTTTCGAGGAAGATCGACTTGCTGCCGGTGCCCGCCATGCCGACCACGAACCAGTCGTCGATGATGCGGAAATCCTTGGCCTGAATCCAGAACGAGCGGAATTCCACTTCGCCCGCCGCATTGGCCACGCGGCCGCCGACAAAGGCGCCGCCGTTGGCATGATCGCAACCGCTCGACGTTTTCCATTCGCCATTGAGGATATAGCCGCCACTGGTGCGCTCGACCGTGCCGAACGGCGCATAAGACGACGAGATCAGCGCCGAATTGTCCTCGCCCCAGACTTCGTCACCGGCACGCGGATCGAGCAGGCCGAATTCGAACGGGTGAAGCCCCAGCACGGTCACCACCCAGGCGCTCGACGGGCAGCCGCGCGCCAGTTCCATCAGCACGCGATTGAACGTGTTGGGGCTCATTTCATAGCCGCCCCAGCGCTTGGGCTGAAGGATGCGGAAAAAACCGGCTTCCTTGAACAGCGCGATCGTTTCGACGGGCACGGAGCGCGCCTTTTCGCAAGCTTCGGCGCGTTCGCGCAGCAGCGGGATCAGTGCGTTTGCGCGCGCGACGATTTCGTCTTCGGTGGGAATGTCGCGTGACAGAACCGGGGCAACCTGGGTCATGTCTTTACTCCTTTGGATATGATGGCGGAAATTCGGGGAAATAGCGGATCAGGCCGCGTCGGGCTCGGCGCTGACAATGCCGTAACCGGCGATCCAGGCGTTGATCGGGCGATAATAATCGAGCCGCCCGGTGTAGCTGCCAAAGGCCGACAGTGCGGCAAAGGCGGCGACCCAGGTGCGGATTTCATGCGACGACCGACCGGCCTCCTGCGAGGCTTTGGCAATGTCGAACCGGTCAAACGCGGCGAGATCGCCGTCGAGCAGCAAGTCGATGATGCGCTGGTCCCATTCCGGGTTCAGCGGGGTCAGCGTGCTTTCGGGCGTACCGTAGATCGTGCCCGCCGCCAATGTGCGCGCCTGACGTGCGGCGCGCGCTTCGGGGGTGGGATTGCGCCCGGCGATCAGGAAATTGCGGATGTCGTCGGGCGCTGCGGCGATCAGCGGCACGGGCGGTTCGTGCGACAGACCGCCGCTGCCCAGGATCAGGATGCGCTTGTCCAGTCCGGCGAGGAACTGGCCAACGACTTCGCCAAGGCGGCGAATTCGGCGATAGGGGGAAAAGGGCGGCGCCACGCTGTTGATGATGATCGGGATCACCGGATAGCGGGTCAGGCTGCCGGTGGTTTCCTCAAGCGTCTGCGCGCAGCCGTGATCGACTTGCAGGCGGTGCGAAATGGCCAGATCGACGTCATGATCAAGCACATGCACGGCCAGTTGCGCGGCGATGTCGCGCGCGGTGTTGAGCGGCCCGGGCGTGGTCATGTAATCGCCGACCGAGATCGCCTCTGTGGCCAGCACGAACGGCGGCATCAGGTCGTAGAACAGCCCGTTGTAATGATCGGGCGCAAAGATCACGATCAGCTCTGGATCGAACGCTTCGACCTCGGCTCTGGCGCGCGCCAAAGCGCGGTCGACTTCGGCCGTTACGTCGGCGCCGGGATCGTTGAGGCCACGCAAAGGCGTATGGGACAGGCATTTGAGATGAACGGCCATGGCTTGCACTTCCTTGACAGAACGGCCCCGGCGAAAGCGCGCAGCCGTCCGCACGGCGCGGCACGCTGCGCGTCAGGGGACTGCGGTTCCCGGTCCGGGCCGGGGGGATGGCGACGAAATTCAGTCTGCGGCCGGGTCGGGTCGGCGCCTGATCAGGATCGTGTCGTAAAGCGAGAGCAGCGCGCGACCATCTTCGCGCAGCAATTCGCAATAATGGCGAACAATGCCGACGCCGGGGCGCGAATCCGATAGCCGCTTGCTTTCCCAGCGCAGTTTGACCCGCACTTTGTCGCCCGGACGGGCGGGCGCGCGAAAGCGGATCTCGTCAAAGCCGAAGCTGGCGACGACGGTGTGTTCAAACCCGAAATCGTACAGCAGCCGGTGCTTGATCGCGAGCAGGTGCGTGCCCGAGGCGGTAATGCCGTCAAACCCGGCTGCGCGTGCAGCATCGTCGTCGAGATGAACGGGCAGCGGATCCCATGCCGCAGCAAAGGCGATGATCGCCTCGCGCTCGATCACGACTTCGTGCGAAACAATTTCGGCACCCGGTTCGATGTCGTCAAAATAGACCGGTTCGACCTCATGGGTCTGTTGCGACAGCAAAGCGCCTCTCCCTCTCTCGTTGCCGCAATCCTGACGCGGACTTTACGCAGCGGCAATTGCACAATACGGTTTGTGCAACAGGTGAACACCATGACGGACACGGATCGCACATACCCATCGGTCAGAGCGCTCGAACGCGGTCTTGCGCTGCTCGCCGCGCTGAATCAGGCCGGGCGTTCGGACCCCGCCAGTCTGGCGCGGCTGGCCGGGGTGGACCGCACGACCGCCTATCGCATGCTGCACACGCTGGCCGAGCTCGGCTATGTCGCGCGCAGCGAATCCGACGGGCAATTCGTCCTGACCCCGGCGGTGCGCGCGCTGAGTGACGGGCTGACCGAAACCGATCTGACCGCGCGCATCGTCTGCGAGGAAATTTTCGACCTTGCGCCGCAGGTGATGTGGCCGACCGATTTTGCGACGTTTGATGAAGGCTGGATGGTGATCCGCGAGACGACCCATCGGTTCAGCCCTTATTCGGTGCACCGCGCGATGGTCGGGCGTCGGCGCCCTTTGCTCGAAACGGCCATGGGCCGCGCCGTGCTGGCGGGCGCAAGCGAGGCTCATCGCGAGGAAATGCTGGATATTGCGTTGCATCGTGGCACGGTCGGCGGCGATCGCGAAGACCTGCACCGACGCGTGGCACTGCTGCGCGAAGACTTTGCCGCGCGCGGCTATGCCTGGGCGGTCGGCGGCGCCGATCACCGGATCAGCGCGATTGCCCTGCCTGTGCAGGGCCCGACGCAAGTGCTGGGCAGTATCAATCTGTTGTTCTTTTCGACCGCGATGTCGGTCGAAACGGCGGCAGAGCGCTTCCTCGACCCGCTGGCCGCGCGCATCCGCCGGATCGAAGCGCGTCTTAGTTGCTGAGCGTCATGCCGCCGTCGATCACCAGCTTGCTGCCGGTGATATAGCGCGCCTCGTCCGAGATCAGGTAGAGCACAGCGTGGGCGATGTCGCTTTCCTCCTGGAATTTGCCCAGCGGAATGCGCGACAGATTGAGCGCAGCCATTGCGTCATACGTCATGCCGGCATCGACCGCCGTGCGCGCGATCATGTCGCGCAGCATGGGGGTGAGGATATTGCCCGGATGGACGGTGTTGCAGCGGATGGCATGGCCTTTTTCCGCACAATGCAGGGCGACCGAGCGCGTGATGTGCATCACGGTCGCCTTGCTTGCGCTATAGCTGATCAGGAACCCTGCCGGCAGCAGCGCGGCGATCGACGACATGTTGACGATCGATCCCCCGCCCGAATGCGCGAGCAGGGGAATGGCATGTTTGCACCCCAGCACAGTGCCGTCGACATTGACTGCGAACAGGCGGTGCAAGTCGTCGATGGCGATGGTTTCGATGTCGAGGCCGTGGCGGCTGTTGATGATCGCCGCGTTGTTGACCAGCCCGTCGAGCCCGCCCGCGTCCTGTTCGATCGCGGCGATCGTGGCGATCCAGGCGGCTTCGTCGGTCACGTCGAGTTCGAGAAACCGGCCCCCGGTATCGACAGCGAGCGCCGTGCCCCGTTCGCCGTCGATGTCGGCAACAAACACGCGCGCGCCTTCGCCCGCCAGTCGGCGGACAATGGCGGCGCCGAGCCCGGACGCGCCGCCGGTAACGAGCACGCGTTTGCCGGCGACGCGCCCGGCCGTCATGCGATCACCTCGCTCACCTGGCCCAGCACGCCTGCTTCGAACAGTTCGGCGCGCAGCCGGGGAATGCTCATGATCCGGGTTGCGGGCTGGAAACCGGCCACGCTCTGGCGGCTCTGCAACAGCCAGTCGATCAGCGCCGCGCCCAGCGTCCCGGTAAAGACATAGCCGGTGGCGCCGAATGTCACGGTCGAACGGGCGACTTGCGTGCCCCGGCCATGGCAACTGACGATCGTGCGGTGAACCTTGAGATCTTCGCGCGGCATGTCGCCTTCCGGCGCGATCTGGAGCGCCCAGCGATTGGTGGCCGCTTCCTGCTCGGCCTGCCCCAGATGCGCGTATTTTTCGGCGAATTCCTGCATCCAGGGGATCAGCATCTGCATCAGCGCCTGATTGCGAAAGGTGACCAGCGTCTGGCAGTTGCGCACGCGCGGGTCGTTTTCGTACCATACCGATTCGCCGCCGCCGCTCCACGGAAAGGCGATCATCGTCTGGTGAATCCCGGGCACATTCATCAGCATGTGTGTTGCGGCGGGCCATGCTTCCATCTTGCCGTGGACGAGCCGCAATTGCGGCTGGCAGCACATGCGCATGAAGCTGAGCGTCGATGCCGCCGAAGGAACGCCCTCGCCCGCATAGGCAATGTCGACGCTGTCGATGCCCGGCGTCGACAAGACGGATTCGGCCGCCAGCATCCCGCCGGTCCACATGAACGAGCACGATGGCGAGACGATCAGGCCCTTGTCGGCAAAGGCCTCGCCATAGCGATCGCGCACGGTGATCTGCCAATCCTGTTCGCCGGTCGCATCGAAATAGTGGCACCCCGCCGCGAGCGCGGCGCGGACCAGCGGTTCGCCGAACTGGGCATAAGGGCCGACGAGATTGTGGACCACCTTGCGCCCGCGGAACAGCTCGGTCAGCGCGGCTTCGTCATGCGCGACTTCGACGACTTCATAGCGCGCGCCTTTCAATTCGACCTGTTCGGCAATGCGGCGTTCGAGCCGCGCCTTGTTGCGCCCGGCGGCAATGAACGGGATGCCGCGTTCGGCCAGCTTCCACATCAGGTGTTCGCCGGTATAGCCGCTCGCGCCGTAGATCACGACTTCGATAGTGCTCATGCCTGTTCTCCTTGAAGCGTGTGAACCGAGGACGCGTCGTCCGCAAACATCTGCAGCAAAAAGCGTTCTTGCGGCTTTTCGGACGCGGTCTTCGGGATTTCGGTGACGATCTGGACGTAAGTCGGGGCCATGTTCGCTTCGAGCCGTTTGCGCGCCCAGCGCAGGATCGCCTGCGGATCGGGATCGCCTTTGGGCACGATCGCGGCGACGACATCCTTTTCCCCCGGCGCGCCGCCTGCGGCGGGCACGCCATAGACAAACACGTCATCGATCGCGGGGTGTTCGGCGAGCGCGCGCTCGACAAAGGCGGGGTTGATGAAATCGCCGTTGCGGCGAATGCCGCCGCCCTTGCGATACTGGAAAAAGACCCAGCCATCGGCGTCCATCGTCACGATATCGCCCGAGTGCAGCCAGCCATCGACCACTTTGCGCGCCGAGGCCTCGGGCTGGTTGTGGTACTGCACGGGCGGCCAGGGCCCGTCGGCAAGGCGGAACACGATTTCGCCGGGGGTGCCGGGCGGGACGTCGTTGCCCTGTTCGTCGATGACTTTGGCGACTTGTCCGGGGGCGACGCGTCCGCAGCTGCCGATCGGTCCTTCGCCGACCGGATGGGTGGTCATGCCGCCTTCCATCGCGCCGAAGAATTCGAAGATCTCGACGTCAAAGCGGCGGGCAAACTGTTCCCACAGCGCGGCGGGCATTCCGGCGGAAATGACCCGGCGCACCGGATTGTAGGCATCGTCGCCGCGTTCGGGCTCGCTGTAGATCGCGGTGACCATCCCGCCGAGCAGGTTGAACACGGTGCACCCGTGCGCGCGCACGATCGGCCAGAGCCGCGATTTGGTGAAGCGGCGGCTGATGACTGCCCGCAACCCCATCCACAGCGACGTGCCCAGCGTGATGAACTGTGCATTGCCGTGCGTGAGCGACAGCCCGGTATAAGGGCGATCGTCGGCGCGAAAGCCGAAGATGGCGGCATTGCCCGCAGCGACCGCCATGAACCGCGCATGGGGGATGACGATCCCCTTGGGATCGCCCGTCGTGCCCGACGTATACATCAATTCCATCGCCTGCGCCGGATCGGTCACCGCGCTTTCGATCGGCGGATCGGGCAGCGGCGCGGCGAGCCAGTCGGCGAGGGGAAAGCCTTTCAAACCGGCTGGCGCCATGGCGGCATCGACCATCGCCACCCAGCCGAGATCGGGACATTCGTGCGCCGCCTCGGCCAATCCCTCGCTCGAATAGGCGGCACAGACCGCGCCGCTGCATCCGCTGTCGCGCAGCATGAAGGCGAGCTTTTGCCCCCGCGTGCGCGGGTCGATCGGCACGAGCACCGCGCCAACGAGCGCGGCGGCGACCATCATTTCAACGAATTCGGGGTGATTTTGCAGCAAGAGCGCGATGCGCATCCCCGGCCGGACGCCGATTGTGCGCAGGCCGGCGGCGATTTTCCGGCCGTTTTCCCACAGTTGGCGATAAGTGCGGATTTCGTCGCCGCCGCCGCAATCGCCATTGCTTTCAAATGTCAGCACGTCGAGATCGGGATGGGTGCGAGCCTTTTGCGCGATCAGGTCGGCGATCGAAATCGGATTGGTGATGGTCATGTCAGAATGGTCCCGTCTCCACCCGGATCAACGCTCGACAACGGTGATGCACAGCGCGCCGACATCGCCGCGCACATAGCCGCCGCCGTTTTCGGCAACGCCGATGCGCGCGCCTTCGACCTGACGCGGGCCCGAACGGCCCATCAACTGTTCATGGATTTCGACCAGTTGGGCGATGCCGGTGGCCCCGATCGGATGCCCCTTGCGCAGCAATCCGCCCGAGGGATTGACCACCGTCCGCCCGCCGCCGCCAAGCGCGGTCTTGCCCGATTCGATCAGCCGCCCGCCTTCGCCGACCGGGCACAGGCCAAGGTATTCGCTGTGCAGGATTTCCGAGGATGCCGAGGCATCGTGCAATTCGACGACATCGATATCCGCAGGGTCGATCCCGGCCTGGGCATAGGCGGCACCGATCGCGGCGGGAAAGACCGGCGTGTCGAGGTCTTCGGGATAGTCCCAGCCGGATGTCAGCTCGCTTGCCGTGATCCTGACCGGCCTGGTCAGCCCCAGTTCGCGCGCTTTCCGCTCGCTGACCAGCACGATCGCCGCCGCGCCGTCGCCGATCGGCGAACACATCGGCAAAGTCAGCGGCCAGATGATGTCGCGCGCGGCCAGCACGCTTTCGACCGTTTCGACATTGCGGAACTGCGCGCGCGGGTTGAGCGCGCCGTGGCGGCTGTTTTTGGCAGTGACCCCGGCGAACTGTTCGCGGGTCGTGCCGTAGCGCTGCATATGTTCGATCGCTTCGGTGGCATAGATGTCCATGAACAGCGACCGGCTGGCCGCCGTGGCCGGGTCGACGTCCATGCCGATCGCGGCCATCTTGCGGTCGATCCGCGCGCGCAGGCCGACCATGTCCTCGACATCGACCGCGCCGAGAAAAACGGCAAAGCTGCGCGATTTGTCGGCATGGACCAGCTTTTCGTAGCCGACGGCGAGCACGACGTCGTAAAGCCCCGCGCTGATCATCGCGGCGGCCTGGTTCATCGCCGTCGCGGCGGTGGCGCAGGCGTTTTCGACATTGATGACCGGAATGCCGCCAAGCCCGAGCGAGCGCAGCACGATTTCGCCCGGCACGCAGACTTGCCCGGTGATCGTCCCGGCGGCGGCATTGCCCATCCACGCGGCCTGAATATCGCCGAGGCCAAGCCCCGCGTCGGCAAGTGCGGCGGTGATCGCCTCGCCCGCCAGATCCTTGAGGCCGCGGCCGGGGAATTTGCCGAACGCCGTCATGCCGGCGCCTGCAATGATTGCGTTCATTTTCACGATTGGTCGCTCCTGCCTGTCGGGCAAAGATGGTGGGAAAACCAGCGCGTCGCGGCGCCGGAGGCCGCGTCTTCACGCATCGAAGGGCGCCTTTTCTATTGCGCGGTCCAGCCTGCATCGATCATCTGGATCGAGCCGGTGATCGCGCGCGCATCATCCGAAAGGAGAAAGCAGGTCAGCGCGGCGACTTCGTCGACCGAGGGCAGGCGCGGCAGCGGATGGCCCTGAAGCAGTTGTGCCCAAACCTCTTCGGGCACGTCGTCCATCAAGGCGGTGGGCAGGAACGTCGGCGCCACGGCATTGACCCGGATCGCGTGGGGCCCGCCATCGATTGCGGCGACCCGCGTCAGGCCGACAAGGCCGTGTTTCGACGTGGTGTAATGCGCGATTCCCGCCATCCCGACCTGCCCCATGATCGAGCCCATGTTGACGATCGCCCCGCCGTGACCGAGCATGGCTGCCATCTGCGCGCGCAGGCCATAAAACACGCTGTCGAGATTGACGGCGATGGTCCGGTGCCACTGCTCATCGCCCATTTCCCACAACGGCATCATCGCCCCGCCGTTGATCCCGGCATTGTTGACGGCAAGGTCGAGCCGGCCGAAGCGGTCGACACAGGCCGCCACCGCCTCGGCAAAGGCGACCGGATCGGCGACATCGAGCGCGCGCGTCATCGTGCCATGCCCTTGCGCGCGAAGCGCCCCGGCCAGCGCGACAACGCCCGCCTCGTCGCAATCGAGCAGCATGAGCGAAGCGCCTTCGGCGGCGAGCCGCTCTGCCACCGCGCGGCCGACACCTGCCGCCGCGCCGGTGACCAGCGCAATTTTTCCTGAAAAGCGCATGGTGTCCGTTCGCCCCGCGCTCAAAGCAGGTCGGGGTCCATCATGATGGTGCCCCCTTTGATGGCGAGGATCTCGTTGCAGCCGTCCTCGATCATCGCCGCACGCGCATCGCGAAAGATCTTTTCGACCGGGTATTCGCGCGTCACGCCGTTGCCGCCGAGCAACTGGATCGCGTCCGATGCGTTGTCGAACGCGGCCTGGGTGCAGGTGACTTTGCAGGCCATCGCGCTTTGCAGCGCGGGCAGTTCGGCCAGGGTGTTGAATTCGGTCACCCGGCGGACCAGCGCCCGCGCGGCTTCGACGCGGCGATACATGTGGAACAGCCGGTGTGCGACCGACTGATGGCGATAGATCGGCACCCCGCCCTGCTTGCGGCTATGGGCATAGTCCCAGGCGATGTCGAACGCCGACCGTGCGGTGCCGGTCCACACCGCGCCCATCGCCATATTGGCCTCGGTATGCACGGCATAGACCGCGCGCTGAAAATGGTCGGGCCCGACAAGCACGTGATCGAGCGGCAGTTCGACATTGTCGAAAAACAGCTCGCCCTGCGGCAGCCCGCGTTGACCGAGCTTGTCGAGCGGCTTGCCCTTGCCGACGCCTTTCAGATTGAGCGGAACCAGAATCACCGCGCCGCGCTGCGGATCGGGGCCGGCGCCGGTATCGGCCGAGCAATAGAGCACGCAGACTTCGGCGATCGGGCCATTCGACACCCAGGCCGATTTCTGGCCGTTGATCACCACTTTGTCGCCTTCGAAGCGGGCGACGCAGTTCGGCTTTCCATAGGCGCCGCCGGGGTGAAAGATCTGGCGCGAGGGATCGAGCGCGTCGGTGCCGTGGTCGGGCTCGGTGATCGCCCAGCATCCGACTTGTTCGACCGAAAACCGGTCGAGCAAGTAGGCCTTGCCGAACATCAGCGACAACATCGCGGGCAACTGCCCCGACCCGAGCGAGACGGCAAGCCCGCCGTCGCCCCAGCCGAATTCCTCGTTGATGATCGGATTGATCCGCGCGATCTCTTTGGGGCTCAGCTCCGAGAGGGTCAGCGGATTGATCTGCAATTCGTTGTATTTGCTGCGCATCACCCAATAGGGCGAATCCGGCGCGATGACCTGTTCGGGCGTCATGCGATCGAGCTGGCGCCCGATCGGACGCAGCACATCGCGCGCAAAGCCATGCGCCATGTCCTGAAACTGTTGTTCGGTCTCGGACAATTCGGGCTCGGCGCCGGTCCGGCCGAGCTTTACGCGCGGCTGTTCGGGCCAGGAAAAAATTCCGTGAGTGGGCTGTTCGACAGCAATCGCCTCTTGAACCGGCACTTTCTCGTCCCCTCCATGTTGCGCAGCATTGCGGCGCTTCTATCGTGGGGCGGCTTCTGCTAGGCAGCCCCGTTGGAAGCGAAACTAGCAGAAGGCCGGCCATGGCGGTTTACGCCACGGGAAGGGATATTTTGCGGGGCGGGAGTGGATGTGATGCACGCAGAGCCCGGGGCGCGTCGGCCATCGGTGGTCGAGATGCCCACTTACGCGCCGGAAACGATCAGCCGGTTGTTTATCAATCTGGAGGTGGACAGCGCCGAGCGGATCAACAGCCGCTTTCTGGTTTCGCCGATGGGCGAGCTGTCGCTGATCCGGTCGAGCCATATCTCGCGCAATTGCGTGTCGCGCCGGTTGCAGCGGCACATGACCGATGGCGATTCGTCCTATTTCTTCGCCTGCGCCCCGCTTCAGGGACAGCTCAGGATTCAGCATCTTGGCCGCAGCTGCCTGCTCAAATGCGGCGATCTCGGCTTTGTCACGACCGATGAGGAATATGTCATCGAGATGTCGGACACGCTCGATGCGCTGTGGTTGCGGATTCCCGCCGCGTTGCTGTTGTCGCATGTCGCGGGGATGAAAGATGTCGTCGGGCGGACGATCGATGTGTCGCGCGGGATCGGCGTTGCCGCGACCGAGTTGATGCTGGTGTCGTCGCGGACATCGGACGATCTTGGCGATCGCGCCGCGCGGCTGGTCGGGCAATCGATTCTGGGGTTTGTCGGCGAACTGGTCAATTCCACCCAGCCGGGCGACCATTCGCAATCGACCGCTTATCGTCGCAAGATTCTCGGGCGGGCGATGGATTTCATCGAGCAACACCTCGGCGATGAAGCGCTCAATCCCGAAGCGATCGCCCATGGCATCGGTATCGGTCGGCGCTATCTGTCGCAGATCTTTGCGGCCGAAGGGCTGTCGGTCATGCGCTGGGTGCTGCAGCGGCGCCTGGAGCGCTGCCGGATGGAAATCGAGCGGTGCGGCCTTGGCTCGGTGCCGATTCACGAGATCGCCTATCGCTTCGGATTTTCCAATATTTCCAGCTTCAATCGGGCGTTCAAGGCGCATTTCGGATGCTCGCCGCGATTGCTGTTTTCCGGGGCTGATACGCTGCTGCACTGACAGCGTGTAACGGCCCGGCGCGAATATTCCATTCCCGCCCCGATTCCATTCCCGCCCCGCAAAGGATCGCTTCCCCCGGCGCAAACAGCGCCGGGAAGCGTCGTGCTATGATCGTGTTCGAG
The DNA here is from genome assembly GCF_001519055.1 of Novosphingobium sp. Fuku2-ISO-50. GTDB lineage: Bacteria > Pseudomonadota > Alphaproteobacteria > Sphingomonadales > Sphingomonadaceae > Novosphingobium. The sequence continues at coordinate 280,108 of NZ_KQ954287.1, read as the reverse complement.
GGAGGTTGCGCCGTCTCGGGCTCACCTTGACACGCACCATACGCATGCGTATCCATACGCCAGCGAATTGGAAAGATGCTTCGTCGGTTTGACGGGCGCGAACGATAGCGGATGATCCCCGATCGGGCCTCGTCCGTTTCGCGCCCCTGCCAACGAAGTCAAAAAATCCAGACGCATACAGGCAATTGGTCTCGGGAGGGGATTGTGGACGAAGCGGTTTGGCATCGGCATTACACCAAAAGCGCCAAAGCTCGGCTTGAAGGCGCTGATGGCACGATGCTTGACGTGTTTCGCAGCGCCGTTGCCCTTGCCGGTGATCGCCCTGCTATCCAGTATTTCGATACGACGCTTTCCTATGCCGATCTCGACCGGCTGAGCGACGGTCTGGCCGCTGCGCTGATCGCCGACGGCTTTGCGCCGGGCGATCGGCTTGCGCTCATGCTTCAGAACATGCCGCAATTCGTGATCGCCATGCTCGCCGCCTGGAAAGCCGGCGGCATGGCCGTGACGATCAACCCGATGAACCGCGAGCGCGAGGTGGAAGGCATTCTGGCCGATGCGACGCCGCATAGCGTCGTCGTGCTCGATGCGCTGGTGCCGATCGTCAGGGCTGCTGCGGATGCGTTGGATGCTGTCGCGCCGCGTCTGATCGTCGTCGGCGCCGACCGCATGCAGGCGCGCAACGATCGCCGCGTCATCCCGCAGCCTGCGCCCGATGTTTCTGCCGACACGTTCGATGCGCTGGCTGAAACGCCGGTCGGTCCTGGCGGTCTGCCCGGCGTGAGCGATGCGGATGCGGTTGCGCTGCTGGTCTATACTTCCGGCACTACGGGCAAGCCCAAGGGCGCGATGCTGACTCATCGCAACCTTGCGACGAATGCGCGCATCATCATGCATTGGTACGATCTCGACAAAGAGCCCGGCGCGGTGCTGGCCATGGCGCCGTTCTTTCACGTGACGGGGCTGGTCGGGCATATTGCGGTGGCGATTGCCGCGCGGCTGCCGCTGGTGCTGACCTGGCGGTTCGAACCGGGCGTCGTGCTCGATGCGATTGCCGAATATCGCCCCGGCTTCACCATCGGGGCGATGACCGCTTATGTCGCGCTGACCAATGTGCCGGGCGTGACGCGCGATCATTTCGCTTCGTTTCACACCATCGTTTCGGGCGGTGCGGCGGTCCCGCCCGCGCTGGTCGCCTCGTTCAAGGAACTGACCGGGCTCTATATGCACAATGGCTATGGTCTGACCGAGACCAGCGCCGGAGTCATTGCCGTGCCCGCCGGGCGCGAGGCGCCGGTCGATCCGGCCAGCGGTACATTGGCCGTCGGTGTGCCGGTCAGCGAGACGCATGCCTGGATCGCCGACGACGACGGGCATCCGGTCGCCATCGGCGAAATCGGCGAGATCGTCATTTCCGGCCCGACAGTCGCATCGGGCTATTGGCAGCGTCCCGAAGAAAGCGCCGAAGCCATGCGCGCCGACGGCTTTCGCACCGGCGACATCGGCTTTGTCGATGCGCAAGGCTGGGTCTATGTCGTCGATCGCAAAAAGGACATGATCAACGCAGCGGGCTACAAAGTCTGGCCGCGCGAAGTCGAAGACGTGCTTTACGGCCATCCCGCGATCCGCGAGGCCGCCGTGGTCGGCGTGGTCGATGCCTATCGCGGCGAAACGGTGCGCGCGGTGGTTTCGCTGCGCGACGGGCAAGCCCTCGATGGCGCAGCGATGCAGGCCTGGTGTCGCGATCGGCTGGCCGCCTACAAGCTGCCGCGCGAAATGTTGATCGTCGGCGAATTGCCCAAGACGCCCAGCGGCAAGATCCTGCGCAAGGATCTGCGGGGCGACATCGTCGGGGCGGTGCGGGCATGAAGGCAGGAATGGAATATTCGCGCCGGGCGCCGCGGGGGATGCACCATGCAGGTCTATGACCCCCCGTTGCGCGACATGCGCTTCGTGCTTCATGAATTGAGCCGTGACGATGGCTTTGGCGCGTTGGCGGGGCTTGAAGCGATCTCTCCCGATCTGGCCGATGCCGTGCTCGAAGAGGCGGCGCGGTTCAGCCGCGAGGTGCTGGTCCCGCTCAATCGGGTCGGCGATGAGGCAGGCTGCCGGATAGAGGCGGACGGGGTGCGCACGCCTGCCGGTTTTGTCGAAGCCTATCGCGCGTTTCGCGAAGGCGGCTGGGTCTCTCTGGCGGGCAATCCGGAATGGGGCGGGCAAGGGCTGCCCGATTCGATCGGCAAGCTGGTCGAGGAAATGACCACCGCCGCCAATCTGTCGTTTTCGTCCTATCCGGGGCTGACGTATGGCGCGATCGCGGTGGTCGATGCCCATGCCGAGGATGATCTGAAACGGGCATGGCTGCCCCGCATGATCAGCGGCGAATGGACCGGGACGATGTGCCTGACCGAGGCGCATTGCGGGACCGACCTTGGCCTTTTGCGCACAAGGGCAGTCCCGCGCGGAGACGGGGCCTATGCCATTGCCGGCGCGAAGATCTTCATTTCCGCCGGCGAACACGATCTGGCGGACAATATCGTTCACCTCGTGCTGGCACGGTTGCCCGATGCGCCTGCGGGGATCCGGGGCATCAGCCTGTTTCTCGTGCCCCGGTTCCTGCTCGATGCCGACGGCAATCCGGCCACGCGCAACGCGGTCACGTGTACCGCGATCGAACACAAGATGGGCCTCAAGGCTTCGGCGACCTGCCAGCTTGCGTTTGACGATGCGACGGGTTGGCTGATCGGCGAGCCGCACAAGGGGATGGCGGCGATGTTCACGATGATGAACAGCGAACGGCTGTCGGTCGGCATCCAGGGGCTGGGGATCGGCGAGGCCGCCTATCAGGCGGCGGTGTGGTATGCGCGCGAACGGACGCAGGGCCGCTCGCCCGCCGGCGCAAGGCATCCCGAGCAGGCCGCCGATCCGATCATCGTTCATCCCGATGTGCGCCGCATGTTGATGACGATGCGCGCCAACAATGACGGCTGCCGCGCGTTGGGCGGCTGGGTTGCGCGCGCGCTCGATGCCGAACGTCATGCCGAGGATCCCGAAATCCGCGCAAAAGCGGGCGATTTCGTCGCGCTGATGACCCCGGTAGTCAAAGCGCTGTTTACCGATCTCGGCTTTGAAAGCGCCAGCCTTGCCGTGCAGGTCTACGGCGGTCACGGCTATATTCGCGAAAGCGGCGTCGAACAGTATTTGCGCGATGCCCGCATCGGCATGATCTACGAAGGCACCAACGGGGTGCAGGCGCTCGATCTGGTCGGGCGCAAACTTCCCGCCGCAGGGGGCCGCGCGTTTCGCGGCTTTCTCTCGGCTGCGCGCACCTTTGCCGAGGCGCAAGGCGCAAATCCGGCGCTGGCGGGGATCGTGCCGGCCTTTGCCGACGCGCTCGACGAGCTTGACCGGGCCAGCGTGCTGATTGCCGCGCAATCGCAGCGCGATGCCGAGGACGCGGCTGCCGGGGCGAGCGAATTCCTGCGCCTGTTCGGATTGGTCGCGCTGGGCTTTTGCCATGCCCGCGCGGCGCTGGTGGCGAGCGCGGCGTTGGCCGACGGGTCCGGCGAAACCGGGTTCTACGGGGCGCGGATCGCTTCGGCGGAGTTCTTTGCCCAGCGCATCCTGCCCCAGGTCACACCGCTGCGTGCCGCGATCGCGGCGGGCAAGGCGACAGTGATGGCGCTGTCCGAGGCGGATTTTTGAATCATGGCCGAAGCCGCGATTGTCGCCGCCCCGCTGTCCGGAGCGAGTTGATCAAGGATTCGCATAACAAGCTATAAACATTAGAAAAAATAATCAGGAGAGGACACATGGTGGCGCGATCGAGATTCGATCTGCAGGGAAAGACCGCACTGGTCACAGGCGGTTCGCGCGGTCTTGGCTTGCAGATTGCCGAAGCGATTTGCGAATTCGGCGGCCAAGTCGTGCTGGTCGCGCGCAAGGAGGCAGAGCTCGCTTCGGCCCGCGCGTCGCTCGAAGCGACGGGCGGCACTGTCGCGACGATCGCGGCGGATTTGCAGGATCTTGGCGCGATCGACGATCTGGTGGCTGACGCTGCGGGCAAGTTCGGGTCGATCGATCTGCTGGTCAACAATGCGGGCATGAGCCGTTATGCGCCCGCCGAAGACTTCTCGCTCGAGGCCTGGACCGAAGTCATGTCGCTGAACATGACCGCGCCCTTTTTGCTGACGCGCGCAGTCGGCAAGGCCCACTTCATTCCGCGCCGGGCCGGCAAAGTGCTCAATATCGCCTCGATCGGCGGGCTTTACGGCAATCGTCCCGATCTTGGCATGAAGATCATTGCCTATAATGCCTCGAAAGGCGCGCTGGTCAACTATACGCGCGCGCTCGCTGCCGAATGGGGCGCCTACAACATCAATGTCAACGCGCTGTGTCCGGGCTTTTTTCCATCGGAGATGGCGCAGGAATTCATCGACAAGGTCGGTGCCACATTGCTGCCCGGCATTCCGCTTGGTCGCGTCGGCGGCCCGGACGATCTCAAGGGACCGGCGGTTCTCCTGCTCAGCGAAGCGGGACGGCACATCACCGGCCATTGCCTGGTCGTCGATGGCGGCACGGTCGCGGTTTGAACCGGGTTTCACGCGTATTTTCGAAAAATCGTGACGTACAGAGAGGGAAAATCATGAAAACAATCAGATCATTGCGCTTCAAGCCGGTTTCCGCAGCGTCGGTTCTGGCTTTGGCTGCGGCGGCCATGGTGCCGGGCCAGGCCTTTGCCGCCGATGCGCCGCAGAACAGCGGCTCCGCCGCCACGGGCAGTGCCGACAATGGCAGCGTGCTGATCCAGGACATCGTCGTCACGGCCAACAAGCGGCAGGAAAAGCTGCAGAACGTCGGGATCGCGGCAACGGCGTTCAATGCGACGACGCTGGCTCAGTTGGGAATCAACACGACCAACGATCTGGCCAAGATGACGCCGGCGCTCAACATCAACTACGCCAATCCCTCGGTCGCCCAGATCAATATTCGTGGTGTGTCGCAGAACGACTTTGCCGACCATCTCGAAACGCCGATCGCGGTCTATTGGGATGAAGGCTATGTCGGCAGCAGCATGGCGATCGCCACGCCGACGTATGACATTCAGCGCGTCGAAGTTCTGCGCGGGCCGCAAGGGACGCTGTTCGGGCGCAACGCGACCGGGGGCCTGATCCACTACATCAGCGCCGCGCCGACCGACACACTGAGCGGTTACATGGAAGCGAGCTATGGCCGCTTCAACACGTACAATATTCAGGGCGCGCTGAGCGGGCCGCTGGCCGAAGGCATTCGCGCGCGCATCGCCTTTACCCGCAATTCGAGCGATGGTCCGTATTATAACATCGTCACCGGTCGCCACGATGTCGGCAATACCCGCAACTGGGCGGTTCGCGGTCAGATCGAGGCCGATCTCGGCCCCGATACGAAGCTCAATCTGATCGGGTCGTACAACAATGACGATCAGGCCGGTGCCGTATGGCCGTTCGAACCGGCGGTGACCGGGGCCAACGGGCTTGGCACATTGCTTGGATCGAACCAGATCGGTACGTGGTCGAACCTTGTTCTGGGCGGCACGATCTCATCGTGCGCCGGGTGCAATCTCGTCGGGTACAAGCCCGCCAGCAGCAATCCGTGGGTCGTGGCTTCGAACGATCCCGGCTATTATCTGCGCGATATCTACAAAGGTCAGGCAAAGCTGACCCAGCAATTCGGCTCGACGTCGCTGACGGTGATTTCCGACTATCTCAAGGTCGATAATCAGAAAAAATACGACACCGATTCCAGCCCGCAAAACTTCTTCACCTATTCTGCGGACGGTCACTACAAGCAGTTCAGCCAGGAACTGCGCCTCAATGGGACCAATGGCGCGCTGAAATGGGTGGCCGGGCTCTATTACCTCAATATGCGGGGCTATTATACGCAGCCGCTCGATCTCGATTTTGGCGTCTTTGTCGGCAACCCGCTGTGCAGCGGTTTGGCTTGCGGCGTTTCCACGTCGACCATTCCTGTCCATTTCGAGCCGCGCTACACGGTCGACGTCGACAGCTATGCCGAATTTGCCCAGGGCGAATATCAATTCTCACCGGAACTGTCGTTCACCGGCGGTCTGCGCTATACCACTGATGTAAAGCGGTTTCATTATCAGTGGAGCGATACCGAGGCGTTCGTTCCGGTGGTGGATTATTCGGATCGCGAAGTCTTCCGCAATGTTGCCGCCAAGGCCCAGCTCGACTGGCGTCCGATCGACGGCACGCTGCTCTATCTGAGCTATACGCGCGGTCACAAGGGCGGCAACTGGGCGGCGCCCGCGTTCCCGCCGATCACGCCGAGCACTTTCCCGTACAAGCAGGAAGTGCTGACGTCGTATGAAACCGGAATGAAGACCAGGCTGTTTGGCAAATTGGCCACTCTCAACACATCGGTCTATTACTACGACTACAAGAATTATCAGGCATTTTCGCTTCTGGGCCTGTCGCAATCGATCACCAACAAGAATGCGACTGTCTATGGCGGGGAAGCGGAGCTTCGCGTCAATCCGATGCGCGGTCTTGATCTGTCTGCCAACATCGCGCTGATCCACAGCGAGGTGAAAGACGTGACACTGCCCGACGGCGAAGTCGTCAGCCGGAAATTGCCCGATGCGGCGCCGGTGCAGCTGACCGGGCTGGCCCGCTACCACTGGGCATTCCTCGATGGCGATGCTTCGGTCCAGGCGGATTCGAAATATGTCGGCGGTCACTATCTGACGGTTCTCAACGAACCGATCAATTACCAGAAGGGGATCGCTACGCTCAATGCCCGGATCGCCTGGCAGACGGCGGCGAAGAACTTCGAAGTGTCGGTCTATGCCAACAACATCACCGGCGCCTACTACAAGGTCTGGGGGCTTGACGTGTCGGCGCTCGGCATCGGCATGAGCGTTCCGGGCGAGCGCGGTTCTTACGGTGCCCGTCTGCGCTACAACTTCTGATCCCTGACGGGGGGCGCCCCCTTCCATCGCGAAGGGGGCGCCTGCCATGCATTCAGGATCAATCGGCGGCGGTGTCGCGCCTTGTCGGCGCGGACAGGATGTCGGGAAGATCGGCTGTCAGCGTGTGATGAACACGTTCGACATAGCGTTTGCGCGCGGCGAGATCGATATCGCCCCGCTGCGCAACATAGCGCAGCGTCGAATAGGCCTGGTTTGCCCGGAAATCGGCATCTTCGTGCGACAGTTCGAGTTCTTCGAACAGCTCGCAAAGATGGGCGGTCCGCGCGGCGTCGAGGGCGTGCACGGCTGCGCGTGCGGCGTCCGAGCGGCGGGCCCATCCCATGATCGCCAATTCGAGGTCAGCCGCGCGTGCGGCCGATTGTGACCGGAACGGCAATTGCATGATGCGCAGGATGCGCAATTTCACGTTCGGCTCGCTTTGTGCCAGCCGGACTTCGACCGCGATGGTCGAGCGCAGCCGCCATTCTTCAAGGACCGCAGCGAGCAGATCGTCGCGATCCTTGAAATGCCAATAGAAACTGCCCTTTGAAGCCCCGAGGTCGACTGCGAGCGGCTCGACGCGGACCTGCTCGACGCTTCGTGCGACCATGACGTTGATCGCTGCGCGAATCCAGTCGGCGCGATTCAGCCGACGCACCGGTGTCGCCGGTTCTGCGGTTGTCGTCTCCGGTTTGGGTGTTGAACGTTCCGACATTTGAATTCTTTCTGGCGCCGATTGGCCCGGCTGCCGTGGTTTAGGGGCGATTTGCCGTCCGGTCCAGAGCATGGCGCGGCCCTTTTCGGTCTTGACCATGACTGCGACGCAAACCATACGCAATCGTATCGATACGGATGAGTCTGGTCCCGCGCGATCGGCTCGTCACGGTGCAGGGGGATGTATACGTTGGGTTTTGCCTCGACCGTTTCGGCGCTTGTGGCGCATCTTGTCGCTATGCCCGAATTTGCGCGAGTGTCCGCGCTGTCGCCTGATGATGGCTTTGACGAGCCATTCCTGCGTGAAATCATCGGCGCCGCCGGTGCGCTTGCCGAGGGCGAGATCGCTCCGTTCGGGCGGCGCGCCGATGGCGAAGGGTGCGCGCTGGTTGATGGGCGGGTCCGCCTGGCCGCCGGGCACCATGAGGCATGGGCCGCATTCGTCGCGGGCGGCTGGACCGGGACCGAAGGCGCGATCGAATTCGGCGGGATGGGCCTGCCGGTCGCGGTGCATTCGGCGTGCGAGGAACTGTTCAACCGCGCTTCGCCCGGGTTCGGTATGGCGCCGACACCGATGCGGTGTGCCGCGCGGGTGATCGAGAAATACGGGTCGGCGGCGATGCGCGAGGAGTGGCTGCCGCGCCTGATCGACGGCAGTTGGGGCGCGACGATCTGCATTTCGGAGGCCGATGCCGGGTCCGACGTGCCGCGCCTGCGCACCAGCGCGGTGCCGCTCGATGACGGGGCCTGGGCGGTGACCGGCGAAAAGATGTGGATCAGCTTTGGCGATCATGACCTGGCCGAGCGGATCGGCCACATGGTTCTGGCGCGCAGCACCGATCCGGTGACGGGGGCGGGCAGGCTCAGCCTGTTTCTTGTGCCTTCGGTGATCGACGGCGTGCGCAACGCGGTCGTGGTGCGCCGGATCGAGGAAAAGCTGGGGCTGCATTGTTCGCCGACATGCGCGCTGGGTTTCGAAGGCGCGCGCGGGTGGCTGGTCGGGGTCGAGGGGCGGGGCCTGCCGCAATTGTTCGCGATGATCATCGGCATGCGGCTGTCGGTGGGCAGCCAGGGCGCGGGGATCGCGGGGGCGGCGGCTTCGCTGGCCTGGACTTATGCGTCCGAGCGGCGGCAGGGCGGGCGGCCCGATGGCCCGCCGGTGCCGATCGACCAGCATGGCGATGTGCGGCGGATGTTGCTTGCAGCGGCGGCGCGGGCCGAAGTCACGCGCGGGCTGGTGTTGACAGCCTCGGCGGTCAGCGACCTGCAGACGCGCGAGCCCGATGCGGCGGCGCAGGCGGAGGCGGGGCACCTGTTGGCCTGGCTCTTGCCGATTACCAAGAATTTCTGTGCCGAGGCGGCGGTGACTTGCGCCAACGAGGCGATCCAGGTGCTCGGCGGCGCCGGGTACACGCGCGAATGGCCGGCGGAGCGCTATCTGCGCGATGCGCGCGTGCTGCCGATCTATGAAGGCACCAGCGGGATGCAGGCGCTCGATCTGGTCATGCGCCGGGTGCTGGGCGACGAGGGCCGCGCGATGCAGGCGTTCCTCGATCGTGCGCGCGCCGATCTGAACGCGGCGAGCGATCATTGGGCCGCCGGACAGTTTGCGGCGCTGCTGGCTTTGCTCGAAGAGGCGCGGGGGCAATTGGCAAAGGACACCGCGCCGATCGTGGCCTATCCGTTCCTGCAACTGGCCTCGCTGGTCACCACCGGCTGGATCGCGCTGCGCCTGTCCGGGCAAACGGGCAGCCCGATCGCCGATCATCTGGCCGGGCTGGGGCGCCACTGGCTGCGGCTGGCGCTGCCGTTGGCACGCGGAGAGTGCGAACAAGTGGCCATGGGCAGCGACCTGATTGCCGATTTCCCCTCGATCGCCATGGCCGAGTTCGGCTGAAGCGGGTCAGGTGGCTTGCTCGGCGAGGCATGCTGACAGTTCGGCTTGCGCCTCGTCGCCGGGGGCAAGCCGCGCTCGCGCCTGCAAGGCGGGCAGCGCCTCGCGCGGTCGGCCCAGTTGCATCAGGATGCGCCCGAGCAGCCCCTGCGCTTCGGCATGGCGCGGGCGCCGGGCCAATACGGCGCGACAGGCGGCCACGGCTTCTTCGAGCCGACCCGCCTGATATAGCGCGCGGGCGCCGTTGCAATGCGCCGCGATTCGTCCGGGATCGAGCGTCGCCGCGCGCTCGCAGGCCTCAATGGCGCCGCGATGGTCGCCGAGAGTGAGCAATGTCGCGCCGAGATTGTCCCACGCCTTGGCCATGGACGCATCGGCGGTAACGGCGCGCCGATAACACGCTGCCGCTTCGGCGTGTCGGCCCATCTGGCGATAGAGCGTGCCAAGATCGTCGTGCGCTTCGGCATGGCCGGGGGCGAGCGCCAGCGCGCGCGAGAGCAGGGCAAGCGCATGCGCGGTATCGCCCGCCTGCGCATGGACCAGGCCGAGCAGATGCAGCGCCCTGGCATGGTCGGGGGCATGGTTGGGGCCCCGTTGCAGCGCCGATTGATAGCACCGCGCCGCACCGGCATGGTCGCCGAGGCGGTGTCGGGCAAGGCCCGCTTCCAGCAATTGTTCGGGGGTGGCCGACGGGCCGGGCGTGGGGGCTGCGGTCATCAGGCTCGGCTGATCGAAAGGGGTTCCCTCCGGTGCCCGAGACTGCGCGCTGATGCAAGCGGGAAGGCCGGGGCGCCCTTGCGGATGCCCCGGCCTGCTTTCTGCAATGTCAGTACTTGACCTGTATCGTGGCCTGAATCTGGCGACCAACCTGATAGACGGTGTAAACCCCATCGAAGTCGATCGGGGGGCGTTTGTCGGAAAGGTTGAAGCCGGCCAGCTTCAGCTTTACCCGGCCAAGGTCATACGACACCGAGGCGTCGATCGTGGAATAGGAGTTGAGCCAGGTCAGTTGATCGCTGGCCAATTGCGGGCCGATGATCTTGTCCGACACGCTCGCCTGCAGCTTGTGATCGTCATAGATCAGGCCGAACGCGGCGGTGCGCTTGGGGGCGTTCTGGTAATCGATCTGATCGCCGATATCGCGGGCGATGTTGATCGAGCCGTTGGCAAAGGCGGTAAAGCCATAGCCCAGGTGGTAGGCGCCTTGCGCTTCCCAGCCATAATAGCGGCCCTTGCCGGTGTTGAGATAGCAGAAGCAGCCGCTGTGCTTGTTGGGGATGAGCACGTTGTTGGCGTCAATGTAATAGAAATCGCCATCCACCGTCAGCTTGCCCGCCGTATAGACCGATCCGACCTGATAGGTCGTGGTGGTCTGCGGCGCGGTGGTCGATGCCGTGCCATTGGCAACTGCAGCCACCGTCTTGACCGGCGGCACGAGGAAGCCGGTCGCGGCCTGGGCATAGAACGACCAGTTGGGCTGGACCCGGTAGTTGGCGGTGATGAACCACATCGTCTTGTTATAAGTGCGGCTGCCGTTGGCGATAAAAGCAGGGGCGCCGCTGGGCGTCGAGCCGGTTTCCAGCGCGTTGTCCACGCTGCGGACGTAATGCAACTGCTTGATGCCCGGCGTCACGGTCAGATTGGTCAGCGGGCGCCATTCAAAATCGGCAAACAGCTGGAACTGGTTCCAGCTCGAGGGCTCGTAATACTGATAATTGGCCAGTGCGGCGGTCGGCGCAGCGGTTCCGGCCGAGCCATACGTGCCGGTGGTATCGGGCGTGTTGGTGGTCAGATCGTAATTGGCGATGAAGCGCGTGGCGTTCGAATGTTCGTACATGCCGCCCGCGCGCAGCGTGCCAAAGCCGAGATCGCCGTTGACGCGCAGAATATTGCCATAAGTGTCGTACTTGTTCTGCTTGCGATAGCCGGCGATGTCCGTGGTATATGTCGTGCCACCGTCCGGCGAATAATAGCTTGTTCCTGCGCCCGCGCCCGAAGTCGGCGGGTTGAGCAGATCGCCTGCGCTTTGTGCCGAGACGGTCTGGTTGTCGTATGTGTAGTAATACAGGTGGTCTTCAACGGTCACGCCGTGGCCCACTTCCCACTTCAGGTTCAGATAGTTGAAGCTGGTGTTCTTGACCACGTAGTTATAGCCGACATAATGTTCGTCGGTGGGGTCGTTGTTCAACCCGAAGTTCATGCCGTAGGCCGCCTGCTGGGCCCCGCTGATGCCAAAGCCCAGGATCGTGCCCGAAGTGTTGTCGGTCTGGTTATAGCGGATGTGGTTGATCGAGCTGAACGCGGTCAGCGTGATATCGTTGCCGATCGGCACAACCAGCTTGCCCAGGAAATTGCGGCCAATGCCGCCCATGCCCTGAAGCTGGCCGTCGGACGAACGGAAATCGCCGCTCAGCAACAGCTTGGCTCCGCCCAGTTCCTTGATCGCGCCGGTTTGCACCGTGGTGATATAAGACTGGGTGTTGAAGCTGCCGTACGTCGCCTTTTGGCTCACCCCGAACCTGTCATCCACTTGCGGCGAAAACAGGTGGATTGCGCCGCCGAAATTGGCCTGGCCCATGTCGCCCGCCGCGCCCGGGCCGCGATCGACCACAGATGTGCCGATGGTTGAGCTGGGGAAAAAGGCTGCCGGATGGTGGGTGGTGTCATTCGCATCGCCAAAGGCGATCCCGTCGAACGTGATGTTGAACTGGCCATCCTGAAAGCCGCGCATCGTGGCGTTGCCGACATCGCCGACGCCGCCGCCGTTTGCGCCAAAGCTGTTGACCGAAGGGGCGATCGCCACGGTGGTGGTGTAGTCACCGCTTTCCGGCGTTGATTGTTCGATAAATTTGCGCGTGATCAGCGATTCCGGCTGAGTCTCGAGAATCGAGGCCTTGGTCGGCGCATCCGATGCCGCGCGGTTGCGTTCGGCGGTGACAACGATCTGGCGGACGTCGGTGCCTTCTGTCCCGGTGGAGGTGGTCACTTCGGTCGGCGCAGCCGCTGCGGCGCCTGTCTCGGCAAAAGCCGGGGCAGCCGTCATGGTGGCCAGAATCGATGTGCACAACAGTGCGGCGAGTTTCCTCATTGACGTAATCTCCCACACGGTCCCCGTGGGGCGGCTAGCCGCGTCATATGACAGGCTGGCGGCCAAACATCACAAAAATGCAACGTTTGGCCGCCTGTCGCGAATGGACTATTGCGTCGCCTGGCCGGGCACTTGCACCAGCGCGCCGGCGACCGCGTCGCGCCAGCAGGCCGATGCGCGCACCGTGCGGTTGACTTCGGCGAGCGATGTGTCGCCCCCGCCGCACACGGTCAGCGCGGCACGTTCGATCCGGCGGCGGATTGCCCGTGCGGCGGCGGGCGTTGTCGGCGCGGCGCGATGCACGATCACGCGCGCGGTTTCGCCATCGCGGGCGGGCTGTGCATGGGCGGATGCGACCGGAGCCAGCGCGATCATGGCGATCATCACGGCGCCGATCAGATTGGGCGCGAATGCGACCAGGCTGAGCGTGTGTGAAAGGTCGAGCCGGGTGGGGCTGGTCATGATCGGTGTCTCCTTTTGATCGAACCGGGCTGGTTGAACCGGGGGCCCCATCGCGCAAGGGGGGCTGGTCAGGACAGGGACGGATCAATACAATATGATCAAACCGTACTGATAGGATTGCCCGTACAGTGAGCGCCGATTCCACTTTTGCCGCTTTGCCCGAAACGCGCACGGGGCAGGTCATCGCGCTGATCCGGGGGCGGATCGAGCGGCGCGCGCTTTTGCCCGGCGCGCGATTGCCTTCGGTCCGCGCGATGGCCGAAACGACCGGGTTTTCGAAATCGACCGTGGTCGAAGCGTATGATCGGCTTGCCGCCGAAGGGGTCATTCGCGCGCGACCGGGTTCGGGATTCTTCGTTGCGGCCCCGCTTGCCCCGCTCGATCTTGCCGAAGTCGAGCCCGCGCCCCGGCGCGACATCGACCCGGTATGGATGCTGCGCCAATCGATCGAGGATTTGCCCGGCCATATTCGCGCCGGGGCCGGAACCATGCCTGCCGACTGGCTGGCGGGCGATGCCATGCGCAAGGCGCTGCGCGCGGCGGCGCGGGGCGCTGCGTTGCCCGCCGCCGACCCCAGCCTGATCGGCCATGCGCCGATGCGCGCGCTGCTTGGCCGACGCCTCGCCGAACAAGGCGTGGAGGCGAGCCCGGAGCAGATCCTGCTGACCGAAAGCGGCACGCATGCGCTCGATCTCGTATGCCGCTTTCTGTTGCAGCCGGGCGATTGCGTGCTGGTCGACGATCCGTGTTTTTTCAATTTCCTGGCGCTGTTGCGGGCGCATCGGGCCCGCGTCGTCACTGTGCCGATGACACCGGCGGGCCCCGATCTGGCCGCTTTTGCCGAAGTCGTCGCGCGCGAGAGGCCCCGGCTCTACATCACCAATTCGGCGGTTCACAATCCGACCGGGGCAACGCTGTCGGCGGCCCATGCGCATCGCGTGCTCAAACTGGCCGAAGCGCACGACATGCTGATCGTCGAAGATGACATTTTCAGCGATTTCGAGCATACCATCGCCGCGCGCTATGCCGCGTTCGACGGGCTCGACCGGGTCATCCGCATCGGCAGTTTTTCCAAGACCGCGACCAATGCCGTGCGTTGCGGCCATATTGCGCTGCGCCGCGACTGGATCGAGCCGCTGGCCGATCTGCGCATCGTCACGACCTATGTCGGCAATCCGCTCGGGGCGGAACTGCTTGGCGCGATGCTGACCGACGGATCGTATCGGCATCACATGGACATGGTGCGGTCGCGGCTGGCGCGGGCCATGGCGCGGGTGGTGCGGCGGCTGCGCACGCTGGGGATGGAGCCCTGGACCGTGCCCGAATGCGGCATGTTGCTGTGGGTCCGCTTGCCGGGCGGGCAGGACGCGGCGGAACTGGCGCGCGCGGCGCTTGACGAAGGGATCATCCTGGCCCCCGGCGCGGTGTTCAGCCCGGCGGGCGGATGGCGCGATTACCTGCGGCTCAATGTCACGCAATGCGACGACGAACGCTTCTACGCGTTTCTGGCGCGCGTCGCGGGGGCTTAAGAGAAGGCAACGACTGCCGTTCTCGAGCAGGGAACCATTGTCGCGTTCCCGCAGGAGAATGATGATGGGTATGCGTGTAGGAGGCGCCTCGTCGGGCGCCGCCCAGGCCGCCTGGCAACAACAGGCCGCCAGCGCCGCGTCGTCGGCATCGGCCACCCCCGCTCCGGCCGCTGCGGCTGCCGCAGCCCAGGGCGCTGCCAGTCAGCAGATCCAGGCCGACATGCAGTCGCTTGCCACGGGCAGCACGGTCAGCATCATGGCCTGATCGGTGGTTGCAGGGCCGGAAAACACGCCCCCCGTGCGCGTTTCCGGCCCTCTTCTCACGGGGTTTCCCTGATGGCCGCGCGTGCGGTGGGTTAACCATGGCGGTCCCATCCTGTCGGCGTCGACAGTCGGCGCAAAAGGACATTTCATGCATCATATCGGCCCGATTGCCGGGGTTGCCGCCCATGGATCGTGGGTGGCGACGGCGGGCTATGACAATCGCCTGATCCTGTGGGATGCGGCCCTGTTGAATGGAGCAGGGTCGAATGGAGCTGGGTCGGATGGGGTGGGGCGCGTTGCGCTGGCGCGGGTCGATCATGATCATCTCGTCAATGCCTGCGATTTCAGCCACGACGGGCGCTGGCTGGTCTCGGCGAGCAGCGATTATACCGCGCGGATCTGGTCATTGCCCGATTTGCGGCTGTCGGTCGTGCTGGCGGGGCATGGCGATGATGTCGACATGGCGCGCTTTTCCCCCGACGACCGGCTGATCGCGACATGCGCGCTCGATCGCATCGTGCGCGTCTATGCGCGTGACGGGCGGCTGATCCATGCCATGGCCGGGCATACCGGCAATGTCCTGTCGCTGGCCTGGCTCGATGGCGCGCGGTTTGTCACCACCAGTGTCGACGGCACTTTGCGCGAATGGCACGCCGCGACCGGCGTTTGCCGCCGCGTGATCGAGATCGGCATGCGCACCGACTGCGTTGCCATTGCGCCCGACGGGACGATTGTCGCAGGCGATGATCGCGGCCGTATCGCGGTGTTGACGGGCGCCGGATCGATTCCCGAATTCACCCCGGCGCACCGCGCGGGGATCAAGAAACTGGTGCTGTCGCGCGACGGGACAAGGCTGGTCACGCTCGGCTATGACCGTGCGCTCGGCGTGTGGGACATGAGCCACGGCGCGCCGAGGCTGGTGGCGATGAACGCCATGCCCGCCGCCATCTGGGCGCGCGCGGCGGCGGTTCTGCCCGATGGGCGCATTGCGGTCGGCACGTTCGGCGGCACTTATGCGCTGTTTGATCCGGCACGCGAGGCATGGGATTGCACCGGCGTTGCGGCGGGCCCGGCGCTCAATGCCGTGACCGAGCGCTATGGGGCGCTGGTTGCCATCGGCGATGCCGGTGTGGTGCTGACCGAGGGCGTGGCAGGGGCCGATCTTGGCAGTCTGTGCAATTTTGTGGCTCCGGCGGCCGGGCGGCTGTTTGCGGGCGGACATCTGGGTGAACTGTACGATGGCGAAAGCGGCCAGATCCTGCACCGCCATCATGCGCCGCTCAATTGCGCCGCGTCGTTTGCGCGCGGTGGTGTGCCGCATCTTGCTGTCGGGACTTATACCGGCGAAATTCTGGTCTTTGCGCTGGCCGCCACAGTGCAGCTGGTCAAGATAATCGCGGCCCACGGCAATGCGGTCAAGGCGCTTTGCCAAGGCTATGATCGCCTGTTTTCGGTCTGCGCCAATGGCACGCTGGCCTGGCACGATACCGAGACCCTGACCGAACGGCGCCGCGTCGAACGCGCGCACACGCGCATTGCCAATGCCGGTGTGGCGCTGGGAGACGGCGGTTTTGCCAGCGTCGGGCGCGACCGGGTCTTGCGGCTGTGGCTGCCCGGCGGGCTGGGGGGCGGGCTGGGCGGCGGCGATCATGCCTTTGCCACGCCCCATCCCAATTCGGTCAAGGCGCTGGCGGCAAGTCCTTGCGGGCGGTGGATCGCATCGGGCAGCTATGGCGGCACCGTGGTCATCTTCGATCGCGCCGACAACAGCTTTGCGCCCATGCAGCGGATCAGCAAGGCCGGGATCGCCGCGCTGTGCTGGTCGGCCCGCGCAGGAGCGTTCGTCGCCGCCGACTATGCCGGGGCGCTCCATATCGTGGCATTGCCGGTGGCCGATGCTGCAAAGTTTGCGGTTGGGCTGGCGGCATGACCCGCATCCTGCTCGTCTGCGGCAGTCAGCGCGCCGCATCGCTCAATGCGCGGCTGCTCGATGCGCTGGCCGCAGCCTTGCCGGCGGGCGTCGTGGCGGACCGGTTGCGCCCGGCGGAGGTCGATCTGCCGCTGTTTGACGCCGATCGCGAGGATGATCCGGCAGTGGTCGCCCGCGTGCGCGCGCTTCATGCCCGGTTTCTGGCCGCTGACGCGCTGATCGTGGCGAGCCCGGAATATAACGGGCTGATGACGCCGTTTCTGAAAAACCTCGTCGATTGGGTCTCGCGCCTGCCTTACCGTGATCCGGCGCTGGCCGGGGCCTTTGCCGACAAACCCGTGCTGCTGGCCGCGACGTCTCCGGGATGGAGCGGCGGCGCGGTCGGCATTCCCGCCTTGCGCGCACTGTTTGGCTATTGCGGCGCGGTCGTGTTCGGCGAGGCCATCACCCTTCCCTATGGCGATCGCGCGATTGCGCCCGACGGCACGCTCGATCCCGCCTTTGCCGGTATCTGGTGGCGCGATTGCGTGGCCCGTTTTGCCGCATTGGTGCTTTGCCTGAAAGGCCCGCGACCATGACCGCCCAACCTTTGCGCTGGCATATCCCCCGGCTCGATCCGCGCGACTGCGCGGCGGGCACGATGACCGATCGCGAACGATTGGGCCTGCCCGACCGCTTCGTGATGACCGACCTGCAGCGCGAAGTGATCGAGGCTACCGCCGATTTGCGCCAGGGAACGGTGGCGGCGCTGCTGGGCATTATCGGCGATGCACGCGCGGGGCTGCCGTTTCGCATCGCGGCGGGCAATCTGCTGGCGCTGGCGGGCGATCCGCGCATCGATCCGCTGAACCCGGAGATGATCACCATTCCCGGCGGGCGCGTGCCGATCGGGCTCGATCCCGATCAGATCGATGCCGTGGTCACGCGATTGGCGCATCTGGGCATCGTCGAAAGCTGGATCGCCAAGGAAGTGCCGCGCCATTGGGTCATGCTCAAACCCTATCGGCTGGCGCGCTATCCGGTCACCAATGCCGAATACGGCGCCTTTCTGCTCGCCACCGGTTTTGCCGAATTGCCCGGAAGCTGGGCCTTTCGGCGCTATCCGGCCGAGCGGGCGAATCATCCGGTCCATACCGTGTCGCCTTTGGCCGCCGAAGCCTATGCGGCCTGGCTGGCAGGGCAGACCGGGCGCGCCTTTCGCCTGCCGACCGAGACCGAATGGGAACACGCCGCCGCCGGGCCGCAGGGGCTGGACTATCCGTGGGGCGATACATTCGATCCCGCGCTGTGCAACACGGCCGAATGCGGGCTGCTCGATACCACGCCGGTAGGGGTGTTCCTTGGCGGGGAATCGCCGTTTGGCCTTTGCGACATGGGCGGCAATGTCGAGGAATATGTTGCCGATGACTATATGCCCTGGCCGGGCGGCAGTCTGATCGACGATCATCTGGCGCAGATCCACGGCCGCTATCGCGTCGCGCGCGGCGGATGTTTCTCGCGCTTTGGCGATCTGGCGCGGACTCGCCGCCGCCATGGGCACAATCCGCGCTCGGCGGCTTATGCGATGGGCTTTCGGTTGGCCGAGAGCGTGGCATGAGCCACCTGCTGGTCATCGACTTGCCTGGCGGCAATGACAGCGACGTGTTGCAGGCGGCGCTCGCGCTCGGCCATCGGTTTACGCTCGCGAGCGCCGATCCGGCGCATTACCGGGGGCAGCCAGAGCTTGCTCCTTTGCTCGACCGGGCCGAGGCGGTGCTGGCGATGCCTGCCGATGGCGCCGGGTGGGACGGGCCGCTGGCCGCTGCGCATCGGGCCAATCCGTTCGATGCGATTGTGTGCCTGCAGGATTTGCGCCTTGTCGAAAGCGCGCGCGCGGCGCGGGCGCTTGGCCTGCGCCATATCTCGCCCGAAACGGCGGCGCTGTGTCGCGACAAGGCGGCTGTGCGCGCACGCTTGGCCGAGGCGGGGATTGCGCAGCCGCCCCATGCGCTGGTCGAGGCGGGCCCCGGTGCGGGCGCGCGGCTGATCGACGCGGTGGCGCGGGTCGGCCTGCCGGCGATCGTCAAGCCGGTCGACGGCTTTGGCTCGCAGCATGTCTTTGCCTTGCGCACTGTGGCGGATCTGGGAATCTTGCGGCAATTGGCCGATCTCGTGGCGCAAGGGCCGGGCGACTATGGCCTCGGCATGGCCGCGCGCGGCGCTTTGCTGGTCGAGCGGCTGTTTGACGGGCCGGTGCTCGGCTGCGACGTGATGCGCGCGGGGGGGCGTCAGGTGCTGCTGGGCGTCAATGAAAAGATCATGGCCGCGCCGCCGTCGTTTGCCATACTCGGCGGGTGTTTTACCGCGCATTGCGGGCAGTTTGCCGCGCTCGATACATGGCTCGCGCGTCTGCTCGACGCGGTCGGGTTCGATGATGGCGCGGCGCATGTCGAATGCGTGATGACGCAGGACGGGCCGCAACTGGTCGAAATCAATCCGCGTCTCGTCGGCGCGCGCATCGCACGGCTGATCGGGGCGGCGCTGGGCCGCTCGGTCCATGGCGATCTGATCCGGCTGCATCTGACGGGCGGACTGCCCCCGGCGGCCAGGACACTGCGCCATGCCGCCACGCGCTGGCTGATCGCGCCGGAACAAGGCGTGCTGGCAGGGATCGACTGGCCGCCCTGCACCGATCCGGCGCTCGTCGGCGTGGTTGCCAATGCCCATCGCGGCGATCCGGTGCGCCCGGCGCTCGATAATGCCGACCGGCTGGCGATGGTCATGACTGCCGGTTCCGACCGCGCCGAAATCGAGGCTTTGGCCGAGCGGCTCGTCGCCGCAGCGCACGTCAGGCTGCGGGTGCCAGAGCCAGCGTCATGCATTGGCTGAACCCGTCGAGGACATAGTCGGCAAAGGCCGGGCATTCGACGAAGCCATATTTGCGATAGAGCGCGACCGCCGGGCCAAACGCCCCGGTGCGCCCGGTTTCGAGGCTGACCCGCGCATAGCCCCGTGCCCGCGCCACGCCGAGCAAGTGGCGCAAGATCGCCTCGCCCATGCCCCGGCCCAGAAAGGCCGGGGCGACGCGCATCGATTTGATCTCGCCATGATCGTCGGCAAGGCGGCGGATCGCGCCCATTCCGGCCAGATCGTCGGCAATCCACGCCGAATAGAATGTCACATCGCTCGCCCGCAGCGCCGCGATGGGCAGCGCGTGGACTTTGTCGGGCGGGCTGTGCTCGTGCATCGCGGCCAGATGCAAGGCCACGAGCGCGCGGATCGCCTCGCCCGTCAGGTCGTCTTCGACAATACGTATGTCTGCCATGGCCGCTCCGCTGGAAACTGGTGACCAGTCTGCTATCGGATGGGGCATGACCGATGCAACGTCTTATCCCGCCTGGTCGATCGCCATTCATGGCGGCGCCGGATCGATGACCCGCGATGCGATGGACCTGGCCGCCGTCGCCGCGCATGAGGCCGGGCTTGCCGCCGCGCTCGACGCCGGGCGCGCGGTTCTGGCCGATGGGGGCAGCGCGCTCGACGCGGTGACGGCGGCGGTCGCCGTGCTGGAGGATGATCCCCATTTCAACGCCGGGCGCGGCGCGGTGTTTACCTATCACGGCACCAACGAGCTCGATGCCGCGATCATGACCGGCGAAACGCGCGCCGCCGGGGCGGTGGCGGGGATTACCCATACCAAAAACCCGGTGCGGCTGGCGCGCACGGTGATGGAGGCGGGGCCGCATGTGTTCCTGTCGGGCGCGGGGGCCGAGGAATTCGCGCGCGATCACCATGTCGAACAAGTCGATCCAGACTGGTTTGCCACGCCCGAACGCTGGCGCCAGCTTGAGGAATTGAAGGCAAAGGCGCTAGGCTGGTTCGATGCGGGCATGAAATACGGCACGGTCGGCGCGGTCGCGCGCGATGCGGCGGGCCATGTCGCGGCGGCGACGTCGACCGGGGGGCTGACCGGCAAGCGCTGGGGCCGGATCGGCGATTCGCCGCTGATCGGCGCGGGGACTTATGCCGATGACCGGGCGGGCGCGGTCAGCTGCACCGGCTCGGGCGAACAGTTCATCCGCGCGGGCGCCGCGCACGAAATCTGCGCGCGCATGCGGCTGTCGGGCGAAACGGCGGATCAGGCGGCGCGCGCCGTGCTGGCCGAGATCGGCGCGATGGGCGGCGTCGGCGGGGTGATCGTGGTCACCCCATCGGGCGACACCGCGCTGGCCTTCACCACGCCGGGCATGTTCCGCGGCCGCGCCGACAGCACGGGTATGCGCGAGGTGGGCATTTTCGGCGACGATTGAATTTTCAGGTACCGTCGAACTTGTCGGCCTTGCGCTTGCCGAAGCGCATGCCGGTTTCCAGCCGGGCGCGCAGCTGGGTGTAATAGGCTTCGAGAAAGGCGCGTTCGTCGCCGGTGCCGTTGGTCCAGCCGATCTTGCCGCAGATCGTTTCGGCGACTTCGGCCATGACATTGGGGCGATCGTCGCGCAGCACGCGTTCGAGCACTTGCAGCTCGTATTCGCCATAGATCGCAAGGTCGGCATCGCCAAAGCGGTAATGCGCGCCGGTTACCGTGCTGATCCCTTGCGCCCCGTCGCCGAGCGACAACGCGCTGTCGAGCCGCCCGCGCGGCGCTTCGACGACCCAGGTTCCGGCGATGATGTCGCCGCAGCGCAAGGCATCGCGGTTGAAGAACGGAAACAGCGCAAAGATCGCAAACCACACCAGCGAGGCCCAGCCCGCCAGCGTCGTGTCGCTGCCGGCGCGCAGCGCACCGGCGATGAAGATCACCGGCATGAACAGTTCGACATCGCGCAGCAGATTGCGCGCGATCACCGCTTCGGCCGACAGGCGCGTTGCCGCGCCGTCGCGGCCCGGGCGCGCGGCGATGCGGATTCCGGTCATCCGCTTGCCCGGCGTCGCCCCGCGCGGGCCCAGTTCAAACCACAGGAACCACACATTGCGCGCGAGGAACATGGTGATGATCCAGATCACCACCAGCGTCTCGTAAACCGCTTTCACCGTGGCATTGGCATGGGGATCGTCGATCCCGACCCCGCGCGCAATCCACGACAGCACCATCGTGGTCATCGTCATGCCCATGATCAGCGCGACGAGATCGATCATCAGCGCCGCCGCGCGTGTCCCGCGTGAAGCGATCGTCAAAGGCAGGCGCAGACCTTCGGCGGTCAGGATCTCGCGCCGGCGACGGTTGGCCGGCAGCCCCCGCCGGTCGCCGAGCTTGCGCTTTTGCCAGGGCCGCTGACTTTGCCAGGGTCGGGGCGCCATCAGCGCTTTCCGACCAGACCGCGATAGGCGAAGAAATAAGTCAGCCACCAGCCGAGCATGGCCAGCCCCAGCGCCAGCCGGGGCACGGTCGCATCGATCAATTGCCGCGCAAAGCCTTCGAGCAGCGCGGCGACCACCAGCATCAGGACAACGCCGGTCATCACCGTTGCGGCGCGGCGTCCGGCCTCGGCAGCGGCATCGAGGATCGCGCGCGTCCCCGGAAAGGCCATCGCCCGGCCGATATGAATGCCCGCGCCCCCGGCGAGCAGGATCGCGAACAGCTCGGTCGTGCCATGAACCGACAGCCAGCCGATCAGATCGAGCGTCAGCCCCTGCCCGTGATAGAGCCACAGCAGCGCGCCCAGTTGCCCGGTGTTATGAACCAGCAGCAGGATCGGCGGCACGCCAAAGGCAAATCCCAGCGCAAAGCACAGGATCGAAACCCCGGCATTGTTGCTGAACAGTTGGGCGGCAAAGACCGATAGCCCGGTTTGTGCGGTTTTGCCGAACAGCGTTGCGT
The DNA here is from genome assembly GCF_001519055.1 of Novosphingobium sp. Fuku2-ISO-50. Lineage (GTDB taxonomy): Bacteria > Pseudomonadota > Alphaproteobacteria > Sphingomonadales > Sphingomonadaceae > Novosphingobium. The sequence continues at coordinate 257,460 of NZ_KQ954287.1, read as the reverse complement.
GAAGCACGGCGCGGCTGGCGCCGGGCAGGCGCGTATCGCCCGCCTGCGGCGGCATCAGCGTATAGAACCAGTCGGGATTGCCCGCGACGAGCAGCCAGCCGATCACCGTCCCGGCGATCATCACTGTCAGCGCGATCAGGATGTCGGGCCCCATCGCGCGCACTGCCGCGCTCCATCCGCCGCCGAAAAAGCGCAGGAACCAGCCGCGAAAGCCCAGTTCCGGGCCATGCACGACAAACCACGCGCGTTGGGCCAGCCCTTCGAGATAGCCGAGCGTCGCGGCATCGAGCGTGGTTTCACGCGCGACCGACAGGCTCGATACCATCATGCGATAGAGCGCGGGCAGCGCCACCAGGTCTTCATCGGACAAGCCGCCGATGCGCCCCGCCTCGATCCGCGAAACGATGTGTTCCAGCCGCCGCCAGTCTCCCTCGCGTTCAAGCCGGAACCGATCCGAACGCAGCGCTGCGGCCTCGGCGGCGGCGATCGCCGCGCCCTGCTTTCGGGAAAACAGTCCGCCGAGCGTTTCGCCCAGCCCTCCGATGCCCAGCCGTCCGATGCCCAGCCGTCCGAATGCGCTTGTGCTCATCCGATGCTGCCCTCGCGCTTGATTGCCAGATAGGTTTCGAGCAGGCGCGTGCCGATCGTTTCCCACGGCGCCTCGACCACGCGAATCCCGGCCTGGCGCAATCGCGTCAGCACGAGCGCGCGCTGACGGATCAGGCCTTGCGCCACGACCGCGCGCGCGACGTCGCCGGGCGTTGCCACATCGGCCCCGGCCAATTGGTCGAGATCTTCATCGCGCATGACCACGAACAGTACGCGGTGCCGCTCGACCAGTCGCGCGCACATTTCGATCATCAGCTCGGCGCCGGTCGGGTCGGTGAAATCGGCAAAGACGACGATCAGCGAGCGGCGTTGCAACCGGGTCGCCAAAGTCGCCATGGCCAAAGTGAAATTGGCATCTTCGTGCCGGTAATCGAGCGCGGCGGCGGCTTCGGCGAGGCGGCGGAACTGATGCGGCGAGGTCACGAACGGGCTCATCACCAAAGGCCTTGCGGCAAAGCCGAACAGCGCGACGCGGTCTTCGGCCTTGAGCGCGACCCATGCCGTGGTCAGCGCGGCGGTCACGGCGCGGTCGATGCGCGCCAGGCCGCCGATCGGTTCGCACATCGCCTGCCCGCAATCGAAGGCAAACACGATCTGGTTGTTGCGCTCGATTTCGTATTCGCGCGCGGTCAGCCGGGCATGGCGGGCGGAGGATTTCCAGTCGATGCGGCGGCGATCCATCCCCGGCTGATATTCGGTCAGCGCTTCGAACTCGCTGCCGTCGCCGCGTATCGCCCGCGCGATCCGCCCAAACCCGGCATCGCGCAAAAAGATCTGCAAGGCCTTGCCGCGCGCCGGGGCAAGATTGGGCCAGACGCGCACGTCGGCGGCGATCGTGCGCGCGACTTGCCGATGCGCCAGGCCCAGCGGCCCCTGCCAGCGCAGCCAGCCGCGCGCGATCTGCCCGGTGCCGCGCCGCGCCGGAGACGGCGTTCCGGTGCCGCGCCAGTGCCCTTCGCCCGCCGGATCGAGCGCAATATCGACTCGCCCGCCATCGGCCAGCCGCACGTCGGTGGCCAGCGCCGCGCTCGGCCGGGTCCAGCCGCCATCGCGCGCCAGCCGTGCCTCGATGCGGATCGGCAAGGGCTCGCCGACTTCGCCGTCGGCGGGCGCCACCACGTCGAACGCGACCAATCCCCCGGCGAGAAACCCGTCGAGCAACACCAGCAGCATAAGCGCGCCGCCCGCCGCCGGAGCCACGGTCCAGGCCCCCGGCGCCAGCGCCCCGATCATCAGCGAGACCAGCGCCAGCCCCACGAGCAGCCGGATCGCCCGCGCCGAGGGCGTCAGCCCGGCCAGATTGATGGACGGCGCGGCGGCCATGATCAGCGCGGCGCCTCGGTCCGCGTGATCAGGTCGGCCACGATCGCCTCGATCGCGCGGCCTTCGATTTCCGCCGCCGGCGACAGCAGCAGGCGATGGCGCAAGACGGCGGTCGCCAGTGCCTTTACATCATCGGGCACGACATAATCGCGCCCGTCCAGCGCCGCGCGGGCCCGCGCGGCCCCTGCCAGCAGCACGGCGGCGCGCGGGCTCGCGCCCGAGACCAGATCGCCGCTTTCGCGCGTGGCGCGCACCAGCCGCACCACATAATCGACAATGCTGTCGGCCATCGTCACCGCGCCGGTGGCCGCGATCGCCGCGCCCAATGTGGCCGCATCGGCGACCGGCGCGATGCCGAGTTCGGCCGGGCGCGGGCTGCCCCGGCCTTGCGCATAGCGCGTGACAATGCGCTTTTCTTCGGCGGCATCGGGGTAATCGACCAGAACCTTGAACAAAAAGCGGTCGAGCTGCGCCTCGGGCAGCGGATAGACGCCCTGGCTTTCGATCGGGTTTTGCGTGGCGATCACGGTAAAGCGGTCGGACAGGCGATGCGCTTCGCCATCGAGCGTGACGCGGCGTTCCTGCATCGCTTCGAGCAGCGCGGCCTGGGTCTTGGGCGGCGTGCGGTTGATTTCATCGGCCAGCAACAGCTCGCGAAAGATCGGCCCGCGCGTCAGCGTGAACTGGCTGGTCTGGAAATTGAACAAGTTGGATCCGAGGATATCGCCGGGCAGGAGATCGGGGGTAAACTGGATGCGCCCGAAATCGAGCCCGAGCGAGGCGGCAAAACACTGCGCGAGCAGCGTCTTGGCCGTCCCCGGCGGGCCTTCGAGCAGGACATGCCCGCCCGAAAACAGCGCGATCAGCAGGTGATCGACCACTGCGTCCTGCCCCACGATCGCCTTGGCCACTTCGCCCCGGATCGCGTCCGCGAGCGTGCGAATGTCGTCTGGTGTCATGATGTCCCCGATGTCCGGTTGATATGGGCAAGTGCCGCTTCGATGGTATGCAATTCGGCGGCGTGTGTCGCGATGGCGCCGGGGCCGCGCGCCGCGCCGAGCCGCGCCGCCGCTTCGCCGAAGGGCACGGTATCGGGCGCGACAGCGCGCTGGATCCGCTCGATCGCGGCATCGGTTTCGCCCGCCGGACGGCGCCGGGGCAGGCCGAGCGCCACGATCAGCCGTTCGCGTGCGGCCTCGGCATAAGGCTGCGCGATCAGGTGATGGCGCCGGGCGCGCAGCAAGAGCGCCGCCCCGCCCTCGACCAGTGCAATCCGGCCCACGCGATCCGCCGGTGATCCGGCATGCGCGGGGCCAAACCGCGCAAATCCGCGCCAGATCGACCCCGCCATGGCCAGCAAAAGGCAGATCGTTGCCGCAAGGAACGGCGGCATGAAGGCCAATGTCAGCAAGTTGCGCGACGTGCCGAGCCCGGCCAGCGACACGTCGAACACGATGCGCCGCTGATCGTTGCCTGCCGCAGCCAGCACCAACCGCCGCGCCAGCAGCCCGGTGGCCTTGTCGGCCAGACCGCGATTGTCGAGCAAGTCGGGCTCGAACACGATCACCAGCGGCTGCGTCGTGGTATTGTCGCCCGTCGGCGCGATCCCGGCCATGGCATCGAGCGTCGGATAGGCGCCGCCATCGGCGAAATACCCGGCCAGAATGCGCCCGTCGCCGCTGCGCACCAAGGGCACCAGCGGGTGATCGTCATCATCGAAGCCACCGCCCGACAGCACGACATGATCGTCGGGCAAAGGGCCGAATGCGCCGTCGGCAGTGCGCCAGCCCTGCGCGGCGGGGCCCTTGGGATGGCCCAGATGAACCCCGACCCGGTCGAGAAAACCGTTCCAGTGCGGGAATTGCCTGTCCAGGATCGTGGTCCACCCGGTTGGCGCGCGCGGCGGGCCGAAGAGGTGCGACCACGCTTTGCCCGGCGCGCTCTGCGGCACGCGCGGATCGGTTTGCAACGGCATGGTCACCCATTTCGGCAAGACCAGAATCGTTGGCCCCATCGCCATGCGGCGCGAATGGATTTGGGCAGCGATCTCCTTGGCATCGGCATCGGCCAGCGGGGTCAGGATGCGCAGTTCGCGGCCGCCGATCTGACGCGGCACGCGGTTGAATTCGACCCGGTGGTCATCGGCGGACAGCATTGCGGCGAGCGCGGCATAGCCGGCAATGCCTTTGCCCAGACCATGCGCACCGCCGTCGTTGCCGGCGGGCATGCCCGTGCCGATCCAGGCGAGCAGGATGATGAACGAGACAAACCCTGCGGCGACCATCGCAAACGTGCCGCGCGGGCCGAATGCCGCCGGATTGCGCGCCCCGCTCATGCCGCGCCCGGCACGGCAAAGGCGGCATAGGCAGCGCGCGCACGGCTCCAGTCGGGCGCGCCGAGCCTGTGCAGCGCATAGCGGCTGCGTTCGACTTCTCCGGCGATCACGGCAAAGGCGGCGCGCGCCGCAGCGGGCAGCGCGGCGATGCGCGCAATTTCGCGCGCGGTACTCGCCGGGGTCAGCCAGTCGGGGCGGGCGGCGGCGATGTCGTCGAAACTGCGCCGCAGCAACAAGTGTACCGCTTCGTCAAAGCGCCCCGCAGCGGCCAGGGCATCGGCATCGGCGAGCAGCGCGCTCGCATGTACGGCATCGGGTGCCCATGGCGCATCGGCTGCGGCGCGCCGGGGGCGTCGGCGGCGGTCGCGCAGCAATCGCCATGCAAACCAGCACAGCGCCAGCGCCGCCAGAGCCGCCGCGCCGATCTCCATGGCGCGCGCATGGACCACCAGCCAATGACCGATCGGGGCAAAGTGCGCCGCCAGCCAGTCCAGAAAAGGGCGCAGCCACGGCGGATCCTGGGCCGGCGGGGTGACGACGGGATCGAGCGGAGCAAACTGGATGTCGCCCATCGCCCGCGCCTGCGCCCATGCTGCCTCGCCCGCGCCGGTGGTGGGCATGTGGCCGTGAGGTAAAAGGGCAGGGGTGGTCACGCCGGTCATGCTGGCATGTCACCGGCGCGGCGGCAAGCGATTGGAACCTAGTCGCGCTCGCGTGCGAGCGGATATGTCCCGAGAATGCGCAAGTTGTTGCAGAAAAAGGCCAGCTCTTCGAGCGCGCGGTTAAGCGGCGTATCCCCCGGCTTGCCCACCACGTCGCAAAAGAACGTCGTCGCGGCAAAGCTGGCGCCTTTTTGATAGCTTTCCAGCTTGGTCATGTTGATGCCGTTGGTGGCAAATCCGCCGAGCGCCTTGTACAGCGCGCCGGGAATATTGCGCACTTCGAAAATGAACGTGGTGATCGCCGGGCCGGTGATCGTTTCCGGATCGAGCGGCTTTCGCGCCAGACGGACAAAGCGCGTGGTGTTGTCGTGCGCGTCCTCGACATTTTCCTCGACCACGTCGAGCCCGTAAAGCTCGGCGGCGATTTTCGGCGCCAGCGCGGCGATCGTCGGATCGCCCAGTTCGGCGACATAGGCGGCGGCCCCTGCGGTATCGGCATGGCTGAGCGGCACGATGCCCTTGTCGCGCAAATAGTGGCGCGACTGACCGAGCGCCTGGGGATGGCTGTAGGCGGCGGCAAACGGCCCTTTGCCCAGCCCCATCAGGCAGGCATGGATGTCGAGAAAGTGTTCGCCGACGATCGACAGGCCGGATTCGGGCAGCAGGAAATGGATGTCGGCCACGCGCCCGTGCTGCGAGTTTTCGATCGGGATGATCGCGCTGGCCGCGCGCCCGTCACGCACCGCGTCGAGCGCGTCTTCGAAACTGAAACAGGGCAGGGGCAGCCCGTCGGGCACCGCCTCGGTCGCGGCGCGATGCGAATTGGCGCCGGGCGCGCCCTGAAACGCGACGGCGCGCGCGGGATCTGCCGCCGCAGCGGCGGTCATCGCTTCGACAAGGGCGAGCGCGGGTTTGGGATAACTGGCCATGGCCAGAGCCGATTAGGCGTGCCGGGCGGGATCGACAAGCCGGTTTGGTTCGATCCCGCGCCGCCTGCGAAACCCCGGATACGCATTAGGGTGGTTACAGGTGCGCAATCGGGCTTGCGCCGGGGCGGGGCGATGACTAGAGCGACTTGAAAAATACGGGTGGTGATCGGCAGGAAATCGGCGCGACACGCTAAGGGAATACGGGGAAAGGCATGAGCAACCGTTTCAATACCATCGCCGGTTGGACTTTGTTTGGCGGTATCGTGGCTCTCGGGTTGTCCAGCCTGTCGAGCCACTACTTCCTGGCAGACAAGCCCGAACCACCAGAAACCATGGGCTACGCTATTGCCGGTGCCGACGCGGGCGCCGGTGGCGCTGCGGCGGTAGCGCCGATCGCCAATCGCCTGGCCAAGGCAGACGCAGCCAAGGGCGAGGCGATTTTCGCCAAGTGCAAGGCTTGCCACACGATCGATCAGGGCGCTGCCAATGGCATCGGTCCCAATCTGTGGGCTGTCGTCGGCGACACCATCGGGCAGGGCCGTGGCGGCTTTGCCTTTTCGGATGTGCTGAAGGCCAAGGCGGCCAAGTGGGATTTCGACTCGCTTGACCAGTGGCTGACCAATCCCAAGAAGTTTGCCGACGGCACCAAAATGTCGTTTGCCGGCCTCGCCAGCCCCGAAGATCGTGCCAACGTCATCCTTTACCTCAATTCCAAGGGGTCGAACCTGCCGTTGCCCGCGCCTGTCGCGGCGGGTGCAGCGCCGGCTGCCGGTGCTGCGGCGCCTGCCGCTGCGGTGGTCGGCGATGCGGCTTCGGGCGAAAAGGTCTTTGCCAAGTGCAAGGCCTGCCACACCATCGATCAGGGCGGTGCCAACGGCATCGGGCCCAACCTCTATGGCATTGCCGGCGATGCGATCGGCGAAGGCCGTGGCGGCTTTGCCTTCTCCGACGGGCTCAAGGCGCACAAGGGCAACTGGGATGCGGCAACGCTCGACCAGTGGCTGACGGGGCCGGCGGCCTTTGCCAGCGGCACCAAGATGACCTTTGCCGGTCTCACCGACGCCAAGCAGCGCGCCGATGTGATCGCCTATCTCAATTCGAAGGGCGGCAAGCTCACGCTTGGCGCGGCAAAGTAAGCCGCTTCGCCTTTTCGCAAGACATGGAAAAAGGGGGCGCCCGGCGCCCCCTTTTTTGTTGCCTGAAAGACTCGTGATTGCGCCGGGATGCATTGTATCGAGTCGGGAAGCGGTAGCCGTTCTTCTCGCCGCAAGCGCCGCGCATGACAAAACGCCGGCCACTGCGTGCATGCAGTGACCGGCGTTTGTCCGGCCTTTGCCTTGCGGCGGGCGGTTATTCGCCGTCGGCGTTCAGACGCAGGCGCATTTCCTTGCCCGGCTTGAAATAAGGCACTCGCTTTCCTGGTACATCGACGGTTTCACCGGTGCGCGGGTTTCGGCCCTTGCGCGGCTCTCGCTCGCGAGTCGAAAATGCGCCAAAACCGCGCAATTCGACCCGGCCGCCCTCTGCCAGGCGCTTGCCGATCTCATCGAAGAACACTTCGACCACGCGTTCGATTTCCTCGCCGCGCATATCGGGGCTTTCCTTGGCCAACGATTGCAACAATTCGGACCTGATCATCCGTAAATCCCTCCACCGGATGTCAACGACATCCCCCATTTCATTCATGCCCCATTTCGAGGCCCAGGATCCGACCGGGTCGTTCCTGTCCATCGTGTGTACGGCGACCCCACTTCGCCATACGCATCTGTTTTGCCAGAGCATGCGCTCTCAGACAATCTATCGAACGTCTGAAATGCGCTGTTTTACGCGAGTTTCAAGCAGAATGCCCCAATATGTGACAAATTTGAGGTCGGATGCCTGCAGGATCGACGAATTGAGCACGCCGGAGGCTCTCGCACTTTGCCCTTTGACCAGGCGGAGCCGGTCGCTAGAAGTGATCGCTTGCCCGATCCGGACAAGGCGAATGCCGCGAGGCCGGATGCGGAGAGCCCTGAAGCGAGAGTCCTGAAATGAGAGTTCGGCCTTGACCACTGCCAATCCCGTATGGTTCGGCCATCCGCGCCAGCTCGCCCGCCTGTTCACCACGGAAATGTGGGAGAGGTTCGGCTATTACGGCATGCGGGCGCTGCTGACGTTATACCTGACCAAGCACTTCCTGTTCAGCGACCGCACCACCAACGGCATCTATGGCGGCTTTACCGCGATGGTCTATCTGACTCCGCTGGTCGGGGGGCTGTTGGCCGATCGCTATCTCGGTGCGAAGCGCTCGGTCAAATTCGGCGCGCTGGTCATGGCTGCGGGCTATTTCGTACTCTGTTTCGGCGGCGATGCGGCGCAACCCTGGGCCAAGATCGACGGTGTGCGGCATGACGTGGTGCAGGAACATGTGGTCGATCGCCCGACGTCGAGCGGGCACGAGGCGCGCTATGTCCTGATCGATCGGCAAAAGCTGCAGATTCACGGCGAAGCCGACGGCACGATTTCGCTGGTCGCGCCCGATGGCCATGTCGCGCGCCATGTCGCGGCCGACCAGTTCCAGTCCGGGGGCGATCGGGCGCCCTGGGTCACTGTGATGATCCTGCTGGCGATCGCGTTGATCACCATCGGCAACGGCTTTTTCAAACCGAACATCTCGACCATGGTCGGGGAACTCTATGGCCCCGGTGATACGCGCAAGGATGCCGGGTTCACCATTTTCTACATGGGGATCAATCTTGGCGCGCTGTTGTCGCAGACGCTGTGCCCGCTGCTGGCCGATGTAATCGGCTGGTGGGCCGGTTTCATGCTCGCGGCGATCGGCATGCTGATCTCGTGGGCGCTGATCCAGTTTGATGGCGGGCGGCTGGCCGCATTCGGCAATCCCCCTGCGGATCTGGCGAAAGACCGCGCGCCGCTGATCTTCATCGGCGCGCTGATTGCGGTTCCGCTGGTCATGCTGTTGTTTCAAAATCTGATGAGCGCGGCCCCGGCCGCGCCGGGCGCGGGAGTCGTGGGCTACGTCCTGGCGCTTCCGGTGATGGGCAAGCTGTTGTTCGGGACGTTCATCGTCGCGGTGCCGGTGATCCTGGGCTATGCCTGGGCCAGCGGCAGCCGCGAAGAATTTCAGATGATGATCGCGGCGATGGTGCTGATCACGTTCAACACCGTATTCTGGACGCTGTTTGAACAGGCGGGCAGCTCGCTGACGCTGTTTGCGGATCGCAATGCCGACCTGCATGTCCTGGGCCTGTTCAGCATTTCCGCGGCGCAGACGCAGTTTTTCAACGCCTTTTTCATCGTCACGCTGGCGCCGCTGATGTCGGTGTTGTGGACCGCGCTCGGTCGGCGCGGGCGTGAACCTTCGACGCCGGTGAAATTCGGACTGGCGCTGGCCGGCGTCGGGGCGGGCTTCCTGTTCCTCGTCTGGGGCACCGGGTTTGCGAACGGCGCGTTCAAGGTTTCGGTGTGGTGGCTGGCGGGGCTCTACCTCATTCATACGATTGCCGAATTGTGCATTTCGCCGGTCGGGCTCAGCATGATTACCAAGCTGTCGCTGGCGCGGATCGTCGGATTGATGATGGGGGTGTGGTTCCTGTCGATCGCGGTCGCGCAATATGTCGCGGGCGTGGTCGCCCAGGTGGCCAGCGTCGATACGGTCGGCGGCGAAGTGACCAATCCAAAGCTCAGCCTCGATACGTATGTCCATGTCTTTACGGTGATCGGCTGGGCGTCGGTGGTGATCGGCGCAGTCCTGCTCTTGCTGGCCAAGCCGATCCGGCGGTTGATGCATGGGGTCAATTGATGGGCAGCAATCCCCGAGGCCACTGGCTGCGCGTGGATATTGTGCCACAGTGAACCGAATGTGCGCCGTGCCGGACCAATCTTCATTCGACGGCAGTCTTTTCGCCTTCTATGCGTGGTAAATATTGCTCAGTCTTTCGGCAGGGGGGGATTTGCCGAATAGAGAAGGCAGGGGGTTTCGATGCCTATGGCCTTGCTGGTATTGATTTTTGCGGTTGCCGGTTTTGTCGGAACCCATTTTCTGTTTTCGCATATTGCGCGTCCCTGGGCGGTCGCCACATTTGGCGGGAGTGGTTTCCGGATCTTCTACTCGCTGGTCGCGACGACTTTTCTGGTCGTCATTCTTGCGGCGTATCACGAGTCACCACATGGGCCGATGGCGTGGTCACCGGACAATTTGGGATTGCAGTTGGTGTTCGACGTGGCGGGCTATTTCGCCGTTGCGCTGTTCATGGCTTCGCTGATCGGAAATCCGGCGCTGGTCGGGGCCAATCTCAACGGCCTGTCGACACGCCAGCCCAGCGGCGTGTTCCTGATCACACGCCATCCGATGATGTTTGCAATCGCGATCTGGCTGGTCGTGCATTTGCTGATCCTGCCTTCGCTGCGCGATCTGATCGCTAGCACAGGCCTGGTCGTGCTTGCTCTGTGGGGTTCCTGGCTCCAGGACGCGAAGAAGACCGCGCAGTCCGGCCGCGAATGGGGTTTGTGGGTCAGCCGCACACCGTTCTGGCCCGATTTGCGCCAAATCGGACATCTGGGCTTGAATTGGGTGGTTGCGGTGGTTCCCTGGCTCTTGGCCACATGGATGGAAATGCGCATCATGCAGTCCCCGGTCGGGGTCTGGTACTTGTTTCCAGATCTGCCTTATTGATCGGCTTTATTGACGCGCGCCCGGGTCAGGAGTTTCCGCTCAGGCGCGCGCTTCCTGTACGCCCGCGCTGTTGTGGCGCAGCGCCTTGAGCACGGTCTCGACGATGTGCGGCGCGGTCAGCCCTGCTTCGTCATATTGCCGATCGGGCGAATCGTGATCCTGAAACACGTCGGGCAGGCGCAATGTGCGGATTTTCAGCCCCGTATCGGTCAGCCCTTCGTCGCTGGCCATAGTCAGCACATGCGCACCAAGCCCGCCGATCGCGCCTTCCTCGATCGTGATCACGACATCGTGCGTCACGATCAGGCGGCGGATCAAGTCGCTGTCCAGCGGTTTCACGAAGCGCAAGTCGGCAACCGAAGTCGGCAGGCCTCGCGCATCAAGCTGGTCGGCGGCCTTCAGCGCTTCGTCAAGGCGTGTGCCGAGCGACAGGATCGCGATGCGCCCGCCTTCGCGCACCATTCGCCCTTTGCCGATGGCCAGGCGTTCGGGAACGGCGGGCAGCGCGACGCCGGTGCCGTTTCCGCGCGGATAACGAAATGCAATCGGCCCTGCATCGTGCAATGCGGCCGTATGCGTCATGTGGACCAGCTCCGCCTCGTCGGCGGGGGCCATGACCACCATGTTGGGCAAGCTGGCAAGATACGTCACGTCAAACGATCCGGCATGGGTCGCGCCGTCGGCGCCGACCAGTCCGGCGCGGTCGATGGCAAAGCGCACCGGCAGATTCTGGATCGCGACATCATGCACGACCTGATCATAGGCGCGCTGCAGGAATGTCGAATAGATCGCGCAAAACGGCCGCATCCCTTGCGCGGCAAGGCCCGCCGCAAACGTGACGGCGTGTTGCTCGGCAATGCCGACATCGAACATGCGTTCGGGAAAAGTCCTGGCAAAGCGGTCGAGCCCGGTGCCCGAGGGCATCGCGGCGGTAATCGCGCAGATCGTCGGGTCGCGCGTCGCTTCGGCGAGCAAGGCGTCGGCAAAGACATTGGTATAACTCGGCGCGCCCGGTGCGCTCTTGATCTGTTCGCCGGTGACCACGTTGAATTTCTGAACGCCGTGGTATTTGTCGGCGGCGGCTTCGGCGGGGGCATAGCCCTTGCCCTTTTGCGTCACGACATGGATCAGGCAGGGGCCCTCGGCCGCATCGCGCACGTTTTCGAGCACGGGGATCAATTGATCGAGATTGTGCCCATCGATCGGCCCGACGTAATAGAAGCCCAGCTCTTCGAACAAGGTGCCGCCCATCGCCAGCCCGCGCGCGAATTCGTCGGTCTTGCGCGCGGCCTGATGCAGCGGGCGGGGGAGGCGGCGCGACAGCCGCCGGGCCAGATCGCGCAGTTCGAGAAAGGGGCGCGAAGAGACCAGCCGCGCAAGATAGGCCGACAGCCCGCCCACCGGCGGCGCGATCGACATGTCGTTGTCGTTGAGAATGACGATCAGCCGGTTGCCCGCAGCGCCCGCGTTGTTCATCGCCTCATAGGCCATGCCCGCGCTCATCGCGCCGTCGCCGATCACCGCGATGCCCTTGCCGGGCTGTCCGGAAAGCTTGTTGGCCATGGCAAAGCCGAGCGCGGCCGAGATCGATGTCGACGAATGCGCGGTGCCAAACGGGTCGTATTCGCTTTCGCTGCGCTTGGTAAAGCCCGACAGCCCGCCGCCCTGGCGCAAAGTGCGGATGCGTGCGCGCCGCCCGGTCAGGATCTTGTGCGGATAGGCCTGATGCCCGACATCCCACACCAATTTGTCATCGGGGGTGTTGAACACATAATGGAGCGCCACGGTCAATTCGACCACGCCCAGCCCCGATCCGAGATGCCCGCCGGTCTGGCCCACGGCGGCGATCATTTCCGCGCGCAGTTCATCGGCGATCTGCCGCAGTTGGGTGGGCTGAAGCTTGCGAAGGTCGGCTGGAATGTCGACTGTGTCGAGGAGCGGCGTGGCCGGATTTGCGGACATCACCACCCCTTACACGCACAAATGCATCCTGTCGAACCTGACGTTAGGGGCAAAAAGCGATTGCGCCGCCGGTGCCGCCGGTCAAGGAAGCAGGGTATGACCACGACCCGTTTTCGCACTGCCGAACCCTGTGACCTCGAAGCCTTGGGCGCCGTAATGGATGCCGCGATCGGCGAGTTGCAGCGCGGCTTTCTTTCGCCCGACCAGATCGTGTCGAGCCGGGCGGTGATGGGGCTCGACCGCCAATTGGTGACCGACGGCACGTATTTCGTCGCGCAGATCGGCGATGCGATTGCGGGTTGCGGCGGCTGGAGCCGGCGCGCGACGCTTTATGGCGGGGATCACAGCGCGGGACTGCGCGAACCGCGTCTGCTCGATCCCGCCTGCGAAGCGGCGCGAATCCGCGCGATGTATACCCATCCCGCCTTTGCCCGGCGCGGCGTCGGTCGCGCGTTGCTGGCGCATTGCGAGGCCGCGGCGCGGGCCGAAGGCTTTGCCGCGTGCGAACTGATGGGGACGATGGCCGGGGTGCCGCTGTACCTGTCGGCAGGATACCACGTGATCGAGGAAATCGAGGACGATCGCGGCGGCGCGCCCGTGCCGATGAAGCGCATGCGCAAGGATTTGTGAGGCTGGGTCTTGTGAAACGGGGTCTTGTGAAACGGGCTCAGGCCGCGACGCAGCGGCTGCACAGCCCGCGAATTTCAACCACCGGGCGCACATCGGCAAAACCGGCTTTTTGCGCGGCCTCGCGCAGCGCGCCGGTCAGGCTGTCGTCATCGATATGCGTGGCCTTGCCGCACGAATCGCAAATCAGGAAAATGCAGTCGTGGCGGCACCCCGGGTGCGGGTTGGCGACATAGGCATTGGCGCTTTCGACCCGCCGCGCCAGATTGGTGCGCACGAACAAGTCGAGAATGCGATAGACCGTATTGGCGGCAACGCGCCGCCCGCGCCGGGCGCCGACGCCCTCGGCGATGTCATAGGCCGAAGCGGGCGTGTCGCGCGCAACCAGCGCTTCGAACACATCGGCGCGCATTTCGGTCCATTGTTCACCGGCCAGGACCAGCGCATCGCGCGCGGCATCAATCAGGCGCTCGCCAATGAGATCACGATGGAGGTGAGCGGTCATGGCTCAAGGATAAGCGCGCCGGACGCACTTTGCAAAGGCTTGCACGCCGGACCTGCCGTCCGCATCGGGCCGAACCGAAGGCCGTCTCGGCTCAGTGAGTGATACCGGAAAAATGGCTGGTTGCGGCCTGCGCATAGCCGACGAGGCCGCCTGCATGCATGGCCATCCCGGCGCACCCGATCAGAAACCCGATTGCGAGCGCGCGGTAAAACTCCTTGCCGAAAGGCGTCATGACAATTCTTTCTGTCCTTCTTGCCGACTCCGGGGGGAGAGTCGGTTCCTGACCGGCGAGGGGGGGGATCGTCGATCGAGACGGCATTGCCTTGCATCTCATCGCAAGGGAGAGATCTGCGACACCGTCGGGTGGGCACATGGCGATCACGCTGCGCCTTTGCAAGTCAGACTTAAGGATTTTGTGACGCTTGTGTCGCAAATGCCGCACCGCGATTTGCGGCACGCCCGGCGCGGATCAACGCGTCAGGCGGACCCAGACGGGCGCGTGATCGCTTGCCTTTTCGCGACCGCGATAGGCCTTGTCGACTCCGGCGGCGACAAGGCGGTCGGCCAATTCGGGCGACAGCAGCGCGTGATCGATGCGAAACCCATGGTCGCGCGGCCAGGCGCTGGCCTGATAATCCCAATAAGTCCACACGCCGCCGCGCGGGTTGTGCACGGCCAGCGCATCGGTCCACCCGGCATTGAGCAGCCGGCGATAGCCGTTGCGCGATTCGGGCTGCATCAGCGCGTCGTCGGCCAGCGCGCGCGGATCCCAGATGTCGCGATCGGTGGGCACGACATTGTAATCGCCAATCACCAGCGCGGGCACTTCCTCTGCCGAAATGGTGGCCATGCGCGCCGCCAGCCGGTCCATCCAGCGCAGCTTGTAATCGAATTTCGGCCCCGGCTGCGGATTGCCGTTGGGCAGATAGATGCAGGCGACGCGAAGGCCGAACACGTCCGCTTCGAGATAGCGCGATTGTTCATCCTCGGGTTCGCCGGCAAGCCCGCGCTGCACTTCGACCGGGCGTTCGCCCCGGGCGAGAATGGCGACGCCGTTGAAGCCCTTTTGCCCGTGCCAGATCGCCTGATACCCGGCCGCCGCGATGTCGGCGGCGGGAAACCCTTCGTCCTGCGTCTTGATTTCCTGCAGGCAGGCGATGTCGGGCTGCGTTTCTTCAAGCCATTCGATCAGACGCGGCAGCCGCGCCTTGATGCCGTTGACATTGAACGTGGCGACACGAAGCGAATCCGTCATACGCTGAAGCTGGCGCCGCAGCCGCAGCCCGAGGCGGCGTTGGGATTGGTCACCCGAAAGGCCGAACCGCCCAGCGATTCGACATAATCGACTTCCGCCCCGGCGATCAGGTCCAGACTGACTGGATCGACCACCAGCCGCACGCCATCGGTTTCGCTGATCAGATCGTCGCCATCGGGCGCATCGGCCAGCCCGAAGCGGTATTGAAATCCCGAACAGCCGCCGCCTTCGACCGACAGGCGCAGAATCGCGGGTTTTGCCTGACGCGCGGCAATGGCCGCGATGCGGGCGGCGGCGCTGGGCGACAAGGTGACGGTCTGGGTGTTCATGCGCACAAGATAGGGGCACGAGGGCCCCTACTCAAGTCGCGAGGTGCAGGTCGACCGGATTCAGTCTGGCCAGAGCTTAGGCCGATTGAATATAGTGCCGCATGGCGTCGGCTTCGGCCTCGATCCGCTCGATGCGGAATTTGACGAGATCGCCGATCGAGATGAATGCGACCATCCGGCCATTTTCCATCACCGGCAAGTGGCGAAAGCGCCGCCGCGTCATCAGCGCCAGCGCCTCCATCACGGATTGTTCGGGGCTGACCGAGATGACCGGCGAGGTCATCACCTCGCGCACTTTGCGGCGGAGCATGTCGCCGCCATGGCGACGCAACGAATAGATCACATCGCGCTCGGAAAAGATCCCGGCAATTTCCACTCCGGCATCTTCCACAGGGACTGCACCAATGCGCCGTTCGGCGAGGAGTTCGACCGCGTCGGCAACGGTGTCTTCGGCATGAATTTTCCACACCGGGCCCGAACGCCCGGCAATCAGCCTTGCAATCGTCATCGAATCCTCCTTCCGATTTCCCAAATGTCGGTTTTGTCCCGCTTCTTGTTGCGCCGAGCATGACACAACTGCCGACCGGCGCAAGCCCGGATAAGACCAGACTATTGTCGGGGCATGCGGATTGGCGCATGACCACGCCATGCCCGATCCCCGCCGCTCGCTGCTCGATGATCCTGCCGGTGCCGCGCGCGCCTGGGGCCATTTTCGGCGCGTGTTGCGCTGGACGGCGGAATTCGCGCTGGGGGTGATCGGCGTGGTCTGGGTCGTGCTCTACCACGAATTCGGGCTGGTCTCGATCCACCTCTATATCGCCAGCGCGCTGGGCCTCGGGCTGATGATAATGTTGTTGGGCGCGCTGATGGGACTGGTATTCCTGTCGCACCGCACCGGGCACGACGATTCGATCGAAGACCGGCTCGACGACGACACCTGGCGGTAGGGTTTGCTATCAAGTGGGCCAGTGCCGTGTTCCCAAGCGGCGTCGACAAATTCCGCTCGCGGCTGAACGGCGATTTCTGGGGCTTACCCGTCATTCACGAGATGCCCTGTGAACGACTGGTTGCGGCCCGACTCCGGTCATTGAAAAGTTCGGAATTGGCTTCCGGGACTGGGTGAGACTGGGCCGATTGCCGACTGGCGAAAGAAGGATAGCTGCCCTTCGCTGGCATAGGATGGACCGGGTAGGTCTCGCCTTCATTGCTAACGTGCGCGCTCTCAAATCAGGTCGCCGAATGCGGTTCTTCATTCACAAGATCGTCTTGCGCAACGTACCATCTTCCCAGTCTGAACCGGGAACCAGCTTCTTCATTGCCTCAATTGGATATACTGACTCCAGGATTCTCAGAATTCCATGGTAGGATGTATGTGCCGAAACTGCTTTGCGGGAGGCAGTGCCGGGCCGGTGCTGCGTTGCGATGTTCCGGCATGGTCAGATTTTGGGCATGTCATCTTACATGATCGGGTTTGCGTGGTCCTTGTCGATAGTGCCTTGCACAGTAAAGTCCCGCGCTCCGAAGCCTCCGGCCATATTGGGTGGCGTTTGCGGCGCGTGACTGAAACCAGGGTTTCCCGGATTCGTGGGGGCCAGCCAAGGTAAGCGATGCTCGATGCCTGTGCTCGCCGGTGCGTCCGTCAATTCAAGAACTATCTCCTTCAACTTGTAGCCCTTACCCAGTGTGTGCCCGGTCTGGTCTGGATCAATGACTGTCAAAGTGCTCGGGTCATTGGGATCGCGGAACGTGACAAGAAAGGGATAAGGCGTCGGTTGAGGGAGCGTCTGTATTGGCGGGGGCGCGAAGGGGGATACGCGGGTTGGTTTAGGCCATTCGCGCGGCAGCGTCTGCGGTCCTTTCAGTCGCATGGCCAGTTCATACGGGTCGGGACGGTGCACAGGCACGTCGTTTGGGTTAATGAAGCTAAATTTGTAAGCCCGATACTTATCGTTCGCCAAATTAAAAAATGCGCTTTCAGCCCAGCGCTGATCATCGTGCGATGACAGCAAGGCGAACACCGTTTTGCCGTTCGGCAGATCCACCGCGACAGCCTGTCCGTTGAACCCCGCCGGTCTGAACTCTGCAAACTTGGGTTTGTCAGGGTACGTCGGATGCTCCAGAATCACTTCGATTACTGACGATCCACTGCGCAAACCTTGCGGCGTTTCGACGACAACGGTTTCCTTGTATTGATAATGGATAGTCGTGTAGACGTTTTGCGGGCCAGAGCATCCCATCGGCGTTAACGTTGCCAAGGCAATAGCGCTACGGGCGCATTGTCCCAATCGATCACGCCAAATTCGGGAAATCATATTGGGACCTTGCTTTTGGATGTAATAGATTGGCTACATCTATCTTTGGCTCTCTTAATAATTACGTAAAAAATGCCACCAGGACAGGGAAATTTTTGGGCCTCTCACTCGGAAATTCCGAGGGCAGTATTCGAAATTGGCGATGATGCCCGCATTGAGGCTACGCTCGCAAACCATCAAACGGCGCGAACGAATCGGACCAAGCCGTTCGCGACGGCGGGGCACGCCTTTCCGGCTTTCTCGATTTGAACGGCTTGTTTCCCAATAACCGGCCTTTCGCTGGTGCCATATTGAACGACGGGCATTGGTCGTATCCAGTCACTCGGCAGGCTTTCACAAGCGGCGGAATGTGTTTGCGTCGCCTAATCAATAGCTACGAAGCGGGCGATGTCGCTGGTGTGCAGCCAGCGGACGCGGGCGTTGGGCGCGGAATTGGTCAGCGCATAGAATGCTGCCGCCTGCGCTTCGCTCATGCCCATCGCGCGGTAATAGTCGACATAGGCGCGGTTGACCGGGGCGTTGGCGGGGTAATCGCCCGGCCCGCGCCCGGCGTCGTCTTCCCAGGCATGAACGCCGAAATCGGCATCGGGCGCGGCATGGCGGTCGGCACCGGCAAGGAACAGCTCGACCGCGCCCGATCGCACCGAGCCGCCCGGCGGGACTTCGGTGGCGATGGCGCGCGCGCGGATCATCCGGCCCAGCCGCAAATTGGCATTGTCGTCGAGCGTGCCCGGGCAATCGACCATTTCGAGCACCTGAATGCCGGGATAGGCGCGCAGCATCGCGGCAAAGCGCGCGGGACTGGCGCCATCGGTGGCATCGACCAGCGCGGCATGCCTGCCGTCGAGCACGACAAACGGGCCGAACCGGGCGATTCCGGGCATGGCGGGCGCCGCGCTGCCGACCAGGCGATCGGCGCCGTCGTTTTCGGTCTCGACGGTCGTTGTCTCGGTCCAGACCACGCCTGCGGCATCGGTCCATGTGCGCGTCGAAACCTCGCGCGCCTGAGCGGTCACGCCCAGCGTGGCGATCAGCAGCGCAAACAGCGCGAGGGCACGGCGCATCATCATCGCGCCCAGTGACCACGCGCGGCCTTGTCATCGTGCAAAGATCTGCGGTGAATTTGGCGTTTACCCAGTCTTAGACAAAATCACGCCAAATTGGCTGAATTCCGGGCCTTTGCCGTTCGGCCTTCGGCGCGCTAAGGATCAGGTCAAACACGGGGGTCATGAAACACAATGGTCGCAGTCGTGGCGACAGTCGCCTATCTCGGGCTTGAGGCGCGCGCCGTCGAAGTGCAGTGCCAGCTCTCCGCCGGGCTGCCCAGCTTTCGCGTTGTCGGTCTGCCCGACAAGGCGGTCGGCGAAAGCCGCGAACGGGTTCATTCGGCGCTGGCCGCGATGGGCCTGTCGCTGCCGCCCAAGCGCATCACGGTCAATCTGTCGCCCGCCGACTTGCCCAAGGAAGGCTCGCATTACGATCTGCCGATCGCGCTCGCGCTGCTGGCGGCGATGGGCGTGGTCGATCGCGAGACGCTCGCCGATCAGGTCGCGGTCGGCGAACTGGCGCTCGACGGGCGGATCATCGCCAGCCCGGGCGTCCTGCTCGCCGCATTGCATGCCGGGGCCACCGAGCGCGGGCTGATCTGCCCGGCGGCGCAAGGGACGGAGGCGAGCTGGGCGGGGACGGCGGTCATCGCCGCGCCCGACCTGATCGGCCTGCTCAACCATCTCAAGGGCACGCGACATCTGCCCCCGCCGCAGCCGGGCGAGCCCGAACCGCCCGCGCGCGGCCCCGATCTCAAGCAAGTCAAAGGGCAGGAAGTCGCCCGCCGCGCGCTCGAAATCGCCGCCGCCGGGGGGCACAATCTGCTGATGGTCGGGCCGCCGGGCGCGGGCAAATCGCTGATGGCGGCCTGCCTGCCGGGCATCCTGCCGCCGCTGACACCGGGCGAGGCGCTGGAAGTGTCGATGGTCGCCTCGGTCGCCGGAACGCTCGACGAAGGCCGGATCAGCCGGGCGCGCCCGTTTCGCAGCCCCCATCATTCCGCCTCGATCGCGGCGCTGACCGGCGGGGGGCTCAAGGCGCGTCCGGGCGAAGTGAGCCTGGCGCATCTGGGCGTGCTGTTTCTCGACGAATTGCCCGAATTTCAGCGCGCCGCGCTCGATTCGCTGCGTCAGCCGCTCGAAACCGGCGAAGTCACCGTGGCGCGCGCCAATGCCCATGTGACGTTTCCGGCGCGGGTCCAGCTGATCGCGGCGATGAATCCGTGCCGCTGCGGGCATCTTGCCGATCCGGCCCTGGCCTGCAGCCGCGCGCCGCGCTGCGCCGCCGATTATCAGGCGAAAATTTCGGGCCCCTTGCTCGATCGCATCGACCTCCATGTCGAAGTCGATCCGGTGGCGGCAAGCGATCTTGCGCTGCCGCCGCCGATCGAAGGGTCCGCCGAAGTCGCGCGCAGGGTTGCCGCGGCGCGGGCGATCCAGACTGCGCGGCTGGCCGGAACCGGGCGGCGCAGCAATGCCGAACTCGACGGCGACTTGCTCGAAACCCACGGCCAGCCCGATGCCGCCGGGCAGGACCTGTTGACCCGCGCGGCGACCGCGATGAAGCTGACCGCGCGCGGCTATACCCGCATGCTGCGCGTTGCCCGCACGATCGCCGATCTGGCCGGGACGGACGAAGTGGGGCGGGTCCATGTCGCCGAAGCGCTGAGCTACCGCCGCTTGCCCCCGCGCGCGTAACGTGCTGCAACAAAGCGGATGCATTGCGCCGGGGAGAGGTTAAGCCCCCTCGACCGCAACGGATTGAGGACGCAGGCCCGATGACATTCAGCGACGCCTCCCTTGGCATGGGCCGACCGATCCAGCGCCGCGATTTCCTCAATGGCGCGCTGATGTCGGGCGCGGCGATCCTGGCGCCGGGCGGTCTGGCGCGCGCGGCGGGCGATCCGGGGCCTTATCCCCCCGCGCTGACCGGCATGCGCGGCAGCGGGTATCCGACCGCGTATTCGACCGGCCATGCGCTGCGCGATCATGTCTTTGCGCCCAAGGGCCTGGCGAGCGAAACCGCCGACAGTTACGACCTGATCGTGGTCGGCGGCGGGATCAGCGGGCTTGCCGCCGCGTGGTTCTATCAGCAGCGCCATGGCGGCAAGGCGCGTGTGCTGGTGATCGACAACCACGACGATTTCGGCGGCCATGCCAAGCGCAACGAATTTGGCGAAGGCGCCGGGATGCGCCTGTCGAATGCGGGCAGCTTCAACATTTTTGCCGACGAT
Organism: Novosphingobium sp. Fuku2-ISO-50; assembly: GCF_001519055.1. GTDB lineage: Bacteria > Pseudomonadota > Alphaproteobacteria > Sphingomonadales > Sphingomonadaceae > Novosphingobium. Next base: position 236,657 of record NZ_KQ954287.1, on the reverse strand, counting down.
CACGATAGCGGCGCGCATGTCGATCTCTATCGCACGCTGGGCATCGACATCGCGGCGCTGGCGCGTGATACGGTCGATCCCGGATTCTATCACCGGCTGGGCATGGGGCAGGGGGTATTCTTCGATCGCGAGACGTTTGGCCGCGATGTCCTGCTGCCCGATCCCGCGCCCTGGACCGATTTCGGCTTTCTCTATGCGCCCAATGTGCCCCCCGATGCGCAAAGCCGCTGGGCGCGTTTCATGGCCGAGGCGCCGCTGTCGGAACGCGCGCGCGCCGATCTCCATCGGCTCTATCACGCCGCGACCGATTATCTGCCGGGGATCAGCGTCGAAGAGAAAGTCCGCCGGCTCGATACGATGAGCTATGCCGATTATCTGACCGGGCCGGTCGGTTGCGACCCGATGGTGGCGACCTATCTGCGCGATCGCACATTCGGCAGCGGGCGGGGCCTGTCATCGACCACTGCGCTGTCGGCGCATCAGCGGTTCGGCTTGCCGGGTTTTGCCGGGCTCGGCCTGCCCGCAGCGTATGATACCGACGAATCGGGCACGAGCTATCACTTCCCCGAAGGCAACGCGACCGTTGCGCGGCTGCTGGTCGGGCGGCTGATTCCCGGCGCGCTCAAGGGGCGCGATGCGGCGGCGGTCATGCTCGAACGCGTCGATTATGCGCGGCTCGACGATCCTGCCAATGCGACGCGCATCCGGCTCAACGCCACGGCCTTTCATGTCGCCAACGGGCCCGGCGGGGTGGAAGTCAGCTATACGCTCGGCGGGGTCGACGGGCTTTTGCGCAAGACGCGCGCAAAGCAATGCGTGCTCGCCTGCTGGAACTATGTGATCCCCTATATCTGCCCCGATCTGCCCGCGCCGCAGCGCGAGGCGCTGGCCTATAACGTCAAGACGCCCAACTTGTGGGTCAATGTCTGGCTGAACAACTGGCGCGCGTTTCACCGGGCGGGGACGTGTTTCATGAATGCACCGGGCAGCTATTTCGCCTCGCTCATTCTCGAACAGCCGGTGTCGATCGGCGGCTATGCGCATTCGGCGACGCCCGACGATCCGACCGTGATGACCATGTTGCGCGGCTATGAAACGCCGGGGCTGCCGATCAAGGACCAGTTCCGCCTTGGCCGCGCCGAACTCTACGCGACCCCTTTCGAAACGTTCGAGCGCGAAACCCGCAGCCAACTGGCGCGCGCGCTTGGCCCCCATGGCTTCGATCCGGCGCGTGACATCGCGGGGCTGACGGTCAATCGCTGGGGCCATGGCTATTCGTATTGGTATTCGGCGCTTTATGACGATTTCCTGAAAACCGGGGCACCGCCGCCGCACCTGGCCGCGCGGCAACCGTTTGGGGCGATCGCGATTGCCAACACTGATTCGGGCGGGACCGATTCGACCGAACTGGCGATCGACATGGCGGCGCGCGCGGTGGCCGAACTGGGCTGATTGTCTTTGCGCAGGGTGCAGGACGTGGCATAATTCATCCAACGGGCGCCTTGCGGGTATTGTTCCCGGCGAGCAGCCCGGTCGGAGACATCGGACCATGGAAACCACCAACCGTCGCGAGATCCTGCGTGCTGCCGTCGCTGTCGGCGGGGTGGCGCTGTCTGCCGGGGCTGTTCCGGCACGGGCCGCAGCGCCGCACGGGGCGTCGCCGCATGGGGCCTCGCCCCAGGTGCAGCCGCCCTTGCCTTATGCGCCCGATGCGCTTGCCCCGGCGATTTCCGCGCGGACGGTCGATTTCCATTACAACAAGCATCACAAGGGCTATTTCGCCAATCTTGCCAAGCTGGTTGCCGGAACTGCGCTGGCGCAGGCCTCGCTCGAAGACATCATTCTGGCGACGGCGGGCAAGGCCGACAGCCACGCCATTTTCAACAATGCGGCGCAGGCGCTGAATCACAACCTCTATTGGCAAAGCCTGACGCCGCATGGATCGGCGCCCTCCGCTGCGTTGACGGCGGCGATCGCGCGCGATTTCGGCACGCGCGCGGCGCTGGAGGCAGACCTGACCAAGGCGGCGATCGGCCAGTTCGGCAGCGGTTGGGCCTGGCTCGCCGCTGACGCGGGCAAGCTCAAGGTCGTGGCGACATCGAATGCCGACACGCCGCTGGCTCAGGGAATGACCCCGCTGCTGGTGATCGACGTGTGGGAACACGCCTATTACCTCGACGAACAGAACCGGCGTGCCGATTATGTCGGCGCGATCGTGCCGCTGCTCGATTGGGCGGGCGCCTCGCAGCGCTTCGCCGCCTGATTGCGAGCGTTTGTGCCTTTCTGCGCGTACGCCCCACGCACGCGATTGTGATTGGCCAAAACATTTCTGCCCGATGGGGTCCGCGATACCTCTTGGCAGCCTCCTGAAATGATGTATGTTGCACATACTAATTCGGACTGGGGCGGATCACAGCCCCAGCCGGTCAGGAGAGGGAAAACGCATCGCGTCGTTGAAGCCGGGCCTTTGCCCGGATCAGGTCCGAACAAAGCTTCAACCATCTGGGAATATTATGTTTTCAGAGTGCGGTAGCGGCGGTCGCCTGGTTCATCGACTCGATTTTCCCCTCCTGCGGGACAGGAGAGGAGAAAGGCATGACCAAGTATACCCGTTCGCCCATTTCGGGGCGCACCCGGCTGCTGTGTGGCGGCGCGATCACACTTGTCGCGGCTGTTGCGCTCGCTTCGCCGGCTTGTGCGCAACAAGCGGCGAGCGCGAAGGCGTCCGACACCAGGACCGGCGGCATCGAGGAAATCGTGGTGACCGCGCAAAAGCGGTCGGAAAACGTCCAGACCGTGCCGATTGCGATTTCCGCCTTTACCGCCAATGCCCTGAAAGAGCGGGCGGTCGGCGACGTGTCGCAATTGTCGAGCCTGTCGCCCAACGTCACGCTTGACGCGTCCACGCCGTTTTCGGGGTCTTCGGCGGTTTTGGGCGCCTCGATCCGCGGCGTCGGCGCGGCCGACTTTGCCTTCAACATCGATTCGGCTGTCGGCGTCTATGTCGATGGTGTCTATCTGGGCCGTTCGGTCGGCGCGAATCAGGACTTGCTCGACGTCGATCGCATCGAAGTGCTCAAGGGGCCGCAAGGCACGTTGTTCGGCCGCAACACCATCGGCGGCGCGATCAGCGTCGTCACCCATGATCCGGGCAACCAGTTCCGCTTTATCGGCGATTTCACCACCGGCAGCTACAACCGGATTCAGGCACGCGCCACGGCGGACATTCCGCTGACCGAAAACCTGACCTCGACGGTGTCGGTCGGCGTGATGAACCGTGAAGGCTATCAGTATCGCCTTTCCTACCCGGGGCAGTATGTCACCGATGCCTATACCTCGTTTGCGGCAGCCGGCTATGGCAGCGGCGGCGACCGGCAAGGCGGCGACAACAACTGGAACGCCCGGATCAAGCTGAAATACACCGGCCCCAACGGCTTCATCGCGCGGCTGGCGTTCGATTATACCCACGTCAATCAGGAATCGACCGCCAACACGCTGCTGGGGACCGGCGGAAGCATCGAGGGGCTGTACAACCTCTGCGTTTCAACGCCGGCAAGTGTGCTGTCGGGTATCGGGGTCGGCGGGATTTGCGGGCCGCGCACGGGCGTCGGCGGTTATGGCACTTTGCCGGGCCTCGCCGGACAGGGGGCCAACGGTTATCTGACCTACGGCAATCAGTTCATCACCAAGAACATCGATACGACCTATGCCACCGGCAACAACTATTCGAAAGTCCAACAGCTTGGTGTCGGGCTGACGCTCGAACAGCCGATCGGCAATGCGGTGCTCAAATCGATCACCGCGTTCCGCAAGGTCGATCTCAACGCCGGGATGAATCAGGACGGCTCACCGCTCAACATGCTGCTGCTCAGCTTTACCGTTGACCAGCACCAGTGGAGCCAGGAATTCCAGCTGTCGGGCAAGGCTGTCAACGACAAGCTGAAATACGTTGTCGGGGCCTATGTCTTCAACGAAGCGGGCAATCTGCACGACTATGTCACGTTCGACGACGGGCTGTTGCAGGTCGACGGGCCGGGCCGCATCAACACGATGGCCCTCGCTGCCTACAGCCAGCTCGACTATCGCTTCAGCGATCTTGTCGGGGTGACCTTGGGCGCGCGCTATACCCATGAAAACAAGGATTATTACGGGGCTCAGGCGGATGATAACGGCCTAGCCTACAAAGGCGCGCAGATGCCGGTCAATGCCGCCAGTGCAGCAATCCTCGGCTTTCCGTACAACAACAACTTTGCCGCGTCGTCGACTTATGGCTCCAACCTGGGCGCGCTGGCGCAATACCTCGATTATTACCCGGCATCGCCGACCAACCAGCAGTTCAACAATTTCAGCCCGAAGGCCGGTATCCAGCTCTATCCGAGCCAGGGGCTGATGCTCTATTTCAGCTGGTCGCGCGGGTATAAATCGGGCGGCTGGACCACGCGTCTGTCGAGCCCTCTGCTTGCCGCGCCTGAATTCGGTCCGGAAAAGGCGCAGACGTTCGAACTGGGCGTCAAATCCACCCTGCTCGATCACAAGCTGCAATTGAACGCGGCGGTGTTCGACACCGATTACACCGGGATTCAGCTCAACGAACAGATCGGCGCCTCGCCGACGGTGTTCAACCTTGGCAAGGCGATCAATCGCGGGGTCGAGGTGGAAGCCACGGTTGCGCCCGGCTATGGCTTCTCGCTGACGTCGTCGCTGTCCTATCTCGACGCGCATTATACCTATGTGTGCGGCCAGGATAATGTCTTCCAGAGCTTCTGCGCCGGCAATTCGGCCTATCTCAAGCCCGATAGCAACTCCGCCGGGGTCGCGGCGGGCGATCCGCTGCCCAAGGCGCCGCACTGGAAGATCAATCTCTCGCCGCGCTATGAAATCGATCTGCCCAAGGGCAAGATCGTGCTCCTGGCCGACTGGACCTATACCTCGACCATGCGCAATGACTCGCTGGGCACGTATCTGATGGACCGCAAGGCCACCAATATCGTCAACGCCAGCGCCACCTACAAGGCGCCCGACGGCAACTGGGATCTGACCGTCGGCGGCACCAATCTGACCAACGAACGCTACATCATCACCGGACAGTCGAATTCGGCCGCCGGCGTGATCAGCGGCACGTATAACCGCCCGGCGGAATGGTATGCCCGTCTCGGCGTGAAGTTCTGAGGACCTGGCGGGGCGTTAGCGCCCCGCCATCGCCTTGGCACGGGGCAGATAGGTCCGCCCGATGCGCAGCGCCGTGCCGTCGGCGAGTTCCGCAGACCACACGCCCAGACCATCGTGACGTAGGCCGGCGATGCGGTCGCGGCGCACGATGGTCGAGCGGTGCAGGCGAATGAAGCGCGCCGGATCGAGCCGGTCTTCAAGCCTCTGAATGGTGTGCAGCAAGAGATACGAGCGCGCGCCGACGTGAAGCCGGACATAATCGCGCTCGGCGTCGATCCGTTCGATGTCGCCCGCCGCCAGCCGGATCAGCTCGCTTTTGTGCGGCACCCAGAATTCTTCGAGCCATTCGCCCCTGTCGATCGGAGTGCCCGCCGGGCCCGCTTCGCGCGGTTCGGCCAGGCGACGCGCCAGGGCCCGCTCGATCGCGCGGGCGAGGCGGTCTTCGGCGACGGGCTTGAGCACATAGTCGACCGCGTCGCAGTCGAAGGCCTCGACCGCGAACTGATCGTGCGCGGTAATGAAGATCACTGCGGGGCGCGTGGTTTTCGCCACAAGTTGTCGCGCCACGGTCAGCCCGTCGACTTCGGGCATGGTCATGTCGAGCAGCAGGAGGTCGGGCGCCAGAGCTTCGGCCAGCCGCAGCGCCTGCGCCCCGTCGCTGGCGGTGCCGACGACATGGAGCGTGGGGATTCGCGCCGCGAGGATCTGCAGCCGCTCGATCGCCAGCGGTTCGTCATCGACGATCAGTGTGCGCAAGGGGGGCTGGGTGCGCAAGGGCGTGGTTTCGGTCATGACAGGGTCCGGCGCGAAAGGGGCAGGGTCAGCGTCGTGGCATAGCCGCCGTCGGGCAGCGGGCCGCTGGCGATATGTGCGTCAGACCCAAACCGCACGGCCAGCCGGCTGCGCACATTGGCCAGGCCAATGCCGGTGCCGGATTCCATGCCCGTCTTGCCCGGGCCATCGTCCGATATCGTCAGGACCAGGCGATCGCCATCGGCGCGCGCGACGATCCTGACCGTGACGGCGCGGGTCGTGGCGGCCACGGCGTATTTGATCGAATTTTCCACCAGCGGTTGCAGGATCATCCCCGGCACCGGCGCTGCGGTGAGCGTGTCGGGCACGTCGAACACGGGTTTGAGCCGTTCGGGAAAGCGCACCGCCTCGATGTCGAGATAGTGCCGCTGCAAGGCGATTTCGTCGGCCAGCGACACATCGGCGCTGGGATCGGCGGCCAGGCTGTGGCGATAAAAGCTCGACATCGTCTGGATCATCCGCTCCGCTGCCTGGCCACGCCCGCTCATCACCAGCGCCGAAAGCGAATTGAGCGTGTTGAACAGGAAATGCGGATTGACCTGATAGCGCAGCGAGCGCAGCTCGGCAGCCTTGGCGGCGCGACGATATTCGCCTTCGCGGCGTTCGGCGGCGCGCACCATTTCCGCATTGCCGAGCGCGAGATAGAGCGCGGCCCAGGCGATCAGCAGGAAATACCGCCCGAGCGCGACATCGGTCAATTGGCGCCATAACCCTTCGTGCTCGATCGGGTTCTGAATCAGCGTGATCGGGCGGGCGTCGGTGGCGGCCTTGGTGCCGGACCTGGCACCCGTGGTCGGATCGTCGATGTCGATCAGCAGATTGCCCGAAAGATCGTGGCGCACGCGGACATTGGATGCGCCCCCGCCGGGATGAGGCTTCGGCTGGGCGGTCTGATCGGTCAGGCGCGCGATCATCTGCGCCTCGACCGGGGCAAAGGCCTGTTGGTTGACCACTGCGAGCGCCAGCGCGGCGGGCAACATGATCAGCAGCGCCGCCGCGAGTCGCACCCCGGTCGGACGCCCGTCAAACCGCCGCAGCAGCGGCCAGGCGAGCAAGGTGACGACGATTCCCGCCAGTGTGACCAGCGCACGGCGCCAAAGCAGATCGCTGAATTCGCCCAGTTCGACCACCAGCGCGCGCATGGTGATGAGCACGAAATAGCATAGCCACAAGGCTATCGCGGATCCCAGCACCTGCCGCGTCGGCACATGCGGGATCGTCGTGTCGGGCAAGTCATCTAATCGCTCGGGGGATCGGTCGGCCATCGACACACGCTAAAACGAAAGGCCCCGACTGCGCCAGTGCAACGGTCGGGGCCAGTCATGCGTTGGTCGATTCGTGCGTTGGTCGATCGGAAAATCGCGCCGATCAGCCCGGCAGCAAGTGTTCCTCGGCGATTTTCTTCTTCCACACCAGCGGTGCAAGCTGGTGCACGTTCTGGCCTTCGCAATCGACCGCGACCGTTACCGGCATGTCCTCGACGGTGAATTCATAGATCGCTTCCATGCCCAGATCCTCGAACCCGACCACTTTCGACTGCTTTATCGCGCGCGCGACCAGATAGGCCGCGCCGCCCACTGCCATCAGATAGGCCGACTTGTGATTGGCAATCGACTGCGTCGCGGCGGGGCCGCGCTCCGCCTTGCCGACGCAGGCGAGCAGGCCCTGATCGAGCATCATGTCCATGAAGCTGTCCATGCGCGTTGCGGTCGTCGGACCGGCGGGGCCGACCACTTCGTCGCGCACGGGATCGACCGGGCCGACGTAATAGATCACCCGGCCCTTGAAATCGACCGGCAGCGGCTCGCCCTTGGCCAGCATGTCCTTGATCCGCTTGTGCGCGGCATCGCGCCCGGTCAGCATCTTGCCGTTGAGCAACAGGCGATCGCCCTGCTTCCAGCTTTGCACGTCTGCGGCGGTCAGCGTGTCGAGATTGACTCGCTTGGCCGAGGCGTCGGCGGTCCAGTGAACATCGGGCCATTCGTCGAGCTTTGGCGCTTCGAGGAACGCAGGCCCCGACCCGTCGAGCACGAAATGCGCGTGGCGTGTCGCGGCGCAATTGGGGATCATCGCCACCGGCTTGCCTGCGGCATGACAGGGCGCGTCCATGATCTTCACATCGAGAATGGTCGACAGCCCGCCAAGACCTTGCGCGCCGATGCCCAGTGCGTTGACTTTGTCAAAGATCTCGATGCGCAGGCGCTCGATGTCGGTCCGGGGGCCGCGCTCCTTGAGCTGGGCCATGTCGATCGGCTCCATCAGCGCCTTTTTCGCCAGCAGCACGCAATGTTCCGCCGTGCCGCCGATGCCGATGCCGAGCATGCCCGGCGGGCACCAGCCCGCGCCCATCTGCGGCAGCATTTCCAGCACCCAGTCGACGATCGAATCGCTGGGGTTCATCATCTTGAACTTCGACTTGTTTTCGCTGCCGCCGCCCTTGGCCGCGACATCGACGCTGATCGTGTTGCCCCGGACCATTTCGACATGGAGCACGCAAGGGGTGTTGTCGCGGGTGTTGCGGCGGGTGAAGGCCGGGTCGGCCAGCACCGAGGCGCGCAGCTTGTTGTCGGGATTGAGATAGGCGCGGCGCACGCCTTCATCGACCACGTCCTGCAGGCTCTGGTCGCTGTCGAGCCGGCAATCCTGGCCCCACTTGATGAAGACGTTGACGATGCCGGTGTCCTGGCAGATCGGGCGGTGGCCTTCGGCGCACATCCGGCTGTTGGTCAGGATCTGCGCGATCGCGTCCTTGGCCGCGGGGCCTTGTTCCGCCTTGTAGGCTTCGCCCAGCGCGCGGATGTAATCCATCGGGTGGAAATAGCTGATGTACTGCAACGCGTCGGCGACGCTGTCGATCAGGTCCGCCTCGCGGATCGTTACCATGTCTGCCATCTGTCTTGCACCTTTCATCGCGCGGCAGGGCTCGCCAGGGATGGTCGGAGCGCCTGCGATTTGCCGGTCCATTCGTCGAAAGGCCCCTTACGCCTCGACGCACGACATGCAAATAACTTGGCGCGGCCCAGACGATAATCTAGAGCTTTGGCCAAGATCGGGGGACAGCCCCCCGATGGCGCGCTTGCGCCGGTACATCAGCTAACGAGGGAATTCATGACCTTGGTGGAAGAACGCGTAGGGTTTGACGCGGCGCGCCGCGCGATGATCGACAGCCAGCTTCGGGTGAGCGGAGTCAACGATCTGACGATTCTGGCCGCTTTTGCCGCCGTTGCACGCGAAGATTTCGTGCCCGAGGCTGCCCGGTCGATCGCCTATATCGATCGCGCCGTGCCGCTGGGCGACGGCACCGTGCTGGCGCCGGCGCTGACCCATGGGCAGATGCTGATCGCCGCCGAACCGGTGGCCACCGACCACATCCTGGTGATCGGCAAGCCCGGTGCCTATCTCGGCGCGCTGGCCGCAAGGCTGGCGCAAAAAGTCACCGTGGCGGCGCCCGATGGCGACTGGAGCGCGAATGCGCCCTATTCGCTGATCCTGATCGACGGCGCGATCGAAGTTGCGCCCGAATCGCTGGGCGCTGTGCTGGCCGATCAGGGCCGGGTGATCACCGGGCTGATCGAGCGCGGCGTGGCGCGGCTGGCGATCGGTCGCCGCGTGCTGGGCGAGCTGGTGTTCACCAAGCTGTCCGAGGCCGATTTTGCCGCCTTGCCCGAATTTGCGGCCAAGAAGACCTGGAGCTTCTGAATTCCATGCAGCGGAGAGGATGGGGCCGTCTGCTGATCGGTGCGGCGATGTTTATCGCACCGACGGCGGCGCTGACAGAAACAGCCGGGGCGGAAACGCTGCGCGAAGCGTTGATCGCGGCCTATGGCAACAATCCGGATCTCGCCTCGGCGCGCGCCAGCCAGCGCGCGACCGACGAGACCGTGCCGATCGCCCGCGCGCAAGGCCTGCCCAGCCTGCAAGGCTCGGTCAGCTATGCCCATACCGTCGAAAAGACGGCTTATGGCGCCTATGACTTCTATCCCAGCGACACGTTTCAGGCATCGACGTCGTTCAGCGCGCCGATCTATTCCGGCGGCGGAGTCAGAAGCGCGATCGATGCGGCCAAGACACGGGTGAAGCAGGGCCAGGCCAGTTTGCTCGGCACGGAAACGGGCGTGTTTTCGCAAGTCGTGGCGGCCTATCTGGATGTCACGCTCAATGCCGCGATCGTCTCGCTCAACCGCAACAATGTGCAGGTGCTCGAAGTCAACCTCAAGGCGACGAGCGACCGCTTTGAAATCGGCGATGTCACCCGCACCGACGTGGCCCAGTCGAATTCGCGCCTTGCGCAGGGCCGCGCGGCATTGCGCAATGCGGAATCAAACCTGATCGCGGCGCGCGAACGCTATATTCAGGCGGTCGGCCATGTCCCCGGCCAGCTTGAAACGCCGCCGCCGCTGGCCGGATTGCCGCATGCGCCCGACGATGCCGTGCAAGTCGCGCTCGAAAGCAATCCTGACCTTGCCGCCGCGCGGCTGGCGACCAGGGCGGCGGGCTATGACGTGAAAACCGCCGATGCCTCGCGGCTGCCCAAAGTCGCCGTGGTCGGTTCGGCCGCTTATGCCAACTATCTCGGCACGCTTCCGGCGCAGGCGCTTCAGGTCGGCAGCCTGCCGCATAGCGGCACCGCGCAGATCGGGTTGCAGGCGACGATCCCGTTCTATCAGGGCGGGTTGCCCAGCGCGCAGATCCGCCAGGCCCAGGCCAACGAAGGCGCCGCCGACGAACACGAGATTTCGGTCGAGCGCGAAGTGATCGCCACCGTGCGCGCCGACTTTGCCGCGTGGAAAGCCGCCAACGATGCGATTTCGCTCAATCAGACCGCCGTCGATGCCGCCGCGCTCAGTCTCGAAGGCGTGCGTGCCGAAAACACCGTGGGCAATCGCACGATTCTCAATATCCTCGATGCCGAGCAGGAATTGCTCAACTCCCAGGTCAATCTGGTGACGGCAAAGCGCAACGCCTATGTCGCCGGGTTCAACTTGCTGGCAGCGATGGGCAAGGCGCAATCGAAGGATCTCGCGCTCGATGGCGATCTCGGCGCCGCGCTCTATGATCCGCAAGTGCATTACGATCATGCGGCGGGCGATGCCAACGACTGGCACCGCGATCCGACGCCGGTGCGCCAATCGACCGCGACGGCAAACACCCCTGCGCAAGATGCCGAGGTGCCGCCGCAGCCCCTACCGTAATGAAAGGGGCCGTGATACTCGCTTGCCTGTGGGCAGGCTTTGGTGATTCGCAAAGCTCGCACGGTTTTTTTAGCAGGGGATCGCGACAAGCATGCGTCAGGCGGGTGAACCCTCGGTCGAGGAAATCCTTTCGTCGATCAAGAAAGTGATCGCGCGCGACAGCCGGATCGAATCCGGTCGGCGTGACGATGCGCGCCGCCGTGGCGGCGATGTGCTCGATCTTGGCGAAGTCGCCGCGCAAGTGCTGGGGGCCGAACGCAAGGGCCCTGCGCGTGGATCGGCGGCGCACGATGATGGCGCTTTCGAGGACGACGATGAAGAGAGCGGCGATAGCCCGCTGCTCAATGATGTGACGACGTCGGCCATGCGCGATTCGCTGGCTGCGCTGGCCATGCTGGCCGAACCGGGCGCCCGGCCGCAGATCGTGCGCGCCGGTGAAACCTCGCTCGAAGGGCTGGTGCGCGAGCTCCTGCGGCCGATGCTGGCCGAATGGCTCGACACACATCTGCCGCCGATGGTCGAGCGGCTGGTCGCTGCGGAAATCGCCCGAATCGTGCGCAAAAAGGGCTGATCGGCATCACGGGGATCGGGTCATGAACGAAGACGCCGCTGCTGATCCTGCAACGGCCGATCCTGAAACGATCGAACAGGCCGAGCGCGCGCTGGCGCTGTTAGGCGGGTTTGCGCCCCGGCGGCACATCTTCTTGTGCGTCGATCCCGAACAGGACAAATGCTGCCCGCGCGAAAAGGGGCGCGAAAGCTGGGCCTATCTGAAACGGCGGCTCGGCGAACTCGGGCTTGGCGGCCATGTCGGGGTGTTACGCAGCAAGGCGGGTTGCCTGCGCGTCTGTCTCGCCGGGCCGGTTGCGGTGGTCTATCCCGAAGGGGTCTGGTATCATTCGTGCAGTCCGGCAGTGCTCGAACGGATCATTGTCGAACATCTGGGGCAGGGCCGCCCGGTCGAGGACTATCGGCTCACCCCGCCATCGCCGCTCACCCCGCCATCGCCGCTCACGCCCCGATCATCGACTGGAAGTCGGTAAGCCCGCGGCCGGGATGGCGCGGGATGACATCGCGATAGGTTTCGGCGATGCGCATCATGTCGGCGCGATAGTCGCCGGTGGGCATGATCGCCGGGCCGACTCCGCCGATGCGTTTGGCATAGTCCATGAAACCGGGCACGATCGGCACTCCCGCGCCCATCGCAATGTGATAGAATCCGCTGCGCCATGAACGGACCTTGCTGCGCGTGCCTTCGGGCGCGATGGTCAGCGCAAAGCGGTCGCGGCGGGCAAATTCGTCGATCATGGTGGCGACCATGTCGCTGCGCCCCGCCCGGTTGACCAAAATTCCCCCCATGTCGCGCATGAAACCGCCCATGGGCCAGCGAAACAGGCTGTCCTTGGCCATGAAATGCGGATCGATCCCCAGCGATTCGGCCAGACCGAGGAAAAACACGAAATCCCAGTTCGACGTGTGCGGCGCGGCGATCAGGATATAGCGACCGCCGGGCGGGGGCGTGCCGACCGCGCGCCATCCCTGTCGGCGATAGAATGTCAGCAGCGCGGCCTTCGTCAGGCGCGACATCGCTCCGATGGCGGGGCGTGCCGGATCGCGAGACCCGTCGGAATGTGGTACGTCGTTCATGGTGATCCCCCCGGTTGCGGGGCGCTTACACCGCGAACGCCGCCAAGTCGAACGGCTTGCCGGGCGGTGCCGTGGTGGCGTACAACGTTGCAACAACACAGATAACGGGAGATGCGGCCTTGGGCTTGATTCACAATGTTAAGCTCAAGCGCATTCTGCGGTCCGGCTGGAACGGCACGTGCCCCGAATGCGGCAAGGCGTCGATGTTCAACGGCTGGCTCAAACTGGCCGATCGCTGCCCCAATTGCGGGCTCGATTACAAATTTGCCCATGCCGACGATGGCCCGGCGTTCTTTGCGCTGTGCATCACCGCGTTTCCGCTGACGTTCATCGCGGTGTGGCTGGAGGTCGAATTCGATCCGCCGTGGTGGGTTCACGCGCTCGTGTCGGTGCCGATTCTCGCGGTGGGGTGCCTGGGGTCGCTGCGCCCGTTCAAAGGCTGGCTGGTCGCCTCGCAATATCTCAATGACGCGGTGCAGGCGGGGACCGAAAGCAGCTGGGCAAAGCTTGATTCACACGATCACGACGCGCGATAATCGGCCGTGATCGCGCCGCAGCGGGCAAGGTCGGCCTCATGCTCGACTTCGCGCCACGTCTCGGCGAGCGCGGCGCTTTCCCATTCGCGCATCGCCGGGTGCGCCAGCACGCTTTCGACCCATTGTGCGCCCACAGGCCCGACATCGAGCCCATACGTGCGGATGCGAAAGGCGACCGGGGCATAGAATGCGTCGGCTGCGGTAAAGGCCGATCCCGCCAGCCAGGGCCCGCCAAAGCGGTCGAGCCCCTGCCCAAGGATTTCGCCAATCCGGGCCAAGTCGCGCGCAAGCTCGGCATCGATTTCCGGCAGTCTTGCGCGCACGCCGACATTCATCGTGCAGCGATTGCGCAAGGCTGAAAAGCCGCCGTGCATTTCGGCCACGACCGCTTGGGCAAAGGCGCGCGCAACCGGCTCCTCGGGCCAGATCCCGGCGTGCCGGTCGGCGAGATAGAGCGTGATCCCCAGCGAATCCCACACCGTCGTTGCGCCGTCGATCAGCACAGGCACTTGCCCGGTCGGCGAAAAGGCGCGGAACGCCTGCCAGTTCACGGCCTGGGCAAACGGCTCGACGCGGTCGACGAAAGGAATGCCCAGCGCGCGCATCAGCACCCACGGGCGCAGCGACCAGCTCGAATAGTTCCGGTTGGCGGTGATCAGCGTGTTCATGTCGCCCCGCTTATCACCGCCCGCCGGATTATGCCACGTAGTGCGCCGTGGTCTTGGCCGCGACGTCTTCGGCGGTGACGCCGGGGGCCAGCTCGACCAGCCGGAACGGGGCGCCATGGTCGGGCCGCGCAAACACGGCGAGGTCGGTGACGATCATGTCGACGACATTGCGCCCGGTCAGCGGCAAAGTGCAGGCGGGGATGAACTTGGCGCTGCCGTCCTTGGCGCAATGTTCCATGACGACGATGATTTTCTTGACCCCGGCGACAAGGTCCATCGCCCCGCCCATGCCCTTGATCATCTTGCCCGGCACCATCCAGTTGGCGATGTCGCCGCTTTCCGACACTTCCATCGCGCCGAGCACGGTCAGGTCGATATGCCCGCCCCGGATCATCGCAAAGCTCGCCGCGCTGTCGAAATAGGCCGACTGCGGCAATTCGCTGATGGTCTGCTTGCCCGCGTTGATCAGATCGGGATCGACTTCGTCGTCATAGGGAAAGGGCCCGATGCCGAGCATGCCGTTTTCCGATTGGAGCGTCACCGTCATCCCTGCCGGGATGTGGTTTGCCACCAGGGTCGGGATGCCGATGCCGAGGTTCACATAAAAGCCGTCTTCCAGCTCGCGCGCGGCGCGTGCGGCCATTTCGTCGCGGGTCCACCCCGTTTTTGCCTGGCTCATCATGCGTTCTCCCGTGCGCGGGTCGTGCGGAATTCGATTTTCTTGTCATAAGGCGCGCCGAGCACGATCCGCTGGACATAGACGCCCGGCAAGTGAATCGAATCGGGATCGAGGCTGCCGGTGGGCACGATCTCTTCGACTTCGACGACGCAGACTTTGCCGCAGGTTGCCGCAGGCACGTTGAAATTGCGCGCGGTCTTGCGAAACACGACATTGCCGGTCTCGTCGGCTTTCCACGCCTTGACCAGCGCGAGATCGGCAAAGATGCCGCGTTCGAGGATAAAGTCCTGCCCGTCGAAGGTTTTGACTTCCTTGCCCTCGGCGACCAGCGTGCCGACGCCGGTCTTGGTGTAGAATCCGGGGATACCCGCGCCGCCCGCGCGCATGCGCTCGGCCAAAGTGCCTTGCGGGCAGAATTCGACTTCAAGCTCGCCCGACAGATACTGGCGCTCGAATTCCTTGTTTTCGCCGACATAGGACGAGATCATCTTGCTGACCTGGCGCGTGCGCAGCAGTTTGCCGATGCCTTCGTTGTCGATCCCGGCGTTGTTTGACGCGAACGTCAGGTTCTTCACCCCCGATTCGCGCACCGCATCGAGCAGGCGTTCGGGAACTCCGCAGAGCCCGAACCCACCGCAGGCGATCAGCAGCCCGTCGCGCAGCAGCCCGTCAAGCGCGGCTGTGGCGTCGGGATAGAGCTTGTTGGCCATGAATCTCTCCCTTTGACAGGGGGCATCGTAATCGCTTCGATCCATCGAAAACAGCGCTACTTTTTTATGAAATTCGATAAACAACGCTTATGAAAAGATTGGCCATCTATCATTTTGAAACGTTGCTGTGGATTGCCCGGCTCGGCACGTTTCGCGCCGCCGCCGAACGGCTCAACACGACGCAGCCCGCAATCTCGGCGCGGGTGCGCGAAATCGAGGATCAACTGGGGGTCGATCTGTTCCGTCGCGAAGGGCGGCTGATGGTGCTGACGGCGCGCGGGCGCGATCTGGTGCGCGAAATAGAGCCGCTGTGGGTCGGGTTCGAGCGTGTGCTGACCCGCGCGAGCGATTTTGCCGGGGTGGCGGGCGTGGTGCGCGTGGGGGCGGGCGAAATCGCCGCTGCCGGTTGCCTGCCGGGCTTTGTCCGCGATGTCGAACGCGATCTGCCCGGTGTCGTCCTCGAAGTGGAGCTCGACCTGACCGCGCGCATGGTTCAGCAGCTTATGGCGGGGCGCAACGATCTGGCCTTTCTGGCCGGACCGGTGGCGATTCCCGGCATCCGCACAGCCGCCATCGGCACCGTGGCGCTGGTCTTTGCCGCCAGCGCGACGACGGCGCGGAGCCTGGGTGCAGAGCCGATCCCGATCTGGGCGCTGCCCCCCAGTTCGCCGCTCCATGCGGTGACGCACGAATGCCTTGCCATCGCAAAGCTGGCGGCGCGCGCGGTGGCGACATGCGACAATGTGCGCACGCTGATCGACATCGTGCTGGCCGGGCGCGGCGCTGCGGTCATGCCCGAAACGATGGTGCGGGCAGAGCTTGCCGCAGGAACGCTGGTCGAAATCGCCCCGCGTCCCCAACGCCAGCTGCAATTCGAAGCGGCGATTCGCGAAATCGAGCGCGACCCGCTGGTGCTCGAACTGTTCCGCCGCGCATCCCTGCTGCAAGTCGATCCTTAGCCGAGCGGGATTCCGAGCACCGCCGACAAGTCCGCCAGCGCCTGTGCGCCGCTGGTCACCTTGATCGCGTGCATGCCCAGCGTGGCGGCCGGTTTGCAATTGATGCCCAGGTCGTCGAGATAGATGCACGCGTCCGGGGCAAGGCCGAGATGGTCGCACATCATGGTATAGATGCGCGGATCGGGCTTGCGCAGCGCCACTTTCGAGCTTTCGATGACATGTTCGAAGCGGGCAAAGATCGCTTCCATCGCATCGGCGCGATCGGCCGCCCGCGCCATGCCTGCGCCGTGCCCGGTGGGGACATTGTTGGTGATGCAGGCCAGGCGATAGCCCGCCCCGGCCAGCTGATCGAGCGCGGTGACCATCGCCGGGCGGACCGCACCGGCGAGTACGGCCAGCACCGAAGCGCCATCGAGCCTGTGTCCAAGCGCGGCCGCCTCTTGCGCAAACAGGGCGTCAAACCGCGCAGCGTCGATTTCGGCGCGTTCGAACAGGGCCCAGGCATTGGCTTCGGGGTTGGTCGCATTGACCCGGCGGACGAAATCGCGCGGCAATCCGTGCTCCGCTTCCAGGCGGTTGAACGCTTCGAACGGACTTGCGGTGATTACCCCGCCGAAATCGAAAATCACCGCCTCGAATCGGCGTGATGTTTGCATTGCTCTCTCCCGATAGTGCAGTATCTTGGTATGTCTGCCCTCTCTTAAGGGACCGATTAAGCGGGGCAAGGGGCAATGATCCGTGATTTGACGTGGATCATGGTCGACTCGCCGGGCGGCGCGCAGACCAGTGGAAACAAGAAGAAGGACGATCCCAAATGCGCTCCATTCTGTGCCCCGTCGACAATTCGGCAACGCTTGATGATCGTGTCGAAACCGCGCTTGCGCTTGCCCGGGCCGTGCATGGCCATGTCACATTCCAGATCGCGACTCCGTTTGCCGAACTGGCGCTGTGGGAGCCGTTTGGCGGCGCGGCGCTATCGGCCGAAGCGATCAATCAGGTGCGTGCCGCCGATGAAAAGCTCGCCAGCGATCTGGATGCGCGACTGGCTCCGCAGGATGTGTCGTTTGACGTGGTGGTGATCGATGAAGGCCGCATCGAAGGCGTTGCCAGCGCCTCGCGGTTTACCGACATCGTCGTGACCAGCCTTGATGATCCCGCGCTTGAAGAAATCGGCATCGGCGTGCGCGTGCCGGTGCTGGCCGTGCCCAAGGGCGCGCCGATGCTGACTTTTGACAAGCCGGCGGTGGTCGCCTGGGACGGTGGTCATGAAGGCGCGGCGGCGCTGCGTGCGGCGCTTCCGCTGCTGCGGCTGGCGGGCGGGGTTCATTTGCTGACCGTGCGCGAAAAGGGCGACGATTATCCTGCCGCCGAGGCCGCGTCCTATCTGTCGCGCCACGACATTCATGCCGAATGCCACGAAACCGAGCGGGTCGGTTCGATTTCGGCGACGATCGAGGATTTTGCGCGCGAACACGATGCCGGGCTGATCGTGATGGGCCTGTTCGGCAAGAGCCGTTTGCGCGAACTGTTGTTGGGCGGCGTTTCGCGCGCGCTGCTCGACCGATCGGTAGTGCCGTTGCTGCTCGCCCACTAGGGCTGGCCGGCAAGTCTGCGCACTGCCACCGACGGGCGGCCGGGTGTTTGCATTTCCGGGGGGGAATGAACGTCCGGCGCCCGTCGGCCTGGTTACGCGATCTGCTATTGGCAATTGACGATTGACGTGCGCGGGGTGCTGCGCCGATGCTGCCACGGGGCGCGAATGTCTCGCGCCGGTCGGATCATCGGGGTTTGTGGTCATGCTATCCAGGCGTCTTGTTCAATCCCTTGCTCTTGTATCGGCGATCGCGCTGACGCCGACCGTGGTCGGCGCCCGATCGCCGCATCGCGTCGCGCATGACGATCATGCGCCGGTCTCGGCGGGCGAGATCGCTGCGGCCATCGGCGATCCCGCGCGTCAGCCCGACAATCGTGCGCTTGATGCCGGGCGCCTGCCCGATGCCATGCTGGCCTTTGCCAAATTGCGCCGGGGCGACGTCGTGGCCGACTGGGGCGCGGGCGGCGGGTATTATTCCGAGTTGCTCGCCGATGCGGTCGGGCCGAGGGGCCTCGTTTACGCGATCGGCGTCGCGGCCAACTACGATGCGGCGAAATGGCAGCCGATACTGACTCGCCATGCCAATATCCGGCCGCTCTATGTGCCCGGCGAAGCGCAGGCGCTGGCCCCTGCCAGCCTAGACGTGATCTTTGCCCATCTCGAATATCACGATCTCTACTGGTCGTCGGCGAAGTATCATTACCCCGTGCGCGACGTCGATGCGGTGTTGCGCAACTGGTTTGCGGCCTTGCGTCCGGGCGGGCGGGTGATCGTGATCGATCATGCTGCGCTGCCCGGCGATCCGCGCGAAACCGCAGGCAAATTTCACCGTATCGACCCGGCGCGGGTGCGCGCGGACTTTGCCCGGGCCGGTTTCGTGCTCGACGGGGAAAGCTCTGCGCTGCACCGCGAAGACGATCCGCATACGGTGCCGGTGTTCGATCCCGGCGTGCGCGGTCACACCGATCGGTTTGCCTTTCGCTTCGTCAAACCGTGAAAGCCTGTGAATCCATCATTAGTTATCGGCAACATTCTGGAGTTATCGGTAACATTCTGGTTTTCAAAGATTTTTGAACACCTGCAAAAACTGCATCCGAAGCGGCCTATTTCGCACTTGCACAAAAACCGGGTGCACTGCATATAGAGCATGCCTTTCAGGCATCCTCTCCCAAACTTTTCAGCCCGGCCGGAAACGGTCGGGCATTTTTTTTGAGTCAATCCAGCTGACTGGCCGGCCGGCTGGCCTGCGACCTTGACGCAAGGGCGCGCATTGCGTATCCGCCGCGGCCTGATTCCCGAGTGCGGCCCGGTTGGGCGGGTGGATTCGTTTGCCCTGCTCCTTTCCGATCCTGTCTCGTCCATTCGAACATAAAAGAGCATACCCATGAAGCGCACTTTTCAGCCCAGCCTTCTTGTTCGCGCCCGTCGTCACGGTTTCCGCGCCCGCACCGCCACCGTCGGTGGTCGCAAGATTCTGCGCGCTCGCCGCGCCCGTGGTCGCAAGAACCTCTCGGCCTGACCTCGGCTCAGGGCGAATCGGGCCGGGACGGATCGGGGTCTGCCTTGCAGGGCGATCCCGCCGCTGACCCGAAGCCTCTGCGCTTGGGCATGATCCGCAAGCGCGCGGATTTCGTTGCCGCAAACCATGGAGTCCGGGTCGCGAGGCCCGGCTTTGTGCTTTTGGTGCGCCCCGCTGCGCCTGTGATCGACGGTGCCCGCTTTGGCGTGACGGTTACGCGCAAGATCGGCAATGCCGTCATGCGCAACCGGATGAAACGGCGGTTTCGCGCGTTGCTGCGCGATCTTCTGCCGCATCTGGGGGTGGCCGGTGCCGACCATGTCCTGATTGGTCGCGAAGGCGGGATCGAGCGTGATTTCGCGGCCCTGCGCGCCGAGCTTGAAGCGGCGCTGATTCGTGCGGCTGCGGGCAAAGGCGATCCGCCGCGCCGTCCGCGCCCGAATAACGGCAAGCGCCGGTGAAGCGCATTCTGATCCTTCTGGTCAAGGCCTGGCAGATCGGGCCTTCAGCGGTCATGCCGCCGACATGTCGCTACATGCCAAGCTGTTCCGCTTATGCGATCGAGGCGCTTGAACGCCACGGTGCGTTTAGGGGTGGTTGGCTGACGTTGAAGCGGCTATTGCGCTGCCACCCGTGGGGTGGGAGCGGGTACGATCCGGTGCCCTAGAAGAAACAGGTCGTTTGGGGCAGATGTCGTCCCGTTCGTTTCTTGTGCCCCCAAACCGACACAAATGACGCGAGGCAGAGTGCAAAATCAGCGCAACATGATCTGGGCGGTGGTCCTGATGGGGGTCATCCTGATCGGCTGGGACCTGGGTCTACGCTATTTCTATCCGCACCTCGGCGACAAGCACGCGGTAACGGCGGCGCCATCGGCGGCCGCTCCCGTGCCGGCGACCGGCGCTCCGGCCCGGCCGACGGCCAATGCCGCAGCCCCTGCGGGCAGCGATGCCGCCCCGGCCAAGCCGACGCGCGAAGGCGGATTGCAGGTAGCCGAAGACCAGGCCGCCGAGGCGATCGACCTCAGGGCTGCGCTGGCCGCGCCGACCCGCGTTGCGATCGATGCGCCGGGGGTCAAGGGCTCGATCAATCTCGTCGGGGCGGTGCTCGACGATCTGACGCTCAACCGCCATCGCGAAACCAGCGATCCGAACAGCCCGCCGGTGCGGCTGTTTTCCCCCGCCGGCAGCCCTGCGCAGCATTTTGCGCAAGTCGGCTGGGTCGGGGACAACGGTCTGGCGACGCCTGCGGGCAACACGCTGTGGCAGGCCGACGGCAAGCGTCTGACGCAATCGACCCCGGTTACCTTGCGCTGGGCCAATGCCACCGGGCAGACGTTCACGATCCGCTATGCGATCGATGCCAATTACATGCTGAGCGTGGCGCAAAGCGTGACCAACGCCGCGCCCGCGCCGATTACCCTGCGCCCCTTTGCCCTGGTCAATCGCACCGACCGCACTGCCAGCCTCGATACGTGGCAGGTCCATTCGGGCCCGATCGGCGCGTTTGACGGTACGGTCAATTTTGCGAGCCATTACAAGGATATTGCCGCTGCGGGCGAAATCGCTCCGGCGGGCCAGGCCAATTGGATCGGGTTTACCGACATCTATTGGCTCTCGGCGCTGATCCCGGACGGCAATTCGCGCCCCGCGGGCAGCTATCGCGCGCTGGGCGGCGGACTGTTCCGCGCCGATCTCGTCTATCCCGCAGTCACCGTCGCGCCGAACCAGACGACCAGCCAGTCGCTGCGCGTCTTTGCCGGCGCCAAGGAAAACAGCGTGCTCGAAGCTTATGAAAAGCAGGGCATCGCCAATTTCTCGCTGACGATCGACTGGGGCTGGTTCCGCTGGTTTGAAAAGCCGATCTTCTGGCTGCTCGATTCGCTGTTCAAGGCGGTCAAGAATTTCGGCGTGGCGATCATCCTGCTCACGCTGATCGTGCGCGGGGCGATGTTCCCGGTGGCGCAGCGCCAGTTTGCCTCGATGGCGGCGATGCGCGCGATCCAGCCCAAGATGAAGGCGATCCAGGAACGCTACAAGGACGACAAGCCGCGCGCGCAACAGGAAATCATGGCGCTGTACAAGGAAGAGGGGGTCAATCCGCTTGCCGGGTGTCTGCCGATGTTCCTCCAGATTCCGGTGTTCTTTGCGCTCTACAAAGTGCTCGTGCTGACGATCGAAATGCGGCATCAGCCGTTTGTCGCCTGGATTCACGACTTGTCGGCGCCCGATCCGACGCATGTGCTCAACTTGTTCGGCCTCCTGCCGTTTACTCCGCCCGGTTTCATGGGGATCGGTGTACTGGCGATCGCACTCGGCGCGACGATGTGGCTGCAGTTCAAGCTTCAGCCCGCAGCGATGGACCCGTCGCAGCAGCAGGTCATGTCGCTGATGCCGTGGATGATGATGTTCGTCATGTCGACGTTCGCCTCGGGACTGCTGATCTACTGGATCACCTCGAACCTGCTGACGATCGCGCAGCAGCGCTATCTTTACAGCCGTCATCCGCAATTGAAGGCGCAGGCGGCGAAGGATCAGACCGACATCGATCGCCAGGTCAAACGTGACGGCAAATCCGGCAACGAGAAAGTCTGAGCATGGTATCGCGCACCGGACCCGATGAAGAAGGCCTGCGCCTGATGGCGCTTGAAGAGCGCGCCAGCGCGCTCTTTTCGGGGCGCGTCGATTTCCTCAAATCGGCACCTTCGCTCAAATTCCTGCCCGATCCCGGCGCGCCCGAGATCGCCTTTGCCGGTCGGTCGAATGTCGGCAAATCCTCGCTGCTCAACGCTGTGACCGGGCGCAAGTCGATTGCACGCGCGTCGGTCACGCCGGGGCGGACGCAGGAACTCAACTGGTTTGAAGTCGGCGATCCGACTGTGATGCGGCTGGTCGACATGCCCGGCTATGGCTTTGCCAAGGCCCCGCCCAAAGTCGTCGAAGCCTGGCGCAAGCTGGTGCGCGATTTCCTGCGCGGTCGCGTCGTGCTCAAACGCACGCTGTTGCTGATCGATGCGCGGCACGGGGTGAAGCCGGTCGATGCCGAGATGATGACGATGCTCGACGAAGCCGCTGTCGGCTATCGCATCGTCCTGACCAAGGCGGACAAAGTCCGCGCCGACGAGCTTGCCGCCGTCCATGCGGCGACCGAGGCCGTGGCGCGCAAGCATATCGCCGCTTTCCCCGGCGTGATGATCACATCGGCGGAAAAGCGCACCGGCATCGCCGCGCTGCGCGCCGCGATCCTCGAAGATTCGGAAATCTGAAGCACGCACGAGCCCACGGTCGCAGGGGGGTGGGGGTGATGTGATGATGAAGCTGGTGATCGGCAATCGCAGATATTCGAGCTGGTCGTTGCGCGGCTGGCTGGCCTGTCGTCAGTCGGGCCTGCCGTTCGATGTCGAGCTGGTCCCGCTGTTTGGCCCTGACTGGGCTGATGTGCGCCGGGCGAACCCCGCGATTGCGCCGTCGGCGGGCAAAGTGCCGGTGCTGTGGGACGGCGCGGGCGTCGTGTGGGACAGTCTGGCAATCCTCGAATATCTGGCCGATCGGGTCGGGCGCGAACGGTTCTGGCCGCGCGGGGACGAAGCGGCGGGGCTGGCCCGGTCGCTGGTGGCGGAAATGCATGGCGGGTTTGCTGCATTGCGCGGCGCGCTGCCGTTCAATCTGGGGCGCAACGGTGCGCCTGTTGCGCTGGCGCCGCCGGTCGTGGCCGACGTCGATCGTATCCTGACGCTTTGGGCCGAGGCGCGGGCGCGGTTCGGCGAGGGCGGCCCGTTTCTGTTTGGCACGTTCGGCGCGGCCGATATTGCCTTTGCGCCCGTCGCGCTGCGCATGATCGGCTATGGCGTGCGGCTGCCGGGATTTGCGCAAGGCTATGTCGAGGCGTTGAACGAGCATCCCTGGATTGCCGCCTGGCGTGCCGAAGCCGCTGCCGAACCCTGGCGCATCGAATGCTACGAATTGCCGGAAAGCCCGATTGCATGATCCTTGACGACACTTTGCCCGATCCGGTCCTGCTGACCGAACGTCTGATCGCCTGTGACAGCGTGACACCCGCCACCGGCGCGGTCTTTGCCGAGCTTGCCGGGCAACTGGCCCCGCTGGGCTTTGCCGTGCATCGCTTCACGGCCGGAGAGGCGCCCGACGGGCCGGTCGAAAACCTCGTGGCGGTGCGCGAAGGGCCCGCCGGGAGCCGCCATTTTGCCTTTGCCGGGCATCTCGATGTGGTGCCGCCGGGCGAAGGCTGGACCAGCGCCCCGTTTGCGCCCGAACGGCGCGGCGATTTGCTCTATGGGCGCGGCGCGGTCGACATGAAGGGGGCGATCGCGGCCATGGTCGCGGCGGTCGCGACGATTCCCGTCGAGGCCGGCACGATCAGCTTTCTGATCACTGGTGACGAGGAAGGGCCGGCGCGCTTTGGAACGGTCGAAATCATCGCCCATTTGCGCAAGGTGGGGCATGTGCCCGACGTGTGCCTGGTGGGGGAGCCGACTTCGGTTCACCGGCTGGGCGACATGGCCAAGATCGGGCGGCGCGGCTCGGTCAACATCTGGCTGACGGCGCGGGGCGCGCAGGGGCATGTCGCCTATCCGCATCTCGCCGACAATCCGATTCCCCGGTTGATCGCGCTGCTTGCCGAACTCGATGCGATCGAGCTTGATCGGGGCAGCGAGTGGTTTCAGCCGTCCAATCTGGAAGTGACCGATCTGGGCGTGGGCAATCCGGCGACCAATGTTATCCCGGCCGAAGCGCGGGCGCGCCTGTCGATCCGGTTCAATGATTTGCACACCGGGCCTGACCTTGTCGCGCGGGTGACTGCGATGGCCCGGCGCCATGGCGTCGAGGCGAGTGCGGTGATTTCCGGCGAGGCGTTCCTGACGCTGCCCGGCGCGTTTTCGACGCTGGTGTCCGATGCGGTTTTGACGGAAACCGGGATCACGCCGGAATTGTCGACGAGCGGCGGCACCTCGGATGCGCGGTTCCTGCGCGCGCTGTGTCCGGTGATCGAATTCGGCCTGTCCAACGCGACGATGCACAAAAAGGACGAAGCCGTGGCGATGGACGATCTCGTCGTGCTTGCCCGGATCTATCGCCGGATCGCCTTGGCCGCGTTAGCGCAGGCGGCGTAACACGATATAGACCGCGCCCGCGCCGCCGTGGCGGGGGCTGGCGGCGCGCACGGCGGCGATCTGCCCGGCGTGCGGGCTGTGGGCGAGCCAGTCGAGCAGCTTGGCGCGAATGGCCCCGCGCCGTTCGCCGCGCTGGTCGTGGTCGCCGTGGGGGCGAGGCTTGCCCGCGATCAGCAGGATCACCCGCGCACCGATGGCCAGCGCCTGCGCGATGCCGCCGTTCAGCCGGGCATGCGCGGTGTCGAGCGTCATGCCGTGCAAATCGATCGTGACATCGGGCACGATGGCGCCGCGCGCCAGCTTGCGGTCCCAGCTACCGTCGAGCCCTTCGCTGGTCAGCGGGCGCGAAGCTGGCGGCGGCGGGGCTGGTGGCACGAGCGGCGGCGGCACGCGCCCGCGCACGCGTTTGGCTGGCGGGGGGGCAGGCGCGGCGACGGGCGGCGGCGCGGCAACGATTGCAGCGGGCGGCTTTGCGGCGGGGGGATGAAGCGGGGTGACTGTCGCGGCGACTTTGCGCCAAAGCGCCGCTTCGTCTGCGCTCAACCCGCGCGGCGGGCGTTTCATCGGGCGCGGAGACGGGCAAGCACGCCGCGCGGGACAAGGATCAGCGCCTGACCGTGCGCGCTCATGCCCCCAGCGATGTGGCGCGCCTCCGCGCCGGCGCCCCAGAAGCTGTCGAACCGGTTTGCGCCCTTGATCGCGCCGCCGGTATCCTGTGCGACCCACAGGCCGCCGACATCGGGCCGGTCGGTGGTCAGGAACACCGGCGCGCCGAGCGGCACGAAAGCGGGATCGACCGCGAGTGTGACGCGCGGGGTTACCGGAACCGACAGCGCGCCGACCGGGCCGGTGGTCGGATCACCGGCAATCGCCGTGGTGTCGCGGAAAAAGATGAAGCTGCGGTTTTGCCGCATCAGCGCACGGCCTTGCGCAGGGTTTTCGCGGATATAGCGCAAGATACCCTGCATCGATCCCGCATATTGACCAGGGCCGCTGCCGATCAGGCCCAGGCCGTTCATCACGCTGCCGATGCCGGTATAGGCCCAGCCGTTTTCGCCGGCATAGCCGATGCGCATGACCGTGCCGTCGGGCGCGCGCAGCCGACCCGAGCCCTGAACCTGGAGAAAGAACAATTCCGCCGGGTCCGCCGCCCAGCCGATTTCAAGACCCTTGCCGGCAAGGGCGCCGTCCTCGATCTGCGCACGATCCCAATAAGGCACGAAAATGCCATTGGCATCATAACGACCGAGCGGTTGCCGACCGTCGGGCCCGGGCGGCGCATCGCCGGGCCGCGCGCGCACGAGGTCGGGTGGCAAGCGATAGATCGGCACGTCAAATCCGGGCAGATGGCTGCGCGAACCGGCAATTTCCGGCTCGAAATAGCCGGTGACATACGTCGTGCCGGTGCCCACGATGGCGGTTTCGAACCATGTCGCAAAAAAGCGCGCGGCATCGTCGCGCGGCCAGGTGCCCGCGGCCTGGCAGGGCGCTGCCCAATCCTGAGGCTGGGTCAGCCCGCTGGTATCGGGGCGCAGCGATGCCCGCGCACAGCTCGCGGCGAAGGCATTGAGTGCGCGGCGCGCGCCCGAGAGGGGTATCGTCAGGCCGGGCAGGGGCGGGCCACGGCGCACGCCGATCGAGACTGCATTGGCCGCCACCACCGGCTTTTGCTGCTTTGCAGGCGGTACGATCTGGCCACAGGCCGACAGGAGGGAAAGGGCGAGCACAAGCGCCGCCGCACGTCCCCCGGCAATCCGGCCCATCATGGATCAGCCCTGGTCGGCTTCGTCGAGCTGCCAGTCGGGGTCGCGCGAGGTCAGGTCGCGGGTAAACGTCCACAAATCGCGGCTTTCGATCGCGTCGTCGAGCGATCCGGCGATGACTGCGCCTTCGCCATTGCGCGTGACCGAGGCAATGTCGGCGACGAAGCGCACCGCGATACGCGCGACCGGCGCGGAATAATCGGCCGAGACGATGCGGGCATCGTTGATGCGGATAAGGCGCGCGTCGACCGTTTCGCCAGCTGCATTGCGGGCGTCGATTGCGGCGGCAAAGCTGTCATAGACGGCGTGTTCGCACAATTGCGCCAGCGCGTCCTTGTCGCCGCGCCAGAACGTTTCGAGCACCATGCCATAGGCGGCTTTGGCTCCGGCCAGGAACATCGTGACGTCAAACCGGCGATCGGCCGCGATGATCGCGCGAATGCCTGCTTCGGCATTGGCGTCGAAGCAGGTCGGCTCGACAGCGATTCCCGCCGAGCGGGGCGCGATCGTGGTCTTGTCCGCCAGCTTTGACGGCATCGCGCGCGGCGTCGCCTGCGGATCGGCCTGTTCGAGCCGACGGCGCAGCGGCTCGTCGCTTTCTTCCAGGCGACGACCGAGCACGGCGTAAAGCCGCAGGCCCAGAAATACGGCGATCATCGCCACGATGACAATTTCAACAATCACGCGCCAAATTCCCGCTTGGGTGTCCGGGCGGCGACAGGAGCCAAGAATCGCACCCCTGTCGAAACAACCGACACTTATAATGCCCGAGATAGATACGATTTACAAATGAACAACCGATGGACGAGCCTTTGTTGCGTTTCCGTGGCAAAAAAGCGCGCAGCCCACCCCAAAAGTCCTGTTTGCGGGATCGGCCAACACGTCTGGCGGCGGTTGCCGATGGCCGATGCAGGTGCTAGGCGCGCCGGTCAGGGCGGGGCGAGGCGCATGCGGCCCATCCCGACGCGAAATTCACGCCAGATACCATGAAAGCACGATCCATGGCCGACGAAGGCAACATCATCAGCAATCTCAACCTTGATCAGGGCGCGCCGCTTGCCAACGGCGAAGACACCAGCCCGGCGATCGGGTTCATCTCGCAATATGTGAAAGACCTCTCGGTCGAAAATCCCAACGCGCCCGATAGCTTCCAGTGGGCCGAAACCCCGGAAATGCAGATCGATTTCAACATCGCCGCGCGCACTCTGGGGCCCGACGTGCATGAGGTTGAACTCAAGATCAAGGCCGTCTCCAAGACCTCGCAGGGCACCGCCTATATCGTCGAACTGGCGTTTGGCGGCCTGGTCGCGATGCGCAATATCCCCGATGATCAGGCGCATCCGTTCCTGTTTGCCGAAGCGCCGCGCATGCTGTTCCCGTTTGCCCGCCGCGTCATTGCCGATGCGGTGCGCGATGCCGGGTTTGCCCCGCTGATGCTCGAGCCGATCGATTTCAACGGGCTCTATTTCGCGCAGTTGCAACAGCAGGCCGAAGCCGCCGTTGCCAACCCGATGGGCGAAGCCTGATCGTGCCGGGGGGCGGCAGAGCCTCGGACCGCCGCCCCCCCGCTCCTCTGCCAGCCATGCCCGACCATGAATCTGCTTAAGGCCACCGGAACGATCGGCGGACTGACGCTGATCAGCCGCGTGCTGGGACTGGTGCGCGACAGCCTGTTTGCGCGCTATGTCGGGGCGAGCTTTGCCTCGGACGCGTTTCTGGTCGCGTTCCGTTTGCCCAACATGTTTCGTGCGTTGTTCGCCGAAGGGGCCTTTGCCTCGGCGTTCATCCCGATGTTCAATCAGAAAGTGGCCGATCCCGAAGGGCGCGGGCTGGACGATGGTCTGGTCTTTGCCGAACAGGCGCTGGCGGTGCTCCTGCCGACGCTGCTGATGATGACCGTGCTGCTCGAAGTCTTTGCCTGGCCGGTGACCTTGCTCCTGTCGGGCAAGTTTCATGGTGTGAGCGAGAGCGAATTTGCCTTTGCGGTCAATTGCTCGCGCTGGACCATCCCCTATCTGATGCTGATCAGCCTCGTGTCGCTGTTTGGCGGCATCCTGAATTCGCTGCACAAATTCTGGGTCAACGCGGCGGCGCCGATCCTGCTCAATCTGACCATGATTGCGGCGATCATGCTGTTTCACAGCCACGATCCGATGATCACCGCGCGCAACCAGTCGATTGCGGTGTCGGTTTCGGGCGCGTTGCAACTGGTCTGGCTGGGCTGGGCCTGCCGCATGAACGGGGTCAGCTTGCGGCTGCGGCTGCCCCGGCTCAATCCCGATGTCAAACGGCTGATGATCCTGATCCTGCCGGCGGCCGCAGGCGCGGGCGCGGCGCAGATCAATCTGACGATCTCGACCCTGCTTGCCTCGTCGTTGCTCGATCACGGCTCGGTCACGTATATCTACATGGCCGACCGGCTGAACCAGTTGCCGCTGGGGCTGATCGGGATCGGGCTCGGCACCGTGCTGCTGCCCACGATTGCGCGCCAGTTGGGCGCGGGCGAGGATCTGGCCGCGCTTGATACGCAAAATCGCGGGATGGAGCTGGCGCTGTTGCTGACTTTGCCGGCGACGGTGGCGCTGGTGGTCTGTGGCGAGCCGATCGCGGCGGCGCTGTTCGGCTATGGCCGCTATACGCCGGAAAATACGCATTTTACCGCGCAGGCCCTGGCTGCGTTTTCGATCGGGCTGCCCAGCTATATCCTCGTCAAGGTACTCACGCCGGGGTTCTATGCGCGGCAGGATACGAAGACGCCGGTGCGCTTTGCGATGATCTCGATCGTGATCAATCTGGTGGGCAATCTGGTGCTGATCGTGCCGCTCAAACATATCGGCCCGCCGCTGGCGACCGCGATCGCGTCGACGGTCAACGTCTGGATGCTCTATCACCGGCTGGTGCGGCGCGGGCATTTCATCGCCGATCGCCGCTTGCGACGCCGCGCGCCGCGCCTGCTGCTGGCGGCGCTGGCCATGGGGGCGGTGCTGTGGCGCGGGCAGATGCTGATCATGCCCTATGTCCATGGATCCTGGCTGATGCGTTTTGGCGCGCTGGCGACGCTGGTTTGCGCGGGCATGGTGGTCTATGGCCTCGCCACAGTCGTCATGGGGGCTTTTTCCCGCGATGACCTCGCCCTGCTCTTGCGGCGCCGCCGCCCTTCAAAGTCATAAGGTCTGACGTCAATGCGTATCGTTTCCGGCATTCAGCCTACCGGCAATCTTCACCTCGGCAACTATCTCGGGGCGATTCGCAACTGGGTGGCGATGCAGGACGAATGGACTGCCAAGGGCGCGACCTGCCTGTATTTCCTGGCCGACCTGCATGCCATTTCGATGCCGCATGTGCCGGCCGATCTGGCAGCCAACACGCGCGAAATGGTCGCCGCGCTGGTTGCCTGCGGGATCGATCCCGATCGTTCGGTCCTGTTCAATCAGGCGCAAGTCCCCGCTCATGTGGAGCTGCAATGGCTGCTCAACGGCACGGCGCGGATGGGCTGGTTGAACCGCATGACGCAATGGAAGGACAAGGCGGGCAAGAACCGCGAAGGCGCCTCGGTCGCGCTGTTTACCTATCCTGTGCTTCAGGCCGCCGACGTCCTGCTGTATCAGGCGACGCATGTCCCGGTCGGCGAGGACCAGAAACAGCATCTCGAACTCGCGCGCGATGTCGCGCAGAAGTTCAACAACGATTTCGCCAGCGAAGCCGCGCCGGTGTTCACGCTGCCCGATCCGATCATCCCTCCGCAGGCCGCGCGAATCATGAGCCTGCGCGACGGCAATGCCAAGATGAGCAAGTCCGATCCCTCGGATCAGAGCCGCATCAATCTGACCGACGATGCCGACACGATCATGCAGAAAGTGAAAAAGGCGCGGACCGATCCCGAGCCTTTGCCGAGCGAAGCCGCCGGGCTCGAAGGCCGGGCCGAGGCGCGCAATCTGGTCGGGATCTATGCGGTGATGTCGGGCCGCGATGTCGATTCGATTCTCGCCGAATTCGGCGGGCAGGGATTTGGCGCGTTCAAACCCGCGCTGGGCGAATTGCTGGTCGAACGGTTGGCGCCGATCGCCGCGCGCTATCGCGATCTGCGCGAGGATCACACCACGCTCGACGCGATCCTGGCCACAGGCGCGCAAAAGGCGCGCACACTCGCGCAGCCGACGCTCGATGCGGCTTATGCCGCGCTTGGGCTGGTCAGGTGAGCCGTACGATCATGGGGGCTGGTCAAGCTGCATAAGCTGGGGCAAATCTCCTGCTACGGACTTCGCGAAGGGTTGGGGCGGTCTGCCGCGTTCAACCTTTGCCGATGTCAGGCCTGGGGCATATTTATACCGTCAGCCCGCAGGTTCGCATGAGATCCCGGTTCGGCAGGGGAAGCCGGGTCGATCAGGAGTTGGATGAAATGCCGATACCCAAGACGTTTCCGTTTCGCCGGATCGCGGCAATCGCCCTGCCGATGGTTCTGGCCGCCACATTGACCGGCGGCCTGTCGGGCTGTGCCGAACCGTTCAATGCCAATGTCTCGCGGTTTCAGCATGAACTGCCCGCGCCTGCCGGTCAGACGTTTGCCGTGGTTGCCGAAGATCCGCGCAATGCGGGCGGGCTGGAATTCGCGCAATACGCCGGGCTGGTCGGCGAACAACTGCACAAACTGGGCTATATCGCGGGCGATCCGGCGACGTCGGACCTTGTCGTCGAATTCGATTATGGCGTCGACAAGGGCCGCGACAAACTCAGCATGTATGGTCCGGACCCGTTCTGGGGCCCCTGGCACGGCTATGGCTATGGGCGCGGCGGGTTCTATGGCTCACGTCACTTCTGGGGCTATGGCCTCTATGACCCCTGGTTCAACGACGTCAGCGTGACGACGGTCTATACCAGCGGTATCGAAGTGCGGATCAAGCGCCGCAGCGACGGTCAGCGGCTGTTCGAAGGCAAGGCGGAGGCCGTCTCGACCTCGAACCGCCTGCCCTATCTCGTGCCCAATCTGGTCGATGCGCTGTTTACCGGCTTCCCCGGCAAACCCGGAGAAACCGTGCGCATCTCGATCCCGCCCGAAAAGAAGAAGTAAGTCGGGGCGCATTCCTCCTCCTCGAGTCGGGGAGGAGGAGGCGCTTAACCCGGCAGCGCGGAGAGATTTTCGCCCGAAGCGACACCGGTCGAGCCAAAGCCGCCTTCGCCGCGCGCGGTTTCGTCGAGCTGTTCGACTTCGAGCCATGTGGCGCGGGTGACCGGGGCCAGCACCAATTGCGCTATGCGGTCGCCGCGCTGCACGACAAACGTCGTGTCGCCATGGTTGATCAGGATGACTTTCAGCTCGCCGCGATAATCGCTGTCGATCGTGCCCGGCGTGTTGGGCACGGTGACGCCGTGCTTCAGCGCAAGGCCCGACCTTGGGCGGACCTGGATTTCAAACCCCGCCGGGATCGCCACGGCAAGCCCTGTAGCCACGGCCTGGCGCGCACCCGGCGCAATCGCCACGTCTTCGGCGGCGACCACGTCCATTCCGGCGGCGCCATCGGTGGCATAGCCGGGCAGCGGCAAGTCGTCGTTGCCGGGCAGGCGGCGGACAAGAACGGGAATCGGATCAGGAGAGTGCATCGGCCACCTTTGCAATGATTGCGCGCGCCACTTCGGCTTTTGGCATGCGCGGCAGACTGTCCACCCCGGCGGCGGTGACGATGTGGACCGTGTTGTCCGCGCCGCCCATGACATCGCCCGACACGTCGTTGGCAATGATCCAGTCGGCGCCCTTGCGCGCCAGTTTTGCCTCGGCATGGGCGATGACGTGCTCGGTCTCGGCGGCAAAGCCGATCAGCAGGCGCGGTTTCAGCACGGCATGCCCGAGCCCGGCGAGAATATCGGGGTTTTCGACGAGTTCGAGCGGCGCGATGCGGCCCGTTCCGTCCTTTTTTCGCTTTTGCCCGGCCGCGTCGGCGACACGCCAGTCGGCCACGGCCGCGACCATGATCGCGACATCGCAGGGCAGGGCGGCATCGACCGCTTCGGCCATTTCGCGCGCGGTTTCGACATCGACACGGCATACCCCCGGCGGCGTCGGCAGAGCGACCGGCCCCGCGATCAGCGTGACTTGCGCCCCCGCCTCGGCGGCTGCGGCGGCCAGGGCAAAGCCCTGCTTCCCGCTCGACCGGTTGGCGATATAGCGCACCGGGTCGATCGGTTCGTGAGTCGGCCCGGCGGTGATCAGGACATGTTTGCCCGCCAGGGCGCGCGCCGCGCCAAATCGTGCCCGAATCGCGGCCATGATCGCTTCGGGTTCGGGCAGGCGACCGGGGCCGAATTCGCCGCAGGCCATGGCGCCTTCGTCGGGTTCCATCACCGTGACGCCGCGCGCGCGCAGCGCCGCGACATTCGCGATCGTCGCTTCGTGTTGCCACATCCGCACGTTCATCGCGGGCGCGGCCATGACCGGCTTGTCGGTGGCGAGCAGCAGCGTGGTGGCCAGATCATCGGCCATGCCCGCCGCCATCCGCGCCATCAGATCGGCCGTCGCCGGGCAGACCACCACCAGATCCGCCTCACGCGAAAGGCGGATATGCCCCATTTCGACTTCGTTTTTGAGATCCCACAGCGTGGTGTGGACCGGGTTTTCGCTCAGCGCCGCGAGCGTCAGCGGGGTGACGAAGCGCGTTCCCGCCTCGGTCAGCACGCACGTCACGTCGGCGCCTTCGCGGCGGATCAGGCGCACGAGTTCGGCGGCTTTGTAGGCGGCAATGCCGCCGCCGATGACAAGCAGGATGCGCCGGGGAAAATGCAGCATGGCTGCTTCTTGCATTGGCGCGGCGGCAGGCGCAATCATTTTGGCAACCGACCGGCAACCGAATTGCCCGCAACCGAATTGGAAACCATGCCGATGCGCCTTGCCCTCACCGCTCTCATATTCCTGATCGGCCTGTTCGATCTGCTCATGGCCGCCTCGTTTCTGTTTACTCCGCTCGAAGTGGCGCAAGGGCTGGGCGTCGTTCCGGTGGCGAGCGCGGGAATCTCGACCATCCGTGCGGATTTCACCGCGTTTTTCGGTGTGGCCGGGTTTGCCATGTTGTGGGGCGCCTGGCGCCGCAATGCCGATCTCTTGCTCGTACCGATGCTGCTGTTTGCGGTGTCGTTTCTGGGGCGCGCGCTCGATCTCGTGCTGACCGGGCCTTATCCCGGCTGGCCGGCGCCGATGGCGGTCGAAGCGATCGAAGTGCTGCTGCTGCTCGCCGGTTGGCGCTTTTTGCCGCACCACCGCATCGCCGACCTGACGACCTGAAAGTCAGGCTGTCGCGCGGCGACCGGGCTTGAAGCGATCCGCAAGGCGCAAGACCATGCGCTGCGCGGGTCGCTCGATCCAGCGATGCGAGGCAAATCCGGCAAGCAGCGAGGCGCCGACAAAGATCAGCAGGAACACCGGCTGGCGAAATACCATGCGCGTGCCAAGCGTCGCGTCGACCAGCAGCACCAGCGCCAGTTGCAGCGGAAAATGCCAAAGATAGATGCCATACGAGGCATCGCCCAGTTTCCGGCCAAGCCGCAGCGCGTCGTTGCGGTCGACAAGGTCGATCGCCAGCGTGGCAAACAGCACGGCAAATGTGCCCGCCAGGATTGCCGCATCGTGGCCATGGACTTTCATCCCCGACAACGCATAGCCCGCAAACGCCAGCACCGGCGCCAGCACGACCAGTCGCGGCGCATCGAGCCAGCCTTTGAGCACCGCGCCATAGACCGCCGCGCCGGCAAAGAAATAGCCGATGCAGCTGACTACCGGGACCAGCTTTGCCGCCAGCGCCTGCGGCGGGGCATCGGGCGGCAGGATGTTGTCGAAGACCAGCGCAAACATGGCCAATGCGACCGGCGCAGCCAGCGCCAGCGGCATCCGGCGCAACGCAGGCAGCAAGACCCAGAATGCCGCATAGGCCAGGATTTCGGTCGACAGCGACCAGGACGGACCGTTGTACGACTGGTTGTCCTGAAAACCCCAGTAATGCGCCATGCCCAGATTGAGCAGGAAATGCTTGAAATCCTGATGGTGATAGATGAACGCGGTGCCGTTGGTGTGGGTATAGATCCCCTGCAGCACCGCGACGACCATCAAGGTCAAAAGGTGCAAAGGCCACAGCCGCGCCAGCCGCGCCAGCCAGAACCGTCCGCGCGCACCCATGTCGGCAAGATAGACATGGGTAAAGACGAATCCCGACACCGCCCAGAAATATTCCACCGCGACATGGCCATAGTCATAGACCCAGGCAAGTTCGCGATAAAACGGCGCGATCGAGCGGCGGACATGGAATTCGAAATCCACCGGCGGCACGAAAAAATGCTGGTAATGCCAGAACAGCACCGCGCAGGCTGCCAGCAGCCGTGACAGGTCAAGCGCGTTGAAATGCCGCTTTGGCAGGCGCAGGCCGGCCACGTCAGCCCCACCAGCCCGAGGCTAGACCCAGGACAAAGATCGCCGCGCCGATCCCGGCGGCAGCCAGATGCGTGGCGATCGTGCTGACCCAGCCGGGGCCCTGGCCCCCGGCGCGCCTGTCCCACATCAGCGCGATGTCGGGCAGCGGCGGCGCTTCGGGCGCGCCGCCCTTGGCCGGGAAACGGTCCTCGATACGGCGAATGAGGTCGGGTATGCGCAACAGCGTCGCGGTATCGTCGCGAAGGCGTTCGGCAATCGCGGCCTCGGGCCCCAGTTCGTCGCGGATCCAGCTTTTCACAAACGGCGCGGCGGTGTCCCACATGTTGATCTGCGGGTCGAGCTGGGTGGCGATGCCTTCGACCATGACCATGGTCTTTTGCAGGAGCAGCAAGTGCGGCTGTGTCGCCATGTCGAAATCGCGCGTGATCGCAAACAGGCCGTCGAGCATTTGCCCGACCGAGAGCTCGCTGACCGGGCGCCCGCGCATCGGCTCGCCCACGGCGCGCAGCGCGGTCGCGAATTCGTCGACCGAGTGATAGCTCGGCACATATTGCGCCTCGAAATGGATTTCGGCGACGCGGCGGTAGTTGCCCGTGGTCAGGCCATAGAGGATTTCGGCCAGCCATTGCCGTGCGCGGCGGTCGATCCGCCCCATGATGCCGAAATCGATGGCGACGATCGTGCCGTCGGCGGTGACGAACAGGTTGCCCTGATGCATGTCGGCATGGAAATAGCCGCCGCTGATCGCCTGGGTCAGAAAGGCAAGCACCAGCCGTTGCGCCAGATCCTTGCGGTCATGGCCTGCGGCATCGAGCCGATCGACATCGCTGATCTTGATGCCGTCGATCCAGTCGAGCGTCATCACCCGGCCATTGGTACGATCCCAATCGATCGCCGGCACGCGATAGCCGGGAAAGGCGTGCATGACATCGGCCAGTTCCGAAGCGGAGGCCGCCTCGCGCCGGAAATCGAGCTCGCGCAGTGTCCAGCGGCGGAAATTGGCAATCACCAGCCGCGGGCGCAGCCGCCGCGCTTCACCGTCGAGCGCTTCGAGATGGGCCGCAGCCCATTCGTAAGTCTCGATATCGCGGGCGAATTTCTCCCGCACGCCGGGGCGCAGGATCTTGACGGCGACATCGCGCCCGTCGATCGTCGTGGCGCGGTGCACTTGCGCGATCGAGGCAGCGCCGACCGGCTCGGGATCGAATGTCGCAAACAGGCTTTCGAGCGGGCGTTCAAAGCTCGATTCGATTTCATGCCGGATCGCGGCGAAATCGACCGGCGGCAATTGATCCTGCAATGTCAGCAGATTGCGCGCGGCCTCTTCGCCGACGATGTCCGGACGTGTGGCGAGCGTCTGTCCCAGCTTGATCGCCGCCGGGCCAATTGCGCGAAACGCCCCGGCATAATCGGGCAACGCGGGCTGGATCGTGCCGAAACGCGCAATGCGGCACAGGCGGCGCACGGGCCCCGGCGTGTTGCGATCGCGCTCGATGCCGCGCAGCGCGCCATGGCGGGCGAGGATCCGGCCCCAGCCCAGCAGGCGGCGGATATGGACAAGGTCGGAAATGGCCAAGCGTATGGTCCCTTCAGACCTTCCAGCCGGAATGGATTGCGACCAACCCGCCCAGGATCGGTTCGACTTTCACCCGGCTAAAGCCGGCTTCGCGAATCATGGCGGCAAAGGCCGGCATCGGCGGGAAACGCCGGATCGATTCGATCAGATAGCGGTACGAATCGGCGTCGTCGGCGATGATCTTGCCGATCTGCGGCACGACATGGTGCGAATAGAGATCATAGATTTCGGCAAAACCGGGCCATTCGGTGGTCGAAAATTCGAGGCAGAAGAACCGCCCGCCGAATTTCAGCACGCGATGCGCCTCGGCCAGCGCGCGATCGATATGGGTGACATTGCGGATGCCGAACGCGATCGTATAGGCATCGAAGCGGCGATCGGCGAAATCGAGTTGCTCGGCATTCTGGCACGACCATTCGAGCCCGGTAATTCCGCGCTTTTCCGCGCGTTCGATGCCGACGTCGAGCATGTCCTGATTGATGTCGGACACGGTAATCGCGGCGCCGCGCCTGGCCATGCGAAAGGCGATGTCGCCGGTGCCGCCGGCCATGTCGAGAATCGATTCGCCCTGCTGCGGCTTGACCCGCGCGACAAAGCGATCCTTCCACAGCCGATGCATGCCGCCCGACATGGCGTCGTTCATCACGTCATAGCGCTTGGCCACATTGGAAAAGATCGCGCCGACACGGGCGACCTTTTCCTCGGCAGGAATGTCCTCGTATCCAAAGGAGGCGGTTTCGGCAGGCGCGTCGCTGGTGGTCATGGACAGGGGCTTTAGTCACAATTGTTCGCCCGGCAAAGCCCGATAGGGATTCCTTTACGGGTGAAATTGGTCGATGATCCCGGTTTCCTCCCCTCGAACCACACTGGGTGTCGATGCCCGAATTACCCGAAGTCGAAACCACAGTCCGCGGGCTGGCCACAGTGCTGGCCGGCGACCGACTGGTGCGCGTTGCGGTCAACCGCCCCGATCTGCGTCGCCCCTTTCCGCCCGACCTTGTCCAGGTGCTGACCGGCGCGCGCGTCGTCGCGCTGGGGCGGCGCGCGAAATACGGGCTGGTGCAGACCGATCGGGGGCAGACCATGGTGTTTCACTTAGGCATGTCGGGGCGCTGGCGAATCGATCCGAGCGAGATCGGGCGCCACGATCACCTCGTGCTCGAAACCGGCAAGGGACACGTTCTGGCGCTGAACGATGCGCGCCGATTCGGCTCGGTCGATCTGGTCGATACCGCCGCGCTTCATGCCTTTGCGCCGTTTGCCGCGCTGGGGCCGGAACCGCTCGGCCCCGATCTGACCGTGGCGCACCTGGCGCGCGCATTTCAGGGGCGAATCGCCGCTGTCAAACTGCTGCTGCTCGATCAGGGCATCGTGGCCGGGCTGGGCAATATCTATGTCTGCGAAGCGCTGCATCGCGCGCGTATCCATCCGGTACGTGAAGCGGGCAAAGTGTCGCTGGCGGCGCTCGGTCGGCTGGTGCCCGAAATCCGCGCGGTCTTGTCCGAAGCGATCGCGGCAGGCGGATCGACCTTGCGCGATTATGCCCGCCCTGATGGTGAGCTCGGCTATTTCGCCAAGGATTGGCGGGTCTATGGCCGCGAGAATGAGCCATGTGCCTGCGGAGGGCGTGTGCAGCGCGTGGTGCAGGGCGGCCGATCGAGCTTTTTCTGCCCGCGTTGTCAGAAGTGAATACGAAAAGGGGGGCGAGTTTCCTCGCCCCCCTCGAACGTCGTAGTCTCGACTTACGACTTAGAGCTTGCCGCTCTGAGCGTTGGTCATCTGACCCGAGACGTAGTTGAAGGTGTTCGAGAGCGAGTTGCCCAGCGAACCCATCGCGGTGATCGCGGCGACGGCGATCAGAGCGGCGATCAGGCCGTATTCAATCGCGGTGGCGCCGGCTTCGTCCTTGAGAATCTTGTTGATCAGCTTCATGATATATTCCCCTTAGATGCCGCTCGTGTCCCCGGAGTGGCAAGACCCGTTTTATGAGCAGGGCGTAAATCACAGGTTAAAGCTGAGGCCCTGCGCGGTGCTTTTCGCAGGTCTTTTTACGACCGGGCTCTGGATTAAGGGGGAATCGCGATCTTTGCGGCGCTGTCGTGTCCCGAAGCTGGACGAAGCGGCCGGCGTTTGCGGCAAGGTTTGCCATGCGCCCACCGGACGAACGAATCGGCGGCGCAGGGCTAGGGACTGTTTCGTAGGGGCGCTGGTCTGATTCGCCCGAACCTGGGCGGGGCAAACGAAAAAGGGGGCGAGTCTCCTCGCCCCCTGCCAAACGGTTGCCCGGATGCGCGCTTGTCAGAGCTTGCCGCTCTGCGCGTTGGTCATCTGGCCCGAAACATAGTTGAAAGTGTTCGAAAGCGAGTTGCCGAGCGCGCCCATCGCGGAGATTGCGGCGACGCTGATCAATGCGGCCATCAGGCCATATTCGATGGCAGTCGCGCCAGCCTCGTCCTTCAAAATGCGATTGATCAGTTTCATGCGGCGTCCCCTGTAGTTTGTCGACGGTCCCGATAAATTCCTGACAGGGATTTTATAAGGTGGGTGTGAAACTTGGGTTAACCTCTGCGGAACGCCTGGCCGCTTCAAGGGCGGCAGTCGCAACCTGTTCGTGCTCGTCCACGCAAGGTCTGTGGAGCCCAAAGGGGGGCGGACGGTCGTTGGCGGAATCTGGAGGTAGCGGGAACCGCAAATGTGTCTGAAAATGGCGAGTATCTAGCATTTTTTGACAGTGTTATTGCGGCAAGGCCCCCAATAAGGCCCCCAATCGTTCCCGCTGCGTCCGCAGCAGCGCCTCGGACGGTACAGTGCGGCAGGTAGCATTCCCCTGTTCTGGGCGCATTCCGCACCTTGGGAAAGCGGGTGTCCGCACTCCGGGCGAACTTTTTATCAGGCCTGCCCCAAAATCCGCGCCGATTTTTGAAAACGGTAGCCGTTGACATCGCGAGTTGTTCATCCGACCGTCAGCCGTTCTGCGCAAGCAGCCCACGAGTCCGCTGGTTCGTGTAAAGGTGAGGGTGATATGGAAATCGATGAAAGCGCAGCGGGTGAGGTCGTTAATTGGGCCAACCTTCGAGCGATCGAATGGCAAAATTGGCCAGTCTTCATGAGCTCTATATATGGGCCAATTGTACTATATTATTTTGGAATAAAGTTCACCTGTGAAATAATAATAACTTCATCAATTTTTTGGTATTTAATTGTTCCTTCACGTTTTATATCGATTGCAACTTTGAAAGTTGGCGGCCTAATTTATTTGGCAAGATTTGTCATATTACCTATTGTTGCGTATCAACTTTGGTCAGAAGGTAAAATGGCTCTGGCGATTTTCTCGTTTTTTTGGCCAATATCTGGAACAATAATTTTCGGCTTACCGGTGACAATGATTGAGGCATTTCTAAAAGGAAAAAGATTTGTTAAATTATCACAAATAGGAATTCTACAAAGACGAATACTTGAAAAAATTGGATTTTCAGATTGGTATATTTTGAGGAGAGGCTACATTCCTATTGATGAATTAATATCGGAATGAAATTAAGGAGAATATAATAAGATTTTTTGGAATTGTGGCTCCAAGCGCAAACGCGATGGTTATGGTCATGGCCGTGCAACGTCTGCCACATCGCTTTTACGAGGATCTTCGCTCATACACGCTTGTCCTTTGTGGGATAAGTTTGACCTGCCTTTGGATGCAAGGAAGGCGTTTGGCCGTGATGCCAGCAGCAATCGTGGCGGCAATCTTCAACCCTCTGGCTCCATTCCATTTTGAACGGCAGGGCTCGGCCGTATTGAATCTAGCGTCGGCATTGGCATTAATTTTTTCCGTGTACCTTAGCTTTAGTGCAAAAACGTCCGTCGGAGATTGATGGACTTCCTTTTTCACAGCCTTCAACCCTAGCTAATTAGCCTCGCGCCCGCGCGTTATATCTCTCTCTTTCCAACCGAGGCCGGGCATTCCGAAGCGCGATCGTCACTCGCCAAGACGCCCAAGCCGAACCGCCAAAACCGCCAGAAGCCCCTCGGTAGATTGGCTTTTGACGGTTTTGGCGGTTCGGCTTGGGCATTTTTCTGGCTCTATTTGTCTGCAAAACCCAATGGGTTTAGCCGATAGACTACGCTTGGTCGGCCTTGAGTATCCCGCCGTTGCTCTGTCAGCCAACGATGGTCGACTAGCAGTTGTAGGGCGCCATCCACGCTCTCGCTTGTGGTGAGCCCCTGCCAATCGTGCCGCTTTACGTCACGCGCGGTGAATCCGTCGCGAAGGTCGCCCTTCCTAATCCTGCGCAAAACGGCGTTCGCGGCATCGGCAGTGCTGTTTGCGCCAGCCTCGTAAGCCCTGCGCGCATGACACTCGAAATATCGGCCGAGGGCGAGCGCGCTGTCGATTGCACCGAATGAAACCGGCCCCCCGCTCCCACTCGCCAAGTGATGCACAAGGGCGAGGCGAGGGATAAGCCCCCGGAACTTGGCAAGATGCGCTGCCAATTCGGGGAGCATTTCAGGGTCACGGATACTGCGTTCCAATTCGCTCCGCCAAACATCGAACCGTTGGGAGGCGTCGTTCGCGAAGCGCAGGAAAAACTGACTGCCCGATTCGCCGAGTTCACAACCCAGCGCCAGCGCATCGACGCTCGCCAAGCTGTTGTAGCAGGACAAGGCGTCTTCCTGCGCCAAGCGGTCGGGCACCCGATCCTGAGAGCGCCAAGGCCCAGGCGGGTCGGGCCACACCAGCATTTGCAGACGCTGCACCATGCCGTCATTCATGCTGCGAAGGCTATCGGCGATAAATCTCTTGATTCGATCCGGCTGGGTCGTGCCGAGCAATGAGATGACCACTGACGGGATATGGACGGTGCCCCGTCCGATCCGATCAAAGGTATAGGCATCCTTGCCTGACCACGCCGTTAGAATGAAGCCCCGCGCGCTGGCCTGATCCGGCTTTTCCAGATCGCTGAAAAACGACATGATCTCGTCGCGGTAGTAGATCACGCCGTTTGGATTGTCGGCGCAAATCTCGCCCAGTTTTTCAACCGTGGCATCGTTGACGATCAGGCGTTTTTGCGGCGGCTTCGTCGGCTTGTCGCCCGGTGCCATGAGAGCCAGCGCGGAATCTTCATCGCCTTTGGCATCCTTGAGCATGCGCTTTGCCGTGGAGGCGCGAACATCGTCCTGAATTTTGGCGATTGCAGTCTTTGCCTCCCAATCCGCGAGAGATTTCTTGTTATCGTCCTGCGCGACGGATTCTAGCCGCTTGATCGGGGCCAGCACCTCGGCAATGGCCGGTGACTTCAGGGCGCCGGGTGGTGCGACAATGCAGCCCCATAGGTTTGCTGGCTCCGCCCACGGCGTGTTCCGCTCCGGTCGAATGCTGACGGCGCGTCCGATCAATGCTCCGGCCTGCACCAATGCCGGGATCGCCACGAAATCGAGCGGCACGGATAGCCGTGAGGCAATGTCTTCGCACCATGCTCGCAGACGCATAGGGAGCCAGGCTGGATCAAATTGTGGCACTGGCAGGAGCGGTCGGGCAATCGGGATCGGCGCTAGCGCCGAATTTTGCCCGACCAACGGTTCGGGGAGTTCGACGCCCGAAAATTGCGCCGCTGGCTGGTCACAGCCCAGCGGGCTTGTCCGCGATCCATAGGCCGAATGAACCTGCGTGCTGAGGGCATCCGGCTCCCAAGGCCCGTTACAGCGATCGTTCCACAGGGCCAGTAGCAACTCCAAACACCGGTCGGCGCTGATGCCAATGTCGCCGCACCGCATTGCAAGTTTGACCAGATTGTCGTGCCCGCCATTCCCTTCAATGGATGGCGGCCAATCGAGAATTGTCCTTGCGGCCGATGACACAGCTTCTGAGGAATCAGGAACTGCGCCAGTCGCGATCGCATGGCCTCGCCGTTCCCGTTTGGGAGCCTGACCAGCCAGCAGAAGGTTTACGAACTTTTGGGGCGCGAAGGCCAACTCAGCAGGCCAGCGAAGAATTTCATACCCCTTGTCATCGATTGTGGAACCCGGCGCCATCAACCAGCCTTGCCCCCCTTTTGCACGCACATCGATACCAGGACGGAAACCGTTCTTGGAGCAAATCTCCACGTTCTCAGGGGCACGAAAATACATGTGCCAGCCGCCGCTTGGAGTTCGCACAAGAGCCGCTTGTCTTTGTTGCACTTTTGAAATTCCAAGCTTGCTGAAAGATTCCTTTCCCTGAGCAGGATTGCCGTTCTTGTCCGGCTTCACATCGATATCGATCACGATGTGATCCGGGCAGTATACGCCGATGTTGGCATCGGGGTGCTGTTGCCACCATTCGGCGATTTGCGCCTCATCCCTCGATGCATCTGCCAAGGGATGGGACAATAGCGAGCGGTCCTTCGTGTTCGCCTTGATCGGGACAACGCGAAAGCCCAGCCGTGCGGCGCGGAGAGCGGCTTCTAGCTTGCAGTTCATGGCCGCGCCTCCCGCTGGAAAAAGGTGGCGAAGCGCTGCCCGGCTGGCATGGCCTGCATTGCGGCGAAGAGTTGTTTCGCGACGTTGCTGCGAGCCGATGGTTTCAGGCCAAATGCCCAAAGCGCCATACACACGCCTTCGTCACGCTCCCGGAAGGCTGAATAGAAGCGCAGTTCGATCGGCGCGCCCGCTTCGCGCAACATGCGGATCGGCAATGGCTCCCCCGCAGTCCGATCGGGAGCAAGTAGCAAAACCTCCCCTCGGACTAGCAAGGCGAGCGTGATGCCCTGTTGCAGCAGCTTTCTGGCTTCTTTGTACACTATCCGGTCTGGCTGATGGCGACGGGCAATCCAAACGAATTTGCCATCGGGCGAACTGACGTAATCCATGAACGAGAGTGCAGTCTGGCTCTTACGCATGATGAAGCCCCCCGTTTTGCGAGGCGATTGTCTGGCGGTGATGTTGCTGGATTTTCTTGCCTCTGGGGCGGAGCTGGCGGTAAAGTGCGCCTGCATACGACAGCACTGCGATGCACCGCTCCCTAGCCGTTGGCGCGGCTAGGGAGCATTCCAAATTGGGGATGTTCATGCCGTGTCTCCTTCACGGATCGGCAAGCTGTCCGCCCAGGTTTCAGCGTCAACTCGCGCGACACGCGTGGCGGTGCCGAATTTACGGATGCGAAGGCGGCCAGCCGCTACCTCTCGATAAAAGCTGGTTCGCCCGATGCAGTAGCGGGCGCAAAAGCCCGCCACCGACATGAGTTCTGGAATGTCCATTTGCTGTTCCCTGCCCGATTGCGTCGGCGCTGCGACCGCAGCGAACGCTCCGGCATTGACAGGGAGCCTCAGAAACATGCGCCCCAACAATGTGACACAACTGCCAAACGAGTTATGGCATATGGCATTGGCGGATTACCGTGCTTGGCGCAGTTCCTCGATACGCGCGGCGATGATTTTGCCATAACGGGCGAAGCTTCGTTCTGACACACGCGCGCCAGCTCGCTTCTCGGCTTCAATTCCAAGCTGACGGGGTGATGGCACAGCGCCCGTTCCATTTGAAAA
Source organism: Novosphingobium sp. Fuku2-ISO-50 (assembly GCF_001519055.1). Taxonomy (GTDB): domain Bacteria; phylum Pseudomonadota; class Alphaproteobacteria; order Sphingomonadales; family Sphingomonadaceae; genus Novosphingobium. The sequence continues at coordinate 192,780 of NZ_KQ954287.1, read as the reverse complement.
ATCCTGCGCCACTGCTTCGATCACATCGGCGGGTATCTTTTTTTTCGGCCCCGACCTCACGGGTTTATGTTCAACGTGCCTTTGGCGGTGGGGCTGTTGGTCTGGGAACGCACCAGTCTCACAACTGAGGCGCGCGAATGGTAAGCATGCCGGGAGCGCCGCGCGAAGTTCGTCCAATGCAATCCGAATTCCGAAAAGTTCAGCGTGCACAGCTTGCCAAAATCCATCGCGGGGGTTTGGCTGCACCAAACGCAGCAGTTCAATTTTTTCCGTCCGCCAATCCGCCTTGGTAAACGTGGTTGAACGCAAGCCTTCCAAGGTCTGCTCACCTTCGGAGATCCACTGATCACTATCCTCGAACCGCCCCGATCGCCAAAAATCGCGGCTAATGGCCAGCCCCTGAGCCGACGGGTCGAAATCAAACAGTTCGCTTCCCATCCTGATTTCGGCGGCCAATGCATTGCCAGACGAAAAAGTTTGCCCTGATCGCATGGGCGAATAGAAGAAGCTGGCCGTCACAGAAAAGGCACGGATCGTCCCCTTGCGCAATTCACGCAAAAGCGCGGTTCTGTCTTCGATGTCTCTGGCTGCAACCGTGGCAGGGATCGCAGCATTGCCATTGGTACGCTCTAATAAGGCCAGGCACAGTGCTCGCCGAATTTCTTCGTCATTCACATCGCCAAACGCACGGCGTTGCCGCCGCCCGCCCCCTCAGCACAATATCGCATGCCAAGCGCAAGCGGGCGCGCCTCAAGCTGTCTTGCCGGGAAAGGCGATGATGTCTGCCCCTTTGCGGAGGGCATCAAGGTAGTCGCTCCACCATTGCGCCATTTCCACCCGTTCCTGCCAGTGCGCGCCCCGATGATATGCCGCGCGCACTTTGTCTGAGTCACCGTGGGCCAGTGCGCGCTCGATCGCATCGGGGGACCACTTGCCCGATTCGTTCAGAAGTGTGCTGGCCATTGCCCTAAAGCCGTGCGCGGTCATCTCGTTGCTGGCGTAGCCCAACCGCCGCAGGCCAGCATTGATCGTGTTTTCGCTCATGGGGCGTGCCGTGGTGCGCATAGACGGGAACACATAGCGGAAGGCCCCTGAGAACGCCTGCGCCTGCCTCAAAAGTTCTACTGCCTGACGTGATAGCGGGACAAGGTGCGGCTTGCGCATCTTGGTCTTGCTGGCCGGAATGGTCCACAGGGCGGCTTCTAGGTCAATTTCCGGCCACTCAGCGTGCCGGAGTTCACCGGGACGGACGAACACATGCGGGGCCAGTTGCATTGCCAGTTTGGCGGTTCCCAAGCCTTCATAGCCATCAATCGCCCGCAGCAATTCACCAACGCGGGTCGCATCGGTAATAGCGCCATAGTGGGTGACGGTGGGCGCGGTGAGGGCACCGCGCAAATCTCTGGTCGGATCAGACTTCAACCGGGCCGTTGCCACGGCATAGCGCAGGACGAGGCTGGTCAATTGGAGTGTGCGCTTGGCGCTTTCCAGATTACCTTTCCCTTCGATTCGGCGCACCGATGCGAGAATGTCCGCTGGCTCGATTTCGGTGATCGGCATTTTGCCGATTGTGCTGGCGAGCAGACTAAGGAGATATTCGCACCGTTTGGCTGTGGCTGGTGCCCATGCCTTTTCGCCATCCCGCTTGCGCTTGTCGCAATATTCAGCGGCAATTGCGTTGAAAGTGTTTTCGCCTTCTGCGCGCGATCGCAACTTGTCCTTTTGCTTCTCCCCAGAAGGATCTTTGCCTGTGGCGAGCTGTTCGCGGGCCTCATCGCGCCGCCGGCGTGCTTCGCTCAAGCTGAATTCGGGATAGGCACCGATGGAAAGTTTCTTTTCCTTCCCATCCACGCGATATTTCAACCGCCACAGTTTGCTGCCGCCGGGATTGATCTGGAGGTAAAGGCCCAGGCTGTCTGTCAGCTTATAGACCTTCTCGCGCGGCTTTGCTTTGCGGATTGCCATGTCAGAAAGCGCCATTTCCTCGGACCTTTTGCCATCGAAGGCCCCCTGTTTGGGGGCCCCCACATCGGAGACTAGGGCCTAGGCCCCCATTAAGGCCCCCGCATTTCGCGGATACGGAGGCACGGCGGGGAATACTTAGGGCCGTTAAGCCTCGGAATATGGCGATTTTCCACCGTTTGTAAAGCCGGTGGGGAACAGTCAGGAACGGGAAAATGGAGCGGGTAGCGGGAATCGAACCCGCATAACTAGCTTGGAAGGCTAGGGCTTTACCACTAAGCTATACCCGCCCGCTCTGTGCTTGCGTCCCTTGGCACGGTTGCCCGGTCTTCGTCAATGACCGGAAAAGCTGACCAGTGCGTCGACGGTCAGGCCTGCGCCACGCAAGCGGTCGGCTCCGTGGAGTTCGGGCAGGTCGATCACGAACAGCGCATGGGTCACTTCGGCTCCGGCCTGGCGCAGGAGTTCGGTTGCGGCCAGCGCTGTGCCGCCGGTGGCGATGAGATCGTCAATGATCACCACTTTTTCACCGGGGCGAATGGCGCCGGGGTCGATTTCAAGGCGGTCGCGTCCGTATTCGAGTGCATAGTCGATACCCAGCGTCGGCACCGGAAGCTTGCCCGGCTTGCGCACCGGGACAAAGCCGACGCCCAGGCGCGCCGCCGCCGCTGCGCCAAAGATGAAGCCGCGCGCTTCCATTCCGGCGATCATGACTGCGCCGGCGGCGGACGCCCGGTCGGCCAGATGCGCGACAGTGGCTGCCAGGCCTTCGCCATGGCTGATCAGCGTGGTGACATCGCGGAACTGGATTCCCGGCGAGGGAAAATCATGCACGGTGCGAATCAGGGTCTTGATCTGGTCGGGGGTCATGGCGGGGTCCGCTGCGGGGGGAGGGCGGGGAGGGGAATGGCCGGCACGAAAAAGGCCACCGTTGCCGGTGGCCTTTTGTCGTCAGAGCTGAAGCCCGAGGATCAGTGCTTGTCGGCCCAGATCGTGCGCTTCGACAGATAGGCGAGCGCGGTTGCCGCGATCAGGAAGCCGAGTACGGCCCAACCGGTCTGCTTGCGCTTTTCCATCTTGGGCTCGGCAGTCCAGGTCAGGAATGCGGCAACGTCCTGCGCTTCCTGGTCGAGCGTGGCCTTGGTTCCGTCGGAATAGGTCACCTGCCCGTCGGCCAGAGGTGCCGGCATCGCGATGTTCAGGTTGGCGAAGTACGGGTTGTAATAGAGCCCGTCCGGAACTTTGCCGTCAGGATACTTCTTGATCAGGCTCGCCGGTTGATCGGTATAGCCGGTCAGCAGCGAATAGACATAATTCGGGCCTTCGTGGCGCGCCTTGGTGATCAGCGACAGATCCGGCGGAGAGCCGGAGCCGGCGTAATAGACCGGCGGGAAGTGATCGGCAGGCGTGTTGGGACGCTCGCCGGTGTCGCCCGTCTTGGGGTCAAAGGTCTTGGCCTTGGTGGCCCATTCCTTGGCAATCGTCTTCACCTGGGCTTCGCTGTAGCCAAGGTCGGTCAGATTGCGGAAAGCGACCTGCTTGAGCGAATGGCAGTTGCTGCACACTTCCTTGTAGATCTGGAAGCCGCGCTGCAGCTGCTGCTTGTCAAAGCGACCGAACGCCCCGTTGAACGCGAACTTCACGTCCTCCTTGGGGGCGAGGTGGTACTCCTTGACCGCAGTCATGGGTTCCGGCTCGCGGATCATGTTGATGGCGCCAACCGCAAATGACCAAAGCAGTGCGGCGGCGAAGAAGAGGCCAACTAGTGGGCCAAAGATGCGGACCATGGCGGTTTCTCGCTTTCTTTTCCTGTCCGCTCAGGCGGCGGCTTCATCGGTGCCGAGCACGGCTTCGGTAATCGAGAACGGCAGCGGCTGCGGCTTCTCGATCGACGAGACGATCGGCAGGATGACAAGGAAATGGAGGAAATAGTACGTTGCGGCGATCTGCGAGATCAGCACGTACTTTGTTTCCGCCGGCGAACCCCCGCAGAACCCGAGCACGACCACATCGATGAAGAGCAGCCAGAAGAACTTGCGGAACAACGGTCGGTAATGGCCCGAACGCACCGGCGAGGTATCCAGCCAGGGCAGGAAGAACCACACCAGAATGGCCGAGAACATCGCCAGCACGCCCATCAGCTTGGCCGGGATGAACAAGAAGTCCGAGGTGAATGCGCGCAGGATCGCGTAGAACGGCCAGAAGTACCATTCGGGCACGATATGGGCCGGCGTCGACATCGGATTGGCCGGGATATAGTTGTCCGGGTGGCCCAGCGCGTTCGGGAAGAAGAACAGCACGGCGCAATAGAGCACCAGGAACACACCGAGTCCGAAGCCGTCCTTGGCCGTGTAATAGGGGTGGAACGGCACGGTGTCCGATTCCGACTTCACTTCGACACCCGTGGGGTTCGACGAACCCGGAATGTGCAGCGCCCAGATGTGCAGGATGATGACTGCAGCGATCACGAAAGGCAGCAGGAAATGGAGCGAGAAGAAGCGGTTGAGCGCGGCGTTGTCAGGCGAAAATCCGCCCAGCAGCCACTGTTGCAGCGGTTCGCCGACGAACGGGATCGCCGAGAACAGCCCGGTGATGACTTTGGCGCCCCAGAAGCTCATCTGGCCCCAGGGAAGCACATAGCCCATGAACGCGGTTGCCATCATCAACAGGAAGATGACCACGCCCAGCAGCCAGATCATTTCGCGCGGCGCTTTGTACGACGAGTAGAAAAAGCCGCGGAAGATGTGGATATAGACCACTACAAAGAACGCCGAAGCGCCGTTGGCATGGGCATAACGCAGCATCCAGCCCCAGTTCACGTCGCGCATGATATGTTCGACGCTGTCGAACGCGAGACCCGAATTGGCCGCGTAATGCATCGCCAGGATGACCCCGGTGACGATCTGCAGCATCAGGCAGAACCCGGCGAGCACGCCGAAGTTCCAGAAATAGTTGAGATTGCGGGGGCAGGGATAGCCCGCGCCGATGGCGTTGTAGACGAAGCGCGGCAACGGCAGCTTTTCGTCGAGCCAGACCATCAACGGATGGCTCGGCTTGTAATGGTTAGCCCAGGGAAAGCTCATGGCCAGTTATCCTCAGCCGATCTTCACGACAGTGTCGGAAGTGAATTCATAAGGGGGCACTTCGAGATTTTTCGGTGCCGGGCCTTTGCGGATGCGTGCTGCGGTGTCGTAGACCGACCCGTGGCAAGGACAGAAATAGCCGCCGAATTCGCCCTTCACTTCGCCTTGACCGGCGCCAAGGGGAACGCAGCCCAGATGGGTGCACACGCCCATGGTGATCAGCCAGTTGGTCTTGCCCTTCTTGGTCCGCTCTTCCAGCGTCTGCGGATCGCGCAGCGTGGAAGGATTGACCGCGTCGGCCTCGGCGATTTCCTTCGGCGTCAGATTGCGCACGAACACCGGCTGTTTGCGGAACACCGTCTTGATCGCCTGGCCCGACGCAATCGCCGAGATGTCGATTTCGGTCGAGCTTTCGGCCAGAACATCGGCCGATGCGCTCATCTGCGAAATCAGGGGAACAAGAACAGCAATCCCGCCCACACCGGCGAAACTCACTGCAGCAATATTGATGAAATCGCGTCGCCTGACGCCTTCTCCGGTCTCATCCGTCGGGTCGATGATCGCCCCTTCAGCCTTAAGCAGGTCAGCCATTGAAAGTCCTTGCCTGATGCCACACGCACAACGGCGCATGCGGTTGCATTTCTACTTTCGCTCCCCAGATGGGGTATTCCCGTCGGGGAATGTACCACCTTATTGCGAGGTTGCTGCCGCGTTTGCGCGAACATGCGCTCGTAGCGCAGCCCCCCGACATTCTCGGGCCTGATAGCCACAAATGCGGCGCTTTGCCAACAGCCATTTTGGCAAGGCCAAAAAGGGCCATTAATCATGGCTGAATGGCTCTATTGCGCCGATCGCAACCGGTTGCGCGGCAAGTGCAAACGGGTGATCAGAACGCGGCGCCGACAGGCCAGTCCGGCCCGCCGAGCGCCATGACCTTGAACAGCGCGCCCATCGCTTCGGGCGCGGCGAGGCGGTGCGCGGCGGCGCGGATGGCCCCGGATTGGGCCGGTGCGGCGCGGGCCAGGGCCTCCATTCGCGCGCCAAGGCCGAGCGCCGTGAGGAAGGCGCCTTGTTCGAGCGTGCCCATCCACTGCGCGCCGGCAGCCTGCGCGATGGCGGGAAGAATCGAAAAATCGACATGCGCGGTCAGGTCGGCTTCGCCGGGCCAGGCAAAGGGATCGACCTTTTCATGCGCGCGCAAGGCCTGGAGCGAGCTGCCTGTGGCAGGCTCGGTCCGGCCATAGTCGATGATCAGCGCGCCGCCGCCCTGCACAGCCAGCCGTCGCCCGATTTCATCGATGACCGTGGCGGCGGCGGGGCAGGTTTCGATGATGGCGCCTTCGCGGGCATCAGCGAAGCCGGGCGGTACGGCGGCATCCATCGGGCGCGGGCCGGCCAGCGGGACCAGCCGGTCGCCATCGAGCCCGACCATGTGCTCGCGCCAGCCTTGCGCCGTGCGCACGAGCTGGCGCACCGGCAGCGCGTCGAGAAATTCGTTGGCGACGATCAGCAACGGGGCATCTTCGGGCAGGCTCGACAAATCGCCATGCCAGGTCGCATCGGGGAAATGGCCGCGCTGAACGGCGCGGAGCGCGCTGCTCGCCTCGACGAAATGGACATTTGGTGTGAGCCCGAAGCGCCGCGCCGCGCCCAGCGCATCGCGCGCCAGTGTGCCGCGCCCGGGCCCGAGCTCGACATAGTGAACAGGCGCCGGGCGCCCGGCGCGATCCCACAGATCGGCCAGCCACAGCCCGATCAGTTCGCCGAACATCTGGCTTATTTCGGGAGCGGTGATGAAATCGCCCGCGCTGCCGAGCGGATCGCGGCTGTCGTAATAGCGCGCGTTGGATTCAGCCATGAACTGCGCCAGGCTGATCGGGCCGGTCGCCGCGATCAGCCGGGCAAAGCGGTCTTTCAGGCGCATCGGAGTCAGGACGGCAGCGACTGGACCGTCACCGCCAGCGGCGGGCGGCGCAAAGCGCGCACGATCAGCGCAAGCCCGATGGCGATCATCGGCAGCGTCAGCCACTGCCCCATCGAAAGGCCGGTGGCATGGGCGAAATTTTCCAGCTGCGCATCGGGCTCGCGGAAGTATTCGACGATAAAGCGGGCCATGCCATAGCCCATCGCGAATGTGCCCATCAGCAGGCCCTGGCGCCAGCGCGCCCGCGTCGTCCAGAACAGCGTGATCAGCACGGTGCCGAGCACGATCCCTTCAAGCCCGGCTTCGTAAAGCTGGCTGGGATGGCGCGCCACCGGGCCACCGCCGGGAAAGACCATCGCCCAGGGCAGCGCACTGTCGGCAGCGCGGCCCCACAGTTCGCCGTTCACGAAATTGGCGCAGCGTCCGAGGAACAGCCCCACCGGCACGCAAGGCGCGATATAATCGCAGACCCGGATGAAATCGAGCCGGCCGCGCCACGAGACAAAGGCGATCGCCAGCGTCGTGCCGATCAGCCCGCCGTGAAAGCTCATCCCGCCTTGCCACAGCTTGATCAGGTCTTGCGGGTGGGTGATCAGCTCGGGCGCATAGAACAGCGCATAGCCGAGCCGCCCGCCGAAGATCACGCCGAGCGTGGCATAGAAGAACAGGTCTTCGGCATGGCGCTGCGCCATCGGCGCGCCGGGCAGGCGAAGCGCCCGCGTCAGGTGCCAATAGGCAAAGATGATCCCGACGAGATAGGCCAGCGAATACCATTTTATCGTGAAAAAGCCGAGATCCACCGCAATCGGCGAAAGGCCGAGATTTTCGAAACGCAGCGGCACATGCGCCCCAAGCGAGGATGCCGCAGCGTCAGCCAGCAGCGGCAGCACGCCGGCGACGAAATGGGCGGCATACGGGGCTGCCAAAGGCGTTGCGACCGATAGTGACAGCACGGGGGGAACTCCTTAAACGTTTCGAATCGGAACCTTTCCGGTGCCGGTCGCGCGCTCTGGGCGCGCGGCCTTCTGGCACAGCGAAGGGGGACTGTGAACGTGCAAAAAGATATGGACGTCCGCCGTTTCCGCGATGCGGGGTGCGGCGGGACGCTTCCGCTGGAGATGGTGTCAACGATGAAGACCGAACTCGATCTTGCCCTGTCGCGCGTGATGGACGGCCTGGTTGCGCCTGACGGGATGCTGCCCCTCGGGACGTATCGCCAGTTCGATCGCGACTTGCCGATGATCGCTTCGGCGCCGCCCAGTCTGGCGCATTATTTCGCTCATTTCTGCGCGCTGCATGGCGACAGGGACTTCCTGGTCGATGGCGATGTCCGCCTGACGTTTGCGCAAGCCTACGCCGCCGCGCGCGTCGCGGCGGGCGGGCTGGTCGACGGCCATGGCATACAGCGGGGCGACCGGGTCGGCATGGCCGCGCGCAATTCGGCCAACTGGGTGGTGGCTTATATGGCGGTGCTCATGGCCGGGGGCGTCGCGACGTTGCTCAATGGCTGGTGGTCGGGCGAAGAACTGGTCGGCGGCGCCGATCTTGTCGATTGCCGGCTGGTGCTTGCCGACCGGCAGCGCGCAGAGCGCTTTGCCGCGCAGGGCTATGGCGGACAGATCCTGCTGATCGAACATGATTGCGCGCCGGACAAGGGGCTCGTCGCGCTGACGGCAAAGGGTGGCGATGACCGGGTGAACCTGCCCCTGTTGAGCGGCGATGACATCGCGACCGTGCTGTTCACTTCGGGATCGACGGGCACATCGAAAGGGGCCTGGTCCAACCATCGCGGGGTGGTGCAGGGCACGTTCAACTATCTGGCGCAGACGCTGGCCGTGCTGGGCGTCCTGACTGCGCGGGGCGAAGCGCCCGATCCTGCGTCGCAGCCTTGCGCGCTGGTCAACGTGCCGCTGTTCCATGTCACCGGCGAAGTGCCCGTTCTGCTTCAGTCGTTTGCCATGGCGCGCAAGCTGGTGATGATGCCCAAGTGGGACGTGGTCCGCGCGATGGAGCTGATCGAGCGCGAACGCGTGACCTACTTCGTCGGCGTGCCGCTGATGAGCTTTGAAATCGCGACTCATCCCGATCGCAACACGTTCGACTTGTCGAGCTGCGTCACCTTTGCCGCCGGCGGAGCGCCGCGCCCGATCGAGCATGTCGATCGGATTCGCCGCGAATTGCCCCATGCCTTTCCGGTTCTGGGCTATGGCCTGACCGAAACCAACGGCATCGGTTGCGGCAATTTCAACGAGAACTATCTGGCCAAGCCGGGCAGCACGGGCGCCCCATCGCGCCCGCTGGTCGACATGGCCATACTCGACGAAGACGGTCGCGGGCTGCCGCAGGGCGATGTCGGCGAAGTCTCGATCCGCAGCGTGGCCAACTTTATCGGCTATTGGGACAATCCCGGCGCGACGCGGGCGGCGATCACGCCCGACGGTTATTTCCGTACCGGCGATCTCGGTTATATCGATGAAGACGGCTACTTGTTCATCGTCGACCGCAAGAAGGACATCATCATTCGCGGCGGCGAGAACATCAGCTGCATCGAAGTCGAAAGCGCGATCTACAATCACCCCGGCATTGCCGAGGCGAGCGTGTTCGGCCTGACCGACGAGCTATATGGCGAAGTGCCGGCGGCGGTGTTCCTGGCCAAATCGGGCGCCGCGCTCGATGCCGAGGCTTTGCGCGCCTTTCTTGGCGAGCATATCGCCGCGTTCAAGATTCCGGTGCAAGTCTGGCAGGTCAACGAGCCGCTGCCCCGGCTGGGCACCGAAAAGATCGACAAGCGGGCCTTGCGCGAAAAATACCGGCGCGAATGGGCCGAGACTGTGAAGGTATCCTGAGTTAAGGGGGAGCGCATGATGCTCCCCCGGATTGCAAATCAGCGCGCGATCATCGACCGGCGCGCGCTTGCCGACGACATAGCCGCGCTGGCGGCCCAACATGGCGACAAGGCGCGGCCCTTGATCGTCGAGGTGCTGCGCGAAAGCCTGGCGGCGGGCCGCGAGGAAGTCGGGCGGCGGCTCGCGGCGCGCCCGTCGCACGGCAGCGAATGTGCGCAAGGCCAAGCCTTTCTGATCGATCAGGTGGTCCGCCTGATTCACGATCATGTCGTCGGGCGGGTCTATCGCGCCAACAACCGTTCGACGGGCGAGCGCATCGCGGTGATCGCGGTGGGCGGCTATGGCCGGGGCGAAATGGCGCCGCATTCCGATGTCGACATCGCCTTTGTCACGCCCAACAAGCCGACGGCCTGGTGCGAACAGGTGATCGAGGCGATGCTCTATTTCCTGTGGGATCTGGGGCTGAAAGTCGGGCATTCGAGCCGTTCGCTCGACGAACTGGTGCGCCAGGCCAAAGCCGATCTGACGATTCGCACGGCCTTGCTCGAAGGGCGCTATGTCTGGGGCGACCGGGCGATCTACGAAGAATCGCAGCGCCGTTTCTGGGCCGATGTCGCCGCCGGGACCGAGCGGCAGTTCGTCGCCGAAAAGCTGGCCGAACGCAACGAGCGGCACAAGCGTTTGGGCGACAGCCGCTATGTCGTCGAGCCCAATGTGAAAGAGGGCAAGGGCTGTCTGCGCGATTTGCACACGCTGTACTGGATCGGGAAATATATCCACAAAGTGCGCGATCCGTCAGAGCTGGTCGATGTCGGCCTGCTGACGGGAATCGAATATCGCGCGTTCCGCCGGGCGGAGAATTTCTTTTGGGCGGTGCGCTGCCATTTGCACACGATCACGCGGCGCCCCGAAGACCGGCTGACCTTTGACTTGCAGCGCGAAGTTGCCACGCGCATGAATTTTGCCGACCGCCCTGGCAAGAGCGGGGTCGAACGCTTCATGCACTTGTTCTTCCTGCATGCGCGGCAAGTGGGATCGCTGACCGGCGTGTTCCTTGCCCAGCTCGACGAGCAATGGGCGGCGCAGCGCATGGGCTTTTTTGCCAAGCTGCGCGCCCGGCGGCGGGCGCGGCGCAAGATCGGCGCGTTTGCCGTCGTGGCCGACAAAGTGGCCGCCGGAGCCGACGATTTCTTTGCCCATGATCCGGTGCGGCTGATCGAGCTGTTTCATGTCGCTGATCGCGAAAGCATGGAAATCCATCCCGAAACGATGCGCCAGGCGCACCGCGACGCCGGGCTGATCGATGCCGCCGTGCGGCGCGATCCACGCGCCAACCAGATGTTCATGGACATTCTGACCAGCCGCCGCGATCCCGAAACGGTCTTGCGCTGGATGAGCGAGGCCGGGGTGTTCGGCCGCTTCATCCCCGATTTCGGCCGGGTCATCGCGCAGATGCAGTTCGACATGTATCACCATTATACCGTCGACGAGCATACGATCCGCGCCATCGGCCTCTTGTCGCGGATCGAAAAGGGCGAAGAAGGCGAGCAGCATCCGCTGGCGACCGAAGTGATCGGCGAAATTGCCTCGCGCCGGGTGCTCTATGTCGCGACTTTGCTGCACGACATTGCCAAAGGGCGCAGCGGCGATCATTCGGTGCTCGGCGCAGAGATCGCGATGAAACTGTGCCCGCGGCTGGGCATGGGGCCCGCCGAGACCGAGATGGTCGCCTGGCTGGTGCGCTGGCACTTGCTGATGAGCGCGACCGCGTTCAAGCGCGATCTGGCCGATTACAAGACGATCGCCGATTTCGCCGGGCAAGTGCAGAGCGCCGAACGCCTGCGCCTCTTGCTGCTTTTGACGATCGTCGACATCCGCGCGGTCGGGCCGGGCATCTGGAATTCGTGGAAGCGGCAATTGCTCGGCGATCTCTATGTCGCCGCGCACGAAGTCCTGCGGCTCGGGCACAAGCAATTCGGTCGGGCCGAACGCATCGCCGCCAAGAAAAAGGCCGTGGCCGGGCTGCTCAAGGAACGCGACGCGCTGATCGGCACGGTCGGGCGGCAATTGCTCGACGCCTACTGGATCGCCGAGCCCGAAGACATCATCGCGATGAATCTGCAACAGCTCGACATTGCGCTCGATGAACCGCTGTCGGTCGAGGCGCGCTATTATCCCGCGCGCGGTGCGACGCTGGTCACGGTGATCGCTGCCGACCATCCGGGGCTGTTCTATCGTATCGCCGGGGGTATCCATCTCGCCGGGGGCAACATCATCGACGCGCGCATTCACACCACGCGCAACGGCGTCGCGCTGGACAATTTCCTTGTGCAGGATCCGCTTGGCCGCCCGCTCAACGAGGAAAACCAGATCGCCCGGCTCAAGTCCGCGATCGCCGACGCTCTGGCCAACAAGGGCAAGCTCTTGCCCCAGCTCGCCGCGCGTCCGCTGGCCCGCCCGCGCGCCGAGGCGTTCGAAGTCCATCCCATCGTCATTTTCGATCACAAGGCTTCGGATCGGTTTACGGTGATCGAGATCGGTGCGCTCGACCGTCCGGCGCTGCTCAGCCGGCTGGCGCGTGCGCTGTTCGAGGCGCGGCTGATCGTGCATTCGGCGCATATCGCGACGTATGGCGAACGCGCGGTCGACACGTTCTATGTCACGGATGTCCTGGGCAGCAAGGTGACCGGCGACAGCCGCTTGCGCACGATCGAGCGGCGTCTGATCGAGGCGGCGGGCGGCAGCAGCGGCAAGGCCGCCGCGTGAGAGCGCTTCCATTCGCCGTCGGCGGGCGTATCATCGCGCCATGACCGAAGCGCGTTATCTTGCCGGTTCGCTCCTGCTCGCCATGCCCGGCATGGGCGATCCGCGTTTTGATCACGCGGTGATCGCGATGTGCGTGCATGATGCCAAGGGCGCGCTGGGTATCGGGATCGGCGCGATCCATCCGGGGGTCAGCCTGCACGGGCTGCTCGCCGACATCGGGATCGAACCCGGCGCGGCGCCCGATGTGCCGATTCACGCGGGCGGGCCGGTCGAGCAACAGCGCGGCTTTGTCCTGCACAGCGCCGCCTGGGAGGCGCCGGGCACTTTGCCGGTGTCGGACCAATGGAGCCTGAGCGCCTCGCTCGAAGTCTTGCGCGCGATTGCCGAAGGGGGCGGGCCGGCGCAGTGGCTGGTGGCGCTGGGCTATGCCGGTTGGGGCGCGGGGCAACTCGAAGGCGAAATGCGCCAGCACGGCTGGTATGCCGCGACCGGCGCCTCGGCGATCCTGTTTGACACGCCGGCGGCGACGCGCTGGCGGGCGACCTGGCGCGGCGAGGGAATCGACCCGGCGCATCTGGTCGGGGCAACGGGGCGGGCCTGACGCCTTACGCCCCCCACCCACATTTCCTTACGCCTCACAGGCTGAGTCGCTTGACGGCCTCTTCACGCGCGATCAGCGGCAGCAGGGCCTTCATGTCGGGCCCATGGTCCATGCCGGTCAGCGCCTGGCGCAGCGGCAGGAACAGCGCCTTGCCCTTGCGCCCGGTTGCGTCCTTGAGCGCGGCGGTCAGCGCGCTCCACGGGTCGTTTGCCCAGTCCAGCCCGGCAGCGATCGCCGCCGCCGTCGCCAGATAGGCGCCGGTTTCCGAGTCGCGTTCCCCGGTCACGATCGGCCCCTTGATCACTTGCCACCAGTCGGCGCCTTCGGCTACGCGGGCGAGATTCGGGCGGATCGCCAGCCATGCCGCCTCATCCATGCCTTGCGGCAGGCGCTCGGCAACGTGTGCAAAAGGCAGGCGATGGATCACGGCGGCGTTGATGCGGTCCAGTTCCGCCTCGTCAAACCGGGCGGGCGCGCGGCCAAAGCGCGACAGGTCGAACGCGGCGGCCAGCTCATCGGCATCGAGCGTGGGGTCGATCGGGTCGGCAGTGCCCAGCCGGGCGAGCAAGGCAACGATCGCTTCGGGCTCGATCCCCGCGTCGCGCAAGTCGGCAATGCCCAGCGCGCCGAGCCGTTTTGACAGCTTGCCCTCGGCCCCGGTCAGCAGCGCGGCATGGGCAAAGCGGGGGAGCGCGGCGCCGAGCGCCGTGAACATTTGGATTTGCGTCGCGGTGTTCGACACATGGTCCTCGCCGCGCAGGACGTCGGTGACGCCCATGTCGACATCGTCGATCACGCTGGGCAGCATATAGAGCCACGATCCGTCGCCGCGGCGCACCACCGGGTCGGACATCTGGCGCGGATCGAAATGCTGCTCCCCGCGAATCCCGTCGTGCCAGGCGATCGGCGTGTCGTGGTCGAGCAGAAACCGCCAGTGCGGCGTCTCTCCGGCCGCAGCGCGCGCGGCATGGTCCGCTTCGGTCAGGGCAAGCGCGGCGCGGTCATAGATCGGCGGCAGCCCGCGCGAGAGCAGCACCTTGCGCCGCAGATCGAGCTCGGCCTGTGTCTCATAGCAGCGATAGACGCGGCCCCCCGCGATCAGCCGCTCGAACGCCGCCTCGTAGATCGCAAAACGCGCCGACTGGCGCTCTTCGGCATCGGGATGCAGCCCAAGCCAGGCGAGGTCGGCGCGGATCGCGACGACATGCTCTTCCCGGCTGCGTTCGGCATCGGTGTCATCGATGCGCAGCAGGAAGCGCCCGCCATGGCGCTTTGCCAGCAGCCAATTGTGCAAGGCGGCGCGAATGTTGCCGACATGCAGCCGGCCAGTGGGCGAAGGGGCGAAGCGCGTGACGACGGTCATGCCTGCCCTATAGCGTTTCGACCGGCGCGCGCCAGACCATCACGCCGTGCGAAATCCATGGGTGATCGGGTAACGCCGGTCGCGGCCGAAATTGCGCATGCCCAGCTTGACCCCCGGCGGGGCCTGGCGGCGCTTGTATTCGGCGATATGGAGCAGGCGTTCGATGCGTTCGACCGTGGCGCGGTCAAAACCTTCGGCCACGATCTGGTCGACGCTGCGTTCCTGTTCGATCAGGTCATTGAGGATGGCATCGAGCACCGGATAGTCGGGCAGCGAATCAGAATCCTTCTGATCGGGGCGCAATTCGGCGCTGGGCGGCTTGGTCAGGATGCGTTCGGGCATGACCGGGCCGTCGGGGCCGAGCCCGATCTTGGGCCGGCGGGTGTTGCGCCATTCCGAAATGGCAAAGACCGTGGTCTTGTAGGCGTCCTTGATCGGGTTGTAGCCGCCGTTCATGTCGCCATAGATCGTCGCATAGCCGACGCTCATCTCGCTCTTGTTGCCGGTGGTGATCAGCATCGGGCCGAACTTGTTCGACAGCGCCATCAAGGTCGTGCCGCGAATGCGCGATTGCAGGTTTTCTTCGGTAAGGTCGGGCGCGCGATCGGCAAAGACCGGCGCCAGCATGGCGGAAAACCCGGCAACGGCAGGCTCGATCGGGATGGTGTCGAGCCGGGTGCCGAGCAGCGCCGCGCAAGCGGCGGCGTCATCGAGGCTTTCCTGGCTGGTATAGCGGCTGGGCAGCATGACGCACCACACGCGGTCTGCGCCCAGCGCATCGACGGCGATCGCGGCGGTGATCGCCGAATCGATTCCGCCCGACAGGCCGAGCACGACGCCGGGGAACCTGTTCTTGTCGACGTAATCGCGCAGGCCCAGGACCATCGCGCAATAGATGTCTTCGGGATGTTCCGTCGGTTCGGCGAGTTCGCCCGCCTTGCAGCGCCACCGGCTGCCGCCCGCTCCGACGCTGACCCGGTTCCATTCGGTGCGGATCACCGCTTCTTCCCAATCGGGCGCCTGGACCCACAGCGCGCCTTCGGGGCCGACGACAAAGCTGGCCCCGTCGAACACGATCTCGTCCTGCCCGCCGACGCGGTTGAGATAGGCGAGCGGAATGCCGGTATCGATCGCGCGGCGCTTGGCCACGCCATCGATGCGCAGCACGTCCTTGTCGATTTCATAGGGGCTGCCATTGACGCAGATGAAGATTTCCGCGCCCAGTTGCGCAAGGTGGCGGCAGACGTCGGGGTGCCAGATGTCTTCGCAGATCGGCAGGCCAAGCATCGCGCCCTTGAACAGCACCGGTTCGGGCAGCGGGCCGGGCAGGAAATAGCGTTTTTCGTCAAATGTGCCGTAATTGGGCAATTCGTACTTGAAACGCACCGCCGCGATCCGTCCGCCTTCGAGCAGCGCGACCCCGTTGTGAAGCGCGCCATCGCGCACGAACACACTGCCGACGAGCAGTGCAGGGCCGCCGTCGGCGGTTTCGCGCGCCAGCTTTTCAAGTTCCTGCGCGGCGCGTTCGATCAGCGCGGGTTTCTGGATCAGATCCTCGGGCGGATAGCCGATGAGGTGCATTTCGGGAAAGACGATGAGATCGCTGTCGCGCGCTTCGGCCCGGACGCGGCGCACTGACGCGGCATTGGCGGCAAGATCGCCAACCTGCTGGTTGAGCTGGGCAAGCGTGATGATCAGTCTGTCGGCCATGATGTCCCGTCAAGTCTTTGGCATAATTCGCGAAGGGGCGAATTATGAAGCGCGGCACCGGCCCGCTCGCCCACCCGACCGCGCACAAGGCGCCCGTCGTCGGCCGGTCGGGTTGGAAAGCGGGCCGGTGCCGCGCCGCATCGCTATCCTACGGTCCAAATGGGGCCTGCATCAAGCGCTGTCCACCGCTCGTGACCTTCCGATGTGTTGCAAAGCTGTCATCATGGGCTAAGGCCCCGGCCAAGCGCATCCTGCCGATTCGCAACGGCAGGGCAACACGCAGGTCGACGCCCGGCAACAGGGCGATTTGAGCTTGGTCAATTGAGCTTGGTCACTAGGGACGAAAGCAGGCAACCCATGAAGATCATGTCGGGCAACGGCAACCTGCCGCTCGCGCGGGCCATTGCGGCCTATCTGGAACTGCCGCTGACCGAGGCTTCGGTGCGGCGCTTTGCCGACGAGGAAGTCTTCGTCGAAATCCACGAGAACGTGCGCGGCGAAGACGTGTTCATCGTTCAGTCGACCAGCTTTCCGGCCAATGACAATTTGCTCGAACTGCTGATCTGCATCGATGCGCTGCGCCGCGCCTCGGCCAAGCGGATCACGGCCGTTGTGCCCTATTTCGGCTATGCCCGGCAGGACCGCAAGCCCGGCCCGCGCACCCCGATTTCGGCCAAGCTGGTCGCCAATCTGATCACCACGGCAGGCGCCGACCGCGTGCTCGCGGTCGACTTGCACGCCGGGCAGATCCAGGGCTTTTTCGACATCCCGACGGATAACCTGTTTGCCGCGCCGGTCATGGCCGCCGACATCCAGACCCGCTATGGCCATGAAGGGCTGATGGTGGTCTCGCCCGACGTCGGCGGTGTGGTCCGCGCCCGCGCGCTGGCGAAGCGGCTCAACAACGCGCCGCTGGCCATTGTCGACAAGCGTCGCGATCGCCCCGGCCAGTCCGAAGTGATGAACATCATCGGCGAGGTCAAGGATCGCATGTGCATCCTGATCGACGATATCATCGATTCGGGCGGTACGCTGTGCAACGCGGCGCAGGCCCTGCTCGATGCCGGTGCCAAAGGCGTTGCCGCCTATATCACGCACGGCGTCCTGTCGGGTGGCGCGGTCGCGCGCGTCGGCAATTCCGCGCTCAAGGAACTGGTGATCACCGACACCATCCTGCCGACCGAGGCGACGCGCGACTGCGACCGCATCCGCGTGCTGACGATCGCGCCGCTGATCGGCGAAGCGGTGCGCCGTATTGCCGACGAAAGCTCGGTCAGCTCCCTGTTTGATTGAGGCGGGGTTTGATTGAGGCGGGGTTCGACTGAGGCGGGGTTCGATTGAGGCAGGACCGGTCCGGCGCCTGCCTGCGCAGGCCCGGATCAGTCATCGGGTACGGGTGCGTGCCAGGGCGGCGATTCGCCCGGCGCGATGCGCTCGAGTATTTCCAGTCGGCGCGATTGGCGCGTTTCGAGGCACAGCGTCATCAGCGGTTGCGGCTGTTTGGCAAACTGGCGCGGGCTCAGCCCGATCAATGCGGTGAAATCGCGGTTCAGGTGGCTCTGGTCGTAATAGCGCAGCATCAGCGCCTCGGCCTCGTCGTGGTCGGCCACCCCGCGCAAGTGGCTGGCCACGTCGAGCGCGCGGGCGCGGCGCAGAACCTGTTTCGGAGTCATTCCGAAATCGCGCCGGACAATGCGCTCCAATCGCCTGATCTCGACGCCGAGGTCCGCCGCGCACTGGGCGACCGTCATCGACGGATTGATATAGCTGATCCGCTCGAACAGGGCGCTGACCGGGTCGGGCGCGCCCGCTGCGCGCTGCGCGATGATCGCACGCAAGGCCTGCTCCATGCGTTGGCACCATTCCTCGTGCCCGGCATCGGGGGTAAACAAGTCGAGCCATGACGCAGGGGCGATACCGATCTGTGTCGGGTCGGTCAGGCGATCGACAATGGTGTTTTCCGACAGCTTGCCCAGCATGCGCACTGCGCCTGGGCGAAACGCGATACCCACGCTGGTAAATCCGCCGCGCACCTCGATCGGCATGCGCCGCGATTGCGGGCCAAACAGGATTGCGTCGCGCCCGCGCACTTCAAGCCCGTCGGCGCTTTGCGCGCGCCAGTCCCCATCAAGCTGGATGCGCAAATTCGCGCTTTCGCTGAACACCCCGCAGGACAGGACATACCCGTCGGCCAAGGCAACGCTCGAAACATAAAACCGCGCGACCCAGGGGGCAAGGTCGGCTGCCGGTGCGCGGCTGAAGGGTCTGGGCCGACCATCGTGCGCGCCAGCGCCGCGCAACGAAATGCCGGCGCCGCGCAGCGAAATGCCAACGCCGCGCAGCGACGTGCCGGCGTCTGCGACAGGGGAAGTCGGACGATTCATCGGATCGGACGCCCCCTTGCGGCTTTCCTGCTACGGACCACGATATAGGGAATGGGCAAAATGATCACCCTTGGTCAAGCGGGCATCCTGCCAAAATGGTGATGTCGTCTGGTCGGTCGCGCCGTGGCCGCTGCATCCGCTTGACCTTGCCCGCCCTGATTGCCATGCCGCTGGACCATGAAACTCGACGCCGAAATCGCTCTCGCCCACCGTCTTGCCGATGCCGCAGGGGCCGCCATCCGCCCCCATTTTCGCGCCGCCGCGTTCGAGCGCAAGGGGGACAAGACGCCGGTGACCGCCGCCGACCGCGCCGCCGAAGAGGCCATGCGCGCGATCCTGGCCGCGCAAATGCCCGGCGACGGCGTGATCGGTGAAGAATTCGGCGTGGCGCCGGGCACGTCGGGCCGCGAATGGGTGCTCGATCCGATCGACGGCACCACCGGCTTTGTCGCCGGGCGCCCGCTGTTCGGCACGCTGATTGCGCTTCTGGTCGATGGCTTTCCCGTGCTCGGCGTGATCGATCAGCCGATTCTCAAGGAGCGCTGGATCGGCGTGATCGGCCAGCCGACGCTGTTCAACGGGCGCGAAGTGCGCACGCGGCCTTGTCCTTCGCTGGCCGAAGCTGCGATTGCCACGACCGGGCCGCACTATTTCAGCGACCACGACGGCGAACACTTCATGGCGCTGGCGGCAAAGACCGATCACAAACGCATGGTCATGGGCGGCGATTGCTACAACTATGCGATGCTGGCGAGCGGGCATCTCGACGTCGTGTGCGAATCCAATCTCAAGGTTTACGACTGGGCGGCGCTGGTGCCGGTGGTCGAAGGCGCGGGCGGGGTCATGGCCGACTGGACCGGAGAGCCCTTGCGCAATGGCACCAGCGGGCATGTCCTGGCGCTGGGCGATCCGGCGCGTCTGGACGATGTGGTCGAAGCGCTCGCCTGCGGGCATTGACGGCTACGGTTGCAATCGGGCGCCGCTGCGCCTAAATCACGGCCAGCATCAAGAGTTGGGATCTCGTATCCCGACGCCAACCTGCCGGTATCCGGGCAAGGTGGCGCCTTTGCGCAAGCGAAGGGATGTGGCCGCAGCGGCAACCAAACGGAGCCAATGCCCCCATTCCTGTCTGCGCCGATGGCGTCCCCTGTCCGGTTGCCCCCGATAGAGGAACCCCCCGTGCCGATTCGCATTGCCGACAACCTGCCCGCTCGCCGCACGCTCGAAGCCGAAGGCGTGATCGTGATGAGCGAGTCCGAGGCGGCGCGGCAGGACATTCGCCCCTTGCGCATCGCGTTGCTGAACCTGATGCCGGACAAGATCACCACCGAAACGCAGATCGCGCGCGTGCTCGGCGCGACGCCCTTGCAGGTGGATCTGGAACTGCTGCGGATCTCGGACCATGTCAGCAAGAACACCGCCGCCGGGCATATCGCCGAATTCTATCGCCCGTGGAGCGACGTGGGCGCGGAAAAGTTCGACGGCCTGATCGTCACCGGCGCGCCGGTCGAAACCATCCCCTATACGCAAGTGACCTATTGGGATGAACTGGCCCGGATTTTCGACTGGAGCCAGACCAATGTCCACCGCATGCTGACGGTATGCTGGGGGGCGATGGCCGCGCTCTATCACTTTCACGGCGTCGACAAGCACACGCTCGATACCAAGGCTTCGGGCGTGTTTGCGCACTGGAACCGCGCGCCGGCCACGCCCTGGCTGCGCGGATTGCCCGACCGTTTCGATGTGCCCGTCTCGCGCTGGAGCGAAGTGCGCGCCGAAGATCTGCCGAAGAATGCCGGGCTGACCGTGCTGGCGGAAAGCGACGAAGTGGGCCTGTGCCTGATCGACGATCCGGCGCACCGCGCGCTGCACATGTTCAACCATCTCGAATACGACACGCTGACGCTGGCCAATGAATATGCCCGCGACGAAGGCGCCTATGTGCCCCGCCACTATTTCCCCGGCGACGACCCCGCGGCGCGCCCGCTCAACACCTGGCGCGGCAACGGGCACATCCTGTTCGGCAACTGGATCAACGAAGTCTACCAGACCACTCCGTTCGACCGCAGCGCGATTGGTCGGGGGTAAGGATCGCTTTCAGGCCCAATCCGCTTGCCTTTTGGTGCGGCGGTGCCTAAGGGCCCCAGCTTCATCCGGCACGCCGCATGAGATTCGCCTGGCCATCAGGGCTGCCACGGCGAGTTCAGGCTGCCAGAAACCGAGGAGACGAAAATGCCCAAGCTCAAGACCAAGAGCGGTGTGAAGAAGCGCTTCAAGATCACCGCGTCGGGCAAAGTGAAGCACGGCGTTGCCGGCAAGCGTCACCGCCTGATGAGCCACAATGCCAAGTACATCCGTCAGAACCGCGGCACTGAAGTGATCTCCGATGCGGATGCAAAGGTGATCAAGAAGTGGGCGCCCTACGGGCTCAACTGAGGAGACTGACAGATGCCCCGTATCAAGCGCGGTACTACTACCCGCACCAAGCACAAGCGTCTTCTTGATGCCGCCAAGGGCTATCGCGGCCGGCGCAAGAATACCATCCGCGTCGCGCGCCAGGCCGTCGAAAAGGCCGGCCAGTATGCTTATCGCGACCGCAAGGTCAAAAAGCGTACGTTCCGCGCCCTGTGGATTCAGCGTATCAACGCGGCCGTTCGCGCCGAAGGCCTGACCTATTCGCAGTTCATTCACGGCACCAAGCTGGCCGGGATCGAACTCGATCGCAAGTCGATGGCCGATCTGGCGATGAACGAAGGCGGCATTTTCACCGCCATCATCGCGCAGGCGAAGGCAGCGCTCCCCGCCGCCTGATCGCGTCGGAAAGCGTCAAATTTGGCAAGGGCGTCGTCCGCAAGGACGGCGCCCTTTGCTTTGGGCCGCTCTTTTGGTTGGATTCCGGCGCGATTGACGCTAGCGAGCCGGGCATCATGGAACAACTTGATCAGACTTTGGCGGCGATTGCCGCAGCCGACACGCTTGATGCGGTCGAAGCCTTGCGCGTTGCCGCATTGGGCAAACAAGGCTGGGTTTCGGCCCTGCTCAAGACGCTGGGGAGCATGACTCCCGATCAGCGTCAGGCCGAAGGGCCGCGCATCCATGCCACGCGCGAACAGGTCACCGCGGCGCTTGCCGCGCGCAAGGGGGCGCTGGAAAACGCCGCGCTCGATGCCCGGCTGGCCGCCGAACGCGTCGATCTGTCGCTGCCCGCACCCGAAACCCCGCGCGGATCGGTCCACCCGGTTTCCCAGGTGATGGACGAACTGGCCGAGATTTTCGCCGATATGGGCTTTGCCGTCGCCAGCGGGCCCGAAATCGAAGACGACTGGCACAATTTCACCGCGCTCAACATGCCCGAAACGCATCCGGCGCGCGCGATGCACGATACCTTCTATTTCCCCGATCGCGACGATGCGGGCCGCTCGATGCTGTTGCGCACACACACCTCGCCGGTGCAGATCCGCACGATGCTGGGCGCAGGCGCGCCTTTGCGGATCATCGCGCCGGGCCGGGTCTATCGCTCGGACAGCGATGCCACGCACACGCCGATGTTTCACCAGATCGAAGGGCTGGTGATCGACAAGGGGATTCACCTCGGACACCTGAAATGGACGCTGGAAACCTTTCTCAAGGCGTTTTTCGAGCGTGAGGACATCGTCCTGCGGCTGCGGCCGAGCTATTTCCCGTTTACCGAGCCCTCGGTCGAAGTCGATGTCGGCTATACGCTGGTGGGCGGCAAGCGCGTGATCGGCGGCGGCGGCGACACGGCCGACGGCGGCTGGATGGAAGTGCTCGGCTCGGGCATGGTCAACCGTCATGTGATCGCGGCGGGCGGGCTCGATCCCGACGAATGGCAGGGGTTTGCCTTTGGCACCGGGGTCGACCGGCTGGCCATGCTCAAATACGGGATGGATGACTTGCGCGCGTTCTTTGACGGCGATGCCCGCTGGCTGTCGCATTATGGTTTTGCTGCGCTTGATGTGCCGACGCTGTCGGGCGGCGTGGGAGTGCGGCCATGAAGTTCGCCCTGTCCTGGCTTCGCCGCTATCTCGATACCACCGCCGATGCGGCCACGATCGCCCGCGCGCTGACTTCACTCGGGCTTGAAATCGAAAGCGTCAGCGATGCGGCGGCGGCGCTGTCGGCGTTTCGCATTGCCCGCGTGCTGACGGCAGAGCGCCATCCGCAGGCGGACAAGCTGCAAGTGCTGTCGGTGGACCTTGGCGATGGCCAACCGTTGCAGGTGGTCTGTGGCGCCCCCAATGCCCGCGCGGGCCTGATCGGCGTGCTCGGCCTGCCCGGCGCGGTGGTTCCGGCCAACGGCATGGAATTGCGCAAGAGCGCGATTCGCGGCGTCGAATCCAACGGCATGATGTGTTCGACGCGCGAGCTGGGGCTTGGCGAAGAACACGACGGCATCATCGAGCTGCCCGCCGAGGCGCCGATCGGCCGGAGCTTTGCCGATTATATCGGATCGGACCCGGTGTTTGACGTGGCGATCACGCCCAACCGCCCCGATTGCATGGGGGTCTACGGCATTGCCCGCGATCTCGCCGCCGCCGGGGTCGGCACGTTGCAGCCGATCGCGGTCGAGCCGGTCGAAGGCGGCTTTCCCTGCCCGATCGAAATCCGCACCGACGACCCGCAAGGGTGCCCCGCCTTCCATGGGCGGGTCATTCGAGCCTTGCGCAACGGGCCGAGCCCGCAATGGCTGCAGGACGCGCTCAAAGGCGCCGGGCAGCGTCCGATTTCGGCGCTGGTCGATATCACCAACTTTGTCATGCTCGGGTTTGGTCGTCCGGCGCACGCCTATGACCTGAGCACGCTGACCGGCGCGGTCGTTGCGCGCAAGGCGCGCGCGGGCGAAACCGTGCTGGCGCTCAACGGGCGCGAATATACGCTCGATCCGTCGATGACGGTGATCGCCGACGATGCCGGGGTTCACGATGTCGCCGGGATCATGGGCGGCGAACATTCAGGCTGCACCGAGACGACCACCGATGTTCTGCTCGAAGTGGCCTATTTCGATCCCGCCGCGATTGCCCGCACCGGGCAGGCGCTGGCGCTGACTTCCGATGCGCGCAGCCGTTTTGAACGCGGGGTCGATCCGGGCTTTCTCGATACCGGGCTCGACCTTTTGACCGCGCTGATCCTCGATATCTGCGGCGGCGAGCCGAGCCATGTCGTGCGCGCGGGGCACCCGCCTGCGGCCGACAAGCTGGTGGCCTACGATCCCGCGCTGGCCGGGCGTCTGGGCGGAGTCGATCTGCCGCAGGCCGAACAGCGCCGTATCCTTGGCGCGCTGGGCTTTGGCGTGACGGGCGAAGGGCTGTGGCGCGTGGCCGTGCCCGGCTGGCGACCCGACATCGATGGCGCAGCGGACATCGTCGAGGAAGTGATTCGGGTTCACGGGCTCGATGCCGTGCCCTCCACGCCCTTGCCGCGCGCGGCTGGGGTGGCCAAGCCGACCGCAACCCCGGCGCAGGCGCTCGAACGGCGCTTGCGGCGCGCGGCGGCGGCGCGCGGGAGCAACGAGGCGGTAACCTGGTCGTTCCTGCCCGAAGCCGAAGCGGCGCATTTTGCTGAGCCCGATCAGGCGCTGTGGAGTCTGGCCAATCCGATTTCCGAAGATCTGAAAGTCATGCGGCCCTCGCTGTTGCCCGGCCTGCTGACGGCGGCGCGGCGCAATTGCGATCGCGGCGCGGCGAGCGTGCGCCTGTTCGAGATCGGGCGCCGCTATCTGCGCGGCGCGGGCGGGGCGAGCGCCGAGGCGCCGAGTCTGGCGATCGTGCTCGCCGGCGAACGAGCCCCGCGCGGCTGGGCCCAGGGCAAGGCGGTGCCGTTCGATGCCTTCGATGCCAAGGCCGAGGCGCTTGCGCTGCTCGCCGAAGCGGGCGCGCCAGTGGACAACCTGATGGTCATGGGCGAGGCGGGGGCGCAATTTCACCCCGGCCAGTCGGCGACTTTGCGGCTGGGGCCCAAGACCGTGCTCGCGCGGTTCGGCATGCTTCACCCCGCGACGCTCAAGGCGTTTGACTTGTCCGCGCCGGTCGCGGTGGTCGAACTGTTCCTCGACCGTCTGCCCGCCAAAAAGTCCGCCGCCGGATTTGCCCGCGCCGCTTATGCGCCGCCCGCGTTGCAGGCGGTGACGCGCGATTTCGCCTTCCTCGTCGGGCTTGACCGACCGGCGGGCGACATCGTGCGCGCGGTGCGCGGGGCGGACAAGGCCAATATCGTCGCGGTGCGCGTGTTCGACGATTTCCGGGGGCAGGGCGTGCCCGAAGGGCAGCGCAGTCTGGCGGTCGAAGTGACCTTGCAGCCGGTCGACAAGAGCTATGACGAAGCCGCGTTGAAAGCGATTGCCGATCGCATCGTGGCATCTGTCGCCAAGCTCGGGGGCAGCCTGCGCGGATAATGGCCGATGCGCCGATCGCGATTGCGTCCGATGCGCTGTCGGCGCGGATCAATCCGGTCGGCGCGGAGCTGTGGTCGCTGACCGACGCGGCGGGCGCCGAATATATGACCGATGCCGACCCGGCGTTCTGGAGCGGCCATGCGCCAATCCTGTTTCCGGTGGTCGGCTCCTTGGCGCAGGACCGGCTGGTGGTCGATGGTCGCGATTATGGCCTCCCGCGTCACGGCTTTGCCCGGCGCACGCGCTTTTCGCTGGTCGAACAGGGGGCGGATCATGCCCGCTTTCGCCTCTGCGACAGCGCAGCCACGCGCGAGGTCTATCCGTTCGCCTTTCAGCTCGACATGGTCTTTCGCCTTGACGGCCGGCGGCTCGATATCGTGGCCGAAGTGACCAATTCCGGCGAGGGGGCTTTGCCGTTCAGCTTTGGCTATCACCCCGCCTTTGCCTGGCCGCTGCCCGGCAATGCGGACAAAAGCGCGTATAGTCTGACGTTTGCCGAGCCCGAGCCGCAGCCGGTGCGCCGGGTTGCGCGCGACACCGGGCTGCTCTTGCCCGAAGCGGAGCCGAGCCCGGTCAAGGGCCGCGACCTGCCGCTCGACGCAGTGCTGTTTCGCGCCGACGCGCTGATCTGGACAGAGCTGCACAGCCGCGCGCTGCGCTATGGCGCGCCGGGCGGCGCCTCGCTCGATCTCGCCTTTCCCGATACGCCGATGCTCGGGCTGTGGCAGGTGCCGGGCGCGCGCTATATCTGCATCGAGCCCTGGCAGGGGCATGCCGATCCGCAGGGTTTCGACGGCGAATTTACCGTCAAGCCGGGCCTTGTCATCCTTGGGCCGGGCGAAGCACGCTCGTTCCGCCTTTCGATCACGGTCAATGCCGCGTGATCGTGCGGCGGTATGGTGTCTTTGCCGCGTTGCTGCTGATCCTCGTCGCGGTGGCGGGGGTGGCCACAGTGGTGTCGCGCGGCGGCGAGAGGCTGGTGGTGCGCGCGACCAGCAAAGTTTCGAGCGAGACCTTGCGCGATTGTCTGGCTTCGGGTCTTGGCCTTGGCGCATGGCAGGGCGATACCCACGTCATGCGGGCGAGCGCCTTTGGCTTGCGCGTTGCCGTCGCCGACAACGGGCACGAACGCCGGATCGGGCTGTTCACCGCCGGGGGCCGCGCCTTGAGCAGCGGCCAGAGCAGCGCACTGCAATCCTGTCTCGCCGCAAACTAAAAAACCGGTTCCCACTTTTTCGCGCGATGCTCTAGGGGCGTTGGTCATGTCCAATCGCCGTACCTTTGCCATCATTTCGCATCCCGACGCCGGGAAGACCACGCTCACCGAAAAGCTGCTGCTGCAAGGCGGGGCGATTCACCTTGCCGGAGAGGTCAAGGCGCGGGGCCAGGCGCGGCGCGCGCGGTCCGACTGGATGAAAATCGAGCAACAGCGCGGGATTTCGGTGACCAGCTCGGTCATGACATTCCAGAAAGACGGCATCGTCTTCAACTTGCTCGACACGCCGGGCCACGAAGACTTTTCCGAAGACACCTATCGCACGCTGACCGCGGTCGATTCGGCGATCATGGTGATCGACGCGGCCAAAGGCATCGAGCCGCAGACGCGCAAGCTGTTCGAAGTGTGCCGCATGCGCTCGGTGCCGATCATCACGTTCGTCAACAAGGTCGACCGTGAAGGGCGCAGCGTATTCGAAACATTGGACGAAGTGGCCGATGCCCTGGCGCTCGATGTCGTGCCGATGTCCTGGCCGATCGGCATGGGCGGCCTTTTCGAAGGCGTGATGGACCTCGCTACGCGCACGATCGCGCGGCCCGAAGGCGATTCGCGCGAATTTCTGGGGCGCCGCGATCCCGCAGAAGGGGCGAACATTCCCGCCGCGATTGCCGAGGAAATCGAGCTGGCCGAAGTGGGCTATCCCGCGTTCGATATCGAAGCCTATCGCCATGGCGACCTGACGCCGGTCTATTTCGGGTCGGCGCTCAAGAATTTCGGCGTGGCCGAGCTGATCGACGCGATCGCCCGCTTTGCGCCGCCGCCGCGCCCGCAATCGTCGGATGTCGGCATGATCGATCCCGACCGCGCCGATGTCACCGGCTTCGTGTTCAAGGTCCAGGCCAACATGGACCCGCAACACCGCGACCGCATCGCCTTCATGCGGCTGGTGTCGGGCACATTCCGGCGCGGCATGAAGCTGATCCCGTCGGGGCTGGGCAAGCCGATCGCGGTCCATTCGCCGATCCTGTTCTTTGCCCAGGACCGCGAAATCGCCGACACCGCCGAGGCGGGCGACATCATCGGCATTCCCAACCACGGCACTTTGCGCGTCGGCGATACTTTGTCGGAACGCAACGATGTGCGCTTTACCGGCCTGCCCAACTTCGCGCCGGAAATCCTGCGCCGCGTTGTTCTGAAAGACCCGACCAAGACCAAGCAGTTGCGCAAGGCGCTCGACGACTTGTCCGAAGAAGGCGTGATCCAGGTCTTCTATCCCGAAATCGGCGCACAGTGGATTGTCGGCGTGGTCGGGCAATTGCAGCTCGACGTGCTGATTTCGCGGCTTGAGGCGGAATACAAGGTCGAAGCCGTGCTCGAAGCATCGCCTTTCGACACCGCGCGCTGGCTCAAGGGCAGCGATGCCGCGCTGAAGGGCTTTACCGATTTCAACAAGTCGAATCTGGCGCGCGACCGCGACGGCGATGCCGTGTTCATGGCCCGCTCGGCCTGGGATGTCGGCTATCAGCAGGAACGCAATCCCGAGCTGACCTTTTCGGCTACGAAGGAGAGATAGCAGGGAGAGACAGGGCAGGCGAGGCTTGCCAGAGGCGGCTGCGCGCGGCAGGTAGGGCGCATGAACCTGCTTGGACCGACCTCGAACACATTCACGTCGCAACGCCTGCGGCTCCACTATGTCGACTGGGGCAATGCGGACAAGCCGCCGCTGTTGCTGATCCACGGCGGGCGCGATCATTGCCGCAGCTGGGACTGGACTGCCGAGGCGCTGCGCGAGGATTGGCATGTCATCGCGCTCGACCATCGCGGCCATGGCGACAGCGAATGGGCCTCTGACGGCAATTACCGCACGATGGACATGGTCTATGACCTGGCGCAGCTGGTTCATCAGCTCGGCCTCGCGCCGGTGACGATCGTGTCGCATTCGTGGGGCGGCAATGTGTCGCTGCGCTATGCCGGGCTGTTTCCCGAAGACGTGCGCAAACTGGTGGCGATCGAAGGGATCTTTCCCACCCCCGAATGGGAAATGCGCATGAAGGACGTGCCCTTTGCCCGGCGCGTGCGCGACTATATCGCCGAAAAGCGCAAGGCGGCGGGCCGCCTGCCGCGCCGCTATGCCACGCTGGGCGATGCCTATGCGCGCATGAAGGCGGAAAACCCCTATCTGACCGACGAACAGGCCAAACACCTCACGATCCACGGGATCAATCGCAACGAGGACGGCACGTTTACCTGGAAATTCGATCCCTACGTCCACATCGATCATCCCTATGACATCTCGACCGAGCGCAAGCACGAGCTGTGGGAGGCGATCACCTGCCCCACTTTGCTGCTCAACGGCGCGGATTCGTGGGCGGGCAATCCCGAACGCGACGGACGCATCCGCCATTTCCGCAATGCCAAAGCGATCGAATTCGCCAACGCCGGCCATTGGCTTCACCACGACCAGTTCGACCGCTTCATCGCGACGCTGAAGGATTTTCTGTAAGATCCAGGGTGAGCGCCGTGCCTGAAATTTAGGCACGGCGTCGGGGCTGCCCGGGAATCGGGCGCGCTGGCGTCGCCGGACACGTCTTTCATTCCGCAAAATCAGCCGATCCGGGTCATTCCTGATGTGGCACGCCCCTTGCATTGCTCTCTCGTGGTATCCGGCGATCTTGCTTCTGTCGGAGCCTTTCGAGGGGGTATGAATGAAATTCATCATCGCCATCATCAAGCCGTTCAAGCTCGACGAAGTGCGTGAAGCGCTCTCGGAGTTGGGCGTTGCCGGGATGACGGTGTCGGAAGTAAAGGGTTTCGGGCGGCAAAAGGGCCAGACCGAGATCTATCGCGGCGCCGAATACACCACCAACATGTTGCCCAAGGTCAAGCTGGAGATTGCCGCGTCGGACGAGCTTGCGCCGCGCATCATCGAAACCATCCAGCAAACCGCCAGCACCGAAGCCATCGGCGACGGCAAGATCTTTGTGATCGATCTTGTTTCTGCCACACGTATCCGGACCGGTGAAACCGGCGATCCGGCGCTGTGAAACACGGTGCGGAGACGACCGACATGAAGGGAAACCATATGATCCGCAAGATGATCAGTGGCGTTGTGGGGACGGGGCTCGCGCTCGCAACCGCATCGACTGCTTTCGCGCAAGCCGCGATGATAAAGGCGCCGACTGCTGCCCAGCAGGTGGCCATGACCAACAAGGGCGATACCACCTGGATGATGGTATCCTCGGTGCTTGTCCTGATGATGAGCGTTCCGGGCCTCGCGCTGTTTTACGGCGGTCTGGTGCGCACCAAGAACATGCTCAGCGTGCTGATGCAGGTTTTCATGATCGTGGCGGTCGGCGGCCTGTTGTGGGCCACCATCGGCTATTCGATGGCCTTTACCACCGGCCCGACGCCGGGCCTGACGCCGTTTATCGGCGGCTTTTCCAAGGCGTTGATGATCGGTATTACCGGATCGTCGAGCGCGGCGACGTTCTCGAACAACGTCTATATCCCCGAACTCGCCTATTTCGTCTTTCAGATGACGTTTGCGATGATCACCCCGGCGCTGATCGTCGGTTCGTTTGCCGAACGCATCAAGTTCACGCCGCTGATGGTGTTTGTCGTGCTCTGGTCGATCCTGGTCTATTATCCCGTGGCGCACATGGTGTGGTACTGGGCGGGCCCCGACTTTCTGGCCGATACGCCCAATGAAGCCGGCCTGCTCAACCATTGGGGCGCGCTTGACTTTGCCGGCGGCACCGTCGTTCACATCAACGCCGGGATCGCCGGGATGGTCGGCTGCCTGATGATCGGCAAGCGAGTCGGGTTTGGCCGGGAAAACACCCCGCCGCACTCGCTGACGATGACGATGATCGGCGCTTCGCTGTTGTGGGTGGGCTGGTTCGGCTTCAACGCCGGGTCCAACCTCGAAGCCAATGGCGTGACTCTGGTCGCGTTCGTCAACACCATGCTCGCCACGTGCGCTGCAGCGGTCAGCTGGGCGGTGGTCGAACAAGTCGTCCACAATCGACCGTCGATGCTCGGTGCGGCGTCGGGGGCGGTTGCCGGCCTTGTCGCGGTGACCCCGGCTTCGGGCTATGCCGCGCCGATGACCTCGCTGGTGCTGGGCCTGATCGTTTCGCCGATCTGCTTTTTCTTCGTCACCACGGTGAAGAACAAGTTCAAGTATGACGATACGCTCGACGTGTTCGGCGTTCACTGCGTCGGCGGGATCACCGGGGCGCTCGCCACGGCGGTGCTCGCCAATCCGGCCCTCGGCGGACAGGGTGTGACCGATTACACCAAGTTCCCGTCGGTCGTGGCGACGGGCTACAGCACTCTGGCGCAGTTGACCGTGCAGTTCGAAGCAGTCGCGATCACGCTGGTCTGGTCGGGCGTGGTTTCCGCAATCCTCTTTTTCGTGATCGACAAGACGCTGGGCCTGCGCCCCGCCGAAGAAGCCGAACGCGAAGGGCTCGACATCACCGAACACGGCGAGCGCGCCTACAACTATTGAAGCTTTGCCAGCTTGGCGGGGTGGGTGCGGGGTGTTCCTCTCCCCACCCCCTCCACCCCGCCAGACCTTGTTCCTCCTGCGAACAACCTTGGGGCCGGAAGACACGTCTTCCGGCCCATTTTTCGTGACTCGTTTTCGCCGGTTTCCTTGGACGCCGATCCCGGTTAAGGCCGCGCGCCATGACCGAGCTTCAATCGACCCCGCCATCCGATCGTCCGCGCCCCAAGGAATGGATCGCGGCGATCCATGCTTATGTACCGGGCAAATCGACCGGGACCGACGGGCGCACGCTGATCAAGCTGTCGGCCAATGAAAATCCGCTCGGGACGAGCCCCGCGGCAGAGGCGGCGCGTCATCATGCAGGGGCGCAGTCGCGCTATCCCGATCCCGACAGCGTCGCCTTGCGCGAAGCGCTGGGAAAGCTGCACGGCATAGCCCCTTCGCACATCGTCATGGGCACCGGCTCGGACGAATTGCTCAACCTTGCCGCGCAGGCCTTTGCCGGGCCGGGCGACGAAGTGCTGTTCGTGCGCTATGGCTTTTCGGTCTATGACATTGCGGCGCGGCGCTGCGGCGCGGCCCCGGTGATCGCGCCCGACCGCGACTATGGCACCGATGTCGATGCCTTGCTGGCGGCGGTGACGCCCGCGACGCGGGTGGTGTTTCTTGCCAATCCCAACAACCCGACCGGCAGCTATATCGGGCGCGAAGAGATTGCCCGGCTGCATGCGGGGCTGCGGCCCGACATCCTGCTGGTGATCGATCAGGCCTATGCCGAATATGTCGATGCCGCCGATGACGACGGCGCCTTCGTGCTCGCTTCGGCGGCGCGCAATGTGCTGGTCACGCGCACCTTTTCGAAGATCTATGGGCTGGCGGGCGAACGCGTCGGCTGGGCAACCGGTGATGCCGCGCTGGTCGACATGCTCAATCGCATTCGCGGGCCGTTCAATCTGTCGCTGTCGGCGCAGGCAACGGCGCTGGCGGCGCTGGGCGATCAGGATTTCGTGGCGCGCTCGCGCGATCACAACCGGCGCGAACGGGCGCGCTTTGTCGCCAGCCTGACGGCGCTCGGCAATCACGGGCTGCGTCCGCTGCCGACCGAGGCCAATTTCGTGCTGATCGAATTTTCCGGCGCGTTGACAGCCGAAGCGGCCTATCTCGGCCTGATGGAGCACGGGTATATCACGCGGTGGTTGCCGGGGCAGGGGCTGCCGCAATGTCTGCGCGTGACCATCGGCACGGCCGAGCAGATGGACGCGATCACCGCCGCGCTGGCGCAGATGGCGGGCCGGGCGGCGTGAGCGCGCAAGACCTGCCGTTTCGCCATGTTGCGGTGATCGGGCTCGGCTTGCTCGGCAGTTCGCTGGCGCGTGCGGTGCGCGCCGCTTTGCCGGCGATCCGCATTTCGGGGTATGATGCCGATCCGGCGGTGCGCCTGCGCGCGCGCGACATCGCGCTGGCCGATGTCATTGCCGACAGCCCGGCCGAAACGGTCGAGGGCGCCGATCTGGTCGTGCTGTGCGTGCCGGTGGGCGCCATGGGCGAGGCCGCACGCGCCATGGCGCCGGGGCTTGGTGCTGGTGTCGTGATCAGCGATGTCGGATCGAGCAAGGCGGGCGTTGCCGCCGCGCTGGCCGCCGCTTTGCCGGGGCACCGGATCATTCCCGCACACCCGGTCGCCGGGACCGAACAGAGCGGGCCGGATGCCGGATTTTCCACGCTGTTTCGCAACCGCTGGTGCATCCTGACGCCGCCTGCCGATGTCGATCAGGCCGATCTGGCGCGGCTCGTCGCGCTGTGGGAAGCGCTTGGCGCGCGCGTCGAAACCATGGACGCGGAACACCATGATCTGGTGCTCGCGGTCACCAGTCATTTGCCGCACCTGATTGCCTATACGATTGTCGGCACGGCGTCGGACCTCGAACGCGTGACGCAAAGCGAAGTGATCAAGTATTCCGCCGGGGGTTTCCGCGACTTTACCCGCATTGCCGCGTCGGACCCGACGATGTGGCGCGACGTGTTCCTGACCAATCGCGACGCGGTGCTTGCCATGCTGGGCCGGTTCAATCGCGACCTTGCCGAGCTTGAGACCGCGATTCGCGACGGCGACGGCGATACGCTGTTCGATCATTTCACCCGCACCCGCGCGATCCGCCGCTCGATCATCGAGATGGGGCAGGATGATGCGCGGCCAGACTTCGGCCGCAGCGATCATAGCGGGGCGAAATAGCCCCGTTCAGCCGTTCAGGCGTTCAGCACGTTGATCGCCTCTTGCACGGCCGTTTCGATTGTCGCGCGCGGCAGGCCGGGGGGAAGCTCTGTGCCGATGCGATAGCGGATCACGCCGGCGCGTTTCCAGCGGCGGTGATAGAGCGGGCCGCTGTCGACCGCGATCGGCACGATCGGCAGCCCGGCCATCTTGTAAAGCCCGGCAAACCCGGCTTGCAACGGCCATACCTCGCCATGGGGGACGCGAGTGCCTTCGGGGAAAATCACCAGCGGGCGCTCGGCAGCGGCGCCGTTGGCACGCATTGCGCGGATCATCGAGCGCAACGCGCGCGCACCGGCATCGCGATCGACCGCGATCAGCCCGTACCGCCGCCCCAGTCGGCCCCATAGCGGGATCGACAGCAATTCCTGCTTGGCAAAAATCATCGGATTCCTGAGCAGGTTGGGCAAGTCGATCGCTTCGAAGAAGGATTCGTGGCGCATCGCCACCAGCACCGGATGATCGGGCATGCGCCCTTCGACGACGACGCGAATGCCGAGCAAATGGCGACAGCACCAGCGATGCCAGCGGCACCACACCCTGACCATGATGAGCAAGGCGCCCGGCGGCAGCAGCAGGGTCAGCATGTTCAGCGATACCAGCACCACGCTGCCGCAATAGAATACGGCATAGAAGGCGAGGCTGCGCAGCACTTCGCTCGAAGTCGGGGGGCTCGAAGTCGGGGGGCGATCGGACACGGTCGTTTCAGTGCTTGCCATGTCCCGACCCAGGCGGTCGCGTCGCTTCGGGCCAATTGACCAGCCAGGCCGCGATCCGGGCGACGAACTTGTTGTATTCGATGAACAGCACTTTCATCGACGGGTGCGACGGCACTGCGTCCTCGATAATCACCAGCTGCTTGGGGCCGGCGACTTTCAGGTCGAACGCGGCGCGCCGCATGTGCCAGTCGGTCGTGACCAGCCGCACCGATCGGATATCGTGCCGCGCGATCCAGCCCGCCGCCTCGCGCGCGTTGGAGCGCGTGTCGAACGATTCATAGCCGAGCGTCACGCAACAGGCCAAAAGCGCGGGGGCCACGCCATATCCGGCGGCGAAATGGGCCGGGGCAACTTCGCTGTCGACCCCGGATACGAGCATGCGCTGCGCCTGCCCTGTGCGCAGGACATCGAGCCCGCGCGCGATGCGCCCGGTGCCGCCGGTCAGCGCGATGACTCCATCGGTATGGGTATCGCCCGCCGGACGCGGCAGGAACAGCGCGAACCATAAAAAGCCGAGCAGCCAGACCAGCAGTACCAGCGACAGCAAGCGGCGAAACAGGCCTGGCGGCTTCAAACGAGGCATAAGCCGCACCCTACAACATGCGCCGCAAGGCGGAAAGGACAGTCAGTCGCGCGGTCAGCACGGCAAGCGCCACGCCGCCGAGCGGGATCAGTACGATCACCAGCCAATCGACCCAGCCCAGCGCTGCACCGCCGACCATGCCCGACCCCAGCGCGCTGAATTGCCGCCCCAGAATCACGATCGCGACAGTGCCGGTGATCAGCCCGATTACGCCGCCGATCCCGGCATCCATCGCCGCCGTGTGTTGAAACACGCGGGCGATCTGCGCATCGGTGCCGCCCAGCATGTGGACGATTTCGATCGTTTCGCGATGGTTGACCAGCGCATTGCGCGCCGAAAGCACCACGGCGGCGATCGTCGCCAGCGCCAGCAGCGCGATCAGCCCGCCCGCCAGCCATTGCAGCGTGGCGATCGCGCGAAACACCGGGGTCAGCCAGGCCGCCTGTGCATCGACCCGCGCCGAAGGGGCAACCCCGGCAATCCGCGCGCGCAAGGCGGCAACGCGCGCGGGCGTTGCCGGGCCGGCGAGGCGCAAATCGATCAGCGCCGGGATCGGCAGGTCATCGATCGTATCGCCCGGCCGCGTGCCCAGCCATGGTTCGAGCAGGGTATCGAGCTCGCTTTGCGCGACATGCCGCGCGTCGATCACGCCGGGCGTCTTTTCCAGCATGGCCACTGCGGCATCGGCCTGATGATTGCGGTCGGCAGGGGCCGCCGTGACGATCTGCACCGTGACCCCGCCGTTGAGATCGGCACTGGCGCGCGCGGCGGCGTTGCGCAGGGCAAGCCCGCTCGCCGCTGCGATCACCGTCAGCGCGATGACGATCGCGATGACCCACGGCATCGGGCTGCCCAATCTGGGATCGGCCAGTCTGGGATCGGCCGTTCGGGTGTCGGAAAGGAGCGCGGGGTCACCATCGCGCGAGCGGCGCAACGAACCGAACAGGGCGGCTGCATTCATGCCGGGGCAAACCCCAGCGGCGGCCGTCCCGCTTCGCCCGACGGGCGGCGCGGCGGATAGCGAAGCGCGCCGGTCGGGTCGGACAGGCGCCCCTTGTCGAGCCGCATGATCAGCGATTCGGGCACTTTGCGGATCAGGTGAACATCGTGCGTTGCGACCACGACGGTCGTGCCCAGCCGGTTGAGGCTTTCAAACAGTTGCAACAGCTTGAGCGCCATTTCCGGATCGACGTTGCCGGTCGGTTCGTCGGCGACCAGCATGTCGGGCCGGGCGATGACCGCGCGGGCGATCGCCACGCGCTGCTGTTCTCCGCCGGACAACGTGGCGGGCCGCGCATGGCGGCGGTCGGCGAGGCCCACCCAGTCGAGCATTTCATCGACCGGCTTGGCAATTTCGCGCTCGCTGACGCCTGCAACGCGCAGCGGCAGCGCGACATTGTCGAACGCTGACAAGTGCTGCACCAGTCGGAAATCCTGAAACACGACGCCCAGTCGGCGGCGAAATCCGGGCAAACGTTCGCGCGGCAGGGTGATCGCGTCGGTGCCGAACATGCGGATCAGCCCGCGCGAGGGGCGCTGCGCCAGATAGAGCAGTTTCAACAGGCTGGTCTTGCCCGCGCCCGATGCGCCGGTGAGGAAATAGAACCGCCCAGGATAGAGCGTGAAGGAAATGTCGGTCAGCACTTCCTTGCCGGTGCCATAGCGTAGCCCGACGTTGTCGAACTGCACGATTTCGGCATCAGGCTTACTCATGGTCGCGGGGTCTGGGGTTCTTTGGACGGGAGGGACGAAAATTCACGGATGAGGCACAAATCGGTACGTGTCAGGTGCCTTGGGCCGTCATACGCGTCAATGCATGTGGAAAAAAGGCCGTGGACGCAATTCTGTGTGCCTGTGGCTATTGTTTCCGGGCGCGCGGGCATGTTTAACCCGATCCATGATAATCGCCTGTCCCGCCTGTTCGACGCGCTATGTCGTTCCCGACAGCGCGATCGGTGTGGAAGGGCGCACGGTGCGCTGCGCCAAGTGTCGGCATAGCTGGTATCAGGCCGGTCCCGAGCTTGCCCCGCGTGACGAAGCTGTGGAAGAGCCCCGTTCCGAACCGGTTGCGCCAGTCCCAGTTGCACATGCCCCAGTTGCACAGGCGTTTGCGGAGCCTGCGACGAGTGCCGCGCCGTCCGGGCGCCCGGTTCCCGTCCCGGCGATGGACGAGCCGCGCGATACCTCTCCTCCGCCGCCCGTCCCCCCGCGCACCGCTGCTGCGCCGACGGTCGACGACGGGGCCGAGGCGCGATCGCCGTTTGCGCATGAACCGCCGTTTCGCCCGCGCCGCAATCCGTTGAAGCTGTGGACGGCGGCGGCGGTGGTGTTTGCGCTGGTGGTCGGCGCGTTGATCGGTGCGGTTGCCTGGTTTGGCCTGCCCGACTGGCTGCCCGTCGCCAAGCCGACATTCGGCGCGACGCGCCCCGATCTCGAACTGTCGTTCCCCGCCGAGCGGCAGGACCGCCGCACGCTGCCCAACGGCACCGAATATTTCGGCGCCAGCGGCACGGTCACCAATGTCGGCAAGGATGTGCGCGAAGTGCCGCCGATCCTGATCGTGCTGCGCGATGCCCGCAACAAGGTGGTCTATACCTGGAATGTGGTCCCGCCCAAGGACGTGCTCAAGCCGGGCGAGAGCGAAACGATCAATGAAGCGGTAACCGACGTGCCCAAGACCGCCAAGTTCGCCGAAATCGGCTGGAAACCCGAATAAGTGCAAAAAAACGGGTGTGAGCCGGAATCACGGTTGCACCCGGCAGGGCCCTTTGCTAGGGGCCCGCTCCTACCCCGACGGGTGCTCAGGCCAACGGCCTTGCCCCGTATGCGATGTGCGGTCGTGGCGGAATTGGTAGACGCGCAACGTTGAGGTCGTTGTGGCCGAAAGGCCGTGGAAGTTCGAGTCTTCTCGACCGCACCAGTCACTTGGCAAAATCCTCCCGAAGCAAAGATTTCCCCTCCGGGGGCCCCGCCTTCGCTCAGGTCTGTTGGCTTGGGCTACCGAGGCCTGTGTGGCGTGGACAAATTGCCGTCTGATTGAATGGCGAGTTTTGGAGGTTAGCAGACGATGAGCTTTCTGGGCTGACCAAGGTGCAGCAGACCTTCACATGACGGCGAAAATGGTGCACCGTTAGCACCTGATTTTGAAGGCAGGAGGGAACGACGCAGTGGACCTGATGTCAGTGTTTATCGGCGTCCCGACCTTAGTGTCCGGCTCGGCGATGCTGTTCTTCCCGCGCAAAAAACGTTTAGAAGCAGAAGCAAAGGTCGCAATTCGCAAAGCGCAATTAGCAGCGGGTGCGTCGGAACGTTATTTTGAGGAAGGCCGAACTCTACATGCCTACCCACTGCCCGCATCTGACGGCAAATGGCGAACCAGAGGCGCATTTTTAACCGCTTGTGGCATCGCGTTGCTCTGCCTCGCCTATTTTCGATAGCATCCCGATCGACCGCTTCTGGGCCGTATCCGGTCACACGGTATCCTGGGCCCGTCTGTCGCCGACGTGGGTGCGGCCCTGGGCGGCGGCGAGGCCTTCCTGGCGGTGGCGTTCGCGATAGGCGGCGCGTTGTTCGTCGGTGCGTTCGGCGTGGCACGCCGGGCAGCTTACGCCGGGTTCGTAGAGGGTGGAGGCGCGGTCCTGTTCGTTGATCGGGCGGCGGCAGGCGTGGCACAGCGCGTGCGTCCCCTCGACCAGTCCGTGGCCGACGCTGACCCGCTGATCGAACACGAAGCATTCGCCTTGCCACAGGCTCTCGTCCGCCGGGATTTCCTCCAGGTATTTGAGAATGCCGCCTTTGAGGTGATAGACCTCTTCGACGCCTTCCTGGCGCAGGAACGCCGTCGACTTTTCGCAGCGGATGCCGCCGGTGCAGAACATCGCCACTTTCGGCTTGTTGGTCAAAAGCTGCGCGCGATGGGTGCGAAACCATTCGGGAAATTCGCGAAAGCTGCGCGTGTGCGGATCGATCGCCCCGGCAAAGCTGCCCACGGCGACTTCGTAATCGTTGCGCGTGTCGATCACGATCGTATCGGGATCGGAAATCAGCGCGTTCCAGTCCTCCGGCGCGACATAAGTGCCCACGCTGAGCAGCGGATCGATGTCGGGCTGGCCCATGGTGACGATTTCGCGCTTGATCCGCACTTTCATCCGATGAAACGGCATGGTGGCGGCAGTCGAAAACTTGACTTCGAGTTCTGCGCAGCCCGGCAGGGCCCGGATATGGCCGAGAACCGCAGCGATGCCCTCTGCCGTCCCGGCGATCGTGCCGTTGATCCCCTCATACGCCAGCAACAGCGTCCCGCGCACGCCCTGGTCCCGGCACAGGCGTTCGAGCGGATCGCGCAAGGCCGCGCAATCGTCGAACCGACAGAAGTGATAGAGCGCCGCCACGCACAGGGGCTGGCGATCGCCGGTTGCGTCTGGGGTCTCGGCGCCGATGGTGGATTGTTGCATCTGGCGGCCCATAGCCCGGGATGCACGCGGATTGAAGACCACCTTGCGGGTCGCTGCGCAGAATCCGACGCCGGTGCTGACGGCTTTGCGTTAAAGCGGCCCGATCATCGTCTCGGGCCGGACGATACGGTCGAAGGTTTCCTCGCTGACCAGCCCGGTGGCTTGCGCGGCTTGCCGCAAGGTCAGGCCGTTTGCCTGTGCATGGGCGGCGATTTTTGCGGCTGCTTCGTAGCCGATTTCGGGCACCAGCGCGGTCACCAGCATCAGCGAGCGTTCGACCAGTTCGGCGATCCGGGGGCGATCGGGTTGCAACCCCGCCAGGGCGCGCTGCGTAAAACCGGCGATCCCGATGGCCAGCAGATCGATCGCGCGCAGGACGTTGGCGCCGATCAGCGGTTTGAACACGTTCAGCTCCAGCTGGCCCTGCATGCCGCCGACGGTCACGGCGGCGTGATTGCCGATGACTTGTGCGGTGACCATGGTCAGCATCTCGCATTGGGTGGGGTTGATTTTGCCCGGCATGATCGAGCTGCCCGGCTCGTTTTCGGGCAGGCGCAATTCGCCGATGCCCGCGCGCGGACCGGAGGCAAGCAGGCGGATGTCATTGGCGATCTTGGTCAGCGCCGTTGCCAGCGTGGCCAACGCCGCCGACAGCGCCACCAGTGCGTCGTTGCCGGCGAGCGCGGCAAAGGGATTGTCGGCCTTGCGAAAGGCGATGCCGGTCAGCGCGCCGATCTCACGCGCGAAGTCCGCTGCAAAACCGGGTGGTGCATTGAGCCCGGTGCCCACGGCGGTTCCGCCCTGCGCCAGTTCCAGAACTTCGTCCAGCGCATGACCAATGCGCGTGCGCGCCTTGGCGATCTGCGCGGCATAGCCGGAAAATTCCTGCCCCAGCGTCAGCGGCGTCGCATCCTGCAGATGGGTGCGGCCGATCTTGACGATCTCGGCCCATGCCGCCTGTTTTTCGACGAGCACCCGGTGCATGGCGGCGAGCGCGGGATCGAGCCGTTCGATCACCCCGCGCGCGGCGGCGATATGCAGCGCGGTGGGAAAACTGTCGTTCGAGGACTGCGACCGGTTGACATGGTCGTTGGGGTGAACCGGGGTCTTGCCGCCGCGCCGTCCGCTCAGCATTTCGTTGGCGCGCCCTGCGATGACTTCGTTGACATTCATGTTGGTCTGCGTGCCCGATCCGGTTTGCCAGATCGCCAGCGGGAACTGGTCATCGAGCTTGCCCGCCATCACTTCGCGCGCAGCCGCCTCGATCGTATCGGCCAGCTCGCCGTCGAGCCCATGCGCGCGGTTTATCCGTGCCGCGACGAGCTTGACCGCGGCGAGGGCGTGGATGATGTCGGGCGGCATGCGTTCGGTTGCGGCAAAGGGGAAATTGATCGCGCTGCGCTGCGTTTGCGCGCCCCAATAGGCCGCCGCCGGTACGGCGACTTCGCCCAGACTGTCGGTTTCCGTCCGCATGGCGTTTGTCACGACGATCTCCTGATCCGATGCCGACTTTATACCAAACGCGCGCAAGGCCATGCGAAATCGGATGGTCTGCGTGTATTCCGATCCTCGCCGACCGGGGGTGGGGCGTCGATAGCTGAATGGCCCTGGGCGACCACGACCTAGTGGTCCGATTCTGACATTTGCGACCGTGCTATCCGGATGGCGGGATGAAAATGTCAAAAACAATCCACTAGGCCGATGGTGCCGCACGATGGGCGCGAGCACGCGCAGGTCAGCGTGTGGCGCCACGCAACCGATACCCGAAGGGAATTTCCCATGCTCTATACCATTGCCGTGGTCCTGTTGGTGCTCTGGCTGCTTGGCTTTTCCGTCTTTCATGTCGCGGGCGCGCTGATCCATCTCGTGCTGGTCGTTGCCCTGATCGTGTTTGTGGTCGGGCTGGTGCAGGGGCGGTCGGCTTAAGGGCCGATGGCCGGACAGGCATCAGGCGTGATCGATGTCGCGCGGACCGCGGCGCATATGCGCACGCGACACAAGCAGGAAGCCAGTCGTCTGCAACAGGCGGTTGACCGGCTGACGGCGATTGTCGGCTGGCCGGGATTCGTGGCGTTGCTCGGCCTGACGATTTCCGGCTGGATCGCGATCAATCTGATCATGGCGCGGCTGGGATTCGAGCCTGTCGATCCGCCGCCGTTCGGCTGGCTTGAGGCCGTGGCCGCGATCGGCGCGCTGCTGATCGCGGCGCTGATTCTCACCACCCAGCGGCGCGAGGACCAGCTTGCCGATCATCGATCGCAACTCATCCTGGAGCTGTCGATTTCCAACGATCAGAAAATCGCCAAGATCATCGAATTGCTCGAAGAAAGCCGGCACGACAATCCCGGGATTGCCAACCGCGTCGACAAACAGGCCGCCGCGATGGCGACCCCTTCGGATACCGAGGCGGTGCTGGAAGCGATCAAGGACCTGCGTGACGACGTTGTGTGATGCGGGCAATTTGCGATAGTAGCCCTCGAAACGGCCTGCCGCTGCACACTTGTCCGAGGGTTCCACCGATTATGACCAGTGCCGCCGAAAACCGCATGGCCGTGGCCAAGGGGCAAGTCCTGTTTCGACCGGGGCAGGAGTGCGGCGGCTTTGTCGTGGTGCATCAAGGCACGGTGCGGGTATCGCTTACCGCTGCAAACGGGCGCGAAATCGTGTTGTACCGGGTGCGCCGGGGCGATGTGTGCCTTCAGACGTTCAGCGCGCTGGTCCATGGCACGGCCTATACCGCCGAGGGCCTGGCCGAGACCGATCTTGTTATCGAAATCCTGCCGCCGGGGGCGTTTCAGGCGCGCGTGGCCGAGGACGAGGCTTTTCGCGCCCGGCTGTTCGCTGCCATGGCCGACCGCTTTTCTGATCTGGAACGGCTGGTCGAGGATGTGGCGCTGACCGGGATTCCGGCGCGGCTTGCCCGTGCGTTGCTGCGCATGGCCAATGACCGGGGCACGGTGGACGTCCGTCACGAGGCGCTCGCTGTCGAGATCGGCACCGCGCGCGAAGTCATCAGCCGCCAGCTTGCCGCCTTTGCGCGGGCGGGGCTGATCGACGGCACGCGTGGGGAAATCGGCCTCGTGTCGCTGGAAGGGCTAAAGGCGCTTGGCGTCGAGGATTGATTTTCGCCGATGTGACGATGTCACAGACGTTGCCGCCAATCACGCTTACCCATCCTGTGCAAGAAAAACGAAAGGGATTGATCATGCGTAACGAAGGTAGCGTCGACCGCCTGTTGAGAGTCATCGTCGGGCTGGTGCTGCTGGCACTGGTGTTCGTCGGGCCAAAGACGCCGCTCGGCTGGATCGGCATCGTGCCGCTGTTGACCGGCGTGATCGGATTTTGCCCCGCTTACCGGATCTTCGGCATCAGCACCTGCTCTGCCCGTCGCTAAAGCGTGTTGGCGGGGTGGCTTGGAAAAGCCGCCCCGCGCTTGCGTGCCACAAAGTCAGCGTGCGCCGGGGGTGTAGCGCGCGAACCAGATGACATGTTTGGCGCCTTTGCCGTTGGCGCGGGCGCTGACGGTGATTTCCTCGACGTCGAAATGCGCAAGGCGCATGCGGCGCACAAAGGCATTGTCCTTGGCCGCCGACCAGATCGCCAGAACGCCGCCGGGGCGCAGCGCGGCGCGCGCGGCGAGCAGGCCCTGGCGCGAATAGATGCGGTTGTTGTCTTCGCGCACGAGGCCGTCGGGGCCGTTGTCGACATCGAGCAGGATCGCGTCGAACGTGGCGGGCGCGGTTTCGATGACTTTGGCGACATCGCCCACGATCAGGCGCACGCGCGGATCATCGAGGCACCCGGCGGCGACATCGGCCATGGGCCCTCGCGCCCATTCGATGATGTCGGGCACCAGTTCGGCGACAGTGACGGTCGCATCCTTGGGCAGGACGGCGAGTGCGGCGCGCAAGGTAAAGCCCATGCCATAGCCGCCGATCAGCAGGTGCGGCTTGCGCGCGTCGGCGATGCGCGTGCAGGACATCGTCGCCAGCGCTTCTTCCGAGCCGCGCAGCCGCGTGCTCATCAGCTCGTTGCGGTCGAGCACGATCATGAAATCGCCGCCATGGCGGAACAGGCGCAGCTCTTCGCCGCCGGGGATTTGCGCCGTTGCGAGCAGTTCGCGGGGTATCATGATAATCCTTTCAAAGCGCTTGCGCCGCTGCCCAGCCGCTGGCCCAGGCCCACTGGAAGTTATAGCCGCCAAGCCAGCCGGTGACATCGACCGCCTCGCCGATGGCATAGAGCCCCGGTACACGGCGCGCTTCCATGCTTTTCGACGACAAATCGCCCGTGGCGATGCCGCCGATGGTGACTTCGGCTTTGGCAAAGCCCTCGCTGCCGTTGGGGGTAAAGCGCCAGTCGGCCAGACGTGCCTCGGCGGCGGCGAGCTTGCGGTCGGTCTGCGCGCCCAGTTCGCCTTCGACCCCCAGCCGGTCGCACAGGACATCGGCAAGCCGTTCGGGAAGCCCTTCGCGCAACAGGCGGCGCAGGCCCGCGCGCGGATGCGCCGTTTTGGCCGCGAGCAGCCATCCGGCGGGGCGGTCGGGCATGAAGTCTACGCCGATCGACTGACCGTTGTGCCAATAGGACGATACTTGCAGGATCGCCGGGCCGGACAGGCCGCGATGGGTAAACAGCGCCGCCTCGCGAAACGCGGCCTTTCCGCAGCGCGCCACGACGTCGGCGGAAACCCCCGACAATTCGCGGAACAGCAAGTCTTCGCCCGCCAGAGTCAGCGGGACAAGCGCGGGGCGCGGCTGCACGATCTTGAGCCCGAACTGGCGCGCGAGTTCATAGGCAAAGCCGGTCGCGCCCATTTTCGGGATCGACGGCCCGCCAGTGGCGATCACCAGCGATGGCGCGGCGCAGATGCGGCCCCCGGCGGTGACGCGGAACTGGCCGTCGGCATGGCTCACGTCGGCAATCGCGGCATCGCAGGCGATGTCGACCCCGCCGCGCGCGCATTCGTCGAGCAGCATGGCCACGACCGCCTTGGCCGAGCCGTCGCAGAACAATTGCCCCAGCGTCTTTTCATGCCACGCGATGCCGTGGCGCTCGACCAGCGACAGGAAGTCGTGCGGAGTATAGCGGCTGAGCGCGGATTTGGCGAAATGGGGATTTTGCGAAAGATAGCGATCCGCGTTGGCGCCCAGATTGGTGAAATTGCAGCGCCCGCCGCCCGAAATCAGGATCTTGCGCCCCGGCTCTGGCGCATGGTCGATCAACAGCACGCGCCGCCCGCGTTGCCCGGCCATCGCGGCGCAGAACAAGCCCGCGGCCCCGGCGCCGAGCACGATGGCATCGTAATTCGCGGTCATGCGCGCGCCAGCCGCACCAGCGCTTCATCGAGCGCGGAGAGAAAGCGCGAGCGGTCCGACCTGGCAAACGGCGGCGGCCCGCCGATCGCTTCGCCCCCGGCGCGAAGGTCGGCCATGATCGCGCGGGTGGCGATCGCCGCGCCGATCGTATTGGGCGTAAACGGCTTGCCATTGGGCGAAATGACAAGGGCGCCTGCCTTGAGGCAGCGATCGGCGAGCAGGATGTCGGCGGTGATCGCCACGCTTTTGGCGTCGCAGTTTTCCGCGATCCAGTCATCGGCGGCATCGAAGCGATCGCTGACCACCATGCGCGTGATCAGCGGATGATCGGGCAGGCGCATCCGGCTGTTGCTGACGATGACGACCGGCACCATCCGGCGCAGCGCGACCTTGAAGATCTCGTCCTTGACCGGGCAGGCGTCGGCATCGACCAGGATGCGCAAGAGAAGAGGGGTTGAAGCCACGTGGGCCCCGCCATAGCCGCAGCGCCCCGTATCCGCAATCGGCCAGCCTTGCGCGAGGCATCGGCCTATCGAAATAAGGAAATTGTGCGGTCCTGCAAAAAGCTTCACTTGCCGAGGGTGCGCGCGGCTTTCACGTTGTCGGCCAAATCGGGCGCTGGAATGCGAGCGCCTTCCCCTGAATTTCGTCGCCCAGAACTTGATCCGGGGTGACGATATGGGGGTAGGTTGGCGCCCATGCGGTCCGG
Organism: Novosphingobium sp. Fuku2-ISO-50; assembly: GCF_001519055.1. Classification (GTDB taxonomy): domain Bacteria; phylum Pseudomonadota; class Alphaproteobacteria; order Sphingomonadales; family Sphingomonadaceae; genus Novosphingobium. Next base: position 147,945 of record NZ_KQ954287.1, on the reverse strand, counting down.
CTTTGGGTGACGATAGCGGTTGGGTTGGCGCTGCAAGGGAGAGGATAGCAATGGCAAGGCACGGCTCGCCATGAAACTTGCCGACATCCGCACATTTGTCGTGGGCAATCCGCCGCCGCATTTCGGCGGGCGCTATTTCGTGTTTGTCCGGCTGACGACGGCTTGCGGGATCAGCGGGATCGGTGAGGCCTATGGCGTGCCGTTTTCGCCGCATCTCGTGGCGCAGCTGTGCGAGGATGTCTTTGCCCGCTATGCGCAAGGGGCCGATCCGCACGACATCGAGGCGCTGTGGCGGCGGGTCTATTCCTCCGGCTTTACGCAAAAACCCGATCTGACCATGATGGGCGTGCTCTCGGCGCTCGAAATGGCCTGTTGGGACATTATCGGCAAGGCGGCGGGGCAGCCGGTCTATAAATTGCTGGGCGGGCGGGTGCACGACCGGTTGCGCGCTTATACCTATATCTATCCGCGCCCCGGCGATCGGGCCGATGTCTATCATGATCCCGATCTCGCGGCCGAGCGGGCGCAAGTCTATCTCGACATGGGCTTTACCGCGCTCAAGTTCGATCCGGCCGGGCCCTATTCGGCGTTTGACGGGCGCCAGCTTTCGCTCGAAGCGCTCGATTTGTGCGAACGTTTTGCGCGGACCTTGCGCGAGGCGGTGGGCAATCGTGCCGATCTCCTGTTCGGCACGCATGGGCAGATGACGGCGGCGGGCGCGATCCGGCTGGCGCGGCGGCTTGAGCCCTATGACCCGTTGTGGCTCGAAGAACCGGTGCCGCCCGATGCCCCCGAAGAAATGGCGCGGGTGGCGCGCGCGACGACGATTCCGATTGCGACCGGCGAGCGGCTGGCGACCAGGTACGACTTTGCCCGCCTGCTCGATTGCGGCGCGGCGGCGATCCTGCAGATGAACCTGGGCCGCGTCGGCGGGTTGCTCGAAGCCAAGAAGATCGCCGCCATGGCCGAAGTGCGCCATGTCCAGATCGCGCCGCATCTCTATTGCGGGCCGGTGGTCGGCGCCGCCAATGTGCAACTGGCGACCGCTTCGCCCAATTTCCTGATTCTCGAAAGCATCGAGGATTGGAGCGGGTTTCATGCGCAGATCCTCAAGAATCCGATCCGTTTCGAGGATGGCCATGTCATCCCGCCGACCGAGCCGGGGCTGGGGGTGGAATTGAACGACGAGGTCGCGCTGGCGCATCCCCATACCGGGGACATGCTCCATCTCGAAATGACGCAGCACCCGGTGCGATGATCGAAGAAGTCGATTATGTCGTGGTCGGCGCGGGCACGGCGGGCTGCGTCGTCGCCAGCCGCTTGTCCGAAGACCCGTGGACGCACGTCGCGCTGCTCGAAGCGGGCGGGTCGGACCTGTCTTTGTGGATACAATTGCCGATCGGCTATGGCCGCACGTTTTTCAATCCGCGCATCAACTGGATGTTCGAAACCGAGCCTGTTGCCGCGCTTGGCGGGCGGACCAGCTATTGGCCGCGCGGCAAAGTCGTCGGCGGATCGGGCTCGATCAACGCGATGGTCCATGTGCGCGGCTTTCCCCACGATTACGATGCCTGGGCCGATGCGGGCAATCCCGGCTGGGGCTGGCGCGACGTGCTGCCCTGGTTCACGCGGTCCGAAGATCACGATCTGGCCAAAGGTCATGGACAAGGTGACGGCTTTCACGGGCGGGGCGGGCCGCAGCATGTCACCGACATGTCCGCTTCGGTCCATCCCTTGTGCGCCTGGTTCCTCGAAACCGGGCGCACGATGGGCCACCGGGTCACTGTCGATTTCAACGGACCCGACGGCGAAGGCTTTGGCATCTATCAGATCAACACGCGCGGCGGCTGGCGCGCCTCGACGGCCAATGCCTATTACTGGCCGGTGCGCCATCGCCGCAATCTGACGCTGATCCGCAAGGCGCGCGTGATGCGGCTGCTGTTCGAAGGGCGGCGCGCGGTCGGGGTCGCCTTTCGCCAGGGCGGGCGCGAACGGGTGATCCGCGCGCGGCGCGAAGTCGTGCTCTGCGCAGGGGCGATCGGGTCGCCGCAGATCCTGCAACTGTCGGGCGTGGGCGATGCCGCGCTGTTGATGCGGCACGGCATTCCCGTGGTCGCCGATCTGCCCGCCGTGGGGCAAAACCTGCAGGATCATCTGGCGGTCAGCTATTTCTATCGCACATCGGTGCCGACGCTGAACAATGTGCTGCGCCCGTTCCTCGGCAAGCTGGCAGCGGCGGCGCGCTACATGATCGATCGGCGCGGCCCCCTGTCGATGAGCGTCAATCAGGCGGGCGGCTTTGTCCGCGCCCGGCCCGAAGACGCCCATCCCGCGTTTCAGCTCTATTTCAGCCCGGTCAGCTATACGCGCACGCCGATCGCCGCGCGGCGCCTGCTCAATCCCGATCCGTTCCCCGCGTTCCTGCTGTCGTTCAATGCCTGCCGCCCGACCAGCCGGGGGCATCTGGCGATCACCTCCGCCGATCCGTTTGCGGCGCCGGAAATTCATCCCAATTACCTTGCCACCGATCACGACATCGCCGAGGCGCGGATGGGCGTGCGGCTTTTGCGCGACATCGCGCGGACGCGGCCGCTGGCCGACATCATTGTCGAGGAATTGCAGCCGGGCGCCGATGTGGTCGATGACGAGGCGTTGTTTGCCGATTTCCGCGCCCGCGCCGATACGGTCTATCATCCCACTTCGACCTGCCGGATGGGGCCCGATCCGCGTACTGCGGTGGTCGATGCGCGGCTGCGCGTCCATGGCATAGGCGGCTTGCGCGTGATCGATGCCTCGATCTTTCCGCAAGTGACCAGCGGCAACACCAATGCGCCGACCGTGATGGTCGCCGAAAAGGGCGCGGCGATGCTGGCCGAAGACCGCAATTTGCGATAGCCACACGCCTTCTTTGACGGAAGGTCAGATGGGCTCACGGTTCAATTTGCGCGATTTGCCGCCGCTCAAGGCGCTGCGCGGCTTTGAAGCGGCGACGCGGCATCAGTCGATCCGCGAGGCGGCGGGCGAATTGTGCCTGACGCCGCCTGCGATCAATCACCAGATTCAGCTGATCGAAGACGCGCTCGGCGTGCAACTGTTTGCGCAGGACGGGCGCCATGTCGTGTCGACCGAGGAAGGGCGGCTGCTCTATCCCTACGTCCGCGCCGCGTTTGAATCGCTGCTCGAAGGGGTCGAGGCGGTGCGCCGCCATGCTGCCGATACGCCCTTGCGCGTGCAGACTTATGTCACCGCCTCGATCCGCTGGCTCGCGCCGCGCGTGCCGCTGTTTCTGCAGGATCATCCCGGCATCGCGCTGTCGCTGACGACGTGTGCGGTCGACTGGACGTTTGACGAAGGCCATGCCGATCTCGGGCTGATTTATTGTGCGCAGGAGCCCGATCCCGAGCGCTATCACTGGGTGGCGCTGTTTCCCTATACGCTCGATCCGGTGTGCAGCCCGGCGTTTCTCGAACGCGCCGGCGGCCATCTCGATGCCGCCGCGCTGATGCGTCAGCCGCTGGTCGCCAATTATACCGAAGAGCACAATTGGGCGCGCTGGTTCGCCGATGCGGGCATCGCCTTTGCGCCGGGCGTGCCTTATCTGATGGTCGACACGCTGGCGGTGGCGCTCGAAATGGCGCTGGCCGGGCGGGGCGTCGCGCTGGTCAACGGGCCCTTTGCCGAACAGGACATCGCCGCAGGCCGACTGGTGCGCCCGGTCGCCCATACCGTGGTCTGCCCGGGCGCATGGGGCCTGATCTGCCGCAAGGCGATGGCCGACAAGCGGCCCGTGCGGCTGTTCATCGACTGGTTGAGCGCCAATTGCGCATAGTCGGCACCGGCCCGCTTTCCCACCCAACCTCGGCGGATTGCGCATGACTGATCAGCGTTTGGGCACGACTTCGTAGCCGGGCTCTTCGGGCTCATCATCGACCATGTCTGCCGGAAAGCCGGTGCCCAGCACTTTGAGGCCGAGCGGTTCTTCATAGCGGCGGATGATGTTGGGCGAAAATTCGCGGTCGCCATAGGCCGCGCGCGCTTCGTCGAACAGGCGCACGATCAGCGGCGACATTTCGAGCGCGACCCCCGCATCGCGCGCCAGATCGTCGAACAGGCCGATGTCCTTGGCGACGAGATCCATGGTGAAATTGATGTCGCGGCTGCCGTTCAGGATCACCTGGCTTTCGGTTTCGTGGACAAAGCTGTTGCCCGATGAAATGCGGATCGCCTCGTATGTGGTGTTCATGTCGAGCCCGACCGCCTTGCACGTGGTCAGCGCCTCGGCCAGCGCGACCAGATGCACCGTGCACAAGTAATTGGTCATGACCTTGAGCCGCGATGCCGTGCCCAGCGGACCGGTGTGCAACACGCGCCGCCCCAGTGTGGTCAGCACCGGCAGCACGCGTTCGAACCCTTCGCGCGGGCCGCCTGCAAAAATGGAAATGTTGCCCGTTTCGGCGCGATGGCACCCGCCCGAGACCGGGCATTCCATGAACAGCGCGCCTTGCGCTTCGACCAGAGCGCCCAGCCGGAGCACTTCGGCATAGTCGGTCGTGCTCATTTCCATCCACACTTGCCCCGCCCGCAGCACCGGCAGAAACCCGTCGGGCCCTTCGGCCACGGCGGCGCTTGCGGCGGGCGAGGGCAGACAGGTGATGACGATGTCGACGTCTTCGGCCAGAGCGCGCGGGCTGTCGGCGGCGATCGCCCCGCGTGCGACGAATTCGGCGACCAGCGCAGGATTGAGATCGCGCACCACGACATCGTACCCATTGCGCAAGAGGCTGCCCGCCAGCTTGCCCCCGACATTGCCCAATCCGATAAACCCGATGCGCATGCGTCGCCCCCTGTTTGCCGCAAAACCGTGGGCTTGCTGCAAAGGGGCGACAACTGAAATTAATCCGGCGATCGGTCAGATTTCCTGTCACCCGCGCCCCATGGCCCCTGGCGCAGGCTCCAGATCAGGGTCTGGCGGGCATGGGCAATGCGCGGATGGCGCAAGGCTGCGGGCGACCAGACGAGGAAGTAGGAATTGTATGTCGGCCCCACCGGCGCGGGGATTTCGACCAGTTCGCCGCGCGCCAGTTCGCCCGCGCAAAGATAGGTCGGCAGCACCGACCAGCCGAACCCGACACCGAGCAGCGCGCGCAGCCCCCGCAGATCGGGCGCGATCAACGCGGGGCTGACCGGCTGGCGGAACAGGCGGTTGGTTTCGAGCCATTCGTCGATCAGCGGGCGCTCGATATTGTAGGCCAGCACCGGCTCGGCCGCCAGCGCAGCGGCCAGATCGGCCGCCGCCGTGATCCGCGCGGCGACAGCGGGCGCGGCGACCGCGATCACCGGCTCGGAATGGACCAGTTCGCTGCGCAGCCGCCGGTCGGTGATGGTAAAGGCCGACAAGCCGAGGTCGCAGTGTCCGTCGACCAGCGCATGGAGCACGCCGTCGCGGTCGGCGGTCTGCAGCCGCACGCGCATTCCCGCTTCGAGCAACGGCACGAGCATCGGCGCGATCACTTCGGACAGGAAATCGGAATTGCCGATCATGCGGATCGCGCCCGCCAGTTCGGCCGACCGCGCGCGCGCTGTGGCCAGCGCCGCTTCGGCCACGTCGAGCCTGTCGCCGATGTCGGCGGCGAGTTCGTCGCCGGCTGCCGTGGGATTGACGCCGTGGACATGGCGTTCGAACAATTGCCGCCCGATCGCGCTTTCCAGGCTGGCGATATGCTGCGAAACCGCCGGCTGCGTCAGGCCGAGCGAACGGGCCGCGCTGCTGATCGAACGCTGTCGGTAGACTTCGACGAATGTGCGCAGCCGGGTGAGCATATAAGCCGGGCCATAAATAATTTTATGGCTGTGGTCCAGTTCGCTTGTGAGGGCGCGCGGGCGATGTCTGTTAGAGATGCTCTTGCGAATTGAGAGCGATTCGTCGCCGACGGGCTCCCTGACCGTCGGCGACGAACTGGTTCAGATGGTTGGTACACTATGTCATGACCTGAGTTTATGCCGGTTTAGCCCGGGCCGCCCACCCCAAGCCCCCCCCAGGGCTGGCCCGCGCTGCGGCGAGGCATCGCAACTGCCCCCACCCCATGCGATGCCTCGCCGCCCATCTTGCGGCTTTTCGGTTCCGCCGGCCTTGCGCGCAGGGCGGCGCGCGGGGATTACCCGATACTTTCGTAGTTCTTGCGTTGTCGCCGGTTACGCGCATGCCTGACCGGCATGTCGGGATGATCGTGGCGTTTTTTCCGGAGGGTCCGTTGCCGAAAGGCTCGTTGGTTTTTGGCGATCTGTGCATGATCGTGGCGACGATGCGTCGGTTGCAACTGGCCGCCGGGTTTCCCGACGCGGACTTGCGACGCGACCGGTTGCGGCGGGTGGCGCAGTTGATCCATGACAATCATGCGGCGCTGGCCGCAGCGGCGGCTGCGGATCGTGGATTCGGCGCCGATCCGGCCTATCCCGCCGCCGACCTTGTCGCCACTTTGGCCAGTCTGAATCATGCCATCCGCCATGTCGGCGCGTGGATGGCCGAAGAGCCGCATGGCGATGGGCGCCCGCATGTCAGCTATTGGCCGCAAGGGGTGATCGGGATCATCGCGCCCTGGACTCATCCGGTCAGCCTGGCGCTGGCCCCGCTGGCGGGAATTCTCGCGGCGGGCAATGTCGCGATGATCAAGCTTTCGGCACATGCGCCGCGCAGCAGCGATCTCGTTGCCGATCTTGTCGGGCGCTATTTCGCGCCGGGCGAACTGGGCGTGGTGCTGGGTGACGATGCCGTGGGCGCGGCCTTTGCCGAACTGCCGCTGGCGCATCTGGTGTTTACCGGCAGCGCGCGCGCGGCGCGATCGGTGGCGAGCGCGGCGGCAACGCGGTTGATGCCGGTGACGTTTGCAGTGGGCGGAAAGTCGCCTGCGGTCGTTTCGGCGGATGCCGACATCGATGCGGCGGCGCGGTTCATCATGACGGCAAAGCTGCGCCATGGCGGGCAAAGCAGCCGGGCGGTCGATCACGTGCTGGTCGCGCGGTCGCGGCTTGACGCCTTTGTCGCTGCGGCGTGCGATCATGCCGCGCGCATCCTGTGCGGCGCGGATGGTGCGCCGGTGCTGTTTCCGGCGAGCGTCAAGCATATTCACCATGATCGCCTGGTCAGCCTGATCGCCGATGCGCAAAAGCGCGGGGCCCGACGCGTCCGGCTTGAATCCGGGCCAGGCTGGGTCTCGGCCGCAAAAGGGCGGCGAGCCGGCGGGGCGGATTCCGGCGGGACCGCCCGGTTGGCGCCGGAAATCCTGCTCGATGTCGATGATACGATGGCGATCATGCAGGAGGAAGTGTTCGGCCCGATCCTGCCGATCATGGCCGTCGATGACGATCATGCGGCGATCGAACGCCTCGGCGGCGTGCAAGGGACCTGGCAGCGCTCGGCCATGGCCTGGTATTTCGGGTCGGACCCGGCGGTGCAGGCGATGTTTGCCGAGCGCGTTCCGGCGGCAACGGCGATGATCAACCCGACAGGCGACACCACCGATCTGGGCGACGGCCCGGAGCCGACGGTCCCCAGCAGCAATCTTTGGTCGGGCGAAGCCGGTTTTCACCGCTTTGCCGTCGCGCGCAGGCTGGTATATGCGCAAGACCAGGGGCACACTGCGCCGATAGCGCATTTCATCGATTAAGCGGCTGGCAGAAAACGATCCCATGATTGAGACGTGTTTCCTTTCCGGCGCGCCTTGCGCGAAAGTGCGGTGCTGTTCCTGCGGCTGGGTATGCCTTGCGCCCGGCGCGGGGGCATCGGCATGAAGCGCTGGATTCCGCATTGGTGGCCCGCGCTGATCTATTCGATCAAGAACGCGATCGCCGCGCTGATGGCGTTGGGGATCAGCCTGCTGGTCGGGCAGGATATGCCGTTCTGGGCGATAACCACGGTCTATATCGTCGCCAATCCGGTTTCGGCGGTGACCCGGTCAAAGGCGATCTATCGCGCTATCGGCACGGTGATCGGCGCGGCGGTGGCGGTGGCCCTGGTGCCGATGCTGGTCGAATGGCCCCTGATGCTCAGCCTGGCGCTGGCGCTGTGGGTGGGCGGGTGTCTTGCCATCTCGCTGCTCGACCGGTCGCCGCGCGCCTATGTACTGATGCTCGCGGGTTATACCGCGACGATCATCGGCTTTCCCGCCGTCAATCGGCCCGAAGCGATCTTTGACGTGGCGACCGCGCGGGTGACCGAGATTCTGCTCGGCATCGCTTGCGCAACCGCCGTGCACAGCCTGATTCTGCCGCAATCGCTGGGCGAACGCCTTGGGCCCCGGCTCGAAGCCTGGCTGAGCGATGCGGAAGCCTGGTTGTCCGACATTCTCACGGCCAAAGTCGATCCTCCGGCCGATGACCCGACCGATGATTTCGAGCGCGACCGGCGCCGGCTGGCGGTCGATGCGGTCGAATGCGTGCTTTTGGCCACGCATGTGCCTTATGACACGTCGCATTGGCGCGAGGCCAACCGCACGGTTCAGGCGCTGCTCTATCGCATGTTGCTGCTCTTGCCGTTGCTGTCGGGGCTGGCCGACCGGCGGCGCAGTCTGCGCAACGATCCTGCGCTCGCACCGGCGATGGCCAACGCACGCCGCTGGCTGGCCAAAGGCGAGCCGATGAATGCGCAGCCCGACTACCTCACGGGCGCGCCGCAGGGACGGACCTGGTCCGATCTCTTGCGCGAAAGCTTTCTCGTGCGGCTGGGCCAGGCTTCGACCGTGCTGGGCGAATCGCGTCAGTTGCTGGCCCGGCTCGAAGATCCGAGAGCCTCGCTGCCGCCCGCGCTCGATAGCCAACGCGTGCAATTGCGGCTTTCGAACGACCCTGGGCTTGCCCTCATGTCGGGCCTGTCCGCTTCGGTCGCGATCCTGGTGGTCACCGCGTTCTGGATTCTGGCCGGCTGGCCCGATGGCGCGGGCGCGGCGGTGATGACCGGGGTGTTCTGCTGCCTGTTTGCGGCGATGGACAATCCGGTGCCGATGATCCTGGCCTTTGGTGCGTCGATCACGGGGGCCATTCCGCTTGCCGGACTCTACCTGTTCGGCGTGTTGCCCCAGGTCGACGGGTTCTGGGCCTTGAGCTTCGTGCTCTTGCCGCCGATGCTGGGGATCGGCATGTTTCTGATCGATCCGCGCCGGGGCATGCTGGCGACGGCGTTCGCCATGGGTTTTTTTACGGCGTTGGCGTTGCAACAGGAATACAGCGCCGATCTCGAACGCTTCATCAACAGCAATATCGGACAAGTGCTGGCGGTGTTTGCCGCCGCCGGGATTACGGCAGCGATGCGCGGCTCTGCGACGGGTGGGGCGATCGCCCGGATGGCCCGGCGCCAACATGCGGATCTGGCCCGGCTTGCCGCGGCGACCACCGCGCCCGATCCGGCACAAGTGCTCAGCCGGGCCAGCGACCAGCTCGCGCTTATCACCCAGCGACTGGGCGCGGGCGACGAGCGCGCCGTCATGGGGCTGAGCGAAGTGCGCATTGCCAGCAATATCGCCGCCGTGCAGCAATTGCGCGCCTCTGCCGAGCGACCCTTGCGCGTGGCCTGTTCCCGCTTGCTTCACACTGCCGCGCGGCATTTTTCGCAAACCGTGCCGGGCGCGACGCCGCCGCCTGCGCTGTTGACGCAAATCGACCGGGCGCTGCGGCTGACGCTTGATGCCGCACCGCCGCGTGCGGGCCACGCCGGGGAACTGATCGGCAGCGATCCGGCCACCGGGCGCGCCGAACTGGTCGCGCTTCGCCGCAATCTGTTTCCCGATGCCCCCGACTTTCTGCCCCCCGAAGCCCTGATTGGGCCAACAACCGGGCCAACAACCGGGCTGGCGCCAGAGGCCGTGATACCATGATCCAGGAATACACCGTCCACGGCATTCTGATTGCCACGGCCCCGTTCACGGCCTGCGTCGCGCTGGTCATCGCCTTTGCGATGCATCGCGTGCTGATGGCCTTGCGCTTTTATCGCTGGGTCTGGCATCCGATCCTGTTCGATAGTGCGATGTTCATGCTCGTGTGGGCGCTGATCACTTTTCACCCCTTGCCGATACCCCAAGGATTGCTGCCATGAATGCTCCCCGCCTGAAACTGACGGGCCCTGTCGCTGTCCAGATCGGCCGCGTCGGCCTGACCAGCGTGCTTGCCATCGCAGCGGCCTTTGCCGGCTGGCGCTTGTGGACTCATTATGAGGCCGATCCCTGGACTCGCGACGGGCGTGTCCGCGCCGAAGTGGTGCAGATCGCGCCCGATGTCCCGGGGCTGGTCACGGCGATTTTCGTCGGCAATGACTCGGTGGTGCATCGCGGTCAGGTGCTGTTCGAGATCGACCGCCCGCGCTATCAGATCGCGCTGACGCAGGCCGAGGCGAGCCTGGCGCAGGCCGAGGCCGCTGCCGGGCGGACCGGCGCCGGGGTGGACAAGGCGCGCGCCGAACTGGCCGAAGCGCAGCGCGAGGCAAAGCGCAACCGGGGCCTGGGCGAACTGGTCGCGACCGAAGTCACCGAACAGAGCGAAACCAAAGTCGCCACGGCCCAGGCCGCGCTGGCCGATGCGCTGGGCGCCGTGGCGCTGGCCGACAGTGCCGTGGCAGGGGCACGCAGCGCACGCGATCTTGCCCGGCTCAATCTCGAACGTACCCGCGTGATCGCGCCGATGGACGGGCGTCTGTCCGACATGGCCCTGCGCGCGGGCGATTATGTGACGCCGGGCAAGGCGGTGATGGGGATGGTCGATACGGCATCGCTGCGCGTCGAAGGCTATTTCGAGGAAACCAAGCTGCCCGCAGTACACGTCGGACAAACGGCCTCGATTCACCTGATGGGCGAAGATCGCGAACTGCATGGCCATGTCGTGTCGATTGCCAACGCGATCGAGGACCATGACCGGGGCGCCAGCCCGACCATGCTGCCTGCGATCAACCCGAATTTCAGCTGGGTGCGATTGGCGCAGCGCGTGCCGGTGCGCATTGCGCTGGATAACCCGCCGGCCGACATTGCGCTGATACCCGGACGCACCGCGACTATCACGCTCGACATGCCGCGTTCGGACAAAAAGCGGACTGACCAGGGGCAGGGTAAATGACCCGCGCGCCGTTGTTTGGTCTGGCCGCCGCCGCCGCCTTTGCCTTGTCGGGCTGCGCGGCGGTCGGGCCCAATTATCACTTGCCCAGGAATGCGGCGGCCAATGCTCCGGCGGCGCAAGGTGCATTTCAGGAGGCGGGCCCGAAAACCGGCGTCAGCGCCGATCCGCTGCCGCCGCGCTGGTGGCATCTCTATGACGATCCGGTGCTCGATGCGCTGGAGGAACAGGCGCTCGCCGCCAACACCGACTTGCGCATCGCGGCGGCCAATCTGGCGCGCGCGCGCGCCGTCACGTCCGTGGCCGAGGGGGCGAAAGAGCCCGAGTTCAAAGTCGATGCCATGGCCGAGCGTGCCCGGCTGTCGGGTGAATCCTATCTCTTGTCCGAGTCTTTACCGGTCATGAATCTGGGCGAGGGGATGGGCGGGGTCAGCTATCAGATCGACCTGTTCGGGCAGATCCGTCGCTCGGTCGAAGCCGCGCGCGCCGATGAATCCGCAAGCGAGGCGACAGTCGGCGTTGTCAAAGTGACACTCGCGGCCGAAGTCGCGCGTGCCTATCTGACGCAATGCGCGGCGGCCGAGGCGATCGACATCGGCGAAAAGGCGATTGCGGTCGATACCCGCTCGCTCGATATTGCGCGTCGGCTCAAGGAGGCCGGGCGGGCCGGGGAAAGCGACGTGACGCGGGCCGAGGCGCGGCTGGCGCAAGTCGAATCGCTCGTCCCGGCACAGCGGGCACGATCGCGCGCGGCGCTCTATCGGCTGGCCTATCTGATGGGCAAGGCGCCCGCCGACTATCCGCGCGAGGCGCAGCGTTGCACGGCCATTCCCGCGATTGCCCGGCCGCTGCCGATCGGCGACGGCGCCGCGCTGATCGCCCGCCGCCCCGATGTCCATGTTGCCGAGCGTCAGTTGGCCGGCGCCACCGCGCGGATCGGGATCGCCACGGCGGCACTCTATCCGCAGATCGGGATCGGCCTGTCGGGCGGCTCGTTCGGGCTGTTGAAGGATCTGGGCACGGCGCCCGCCAACACATGGTCGATCGGCGGGCTGCTGCATTGGACGATTCCCGGCGGCGGCGAACGCGCACGAGTCCGCGCGGCCAATGCCGAGGCCGATGCCGCGTTGGCCCGCTTCGATGCGACCGTGCTGGGCGCCTTGCGCGAAACCGAAACGGCGCTGGCGACGTATGCCGAAGATCACAACCGCGCCGCATCGCTGGGCGAAGCGCGCGCGGCGGCGGAACGCGAAGCCGACGAAGTGCGCGCCATGCGCAAGGCCGGGCGCAGCCCGCTGCTCGCCTCGATCGGCGCAGCGCAAGCGACGCTTTCTGCGCGCGCGGCGGAAACCGGCGCGCGCGAAGCGATCGCGATGGATCAGGTCAATCTGTTCCTCGCGCTGGGCGGCGGCTGGTAAGCCGCCGCCTGCCAATCACGCTTCTGGCCAATCACGCTTCTGGCCAATCACGCTTCTGCCCAGTCACGCTTCGGCGATAACCGGGTTGGTCAAGGTGCCGAGCACGCCGATCGATACGGTGACCGTGTCGCCCGGCACCAGGTAGAGCGGCGGCTGCCGCTTGTCGCCGACGCCGCCCGGCGTACCGGTGGCGATGACATCGCCGGGGGCGAGCTCGGTAAACGTCGAACAATAGGCGATGATCGCGGGGATGTCCCAGATCAGATCGCTGACCGGCTGATCCTGCACCAGTTGGCCGTTGACGCGGGTCTGCACGCGCTGGCTGCCGAGATCGGGCGCTTCGTCGAGGGTGACCAGCGCCGGGCCAAAGCCGCCGGTGCCGGGCCAGGTCTTGCCGGGGGTGAACTGGATATTGTGGCGCTGCCAGTCGCGGATCGACCCGTCGTTGAACGGGGTCAGGCCCGCGACGTGGTCCCAGGCGTCGGCGGCCGCAATGCGGCGCCCGCGCTTGCCGATCACCACGGCAAGTTCGCCTTCATAGTCGAAACGCGTGGTTTCGGGCGGATGGATAAAGGCGCCGTGATCGCCGACCAGCGAATCCGCCCAGCGGTGAAAGATCGTCGGGTGCTCTTTCTGTTCGCGCCCGGTTTCGGCGACATGCGTTGCATAGTTCAGCCCGACGCACAGGATCTTGCCCGGATTGGGAATGACCGGCAGCAGCGTGATCGCCGCCAGCGCCAGCGCCGGTCCCGTTTCACCCGCCTGATCAAGGCCCGCCGCGATCGCCGCCTTGAGATCGACCGGCGCGCCTGCAACGGCGCCGAGGTCGAGAACGGTCTGGCCGTCAAGGCGGCCCCACGAGGCGCTGCCGTCGGGGCGAAGGAAGGATACGAAACGCATGAAGTGTCAGGCTCCAGACAGGCAGGGATGAAGGATGCGGATGTGTGCCTTTAGCCCGAAAAAAAGGCGATCGGAAATCCCCCGTGCGGCAATCCGCTTGACCTTCGCCGTTCAGCGGTGAGGAATGCGCGCGATGCTGCCGTGGCGGCGCAGGAGAGTGCCCGATGATCATCGCCTCGATCCCCGATTTTCGCGAAGCGGCGCGGCGGCGCCTGCCGCATTTCCTGTTCGAATATATCGATGGCGGCAGCTATGCCGAAGTCACGCTGGGCCGCAATATCGCCGATCTTGAAGCGATCGCGCTGCGCCAGCGGGTGTTGCGCGACATTTCGCGGATCGACACGTCGACCGAACTGTTTGGCGTGAAGCAGGATCTGCCGGTGATCCTTGCGCCGGTCGGGCTGGCCGGGCTGGCGGCGCGGCGCGGCGAAACGCAGGCGGTGCGTGCGGCCAATGCCGCCGGGGTGCCGTTTACCCTGTCGACCGTCTCGGTCTGCCCGATTGCCGAAGTGGCGGCGGCGTCCGACCGGCCCTTCTGGTTTCAGCTCTACATGATTCGCGATCGCGCTTTCATGAAGGATCTGCTGGCTCAGGCGCGCGCGGCGGGATGCAGCGCGCTGGTGTTCACGGTCGATCTGCCGGTTCCGGGCAGCCGCTATCGCGATGTGCGTTCGGGGCTGTCGGGCGCGCCCGGTCTGGCGGGCGCCATGCGCCGCCTTGCCCAGGCCGCGGCGCGGCCAGACTGGGCATGGGATGTCGGCCTGTTCGGGCGGCCGCACCATCTCGGCAATGTCGCCCCGGTGTTGCAGGGCAAGACGGGCCTCAGCGATTTCCTCGGCTGGATGGGGCGCAATTTCGATCCCTCGATCACTTGGGCCGATCTCGATTTCCTGCGCGCCGAATGGCAAGGGGCGCTGATCATCAAGGGGATTCTCGATCCCGACGATGCGCGCCGGGCCGCAGAGCTTGGCGCCGACGGGATCGTCGTGTCGAATCATGGCGGGCGTCAGCTCGACGGGGTGCTGTCTTCGGCGCGGGCCTTGCCGGCGATTGCCGATGCCGTGGGCGATCGGCTGACCGTGCTGGCCGATGGCGGGGTGCGTTCGGGGCTCGATGTGGCAAGGATGCTGGCGCTGGGCGCGCGCGGGGTCATGCTCGGTCGCGCCTGGGCCTATGCGCTGGGGGCGGGTGGCGAGGCGGGGGTGGCACAGATGCTTCGGCTGATCGCTGCGGAACTGCGCGTCGCGATGGCGCTGGGCGGGGTGACCCGGATTGGCGAAATCGACCGCTCGGCGCTGGCCACCCCCGTCGCGCCATGATCCGGGAAAGTGACAATTTTTGTTTTTGGGCAGTGCCTTGCCCCATAACATAGGGTATTTGCCGAGAGGATTTGACGCGGCGCAATGATGCACTGCATCAAAAGCGGGATGAGCGAGCGCACGAACCATATTCGTGCCGACCGATCCCAGAGGTGCTGCTATGGCCGATGATCATGCCTTGCCGGAAGGCGACCCGTTCGACGGTGTCGCGCAGACGATCGACAATGCCGCCCGCGCGGCGGTTTCGCAGGCGACCGGCGGGCTTTCGCCGGTCACTCTGGCGCAGTCCTTTTCCGATTGGGCGCTGCACCTGGCCATTTCGCCCGGTCGGCAGATGGAATTGATGGGCAAGGCTGCGCGCAAGGCGATGCGGCTGACTCAATACCTTGCCGGTGCGGGCGCCGACGGGGCGCCGCCCGCGCCCGCGATCGAGCCTTTGCCGCAGGATCACCGCTTTGCCGATCCGGCATGGCGCAAGCAGCCGTTCGACACGATTGCGCAAGCTTTCCTGTTGCATCAGCAATGGTGGCACGCGGCGACCACGGGTGTGCGCGGGGTTTCGGCGCATCACGAGGCGGTGGTCGAATTTACCACGCGGCAGATTCTCGACATGGCCGCCCCGACCAATTTCATTGCCACCAATCCCGTGCTGCAACAGCGCATCATCGATACCGGCGGCCATTGCCTGATCGAAGGGGCGAAGCATTTCCTCGATGATATGCGCCGTTCGCTGTCGGGCGATCCGCCTGCCGGGGCCGAAGCGTTCGAGCCCGGTCGCGATGTTGCCGTGTCGCCCGGCAAAGTGGTCGCGCGCAACGAACTGATGGAGCTGATCCAGTATGCGCCGACGACCGAAAGGGTGCGGCCCGAGCCGGTGCTGATCGTGCCGGCGTGGATCATGAAATACTACATCCTCGATCTCAGCCCGCACAATTCGCTGGTGCGCTGGCTGACCGGTCAGGGGTTCACCGTGTTCATGATTTCGTGGCACAATCCCGACAGCGCCGATCGCAATCGCACCATGGACGATTATCGGCGGCTTGGCCCGATCGCCGCGCTCGATGCGATCAGTGCGATCACCGGTTCCCCCCATGTCCATGCCGCCGGGTATTGCCTTGGCGGCACTTTGCTGGCGATCACGGCGGCGGCATTGGCCCGCGACGGCGATAATCGGCTGGCAACCCTGACATTCCTTGCCGCGCAGACCGAGTTTTCCGAGCCGGGGGAGCTCGCGCTGTTCATCGACGAGGCGCAAGTCGATCTGATCGAGGCGATGATGTGGACGCGCGGCTATCTCGCCGGCGGCCAGATGGGCGGCGCGTTTCAGATCCTGCGCTCCAACGACCTCGTCTGGTCGCGAATCCTGACCGAATACCTGATGGGCGAGCGTGAGCCGATCAATGACCTGCTCGCGTGGAACGCCGATGACACGCGCATGCCTTATGCGATGCACAGCGAATATCTGAAGCGGATGTTCCTCAACAACGATCTGGCCGAAGGACGCTATCCGGTCGGCGGGCGCGCGGTCTCGCTGTCGGCGCTGCGCCAGCCGATTTTCATGGTCGGCACCGAAAGCGATCATGTCGCGCCGTGGCGTTCGGTGCACAAGCTGCATTTCCTGACCGGCGCCGAAATCCGCTTTGTCCTGACCAGTGGGGGGCACAACGCGGGGATCGTTTCCGAACCCGGCCATCCCCGCCGCCATTTCCATGTGGCGACGCGGCCTGCCGACGGTATCGCGCTGTCGCCCGACGAATGGCTGGCGCAGGCCGAGCCGCGCGAGGGATCGTGGTGGACCGATTGGGCCCAATGGCTGGTCGAGCGTTCCGGCCCGCCCGAGCCGCCGCCGCCGCTCGGTCGCGCAGAGGCGGGCTATCCCGCGCTTGACGCCGCGCCGGGTCGCTACGTTCACGAACGCTGATTTCCCCTCCCTCTCAAAAAAGTCTGGCGCCTATGGCGATTCGTCCCGCAACGATCCTTGTCCCCCTGGTTGCCGTCGCGCTCGTCGCGGGCGGTGTGGTGTGGTGGCGTGCGGAAACCCGTTCCGCGCTGCCGCCGGGGATTGTTGCCAGCAATGGCCGGCTCGAACTGACGCGCAGCGATGTCGCGGTCAAATACCCCGGTCGGCTGATCGCGCTCCATGTCGATGAAGGCGACGAAGTCCATGCGGGCGATCTGATTGCCGAAGAAGATCCCGCCGACACGCTGGCCCAGTTGCAACAGGCCGAGGCTGTTCGCGCGCGCGCGCTCGCCGCGACCAGCCGCGCTGCGGGCGAAACCGCTGCCCGCGAAAGCCAGGCCGGGATCGCCGCGATCGATCTGGACCAGACGGCAAGGCTCGATGCGCAAAAGATGGTCTCGCCGGTCGAACTGCAACAGCGGCGGCTCGCCTTTGCCGGCGCGGGTGCGGCGGTTGCGGCGGCGCGCGGGGGTATTGCCGAGGCGCGCGGCGCCGTGGCCGAGGCCGATGCCGGGATTGCCCGGCTGAAAAATGTCTTGAACGATTTGCGCATTGCCGCGCCGGGCCGCCCCGGCACGCGCTACAGCGTCGAATATCGCGTGGTCGAAAATGGCGCGGTGCTGCCTGCCGGGGGGCGGGTGGTGTCGCTGCTCAATCCCGATGACGTGACCTTGACGCTGTTTCTGCCTGCGGCAACGGTGGCAAGGCTTGCCGTGGGTGATGAGGCGCGGATCGTGCCCGAAGGGCTCGGCATCGCCATCCCGGCGCGGATCAGCTTTATCGCGCCCGATGCGCAGTTCACGCCGAAATTCGTCGAAACCGCCAGCGAACGCGAAAAGCTGTCGTACCGGGTCAAGCTGTCGATCCCCGCCGATCAGGCGCGCGCGCTCCATGGCCGGTTGAAGGCGGGGATGACCGCCGATGGCTATGTCCGCACCGATCCGCATCAGGGCTGGCCCAAACTGGGGTCGGCGTCGGCACGCAACGGGTCATGACGGGCGATCCCGGCCCGGCAATCCGTCTTGCCGGGGTGTCGCATCTCTATGGTGCGACATGCGCGCTCGATTCGATCACGCTCGACCTGCCGCGCGGCGAAGCGGTGGCGCTGGTTGGCCCCGACGGGGTGGGCAAATCGACGCTGCTCGGGCTGATCGCCGGGGTGCGGCGCCCGCAGACCGGGTATCTGAGCGTGCTTGGCCACGATCTTGTCGCCACGAGCGCGGGCAGCGAGGCGCGCGCCGCGTTTCTGTCGCGCATCGCCTATATGCCGCAAGGGCTGGGCAAAAATCTCTATCCGACGCTCAGCGTTGCGGAAAACATCGATTTCTTTGGCCGCCTGTTCGGGCTCGATGCCAAGGCGCGCGCGGCCCATACGCGGCGGCTGCTCGATGCGACCGGGCTGGCCCCCTTTCCCGACCGTCCGGCGGGCAAGCTGTCGGGGGGGATGAAGCAAAAGCTCGGGCTGTGCTGCGCGCTGGTCCACGATCCCGATCTCCTGATTCTCGACGAGCCGACCACCGGGGTCGATCCCCTGTCGCGGCGCCAGTTCTGGGATCTGGTCGATGCGATCCGCGCCGAACGGCCGGGGCTGACCGTGCTTGTCGCGACCGCCTATATGGACGAGGCGGAGCGCTTTGCGCATCTCGTGGCGATGGACGACGGGCGGATCATCGCCACAGGGCCGACCGCCGATGTCATCGCCGGGACGGGTGCCAAGACGCTGGAGGCCGCCTATATCCGCCTCTTGCCGCCCGAGCGTCGGCCGGAGGGCGACATGCTGGTGGTGCCCGCCTATGTCGCGCGCGACGAACCCCCGGCGATCGAGGCGCATGATCTGGTCCGCCGCTTTGGCGATTTCGTGGCCGTCGATCATGTCAATTTCAGCATCGCGCGCGGCGAGATCTTCGGCTTTCTCGGCTCGAACGGGTGCGGCAAGACCACCACCATGAAAATGCTGACCGGGCTGATCGATGCGACCGAAGGCAGCGCGACGCTGTTTGGCAAGACGATCGAGCCCGGCGACATGGCGACGCGGATGCGCGTGGGCTACATGAGCCAGGCCTTTTCGCTGTATGAAGAGCTGACCGTGCGGCAGAATCTGGCGCTTCATGCCCGGCTCTATCGCATTCCTGCGCCGACCGTCGCGGCGGTGATCGCGCGCTCGCTTGAAGAATTTGCGCTGGATGACGTGGCCGATGCCTTGCCCGGTGCCTTGCCGCTCGGCATTCGTCAGCGGCTGCAATTGGCTGCCGCCTGTCTGCACCGGCCCGAAGTGCTGATTCTCGATGAGCCGACCTCGGGGGTCGATCCGGCGGCGCGCGACATGTTCTGGCGCCATCTCGTGCGGCTGTCGCGCGAGGATCAGGTGACGATTTTCGTTTCGACTCACTTCATGAACGAGGCCGAACGCTGCGACCGCATCTCGCTGATGCATCGCGGGCGGGTGCTGGCAATGGGGCGCCCGGCCGATCTGGTGCGCGAACAGCATGCCGCCAATCTGGAAGATGCGTTCATCGCCGTGCTGGAAGTTGCCGAAGGGCCTGGCCGCGCCGCGCCCACCGCGCCTTCGCCCACCGCGCTTTCGGCGGATCGCCCTGCGCGCGGGGCTCTGTTTGGCTGGTTGGGGTTTGTCTGGGCCTTTGCCTTGCGCGAGGCGCTTGAGCTGTGGCGCGATCCGGTGCGGCTTGGCTTTGCGCTGATCGGCCCGCTCGTGCTGGCAGCGACGGCCAGTTTTGCCATTTCGTTCGACGTATCCGACATCCGCCTCATGGTGATCGATCACGACCGCAGCGCATCGAGCCGCGACCTCGTGCGCCATTTTCAGGGGTCGCGCTCGTTCCGCGTGATCGAGCCCGCCGGTGCTGCCGATCCTGATTCGGCCATGATCAGCGGCAAGGCGCAAGCCACGCTCGACATCCCGCCCGGATTCGGGCGCGATCTGGCCGCCGGGCGCCACCCCGAAGTGGGCATGGCCTTTGACGGAAGCAGCCCGTTCGTCGGGTCGAATGCGCAGGCTTTCGCGCAAATGATTCTGCTCGGCTATGAATTCGAGGCGCTGTCGGCCCATCCCGAAGCCGTGGCTGCCGATCCGCATCTGGCGCCGCTCGCCGGGATGCTGGCGGGGAGCGGGGGCGGGCTGCCGCTCGGCATCGCGCCGCGCTTTGTCTACAATCAGGAATTTCGCAGCATCTATGCCATGGCGCCGGGCGTGCTGATGCTGGCGATGATCCTGTTTCCCGCGATGCTGACCGCGCTTGGCGTCGTGCGCGAAAAGGAAATCGGCTCGATCATCAATCTTTATGCCTCGCCCGCCGGATCGGGCGCGTTCCTGCTCGGAAAGCAGGCGCCTTACGTCGTGGTCGGCATGGCCAGTTTCGCCAGCCTTGTCGTGTTGAGCGTCGTCGTGCTCGGCGTCCCGCTCAAGGGTTCGCTGCTTGCGCTCGCGGCGGGTGGCATGCTGTTTACGCTGGCCTCGACCGGGCTTGGGCTGATGATCTCGGCCTTTGTGCGCAGCCAGATTTCGGCGATGTTTGCCACGGCGCTGCTCTGCCTCATTCCGTCGGTCAATTTTTCCGGGCTGCTCTATCCGGTTTCGACGCTGGACGGCGCGTCATACTGGGTCGGGCTCTGTTTCCCGTCGGGGTGGTTTCAGATCATCAGCCTGGGCACGTTTACCAAAGGGCTGGGGTTGCTGAGCTTTGCGCGGCCTTACGCCGTGCTGTCGGCTTTTGCGCTCGGCTTTCTCGTCGCCGCGCAAGTCAGTCTGAGGAAACAGGCGGCATGATGCTGTGGTTTTCTAATGTCTGGACGCTTGCGGCCAAAGAGCTGCGCAGCCTGCTGATGGATCGCGTGCTGGTTGCGCTGATCCTGTTTGCCTTCAGCGTGGCGGTCCTGCTGGTCGCGCAAGGGGTCAAGGCCGAAGTCGCCAATGCGACCGTGGGGATCATCGATGGCGATCGCTCGGAACTGTCGCTGCGGCTGCGCGATGCGTTTCGCCCGCCCTATTTCAAGACGCCGCGCGATATTGCCCGTGCCGATGTCGCGCCGGCGATGGATGCCGGGCGGATCATTTTCGTGATCGAGATTCCGCCGCGATTCCAGGCCGACCTGATCGCCGGGCGCAGCCCCGAAGTGCAGGTTCTGGTCGATGCCACGGCGATGACGCAGGCCGGGCTCGGCGCGGCCTATATCCAGCAGATCGTTGCCGACGAAGCGCTCGAATTCCTCCATGCGCGGGGCTTGCTCGCCGCTGCGCCCGTGGGCGTGGTCAGCCATATCCGCTTCAACCCCAATGCGACGTCATCGTGGTATACCTCGGTCATGCTGATCGTCATCGATGTCACCGTGCTGGCGATCATTCTGGTCGGCGCGGCGGTGATCCGCGAACGCGAACACGGCACGATCGAACATCTTCTGGTCATGCCGGTCCGCGCGAGCGAGATCGCCTTTGCCAAGATCCTGGCCAATGGGCTGGTCATCTTCGTCGCCGCGTTTGGATCGCTGATTCTGGTGGTGCATGGCCTGTTGGGCGTGCCGCTGGCGGGTTCGCTCTGGCTGTTTGCCGGGGCGATGACGCTCTATCTGTTTGCGGTCACGGCGCTGGGCGTGTTCATGGCGACACTGGCCTCGTCGATGCCGCAATTCGGGATGCTGTCGGTGCCGGTCTATGCCATCGCCTATCTCCTGTCGGGCGCGGCGACGCCGATCGAATCAATGCCGCCCGATCTCCAGGTCGTGGCTCGCGTCCTGCCCACGACGCAGTTTGTCACGCTGTCGCAGGCCATCCTCTATCGCGGCGCGGGGATTGCCGCCGTCTGGCCGCAGATCCTGGCGATCACGGTCTGGGGCAGCCTGTTTGTCGGCCTTGCGCTGCAACGCTTTCGCGCCATGCTCGCGCGTCAGGGATGATTGTCATGAAACGCTCCATCGCCCTTTTCGCCGCCGTCTCGCTGGCAGGCTGTGTCGCCGTGCCGACGACGCAGCCGCATCGCGCGCCGGTCGTTCCGCCCGCTGCCTTTGTTGCGGCCGCGCCCGAAGTGTCGCTCGATCGCTGGTGGACCGCATGGGGCGATCCCGCGCTCGATCGGCTGGTCGATCGCGCCCTGGCGGCCAATCAGGATCTGCGCCTTGCCGCGGATCGGGTGCGTATGGCGCGGGCGATGGCGGCTGTCACCGAATCCGCGCTCTATCCGACGATTGCCGCCGGTGGCGCCGCCTGGGTCAGCGGCGGCAGCGGCACGATCAACGGCGAGCTGGGGCAGATTCTTTCGGCCTATCCCGGCAGCGCGACGGGCAGCGTCGGCAATGGGCAGATCCTCGGGCTTGGCGCGGCATGGGATCCCGACGTGTTTGGCGGTCGCCATGCCGATCGCGATGCGGCGCGCGCGATCGTGCTGGCCGCGTCCGACATCGCGGCGGGCATGCGGATCATGATCGCCGCCGATGTGGTTGAAAACTGGCAGCAGACGGCGGGGCTCAAGCGGCGGCTCGCGCTGCTCGATCAGGGGATCGCCAGCGCCGACGCGCTGATCGGCTATGTCCGCGCGCGGATGGCGGCGGGACAGACCGATGCGGCCGCGCTTGCCCATGCAGAGGCGGCGCGCGGGCGGATCGCGGCGCAGCGGCCCGCGCTGGTCGAACTGATTGCCATTCGCCAGCGGCGGCTGGCCGTGCTGGCGGGCGATCTGCCCGAAGCGGCGATCGATGTGCCCGGCGACAGCGGTATTGTGATTCCCCCGGCGCCCGGCGGCGGACTGCCGGCGGCGGTGCTCGCGCGGCGGCCCGATGTGCGCGCGGCAGAGGCAGCCGTTGTCGCGGCGGCGGCGCATCTCAAGAGTCTGGAAAGCGATCTCAAGCCGCATTTCACGATCGTCCTGGGCGACGGCGAAGGGCACATCGGGCTGACCGGCATTCCGGGGTACGACGGGCACATGGCTGTCGCCGGGATCGGCGGTTCGGTGCCGCTGTTCAATGCCGGGCGGCTGCGCGCGCGGGTCGTCGGCGGCGATGCAGAGCTTGATGCGATGTTGGCCGTGGCCGACCGCGCGACATTGGGCGCGCTCGAAGATGTCGAAGCGGCCAGCAGCCTGCGCCATGGCGCCGACCTTGCCCATGGCGTGCGCGAAACCGCGCGGATCGCCGCCGATCGTCAGACCAGCGTGACTGATGCCTTGTTCCGCGCCGGGCGCCGCACGCTGGGCGATGTGCTGGAAGCGCGGCTCGCCGCGATCAACGATGCCGACAGCGTCGAACAGGCGCGGATCGCCCAGGGCTCGGCCACAGTGCAGCTTTATCGCGCCTTGGGCGGCGGCTGGGACGCGCCGCCGGTCAGGAAAGGCCCATCAGCGCCTTGATCGCCTTCACCGCTGCGGCGTTGAGCGACACCGCTTCGGCTTCGCTCACGCCTTCGGTGTAACAGCGCAATTCGGGCGCATTGCCCGATCCGCGCAAGTGGATCACACCGCCATCGGCAAAGTGCGTGCGCACCCCGTCGGTATGGTCGATCGATTGCGCGGCCCCGGCAAAATCGCCGAACAGGCTGGTTTGCAGCGCGATCTGCGCCGCCGCATCACCCGCAGTCAGCTGCCCGAACAGTTTGGCACTGGCTTCGGGCGGAAACGGAATGATCCGGTCGGAATAGGTAAACCGCTGCGGCAAGTCGGCCAGTTGCGCCGAAACGCCGGGCGCTTTCGCGGCCAGCACTTCGAGAATCGGCAGCACCGCGTCGCGCGTCGGCAAGGCCACTGTCGGCCCCGCCTTGCCGGGGATGGCGCTGCCCAGCAGAAAGCCGCCATTGGCTTCATAGCCGACCACGCAGGCCGATCCGGCGGCCAGTTCGGCCTGCATCGCGCTGATCACATAAGGCGATCCGATGCGCGTGCGCACCACTTTGGCAAAGCGGTGCGACACTTCGACGGCGGTATTGCTGCTGACCGGGGTGACCACGCTGGTCGCGCCGACCACGCTGGCGCACAGAATGCCCAGCACATCGCCGCGCAGCCATTTGCCGGTTTCATCGGCAATCAGCGGGCGGTCGGAATCGCCGTCGGTCGAAACGATCGCGTCGAAATGATACTGCGCGGCCCATTCGCGTGCCAGCACCACGTCTTCGGGCCGGATCGCTTCGGTATCGACGGGCACGAACACTTCGGAACGGCCCAGCAGTTCGATCTCGGCGCCCAGCCCGACCAGAATCCGCGCGAGAATGTCGCGCCCGACCGCCGAATGCTGATAGACGCCGACGCGCTTGCCCGACAGCGCGCCTGCGCCGAAATGGTCGATATAGCGCTGCACATAGGGGTTTTCCGCGTCGCTGACCGGGGGCAGCGTTTCGACTTCGACCAGCATGCCCGCCGCATCGAAGCGACCGCCGCCCAGATCGACGACTTGCCGGCTCATCCCGGCTTCGTCTTCCTTGAGCACTTCGCCCGCCGAGCGATAGAATTTGATGCCGTTGCGGTCGGCCGGGATATGGCTGCCGGTGACCATCAGCGAGGGAATGCCGCGCGCAAAGGAAAACAGCGCCAGAGCCGGGGTCGGGACATAGCCGCAAAACACCGGAACCCCGCCCAGATCGCGTATCGCCCGCGCGCAGGCGGCCAGGATGCGCGGCGAGCTGGGGCGAAGATCGCCCGCCAGCGCCACTTCGCCGCCGGGCGCAAATTCGCCCTGTTCGGCCATATAACCCAGAAATCCGGCAGTATAGCCATAGCAGACCCGGTCGGTCATGGCTGTAACCAGACCGCGCGCGCCGCTCGTGCCAAAGGCCACGCCGCATTCCAGCATCAGATCTTTTACCGTGATCGTCATCACTGCCTCTTTTTCTGGAATCGAGCCGGGTGGCCGCGTCGTTATGGGCCGCATATGGCCTTCATGGTGTGCGAATGCCAGCCCCGTTCGGCTCGATTGGGCCCGTATTTGCCGCGCTTTGGCAAGATGGGCCGGATTTGGTGCTAACCTTGCGCCGCCGTCATGCGCGCAAAGGCCTGCAAAATCGCTCCCGGCGCGGCGCCAGACCCCGTCTGGCCGGTCGGAAGCGGAGCCGCTTGCGGTTTTTTGCAGGCGCCTTGCCCCGCATTGTCGCCTTTGACGATTATCTGCAGGGGCAAGACATGGCGCTGGGCGCAAAGGGACCAAGGGTCGCGATCATCCATTACTGGCTGGTCGGCATGCGCGGCGGCGAACGCGTGCTCGAACGCTTGTTGCGGCTCTATCCCGGCGCCGACATCTTTACCCATGTCGTGCGCCCCGATCGGCTGTCCGATACGATCCGCGCGCATCGTATCCAGACCACGTTCATTGCCAAATTGCCCGGCGCGCAGCGGTTTTATCAGCATTACCTGCCGCTGATGCCGATGGCGCTCGAAGCGTTGGACTTGCGCGGATACGATCTGGTGATCAGCAGCGAGGCGGGCCCGGCCAAAGGCGTGATCGCGCCGCCCGATGCGTTTCATCTGTGTTATTGCCATTCGCCGATGCGCTATTTGTGGGATCATTTTCACGATTACCACGCGCGCGCCGGCTGGCTGACCAAGCGGGTCATGCCGTCGATGTTTCACCGCTTGCGCCAATGGGATGCGATCTCGGCGCAGCGGCCCGACCGCGTCCTGGCCAACAGCGCGTTCATCGCCCGGCGCATCCGCAAATCGTGGGGCCGCGACGCGGCTGTGGTCCATCCGCCGATCGATGTGGCGCGGTTTGGCCTGTCGGACACGGTGGACGGGCCTTACTTGTGGGTCGGGCAGATGACCCCCTACAAGCGGGCCGATCTGGTGGTCGATGCCTTTGCCCGGCTCGGCCTGCCGCTGCTGATGGTCGGCACCGGCGAAATGGCCGCCGATGTCGCGCGCCGCGCCACGCCCAACGTGACGATCGTCCCCCGGCTCGATTTCGCCGCGCTGACCCGTGCTTATGCGCAATGCCGCGCGCTGATTTTCCCGGCGGAAGAGGATTTCGGCATGATCCCGGTGGAAGCCAACGCCTCGGGCCGCCCGGTGATCGCCTATGCCGGCGGCGGCGCGCGCGAAACGGTGATCGACGGCGAGACCGGCCTGTTCTTCGACGAGCAATCGGTCGAATCGCTGATCGACGCGGTCGAACGCTGCGAAGCGTGGCTGAGCGACTTTTCCCCCGCCGCCGCGCTGGCCAACGCCCGCCGCTTCGCCCCCGAAGTGTTCGACGCGGGCATCCGCGCCGCCGTCGCGCAAGGGTTGGGCCTCGAGACCGACTTGCGCGACGTAAGCACCCCGATCCGCCGCATCGGTTAGCGGGTACAGCGCGGCGGGGGCCTTTCGATCACGGGAATTAGGTGTAATGCGCAAGTGTATTCCTCGCGCAGATGAGCCAAGAAAAACTTGCAAAACACACACATGTCACCCCGATTGGACCGCCTGCACACCGCTGTGCTCGACATCGTCGCGATGATGAACGGCCCGGAACGTGACGCGGTGCTGATCCGCGAAGCGGGGATCGCGCTTGATCGCGCGCTGTTTCCGCTGCTGGTCCTGACCGGCAGACTGGGCCCGATCGGCGTGAGGGATCTGGCCGACCGGGTGGGCCGCGATCACACCACCGTCAGCCGCCAACTCGCCCGGATGGAAACGCAGGGCCTGATCGCCCGCATCGTCGACACCACCGACCGCCGCCGCCGCGCCTGTGTGTTGACGACGCCCGGGCAGGCCATGGTCGCCTGTATCGATTCCGCCCGCGAACACCTGCTCCGCCGCAGCTTTGCCGACTGGACCGCAACCGACATCGACGCCCTCGTCCGCCTGACCACCCAATTCGCCGCCGCCATGCGCCGCGCCCAATCAGAAGACGACGAAAGCGCCGCCGGGGATGCCCAAGTCGCCCCACGATGATTGCGATGGCCTGCGCGAAGCCGAGTCCCCATAACTACGTTCAGCAGGCCGGATCGGTTGCATTCGTTATCATGGCCGCCGTTTGCAGCCTGATTTTGGCTTGCTGTGACGGGCCATTTGGCCAGGTGGCCGGTTATCAGGCTTTTACCAGAGGCGCTGGACGGCAAAACTGTCGAACAAGGCTTCGTTGGAAACCAGCCGCATGCCCTCGGCCAGTGCCTGGGCGATCAGGACGCGGTCGAACGGGTCTTTGTGGGTGATGTTCATCTCGCCTGCGAGGCCATTGCCGATGAAGCCAACACGATTGCAGTGAGCGCGGCGGCTCAAGGCCTCGTCGCCCGCCAGCCACCAGATCAAGACGTGCGTATCGAGCAGCAATCTCAAGCGAGATTCCACCCATCCAGCTCATCCTCGGGCAGCGGCTCATGGAAGCTCGCATCCAGAGCGATCTTGCCCTTCAGCGCCCCGAACACGCGGCACCCAACCGGCTCGACCGGCACGAGCCGCACCACCGGCACACTGCCACGCGCGATCACCAATTCACCGCCCGCCAAGGCGTCAGCGATCAGACGGGACAAGTTGGTCTTGGCATCGTGAACCGAGAACTGAGCCATAAGGCACCTCCTTGGCTAACCATACAGCTAAGCGCGATACCTGCTGCCAGCGCCGCCCGCACTCCCGATTACGGGAGAGGCCGCAATCGCCGTAAAAGCTGACATCCAGAGTGACCCGAAAACTACCTAATGGCGGTCATTCGTTCATTCATCTAGAACAAGGTGTCGCCCAGCACCATGTGGCTCTGATAAGCGAGCTGTCCCTCGAGACGGACCTCCACGAAGTACATGTCGTGCGTCAGCGGATGCCGCCAGATCCAATTTTTCCGCGGGTCTGGTGGAACCGGTTCGTGAGCTTCGTTGTAGAAGTCGACGACGCGGCGTCCGTTGCTGTCCCAAACATCGATCTGCAGTGCGATCTTCTGACCGTCTTTCCGCGAGTTGAGCCGGAAAATCACCCCTTCACTCGTCAGGCGCAGAACGTTCACAAAGGCGTATTCCTTCTCGAACACCTTCAAGGCATCCGACACATGGCAGAAGCGCTCCCATTCCCCTCTTTGGTCGCCGAGCATGTGCAGCAACGTTTCCTTTTCAGGCTCAGAGCGTAGGCAAATGCTGCGTAGCGTGCCGGCCAAGGCGAGAGGGGAGGGTGCAAGAACTTCTGCGCATCTCGCATCGGTTAGCGACCGATCGCGACCAGTGCCTCCCTCGGAAAAGACTTTCGCGAAAGGAATCTGGGCGAAATAGGCCTCGCTGTCACCCGGTACGGCTCCTGCAAGCTGCATATTCTTGTCTGAGAAACGAACGCCGGGCCGGGTCAGCACCGATCGCGCATCGAGCAAGAACATCACAAGGACCGGAGCATGGGCATCGTTGCCGTAGTGGCATTCGCCGGGTTTGCGGATACCCTCAATATGCCACTGCGTCGGTGTCTTGGGCCGGAAATAGAGCCGGACTGAACCGTGCGCGTGATTACGCGCATCTATGACCCCTGGTGCCGCGACGTCGCGGGCGCGTTGGCTGGCGGCATCGTTTCTGGAGCGCAGACACCCGTCGCGAAGAATGGCGGCTGCATTTTCGACCGGTGCATGGTGGAACAGGTGCAAAGGCCAGTGCCTGCGGTGGGCATAGACCGGGCTGGTGAGTTCGCCTTGCCAACGCGCGATATGTTGGCCGACGAACGCCTCGCTCAATGCCATGCGAGTTCTTGCTGCCCGCGTGTTTGGCCGGTGGACACCGCCCCGCCGAGGTTGGGGCGCGGCTCTACCGCGAACTCTGGATCGGACCGGCCAGGACGCTGGATTTGGACTGGCCGCATATCGGGAAGGACACTGAGGAGCGAGAGCAGTGGCTCGCCGCCGGCCTTGACCGACCACCCCGCGTTCTCCCGAGTGACCAATCCGGACCGCATGTCGAACCAAACGCCGCGCAAATCGTCTTCCTCAAGCACGCAGCTGCTGGTTTCGGTCTCGATCGCCAGCACGTTGTCATCGCGAAAACTGGCCCGAAACGAGGACCGGGCGTCAAGTGTCGTCATCTCGCCGTTCGCCACCGTGAGCGCTTCGCCGATCGAGGCAATGAAGCTGTCGAAACTGCCGCTTGAGACGCCCGCGTCTATCAACGCGCGGGCAATTGGCTCGAGGTGCTCAGGCAAGCCGACATCGACGGTGTAGTCGTGGATATAGACCGGGATTGGGAGCTTCGCGAGATAGTGCTCCATGAGCAGGCTTACATCAGCCCAGTCTAAATTGCCGTTTCCACAGCCGAGCTGGGGAAACGAAATCTCCGTGATACCCTGGTCAGCATAGGCGGACACAAACTTTGCCAGACCTTGCTCGATCCATTCGATCCGCGAGGGGTTGCGCCAATGTACCTTGGTCGGGAAGTTCAGCACCCAGTTGCCCTTTCCGCGCCACAGCCAGAGCTTGCCGGGCTCCAGCGCGTGCTGATCGCAGATGCGCTTGTAAGCCTTGAACATGTCCGGCTCGCGCTCCTTGAACGCGTGAGCTAGGCCCTTACCCATGACCCCAACACAATTGACGGTGTTCACCAAGGTTTGGGCCGGCGATTCAAATATACTGGTCCTACGGTAGATCAACATCGACCGCTTCCTTGGGACGACGAACGGCTTTTCGCATGGCCGCTGCAATGTGGAACATAATACGAACATCTCAATAGCAAATCGGCGGCGCCATGTCCAGTTGGCCAAATGCTAGCAATGCAAGTTAGCAAGCCGAGCCTTCCTTTGGCAATCTGCGGGCCGGGACATTTACACCTCTGGGGCCTGAAAGAGAGTGGCCGCCAAGTCGTCTCGCAGTGGCTGAATTTTTGGGGCGCGTGGCTGATGAAGGCAGTAAACGTCAGGATCTGCAGCTTATCACACGCAAGTTTTGCGAAGGAGCCGTTCCGGTCCGTCCGCAAATGCCGCCGTGCAACCCCCACGCCCCCATCAGATCGCCAGCAGTTCCTCGATCAGGCGTTCGGCGGCGGCGCGCCAGGTGAAGCGGGCGGATTGGGTTTGGCCGGTGGTGATCAGGTGGTGGCGCAAGGTGGGGTCTTGGCCGAGGCGGAGGATGGCCTTGATCCAGGGGGCGGGGTCGGTGGGGTCGGCGTAGAGTGCGGCGTCGCCGCAGACTTCGGGCAGGGCGCCGGCCTTGGCGACGATCGCGGGGCAGCCGGATTGCATCGCTTCGAGCGGGGGCAGGCCGAACCCTTCCGTGGATGAAGGGAACGCCATGCAGCGGGCGGTGGTGAACAGCGCGGCGAGTTCGCTGTCGTTGATGCGCCCGGCAAAGCGCACGTTGTCGGGCATGGCATGGCCGGCGGCGCGAAAGGCTTCGGCGCCTTGCGCACCGAACAGGACCAGCGTCATGTCGGCGAGCGCGGGATCGGCGAACGCGCGCAGCAGCATCGGGATGTTCTTGTGCGCCTGGGTATTGGCCAGCGAGATGACGAAGCGATCCGGCTGCAGGCCGAGGCGGTCGAGAATGGAAAGGTCGGGCTGCGCCTTGCCAATATGGTCGATGCCGTTGTGAATGACGCGGATGGCTTCATCGGGTGCCACGCCAAAGCGGACCAGTTGGGCGCGCGAAAATTCCGAAACGGTCAGAATGCGGCGGTGGCGATGGCCGATGATCCCCTGCTGGAATCGATACCAGGCGCGAAACGAGGGGCTATAGCTTTCAGGCGTGATGTGGATTTGTGCATCGTGGATCATCGTGACCGAATTGGCCGCGGCCATCACGCCGACATTGCACAAGCTGAGAATCATCGTCCCGCGCGCCATCAGCGGCAGAGTCACTTGTTCCCATACGCGTCCGCCGAGCGGGCCGACCACGCGATAAGGCACGCCCAGCGCCGCCGCGCCGCCGCGCGCGCCCGGCGGAACCCATAGTTCAAAGGCGATCCGCTGCGCCAGCGGTTGCCCTTCCTGTGTCAGCGCGTGGCATTGGCGCGTCAATTCTTCGGCCACGCGGTGAACCCCGGTGGAACCGCCGAGCAGAAACCTGCCGTTGATGATGACCTTGCGCGGGTACACCAAGAATCCTTGCTCCGGCGTCGAATGCGGTTGCGAAATGGCGTTGGTCGACTGGCCTGTCCGCGATCTTTGTCGGGCGCTCTGGTTCAGGCAATCGCGAGTTCGACCATTATCGAGGGGACTGGGGCCGGATTGCTCCGCTTCGCAGAGGGCCCCGCTGCGCGCAGTTCATGCAGGCCGCGATGCGCGTGTCGAGGGGCGGCCTCGCGACTCGGGTGCGCGGGAAGGGTTCAATATCGCGGCTTCGGCGATTGCCCGGCGGGGCCTGCCGGGGTCAGTTGGACCGGTGAAACTGGAAACGATCGACAGTACGGCGGCGGGCCTGCGCCTGACCGCACCTTTGCGCGACGGGCGGCGCGTGCCCAAAACCGGGCCTGAGCGAACCAGTCTGGCGCGAACAGGAATACGCGCGCGGGCGATGGGCGCAGGCGGGCTGGCATTGGCCCGGATCGCCGCGCAGGCGATGCAGTTCGCGCTGTTTCTTTATGCCGCGCGGGTGCTGACGACTGCCGATTTCGGGGTGTTCAGCCTGGCCTTTGCGATCATTGTCGGGCTGACCGTGCTGGCCGAGGCGGGCTGGCGCGAATGGGTGCTTTGTGCGCCGACGCCGCGCCAGATCGATGAGGCGGGCGCGGCGGCGCTGATGACCGGGGCGGTGATCGCGGTGCTGGGCATGGCCTTGATCGCGCTGGGTCGGCATCTGGGGTTCGCTCCGGAATTGGCGATGATGGCGGGGCTGCTGCTGCCGTGGGTCGTCGCGCGACCGCTGGTTTCGGTGCAGATGGGGGTGCTGACGCGGGCCGGGCGGCTGCGCCACATGGCCGTTGTGCAATGGCTGTGCGAGGCGGCGGGTTTTGTCGCGGGGGTCGCGCTGCTGCATCACGGCGCCGGGCTGGCAGCGCTCGCCTGGGCGAAACTGGCGCTGCTCGGCGTCGAACTGGGCGGCTATACGCTCGGGGCGGGTCGGCTTGGCCTTGCCGTGCCGCGCGCTGCGGGGCTGGGCGAGATGACTCGCTTTTCGTGGCATATTCTGGCGGCGCGGGTGCTGACCTATCTTCAGGGCAATCTGACCACGCTGGTTATCGGCGCGGCGTTTTCGCCCGCGCTGGTCGGGATTTATCGCGCGGCGATGCGGCTGGGCGGGACGGCGCAGGAAGTGATCCGCGAACCGGCGCGCGCGGTCGGCTGGTCATGGCTGCGCGCCGCGCTCGATCGCGACAACGGCTCGGGCGCGATGCACCTGTCGCGAGGGGCTGCGGCGGTTCCCTTGCGGCTCCATGCCACGGCGCATCAGTTTCTCGATGTCGCGGTTACCGTGGGCGCCGCGCTGTTTGTCGTGCTCGCGCTTGAATCGACCGGCGTGGTGCGGCTGCTGCTCGGGGCGCGCTGGTCGGGCGCGGCGGGGCTGGTCATGGTCTTGTCGCTGGGGATGATCGCCCGGCTGCCGCAGGCGCTGGCCGAGCCGCTGTTCCCGCTGATCGGCAAGGCCTGGCTGACCCGGCGTCAGGCGCTGTTGACGGCGGGGGCGGGGCTGGGCTGCTTTCTGCTCGCGCTGCCGTTCGGGATCATGGCGGTGGCGCTGGGCGACATGATTGCCGCCTTGCTGATGCTGGGGCCGCTGCTGTTTTATCTCGTGGCCGAAGGCGGGCTGTCGCTGCGGCTGGCGCTGCGTCCGTTTGCGCTGGCGCTGGTCTCGGGGCTGGGCTGCGCCGGGGTCGCGCTGATGCTGGCGCCGGCCGGTCAGGATGCCGGGTTTGCCGCGATCCTCGTGCTCATGCGCAATTCGCTCGCGCTCGGCGCGGTCTTTGTCGCGATCCAGCTGGCCTTGCGCCGCCTGATGCCCGCGCACCTGATTTTCCGTTCCTTTCCCGTTTTCAAGACCAAGGAGACAGTCCGATGACCCATGCGCCAGATCATTTGCGCGTCGCGGTGATCATTGCCTCGACCGGGCGCCCCGAATGCGTGGCATCGGTCATCCGCGACCTTTCGCGCCAGACTCGGGCGCCCTCGCGGATCATCGTGTCGGTTGCGGCGGAGCGCGATTTGCCGCCGGCGCATCTGCGCAAGGGCTGCGAGGTGGTCATTGCGCGGCGGGGTCTGCCGGCGCAGCGCAATGCCGGTCTCGATCATCTGGCCGGAGACGGCGATGTCGTGGTGTTTTTCGATGATGATTTCGTGCCTTCGCGCCATGCCGTGGCCGGGATCGGGCGGTTGTTTGCCGATCGTCCCGATGTGGTCGGCGCGACGGGCGTGGTTCTGGCCGACGGGATCAAGACGCCGGGCATTCCCTATACCCGCGCCGAAGCGATCGTTGCCGCGCATGACCGCAAGGCGCTCCGCACGCCCGCCAGACTGCGCGACGTGCCCGATCTTTACGGATGCAACATGGCCTTTCGCCTGTCCGCGCTCGACGGCCTGCGTTTTGACGAGCGGCTAAAACTCTATGGCTGGCAGGAGGATGTCGATCTGTCGGTGCAAGTCAGCCGACGCGGGCGCATGGTGGCCAGCGATGCCTTTGTCGGCGTACACCTGGGCACCAAATCGGGCCGTACATCGGGTGTGCGGCTAGGCTATTCGCAAGTTCAAAACCCGATTTATCTCTGGCGCAAGGGGACGATGCCGGGGGCCAAGGCCTGGCGGCTGATGATGCGCAATCTCGCCACCAATCACGTGCGCAGCCTCTGGCCCGAACCCTGGGTCGATCGGCTGGGCCGGGTGCGCGGCAACTGGATGGGCTTTGCCGACGTCATGCGCGGTCGGCTGACTCCCGAACGGATCGAGGATCTGTAACCAAAAAGAGGGGGGCGGATTGCTCCGCCCCCCGATCGCCCCGGCCGTGAAAGGGCGGGGCTTTCCAGGGAAATGCGGCTGCCGACGGGAGAGGGGGCTAGGCGGCAGCCGACTGGAAAAACGGATAGTCCAGGGCGTTCAGAGCAGCTTCCAGGTGATCGGAACGGTGACTGCGGTCGGCCCGCCCGGAGGGGCAGGCACCTGGCCGGCGCGCGTGGGCAGCGCCAGCGCTTCCTTGTCCAGCGTCGAAGAGCCGGAGGGGCTGACCAGCTCGGTGCGTTCGACCGCGCCGCTCGCGCTGATGAAGATCTTTACTTTGGCCGTACCTTCCTCGCCGCGCATTTGTGCGCTGCGTGGATACGTCTGTTTGGCCGCGATGGTGCGCGCGACCGATTTGATCCAGTCGGCCGACTGCGCCGAGGCCGTTGTCGGGGCCAGGGTCAGGGCGGACATGCCGAGGGCGATGGACAGGGCCAGAGTCTTGGGCATTGTGGCGTCCTTCTTTTTGGGGGGGGACAGGCGGGGGGAGTGCCGGGGGACTTGCGGTAAAAAGCTGCTTTCTCAATGACCTGAATAGCTTATGGCGGGTCGGGGTTAGTTCTGTGCCAAACCGGACCTAGGTATTTGCACGAGAGGGGTGGGTCAGAATTCCGACCAGTCGTCGGTCGAAGGGGCCGGATCGTGGCGCAGCGCGGCGTTTCCGTCGAACGCTGGGCCGTCGAACGCCGGGGCGGCGGGGGTCGCGGGGATCGGGCGCAACGGACGCGCAGGCGCGATCGCGCTGACGGGCCGGGAAAAGCTGTGGGTGTCGTCCGACGATTCCTGCGCGGTTCCGCTGCGGGTCTGGTCGATGCTGAACCGGCGCAATTGCTCCATCAGGCGCAGCGTTTCCTGTGACAGGTTGCGCGTACCGGCCGAGGTTTCCTCGACCATTGCTGCGTTCGCTTGCGTAAAGCGGTCCATCGAGGAGACCATGTCGGAAATTTCGGCAATGCCGGTCGCCTGTTTTTCCGCCGCTTCGGCGATCTGGTTGACCAGGTCGGACACCGCGCTGACTTCGCCGACAATCTGGCGCAAGGCATCGCCGCTCGATTCGACCAGGCTGACCCCGCCGCCGATCTGGTCGGTGCTGGTCGAAATCAGCGATTTGATGTCCTTGGCCGCTTCGGCGCTGCGCAGCGCCAGCGCGCGGACTTCGTTGGCGACGACGGCAAAGCCCTTGCCCGAATCGCCCGCGCGCGCCGCCTCGACCCCGGCGTTGAGCGCCAGCAGGTTGGTTTGAAAGGCGATGCCGTCGATCACATTCACGATTTCCGACATCTCGCGCGATGATCCTTCGATCGAGCGCATGGCTGCGATGGCCTTGCGCGAGATGTCTTCGACCGTGCCGGCGGTGCTGCGCGCGATGCCCAGTCGGCCGCTGGTCTGGCGCGCGTTGTCGGCAGTGATGCGCACTGTGCCGGTGAATTCGCCCAGGGTCCGGGCGGTTTCGGTGATCGATGAGGCCTGTTGCTCGCTGCGCAACGCCAGGTCATTGGCGGCGGTGGAGATGTCCATCGTGCCCGTCTGGATCGTGGCGCAGCCTTCGATGATCTTGCCCAGCACATGGGCCAGTTCGCCGACCGCCGTGTTGTAATCGGCATGCAGTTTGGCCAGTTCGCCTTCGCCGTTTTCGGGGACGCGATGGCCCAGATTGCCTGCGGCCAGGGCCGCCAGTCCGCCGCCGATCGCCTGGATCGTGGCCCGGGTCTGCGCGGCGCGCGCCTTTTCCTCGGCGGCACGTGTCGCATCGGCGGCGACCAGGGCCTTGAACTGATCGAGCGCGGCAGCCAGCGCGCCTATTTCGTCGCCGCGGCCGATCCCGGGCAGGTCGACCGCCATGTCGCCGGCAATCAGTCGCCCGACCGCCTCGCTCATGCGGGACAACGGTCGCGCGATATTGGCCATCAACACGCCCATCAGGGCGATCGCCGCGCCCAGACCGCCGATGATCGCGCCGATCAGCACGGTGCGCGCCGAAGCATAGATCTGCGCGCTGCGATTCGACACTTCGGCAGCGGCCTTGCTGTCCTGATCGATCATCGCCAGGACATTGTCCTCGATGGCATAGAACTGGTCGAGCGCTTCGCCCTGAAACAGCGCCCGCGCCGAAGCATCCCCGCCGCGCGCGAGAGTCACGATCCGGGCATTTTCGGCGGTATAGGCCGTCCATCCCTGACGCAGCGTATCGAGCGCGGTCTTCTGCTTGGCATCGGCATGCTTGGCGTAATCGTCGAGCAGGCCGTCGACCACCAGTTGGGCATTGCGCACCAGTTTTTCGGTGCGATCCGACGGCGTGTCGATCAGATCGCCCTGCTTGATGCGGTATTGCGACAGATAGGCGTGAATGTCGCCCAGCGATTGGGACGCGGGCAACCAACGACCGCGCAATTCGCCCGACAGGGCATCGACTTCGCCCATCTTCTGCATCGCGAACAGGCCCGTAAGCGCCATGATCGCAAGCAGCAGGGAAAAAGCGGTCAAGAGCTTGGTGGAGATGCGAATACGGACCATGACGGCTCCCGCGAGACTTGGGTGGCCGGATTTGCGCTTCGGCCGGGGGGATTTGCCCGGACAGACCGGTTTGCCGGAATTAACCCTCCACTTGTCGATGAAGCATGATGGGGCGCCTCGGTAGATGCGCGGGGGGGCGTGTTAACGCCCGGGTCGTTTGACGCGATTGCTTGGCAGGGGCGGGGGCTTGGCAGAGGCGGGGCGCCTGGGGCACGATCGGCGCATGATGATTCGCCGATTCGCTGCCGCCCTATCCGTCATCCTGCTCGCCTTGTCTGGCGTCACGGCGATGGCGGCGCCTGCCCATGCCGGGCACAAGGCGGCGCCTGCGCCTGCGCCGATTCCGCTGGCCGATACCGTCCGTGTCGCGCTGGTGACGACGCTGGGCACGATCGAGATCGATCTCGACGGCAAGCATGCGCCGATCACCACCGCCAATTTCCTGCACTATGTCGATACCAGGCGGTTTGACGGGATCACGTTCTACCGCGCGATGCATCTGGCCTGGGGGGATCAGCCCAATGGTCTGGTCCAGGCGGGCCTGCGCGATCCGCGCCGCCTGTTCCCGCCGATCGCGCACGAACCGACCACGCAGACCGGGCTGTCGCACAAGGCGGGGGCCATTTCGATGGCGCGCAATGCGCCGGGCACGGCGACTGCCGATTTTTCGATCCTCCTGTCCGAAATGACCGGGCTCGATGCCGATCCCAAGGCGACCGATCCCGATCTTCGCGTCGGCTATGCCGTGTTTGGCCAGGTCGTGTCGGGGATGGACGTGGTGCGCAAGATCTGGGACGCGCCGATTTCGCCGACCGAGGGCGAAGGCGTGATGCGCGGGCAGATGCTCGCCGACCCGGTCAAGATCCTGAACGTGCGGCGGATGCCGATCCCGCCCCCGCCCGGACCTCCACCGGGTGCCTAACGCGTGACGGCTGCGAGCGCCGTGGTGATCGCGGCTTCGACCCGCGCGTGGTCGGCTTCGTCGAGGCAATAGGGCGGCAGGACATAGACCGTGTTGCCGAGCGGGCGCAGCAGCACGTCTGCCTCGCGAAACAGCGCGAGCAGGCGCGGGCCCAGTGTCGAGAGATAGCCGCCGTCGGGCGCGATCACGTCGATCGCCGCGATCGTGCCGCAAGTGCGCGGATTGGCAACGCCGGGCAAGGCGGCCAGCCGTTCGACCATCGCCGCCTGTCGCGTGGCCAGGGCCGCGATCCGTTCGCGCACCGGCTCGTCCTGCCAGATCGCGATATTCGCCGCCGCCGCTGCGCAGGCGATCGGATTGGCGGTAAAGCTCGACGAATGGAAAAAGGTCTTGGCGCGGTCGGTCGAGCAATGCGCCGCATAGATCGGCTCGGTCGCCATGGTTACCGCCAGCGGCATCGATCCGCCGGTCAATCCTTTGGCAAGACAGAGAATATCGGGCACCACCCCGGCCTGATCGCAGGCCAGCAAAGTGCCGGTGCGGCCCCAGCCGGTCATCACTTCGTCGGCGATGAACAACACGCCATGCGCGCGGCAGATCGCCGCCATCGCGCGCAGGACATCCGCCGTATAAAACAGCATGCCGCCCGCGCCGAGCACCAGCGGCTCGACGATCAGCGCCGCCGGGCGCGTTTCGCGGCAGGCGGCGTCGAGCGCGGCCAGAGTCGCTTCACCATCGTTGGTCGGATGAGGGCCGGTGGGAAAGGGAATCGTGCCGACATCGAACAGCAGCGGATCATAGGGCGCGTTGAACACGCCGCGCGCGCCGACCGACATCGTGCCGATGGTATCGCCGTGATAGCTGTGTTCCATCACCAGAATGCGGCTGCGCCCGGTGCCGGTATGAGCATGGAATCCCAGCGCCATTTTCAGCGCGACTTCGACACTGGTCGATCCGCTGTCGGAAAAGAACACCCGCGTCAGCTCTGCCGGCAGCAGCGCGCGCAGTCCGGCGGCAACATCCTCGGCGGGCTGGTGCGTCCATCCGGCAAAGATCACCTGGTCGAGCCGTTCGGCCTGATCGCGGATCGCGGCGACAATGCGCGGGTGATTGTGCCCGTGCGTCGTGACCCACCAGCTCGACACGGCGTCGATCACGCGGCGCCCGTCGCGGGTGTAAAGCGCGGCGCCTTCGGCCCGTTCGACCTGCGGGATGGGCTCGTGCAATCCGTGTTGGGTAAACGGGTGCCAGATCGCGCTCATCCGAAGGCCTTCATGTCGAACCCGGCGACGAACGCGGCGGCCAGGCTGTCGCGATCGAGCACGGGCAGGATGGGGAGGCGGCCGAGGCGACGGACTTTGCCCATCGCGGCAATGGTCGCCTCGTTGTCCTCGTTGGCATCGCCGACAAAGGCGACGCCGTGCACTGTCACGCCGCGCGCATGGAGCGCCTCGATCGTCAGCAGGCTGTGATTGATCGTGCCAAGGCCGGTGCGCGCGACGACGATCACCGGCAGGTTCCACCAGGCAAAGATGTCGGCATAGGTCGTGCTGCGCGTGACAGGGACCAGCGCGCCGCCTGCGCCTTCGACCACCAGCGGGCGTTGCGGCGGCAGCGCGAGCCGGGCCGGATCGATCACCAGCCCGTCGAGCTCGGCAGCGCGATGCGGCGAAAGCGGCTGCGTCAGGCGATAGGCCTCGGGCAGGATGCGATCGCGCGGCACCCCGGAAAGCTGCGCGACGGTATCGGCGTCGGCGCCATCCATCAGCCCGGATTGCACCGGCTTCCAGTAATGCGCGGCAATCGCCCCGGTCAGCGCGGCGGCAAACACGGTCTTGCCGATGCCGGTATCGGTGCCGGTCACGACAAAGGCGGTCATAGCGGTTCGCCTTCCAGGGCACAGGTCAGCGCTTCGGCAAGCGCGCGCAGATCTTCGGGGCGGCTGTTGAGCGTCAACGAGATGCGCAGCCGCGCGGTGCCCTGCGGCACGGTTGGCGGGCGGATGCCGCGCACGTCGAACCCGGCGACTTGCAGCGCACCGGCCAGGCGCATCGCGCGCGCATCTTCGCCCAGAATCAGCGGAAGGATCTGCGTGCCCGTTACGGTCGCGCCGAGCGGGGCCAGCGTGCGTCCCGCTTCGGCAACGAGCGCCGCCAGGCGCGCGCGGCGTTCGGGCTCATCGGCGCAGATGCGGATCGCCTCGCGCACGGTGGCGGCCATGACCGGCGAGGGCGCGGTCGAAAAGATGAACGGGCGGCCCCGGTTGATCAGGAAATCGCGCACCACGGCGGGCGCGCAGATCAGCGCGCCTTCGGCCCCCAGCGCCTTGCCGCATGTGCGCAAAACGATGGTATCGGGCCGCCCGTCGAGCGGTTGGGCCAGATCGGCGACCAGACCGCGCCCGCCGCGCCCGAATACGCCGGTGGCATGGGCTTCGTCGATCAGCATGATCGCGTCATGGCGTTCGGCAATCGCCACGAGATCGGCCAGCGGCGCGCGGTCGCCATCCATCGAATAGAGCGTTTCAAACGCCAGCCAGATCCGCCCATGCTCCCCGTTGGCGTGCCCCCCCTTTGCGTGCCCCCCCTTTGCGCGCCCCCCCTTTGCGCGCCAATGCGCGGCGGCGTCGGCAAAGGCATCGGCATCGTTGTGCGGCACGGCGATCGCCATGGCGCGCGACAGGCGCAGCCCTTCGTGCATCGAGGCGTGGATCAGCTCGTCATGAATGATCAGGTCGCCCCGTTGCGGCAAAGTGGCAAGCAAGGCGACATTGGCGGCATAGCCCGATGACAGGAACAGCGCGGATTCGCTGCCCGCCCAGGCCGCCGCTTCTGCTTCGAGCGCTTCGTGTTCGGGATCGTTGCCGCGCAACAGCCGCGATCCGCCCGATCCCGCCGGAACCCCGCGCGCGAGCGCATCGGCCATCGCATCGCGCAGCCGGGCAGAGCCCGACAGCGCGAGATAGTCGTTGGAGGCAAAGTCACAGCCTCGCCGGGGTTTGAGCGAACGCAGCCGGTCGCGCGCGGTCAGCGCGGCGAGATCGTCATGGTGCGCGCGCCACAATTGCGCGGCGCGATCCGGATCGGGCCAAATCACTGGCGGAGCCATCGGAGTCAGGCCGCGCATGGGCCTGCGCAAGAGGAGGCTTTGGCCGCGCGCAAGGGCTCTTCGCCTTCCATCGGGCGGAGCCCCAGCCGCGCAAACATCGCCGCGTCGGCATCGTCGCCCGCATTGGCCGCAGTCAGCAGCTTGTCACCGGTGAAAATCGAATTGGCCCCGGCCAGGAAGCACAAGGCCTGCGTCGCCTCGCTCATCGCTTCGCGCCCTGCCGACAGGCGCACCATCGACAGCGGCATGGTGATCCGGGCGACGGCGACGGTGCGCACGAATTCGATGTCATCGATTTTCGCCAGCGGCGTATCGGCCAGCATGTCGCCCAACACGGTGCCCTTGATCGGCACCAGCGCGTTGACGGGCACCGATTCGGGGTGATGCTCCATCGTCGCCAGCGCGTGGACAAAGCCGACGCGGTCGGCGCGGGTTTCGCCCATGCCGACGATCCCGCCCGAACAGACATTGATCCCCGCCGCGCGCACGCGATCGAGCGTGTTCAGCCGGTCGGCAAAGCTGCGCGTGGTGATCACGTCGCCATAGCGTTCGGGCGAGGTGTCGATATTGTGGTTGTAATAGTCGAGCCCGGCATCGGCGAGCTGCGCGGCCTGTCCTTCGGTCAGCATGCCGAGCGTCATGCAGGTTTCGAGCCCCATGTCGCGCACGCCCTGCACCATGGCGATGATCGAAGGCATGTCGCGGTCTTTGGGATTGCGCCAGGCGGCGCCCATGCAAAAGCGCTTTGACCCGGCATCGCGCGCCTGCGCGGCGGATTGCAGCACGGCCTGCACTTCCATCAGCTTGGTCGCCTCGACCCCGCTGTCGGCCTTGACCGATTGCGAACAGTATCCGCAATCTTCGGGGCACCCGCCGGTCTTGATCGACAGCAGCGTACACAGCTGCACTTCGCCCGCGCGATGGTGCGCGCGATGGACCTCCGCCGCGCGGAACACCAGCTCGGTAAACGGCAAGTCGAACAAGGCGGCGATCTCTTCGCGCGTCCAGTCGTTGCGAACCGGCGTCGGCGAGGCGCTGGGGGGGGCGTCTGCAAACATGCGAAGTGTCCTTTGCAAAGTGGCGTTCAGGTCCGCGCGTTGAAATCGGCGCATCGTTTTGCCGTTGCCCTTAGCAAACCGGGCGCATCTGCAAACCGTTATTTCGCTTTGCCCCAAAGGCACAGGCCCGGCGTGGCGCCTGCCGCCACAGCGCGGCGCGCCGCTGCGGCGGGCAACAGGCGGGCCGATGCCCCCTCGCACACCAGTTCGCGCGATCCGAAGCCGGCCATGTCGATCAGCACCTGATCCCAGTGGCGATATTGCACGTCGTGGCCTTCGCCCGGATAGGCGCGCGTCGTGGCGGGGCCGCCCACCGCCCGGCGCCAGAACGCGCCGTTGGCGGGCACCACCAGCGGATCGGACTCGCCATAATAGGTATAGACGGGCGCCTTGACCGCTTTCAGATCGGGCAGGGCCGGATCGCAATAGCGGTGCATTTCCGCCGCTTCGGGCGTGGCATCGCCCATCTGGCCGCGGATGAAGAAAGCGCGCGCGCCTTCGTCAAAGGCGCGGTCGGAAAAGCCGGGGATCCGGTGAGTCGGGCTGGAGGGGGGATAGCTCCACCATTTCTGCGGGTTTTGCACCGTCCCGGCCAGACCTTTCGCCGCATCGGCGAGCGGCGCCTGGCAGGTGTCGAGCCCGGCCGAGCGCACATTGGCAAGCGCGGCGGCGAAATGCAGCGAGATCAGGCGGTCGGGCATGGCCGCCGCGATATGTCCGGCATAGGGGCCCCCGCCCGAAATCGCCACCATGGCAAAGCGCGCGACGCCCAGATGATCGAGCACGGCGCGCACTTCGCCGACATAGTCGTCATAGCCCCAGGCCGGATCATAGGCGGTATCGCCAAACCCGTTGCGCTCGACCGAGATGAACCGCAGATGCAGTTGCCGCCGCAGCGTTTCGAGATAGCCGGTCATCAGGAATGCGCGCGCGCTCGTGCCCGTGCCGCCCAGAAACAGCACCGGGCGCCATCCCGCTTCACCGGTGTCGGCGAAATGAACCGTGCGCCCCTTCGGCCCCGGCAAAGCCTGCACCACGGGCCCCAGCGTGTCGAACTGCGCCTGAAAATGCGCAGGAGGCGCCGGTACACTGCTTGGCTCGGCGATGGCAGAGTTGGGCGCGGGTATGGCCGCAAGCGCAAATGCGGTCAGGGCAAGGCGTTTCATCCGGATACTCCCAGGCGGGCATGACCCCGCATTGGCGCGTGATTGCGCCATCAGGTCAAGCCCCTCGCGTTCGCAAGGCGAGGCTGTTCACTCTCGGCTTTGGCCCCGCGTCCATCGCGCGCGCAGCTCTGGCAGCCGGGAAAGAGGCCTGAGGAAAGCGCAGGCGGGCTGAAGCAAAAATGAGAATCTTCGGTCGCCAGACACCCTTCCGTCAAACCTCGATCCTTGACCCCGGAACCGGATTTCCTTCACATTGTCCAACGAACCGGAAGGCTAAGGTGCGGCCAGGTTTGGGCGGTCGGGTATGGCGCCTGTCGGCTGAGCTCCACCGTAATTCCCCGAATATGCAGGCGCGTGGAATCCATCATGATCGATATGTCCCGGGATACTCAGGGCGAGGCGCCTTCCGTGCCCGTGCGCGGATTGGCGGTCGAACCGGCGACGCGCGCTCCCTTTAAATCGCGCGATGCCATCGGCCGCCTGATGGACGGTTTTTCGCACGCCGGACGGGATCTCTTTCGGCGCCATTTTCCGTTCGCCGTATTTGAGCGCAAACGCGAAACGCCCGAAAGGGCGGCAGGCGCACTCATCGAACTGGCGAGTGCCCTGCTGTCGGTAAGGGGGGAAGCGTCCGGGGTCGCCATCGCCACCGATCTGCTGACGCTTTATGGAAAGGCCGATGCAACGGCGCGGCACACGTTCTTCGCGACGCTTGCGACAGACTTCAATCCCGACGAGACAGCCCTGGCCGCCAGTTGGGAGCGTTATACCAAAGAGGGTGCGTCGGCTTTGCCCGCCTTGGCCCAGGCGGTGGAGGCACCCCGGCAGGAACTGTTCCGTCGGCTAAATCTGGCGCCCGGCGGAACCGGCGCGCTGGTGCGCATGCGGGCGGACCTGCTGGCGCAGATGGCGGCGGACGGCCCGTCGCTCGATGTGGTGGATGCCGATCTGGTCCACCTGCTCCAATCCTGGTTCAATCGCGGCTTTCTTGCGATGCGATCGATCGACTGGTCCTCGCCCGCCAGCCTGCTGGAACGGATCATCCGTTACGAAGCGGTGCACGATATTTCCAGTTGGGTGGAATTGCGCCGCCGCCTCGATCCTGACGACCGGCGCTGTTTCGCTTTCTTCCACCCGGCGATGCCCGAGGAGCCCCTGATCTTCGTAGAGGTGGGGCTGACCACGGCCATCCCCGACAGCATCCAGGCGATGCTCGCCCCTGATCGACCGATAGTGGCGGCGACAGACGCCAGCACTGCGGTCTTCTACTCGATCAGCAATTGCCAGCCTGGCCTCAAGGGCATTTCCTTCGGGCATTTCCTCATCAAGCAGGTGGCGACCGACCTGAAGCGCGAATTG
This sequence comes from Novosphingobium sp. Fuku2-ISO-50, assembly GCF_001519055.1. Taxonomy (GTDB): domain Bacteria; phylum Pseudomonadota; class Alphaproteobacteria; order Sphingomonadales; family Sphingomonadaceae; genus Novosphingobium. The sequence goes on along the minus strand of NZ_KQ954287.1, from coordinate 104,349 downwards.
CCGGCTCTGACGACCTTTGTCACTCTGTCGCCCGTGCCGGGCTTGATGCGCTGGTTGCGCAGTACCGCAACAGAGCCAGCCGATGGCGCGATGCTCGACAGGTTGCAAATGCCGGGCGGCTTTGACGAGGCGGAAGAAGCGGCGGCGCGAACCTTTCTGCTGAGCCAGGCCGTGACCTATTTCACGCAGGCGCGCACGAAGGCCGGCAAGCCGGTCGATCCGGTCGCGCGGTTTCATCTGGGCAACGGCGCGCGGCTGGAACGCATGAACTGGCGCGCCGACATATCGCCCAACGGGCTGCGGCAAAGCGGAGGGCTCATGGTCAACTATCTCTATGCCTTGCCGCATATTGAGGAATATCACGAAGCCTATGCCAATCGCGCCGAAGTCGCGACCGGCGAGGCTTTCCGCAAAATGGCAAAAAAGCCGGCAGCCGACGTCCGGCCAAAGAAATAAGGGTGCATGGTCCAATCTTCTTGGCCAACATCCGGGGCCGCCTTCATGCCTGCTTCCCCGCAAATCGCGCCGATCCGTTCTCCAGGCCTGGTGACGGCTCTCCGTAGCGGACAGCGCATCGACAAACCTTGCGGAGCCATGGCGCCGGATGTGCGATAACTCCTTAGAAGGTCCTGCGATAAAATACATATAAATCAATATGGTAATATAAACAAATTGCGGTTTATGCAACTGAGGTTGTGACCATGCCGTTTGACACTTCGCCTCACAGAGGAGGATAATCGGCTTTTTGCAATAAAAGGGAGCGGCATGACAAACGACACCAGTGGCGCCAATGACAAAACCACGGGCGCGAGCGATGTGCGCAATCCCCGGGGTGTGACTTCGACAACGGTCGGCGAACCGCATGCAGGCATGGAGACCGGGCTGGCGGATGAACGGCAAGAGGCGGCGGTCGAAGCCGAGCTTGCTGCGGTTTCGGCGATTGCAGCGCAGGCGGCTGAGCGCGGCGACGCGCAAGGCGATGAAGGCGTGGCGGCGATCCTCGCCGGCGCAGCCCCCGATGATGCGGCGCGGCTTGCCCATTCGCTGGGCCTGCCCAAGCCGCCGGGTCGCCCGCGCCGCACCAGCAACGAACTGGCGCCCGGCTGGCGCAAGGGCGCCTATCCCTATCGCTTCAAGATGCTGCGCCGCGATTACGAGCGCGAGAAATTCGTGCTCCAGACCGAATTGCTCAAACTCCAGCAATGGGTCAAGGAAGCCAACCAGCGCGTCATCATCCTGTTTGAAGGGCGCGATGCTGCCGGCAAGGGCGGCGCGATCAAGCGCTTTATGGAACATCTCAATCCGCGCGGCGCGCGCGTCGTCGCGCTGGAAAAGCCGAGCGAGGTCGAACGCGGGCAGTGGTATTTCCAGCGCTATGTCCAGCATCTGCCGACCACCGGCGAAATCGTGATGATGGATCGCAGTTGGTACAACCGCGCCGGGGTGGAGCGGGTGATGGGCTTCTGTTCCGAAGACGAATACAAGGAATTCCTGCGTCAGGCGCCCGAGTTCGAGCGCAATCTGGTGCGCAGCGGCATCCATGTCTTCAAATTCTGGTTTTCGGTCAGCCGCGAGGAACAGCGCCGCCGCTTCAAGGAGCGCAAGGTCCATCCGCTCAAGCAATGGAAGCTGTCGCCGATCGACCTCGCCAGCCTCGACAAGTGGGAAGATTACACCCGCGCCAAGGAAGCGATGTTCTTTCACACCGACACCGCCGATTCGCCCTGGACGGTGATCAAGTCCGACGACAAGAAGCGCGCCCGGCTCAATGCCATGCGCTATGTGCTCCACGCGCTGCCCTACAAGGACAAGGACGTGGCCCGTATCGGCGAAGTCGATGATTTGCTGGTCGGTCGCGCCAACATCATCCACGAACGCGGCGAGCACAAGTTCGGGCCCGACAGAGACGATTGAGCGGCAATTACGGCCCTGCCCGATTGCGCTTTGTCAATGCGCGCGGTTGGGCGCGATCTCATGATGCCGCCCGTGGAGTCGGTTCACCCGAATGTGGGGGCAGTGTTATGTTTGTTCGCTTGATGGCCGCGCTGTTCAGTGTGGTCGCCACCGTGCTTATGGGGATATTGGTGACTGCCGTGCTGGCCAGCGGCTTGGGGACCAGCCGGTGGATCATCCTTGCCGCTGCAACGGGCTTTGTGTTGGCAATTCCGGTCAGCTGGGCAGTGGCGCGCGCCATCGTCGGCAAGCAGAGCGCCTGATCGGCGTCGGATGGCGGTCCGGGCGCAGGCGATGCGCTTTGCGGAGAAATGATGCGGGCTCGGGGCGTGGCGCTCCGGGCCCGTTTTCGCGATCTGCGCGTGGTGCTGTCCGGGGCGTTGCGAGACGGACGCCACATCCGGCCATAGTGCCGCTTTTGCGTTTACGATGGGGAAGGGGATCGCCTGCTATGCCAAGCGCAACGGGGCGCATTGGGCCCGGTGTGACTTTGGCAAGAGAGCGTCCCGGAAATCATGAAATCTGTCGAACGGATCGGGGTTGTCGGGCTTGGCTATGTCGGGCTGCCTTTGGCAGTGGCCTTTGCCCGGCGTTATCGCGTGACGGGGTTTGATATTGGCGCGCATCGCGTGGCGACTTTGCGCGCCGGTCATGATTTTACCGGGGAAGTGAGCGCGCAGGATCTGGCGGCGGCAAATCTGGAGATTGTCGACGATCCGGCGGCCTTGCGCGAATGTCCGGTGATCATCGTGACAGTGCCGACGCCGGTCGATGCGGGGCATCGGCCCGATTTCGGGGCGCTGCAGGCGGCATGCGATACGGTCGGGCGCGTGATCCGGCGCGGGACGATCGTGGTGTTCGAATCGACCGTCTATCCCGGCGCGACCGAGGAAATCTGTGCGCCGGTGATCGAGCGGGTGTCGGGGTTGACCAGCGGGGTCGATTTCAGGCTTGGCTATAGTCCGGAGCGGATCAATCCGGGCGACAAGGATCACCCTTTCGAAAAAATCGTCAAAGTCGTGTCGGGGCAGGATGCCGAAACGCTCGAAACGCTGGCCGAACTCTATGGCTCGGTGGTGACGGCCGGGATACATCGCGCGTCCTCGATCAAAGTCGCCGAGGCGGCCAAAGTGATCGAGAACACCCAGCGCGACATCAACATCGCGCTGATGAACGAGATTTCGCAGATTTGCGATCTGGTCGGCATTTCGACGCGCGAAGTGCTCGCGGCGGCAGGGACGAAGTGGAATTTCCTGCGCTTTTATCCGGGACTGGTCGGCGGGCACTGCATCGGCGTCGATCCCTATTACCTGACCGCCAAGGCAGAGCAGCTCGGCTATCACCCCCAAGTGATCCTGGCCGGGCGGCGGATCAACGACGGCATGGGCAGCTATGTCGCGCAGCGCACGGTCAAGCTGCTCGGGGCGAGCGGGCATGCATTGCGCGCGGCGCGCGTCGGCATCCTGGGGCTGACGTTCAAGGAGAATGTGCCCGACATCCGCAATTCCAAAGTCGATGACATCGTGCGCGAACTGCGCGAATTCGGCATTGCCCCGCTGGTGCATGATCCTTTGGCGACGCCCGAGGCGGCGGCGCATGAATTCGGCATCACGCTCAGCCCGATCGAGGCGTTTTGCGAGCTGGATGCGCTGATCTATGCGGTTGGTCATCGGGCCTATGCCGATCTGGGCCAGGCGGCGATAGCGGCCATGGTCGTGCCCGGCGGCGCGATCGTCGATGTCAAATCGTCGCTCGCACCGGCCTCCTTGCCGGAGCATATACGATACTGGAGCCTTTGACCGGGAACGGCACGACGTCTGCGCTGCGGCGACGCGCCGGAGCGGTCCAGATCAGCCCTGTGGCCGAGGCGGCAGGATCGAGCCGGCGATAGAAATTGCCGTTGATCTGCGTTTGCGCGATCAGTTCGGCGCGAAACCGGTCATGGAGCACGGGGTCGGGCACGGCGTCCTGCGCTTCGCCCCAGAACCGGTCGAGCGGGCCCTGCCAGGTCAATCCCGGCATGTCATAGATCGCCGTACCCACAGTCTTGGTCGGGCGTCCGCAGCCGATCGCGGACAGCCCGGCCGTGCTGTTGATCACCACCGTGCCGCGGCAATGGGGCAGGATCGTCGGCATGTGCTGATCATGGATATAGACCACCCGCCCGGCGCATCGGGCCGCGTGCGCGCTGCGGCGGATCAGCCCGGCATAGTCGCAATAGCCGCGGTCCATCGGATGATGCTTGAACACCAACACGGTGTCTGCCGGTGCGGCGCGGGCAAAGGAGGCGATCGTCTGCACGATGAAACCGGGCACGCCCCCGGTATCGGCATGGCAATGGACTTGCGCGTCGTTGTGGACTTGCAGCGGCACGAGGAAAAAGCGCCCCGACCATTCCCCGGTCAGCCGTCGGGTCATGCCGCGCTCGGCGATTTCATACCACGCCTTGCGCAGTGGCGAGCGCAGCCAGGGCAGCGCCTGGGCAAACGTGATCGGGCGGTGATGGCGGTAATGCGGATAGCGCCAGCGCATCAGGGCGGCTGCGGCAAAATAGAGAAAGCCCCACAGCACCATCGGCCAGAACGAGCGCGGCATCGGGCGCACCGCGATGGCGCGCGGCGGCGCGGCGCGCAAGGCATCGGGATCGGGCTTGTGCGGGCTGTTGGCATTGACCCCGTGGCGTTCGAGCGTGATGAAATCGGGGCGCAGATAGCCTTCTTCGAAAACGCCGACTTCGATCCCCATGCGCGTCGCCACCGCATGCGCGGCGCGATGGACCGGGCGGCAATCGCCGAACAGAAAGACAAGATCGATCGAGCGCGCGGCGATATACGCGGCGAGCCATTCGGGCCAGGCCCCCATCGTGCCGCGATAGGCGGTGCCATGGGGGTGAAACAACGCATCGCCGCCGTTGAAATTCACTTTGTGGACGCGTGCGCCGACCCGTTCGAGATCGTGCGCAAACCGCGCGAAAAACGGACCGACCGGGCCTTGCAGCAAGAGCACGTTGCGCCCCGCGAATGCCTCGATCCCGCCTGCGATCACCCGTCAGCACCCCTTTGAAAAGGCGTCTGGACAACCCGTCATCGCCCCGACGCCCAGCAGTATTGCGCCCGGCGCAGCAGAGGCGGCAACCGGCGAAACCACCGAAGCCAACCAATCTGGCCGAACACGCGTCTTTCGCGATCCCCGATGCGACGTGACGTGGCGCACCCCGCCGGGTCAATCAGGGGCGTTGCGGATTGCGCGCGGGCGAAAGCCATGCGCGGGTCAGCACCACGGCCTTGCGCCGCTGCCGCCGCCAGAATCCGTAAGTCAGACGATCGGGCGCGGGGCCGTGCAACAGTGCCTCGCGTTCGGAGGCAATTGTCGCCAGCGCGGCTTCGGCTGTGACGAAAGTGCCCGCCGCCGGATCCCAATAGCGCGGATAGAGCAGCATGGTTGCCGCGACCAGCGAGTCGAGATCGAGCCGCCTGCTGCGCCGTGCCAGCGCCGGATGGTCGCGCGCGCGGTCATCGGTCAGGCCCCATCCGGCATAGAACGGCGCGCCATGGGTCACCACCGGGATGCCGCGCAACAGCGCGTCAAATCCGGTGAGCGAGGTCATCGTGTGCACTTCGTCGGTATGGGCAAGACAGGCGATGATCGAGGCGGTGGTTTCGACATGGTCGGCAATCTGCATCGCGGCGCGGTGCGACAGCGCGCCGCGCCGGTTTCCGGCCATGACATCGGGATGGGGCTTGTAGACGAGGAATGCATCGGGCCGGGCCGCGCGCGCCGCTGCCAGCAAATCCGGATTGGTGCGGATGGCGCCGCCGCCCAGCGCGATCGAGGCATCGGTTTCGACTTGTCCGGGCACGAGCACGACCGGACGACCGCGATGGGCCCAGATCGGCGGCGCGGGGCTTTCGATATTGTATTTGGTCAGCCCATGGTCGACGATAAAGCCGCGCAAGGCCGCCGCCCGGGCGCAGAGCGCAGGCTCGAACGGTGCCGACATCAGCAGCGTTTCCAGCCCCGAGGCATGCGTCGCATCGAAATAGATGCCGCGCTCGTCAAGCACCAGCGAGCGCGGCGCAATCAGGTCGCTGCCCAGCCCGACCGAGCGGATGAAGCCGTCTTCGATTCGCACCAGCCGCGCCCCGCTTGTCCCGACGAGATCGTCGAGGCCGTCGGGCGCGCCCGCGCCCCAGACCATGATGCGATCATCGCGGCCGGGGCGCATCCGGCGCGCCGCGCGGCAATCGCGGACGAACACGATCCGCCCCGCCTGTGCCCGCAACAGCGGGGCCAGGTTCCAAGCGCGCCAGCGGCGAAAGCCGATGATCAGGGTTCGGCCCGCGCCGTCCGTCATCGGCATGGCGGCAAAAGCCGTTGTTGCGCCAGCCAGGCTTCGACCTGGGCAAAGTGGTCGTTCCAGTTCGGCGCATGATAGCCTGCCATCGCCGCCAGTTGGCGCGCGCGTTCGGGGCTGTCGTCGCAAAAGGCGCGGATCGCCGCCTGCCAGCCCGGTCCGTCGGTCGGATCGATAAACGTGGGGATCGCACCGGCAATCTCGCGAAACACCGGCAGGTCGCTGGCGATCACCGGAACGCCAAGCTGCAAGGCCTCGATCACCGGCAGGCCAAACCCTTCGGCGAACGAGGGCATGAGCAGCGCCCGCGCGCCCGCGATCAGCCCGGCCAGCGTGGCATCGTCGGCGGCGCCATATTCGATGATATGGGCGTGAAGGATCCGATCGCGGTCGATCATCGCCTGCGCCAGTTCGGCTTCCCAGCCGCGTTGCCCGACGATGACCAGCAAGGGCGTTGCCGGGCCCATGGTCCGCGCCAGCCGCTGCCAGGCCTGAAGCAGCAGGGCATGGTTCTTGCGCCCTTCGATCGTGCCGACGGTGACGAACCAGGGGCGGTCGAGACCGGCGGGCCGGATCGCCGGAGGCACGATCGGGCCGCTGATCCATGCAGCCAGCATGGGGGGGCGAGGCAGGCCGTGGCGCGCGGCGTATATATCCAGTTCGCGCAGCGTTGCCGCGGAATTGGCAATGATCCCGCTTGCCGCGCCGAGCGCATGGCGGATGCGGCGTTCATGGCGCGGCGCTTCGCCCGCGCGGCAGAATTCGGGATGGGTAATCGGGATCAGGTCATGCAGCAGGAATACTGCGCGAAGGCCATGCGCCGCGATCCAGCGCGCCAGAGCGGGATGATCGAGCCCGGTATGTCCGATATTGAGATAGAGCGCCCCGGCCCGCGCGTCGCGCTTTGCGGCAATTGCCAAGGCGGGCAGCATTGCGGCAAAACCCGCGCGAAAGCCCGGCCCGCCGCGATCGATCAGGCCGAACAACCGCTCCGACTGCGCGCGCGACAGAACCCGCATCCGCCCGCGCCATTGCAGCACGGCGCGCGCACGCGGCGCAAAATGGTCGAGATAGGCAAGGCAGACACGGTCTATTCCGGTCGGCAGGCGCCCGGCCCAGCGCCGCCAGACCAGTCGGCTGACATCAAGCAGGATCGGATCGGGATGCGCCATGGACCCGGCAGGTATCACGGACCCGGCTCGCAGGCACGTCCCCGACGGCCTGTCTTTGATCGAAACCGGATCATGACGCGCTACCAATCCACGTGGTTTTGCGTAGCCATCTGGTCCCGACAGCAAGGGCGACGACGGCAGGAGTGACGGTTCGATGAGCGCCGAGGCAAGTGAGGCAATCAGCATCTTCGATCCCGGCGAAGGCGCATGGGACGGGTCGGCGCAGTTCGAAACGGAGATCCCCGATTTCACGCCGGAACGATCCGTCGGCGGCGCCCCGGTCGCAGCCGCTGCGCGGCCGGTCGTGCGCGCTTCGCCACCGCGCAGCCGCTTTGACCTTGCGGCGCGGCCCCGGGTGACGCGGACGGCGCAGATCGCCCGGGCGCTCGATGAAGCCTTTGGCGATGAACGGTTTCGCGATGCGGTGGGGCAGGCCGATGCGGCGCGCGATCGCGGCGACTGGGTCACGGCAGAGCACGAATATGGCCAGGCGTTGCATCTGTTTCCGCTGCACTGGGGCTATTGCATCCAATATGCCCATGCGATCAAGGAGCAGGGCCTCTATCCCAAGGCGGAAGTCTGGTATCGCAGCGCAGTGGCGCTGGGCGCGCCGGGCGAGATGGTCGATGAACATCTGGTGTTTGTTGCGCAGCGCAACGGGGTCGCATTCGTCCGTCAGGGAACGATCGATCTCGACGTGCCGCCGCTGCTGGCGCCGCCGACGATCCATGACATCCGCGTGCTCGGTCGTCTGGCGCGGGTGCCGGGGCTGGCGGGCGAAGAGCTGGGGCTGACTTTGCTGCGCGAGGCGCGCGACAATCGCGCAGTGCTGATGCGGATGATCGCCATGCCCGAATTTGCCCGGTCGAACCGCGCGTTTCTCGACATCCTGCGGGGTTGATCGTTTATGCCTGTATCGTTTCCCACCGTTTCAATCGTCGTCAATACCTACAACCGTGGGCCGTGGCTCGATGATGCGCTGCGCGGGCTGGCCGGGCTCGATTATCCCGCGTTTGAAGTCATTGTCGTCAATGGCCCGTCGACCGACAACAGTGCCGAAGTGATCGCGCGCTGGGGCGGGGCGATCAAGGCGCTGACATGCGATCAGGCCAATCTGTCGGTATCGCGCAATGTCGGCATTGCGGCGGCGGCAGGCGACATCATCGCCTTTATCGACGATGACGCGGTGCCGCATCCGCAATGGTTGCGGCGGCTGGTCGCGCGCTATGACGATGCCGCCGTCGGCGCGGTCGGCGGCTTTACCGTCGATAACACCGGCACCCGCTGGCAAATGCGCAAGACTTTGTGCGATCGTTTCGGCAATGCGCATCATGTCAGCGACTATTTTGACGAACGCCCGCTGAACCGCCCCGGCACACCATTTTACCCCAGCCTTTTGGGCACCAATTCCTCGTTTCGCGCCAGCGCCTTGCGCGAAGTGGGCGGGTTCGATCATGTCTTTGCCTATTTGCTCGACGAGACAGATGTCTGTTTGCGGCTGGTCGATGCGGGATGGCAGGTGCATTTCGAGCCTGATGCGCTCGTGTGGCATCAGTTCGCGCCGAGCCACATCCGCTCGGGCAATCGCGTCGCGCGCACGCTCTATCCCTCGGCGGTGTCGCGCGGCTATTTCATCACGCGCCATGGCGGTGCAGCCGATCTTGTCGCGGCGGGCGAAGCGCTCGATGTCTTTCGGCGCGATCTGCTGGCGGTCAACGCGCGGTTCGAACGCGACGGGGTGATCGATGCGGCGCACCATCACGCGCTTGACGAAGATCTGGTGCGCGGCCTTGCCGAAGGACAGCGGCTGGCGATGGCGGGCGGTGCCAGGCCGGGCGGAGACCTCGCCACGGTGGCAACCGGCGCGCCGGGGCCGTTTGTGCGCTTTGCGGCGGCGCCGGGGCGGCGGATCGCGCTGATCAGCCAGGGCTGGCCGCCCGATAATGACAGCGGGATCGCGCGCTGGACCCAGCTTGTCGCCAAAGGGCTCATCGCGCGCGGGCACAAAGTCCATGTCCTGACCAAGGCCGCCGCCGCAGCGACTGCGGACGCGGCGGAAAGCGTGGTCTTTTGCGATGGGCTGTGGGTGCATCGGCTGCTGCCCGATGCGGACCTCGCCCCGGCAGCGCAGGAACGCTATGGCCTGCCCGCCGGGCTGGGCGCCTGGGCGATGCGCGTCTGGCGCGAGGCGCGGTTTCTCAAATCGTTTGGCGTCGATCTGTTTTCGTTTCCGATCTGGGATCTCGAAGGGCTGCCGCTGCTCGATGATCCGGATCTGACCACGGTGGTCAGTTTGCATACCACGTATGCCATGGCGCGGCCGTTCAAGCCGGAATGGCAGGAGCGCCCGTTGCTGGGCGCGCGCCATGTCGAGCCGGTGATCGCCGCCGAAAAGGCGCTGCTCGAACGGGCGCCGTGGTTGCTGGCCAACAGCCATGCGATCATCGACGAAATTGCGGTCACTTACGGCCTCGATGTCGGGCCGCGCGCGCGGGTCGTGCCGCATGGGACGCCCGATCCGCTGACAACGCGCGAATTCGAAGCCTGCGCCCGCGAAAATCAGGCGCTGACCGGGGCGCCGTTGCGGGTCTTGTTCGTCGGACGGTTCGAACCGCGCAAGGGGTTTGACATCGCCGCGCGGGTGGCGCGCGGATTGATCGATGAAAGCGATGTCGAGGTCTGGTTTGCCGGAGGCGAACTCGATGAGGATGCCCGCGCGACGCTCGCCTCGGTCGGGGCCGAAGCGATCGCGGCGCATCCCCAGGTCCGGTTCATGGGGCTGCTCGATCGCGCGGCGCTGGATGACGCCTATGTCGCCGCCGATCTGGCGCTGATGCCGAGCCGGTTTGAATCGTTCGGGCTTGTCGCGATCGAGGCCATGGCGGCGGGGCGTCCGGTTCTGGCGCTCGATGCGGGCGGTCTGGGCGAAATCGCGCGGGAAGACCATGGCGCGCGCGCCTTTGCCGATGGCGACGATGTGGCGCGCGCGATCGTCGCCGAGATCGAGGCGCTCGACGGCGATCGGCTTGAATTGCGGCGTCGTGGCCAACGCGCCCGCGCCGCCTGGCAGGAGCATTACAGCATTGCGGCGATGATCGCCGGGCTGGAGGCGTTTTACGCAAGCGTCATAGCGGGCAAGGCTGCGCCGCGTGCCGAACAGGCCGTGGGCGCCGAGTGCGAAAGGGCCGTGGCATGACGATCGATGCGAACTGGCTGGGTGATGTGGTCGAATTGATGACGGGTCGTGCTTTCGATGCCGACGCCGCGCGGGCGCTGGCCCCGGTGCTTGGCGAACCGGCGGAAGTGTTGCCTTGGCTGGTGCTGCGGCAAGGCGTGTTGGCCGACGAGCCCGCGATCGCTGCCGCGCTTGACGCACAGGCCGCGCAGATCGGACGACCGCTGACCCGGCGCGCGCCCGGCTTTGCAGTATCGGCGCCGCTGGTCGAGATCGATCGGGGGCTGAACGATGCCTTGCGCCTGCTGATCGCCGAAGATGTCGCCCGCACCGATCTTGCCGAGGAAGTGCATGGCCTGTTCGTGCGTCGCCATGCGCTTGCGGCAACGGACCTCGATGGCGCCTTTCGCTATCGGATCGGTGGCGTGGTCGATGCAGTCTGACGGCGCAAGGGTCTGATCAATGGGCAAGATTTCCGAAATCATTCTCCACATCGGGCTGGAAAAGACCGGCTCGACCAGCATCCAGATGTTCCTCGATGATCAAAAGGCGCTCTTGCGCAGTCAGGGGATGTTCGCCTCGGGCTGCCTTGGCTGGTACAATCACAAGCTGCTCGCGGCCTATGCCATGGCGGATGGATCGCGCGATATTGCGGTTACTTCGGCGGGGATTGACGGGCCCGAGAGCCATCAGGCGTTTCGCGCGCGGACGCGGGGGCATGTCCTGGCCGAAATCGAGCGCACCGATGCGCACCGCTACCTGATTTCGTCCGAAGATCTGTCGCGCCTGACCTCGCTTGACGATGTGCGGCGGGTTCATGACCTGATGTCGGAAATCTGCACCCGCATTCGGGTGATCGTGTTCCTGCGGCGGCAGGATCGCCTGGCGGTAAGCCGCTATTATTCGCTGCTGATCAACGGGGGGCTGCCGCCTTCGGTGTTTCCTGCTCCCGATCAGGCGGCCTATTACGACTATGCCGGGGTGATCGAGCCCTGGGCCGAGGTTTTTGGCACGGGCGCCATCCGGATCGTGCATTATCCCGAGGCTGCTGCGGCGCAGGGTTTCGATGCGATCGGGGCCTTTTGCCGGGCCGCCGGGATCGTGCTTCCTGTCGACTGGCAGCCCCCGGCGCGGCGAGAGAATGTCAGCCTCGATCTCGTCAGCCAGACCATTCTGGAAGCGATGAACGGACATTCCGACGTGCTGAAGGAAAAGGCGTCGGGCAAGCGCTTGCTCAAGCTGTTGCAGGTCGCCGACGGCGGCGTGTCGGGCCAGTTCGTCAGCGCGGCAGAGGCGAGGGCGTTTTACGAGAGGTATGCTCTGGGCAATGCCCGGCTGGCCCGGAATTTCGAATTGCCGTACCCCTTTTTCGACGATGATTTTTCGATGTATCCACAAACCCCCGCCCGGCGCGCCGATCTGGCGCAAGACGCGCTTGTGCGCATGGTCGGCGTTGTGGCCAATCTGTTGCAGGGGCCGGGCGCGCAGGCCTCGTGAACGAGGCTGCGTGAACAATTCATCGCTCGATCAAACGGCGGAAATTGGAGGTTAGCTGTCGTCGCCAACACGTCGCTTCGTCATTCCAGCGAAAGCTGGAATCCAGTGACGGGGGCTACGGTACTGATTATGGAATACGTTGTGTCTATTCGAGGCGTCGCAACTGGATTCCAGCCTTCGCTGGAATGACGAAGGGTGTGTCCGCAATTAGGCGTTACCTGCCTTTGCCGCCACTGCACGGGCCATTGGCCACGGAAGGGCGCAAAGTGGTGGAAAGCGGAAGTTGTAGACGGCCGGGTTTTCGTGCACCTTGCGCCCCGTAATCTGGCCTACGCTGTTGATTGAAAGACTTGCCGACAGGGGAGGGAACAGGAGGATGGGTCATGCTCAAGCTACTTATACGCTTCGGGGTGGCGGTGGCGCTCACGTTCACTTCTCAGGGATACGCCATGGCTGAGCAAGCAGGTCACATCACCGGCGTCGGCGGCGTCTTCGTCAGGAGCAAGGACCCGAAGGCGCTCGCGAAGTGGTATCGAGAAGTCCTCGGCCTTGAGGTCAAACCTTGGGGTGGAGCGGCATTGTCGTTCGATGCTCCGGGCCACCCTCCGAAAATATCCTGGACGGCCTTTCCTGACTCAAGCGACTATATGAGCCCTTCAACGCGGGAGTTCATGATCAACTTCGCAGTCGATGACATGGATGCTATGATTGCGCGACTTACTGCGCACGGCGTTCCTATCTTGAAGCGCGACGACGGTGACGCTTTCGGCCGGTTCGCCTGGATACAAGACCCGGACGGTACCAAAATCGAACTTTGGCAGCCCAAGGGGAGCTAGGCCCCGGTCTGCAAAAACTTGTCGCTGTCTAGGGATGACTGTGGAACCAACTCGACAGCAGCCGACCGATTCCGAAGGCCGGGTGCGCGATGCCGAAACTGTCGTCGGCGGTCTTGTCGGTCTTTTCGGGGCATTGGCCGTTCCATTGGGCAAAGTCGGTCGGTCGGCTCAGGTCCGGGCCGACCATCAGCGTGTCGGGATAATCGAATGACCAGCCGGCCACGCCCATGCGATGGCGCCACAAGTATTCGATCAGTTGCCGGCTCAGGACCGGCGCATTGGGGGGGCATCCGGTGCCTTTGCCATCGGGATAGCCCGCCAATCCCCATTCGGTCGCCATGCAGGGGTGGCTGGTGCAGAACTGGCCGAAATAGACATCCCAGTTCGCCGGGTTGCTGAATCCGACTTTGGCGGCGTTGAGATAGGGATGAACGCCATAGACCACTTTGGCATCGGGATCGGCGATCGGCGGGGCGCCGCGCAGCCAGTGCGCGGCCTGAAGCCCGCTGACGATGACCACCTGACGATGGAATCCGGCATTGCGAATCGCCGCGATGACGTGTTCGTGCGCCTCTTTCCATTGCTGCCACAGGCCGGGTTCGTCGCCGTTGCCGACAGGTTCGTTGAACAAGTCGAACATCAGCCCGCCGTCGTCTTGCGGCAACGCGGCGAGCAGGGCGGTCCAGGCGTTTTGCGTGCTGGCCGTGGGGAAGCCGGTTTCGGTCCGTGACCCCGATCCCGGCTGCCATTGCATCGAGATCATCACGGTCAGCCCGTTGGCGCGAAACAGGCGGATCGCGTTGACCACCCTGTCGCGATAGGCCGGGTCATGGATCGGGTGCGCGGGATCGAGCCCCGGCTGCGAAACCTTGATGACCACCGTGTCCGCGCCGAATGCACGGACTTTGCCCGGCAGTTGCGGTCCGAAACCGTCGTGCGCCTCGTGCAGGCGAATGCCGATGAAGGGGCGGTTCAACTGACGCACCGGGGTCACCACGCCGGAAATGCCGACCCCGCGCATCTGCCAGGGCCGCCCATCGCGGATCAGCACACCCCTGACCAGATCGACCTGGCCCGGGCCGAAGCGCCCCTGGGGCTGCGCGGCGATGGCTTCGGGTGTTGGCTGCGCTATCGCCGGGGCACCGGCAAGAGCCAGCGCCAAGCCGGCCACAGCGCCGCTCAGGCGCAACACGTTCCGCATGATCATGGGCCCTTTCTTGTCCCGCACGCTCTAAAATCCGCGCCGGTAGAGGTCTGTCAGGTAGCGGTCGAGATGGTGCTCGGTCGCTGCATCGGATTGTTTTTGCAGATTTACCTGCGTTTCGGTGAGCGTGAAGCCAAACGCGGCAAGCACTGGCGCCAGCAAGCCCGGATCGCCTGCGACATCTTCGTAACAGAGCCGGATCGGGGCAATTCCCGCGCCTGCAAAGAAATCGTCCCACAGACGATCCTGTAGCGCGAGAACGCGGCAAAAATGGTCGATAGCCACGAAATCATAGGCGATGTCCGGTTCGCCGCTGCCATCCCTGACGTGCCATCGACCGCTCGCCTTGGCGCGCCAGAAGCTGATGGCCTGGCGAAACTTGTCGCGGCGGGCGACATGGATCCACGTCGCGCCGGGAAAGGCGGCGGCCAGCTTGTGCGATTGGCTGCGCGGCAGGCCCAGCGCGCGGCCAAGGCCGCTGCGATGGGGCCACATCAGCTTGGCCGTAAACAGCGCCCCGGCAAACGGTTCGGCCACCGCGTCGCAATAGGCGGCCGGGTCCGGGGCCTGACAGATCTTGTTGAAGCGTTCGATGTCGATTCCGCTCAGCCCGTTGCGGCCGAGGATCCTGGCGATGTAGCTGCTGCCCGAACGGAACGTCGATGCCATGATCGCACAGCGGGAAATCCCGTGGCGAGCGAAGGCCTGTGCCAGAACCATCGAACGATCATGTTCGGGCAGGCGCGCGGCGCGCGGCGCCCGAAATATCGTGCTGTCCACGTTTGCGCGGATCATGACACCCTCGCATAGACGGACGCCAGCCGTTCGCGATAGGCTTCGCGGCTGAATTTGGTGGCCTGGATGCGCCCACGCGCGGCATAGTCGGCGCGCAAGGCCGGGTCGGCGTCCATCGCGCGGATCGCGCGCGCGATCGCGGTGGTGTCATAAGGATCGACCAGCATCGCGGCATCGGCGGCGACTTCGGGCAGGCTCGACGTGTTGGACGAAATGACCGGCGTGCCGAGCAGCATGGCTTCGAGCACGGGCAGGCCAAACCCTTCGTAGATCGACGGAAACAGCGTCGCGCGCGCGCCCCGGATCAGGCTGACCAGCAGCGAAAAGGGCGCATAGGGCAGGATCATCACGCGCTTGCGGGTGAATTCGTCGTTTTCCACCGTGCGGCGAAAAACGATGTTTTCCTCGTTGAGCAGGCGCAGTTCCTCTTCCGATTTCCACGCCATCGCGCCGACGATGACCAGCGGCGCATCGACTTTGCTGGCGAGATAGCCCTCGATCATCCGGCCGATATTCTTCTTCGGCTCGATCGAGCCCCAGAACAGGTAATACCCCTTGTAATCGACCCCGACCGCGCCTTCGACTTCGCGCGCGACGTCCTCGTCGGGCTTGGCAAGGAATTTTTCCGGGATGTCGATCGATTGATAGGTGTTGGTGATCCGTTCTTCGGGAATGCCGACCAGTTCGATCAGATCGCGCTTTGAACATTCCGACACGGTGACGATATGATCGGCAATGCTTGCGATGCGCTTCATCAGGCGCAGATAGAACCGTTTGTTGTCGAGCGTGGTATAAGGCAGCTTCAGCGGCACGACATCGTGCATGGTATAGACATTGGGCCGCCCTTTGAGCCGGATCGGCAAGGGATAGGTCCAGTGCGCGATGTCGGGCCGGTTTTCCATCGACAGCCGGGTCAGCATTTTCCAACTGCGAAATGCATTGTGGCTGCGGCCGAAAATGTTGGGCGAATTGACGATGCGGTCAAAATAGGGGAGCCGCGCGCTGAACGTGCGCGACACCACTTTGCCGCTGATCGGCACGTCAAAGGCATGTTTGCCCAATGGCCCGATCAACCGGCTGCGCACCGCCTCGATCGCCTGGGCAAGGCGGTCGCGATCGCCATGATTGGCATCGAAAAAGGCAATTTCGCGCATCAGGGCATTGCGCGAAGGCCCCGCGCCATTGCCGTAAAGCACTTCGACTCCATGCCCCATGGCATGCAGTTCATACGACAGGTTGCGGGCATAGGTCGCAACCCCGGTGCCCTTTTCGAGCCCCAGATTGCGCCCGTCGATCAGGATGCGGGTCATCGAATTGCGCCGATCTTCAAAGGTGCGGGAAAGCGTGCTGTGTCATTCAGGCGGCCTTGCGCGTGAAGGCGATGCCGAACGAGGTCGTGACCCATTCTTCCAGTTGCAGTTTCAGGTGCAGGTCATGTGAATAGGGTGCCATGTCGATGTGGTGATCTGCGGGCAGATCGCCGAGGTCGAAATTGAACACGGTTTCGCAGCCCAATTTCGCCAGTTCGGACCCAAAATCTTCGAAGTCGCGGCGGCGGAAGAGTACCGTGCTGGCATGATCGAGCGTCGCACTGTTGGAAGAACAGTTGAATTCGGTCGTGTGGACGGCGATTCCCCCCGGCGCGAGCAGTCGGGCCGTGTTGCGCAGGAATGCCCCGCCCCGTTCGATCGAGCCGAGATGTTCAAAGGCACAGGCCGACCAGATGAAATCGAACGGTCCCTGATGTTCGGAGCCAAGTGTATCCGCGATGGCGTTCATGTCGGCGAAGCGGAATTCGACATTGTCGGCAAACAGGTCGGGCGGACAGATACCGCGACGGTTCAGCCCTTCTTTGCTGCGGGCATGTTGGCTGGTTTCGATCCAGCCGGTGCCTGCCGCCGCCTCCGGTGCGAGGTCGGTCGCCAGAACGCGGGCGCCGCGCGCGGCAAACAGGGCGGCAAGCGGCTCTTCCCCCACGCCAAAGCCCAGCCCGCGCTGTCCGGGAGCCAGCTTTCCCGCCGTCGCGAGCACCTGGGCGATATAGCAGAATTCCCACTGTTTGCGATGTTCGCGCGGGTGTTCCCTGATCTGTTTGCACCAATAGACATAGGCTTCTTCATCCATCTGGCTGCGGGTGCAGGCCTGCGACACCGGCCGCGCCAGCAGCGGAGGCCGGGAGCCGAGCGCGAGGGGCTCTGCGGCGTCGGAACGAAAGAAGGCGAGGGGCATTGTGCGCTTGTGTCCTTAGCTGGAGGCGGTGCCGGAATCAGGCGGAGGGGTCCAGCCGATCAGGCCCTTGAACAAGGTGTAGGCGTCTTCAAAATCATCATGAAAATGCATATGTCCATCATGTAAAACTGCAAAATGGTCGCAATGATCGCGGACATAGGCCGCGTCGTGACTAACGATGATCATGGCGCGGTCGGCGCGTTTCTCGAACAGTTCTGCCTGACACTTCTGGCCAAAGCGGGCATCGCCGACCGCGCTGATTTCGTCGATCAGAAAACAGTCGAATTCGATGATCATCGACATGGCAAAGGCGAGGCGCGCGCGCATCCCCGACGAATATGTGCGCACCGGCTCATGCAGATAGGGGCCAAGCTCGGCAAATTCGTCGACCGCAACGATATTGCGTTCAAAATCGGAATTGTAGATCCGGCTGATGAAACGCACATTGTCGCGCCCGGTCAGCGCGGTCTGGAATGCGCCGCTGAATGCCAATGGCCATGATACCGACATGCCGCGTTCGACTGTGCCCGCATCGGCGCGTTCAGCGCCGCTGATGATCCGGATCAGAGTGGATTTGCCCGCGCCGTTACGGCCAAGGATGCCCAGCTTTCGCCCCGGGGCAAGGTCAAAGCTCACCGAATCGAGGATCGTGCGATGGCCCCCGCGGATCGGATAGGTCTTGGTGAGGTTGCGGACGCGGATCATTCGATGATGATCTCCGGTGCGATCGCGCGGATCTGCAACAGCGCCAAAAAGGTCAGCGTGCTGGCGATCGCGATGACATAGCCAAGATCGTAATGGGCATGGGCATAGCTGCCGAAATAGCCCTCGCGCACGATTTCAACCCCGTGAACCATCGGCAACAGCAAGACATAGCCCTGCGCCTCGTGCGGCAAGGCATCGACCATGAAGGCCGAGCCCGATAGCGGAAAGACCAGATAGGACAGCGGGTGCCACAGCTTTTCGACCAGCTCGCTTCTGACCGACAGCGCGCCGAGAAACAGCGCAAGCGCCATGCCGAACCAGGCCAGAATGAACCAGCCGCCGATCACTTCGAGCAAGTCTTCGGGCAGTTCCATCCACCCGATCATGTGAAACAGAATGCCCAACAGCATGAAAGACATCGTCGCGCCCATGAATTCCAGCACCAGTCGGGCGATGAAGATGTCCAGAATGCGGACGTTGCGATGATAGAGCAGCGGCAGATTGGGATAGAGCGCGTTGATGCATCGCCCCGGCATGTTGCGCCACAACAGCACGCTGGAATACCCGGTCAGGGCAAAGGCGGTGATCGGGATCGAACTGCCATGAACCGTCTTGGTCAGCGACCACAGCGCGGTGACCCCGACGGTAAAGATCATCGGTTCGACAAACAGCCAGAGAAAGCCGATATTGTGCCGACCATAGCGAGTCAGGGCTTCGCGCATCAGCAGTGCAAAGATCACCCGCCGCTCGATCGCCAGCGCTTCGTGCAGCGACGGCACCCGCTCGGGCGTGCAGGCCGGCTGGTGCGTGAGGCCGGGCGCCGTCACGATCCATGCTCCTTGATCCCGGCGATCAGCATCGTGGCCACGCCCCACACGATCAGGCTGAAGACCAGCGTGGTGGCGATCGCGCGCAAGCGGCGCGGCTCGATGGCCTTGTCGGGCAAGTTGGGCTCGACGATGCGTTCGACATAGCTCGACTTGCGCTGTGCGTCGGTCTCTGCCGCTTCGAGCGAGGCGAGCGCGGCGGCGAGGCGTTTGGCGGCAAAGTCGGAATCGAGCGAGAGTCGTTCGTATTCCTCGCTGGCGGCGGCGAGCGATTTCCTGCGGTTGCCTGCGGCCAGCCCCGATTGTTCGGCAATGCGCTGTTCGATTTCCCTGATCCGGGCATCGAGCGCGGGGATCTGCGCGCTTTGCGGCGCGAGGACGGTCAATTGGCGCCGGTCGCTGCGTGCCTCGATCAATTCGTCCTGAAGCTTTGACACCAGCTCATACTGGATCGGCGCCTGCTTTTCGGGATCGATCACGCCTGCGGTGTTGCGATAGCGGGCCCGCGCGGCCCCGGCGGCGCGGGCGGCGGCCTTGGCATCGAAGACTTCGTGTTCGGAACTGGTGATCAGGTCCTGGCGCGCGCGCTCGCTCATCCGGTTGACCGTCGTTTCGGCCAGCCGCAGCAACTGTTCGTTGATTGCCCGCGCGTCGGCGGCGCTATAGGCGCGCACGGTCAGCTCGGTGATCCCGGCGGAATTGTCGGTATCGACCCGGACGTGGCCTTCGTAATACTTGTAGAGATCCTCGAAACTGCCGGCAAAACCCGTCGGATCGAACCGGTCAAATCGCGAAATCGCCGAGCGCGAATAGGCGCGCGCATAAGCATTGCCGCGATTGAGTGCGGACAGCGCATCGCGCGACATAAGATAGCTTTGCGCCGCGCTGCTTTCGGGGGTGCCATGGCTGAGCGCGGCGTTGTTGAGCAGCAGGCCGAGCGCGGTCGGCGTCGATTTGTCCTGCCCGCGCACGATGAAGCGCGATTCCGACAGATAGACGTCGGACGCCAGCACACCGAAATAGAGCATGGCGATCGCCGTCGGCAGCACCACGCAGATCAGGAACAGCGGACGAAGCCACCAGACCTGCGGCTTGGCCCGTGATTCGGCAATGGAGTCGGTCATCGTGCGTTCCGTTCGTCTTGCCCGCCCGGTTCGTCTTGCCCGTCCGGTTCGTTTTGCCCGTCCAGGCGTGCGGAATGCCCCGGATGTATCCGCCGCCGCATCGCGAGGGGATCGCCGAATGCGCCGTTTCGGCACCATTGCGCCCCTCGGGACGGGTGTCGGAGCACCGGCCCGGATCGGGTCTCAGCCCGCTGGCGAGGCCGATCCCGAGCCCCCATGAGGCATGGCTGCGCGCCCGTTACGTTATGGCCCCGGAATGGACCCATACCTCGACGGAGGCGGCCGGAAATCCGCTAGGATCGGATCAGGCAATCCCTTTCGCCGCACGGCGAGAAGGGGGCATTGGGGTCAGCTAGTGAAGATTTCGGCAGGGCGCGCAGACATGACAGCTATTGAAAGACGATTTTCCGCCGGTTTTCCGCTTCGCACCGGCGCGGGCCTAGCCTTGGCGCTGGCTCTGGCCGGGCCGCTGGCGGGGTGCGGCGAATTCGGTCGGTCGGGCCCTTATGCAAGCTCGGTCACGCGCGCGGCGGGCGCGCCGGTTCAGGCCGCGCCGATCACCGTGGTCGAATTGACCGGCGTCGCCGCGCGGCAGGTCTTCGCCAGCGAGCGGCAGCAGACATTTGCCGAGGCTTTGGGCGATGTTGCGGCGGTCGGCACCGTGATCGGCAAGGGCGACACGATCGACATCGCCATCTGGGAAGCGCCGCCCGCCGCACTGTTCGGCACGATCAGCCCGCTGGGCACTGTCAATTCCGGGGTTCAGGCGGCGCGCAGCGCGGGGCTGCCCGAACAGATGGTCGATGAAACCGGGCGGATCGCGGTGCCGTTTGTCGGCGACATCGTCGTTGCCGGGCGATCCCCGCGCGATGTCGAGCGCGAGATTGCCGAGCGGCTGCGCGGCAAGGCCAACCACCCGCAAGTGATCGTACGCATGACTCACAACGCGCTCAAGAATGTCTCGGTGATCGGCGACGTCGCCAGCGCCGGGCGCTTCAACGTGACCCCGCATGGCGAACGCGTGCTCGATGCGCTGGCCAATGCGGGCGGGGTGAAACAGCCGGTGACCAAGACCGTTCTGCAGATCACGCGCGGGTCGAAAGTCGCGACGATGCCGCTCGATGCGGTCATCCGCGACCCGGCGCAAGACGTGCGGCTCGCCCCCGACGATGTCGTCACGGCGATGTTTCAGCCCTGGACGTTCACGGCGCTGGGCGCGACCGGAAACAATGCCGAAATCCCGTTTGAGGCGACCGGCATGACGCTGGCACAGGCGCTGGGTCGTGCGGGCGGACTGAACGACAATCGCGCCGATATGCACGGCGTGTTCCTGTTCCGGCTGGAAAACCCCGCCGCGCTCGATCCCGCCGTGCTGGCGACGGCCAGGACCACGCCCGATGGTCGCGTGCCGGTGATCTATCGCCTCGACCTGAGCGATCCGGCCGCATTCTTTGTCGCGCAGGGCTTTCGCATGCACGATCATGACGTGATCTACGTGTCCAACGCCCCCGGCGCGGACTTGCAGAAATTCTCGATGACGGTCGCCAACTTTGCCTATGTCGGGCTGGGCATGGTTAATCAGGTGAAATAGCGGGCGGGCAGGTCAAATAGTGGGCGGGCAGGTCAAATAGCGCGCGGGCAGGTGAAATAGCGCGCGGGGGCCGCGCCGGATGCGACCGTTCAGCCCGGCGCTTGTGCCCCGGCCAAAAAGTCCATTTTCCCGATCGAAACGCCTTTCATGCGCAGCAGGGCATAGGCGATGGTCAGGTGGAAATAGAAATTGGGCAAAGTAAAATCGGTGACGAGGCTCTGGCCGCTGAAGGTCATTTTCATGTTGGGAAATTCCAGCGTGATCTCGGCGGTTTCGCGGCCTTCAAACGCGGCGGGGTCGGCTTCTTCGAGATAGGCGATGGTCCTGGCGATACGTTCGCGCAGTTCGGCCAGGCTCTTTTCCTCGTCGGCCATCGCGCGGGGCCCGATCTGGGCCAGGCGCGTGGCGGCAAGCTTGGCCGTATCGCAGGCGATCTGCACCTGACGCGACAGCGGGAACATGTCGGGGGCAAGCCGCGCTTCGAACAGATCCTGCTCGTCGAGGCCGCTGGCGATGGCCTTGGCCAGCAGGTGATCGAGACTGTGCAGCTTTTGAATGAAGACCGGAATGGTGATCGCATAAAGGCTTGGCATCAACTCTTCCCTTTTTGGTGCGCGTGGCTTTTGATAAGTGCAGCAGGGCGCGATCGGGTGATGCACGCTCGATCCGGGCGAAGCAAGCTGTCCCCCGCGAAGCAAGCTGTCCGGGTTGCGCAAACGACGCTCACTTGTGGCGCGCGGCTTCCACAAGATCGCCGACGCCGATGACGCCGGTCACGATGATCTGCACCCCGACGCACAGCAGCAGAAACGCGACCAGCCGCGACATGACCCGCGCGCCGCCCTGGCCCAACAAGAGCGTTACCCCGTGCGACCAGCGATAGCAGAGCCAGATCAGCAGCGAGATCGCCGCCGCCGCCGCGCTGACCCCGCCGAAAAAGCCGAGCGGCGCAAAGCCGGTTTCCGGGCGTTGCGAAGACAGCGCGATGGCGACCGCGATCGTCCCGGGGCCGGTCGTCAAAGGCATGGTCAGCGGGAAAAAGGCGATGTCTTCGGCGTTTTGCGCGGGCTCTGCCTGATGCGCCTTGCGCTCTTCATGCGCTTCGGGCTGCATCAGCAGGCTCCAGGCGCGCGCGGCCACGACCAGCCCGCCCGCGATGCGCAGAGCGCTGAGGCTGACTCCGAAGAAATTCAGGATATAGCCGCCCAGCCATAGCGATGCGAGCAGAACGGCCAGCGAATAGAGCCCGATCTGGAACGCCATTTTCCGCTTTTCGGCGGGCGATTTGCCGGTGGTCACCGAATCGAAGATCAGCGCCCCGCCGACCGGATTGACGATCGAAAACAGCGCGGGAAACGCGAAAAGGAACGCGCCGATGGCGGTTTCGACCGGGATCGGGCTAATGTCCATGAAGTTCGTGCAGGTCCAATGAGCGAGGCGTTTCGCAAACGAGGCTATGCCTCATGAACAAGGTCCGGTTCAAGCGCGCCGCCGTCAAGGGCGGATAGGCGAGAGTCAGCGTTCCGCCCGGACTGCCAATCGCGACCGCAGCCGCGCGAACGTGGCGCGCACGATGGCGCGGTGCGCTATGCCGACCGGGACCATATAGGCCTTTCCAAACCAATTGTGCGTGGTGACCGACGATGTGATGGTCAGTCTTTGCTCGCCGGTCGTGACGCACGTCATCACATCGAGGTGCCGATCGCGCACGGTCAGCGTCAACACATCCGGGGCGATCCGCTCGATCAGAAAGAAGTCGAGCATGTCCCCTTGTGCCGGATCGGCCTTGCGCGTGCCGGAAAAGCCGCCGATCCGCTTGACTCCAAACCGCGCCGAAATCGCATCGCGCACGGCGAACGCCGCTTTCATGAACGGCAAGGGTTCGGCCATCAAGCGGTCCCAGGCCTCCAGCGCGCGAAGCGGATAGGGCAGGGCCATGGACTGCACGTCGAGATAGGCCAGCGCGTTTCGCGGAGCGACCAGATCGGCAGTCGGCGGCGGCATCGGCATGTCCTGATCTCCCGTGATCGGGCGCATCATAAGGCCCGCGCCGGCCCGCGCAACCGCCACCCGACGGCCCCGCTATCCACAGCCGCCGGGTGGACAGGTCGCCCCGCCGGTCGCTACGGGCGCGGCATGGGTATCACCGCAACGATCATGAACACCGTCACCGGACGGCCAATCCAGAAGATGACTTTCGGCCGCATGCCGAAACCATGGGCCAGCTTCACGCTCGAAACCGGCGAACTGGTCACCGCCGAACGCATCGACATCGGCAAACCCGCCCCGGGCAAAGTCGTCACCCCGGTCGACGTATGGATCACGCTGAAACCGAAGGACTGAGGCCGCCGCACAAGCGGACGGCTAGCTCCTCATCGAGGCATTCTGTAAGCTGCCGCTCAATCACCTTAGCCCAAACGTCGGCAATTGGGCCGATTACGGAATGGCGGGTTCCGGGCTGGGAAAGTGGGATAGCTGCCCCACCTCAGTCCAGGACCCCAAAGGCAGGTGCAAGCCCCATGTCGGTCCTTCAATCGCATTTCGGCCTGGACGCCGCCGTTCACAGCGCCGCAGGAAGTCGCTTGCTTCTCGCGAGAGCGTATCCACCGACAACTGCGGCAGCGAAACCCGCCGCAGCCCCGACGCCGAGCGACCAGCGTGGGCCGAAGTGATCGGCCGTCCAGCCGACGATGGGAGCCCCGACAGGTGTGGCACCAAGACCGACACCGATCCGCAGAGCCATGACACGCCCCCGCATGGATGGCTTTGTCGAGAGCTGCATGATGGGATTGGTCGCGTTGATGAATGTCAGATAGCCGATCCCGATCAAGGCCAGTGAGGCGGCAAAGGTCCAGTAGGTCGGAGAGACGCCGCCGAGCGTGAAGCCGAGACCTAGCAACGCTGTGCTCCAGATCAGGGTGACAAGCGTCGGTCGGCCGCTTTGGGTGCTCCACAGCGCGGCCGCCACGGCGCCGATGGCCATCGCCGACGACAGCGTTCCAAAACCACGGGCGTCGGCGTGAAAGACCTTCACCGCCATGGTCGCGATGAAGATCGGAAAATTGAGCGCAAACGTCCCGACGAGAAAGAGCATGACGAGGATGGCGATCAGATCAGGGCGACCGGCGACGTAGTGCAGGCCTTCGATGA
Organism: Novosphingobium sp. Fuku2-ISO-50; assembly: GCF_001519055.1. Lineage (GTDB taxonomy): Bacteria > Pseudomonadota > Alphaproteobacteria > Sphingomonadales > Sphingomonadaceae > Novosphingobium. Next base: position 79,737 of record NZ_KQ954287.1, on the reverse strand, counting down.
AGCTGCCACGGCTTTGCCTGGCACCAGCAGGCGCGTGCAGTTCAACCTTTTTCAGCAGAAACAACGACGCCAGCACCGCGACGAAAGACGCGCCGTTCAGCGCAAATGCCCATCCGGTGCCCACGGCCGCGATCAGCACACCCGCTACGGCAGGGCCGATCAGGCCCGCGATGTTGAAGGATATCGTGTTGAGCGTGACCGCATTGGGCAGATACTCGTCGCCGACCAGTTGCGAGACGAATATCTGACGGACGGGTGCGTCGAACGCCGCGGCGATGCCCAACACGAACGCAAAGACCTGAACGTGCCAAAGTCGCACGGTGCCGGTCAGCGTGAGCGCGCCGAGCAGGAGCGCCAGAATCCCCATGGCCGCCTGCGTGGTCATCAGCAACTTGCGCTGGTCCAGATGATCCGCCGCCGATCCAGTCCAGGGTAGAAACAGCAGCTGGGGCGCGAACTGAAGCGCCATCACCACGCCCAGCGCCGATGCGCTGCCGTGTGTCAGCACCACCAGCACCAGCCAGTCCTGCGCGGTGCGCTGGATACTGGTGCCGATGTTTGACGCAAGCGCCCCCGCCGCCCAGATCCGATAGTTCCGGACTTTCAGCGACTGGAACACGGTAGCGACAATCGCGCTCAAGACGGGTCCGGATGGTTGCCGCCGTGAAAGCGGCCGAAATGGCGTGCCGAAAAAAGCGAAATCAGAAGCATGCCCCCGCCCAGCGCGGCTGCTTCGCCGGCATCACGTAAATCGAACAGTCCGACCCGGCAGATGAGGACATAGGCCAAAACCAGATTGGCGCCTCCCCACAACACATTGACGGTGGAAGATGAAAGGCCCTCACCGGGCGGTTTGGCGAAGGGGCTCTGGAAGGGGCGGCCCATTGTTCCACTAACGAGGTGCGGGATCGCATTGGCCAGGAAAAGACCGCCGCCGAAATAAGCGAGAAGATGAAACCACGGCATGTCAGGCCTCCTTGCTGCCCAGAAGATCGATAATCTCTTGAACCGTCCCGGTCTCGCCGAGACGGGGAAAGACGTTGTCGATGCTGTATCGGTGCGCACTCGCACGCATGTCGGTCATGGCGTCGATCGCCAGGGTGACGTTGTAGCCTTGCTCGAAGGCCTGGCGCGCGGTCGATTCCACACCTGTCCCGGTCGCGATCCCTGCAACGATCACCTGCGTGATCGCCATCGCCCTCAGGCGTGCGTCGAGGTCTGTGCTGGCGAAAACGCCCCAAGTGCGCTTCGTAACGGTGATGTCCTCGGGTCGCTGGTCAAGCTCTCGAACGAAGTCGGTGAAACCGTCAGGGAACGGACCGCTGATGCGCCCCGGTTCTTGCGTCCGCCCCGGTGCGCTGCCGGCAACATTGATCAGCACAACCGGCAGGTCATGCTGGCGGAAGGCATCGATCAATGCGCGCGAGCGATCCAGTACCTGCGCCATCGAAGGCACGTCGTCGGTCAGCCGGTCAATGGCGGAACTGACGATCCCGGCCTGAAGATCGACGACCAGAAGGGCAGTCCGTGCATCGAACGCGGTCACTGGCATGCGCATCTTCCTCTATGAATGACGGGAATGGGGAAACTCAGTCGTCGGTGAGGCGCGACAGCAGACCGACGGCGTGGCCTACGACATCCAGTTCCTCCGTCGAGAGTCGGGTCTGAAGTGCACGAGTAAGCCAATCCTGCCGCACCGCCCGCCCGCGCTGGATCCATTCCCGGCAGGAATCGGTGAGGGAAAGCAGGATCCGCCGGCCATCGGTGGGATCCGGTTCACCTCGGACCATGCCAGCGGCCTCCAGAGCGGCGATCACGGTCGACATGGATTGCGGCCGCATTCCTTCCGCGCGGGCTAGCTTCGATGCGGTGGCAGGCCCTTCCTTTTCCAAACGAAGAAGCGCGGAGACCTGCGACGGCGTGAAGTCACCGACGTCCGCCTGCTCGCGCAGCCGCCGCTTCAGCTTCCCCACCAAGGCGCGAAGCTCGGTTGCCAAGTCGGCTGCGTTTGCGGTGTGGGGCTGCTGGGTCACACTGTTCATGAAGCGCACAGTACCAGATAATCAGAAAACTGAAAAGAAAAGCTTATCAGTTTAGCTGTTATAAATCACTGCGAGCTTTGCCCGTTGACCGCTGGCTGAGTGGCACGCCAAAAGCGGCTTGGCAGAAGAGTCCCAGATGCGGTCATGGGATGCGGGCGCCGACAAGGTTCGGATGGAATGACCGGTTCCAGGATTGGGGGCTGGCTTGGTGAATGACTAGATTGGGGCGCAAAGCTGACGCTGACGTTGGTCGGTAGGAACGGCAGCTTATGGTCGTTCGCGTTTGCGATGCTGACTTTCCGGTCAGTCCGCAACAGCCGCCTTTCCCGCAAACCAACCGCTTCACGCGTCGCCGTGGGCGGCTTCGGCTATGTGCAGGATGCGTTCGATCAGGGTGTCGAGCTGGTCGAGGGGGATGGCGTTGGGGCCGTCGGAGAGGGCCTGGGCAGGGGTGGGGTGGGTTTCCATGAACAGGCCGGACACGCCGACGGCGGCGGCGGCGCGGGCGAGGGGGGCGACGAATTCGCGGCGGCCGCCCGATGATCCGCCCATGGCGCCCGGCAACTGGACCGAATGGGTGGCGTCGAAGATCACCGGGCAGGCGGTTTCGCGCATTTCCACCAGCGCGCGCATGTCGACCACCAGGTTGTGATAGCCAAAGCTGCTGCCGCGTTCGCAGACCATCACGCAGTCTTCGTCGCATCCGGCGGCGCGGGCGGCGGCGCGCGCTTTGGCGACGACCGGCAGCATGTCGCCCGGCGCCATGAATTGTGCCTTCTTGATGTTGACCGGGCGTCCGCTGGCGGCGGCGGCCATGATCAGGTCGGTCTGGCGCGCGAGGAAGGCGGGGGTCTGCAACACGTCGACCACTTCGGCAACGCGCGCGACTTGCTCCGCGCTGTGAACGTCGGTCAAGAGCGGCAGGCCGGTTTCGGCGCGGACTTTGCCGAGCACCGCCAGCCCTTCGTCAAGGCCGGGGCCGCGAAAGCTGGTATGGGCGCTGCGGTTGGCCTTGTCGAAGCTGGCCTTGAACACCACCGCGATGCCCAGCCGATCGCGCAGCCGGGCGAGATGACGCGCGATCTCCAGGCACAAGGCCTCGCTTTCGATCACGCAGGGCCCGGCAATCAGAAACGGCCGGGCCATGGCGCCCACCGTGTGTCCCGCGATCCGCATCCCGTCAATCCGCCCTAATCGATCCCCAGCTCGGCGAGTACGCGCTCGATCAGGGGAATGTCACCCGGATTGTTGCACTCGATCGCATCCCACGCGGGCACGGCACACAGGGCGACCCCGACCGGCACGCCCCGATCGCAAAAGCGCAGTTGTTCGAGCCCTTCCATATCTTCGAGCGGCGAAGGCGGCGCCGCCGCATAGGCGCGCAAGGCCGAGGGGCGATAGGCATAGACGCCCATGTGCAAATGGACCGCGTGCGCCTGTGTCGCCAAGCGTTCGGGCGCGACATGGGGGATGACGCGTTTGGAGAAATAGAGCGCGCGGTGTGCGCCGTCGAACACCACGGTCGTCCCGCCCACGCGCCCCGCCGCCTGATCGGTGATCAGCGCCGACAGCACGCTAGGCGTGCAGGGCGCCGCCGGAGTCGCGACGCCGAGATCGGGGGCGCCTTCGATCCGCGCGATCAAGGCGGCAACGACATCGGGCGGGGTCAGCGGCGCATCGCCCTGAAGATTGATGACGAGATCGGGATCATGGTCGAGCGCATCGAGCACGGCGGCGCAGCGTTCGGTGCCGTTGCGGCAGTGCATCGGGGTCATCACCACATCCGCGCCAAACCCGCGCGCGGCCTGGGCAATGCGGTCATCGTCGGTCGCGATCAGCACGCGGCTGATCCCGCGAACGGCCATGGCCGCGCGCCAGGTCCGCTCGATCAGGGGGCGCGGCCTGCCGCCTGCGCCGCGAAGATCGACCAGCGGCTTTCCCGGAAAGCGGGTCGAACCATGGCGGGCGGGAATGACTATGATTCGTTCGGGGATTCGTTCGGGGATTCGTTCGGGGATTCGTTCGGGGATTCGTTCGGGGATCCGCTCGGGCGATGACATTCCGGTCATCGCGCATCGGCCTCCGTGGGGGCGGAAACGGCAAGGTCGCACCGCGTCAGATCGTGAATGTGCACCACGCCGAGCGGGCGGCGCGGATCATCGCGCGCGACCACGAACAGCGCGGTGATCCGCGCTTCGTTCAACAGCGCGCGCGCATCGCCGGCCAGACTGCCCAGCGCAATGGTCTTGGGATCGCACGTCATCACGTCTTGCGCGGAAGAATCCATCAGGCGGTCGATATGGCGCCGCAAATCGCCATCGGTGATCACTCCGGCCAGCCGACCGCTGCCATCGATCACGCCGGCCAGTCCCAGGCTTTTTTCCGTCATTACCACCAGGACATCGCGCATCGGCATGGTCAGCGGCACCAGCGGCAGGCCGGGCGCTGCGTGCATCACTTCTTCGACCGGGGTCAGGCTGGCGCCGATCGTCCCGCCGGGGTGCAGCACATGGATGCGCTCGCGCGAGATGCCGCGCCGCCCCATGACCGTCACCGCCAACGCATCGCCCAGCGCCATCATCATCGTCGTCGATGTCGTCGGCGCGATATTGACCGGGCAGGCCTCGCGCGCATCGGGCAGGACCAGCGCGACATCGGCGCCCTTGAGCACCGGCGAATGCGGTCTGGCGGAAATGCCGATCACGCTGCAGCCGAGCGATCGGGCATAGCGCATGATCGGCCGCACTTCGGGGGTGGCGCCCGAATTGGACAGCACGATCAGCACGTCGCCGGGCATCAGCATGCCCAGATCGCCGTGCGCCGCCTCGGCAGGGTGAAGAAACATCGCGGGCGTGCCCGTCGCCGACAGCGTGGCGACGATCTTGCGTGCGACATGGCCCGATTTGCCCATGCCCGTCACGACCACGCGACGGCTGGCCGTCATGATCAGGTGTACCGCCTCGGCAAAGCGATCGTCGAGCGCATCGGCCAGCCGGGTGAGTGCGGCGGCCTCTATGCCGATGACCTGCCGGCCACTGGCAACGAGCTCTGCCGTGGTGGTATTGCGGCTTGCGTGCGCGATCGGTTGCCCGCCTGCCCTCGGTTGCCCGCCTGCGCTCGGTTGCCCGCCTGCGCTCGGTTGTCCGCCTGCCATCTTGTCCTCAAATTCCTGAATTCACCGATGATGGGTACATCGAAGCGGACAGGGGTGGAGGTGTAACTGCGCCCGTTCCCGAGCGAATTGGCCACGCCTCCGGGCCATTCGGGCGAGATGACACGATGGCCGCTCCCGGCTAGGACATGCATGGGGAGAACTTCAATCCATGCAGCTGCGCCACTTGCGCTATTTCGTCACGCTGGCCCGCATGCGCCATTTTGCGCGCGCGGCAGAGGAATGCGGCGTGTCGCAGCCCACGCTTTCGGCGGGGATGGTCGCGCTGGAGCAGGAATTGGGTCGGCGTCTGGTCGAGCGGGATCGCCGTTTCATCGGGCTGACCCCGCATGGCGAGGCCATGTTGCCCTGGGCGCAGCAGATTCTGGGCGCGATGGGGGCGATGCATGCGGCAGTCATGGCGACCCCGCTCGAAGGCCCGTTTACGCTGGCGGCCATTCCTGCCGCCTTGCCGCTGGTCGGGCGGTTCGGGGCGGCGTTGCTGGCGGCCAATCCGGGGCTCATGCTGTCGGTGCGTTCGGCGACGGCGCGGGCGATCGATCAGGCGCTGCCCGCGCTCGAAATCGATGCCGCGATCACCTATCTCGATCAGGACCCGCCGCCGGGGCTGACGGCGGTGCCGCTGGCGGGCGAGGACTATCTGTTTCTGACCCGGCGCGGCGGGCGGTTTGACGATCGGGTGACGATCGGCTGGGACGAAGCGGTGGCGCAGGATCTGTGCCTGCTTGACGAAACCATGCTCTACCGCCGCATTCTGGACCAGCGCCTTGCGCTGCGCGGCCATGTCGCGCGGCCGCGGGCGACGGCGGACAGCCATGTCGCGCTGTTTGCGCTGGTCGCTTCGGGCGCGTTTTCGGCGATCGTGCCCGATGGCTATGCGCATCTTCTGGCCGGGGCCGAATGGGCGCGGTTTGTGCCGCTCGATCCGCCCGAGCCGGTGCGGCGGGTGGGCCTGCTCGTGCTCGATCGCGATCCGCCGCTGCCGCGCGCGCAAGCGGCTATGGCGGCGGCGCGGGCTTTTGTGATAGATGGCCTCTATCAATCTTTGCCGGTTTCGATTTGACTTCACAGGGCAGCGCGCGAAGGGTTCGCGCTGGACAGGATTGATATGGCGCCGATGACACCGACCGAACTTGATCGCATCCTTGCCGCCCATGCCGGGCGCGAAGGGGCTTTGTTGCCGATCTTGCACGACGTTCAGGCGGCTTTTGGCCATGTCGGCGAAGAGGCGGTGCGTGCGATTGCCGCCGCGCTCAATCTCAGCCGCGCCGAAGTCCATGGCGTGGTCAGTTTCTATCACGATTTTCACGAAACGCCCGCGCCGCGCCCGGTGATCAAGCTGTGCCGCGCGGAAAGCTGCCAGGCGCGCGGGGGCGAAGCGCTGGCTGCGACGCTCGCCGGGGAAACGCGGGTGACGATCGAGCCGGTCTATTGCCTTGGCCTGTGCAGTGTCGGGCCCAATGCCATGGTCGGCGATGGGCTTCATGCCCGGCTCGATGCCGCGCGGCTGTCGGCCTTGGTGGAGAGTGTAGCGTGAGCGCGGTTACCGTCCGGATCAGCGACGATGCGCTGGCCCTGGCCTGCGGCGCCGATGCGGTTGCCGATGCCTTTGCGGCGGCGGGCTGCACAGTCATCCGGGTGTCGAGCTGGGGCATGCACTGGCTCGAGCCGCTGGCTGAAATCGACGGGCACGGGTTTGGCCCGCTGACGCCGGGCGATGTCGGGGCCGTGCTCGCCGGGGCCAGCCCGCTGGGCATCGGGCGGATCGCGGCGCATCCGTTCATCGCCCGGCAGGAGCGGCTGACGTTTGCGCGCGCGGGCAAGATCCGCCCGCTCAGCCTGGATGATTATGCCGCGACCGGCGGCTGGATCGGGCTGGAGCGCGCGCGGGACCTGGGGGCGGAGGCGACGATTGCCGAAGTGACGCGGTCGGGCCTGCGCGGGCGCGGCGGCGCGGGTTTTCCCGCCGGGATCAAGTGGACCACGGTGGCCAAGGCGCCCTCCCTGCGCAAATATGTCGTATGCAATGCCGACGAAGGCGACAGCGGCACATTTGCCGACCGTATGGTGATGGAGGGCGATCCCTATCATCTGATCGAGGGCATGGCGATTGCCGGGTTCGCGGTCGGCGCGCAGCAGGGCTACGTCTATATCCGCAGTGAATATCCCCATGCGATCGCGAAAATGCGCGCGGCAGTCGAACGCGCCGCGCCGATCATCGCGCCGTTTCGCATCGAAGTGCGCGTCGGCGCGGGGGCCTATGTCTGCGGTGAGGAAACCTCGCTGCTCAACAGTCTGGAAGGCAGACGCGGCGAAGTGCGCGCGAAGCCGCCGTTGCCCGCGCTCGAAGGGCTGTTTGGTCAGCCGACCGTGGTCAATAACGTGCTGACGCTGACGGCGGTGCCGTGGATCATGGCCAATGGCGCGGCGCATTATGCCTCGGTCGGGTTTGGCCGGTCGCGCGGGACGATGCCGATCCAGATTGCGGGCAATGTCCGCCATGGCGGCCTGTTCGAAGTCGGCTTCGGGATTACGCTGGGCGAGCTGGTCATGGATATCGGCGGGGGCACTGCCAGCGGGCGCCCGGTGCGCGCGGTGCAGGTCGGCGGGCCGCTGGGCGCCTATCATCCGCCATCGGATTTTCACCTGCCGTTCGATTACGAAAGCTTTGCCGCCGCCGACGCGCTGATCGGCCATGCCGGGATCACCGTGTTTGACGATACGGTCGACTTGTCTGCGCAGGCGCGCTTTGCCATGCAGTTCTGCGCGGTCGAAAGCTGCGGCAAATGTACCCCGTGCCGCATCGGATCGACGCGCGGGGTCGAAGTGCTCGATCGCATCCGCGCCCGCACCGGGCGGGTGGCCGATCGCGTCGAAACGCTGCCGCAGATGCACAATGCGAAAAAGGGCGCGCGTACTTTGTCCGAAGACATCGCACTGCTGACCGATCTTTGCGAGACGATGAAATTCGGCTCGTTGTGCGCGCTCGGCGGCTTTACGCCTTATCCCGTGCTGTCGGCGCTGCGCTGGTTTCCCGAAGATTTCGGCCTGCCCGCGCGGGTGCAGGAGGCGGCGGAATGATCGCCGCGCGCGTCATGGGCGTGGTTTTGGCGGGCGGCACATCGCGCCGGTTTGGCAGCGACAAGGCGCTGGCCGAGATCGGCGGACGCAGCCTGATCGCGCGCGCGGTGGCGAATCTCGAGCGGCAATGCGATGCGGTCATTGTCGCCGGGCGCGCCGAAGCGCCGGTCGCGGTGGTGCCCGATCATCCGGCGCCCGGGCTGGGACCGCTGGGCGGGCTGTGCGGCGCGCTGCATCATGCCGCCGATCATGGCTTTGACGCGGTGTTGTCGATCCCGGTCGATGCCTTCGATGGGCCCGTCGATCTGATCGCGGAGCTGTCGCCTGCCCCTGCCTATGCCGAGGGCGCACCGGTCATCGGGCTTTGGCCGGTTGCGGCGCGGGGCGCTCTCGATGCCTTGCTGGCCGAAGACACCGTGCATTCCTTGCGCGCCTTTGCCTTGCGCATCGGCGCGCGCGCGGTGCGCCTGTCGCGCCAGCCGTTCAATATCAACACTCCGGCCGATCTCATCGCCGCGAAGGAACACGCCCATGGGCTATGAACCCCAGGCCGATTTCGGCACGCCCGAAGTCCGCAGCGAAACTCCTGTCACGCTGTCGCCTGTCACGCTGTCGCCTGTCACGCTGTCGCCTGTCACGCTGTCGATCGATGGGCGCGAAGTCAGCGTGCCCGCAGGGACGACGGTGATGCGCGCGGCGGCGGTGTCGGGCGGATCGATTCCCAGACTTTGCGCGACCGACAGCCTGAAGCAATATGGCTCGTGCCGGCTGTGCCTTGTCGAAATCGACGGGATGCGCGGCACGCCCGCGTCTTGCACCACGCCGGTCGCGCCGGGCATGGTCGTGCACACCCAGACCGAAAAGCTGCAGAAACTGCGCCGGGGGGTGATGGAGCTCTATATCTCCGATCATCCGCTCGATTGCCTGACGTGCAGCGCCAACAACGACTGCGAATTGCAGGACATGGCGGCCAATGTCGGCCTGCGCGATGTGCGCTATGGCTATGAGGGGGACAATCACCTTGGCGCCGAGACCGACAGTTCGAACCCCTATTTCGATTTCGATCCGTCGAAATGCATCGTCTGTTCGCGCTGCGTGCGCGCCTGCGAGGAAGTGCAGGGGACGTTCGCGCTGACTATCGACGGGCGCGGGTTTGGCTCGAAAGTCAGCGCGGGGCTGGCGAGCGACGATTTCCTGTCGTCCGAATGCGTTTCGTGCGGCGCCTGTGTGCAGGCCTGCCCGACCGCGACGCTCAATGAAAAGGCGGTCAAGGCCATCGGCAAGCCCGAGCGCGCCGTGATCACGACATGCGCCTATTGCGGCGTCGGCTGCACCTTCCGCGCGGAAATGCGGGGCGAACAGGTCGTGCGCATGGTGCCGTGGAAAGACGGCAAGGCAAACCACGGCCATTCCTGCGTCAAGGGCCGCTTTGCCTGGGGCTATGCCATGCATCAGGAACGGATCACCAGGCCGATGATCCGCGAACGCATCGATCAGCCCTGGCGCGAAGTCTCGTGGGAAGAAGCGCTGGGCCACGCCGCGCGCGAATTCCGCCGCATCGCCGATACGTATGGCAACAATGCGCTGGGCGGGCTGGTGTCGAGCCGCTGCACCAACGAGGAAGGCTTCCTCGTGCAGAAACTGGTGCGCGCAGGCTTTGGCACCAACAATGTCGATACATGCGCGCGCGTGTGCCATTCGCCGACCGGCTATGGCCTCAAGACCACATTCGGCACGTCCGCCGGAACGCAGGATTTCGACAGCGTCGATGACAGCGACGTGATCCTGGTGATCGGCGCCAATCCGACCGACGGGCACCCCGTGTTTGCCAGCCGGATGAAGCGGCGGCTGAGACAGGGGGCAAAGCTGATCGTGATCGATCCGCGCCGGACCGACATGGTGCGCTCGCCGCATATTGCCGCCGATTATCACTTGCCCTTGCGCCCCGGCACCAATGTCGCGGTGCTGACGGCGATGGCGCATGTCATCGTCACCGAAGGCCTTGTCGATGAAGCCTTCGTGCGCGAACGCTGCGATGGGGACGAGTATCGCGACTGGGCCGATTTCGTTTCGGACGAGCGCAACAGCCCGGAATTCCTTGCCCCCGTCACCGGCGTCGACGCCGATCTGGTGCGCGGCGCGGCGCGGCTGTTTGCCACCGGCGGTAATGGCGCGATCTATTACGGGCTGGGCGTGACCGAGCACAGCCAGGGCTCTTCGACGGTCATGGCGATTGCCAATCTGGCCATGGCGACGGGCAATATCGGCAGGCGCGGCGTCGGGGTAAACCCCTTGCGCGGGCAGAACAATGTGCAGGGCGCCTGCGACATGGGCTCTTTCCCGCACGAATTGTCGGGATACCGCCATGTTTCCGATCCCGAGGCGCGCGCGCTGTTCGAAGCGGAATGGGGCGTGGCGATCGATCCCGAGCCGGGGATGCGCATTCCCAACATGCTCGATGCCGCGACCGACGGCGCGTTCAAGGGGCTCTATGTCCAGGGCGAGGACATCCTCCAGTCCGACCCGGATACAAAGCATGTCGCGGCCGGGCTCGCGGCGATGGAATGCGTCATTGTGCATGACCTGTTTCTCAACGAAACGGCCAATTATGCGCATGTCTTCCTGCCGGGATCGAGCTTCCTTGAAAAGAACGGCACGTTCACCAATGCCGAGCGGCGTATCCAGCGCGTGCGCAAGGTGATGGAGCCGGTCAACGGCTATGAAGACTGGCAGGTCACGCAGGAACTGGCGCGCGCCATGGGGCTCGACTGGAACTATACGCATCCGGGCGAAATCATGGACGAGATCGCCCGCCTGACGCCGAGCTTTGCGGGGGTCAATTACGATCGGCTTGACGCCGATGGCTCGCTGCAATGGCCGGTCAACGCGGCGCATCCCGACGGGTCGCCGATCATGCATGTCGATGGCTTTGTGCGCGGCAAGGGCAAGTTCGTGGTGACCGAATATATCCCGACCGACGAACGCACCGGGCCGCGCTTCCCCTTGTTGCTGACCACCGGGCGGATCTTGTCGCAATACAACGTCGGGGCACAGACGCGGCGCACCGAAAACACCGTCTGGCACGGCGAAGACGTGCTCGAAGTCCATCCCTCCGATGCGGAAAACCGGGGCATCCGCAGCGGCGACTGGGTACGGCTCGCCAGCCGGTCGGGCGAAACCACCTTGCGCGCGACGGTTACCGACCGGGTCGCGCCGGGGGTGGTCTACACCACGTTTCACCACCCCGCGACTCAGGCCAATGTCGTCACCACAGACTATTCCGACTGGGCGACCAATTGCCCCGAATACAAAGTGACCGCCGTGCAGGTGACGCCGTCGAACGGCCCGAGCCAGTGGCAGGAAGACTATGACAATCAGGCCGCGCAGTCGCGCCGCATCATGGCGGAGCCGGCGGAATGAGCGCGGAGGATCACACCGTCGATACCATCGCCAAGCTGGTGCGCATGGCCAACCAGATCGCGCGCAATCTGACGCATGACAAGGATCCGGTCGCGGCGATCGCGGAGCATATTCATGCCTTCTGGACCGTGCGGATGCAGGAGCAGCTGTTTGCGCACGGACCCGAGGGGCTTGACCCGCTGGCGATTGCCGCGCTCGAACGGCTGGCGCTCGGCGCGCGGGATCAGGGCCATGCAGTCCGTTGAAGGCGCGCGTCCGAGCGTCGTTACCGAACATTTTGCCGATGGCAGGCCCGCGCGCGCGCTGACCCGGCACTTGGTCGAAGAAGCGCCGATCGCGATCGAAATCAACGGCATCGGCTATGCCGTGATGATGGCGACGCCTGCCGATCTGACCGATTATGCGCTGGGTTTCTGCCTGTCGGAGCAGTTGATCGATGACGCTCGCGAATTCGTGTCCGCCGATGCGGTTGCGGTTCCTGCGGGCGGCTGGATGCTGCGCGTGCTGCTCGATGCGCCCTCGGCGGGCCCCCTGATCGATCGCGCGCGGCTGCGGCTGGCCGAGGGCAGTTGCGGGTTGTGCGGGATCGAAAGCCTCGAACAGGTCTTGCGGCCCTTGCCCCCGATCACGGCGCGGCTGACGGTCGCCAAGGCGGCGGTGTTTCGCGCGGTCGCGGCGCTGGGCGATCATCAGGCGCTGGGCCGGGCCACGCGCGCCGCGCATGGTGCCGCGTTCTGCGATCCCGATGGCACGATCCGCCTCGTGCGCGAAGATGTCGGGCGGCACAATGCATTCGACAAGCTGATCGGCGCGCTGGCGCATGCGGGGATTGATCCTGCGACAGGGTTTGTCGTGCTGACCGCGCGGTGCAGCTTTGAGCTCGTGCAAAAGGCGGTGATCGCCCATGTCCCCGTCTTGGCGACGATTTCTGCCGCATCGACGATGGCGGTCGATCAGGCGCGCGCGCATGGGCTGACGCTCTATAGTCTGGCGCGCGAGGACAGCCTGCTCGAAACCTGATAGAGCGGCGCCCATGGCCAGACCGTCGTCCGCCTCTGCATCGCCCGCTCCGGCTCGTTTTGCCGATACGCCTGCGCTGTCGCGGCGCGCACGCGCGGGGCTTGGTCTGGCGATTGTCTCGATCCATGTCCTGCTCGGCTTTGGGCTGGTCCGCGCCTTTGGCGGTGTGCGTGCGCTGGCAGAGCAAGTCGGGCTGGGGCCGGTGCTGGTGGCGCTGGCCGTGCCCGACAAGCCCGTGCCGCCGCCCCCGCCGACCCGCGCGGTAACCAGCCACGAAGCCGAAGGCGCCAGCGGCGCGGCGGGCAAGCGCGCCGCCGCCGACCAGATCGTTGCCCCACCGGCGCGAGTGCCGATCCCAGCCCCGCCCGCAGCGCCTGTCGCGGGCACGGGCAACGAAACCCGTTCGGGCGCCACGGCGAGCGGGGAAGGCACCGGCGGGGCGAGCACCGGCACCGGCACGGGCAGCGGCGGCGCAGGCAACGGCAGCGGCGGGCGCTTTGTCGCGACGAAGCCGGAGAAAATTGCGGGCGATCTCGCAGAGAGCGATTACCCCAAGGCAGGGCGGGCGAAGCGATTGGGCACTGCCGTGATCGTGGTGCTGACCGTGGGCACCGACGGGCATGTCACCGCCTGCCGCGTGCATCAGCCGAGCGGCGATCCCGAAGCCGACGCGGTGACGTGCAAACTGGCCCGCGAACGCTTCCGCTTTCACCCCGCGCTCGATCAGAACGGCGATCCGATCGAGGCGCCGTTTGGCTGGCAACAGCGCTTCTTCTGGAATTGAACCTTGCCATGGCGCGGCGCGCCGGCAAGATGGCGCGATGATTGCGCAGACCATTCAGCTTTCGCTCGCGCCGGTGTTCGTGCTGGTGGCGATCGGCAATATCATGAACATCCTGACCACACGGCTGGGGCGGATCGTCGACAGGTCGCGCGTGCTGCAAAAACTCCATGCCGAAACGCTGGGTGCCGAACACGATGTCGTGGTGATCGAAATGCGCTATGTCGATCGGCGCATTCAACTGATCGGCCATGCGCTGCTGATTCTCGTGCTCAGCGCGCTTGGCATCGGGGTAACGGTGGGCACTTTGTTCCTTGGCGAATTGTTCGGCCAGGAACTGCGCCTTGCCACGCAAGTCAGCTTTTTCACCGCGATTGCCCTGTTGATGGCCGCGCTGGTCTATCTTCTGCTCGAAACCCGCCTTGTCGCGCAGACGCTGCGTCTGCCTCGCGGCTTGCTCGAATTGCACCGAGAGGATCTGTGACGTGTGCCTTTGATCCGAACGCCGGGCGGGGTGATCCGTATTCGCCCTGATGTCCAGCGGGCACAAGTCGCCTATCGTTGCGTAACGCAACGCTAAGGGGAAGGGCGGTTCGGGCGATGCAGGTGGGAATTGCGTTTGCGAACGCGGCGTCGGACGCGTTCGGTCTGGCGCGGCGCAATCGCGCGGCCTGGCATCTGCTGGAAGTTCTCGGCAAGGGCGCGGGTGTGGCCTGTCGGATCATTGCAGAGCCGACAGCGCCCGACGATATCGACCCCCTCTCGCCCGCCGAAGCCGCGCGATGCTGCGATCTGATCATTGCGGTGGGGCAGGATCTCGCTCTGGCCGACATTGCGCCCTTTCGCGCGCGGGGCGGTCGCTATGTCCTGTTTCTGCCGGACAATCCTTATGCCGGATGGGTCGAGCATTCGATCTTTGACCGCGGGGCGGAATTTGGCCCGGTCGAATGCCATGACGAGATCTGGACTTTTGACACGTTTCGCAATCAGGAACGCCTCTTGCACACGCTGTACCGCTGCCCGGTGCGTTTTGTGCCGCGCGTCTGGTCGGCCTCGGTGATCGAACGGCATGATCGCCAGCAGGCGGAGGGGGCGGGATTTGTGCTGGCTTATGCGCCGCGCTGCGGGGGCGCGCTGCGCTGCGTGATCAACGAGCCCAATACGACCGCGCGCAAAATGGGCGTCATACCGCTCTTGGCCGTCAATCGGTTTCATACCGAAAATCCCGGCGCGATTGCCCGCGTGGCGTATCGCCACGGGGTGCATCTGCCCGATCAATTGACCTTCAATTTCATCGCGGCGAATTGCGAAGTGCATCATCAGGGCTTGCTGACGATCTGGGACGATCGGGATTTTTTCGCGTTTTTGCCGAATCACGCGGATTTCGTCTTTGCGCACAATGGCGACGGATCGGTCGAATTCGATCATCTCGATACGCTCCACGCCGGCTATCCCTTGCTGCACAATGTGCCCGCGCTGTCGGATCTGGGCCATTATTACGCCGACAGCGACATCGATCGCGCGGTCGCGCTGTTGGGCGACATTCTTCTGGCCAATCCGGCCCATTTCGAGGCCCGTCGCGCCGAAACGCGCCGTAAACTGCGGCGGTTCGATGTCGCGAATGACGACGTTGTCGCTGTTTACCAACGCGCCGTGATGCGGGAGGTCTGACATGACGGGCTCTGCGCGCGTCGATCGCGGCCTCAGGGTCGGGGTGACCATGTTCATCCGGGGCGGCGATCAATCGCTGTGGGAAAACGGCATTCACCAGAACGCCAATTTCCTGATGCTGCTGCTGATGCGTTCGCCGATCGTTTCGCAATGTTTCGTGGTCAACGGCGCGCCAAAGGCCCTGCACAAGGGCGGCAATTTCGAAGCCGAACTGCTCTGTCCGGTGATCGACATGGTCGAGGCGATGAACACGCTCGATGTCGTGATCGAGCTGGGCGCGCATCTCAAAGACGGCTGGACCGCCCAATTTCGCGCGCGCGGGGGGCGGATCATCGCCATGCGCGTGGCCAACGATTATGTCATCGACATGGAAAGCATGGCCAATACCCTGCCTCCAGGGCAACTGGTCTATGGCATCGAATACGATCAGATCTGGACCTTGCCCGCATTCGAGCGGACCAATACGGCCTATTACGCCAATCTGTTGCGCGCGCCGGTCAGGACGATGACCCATTTGTGGAGCCCGCTGCTGATCGAGCGCGATGCGCAGGCGACCGGGCGGCCATGGGGGTACAAACCGGACGGTGCGCCCTGGCGGATCGCGATCATGGAGCCCAACCGGTGCTCGGTAAAGACGTGCCATGTTCCGATGCTGATCTGCGAAGAGGTCTATCGCAGGCAGCCGCAGGTCCTGGCCGCGATGCAGGTCTTCAACGCCGATCTGTTTTCGCGAGAGGGGTATTTCGCCCATTTCGCCGCAGCCCTCGATGTGGTGCGCAGCGGGCTCGTCACATTCCGGCCGCGCTACAAGATCAGCCGGATCATGCATGATCTGGCCCATTGCATCGTGTCGCATCACGTCGATAATGCGCAGAACTATCTCTATTACGAGGCGCTGCACGGCGGTTTCCCGCTGATTCACAATTCCGCGCTGCTGGCCGATTGCGGCTATCGCTATCGTGATCTGGATTGCGAGGACGGCGCGCGGGCGCTGCTGGCGGCGATGGCCTGCCACGAGGCAGAGCTTGATGGCTATCGTGCGCGGAGCCGGGCCTTTCTCAAGACGCTCGACCCCTGTGGCGGGGCCAATGTGGCGCAATACAGCGCCGCGATCCGGGACTGTTTCGTCGATCGGTAAGCTGCCCTCCCGGTCAGGAAAGCAGCTTTTCGCCCCGTTCGCGGATCATCTTTTCGATCATGCCGCGGGCAAAGCCCAGACCGCCCGGTATCGTCACATCGAACACCAGCGCGGTCTCGGTGATGTCGAGCGTGGTCGGCACGGTATAGCCCATTGTCGAGGCTTCGACCGACAGGCGGTCCTGCCCGATCCAGTGCAGCGTCAGGCTGAGCGGGCCGCCGACCAGCGCGCCCGCTTTGGCTTCGGCGCCGTCCATGCGTGCGGCAATGCGGCGGCGGACTTCATCCTTGCCGAGCGAGTGGGGAATTTCGAGACGCATCAATGCTCCGGAAGGCTAGTGGTCCGATTCTGACATTTGCTACCGTGCTATCCGGATGGCGGGATGCAAATGTCAAAAACAATCCACTAGGGCGTTTCCTCAAGCGCGTTGCCATAGCGATAGTCAAGATAGCGCGCTTCGGTCGCCAGCGCGTCGATGTCGCCATCGGCCAGACGGCGCGACAGCGTGTCGATTTCATCGGTGATGCGCGACAGGCCCTCGGTCAATTGCGCATCGGCGGTCTTGCCGCCGCGCGTTTCGCTGCGCAGATGGGCGGGGATGCGGACATAGCTGGCGACCATGCCGGGCAAGTGTTCGCCGATCAGGCGGCGCACGTCGCCCACCGCCGGTTCGGCCGGGTCGATCCCCGCCATCTGCGTACCCAGCGCATCGAGCCGGGCGCCGATCGCATCGAGCTGGCGCGCGGCGGGCGGCGGCAGGGCGGGGCGCTGCGATTCGAGCCACAATTGCGTGCGCCCGACCGTGGCGCGCACGTCGCCGCGATTGAGCGCGCCGAGATCGGGCACTTTCAACCGGGGAAACACCGCAAAAAAGCCGACCGCCAGCACGAGCGCCACAATCGTCAGCACGAACCCGCCAAGGCCGATCCCGCCGATCATGATCCCGGCTATCGTCGCGGCAAACAGGATCACGCCGACCGCAAGGCTGGCGCGTACCAGCTTGCGCAAGACATGCTGGCGCTTCAATTCCGCCGAGCGCCGCCCGATCGAACGACCTGAGGCACGGCGCCCGCCATCCTGCTGAAACGCCAGCGTCGCGCGCGCGGCTTGCATGATCTGCGTGTGGTCGCTTGCTTCGCCGGCCATGATCAGCCTTCTGCGTCGAGCGACAGGGCCGGGTGCGGGGCCGCATTGCCGGTCGAACTGGTGGCCTGCGCGCGGGCGATATAGCCTTTCGACTTTTCGACCTCGTTCGACAGCGTGGTCACGGTCTGCTTCATCGAATCGAGCGCTTTCAGCTTGAAGGTGTCGATCGAATCCATCGTCTCATAGATGTTCTGAAACGCCTTTTGCAGCGTTTCGAGCGGGATCGTGCTCGATGCCGCCATCTCGTGGATTTTTGCGGTGTTGTCTTTCAGCATCGTGCCGGTGGCATCGATGATATTGGCCGTCGTGGTGTTGAGCGCGGTGATCTGTTGCAGCACCAGCCGCTGGTTGGTCATCGCTTGCGCCACGGTGACGGCGGTGCGCAGCGCGGCGACTGTGGTCGTACCCGCGCGGTCGACGCCCTTGATCAGCTCGACATTGTTCTTCTTGACCAGATCGAGCGCGAGATAGCCCTGCACGGTGACCGCCATCTGGGTCAGCAGATCCTGCGTGCGCTGCCGCGTGTAGAACAGCGCCGATTCGCGCAAGGCCTTGGCTTTGGCCGGATCGGTGTGATCGAGATCGAGCGCGGCCTCCTCCAGCTTTTGATCGAGCGTGCGCGCGATGTGGATCATCTGTTCGAGCTTGCCCATCGCCTCCCACAGTTTGGTTCGCTCGACATCGATCGCGGCATTGTCCTTGAGCAATTCGTCCTTGCCCGAGGCGAGCCGGTCGAGGATCGCCTTGATATGGCCCTGCGCGGAGACATAGCTGTCGAAATAGCGCTTTACCGGGTTGCCGAAGGGGATGATGCCCAACAGCTTGCGCCCGCTGCCGGTCACCCCGCGCTTGCCCGGATCGAGATCTTCGACCGTGCGGCGCAGCGCGGCAAGATCGCTGCCGACTCCGCTATCCTTGTCCATGGCGCGGACCGGGCGGTCGAGAAAGCGGTTCGACATCCCGGCGGCGGCGGCGATTTCCTTGGCCCCCATCGCGGTCAACTGATCGACGCGGCTGCCGAATTCGGGGCTGGCGGCGTCTTGCGCGATCAGGTCGGCGACAAAGGCGTCGGCGCGCTCGTCGAGTTTGGTACAGGTCTCGTCGGTCAGCGGAACCAGCCCGGCGGCCTGTTGCGGCGCGACCACGGGCACCGGATCGGGCGGGGTCAAAGTCAGGGCAGGGGCGGTATCGGCGCTGGTGCTGGCCATGGGGGTACTCTGTTGGAGGCGTTTATCGCTGCGAAGATGGCCCGGCGCGGCCCGACCTGCAAGGGTGCATGGTCGATGGGGATTGGCGGTTGGTCGGAAACCGGGCTAGCCTGCCGCGCCATGGCTTCTGTTTCTCTTGATCGTCGTACGATTCTTGGCGCGCTGGGCGCCTCGCTCGTTCCCGTTCCTGCGCTGGCGGTCCCGTCGGCGCGCGCGCTGACAGGCGCCGGATGGCTTGGCGCGCTTGAGCGTCGATCGGGCGGGCGGCTCGGCGTGATGGTGCTCGACAGCGCGCGCGCGCGCGGCTTCGGCTGGCGCCAGGACGAGCGTTTTGCCCATTGTTCGACGTTCAAGCTGTCGCTGGCCGCCATGGTCCTGGCGCAAATCGACGCCGGGCGCGCGCGGGGCGATGAAGTGGTGCCTTATTCGGTGCTCGACGTGCTGCCCGCGTCGCCGGTGACGGGCGCGGCGGCGGAAAAGATCGCGGCGGACCCGGTGCTGGCGGGCCAGGAAGGGCTGCCCGTCTTTGCACTGGCCGAAGCGGCGGTCGAGCGCAGCGACAATCTCGCCGCCAATCTCCTGCTCGCGCGGTTTGGCGGTCCGGCGGCGCTGACGGCCTTCTGGCGCGCCACGGGCGATCCGATCAGCCGCCTCGATCATCACGAGCCCGCGCTCAACCGGGTCGCGCCGGGGGCGGATCAGGACACGACGACGCCCGCCGCGATGGCGGCGACAGTGGCGCGGCTGCTGACCGGATCGGTGCTGTCGGGCGAATCGCGCGCGCGGCTGTGGGGGTGGATGAAGGGCGCGCCGACCGGGCTCGGGCGGTTGCGCGGCGGGCTGCCCGCCCGATGGCAGGGGGGCGACAAGACCGGCACGTGGACCGGGGCCGAACTGCCCGCGAAAATCAACGACATCGCGCTGGCGCTGGCCCCGGTGGGCGATCGCCATTTTTCCGCGCCGCTCGCCGTGACCGCCTATTACGAACCCTTGGGCACAGTCGATGCGGTGCGCCCGGAAGACGAGGCTGTGTTGGCGGCGGTCATGCGCATCGCCGCCGACCCCGCCGCATGGCGACCGCAGCGGCGATGATGCCCGTGCTCAGGCGGCGAGGCTGTAGGGTTCGATTTCGCCGGTCAGATACAGCTTTTTGGCTTTGGCGCGGCTGAGCTTGCCCGAACTGGTGCGCGGCAGCGTGCGCGGCGGGACCAGTTCGACGACGCAGTTCATGCCGGTGATCGCGCGGACCTTGTCGCGGATCTGGTCGCGCAGGCGCAGCCGTTCCTCGGGGTCCGAGACGCGGCAATGGACCAGCACGGCGGGCGCTTCTTCGCCCGATTCGGTCTCGATCGAAAAGGCGGCGATGTCGCCCTGATGGAATCCGGGCAGCTGTTCGACCGCCCATTCGATGTCCTGCGGCCAGTGGTTCTTGCCGTTGATGATGATCATGTCCTTCGCCCGACCGACGATGAACAAGTATCCGTCCGCGTTGAGATAGCCCATGTCGCCGGTATCGAGCCAGCCGTCGACCATCGCGGCCTCGGTCGATTCGGGATCGCGGAAATAGGAATGCATCACCGACGAACCGCGGCACCACACTTTGCCGATATGGTGGTGTGCGACGGGCGCGCCGGATTCGCCGCGAATCTCCACTTCCATGCCGCGCACCGGTACGCCGCAATTGACGATCGCGCGATAGCGCGCGGGGCGCGACAGATCGCGCGGGCTGCCCGACAGGCGCTCCTCTTCGACCAGTTCGACCCGAATGCCTTCGCCCGGCGGCATCAGCGTGACCGCCAAAGTCGCTTCGGCCAGGCCATAGCTGGGCAGGAACGCGGCGGCCTTGAACCCGGCGGGGGCAAAGGCATCGACAAAGCCCTGCATGACATCGGGGCGGATCATGTCGGCGCCGTTGCCTGCCACGCGCCAGCGCGCCAGATCGAAGCGTTCGGCCACGTTGGTCTGGCTGGAAATGCGCCGCGCGCAGATGTCATAGCCGAATGTCGGCGAATAGGAGACGGTCGTGCCCTTGTTGCGGCTGATCATGTCGAGCCAGGCGAGCGGGCGCCGCGCGAAATCGTCGGTTCTGAGGAAATCGACCGAGACCTGATTGGCGATCGGCGACAGGAAACAGCCGACGAGGCCCATGTCGTGATACCACGGCAACCAGCTGACGCAGCGGTCGCCGTTCTGGATCTTCATGCCGTGGGAATGGCCGGCAAGATTGGCCATCAAGGCGCGGTGGGTGACGGCCACGCCGTGGGGAAAGCGAGTCGATCCGCTCGAATACTGCAGATAGCTGATCGCGTCGGGATCGGCCGGGGGCAGATCGCCCTTGGCCGGTTCGATCGCGGCAATATCCTGCCAGCTCAGCCCCGGGCAGCCCTGACGCGCGGCGGCGGCGGCGCACATCGCGCCGATTTCGTCGGGATAAAGCAGGACGCGCGGGTCGGAGCTGGCCAGCTGCACCGTGATCTGGTCGATATAGTTGTCCTTGCCGCCAAAGCTGGTCGGCAGCGGCAGCGGCACCGGCCAGGCGCCCGCATAGATCGTGCCGCAGAACAAGGCGGCGAATTCGGGGCCGGTTTCGGCAATCAGCGCGACCCGATCGCCCGGCGCGATGCCATGCGCGATCAGCCGGTGTGCGGCGACCAGCGCATCGGCGCGCAGCTCGGCAAAGGGATAGACGCGCGACAAAGTGCCGCGTGCGTCATGAAAATTGAACCCGCGCTCGCCGGCTGCGGCATAGTCGAGTGCGTCGCAGAACGTCGCAAAATCGGCGAAGCGGCGCGGCTGGGCGTCATCATTGGGTGTCGGCACCAGCGCCGCCACATCGCGGACGGCTTCGGAAACGGTCATCTGCTACCCCGGGGTCTATAGTCTTTTGCAGTTTTATGTCGCGGGCCGATGGCACAATTGCGCGCATGAGGCCAGAGTTCTCCTTTATCCGCGACTGTGGCACGAATAAGGCGTGATGATGGACGAACGGGACAATCAGGGGCGTTCGGGCAAACGCAGGGCACCAAAGCCGCTCGATTCGCGCCAGATCGACGAGCTGGCGCTGTCTTACGTCGCGCGCTTTGCAACGAGCGCGGGGCGGCTGTCGGCCTATCTGACGCGCAAGATCAGAGAGCGCGGCTGGGATGGCGAGGCACCGCCCGATGTGGCGGCGGCGGTCGCACGGATGGTCGATCTCGGCTATGTCGACGATGCCGGATTTGCTCTGGCGCGCGGGGCAAGCCTGATGCGCCGGGGCTATGGCGCGCGGCGGATTGCCGAAACGCTGGCGCGCGACGGAATCGAGGCGCCCCTGATCGCGCAAGCGGGCGGCAACGAGCATGAAAATCGCATCGCTGCGCTGGCCTTTGCCCGGCGGCGGCGGTTGGGGCCGTTCGGGCGCGGTTCAGGCGAAGGGGGCGAATGCGTCCTTGATCCGGCCCTGCGCGCGCGGCAAGTGGCGGCGATGATGCGCGCCGGGCATTCGCATGGCACGGCGCGCGCGCTGGTCGATGCGGCCGATGTGGCGGCGGCGCAGGAATGGGTGGATGAAGCTGATGATTCGTAAAGTGGTTTTCCGCATCGTTGGGGGCGTTGTCGCAGGCGCCGTGCTTGCCGCCTGTTCGCCGGTCGCGGCCGGCGATACGCCCGGCAACACGGCGGATCCGGCAGCCTCTGCGCATGCGCCGCGTCTGCACCCGATTTCGGGCCTTGCGGTCATCCCGCTTACCGTCACCGGCGCGCGCGGCGCGCACACGTTTCAGGTCGAAGTCGCCGCGACCGCGTCCGAGCAGGAGCGCGGGCTGATGTTTCGCCGCGCGATGGGCGCCGACGAAGGCATGATCTTTCCGACCAATCCGCCCCGGCGCACTGCATTCTGGATGAGAAACACCGTCATCGGGCTCGACATCCTGTTCATCGGCGCCGATCATAAAGTGCTCAATATCGCGCGCAATGCCGTGCCTTACGACGAGACTCCGCTGCCCTCGGCAGGCGAGGCGGCGGGCGTGCTCGAATTGAACGCCGGGCGCGCGGCGGAACTGGGCATCAATCCCGGCGATACCGTCCAATGGTAGTAAGTCCGAAATGAGCTGCACGACGTCCTTGCTTCATCCCCCCGGAAAGGGCTAAGCGCTAGCGCCATGAGCATCCTCGGCACGATTTTCACATGGTGGGACGGCGCCACCTTCGGCACCTGGCTCGACAGCGCCCGTCACGGCGAGCAAGTTGGGCAAGACGCGCAGGGTAATCGATATTACCGCGCGAAAAAGCCTTACCCCAAGGGCCACCCCTTTGCCGGGCGTGAGCGCCGCTGGGTCATCTACAATGGTGCCAACGATGCCAGCCGCGTGCCGGCCGAATGGCATGGCTGGCTGCACGGCAGCTTTGACGGCGTGCCCGAAAGCAATCTGCCCCCGGCGCGCGTCTGGGAAGTCGATTATACGCCCAACGCCACGGGCACTTCGGCGGCCTATCGTCCGCAGGGTGCGCTTGAACGCGGTGGTCAGCGCGCCGCGGCGACGGGCGATTACGAAGCCTGGTCGCCCGACCAGGCCTGACCCCTCGCCCATTCGCAAACCCACCCCATGATGCGCCCGGTTCCCGCTTTGCGAGTTTTTTCAGCGTTGCGGGTGGCTGGGCGGGTGGCTGGGCGGGTGGCCGGACGAGTGGTTGGCCCGGTCGGGCTGGCGTTGGCGCTTGCCGCCTGCAACCGTCAGTCCGAAGCGCCGCCGCCTGCCGAAGCGACCGAGGCCGCCGGACCATCGGCATTGGCAAGCGGCGTGGTCGAAAACGACTATGGCACGCCGGTCAAGGACCGCGTCGCCACGATTGGCCTGATCAACAAGCGCAACAATATCACGCAGGATGTGGTGCTAAGGCCCGGCGAATCGCGCCGGGTGGGCAATGTCATCATCAAGCTGGCGACCTGCGAGCGCACCGCGCCATGGGAAGACCCGCAGGAAACCGGCGCCTTCGTCCAGGTCTTTGTCGAGGAACGTGCCAGCATTCAGGACCGGCTGGCCTGGCACAAGGTGTTTTCCGGCTGGCTGTTCAAGAACACGCCTTCGCTCAATGTGGTCGAACATCCGGTCTATGACGTCTGGGTCAAGGACTGCGCGATGAAATTCCCGGGCGAAGAAGACGAGCCCGCCGCCGCCGCTTCGATGAGAGCGGCAAAGCCCAAGGGCAAAAGCGCGCCCGCCCCCGATGTCGCCGCAGATGCGGCAGGCGGGGACGACGCCCCGGTTGAAGACGCCCCGCCGCAGTAAAGTGCCCGATCGCCGGGCTCGGCAGGCCGCATGGCATGGGCCAACAGCGCCAGATAGTCGGCCTGGGGCAATTCGACCGCGCCCAGCGAGGCCAGATGCGGCGTGGTGAACTGGCAATCGAGCAGTTCCGCGCCGCCAAAGCGCAAGGCCGCGACCAGCCAGGCCAGCGCCACTTTCGATGCATCGGTTTCGCGGGCAAACATGCTCTCGCCGCAAAATACGCGGGAAAAGCCCACGCCATAGAGCCCGCCGACCAGCCGTTCCACGCCATCGGGCCCGGTCGCCCATGTTTCGATGGAATGGGCTGCGCCCAAGGCGTGCAATTGGCGATAACTGTCGCGGATGCGCGCGCTGATCCAGCTTTCTTCCGCATCGGCGCGCGGCGCGGCGCAATGATCGATCACGGCGTCGAACGCGGTGTTGCAGGTCACGCGGAAATGGTCGCGGCGCAGCGTTTTGGCCAGCGAGCGCGACAGGTGAAAGCCGTCGAGCGGCAGGATCGCGCGCATACGCGGCTCGACCCAATAGATTTCGGGATCGTCACGGCTGTCGGCCATGGGAAAGATCCCGGCGCGATAAGCCCTGAGCAAAAGCTCGGGCGGAATGATATGAGGATCTTCGCGCGCCATGGTCTGTCGATTTTGATGATCTCTGCGGTTGCATCCCTTTCGTCAACCCACTATGGGCGACGCTCTTCCGGTGCGTAAGCCCTGGATGCAGGAGTGTAGCTCAGTTGGTAGAGCATCGGTCTCCAAAACCGAGGGCCGTGGGTTCGAGTCCCCCCACTCCTGCCATTTTCTTTCAGAAGCTGTTATATTTCAGTTCGTCAGGAAGGGGTGGCGTTGGCCGCTTTTCCAGCGGCAGCTAATTCGTCAATTTGAGAATCAATTTCCGGGGTGCGTTCGAACCGCTCGCCTCGGAGTCTTTTGCTTGGCAAATGCCGTATGAAAGTGGCGCTCAAGGATCGGGCAGTCGGCGGGCAATCCTTGACGACCAGATCGAAATCACTGGCGGTAGAGGATGTCCTCTCGATCACCGGTCAATGCGCGCCCTGAATTTCGTTGAGCACCGATTGAGCGATGAACGCGCTGCGGGTCAGGTTGCGCTCGGTCGCGGCTCTGTCGATCGCGACCAGCATGCCCCGGTCAAGCGAGATATTTGCGCGAACCACTTTCCCGTCGTTACGCACGTAAGGAACCGCAACGATGAAAGCGCCGGCGGCCAGATCGGCAGCCGCAGCGCCTTGCACTTCGTCGAGGCGCATCGGTTGCACGAACGGGGTATCTTCGAACCACAGGCTCAACGCCTCACACGCGTTGGGCACGATGTCCTTCACGTCATCCGCAGCCGAAAAACAGCCGGGCAGATCGGGGAAAGACACGCCCCAGGCGCTATCTTCATCCTTATGCACGATGGCATAAAAATATTTCATGTCGCCCTCCTTGGCGCCGGTCGGGTGGGTCAGAGCCACCCGGCCATCTTTGCTATGTTGCGAGCGGTGCCCAGCGGCAGATCCTTTTTCGGGTGCGGGACAATCACGACCCGATCGGCTTTGCGGAACTTGTGATGCGAACCGGCGACTTTCACCAGTTCGAACCCTTCGTCGACAAGGCGCTTGACGATCTGCCTGCTGTTTCGCTCCATGCGCAAATATATGCACATGGCGTGGGCGGTGTGCAATGGATAATGCGCAAATAATTGCGCATTGCGTTCTCGCGGGTTCGGTAGTTGCGGGTTTGCCGAGGGTCGCGCCTCTGTTCGGGGGCTTCCCATCCTTTCGCGCCTCATGCCTTCACGGCAGTCGTTTGCCGCATGAATCTGCATCCGCGCGTCTTTGGGTGGCCGTTGGCAATGGTCTGTTAACACGTATTGCCAAAAGGTGACCGTATGGTGCTGAGGCAAGATCAGGTGAGCGATGGCGAAGGCCGCGTGCTGCGCGACCGGGCTCTGTGGGCTTTTGTGGGCGCCGCGACCTATTTCCTGATGGCCACGGCGACGATTGTCCTGACCAGCGACGGGCGCAGTCATGCCACCGTCTGGCCGGCGGATGCGGTCATCCTGGCGCTGATGTTGTCACGGCCACGGCGCGACTGGTCTGCGTTGCTGCTGGCGGGATGGCTGGCCAATCTTCTGGCCAATGGCGTGGCGCGGGGCTGGTCGGGCGGCATCGTGTTCTATGGCGTGATCAACATGGCCCAGACGGCGATGGCGGCCTGGTGTATGGATCGTTCGCGGGCGAGCGAGGAAATCCTGGCCGATGGGCGCACGATGGTGCGTTTCCTGTTCGGCGCGGGGCTGGTCACGCCGGCGTTGGGGGCGGGGGCCGGGGCGCTGGTCTCGGCACTGACCTATGGAACGCCCATGGGGACGTCGTTCCTGCGCTGGTATGGCAGCAACGCGCTTGGGTTCGTCATTTTCACGCCTTTTTTCAAAGCGTTGTTTGATGGAAGCTATGCCCGCGCGATCAAGGCGCAATCCCCCGTCGGGCATGCGCGCGCGCTGGGGCTGTTTGCGCTCCATGCGGCGGTGACGGTTGTCGTTTTTGCCCAGAGTGGATTGCCGATCCTGTTCCTGTCGTTTTCCACGCTGCTTTTGCTGTCGTTCGGATCGGGGCGGCTGTCGACTCAGGGCGGGGTCATTCTGGTCGCGGTGATCGGTGCGATGGCCTCGCTGCACCAGGGCGGGCCGATGGCTCTGATTCATCAGGGGCCGGTGTTTCAGGCGCTGTTTTTTCAGGCCTATCTGGCGGTCTTGTTGTGCACGGCGATGCCGGTTGCGGCAATCGTCGCCTCGCGCGCAGAGGCCCGCGCCTTGCTGGCCGATCGCGAAGAACTGCTTCGGCTGATCATGGCGCATTCGCCCGATGCGATTCTCGGCTTCGATGGCGCGGGCATCTGTCGCTGGGCGGATGGCCCGGTGCGCGATTATCTGGGGCGAAGCCCTGAGGATCTGGTCGGCGTGTCTTTGACAAAGCTGGCGACGCGCGCCGGGGTTGCGCTCGATCAGTTGTTGCAAGGGCCCGCCGCGGGCGGATTGCGCACGGTCGAATTTCGCGCACCGGGCCAGCCGCAGATCACGCTCGAGGCTTCGCTGCGCGTCGCACAAGGGGAAAGCCAGGCGGTCGGATCGGTCATCACGCTGCGCGACATCACGTTGCGCAAGGCGCGCGAACTGGCGATTTCGCGGCGGATCGAAACCGATGACCTGACCGGTGTGTTCAGCCGCGCCGGGTTTCGCCAGCGGTTTCTGCGGGCGATCGAGGCGGCCGCCGCCACGCCCGGACGCGAGCTGACGCTGGCCTTGATCGATGTCGATCATTTCAAGACCATCAACGACACCCATGGCCATCCGGCGGGCGATGCCGCGCTGGTCGAAATCGCCCGCCGCCTGTTGGCCGGCACGCGCGAGGATGATGTCGTCGGGCGGTTGAGCGGGGACGAATTCGCCATCCTGTTCCGCTGCGGCCTCGAAACCGCGCGCGCGGCCTGCGAACGGATCACCAGGATGATCGCGGCAGAGCCGATCGTGATCGCGGGGAATGTGCGGGTCTTGACCTCGATTTCGTGCGGGCTGGCGCAAATGCATCCGGGGATGACCCGCGACGCGCTGTTCGACAGCGCCGATCTGGCGCTTTACGAAGCGAAGCGATCAGGGCGCAACGGGGTTCGCGCCGTCGCCTGATTAGGGGGCCAAATGAAGCCGCCCTTGCGTATCGAGATGGCCGCGATCGCCGGTCAGCACCCAGCCATCGCGGGTCAGCGCCATGGCGGTCGCTTCGGGCCGGTTCCAATAGCCGAGCATGGTGCTGGACGATCGCGCCGCGATGGCGCCCGTCGTTCCTGCGGGAAGCGGGGTGCCGTCGGCGTCGACAATGCGGAGTTCCACCCCCGGCAAGGCATGCCCGACGGCGCTGGTCGCCTCGGCCTCGTCGGGGGGCAGCATGGCGATTGTCCCTGCGGTTTCGGGGCGGCCATAGCTGCGGACAAGGCGCGCGGACAGCCGCGCCCGGACGCGTCGGCGCAGCCCGGCGGCGACCGCCTGCGGGCCGCAGGTGATATAGCGCAAGGTTTGGCACGCGGTCGCGGCGGGATGGTCGAGCACGGCGCCAAGGTCGGCGGGCGCGATATAGAGCCGCGTTACCCTGTGGGCAGCGAGGGCGGCTACGATGTCGGCGGGATCGGCAGGGGCGCGAATCACGGCAGGCACGCCCGCGGCGAGAGCCATGACCACCGGGCCGATCCCCGCGATGCGCCAGAACGGCATGGCCACCATCAGCGCTTCGTCATCGCCGGGCGCGACGTGGGGCAAATCATGGCCCAGCATCGCCTTGCGCAGGCCAAGCAGATTGCAATGCGACAAGAGCGTGCCGCGCAAGTCACGGGGGCGCAAGTCAGGGGGGCGCAAGTCAGGGGGGCGCAGTTCACGGGGCGGATTGACCACCGGGCCGGGCTCGTAAAGGTGCAGGACCGCGGCATTGGGGGCAGGCGCGGCCAGCCTGGCGGGGGCAAGGCCCGCGATCCAGCGCCGCGTTTCATCGGCATCGAGGCAGCGCACAGGGCCGGAGCGCACGGGGTCGGAGCGTACAGGGCCCGGGAGCCCCGCCATGGCGGCCCTGACCATGGCATGCCCGCTGCCCAGAAACACCGCCTTTGCCCCGGCGTCTTCGACGATGGCCTGCGCGGCATCACAGGCATGGTCAGGCTCGATCGGCACCATGACCACCCCGGCGCGCGCCGCAGCCAGAAACAACATGAAAAACAGCCCGGCATCGCGCCCCTGCCAGGCGATTCGATCGCCCTCGTCGACGCCAAGCTCGCCAAAACCCGCCGCGATCGCTGCCGTGATCCGGTCGAGGTCTGCAAAGTCGAGCACCGCGTCGGAGGTATCGAGCGCAAGCCGACCGGGCCTGTCTTCGGCCCAGAAGCGCACATAGCCGTCAAGCGTGAAGACATGCGCAGTGCGCTCGGCCGTGTCAGGCACTGCCGAAGGCACGGCGAGGTGCGGCTCGCCCATGCATCACTCTCCCTTTCACGTGCCGTCCGGTACTCGTGCCGGCGGCATCGCTTTCGTTTTTTCCGAAGACAGCCCCCCGGAGCGCGTATCAGGCCACGGCTTTGGCGCTTGTGCAACAGGCATTGCAGCGAATCGGGCGCAATTGCGCGGGATTCGCACTGCCTTGCGCCGCTGTTCAGGCCTGCCCTTGCGTTTTTGCGCGTCGCCGCCTAGATGCGAATCTCTCCCGCATACATGGAGCGTTACTTGCCCCTCCCGGACTTGTCCGGGGCGGCGATGACCCCTAGGCGGAAGGCGTGTACATTTTCGTTGAAGGCAAGAAGAGAGCCATGGCCAGGACCAGCCCGAGCGAGTTTTTCAACCAGGTCAAAGCCGAAGCGCGCAAGGTCGTTTGGCCGACCCGCCAGGAAACCGTGACCACGGCGATTTTTGTCGGGGTCATGATGCTGCTGCTGTCGGTGTTCTTCCTCGGTATCGATACCCTGTTCGGCTATGCCGTCCGGCTTCTTCTTTCGCTTGCTTGATTGCCCTAAGCGGCAGTTCTGTTCAGGAAATCCCCATGGCCCGTTGGTATATCATCCACGCCTATTCCGGCTTTGAAAACAAGGTCCGCGAAGCGATCATCGCCGAAGCCGAGCGCAAAGGCCTGTCACAACTGGTCGAAGCGGTCGAAGTGCCGACCGAGACCGTGACCGAAGTCAAGCGCGGCAAGAAAGTCCAGGTCGAACGCAAGTTCATGCCCGGCTATGTTCTCGCCAAGCTGACCTTGAACGACGACATCTATCACCTGGTCAAGAACACGGCCAAAGTGACCGGCTTTCTCGGCACCAACAACAAGCCGCAGCCGATTTCCGAAAAGGAAGCGCAGCGCTATTTCGGCGCGCGCGATGCCATGGCTGCCGAACCGAGCAACCAGATCCTGGTCGATTACGAAATCGGCGATTCGGTCAAAGTCAACGCGGGGCCCTTCGCTTCGTTCAACGGCATCGTCGAAGAGCTCGATTTCGAAAAGCAGCGCGTCAAGGTGTCGGTGTCGATCTTCGGTCGCGCCACACCGGTCGAACTCGCTTTCGAAGAAGTCGAACTGGTCAGATAACAGGCGCGCCTCTTCTCGCTTGCGGGGGGAGGCGGTGCTTGCATTTTTCGCGCGTGCTGTTATGCGCGCGCCCTTCACCCGGTAAAACCCGGGTGTTTCCGCTGCGGGAGGCGCGGGCCTTTATGGTTCGCTCTGTTTGACCGCTACCTCTGCGGGGGCAACCCCAACAGGACTACAAGGAGGCCATCATGGCCAAAAAGATCGACTGCTATATCAAGCTGCAGATCAAGGCAGGCGAAGCCAAGCCTTCGCCGCCGATCGGGCCTGCGCTGGGTCAGCGCGGCGTGAATATCATGGGTTTCTGCAAGGAATTCAACGCCGCCACTCAGGAAGTGGAAAAGGGCACGCCGTTGCCGACGGTGATCACCGTCTATGCCGACCGCTCGTTCACGTTCATCACCAAGACGCCGCCGGCGACCTTCTTCATCAAGCAGGCGCTCGGTCTCAAGTCTGGTTCGAAGACTCCGGGCAAGGCTTCTGCCGGCACGATCACGCAGGCGCAGCTTGCCGAAATCGCCCAGGCGAAGATGAAGGATCTCAACGCCAACTCGATCGAGCAGGCGGCGAAGATCATCGAAGGTTCTGCCCGTTCGATGGGCATCCAGGTTGTGGAGGGCTGATCCGATGGCAACGCAGACCAAGAAGGCCAAGGCCCTTACCGCCAAGCTCGGCGACAACCAGAAGCTTTACGGCATCGATGAAGCCATCGCGCTGTTGAAGGATCTCAAGAGCGCCAAGTTCGACGAATCGCTCGAAGTCGCGCTGAATCTCGGCGTCGATCCGCGTCATGCCGACCAGATGGTTCGCGGCATGGTCACGCTGCCTTCGGGCACCGGCAAGGACGTCAAGGTTGCCGTGTTCGCGCGCGGCGACAAGGCCGAAGCGGCGCTCGCCGCCGGGGCTGACCGCGTCGGCGCCGAAGACCTGCTCGAAGAAATGCAGGGCGGCAATGTCGATTATGGCCGCGTCATCGCGACGCCGGACATGATGGGCGTCGTCGGCCGTCTCGGCAAGATCCTGGGCCCCAAGGGCCTCATGCCGAACCCGAAGCTGGGCACCGTGACTCCGAACGTTGCCGAAGCGATCAAGGCAGCCAAGGGCGGCCAGATCGAATTCCGCGTCGAAAAGGCCGGGATCATCCATGGCGGCATCGGCAAGCTGTCGTTCTCGAACGAAGCGCTGCGCGCCAACTTCGACGCGTTTGTCGACGCGATCGTCAAGGCCAAGCCGTCGGGCGCCAAGGGCAAGTATCTGCGCAAGGTCGGCCTGTCGAGCTCGATGGGTCCGGGGATCAAGGTCGATCTGACCGAAGTCCACGGCGGCTGATCCGTCAGACACCGAACACGAAAAAGGGCGGTCGGGAGCAGTCCCGGCCGCCCTTTTCGTATGCGCGCCGATCAAAAGGGAAGCGGCGCCCCTGTGCGCAGGCTTTCGAGCAGCGCGGCAAAGTCCGTCGTGCAGCGAAAGCCCAGTTCGCGCTCGATCAGGCCCGCATCATAGACCCGGTCGATCGAGCGCGGCAGAGTCCAGCCGCGCGCGGCAAACAGCGCGGCGGCATCGGGGAAGTGGCGCGCGATGACCGAGGCCGCGTCGCGTTTGAGCTCGACCGCTTCGTCGCGGCGGAACGGGGTCGGCGCGGACACGATATAGGCGGCAAAGCCGGGCTTTGCCGCATCGAGCGCATGGATGCATGCGGCCACGGCATCGGTCAGCGTCAGGCGGCGGTGAAGCAGCTCGATGGCGCGTGCATTGTCGCCCCGGATCAGGCCGATGGCGTTGTCGTCTTCGGGGAAGAAGCGCGACAGGCGCAACGCGGCGACCGCAATGTTTCCTTCGGCAAACAGGCGAGCGAGATTTTCCGCCGCCAGCTTGGTCGCGCCATAGATGTTGCGCGGCGCCAGCGGGCCGTGGCTTTCATCGAGGAATTGCGCGCGATCAGCCTGCCCCGCCGAGAGCGCGGCATCGATCATCAGCGAAGTGCTCGATGTCAGCACGATCCGCGTGCAGCCGGCGGCGCGTGCGGCTTCGAGGACATTGAGCGTGCCGCTCACGTTGACATCGACAAAGGCGCGCATCGCGGCCTTTCGCAAGTCGGGCTGGTGCAGCGCGGCGGTGTGGATCACGGCGTCGGCGCCAAAGGCAAAGGCGCGGTCGACCACGGTGCGATTGGCGACCGAGCCGACAACTTGCGTTTCGGGCCCGGCCACGAGGTCGAGCCCGGTAACGCGGTGATCCTTTGCGCGTAACGCGGCGGCGAGTTGTCGGCCCAATCGGCCTGATGATCCCGTCAGGACTATGCGCAAAATTATCCATCCCGCTTGTTTGTCATCAGCGGGATAGAGGTCATTTCTCCGACATCTGCAATTCGGACAAAGTCCGAATTGCAGATTGAAGGATCAGAACGCGACCCAGGTAAACAGGCGGAGCGAGTTGTTGTCACTGGCGTTGGCTGTGGTGCCGTCGAACTGCCGGTATGCGGTGTATTGCGCGCCGACGCGCAGATTGACCAGCGGGCCGAGTGGACCATTGCCCGCGCCCCAGGGGGTGAAGTCGATTTGCCCCATGACCCCGTTGCTGTCGGGGCGGTCAATCGTGTTGCCGGCATAGACGAAGTTGTTGACCGATCCTGTCGTGGTAAAGCCGGTGAGCGTCAGTCCGACTTTGCCGTGCCAGTTATAGGCCACGTCGCCACGCAGCTCGCCAATGTTGACGTTCGCGCAATCGAGCGGCATTTCGCTGAGCGCGCAGCTCGCCTGCAGGCTCTGGGCTTCATGGATATAGCGGGCCTGAAGGGTAAAAGTGTCGCCCTTGCCCAAGGGCAGCATGTACGAACCATCGACCCCGAGATCGGTGTAATGGTCGGTCACCCCGGTTGAACGGTCGCGCCCGGGATTGATCGCCGCCTTCAGGGCAAGCGCGCCGACATGCAACGTGCCGTTGCCCAGATCGCGCTGATAGGCGATGCGGCCATAGGGCGCGACACCATGGATGTCGCCCATCCCGATCGGATCAGCGCCCAGCCATTGCAGCGTGCCCGACGCCGGGGACGTATAGCCGCCGGCCTCAAGATAGAAGTGGTGGTCGATCCAGGCATAAGCCGACACGCCGAGCACTTGCTGCGCCAGCGCGCCGTTGACCAAGGTCGCCGCGCCCGGGGTCTGTGCCACGGCGCCGCCGGTATAGGGGAAGCCCCAAGCCGGCGTGGTGTTGAACACGTCCTGTGCGGTCGGGTTGTTGTTGATGTCAAACCCGTAGGTCGCGTCCTTGCCGAACAGCTTGCCCTGATTGACCACGCGGATATCGATATTGTCCCAAGTCCAGACTTTGCCGATACCGTCGTAGGTGACCTGCGCCAGCCCGCCGACATGCTCGCCGATCCCGCCGCCGAGGAATAAGCCGACCTGATCCAGCGTGAAATTGTCGTTGGGCTTCAGGTTGTCCGGCGCGGGCACCTGATCGGCCTTGGTGTGGGTGTATGCCCCGATCGCCATCGCCGACAGCGGCACGTTGAACGCCTTGGCGCGCATCGTATAACCGTTCAGCTTGAATTCGCGCCCGAATGTGGTGAGTTGCGGCCCGAAACCGCCGACATGGCAGGCCTGGCACGGTTGCCCGGTCTGGTCGGCAAAGCTCGGCACGGCCGCAGCGGGCCGCGTCAGCGCCAGCGCACCGAGGCAAGCTGCCGTGGGCAGCGCCAGACGGAGTGCCAGCTTGGTATGCTGCAGTGCAGTTCGTTTTGTGTTGGATGCGTTTGGCATCGGATTTCCCCCTGTCCAGCGATTGCATCGTAGTCCCCGCGTTGGCCTATGGCCCATTTTGGCATGGTTGTCCTTGATTCGGATCAGATACAAGCCTCGGACAATACGCTCAGCGCGGCGCGATATTGGCCCGCGTGTAGCATTCGCTGACCAGGCTGTAGGCCGTGCCGTCATCGCGATGCAGCACGGCGGTGTTGTGCTGGATCGTGCCGGCGGGGCAGGGCGCCGGCGATGGGGCCCCGGCAGAAAGCGTCCGGCGATGCAGGCCGAGCGGCGCGACGACTTTGCCGAACGGCATGCGCGTGCTGTCGAGGACATGGTTCATGTCCGGCGTCAGCCGCGCGGGGACATACCAGTTGCGCGCATCGGACAGCACCGTTCCGCCGCAGGAAAGCAGGACATGGCGCACGCGCAGCGGTTCGTCCGGCCCGACGCCGAGCGCGGCGCGGATCGCAGGCGTGGCGGGGATGGCGTCGGCATCGTTCTGCGTGGCGGCTTCGACATGCGCCGGATTGGCGATCCCGCGCCGGGCGCACCATTGTTCGAGCGCAAGCGTCGCGCTGTCCTGCGCGGCGAGCGTGCGGCGAAAATCGGCGAGCGTGCCATCGCGGACGCAGCCCGTGGCAAGACCCGCCAGCAGCAGGCCGGACAGGACGGCCGGGATCGCGCGCGTCATATCCCGCCGTCGAACGGCTCTCGTCCGAGGGTGGCCAGGGCCTCGCCCAGCGAGCGGGCGCAGGCGGCGAGCACGGTCGCATCGGTCGACCGGATCACGAAATTGGCGCCCGTGCGGCCTTCGCGAAAGAACGGATAGCTGCCGATCTGGACTCCGGCAAAGCTCGCTTCGGTTTCGCGCAGCAAGTCGGCGATCTCGCTTTCGGCGACCCAGCAGCCGACGGTGTGGGACAGGAGCGGCAACCCGCCTTCGAGCTTTCCGGTCAGCCCGTCGAGCATTTGCGCGGTGATCGAAGGCACGCCCGCCATCAGGAACACATTGCCCGCGCGGATGCCGGGCGCACCCGACAGGCGGTTTTCGATAAGGTCGGCACCCTCGGGCACGCGCGCCATGCGCAACCGGGCCTCGGTCAGCCCGCCACGCGTGGCGTAATGGGATTCGAGAATGGCGCGCGCACGGGGATGGACCACGACCGGCACGCCCAGCGCTTCGGCCACGGCATCGACCGTGATGTCATCGTGAGTCGGGCCGATCCCGCCGGTGGTGAACAGGTAATCGTTGCGCGCGCGCAAGGTGTTTACCGCCTCGACGATCGCTGCGGTCACATCGGGCACGACGCGCACTTCGCGCAGGCGAATCCCCTGCACGCCAAGCCAGGTGGCGATTTGCGCGATGTTCTTGTCCTGCGTGCGGCCAGACAGGATTTCGTCGCCCACGACGATCAGCGCGGCGGTCCAGATGCGGTTGGTTTCGGTCATCAAGGCCCAGCGATATAGCAATGGCGGCCCCGTGCAAGGGGCCTATTCGGCGGCTTGCAGAACGTTTTCGGGGGCGGGTTCGAGCCGCAGCACGCCGTCGTCGAGCGGATCGCTTTTCATCCAGGCGCGATCACGCAGATAATCCTGGCTCAGCCGCCAGCGCATCGCCGACGCGCTTTTGGGCAGGAGATGGCGCGCGCGCGCGATATAGCCCGACGAGAAATCGAACGGATCATGTTCAACGAGGTCGTGATCGGCGGCAAGGACCGGAACAGCGACCGCGAGCCCGCGCGCCTTCATCAGGTTCAGCAGGCGGCAGGCATAGTCGGAGATGATGTCCGCGCGCAGCGTCCACGATGCGTTGAGATAGCCGAACACCGCGACGAGATTGGGCACGTTCGAAAACATGCACGCCTTGTAGTACCAGTGCTGCGACCAATCGATCGGCACGCCGTCGAGGCTGATGGCGATCTTGCCCGCCATGGTCATTTTAAGCCCGGTCGCCGTGACGATCACATCGGCGTCGAGATGCTGTCCCGAGGCGAGCTGCACCCCGGTCGCGTCGATGCGCTCGATCCGGTCGGTGACCACGCTCGCGCGGCCCTTGCGGATCGCGGCGAACAAGTCCCCATCGGGCACGAGGCACAGCCGTTGATCCCACGGGTCATAAGGCGGGGTGAAATCGCGCGCGTTGTAATGGGCCCCAAGCAGCTTTTGCGTTTGTTTGATCAGGAACGCCCTGACTTTGTCGGGCCGGGTGCGCGCGCGGTGAAACACCATCGATTGCAGCTTGATGTTCTTGAACCGGGTCAGGCGATAGGCCAGCTTTTCGGGCAGGACGCGGCGCAAGCCATTGGCCAGCGCATCGCGCGCCGGGCGCGAGGCCATCCAGGTCGGAGTCCTTTGCAGCATGGTGACATGGGCGGCGGTCTTCGCCATGGCCGGGACCACGGTCACCGCGGTTGCGCCCGATCCGATGACCACGACATTCTTTCCGGCATAGTCGAGATCGGCGGGCCAGAATTGCGGATGAACCAGCCGTCCGGCAAAGTCCTGCTTGCCGGGAATATCGGCCTCGTGGGGATCGTCGTAGTCGTAATAGCCCGAGCCGAGGAACAGGAAGCGAGCAGCGATCCGGCTGCGCGCACCGGCGGCTTCGACCTCCAGCCGCCATAGCGCGGCCGCGCTGTCCCAATCGGCGGACACGACGCGCGTGCCAAAGCGGATATGCGGGCGAATGCCGCGTTCGTCGGCAATGCGGTCGAGATAGTCGAGAATGGCCGGGCCGTCGGCGATCGATTTTTCATGCCGCCAGGGTTCGAAGACAAAGCCCAGCGTATGCATGTCGCTGTCCGAGCGGACGCCCGGATAGCGGAACAGATCCCATGTCCCGCCGATGCGGTCGCGGCGATCGAGCACGGCATAACGCTGATCGGGGCACAGCGCCTGCATGTGCGCGGCCATGCCGATGCCCGAAAGCCCCGCGCCCACGATGATCAGATCGAGCGGCGCGTCTGCCGTACCTTGTTGTGTCGCGCTGGCGACCATGGTTCTCTCCCGGCTGTTTTTAATCGACTCGTTAAACACTATGTCAATTCGCAGCGGACTGCCAGCGGCGTGACCATTCAATCAGGGCTGATCAGGATCTGTTCCCAGCGCCCGTTCGGCCCGCGTTCGGCATAGGTGATCACGGTCAGATCGCGCTTGCCGCACGTGACGGTGAAATTGCGGTTGACGAAGCCGCCGCGCAGGCGGGGTTTTGTCTTGGCAGCAAAGCCGGTGCAGGGCCCGAGCGCGGCGAGCGAGCGGTGATAGTCGGCAATCGCCGTGGCGGTGAAATAGCCGCGCGCGTTGTCGGTAAACCGTTTTGCGACAAAGCGTCCGGCGCCGAGCGCGGCGAATTCGGCGCGCGCGTCGTCGATCCGTGCCGCTTCGCCGGTCTGCGCCTGGACTGCGCGGGGCAGGATCACTTTGGCGATCGCGTCGGTCAGCGCGGTATCGGTATCGGAAAAGCCCGCATTGGTCAGCACCACGACAGCGGCGCGATCATCGGGCCAGACGGTGTTTTGCGACAGGAATCCGATCGATTCGCCGCCGTGATCGATGACCCGGCGCCCCTCTCGCTCGGCCAGGTGGACGCCAAGGCCATAGCCGCTGCTGGTCCCGTCGGTCAGGCGCACGGCGGTTTCCTGTTCGGCCCAGTCGCGCGGGGGGAGCACTTGCCGCTCGATCCGCGCGATGTCCCACCGGGCCAGCTCGGACGCGGTCATGGTCAATTCGCCCCCGGCAAACAGCCAGCCGCGCGCAGGCGGCGTCACCGCATGGACCGGGCCGAGCGCATAGCGGTCATGGCCTTGCGGATAGCGCGGCCCCACCGCATCGTCGATGAAGCGCGGGTGAATCGCCAGCGGGCGGAACAGGTACTGGTCGAGCAAGTCGGCCAAAGGCGCGCCACCGGCGAGTTCTGCAATCCGCCCGGCGACGACATAGCCGGTGTTGGAATATTGCCAGCGCGTGCCGGGATCGTAATCGAGCGGTTTCATCGCCCAGCGGCGGATGATCGCTTCGGGCGTGGTCGGCTCGGCCATTGCGGCAAAGGCATAGTCCTGCGGCCAGTAATCCTGCAGCCCGGAAGTGTGCGACAAAAGCTGGCGCACGGTCATGCGCTCCGCGCCGCTGACTTGCGGCAACCATTTGGCCACTTTGTCATCGAGCGACAGGCGGCCCTGATCGGCGAGCAGCAGGATCAGCGCGCCGAGGAACTGCTTCGAATTTGACGCGATCTGATAGGGCATGTCGGGCTTTGCCGGGCCCAGCGTGGCGGATGCCTGTCCCCAGGCGCGCGCCATGACCAGCTTTCCATCGCGCACCACCGCGATCGACACCGAGGGCACCCCGGTCCGCGCGAGCGTCGCGGTGACGGCGCTGTCGATCGCCATGTCCTCGTCCGGGCTCAGCGCCTGGGCGGTTGCGGGCAGGGGGATGGCCGTCAGCGGCAGGGCGGCAAGCGCCAGCGCGATCAGGGTGCGGATCGGTCGTTTCATGGACCGCCACCCTAAGCCGCAGCGCCTGCCTTGCAAGCGGTCGTTCAGTCCGCGACGATCACCCCGAACAAGTCGTGATCATCGGCCTCTTCGATGGCGACATCGACGAAATCGCCCGGGGCGAGATCGGCGGGGACGTTGCGCAGATGGACCGCGCCGTCGATCTCCGGCGCATCGGCCTGAGACCGGCCGGTCGCGCCGATGTCGCCGTCTTCGTCGGGCTCGCCCACGTCGTCGATGATCACGCGGATCGTGCGGCCGACTTTGGCGGCAAGCTTGGCGCGGCTGATGGCCTCCGTCTTTTCCATCAGGCGGGCATAGCGTTCTTCCTTGACCGCCTCGGGCACCTGATCGGGCAAGGCATTGGCCGCAGCGCCTGCGACCGGCTCGAACCGGAATGCGCCGACCCGGTCGAGCTGCGCTTCGTCGAGCCAGTCGAGCAGATAGCGGAAATCGTCCTCGGTCTCGCCCGGAAAGCCGACCACAAAGCTCGACCGGATGGCGAGGTCGGGGCAGATGTCGCGCCATGTGCGCAGCCGTTCGAGCACTTTGGCCTCGTTTGCCGGGCGCTTCATCGCGCGCAGTACGGCGGGGCTGGCATGCTGGAACGGGATGTCGAGATAGGGCGTGATCAATCCTTCGGCCATGAGCGGGATCACCGCTTCGACATGGGGATAGGGATAGACATAGTGCAGCCGTACCCACGGCACCTGACCATCGGGGGTGCGCAGACCGCCCAGTTCGCGCGCGAGATCGGTCATGTGGGTGCGCACCGCATGGCCTTTCCACTGCCGTTCTTCATGGCGGACATCGACACCATAGGCAGACGTGTCCTGGCTGATGATCAGCAATTCGCGCGTGCCCGCCGCGACCAGCTTTTCCGCCTCGCGCAGCACGGCGTCGATACGGCGGCTGACGAGGGGCCCGCGCAATTGCGGAATGATGCAAAAGGCGCAGGCATGGTTGCAGCCTTCGGAAATCTTCACATAGCTGTAGTGGCGCGGGGTCAGTTTGACATCGCCCGGCACGGCCTGGGGAATGAGGTCGATATAAGGCCCCATGCCCGGCGGCGCGGCGGCATGGACCGCATCGACGACATCTTCGTACTGGTGCGCGCCGGTGACCGCGAGAACCTGGGGAAAGCGCGCGCGGATCGCTTCGGCTTCGTTGCCCATGCATCCGGTCACGATGACTCGGCCGTTTTCGGCAATCGCCTCGCCGATCGCGGCCAGGCTTTCCTCCTTGGCCGAATCGAGAAAGCCGCATGTGTTCACCAGAACGACATCTGCGCCCTGATAATCGGCGCTCATGTCATAGCCGTCGGCGCGCAGCCGGGTCAGGATCCGCTCGGAATCGACCAGCGCCTTTGGACAGCCGAGGCTGACCATGCCGACGCGGGGAGGGGCGGGAACGATTTGGGGGGATTGATCGGAAGCCATCAGGCGCGGCGCATAGCCTGTTTTGACGGCTGCGTCACGGGGGCCCGCGAATTGCCAACACGGGCGGCGATATGTATGTGCAAAATCCGCGTCATTTTCACGAAATGGCGCGCTGGAGAGCGGTCTATGGGTCCGGTTAACTGGTTGGGCGTCTTTGTGGCAGCGCTGGTCGCGCTGGGGGTGTCTGCCTTGTGGTATGGCCCGATCCATGGTCGTGCCCGGCTGGAGGAGCTCGGGCCCGGTGGACTGGGGCAGCGGATCGCGCCGGGGCGCACGGCGCTGGCCAGCTTTGCCCTGCTGCTGATTTCGGCGACGATGATCGGCCACATGTTTGCCCGCGTCGGTCCCGCCACGCTGTCGGTCAAGCCGTGGCTCTATTTCATGATGTCGGGCGGGCTTGCCGGGGCCTTCATCATCCCGGCGATGTGGGTCAACTACATGAATTTGCGCGTGAGCCGCCGACTGGCGCTGATCGATGCGGGCTTCTGGCTGATCGCATATCTTGCGATGGGGCTGACCTTTTTCCTGATGGCGCGCTGAAGCGGGGTTCCAACCGGGCCGTTACAGGCGGATCGGCAGCACCGGCAGCGGGTCTCGCGGTACGTTGTCGTGGCGCAGTTCGAAATGGAGCGTGGGCTTTTTGGCTTCGCCGCTGGTGCCGATCCGCGCGATCGGGGCCCCCGCGCGCACGGTCTCGCCCTGTTTGACCATGACTTTGCCGAGATAGGCATAAGCCGTGGCCCATCCGGCGCCGTGGTCGATCACGATCAATTGGCCAAATCGCTCGGGCTCGGTCCCGGCAAAGATCACCCGGCCCCCCGCGGCGGCGCGCACGGTCATGCCGGCAAAGGCGGCCAGATCGATGCCGTTGTTGGGGCGACCGCGGACATCGGCGGCAAACCGGCTGACGACGGCGCCCGATGTCGGCCAGATCAGATGCGGCGTGCCCGCCTCGGGGCGATGCGCCGGGGCCAGCTCGGGCAAAGGGCGCGGCGTCGGTGCGGGCCGCGGCGTGGGCGAGGGGCGCGGGGGCACCGGCGGACGGCGCGGCGGGCGCGCCGTTGCGGACGGCATGCCGCCTGGATCGGGGCGTTTGAGCACGGTGCCGGGCGGCAGCGGGGCATCGGCGTCGATGCCGTTGGCGCGTGCCAGTTCGGGCGGTGAAACACCCATCCGCGCGGCGATCCCCGCCATCGTGTCGCCCGACCGAACCGTATACGTCCAGGCGACGATCGGCGGCGCAGCCACCGCGACGCCTGCCAACGGCGACGGGGCCAACAGGGTCAGGGTCAGGGTCAGCAAACCCGGCCAGAGCTGTTTCACGCCCCGGATCTTTTTCACATCAGCGGCACGAGACGGGTGAGCCCGCCGGTATAAGGCGCGAGCGCGGCGGGAACCTCGACCGAGCCATCGGCCTGCTGATAGTTTTCGAGCACCGCGACCAGGGTTCGCCCGACCGCCAGGCCGGAGCCGTTGAGCGTGTGGACGAATTCGTTGGTCTTGCCGCCTTCGGGGCGAAAGCGCGTGTTCATCCGCCGCGCCTGGAAATCGCCGCAGTTGGAGCACGAGGAAATCTCGCGATAGGCGCCCTGACCCGGCAGCCAGACTTCGAGATCATAGGTCTTCCGCGCCGTAAAGCCCATGTCGCCGGTGCACAGCAGAACCTTGCGATAGGGCAGGTTCAGCGCCTTGAGCACGGCTTCGGCACAGGCGGTCATGCGTTCGTGTTCGGCTTCGGAGTCTTCGGGCCGCGTGATCGACACCAGCTCGACCTTTTCGAACTGATGCTGGCGGATAAAGCCGCGCGTGTCGCGCCCGGCGGCGCCCGCTTCGGAGCGAAAGCACGGGGTCAGCGCGGTCAGGCGTTGCGGCAGCGTGGCATCGGCCAGGATCTGTTCGCGCACCGAATTGGTCAGGCTGACTTCGGCGGTCGGGATCAGCCAGCGCCCGTCGGTGGTGCGAAACAGGTCTTCGGCAAATTTGGGCAATTGCCCGGTGCCGAATGCGGCTTCGTCGCGCACCATCAGCGGGGTGATGCATTCGGTATAGCCATGCGTTCCGGTTTGCAGATCGAGCATGAACTGCGCCAGCGCGCGATGGAGCCGCGCCATCTGCCCCCGAAGGAACGTAAAGCGCGCGCCCGACAGCAGCGCACCGGTTTCGAAATCGAGCCCCAGCGCCGGGCCGATGTCGGCATGTTCGCGCGGGGTGAAATCGAAATCGCGCGGGGTTCCCCAGCGCATGACTTCGACATTGTCGGCTTCGTCGGCGCCTTCGGGCACTTCTGCCGCGGGCAGATTGGGCAGCGCGGCCAGCGCGGCGTTCAATTCGGCGGTCAGGCGGCGCTCGTCGTCTTCCTGCGCGGGAAGCTCGTCCTTGAGCGCGGCGACTTCGGCCTTGAGCTTTTCGGCGGTTTCGCGATCGCCTTTGCCCATCGCCGCGCCGATCGCCTTTGAGGCTTCGTTGCGGCGGGCCTGCGCCTCCTGCATCCGCGTGACCAGTTCGCGGCGCGCGGAATCGAGCGCGAGGATCGCGGCTGCGGCGGGGGGAGCCCCGCGCCGGGCAAGGCCGGCGTCAAAGGCTGCGGGGTTTTCGCGGATCAGTCGAATATCATGCATGGTGCACAAGCCTATGCCCGCGCGCGTGGCCGCTTTCAACCCGGTGAAGGCAACAAGCTGGCCGGCGAAGGCAACAAGCTGGCCGGTGAAGGCAACAAGCTGGCCGGCGAAGGCAACAAGACCGTTTCATGCGCCAGCACGGCCACGGCGCAGCGCCCGCAACGATCAGCGCCGGACCTAGACTATCTGCTTGATGAAAAACGATCCGATGACTGATACAATGCGCCAGCCAGGCTGCAAAAAGGACTGCGCCAACGCTGTCCGGGATCCACCACAAGGCGGCGCGGCGATCCGGCGCGGAATTTGCAGCGCGGCAAGCGATCTAACTATATTATGAGTACATTATATTGGAAATGCCCGAATTGAAAGACCGGTCCGACGTTCGCCGGGCCGGCTGTTCGACTCTCTGACGCCCCGGCGCCAAACTGCAAGGGATTCCCCCCGATGGACATGGCTGTCATCGAACTTTCGCGGCTGCAATTTGCACTGACCGCGATGTACCATTTTCTGTTCGTGCCGCTCACGCTCGGCCTGTCGTTCATGCTGGTGATCATGGAAAGCATCTATGTCATCACCAAGCGCCCGATCTGGCGTGTGATCACCCGGTTCTGGGCGCGGCTGTTCGGCATCAATTTCGTGCTCGGCGTGGCCACCGGGCTGACCATGGAATTCGAATTC
Organism: Novosphingobium sp. Fuku2-ISO-50; assembly: GCF_001519055.1. Classification (GTDB taxonomy): domain Bacteria; phylum Pseudomonadota; class Alphaproteobacteria; order Sphingomonadales; family Sphingomonadaceae; genus Novosphingobium. The sequence continues at coordinate 36,711 of NZ_KQ954287.1, read as the reverse complement.
GGCACCAATTGGGCCTATTACGCGCACTATGTCGGCGACATTTTCGGCGCGCCGCTGGCGATCGAGGGGCTGATGGCCTTTTTCCTCGAAGCCACGATGATCGGGCTGATGTTCTTCGGTTGGGACCGGTTGAGCCGGGTGCAGCATCTGGTGGTCACGTTTCTGGTCGCGCTTGGCAGCAACCTTTCGGCGCTGTGGATCCTGATTGCCAACGGCTGGATGCAGAACCCGGTCGGGGCGAGCTTCAATCCCGCGACGATGCGGATGGAAGTCACCGATTTCAAGGACGTGCTGTTCAATCCGGTGGCGCAGGCGAAATTCGTCCACACCGTCAGCGCGGGCTATGTCTGCGCCGCGACTTTCGTCATGGGGGTTTCGGCGATCTATCTGCTGCGCGGAAAATGGACCAATGTCGCGCGCCGCTCGATGATGGTCGCCGCCGCGTTCGGGCTGGCCTCGTCGCTTTCGGTCGTCGTGCTGGGCGATGAAAGCGGCTATGCGCTGACCGACAACCAGAAGATGAAGCTCGCCTCGATCGAGGCGATGTGGAAGACCGAAGACGCGCCTGCCGGGCTCACTCTGTTCGGCGTGCCCGATGTCGCCGCGCACAAGACCCGCTATGCGATTCAGGTGCCCTATGTGCTGGGCCTGATTTCGACGCGCAGCCTGTCGGGCGAAGTGACCGGGATCGACGATCTGGTGCTGCGCGCCGATCAGCGCATCAGCAGCGGGATCATCGCCTATGACGCGGTGCAAAAGCTGAAAGCGAACCGCTTCGACTTGTCGGCGCGGGCCGCGTTCGAGGCGCACAAGGCCGACATCGGCTTTGCCTTGTTGTTGAAGCGCTATGTCGCTGACCCGCGTCAGGCGACCAATGACCAGATCCTGCGCGCCGCTGCCGATACCATTCCCAATGTGCCGGTGATGTTCTGGCTGTTCCGGGGGATGGCGGGGCTTGGCTTTGGCTTCATCGCCTATTTCGCTGCGGCTTTCTGGTGCGCGTCGGCCTGCCATTTTTCGAAGCGCTGGTTCCTCAGGCTGGCGGTGGTGATGATGCCGCTGCCGTGGCTCGCGATCGAGGGCGGCTGGGTACTGGCCGAAATCGGGCGCCAGCCCTGGGCGGTCGACGGCGTGTTGCCGACGTTCCTGGGCGCCTCTTCGCTGACCGTGTCCCAGGTCTGGGCGACGATCATCGGCTTTACCGCGCTCTATGGCACTTTGGCGGTGATCGAGGTCCGCTTGATGATCGCCTCGATCCGCAAGGGACCGATCGAACACGCCCCCGGCGAGGACCACGGCTTTGCCGACGGCCTTGCTCCGCTTCCCGCCGAATAAGGGAGACAGGCACATGCATATCCCGCTCGACTATGAAACCTTGCGCCTGATCTGGTGGGCGCTGCTCGGCGTGCTGCTGATCGGTTTTGCGCTGACCGACGGTTATGACCTTGGCGTCGCCGCGCTGCTGCCGTTTGTGGCGCGCAATGACGAGGAACGGCGCCTGACGATCAACACGATCGCGCCGCACTGGGAAGGACACCAGGTCTGGCTGATCCTCGGCGGCGGGGCGATTTTTGCCGCCTGGCCGTTCGTCTATGCGGTCAGCTTTTCGGGCTTTTACCTGGCCATGTTCCTCGTGCTGGCATCGCTGATCCTGCGCCCGGTGGCGTTCAAGTACCGCTCGAAACGCCCCGATGCCGCCTGGCGCGCGCGCTGGGACTGGGCGCTGTTCGTCGGCGGATTTGTCCCCGCTTTGGTGTTCGGCGTGGCCGTGGGCAATGTCCTGGTCGGTGCGCCGTTCCGCTTCGACAGCGATCTGCGCATGACCTACGAAGGCTCGCTGCTCGGGCTGTTCACGCCGTTTACCGTGCTGACCGGGCTGTTGTCGGTGGCGATGCTGGCGCTGCACGGCGCGGGCTGGCTGGCGGTCAAGGCCGAGGAAGGCCCGGTTCTGGTCCGTGCCCGCGCCATCGGGCGGATTGCCGCGATGGTCAGCATGGTGCTGTTTGCGCTGGGCGGACTGATGGTGGCGAAATCGGGCATGGGGATGCATCTTGTCGGCGCCGTCGATGTCGAAGGGCCATCGAATCCGCTGATGTCGCCGAGCGTCGCCGCGCCGGGGGCCTGGCTGGACAATTACGGCGCGCATCCGTGGATGATCGCGGCGCCTGTGCTCGGCTTTGTCGGTTCGCTGCTCGCGCTCGCCGGGATTTCGGCGCGGCGCGGATGGATGAACTTTGTCGGCACCGCGCTGGCGACGACCGGGATCATCGCCACTGTCGGCCTGTCGATGTTTCCCTTCATCCTGCCCAGTTCGATCGATCCGCGGTCGAGCCTGACGGTGTGGAACGCTTCGTCGAGCCATCTGACGCTGTTCATCATGCTGCTGGTGACGATCGTCTTCCTGCCGATCGTGCTCGCTTATACGTTCTGGGTGATGAAAGTTCTGTCGGGCCGGATCACGCTGGCCGAAGTGCGCACCAGCCCCGACTTCTATTGAGCGAAAGGCCAAGCGACATGTGGTATTTTACCTGGGTTCTCGGCGTTGGCTTTGCCGTCGCCTTTGGCGTGATCAACGGCCTGTGGCACGAATTCAATTCGCCGATCGATGACGATCCCGCCGTATAAACACCGGACCTTTCCGCAAATATGAAAAACCCCGCAAGGCGCGTGCCTCGCGGGGTTTTTCATGGAGCCTTTGGGCGGGTCAGGATCGCGCCCAGGCGATGATATGGCGCGCGTCCATCGCGCCCGACACCCGCTTTACCTCGCGCCCGCCCGAAAACAGGATCATCGTCGGGATCGAGCGAATGGCATGCGCCCCGGCCAGCGCCTGCTCGGCCTCGGTATCGACTTTGGCCAGCCGGATCTGCGGTTCGAGGACATGCGCGGCTTCGGCAAACGCCGGGGCCATCGTGCGGCACGGGCCGCACCACGGCGCCCAGAAATCGACGAGCACGGGCAGGCTGCCCTTGCCGACATGCGCGGCAAAGGCGGCAGCGTTGAGCGCCAGCGGATGGCCGGTGAACAGTGCGGCGTGGCACTTGCCGCAATTGGGCGCATTGTCCAGCCGGTCGTGTTCGACGCGATTGAGCGCGAGACAGTGCGGACAGACAACCAATTCCGGCGCGAGGATTTCCGGGGCGGACATCGTGTTAGCCTTTCGCGGCGGCGAACTGGTCAAAGGCTTCCACAGCTTGCGCCGCATACATCAGGCTGGGGCCGGCTCCCATGTAGATGGCAAGACCCATGGTTTCCATGATTTCCTCGCGGCTGGCGCCATGTTTGACCGCCGCCTGGGCATGAAACGCGACGCAGCCGTCGCAGCGGATGGCGACCGCGATGGCCATGGCCATCAATTCCTTGGTCTTGGTGTCGAGCGCGCCGGTGCCGGTTGCCGCCGTGGCCATCGCCGAAAAGTTCTTCATCACGTCGGGCGCGCCGACGCGCACTTCCTTGATCGCGGCAGAGAGATCGCGGGCCATCTGCGGCCAATCCTTGTTCATGGCATGCTCCTGTTTGACAGTCAGTTATAACTTGCGCCGACCAGTCGCTGGCCTTCGGCCTCGATCGCGTCGCATGAATGGTGCTTGGTGAATATTCGTAAAATAGCATATTCGCAAGAAATGATTTGAACGGACCGCAATTCGTGTGGGAAGTGCCCCGGGGCACGTTCCGCGACATGGGCGGGGCGTTCATGGTCGCGCCGCCGGCGATCTGCGTGGTCTTGCGCGATGACGGGATCGCTCTATCTGGGGAGGCACCATGAAACCGAACGACCTTTCCGAATTGAAGTCCAATGCCGGCCAGATGGCGCAGCGGCTCAAAGTGATGAGCCATCCCGAGCGGTTGTTGATGCTGTGCCGTATGGACGAGGGCGAAGCCAGCGTGACCGAACTGGTGGTGATGACCGGCCTGTCGCAATCGGGCGTGTCGCAGCATCTCGCGCTGCTGCGCGCGGAAGACATCGTCACCGTCCGGGTCGATGCCAATACCCGCTGGTACAGCCTGAAAGACCGCATCGTCTCGGGCGTGATTCACGCGCTGTGCGACTTGTGCGAGCCGAATGCGCGGTGCGCGCAGGCCTGACCTGCGCGCGGAGGGCTCGTCAAGCGGTGGGGCACCGGTTATGGCTGCGGGCATGAGCCGGTGCAAGTTTTGACAATCGGGAGGGATGCAGCTTCGCGCCGGATCGGGGCGGGCATTTCCGACAAGCGCGGCGCGTCGCTCTTTGCGCTTGCGATGTTTGGCGCCCATCTGGCTTATGCGCCGCTGCTGACTCTGTTGCTGCCCCGGCGGATCGTCGCGATCGCGCCGCAGCATGCAGCGGCGATGGCTTCGGTCGTGATGCTGACCGGCGCGGTCGCGGCCAGCCTCGCCCATATCTTCGCCGGACGGATCAGCGACGGCTGGCGTCGACGCCACGGCAACCGGCGCGCCCCGATCGCGCTGGGGCTGTGCCTGACTGTGGTGGCGCTGATCGGCCTTGGCTTTGCCCGGCGCGTCGATCTGATCATCGGCGGGCTGATCGTGTTTCAGGTCGCGCTCAATCTGATGTTCGCTCCGGCAGGGGCGCTGCTGGTCGATTATTTTCCCGACCGGGCGAAAGGGCGCGTGGCGGCCTTGAGCAATCTGGCCATGCCGCTTGCCGGTCTTGGCACCGGGGCCGCTGCGCTGCTCTTTCCGCGAGATGGATGGGCGCCGTTTGTCGCGCTGGCGGGCGCGGTGATGCTGGCGGTGCTGCCGTTGATCGCGGTCTGGCCTTTTGCGGCTGCGGCGCCAGTACTGTCTGCAAAGGATGTACTGCCTGCAAAGAATGTATTGCCTGCGCCCGAGGAGCCGTTGCCCCCGTCGGCGCACGATGGTGCGTGGCGTCGCGATTTGTGGGGTGCGTGGCGCCGCGATTTGTGGCGGGCCGGGCTGGCGCGGTTGCTGGTGCAAGGCGGCGCGGCGTTCATGATGACGTATTTCTATCTCTTTCTGGTGCGTCATCCGGGGCGGGTCGGGCTTGAGCCGGGACAGGCGGTTGACGGGCTTTATGGTCGGCTGGTCATGGCGACGACGCTGGTCGTGCTGATCGTGACCGTGGCGGCCGGGCACTGGTCGGATCGCCATCGCCGCCGCCGCGCGCCGATGATGGCCGGCGCGCTGGCGGCGGCGCTGGCGCTCGGCGCGGTGCAAGGGGGGCATGGCGCGCTGCTGATGGTCGGCTATGGCTTGTTTCAGGTCGGCCTGATCGCCTATCTCGCGCTGGATGCCGCGCTTGTGGCGGAACTGTTGCGCGGCCATGCCCGGCCGGGGGAAATGCTCGGCTACATGAACCTTTCCAACACGCTGCCTTCGATTCTCGTGCCGCTGATCGTGCTCGGCCTGACGGGGGGCGCGGCGGATGTGCTGTGGGCGCCGGGCTTTGCCGGTGCGGCCGGGTGTTGTGTATTGGCCGCGATGCTGGTTGCGCGCATCCGGACGGTTGCCTGATGGGGTTTGCGCGCTCCCTTGCGATCCGCCTGCGGCGGCGCCTGCGCGAAAGCGAGGCGGCGCTGATCGTGCTGGCGGCGCTGGTCGGCAGCGCTGCCGGGCTGGCTACGCTGGCGCAAAGCTGGCTGGCGCATGCCATGCAGCATCTGTTCTATGGCGTGACGATAAACCGGTTGAGCGCGCTTGCCTCGATTCAGCATCCCTGGCGCCTGCTCGCGCTGCCGCTTGGCGGGGCGGGGATCGTCGCGCTGGGGCGCTGGATGGCGCGGCGCGGCGGGGCGCCGGTCGATGTGGTCGAGGCCAATGCGCTGCATGGCGGGCGCATCCCCGCCGGCGACAATCTGGTGATCGCGGCGCAGACGATCGTGTCGAACGGCTGCGGCGCGTCGGTCGGGCTGGAGGCGACGTATGCCCAGATGGGCGGCGGCATGGCGTCGTTGCTGGGCCAATGGCTCAATTTGCGCCGCGCCGATCTGCGCACGCTGGTCGGTGCAGGCGCCGGGGCGGGCGTCGGTGCGGCGTTTGGCGCGCCGTTGGCGGGCGCGTTCTATGCATTTGAAATCGTTATCGGCTCTTACAGCATCGGGGCTGTCGCGCCGGTCATTGCGGCTACGCTGGCCGGGGTTTTGGTGCTGCGCTGGCTGGGGGTCGAGCCCTATCTCGTGGCCCTGACGGTCAGCCGCGCGCGGACCGTTTTCGATTATGGCGCGGCGGTTGCGCTGGGGCTGATCTGCGCGGGGCTGGGGATCATGCTGATGCGCCTGGTCACTGCCGTCGAGCGCCTGTTGCAATCCGCGACGCGCGGCAGCGTATGGCGCCCGGTATTGGGCGGGGCGTTGCTGATGCCGGTCGCCTGGCTTTCGCCGCAGGCGCTGTCGGCGGGGCATGGCGCGCTGCATCTCGATTTGTTGACGCGTCCGCCGGTGCAGTATCTGTTGCTGATCCTCGGGCTCAAGATCGCCGCTTCGGTGATTTCGCTGGCGAGCGGGTTTCGCGGCGGGCTGTTCTTTGCCTCGCTGTTCCTCGGCTCGCTGGCGGGGCAGGCCTTTGCCGAAGCGCTCAATCTCGTCGGGCTTGGCGTCATGTTCGATCCGACCGATTTTGCGCTGGTCGGCATGGCCGCGCTGTGCGTTTCGGTGATCGGCGGGCCGATGACGCTGGCGCTGCTGACGCTGGAGACGACTCACGATTTTTCGCTGATGGGGGTGGTCCTGACTGCCGCGCTCATCGCCAGCGCGGTGACGCGCGAAGCATTCGGCTATTCGTTCTCGACATGGCGGCTGCATGTGCGCGGGTCCGACATCCGCTCGCCGCGCGACATCGGCTGGATGCTGTCGCTGACGGCAGAGCGGATGATGCGCCGCGATTTCGTGACTGTTCCGGAAACGGCGACGGTGGCGGTGTTTCGCGACACAGTCCCGCCGGGATCGGCCAGCAAGGCGATTCTGGTCGATGCGCAGGGCGTCTATCGCGGTATTGTCGCCAGCGCGGCGGTCCATACGTCGGCACTGGACCCGGCGGCGCCGATCGCCCCGCTCGCGCGCCTCGCCAATGTCACGCTGGCCCCCGATTGCGGGATCAAGCCGATCCTCGCCGCCTTCGACGCCGAAAGCGCCGATGAACTGGCCGTGGTCGACGAGGCCGGGCGCGTGATCGGCGTGCTGACCGAAAAGCACGCGCGCCGCCGCTATCTCGAAGAAATCGAAGCGGCACAAAGGCGCATGTTTGGCGAAGGTTAGGGCCGACTCGCTTGATCGGCAGGACAAGCACGGTATGGCCTTTGCCATGACCGACCCTCTTCAGATCATCGTCAACGGCGAACCCCGCCGCGCCGCCCCCGGTTCGATTGCCGATCTCGTTCGCGCGCTCGACCTCGATCCCGCCAAAGTCGCGGTCGAACGCAATGCGGTGATCGTGCCGCGCTCGACGCTGGACGAAGTCGCGCTGGCCGATGGCGACGTGCTGGAAATCGTCCATTTCGTCGGCGGCGGCAATGACACCTGGAGCGTCGCCGGGCGCACATTTACCTCGCGGCTGATCGTCGGCACCGGCAAGTACAAGGATTTTGCGCAGAACGCCGCCGCCGTCGAGGCCTCGGGCGCGGAAATCGTCACGGTCGCGGTGCGCCGGGTCAATGTCTCGGACCCCAAGGCGCCGATGCTGACCGATTTCATCGATCCCAAAAAGATCACGTATCTGCCCAATACCGCCGGTTGTTTCACGGCCGAAGACGCGATCCGCACGCTGCGCCTGGCGCGCGAGGCGGGCGGCTGGGATCTGGTCAAGCTCGAAGTGCTGGGCGAGGCGCGCACGCTCTATCCCAACATGATCGAGACGATCCGCGCGACCGAAGTGCTGGCCAAGGAGGGCTTTCTGCCGATGGTCTATTGCACCGACGATCCGATCGCGGCGAAGCAGCTGGAAGACGCGGGCGCCGTGGCGGTCATGCCGCTGGGCGCGCCGATCGGATCGGGGCTCGGCATTCAGAATCGCGTGACCATCCGCCTGATCGTCGAAGGGGCCAAAGTGCCGGTGTTGGTCGATGCAGGCGTCGGCACGGCGAGCGATGCGGCGGTCGCGCTGGAACTGGGCTGCGACGGCGTGCTGATGAACACCGCGATTGCCGAAGCGAAAGACCCGATCCGCATGGCCCGCGCGATGAAACTGGCGGTCGAAGCCGGGCGCGACGCCTATCTTGCGGGCCGCATGGGCACGCGCAAATATGCCGACCCGTCGAGCCCGCTTGCCGGCCTGATCTAGATACTCCCCGAACCGGGGAGGGGGACCACGCGGCGCGTGGTGGAGGGGTTGCGCCTTGGGCACGCCTTAGCCCCGGGTGGTGTCACGAGGATAGCCCCCTCCACCACCCTGCGGGCGGTCCCCCTCCCCGGCACGGGGAGGAATGGCTTAGCCCGCGATCCCTGCGGCCGCGAGCACGGCAAGCGTCAGGATGTCGGGCGCGATCGAGGTCATCGGGGCGATCTGGACCGGCTTTTCCATGCCGATCAGCATCGGGCCGATCACCGCATTGCCGCCCAGTTCGCGCAACAGCTTGGCCGAGATATTGGCCGATTGCAGCCCCGGCATGATCAGCACGTTGGCCCGGCCCGACAGGCGGCTGAACGGGTAATTGGCCATGACCTTGGGATTGAGCGCGACGTCGGGGGCCATTTCGCCTTCGTATTCGAAGCCGGGCTTGCGTTCGTCGAGGATCGCCACCGCGTCGCGGATATTGTCGTTCCATTTGCCGAACGGATTGCCGAAGGTCGAAAACGACATGAACGCGACGCGCGGTTCATGCCCCATGCGGCGCGCGACGGCGGCCGTCTCGGTCGCGATCTGCGCCAGATCTGCGGCCGAGGGGCGTTCGTTGACCGTCGTGTCGGCCAGAAACACGGTGTCGTTCTTGCCAACCATCAGGTGAATGCCAAAGGGGATATGCCCCGGCTTGGGATCGAGCACGCGGCGCACTTCGGCCAGAGTTTGCGAAAACGTGCGCGTCATGCCCGAAATCATCGCGTCGCCATGGCCCAGCGCGACGAGCAGCGAGGCAAACACGTTGCGGTCCTGATTGACCATCCGCTTGACGTCGCGTTCGAGAAAGCCCCGGCGCTGCAGACGCGGATAGAGATAGGAAACCATTTCGGGGACCAGCGGCGAAATCGACGAATTGTGGATTTCATAGCTGTCGGGGTTCGACACGCCCAGTTCGAGCAGCTTGTCGACCACCGCCTGGGTGCGGCCGACGAGGACCGGGGTGCCATAGCCGAAATCGCGGTACTGAATCGCCGCGCGCAGCATGACTTCGTTTTCCGCCTCGGCAAAGACCACCCGCTTCGGGTTCTGCTTCACCTGGGCATAGACGTTGGTCAGCACCGACGTCGTCGGGTTGAGCCGCGCCTTGAGCGCGTTGCGATAGACTTCGAAATCCTCGATCGGCAGCCGCGCCACGCCCGAATCCATCGCCGCCTTGGCCACGGCGGACGAAACGACTTCCATCAGGCGCGGGTCGAACGGGGCGGGGATGATATAGTCGAGCCCGAACTGGTGGTTCTTGCCGTAGGCGGCGGCGACTTCTTCGGGCACCGGTTCGCGCGCCAGCTCGGCAATCGCCTTGGCTGCGGCGATTTTCATCTCTTCGTTGATCGTCGTCGCCCGCACGTCGAGCGCGCCGCGAAAGATGAACGGAAAGCCGAGCACGTTGTTGACCTGATTGGGATAGTCCGACCGGCCCGTGGCGACGATGCAATCGGGGCGCGCCGCCTTGGCTTCGGGCGGGGTGATTTCCGGATCGGGATTGGCCATGGCAAAGATGATCGGCTGCGGCGCCATGTCCATGACCCATTCGGGCTTCAGCGCCCTGGCCGCCGACAGGCCGAGGAATATGTCCGCGCCTTTCAGCGCGTCTTCGAGCGAGCGGGCCTCGGTGGGCACGGCATGCGCGCTCTTCCACTGGTCCATGCTGTCCTGGCGGCCCTGATAGATCACGCCCGAGCGATCGCACATGATCACATTGTTGTGCTGCACGCCCATCGCCTTCATCAGCGCGGTGCAGGCGATCGCCGCCGCCCCCGCGCCGTTGACCACGACTTTGACGTCGGCAAGGCTGCGCCCGGTCAGGAAACAGGCGTTGAGCAGGCCGGCGGCCGAGATGATCGCGGTGCCGTGCTGGTCATCGTGCATTACCGGGATTTTCATCCGGTCGCGCAACGCCTGTTCGATGATGAAGCATTCGGGCGCCTTGATGTCTTCGAGATTGATCCCGCCGAAGCTGGGTTCGAGCAGCGCGACGGCCTCGATGAACTTGTCGGGGTCTTCGGTGTCGACTTCGATGTCGATCGCATCGACGTCGGCAAAGCGCTTGAACAGCACTGCCTTGCCCTCCATCACCGGCTTTGACGCCAGCGCGCCGAGATTGCCCATGCCCAGGATCGCGGTCCCGTTGGAAATCACCGCGACGAGATTGCCCTTGGCGGTATAGTCATAGGCACAGGCCGGATCGTCGGCGATCGCCTGGACCGGCACGGCGACGCCGGGCGAATAGGCAAGGCTGAGGTCGCGCTGCGTGGCGACCGGCTTTGAGGCGATGATCTCGATTTTGCCGGGGCGGATCGTCTTGTGATAGAACAGCGCTTCGCGTTCGGTGAAACGGACGTTGCTTTCATCAGACATCGTTTATCCCCAACTCGATCGCGCCATGGCGGCGCTTGCGGCGGCATGGCGCCTTCGGTGTGCCGTGGCACTGTATCCTCTTTTCCGCTGCGTCAAGGCGGGAGGAATTCGGTTTTTCGCTCGGACGGTTCCGTTTTCCGGAACTGTCGCAGGCCGTTACAATCCGCGCGGCTGCCAATTGGGGATCGCCAGCGGGCGCACGGCGAACAACAGGCTGCGCCCGTCCTGCCAGACGAGCTGCAGGCGCGGGTCGGGACGTTTGGGCAGGCCGGTATCGATCAGCCAGACATAGTCGACCCGTTCGATCGGCGCATATTTGAGCGCGCTGTCGACGCTGCGCAGCCGCCCCCCGGCACAGCGTTCGGACCACACGAATTCCGACGGATCGGCGGTGAAATTGCGGCCCGGGCGAAAACGCGGGACGACCATGTGCAGCCCCGGCACGGCCCAGTTGTCGTTGACCCAAGCCTGTCGATAGAGGCTGGCCAGGCTGGCGAGATGGTCGCGCCGGGTGTTGCGCCAGGATTCCTCAAGGCACGAATGTTCGACAAAGGCGAGCACGCGGCTGCCCGGTTCGATATGCTGCAAGGCGACCAGTTGCTTGCGAAAATCCTCGGCATAATCGGCAAAGCTTGCCGCCGTGACGACCAGCCGCAGCGCGAGCAGAACGAGGCCGCTATAAGCGACGATCTGCGCAATGCGCGGCCGCGCCCGGCTCCAGTCCATCAGCCCGAGCAACAGCATGCAGGCCACCGGCAAGAGCCGCACATCGACGAAATTGCTGCCGTTGATGTCGCTCGGGATCGCGACGAATTCGGCCAGGACGAGAAATCCGGGCAGGAATTGCGACCATTTCCAGCGCCCGCCGATCAGCCAGCCCAACGTGATCAGCGCATAGCAGGCGATCGTCGTCGCCGCATCGAGGATCATCGACTGGTCGCGCAGCGTCAGGATCAGATACCATTCCTTTTCGTCCCAGCGCCAGCGGTTGAAGCTGCGCGCAGGGGCGGGCGACAGGAATTTCCACAGCAGGATGGTGATCACCGTGGCCGCGAGCGGCCAGAGCAGCACGATCAGCCGCCGCATCGCCGCGCGCCAGTCGTGCGTCGCGATCACTTCGCGAAACCGCGAAGGCCGCCACCAGCCTGCGGGCAGCGCGTCCATTTCGCGCCCGACCGCATTGGCCCCGATCAACAGCGCGAGCAGCAGCCCGCCGATCGCATGGCACAGCATGGCCACCGGCTGAATCACGATCAGCATCGCCGCGCGCCGGGTCGGCTGTTTTTCCAGCCAGATCGAGGCGGCAAACGCGCTCAGCGAGAGCCCGGTCGCGAGAATGAAGTTGAGAAACCCGGTGAGCAGCGGAAAACTGAACACATATATGAGCGCCCAGCCCGCCCCATGCCCGCCGCGCGCATTGAGCATGCGGATCGTGGCAAGGCACCCGCCGGCATAAAGCCCCGTGGCCAGCACCGTCGACCACCACCCGGCGGCCAGCACGCCGAATTGCGCGCCGATCAGCTTCATCAGCACGCCGTCGCCGATATTGAGCGTAAACACCCATTTCCACGCGAAATATTTTTCCAGCGGGCTGTTCGGCCCGGCGGCCTCGATCGCGGCGGCGCCCATGTGTCCGGGAATGTCGATCAGCGGCGGCACTTCGACCAGCACGAACGGCAGGCACACGAGCAGCACGATCAGCGCCATGCCCGGGCCGCTCAGCCAGGGTAGCCCGTTCTTTGTGATGGTAAATGGCCAGAAGCGGAATCGCCGCACTTTCAACCCAACCTGCATGGACGGATGGATTCGCGCTGCCCTGTGGGGCCCGAAATCCTGATTGCCCGGTTTTTTGCCGTTTGCGCTGCCAGACGCTGTCCCGGATGCCTCGGTAATGTCATCCAGGGTCGCGGAATTGTCGATATCCTCGAGGCAGCGGTTTGAGATATGCCGGTTTCTGGTCTAGCCCCGGCGACGTGACCTCTCATGCCCCAACTCCGATGATGGCGCAATATCTTGCGCTCAAGGCACAAGCCGACGGTTGCCTGTTGTTCTATCGCATGGGCGATTTCTTCGAGCTGTTTTTCGATGATGCCCGCCGCGCCAGCCAGGTGCTCGACATTGCGCTGACCAGCCGGGGCGAACATGGCGGCGCGCCGGTGCCAATGTGCGGCGTGCCGGTCCATGCCGCCGAAGGCTACCTCGCGCGGCTGATTCGCGCCGGATGCCGCGTGGCCATCGCCGAGCAGGTCGAAACCCCCGAACAGGCCAAAAAGCGCGGCGGGGCGAAGGCGCTGGTCGCGCGCGACATCGTCCGTTTCGTTACGGCGGGCACGTTGACCGAGGAAGCGCTGCTCGAACCGCGCCGGGCCAATGTGCTGGCGGCGGTGTGCTTCGTCTCGGGCGCGGTCGGTCTGGCCGCCTGCGACATTTCGACCGGGCGCATGGAGCTTGAAGAATGCGCGCCCGACGTGCTGGGCGCGGCGCTGGCCAGGATCGGCGCGAGCGAAGTGATCGTCTCCGAATCCGCCGCCGCGCAAGGTCTGGCCGTGCCGCCCGAGGCTGCGGCGCGCCCGGTGCGCGGGTTTGACGCGGGCCGTGGCGAAGCGGTGTTGCGCGACATCCACGGGGTCACCACGCTTGATGGCTTTGGTGGATTTTCGCGCGCGATGCTGGCAGCCGCAGGCGGGTTGATCGACTATCTCGACCATGTCGGGCGCGGGCGCCTGCCGTTCCTTTTGCCCCCGCAGGCGCGCACGTCGGACCAGACCATGGCGATGGACGAAGCGACGCGGACCAGCCTCGAAGTGACGCAAGCCACGGGCGGCGGGCGGCGCGGCAGTCTGATCGAAGCGGTCGACCGCTGTGTCACCGGGGCGGGCGCGCGGATGCTGGCCGAAGACCTGTCGGCGCCCCTGACCGACATCGGCGCGATCCGCCAACGGCTCGAACTGGTAAGCTGGCTTTACGATGATCCCTTGTTGCGCGGCGATGTCCGGGCGTTGCTGCGCGCCGCGCCCGACATTGGCCGGGCAATCGGTCGCGTGGTGGCCGGGCGGGGCAGCCCGCGCGATCTCGGCCAGTTGCGCGACGGTCTTGCCGAAGCGGCGCGGCTGGCCGACCTGATCGGCCAGATGGCCGATTTGCCGCAGCTTGCCGCCGGGCTCCTGCCGCATTTGCGCGGGCATGGCGCGCTGGTCGACTTGTTCGCCCGCGCGCTGGTTCCCGCGCCGCCGACCGAGCGCACCAGCGGCGGGTTCATTGCCGAAGGCTATGACGCCGCGCTTGACGAATTGCGCAGCATGGCCAGCCATTCGCGCCGCGCCATCGCCGCGCTGGAGGCGAAATACCGCGATGACACCGGCGTCGCCGCGCTGAAAATCCGCCACAACGGCGTGCTCGGCTATTTCATCGAAGTGCCAGCGCGTCATGCCGACCGGCTGATGGCGCCGGATTCGGGCTTTACCCATCGCCAGACGATGGCCGGCGCGGTGCGCTTCAACGCTTTGGCGCTGCACGAAGAGGCCAGCCGGATTGCCGAAGCGGGGGGGCATGCGCTCGCTGCCGAGGAAGCCCATTTCGAGGATCTTTCGGCCCGCGCCGTCGCCGCGCGCGAGGCGATTGCCCGCACCGCCGCCGCGCTCGCCCGCTTCGATGTCGCCGCAGGGCTTGCCGAGCGCGCGGCGGAAGGCGGCTGGTCCCTGCCGCGCGTGGTCGAAGAGCCGGTGCTCGACATCGTCGGCGGGCGCCATCCGGTGGTCGAGGCGGCGCTGGGCGTGCGCGGTGAACGCTTTGTCGCCAACGACTGCCGACTGGTTCCCGAAGATCGGCTGTGGCTCGTCGGCGGGCCCAACATGGGCGGTAAATCGACATTTCTGCGGCAAAACGCGCTGATCGTGCTGCTGGCCCAGGCCGGGGGCTTCGTCCCTGCCGAGGCGGCGACGATCGGTGTGGTCGATCGGCTGTTCAGCCGCGTCGGCGCGAGCGACAATCTGGCGCGCGGGCGTTCGACATTCATGGTCGAAATGGTCGAGACCGCCGCGATTCTGGCGCAGGCGGGCCCGCGCAGCTTTGTCATTCTCGACGAAGTCGGGCGCGGGACATCGACGTATGACGGGCTGGCGCTGGCCTGGGCGGTGGTCGAGGCGGTGCACGAGGTCAATGCCTGCCGCTGCCTGTTTGCGACGCATTACCACGAATTGGCGCGGCTGGCCGAAAGCTGCGCGGCGCTGTCGCTGCATCATGTCCGCGCGCGCGAATGGAAAGGCGATCTCGTCTTGCTGCACGAACTCGCGCCGGGCCCTGCGGACAAGAGCTATGGTCTGGCGGTCGCCAAATTGGCGGGCGTGCCGCAGCCGGTGATCCGCCGCGCGCGATCGGTGCTCGATCGGCTCGAAAAAGGGCGCTCGGCGACCGGGGGCCTTGCCGCCGGGCTCGACGATCTGCCGCTGTTTGCCGCCGCGATCGAGGCGGCGGAAGAAAAAGTCGATGCCTTGCGGGACAAGCTGAACACGCTCGACATCGACGCGCTGTCTCCGCGTGCCGCGCTCGACCTTCTTTATGAGCTCAAGCGCGAGGCCAACAGCTAGGCAAAGGCTTCCTTTTCGGGCATTCTCGCGCCGGGCAATTGGGACAAGACCGCGATGATCGGGCTAACCGCATACGCGCCATGGCGCGCTGCACTGCTGGCGCTTGCGCTGGCGGGGCCGGTTGCGGCCGAAACGGTGGCGCCGCGTATCGCATCTGCCGAACGGCAGCCCGAGATCGCGGTGGGCGCGGCGCGCGTGAAGGGGCTGGCGCTGGCCGGCGGGGTCAGCGCGTTTCTTGGCATTCCTTACGCCACGCCGCCGGTCGGCGATCGGCGCTGGCATGTTTCGACGCTGGCGCGCCTTCGTGGGCCGATCGATGCGACCCGCTTCGGCGCGGCCTGTCCGCAGGGCGAGGGGACCACTCTGTGGTATCGCAAGCTGGCCGTGGCCATGGGCAGCGATTCCGATGTCGTGCCGCCGCCGCCGCCCGGCGCGGAAAACTGCCTGTTTCTCAATATTTGGTCCCCCGCCGCGCCGCGCGCGAAGGCGGCAAAGGGCCTGCCGGTGATGGTCTGGGTCCATGGCGGATCGAACATCAGCGGCTATGGGCACGAGCCCGATTATCGCGGCGCGCGGCTGGCGGGCAAGGGCGTGATCGTCGTCACGCTCAACTATCGCCTTGGCGCGCTGGGCTTTTTTGCGCATCCCGCGATTGCCGATGTCAGCGCCGGGCGACAGGGGCTGTCCGACCAGATCACCGCGCTGCGCTGGGTTCAGGCCAATATTGCCGCGTTTGGCGGCGATCCTGCGCGTGTGACGCTGTTTGGCGAATCTGCCGGGGGCACAGACATCGTTGCGCTGATGCATATGCCCGTGGCGCGCGGCCTGTTTGCCCGCGCGATCGTCGAAAGCGGCTATTTGCCCGATGGCGCGCTGGCCACGCCTGCCGCCGCGACCCGCGCCGCGCTCGATCTCTATGGCCGCGATGTCAGCGCCGCCGCGCTGGCGCAACATTCGGCCCAGGAACTCGTGCGGGCAGAAGCCGAACGGCGCAAGGGGCAGTTTGCCGCGCCGCTGGTCCCGCCAAAGCAGGCGTTTCGCGTACCGCTGCTGATCGGCAGCAATGCCGACGAATTCCGCATGGATCTGCCCGCCGATCCGGCAACGCGCGGTGCGGGCGAAGCCTCGACGCTGCTCGGCATGGCCCATGCGGGGGATGCCGCGCATCTGTTGCAGCGCCTGTCAAACGACCCGGCGACCCGCGCCGACCTGTTGGCCAGCGCGCCGGTGTTTCATTGCCCGGCGGTGACGCTGGCCGGGGAAACCAGCGCCGCCGGACAGCCGACCTTCGTCTATCGCTTTGAGCGGGTGCGGCCGGGACACCATGGCTTTGGCGCTTATCATGGCGCGGAAATCCCCTATGTCTTCGGCACCGGGGCGGCCTGGCTGCCGAGCGAGCCGGTCGATCGCGCGCTGTCGGACACGGTCATGCGCTATTGGGTCAATTTCGCGAAAGGCGGCGATCCCAATGGCGCCGGGCTACCGGTCTGGCCGCGCTGGCCCGTCGGGGCCGCCGATCCGGCCCAGATTCCGGTCATGCATCTTGGCGCCACGGCGCATGCCGCGCCGATTGCCGATCTTGCACTTTGCCCCCTGATCAACGCGCCGCATTCGTGATAGGGGCGCGCCATGCCGCACGACCATCGCCCTGATCTGGTGCCGATGGCGGGCAGGAATGTCCTGTTCGTCATGGCCGCCGACGCCGAATATGGCCCGCATTTGCGCGCCCGTTTCAATCCGCTGTTTACCGGCGTCGGCCCGATCGAGGCGGCGATGAAGGGTGCCTTGGCCATGGGGGCTTTGGCGCGCGCAGGACAACGCCCCGATCTGGTCGTCTGCCTCGGCTCGGCGGGATCGCAAGTCTGCCCGCTGGGCGAGGTGTTTCAGGTCAAGAGCGTGTCATGGCGCGACATCGATGCCTCGCCGTTCGGGTTTGCCAAAGGCGTGACGCCGTTTCTCGACCATCCGGTCGACATTCCGCTGGCAACCCCGCTGCCGATCGCTGCGGCCCGGCTGTCGACCGGCGGCGATGTCCTGTCGGGCGATCGCTATGCGGCGATCGATGCCGACATGGTCGATATGGAAACATTCGCGCTGGCGCGGGTCTGCGCGCTGTTCGACGTGCCGCTGATGGGCCTGCGCGGGATTTCCGACGGGCCCGAGCCGCCGACCGGGCTGCACGACTGGACCAACCTGCTGGGCCACCTCGACGAGGAACTGGCCAAGGCGGTGGATATGCTGCCGGATGCCCTGGCGCAATAAGCGCGCCCCCTGAAGGGCTGTGTCGTCCACACATCGGGTCATTTAACCTGTATCGCCCCCGCGCGCGGCATTCAGGTTGCCGCCGAAGATCGACCTGAGTGAATAGGCAGGGCTTGGCGCAAGCCCGCCCGCGCATTGAGATATAATATTGTTTTTTCGGAAATATCCGCTCGTCCTGAGCCTGTCGAAGGACTCGCACCGAGGCTTGCGCTGTGCACTGACCTGATCACCTGACGAACCGTTGCGCGCGTCCTTCGACAGGCTCAGGACGAGCGGACCTATTTGATTACCATACATAAAATATGCGCAGTTGAGATATGGGGATCAGGTTGCCGCACGGTGAGGGGCTCTGTCAGGCGGTTCCCAGGTCTTGCGAATGCATCGGCGGAACGACCGGAATTGGAGGTTAGCTGTCGTCGCCAACACGTCGCTTCGTCATTCCAGCGAAAGCTGGAATCCAGTGACGGGGGCTACGGTACTGATTATGGAATACGTTGTGTCTATTCGAGGCGTCGCAACTGGATTCCAGCCTTCGCTGGAATGACGAAGAGTATGTCCGCAATTGGGCGAAAGTTGCCATTTGTCCTTCGGTGCGTTCGCGAAAGACCTGCTCACCCCCTTTGAGGGGAAGGCCGCCTAAACCGTCAGAAACAACCCCGCCAGCGCCGCGCTCATCAGGTTGCTCAGCGCGCCGGCGATCAGCGCGCGCAGGCCGAGGCGGGCGATGGTTGGGCGCTGGTTGGGGGCGAGGCCGCCGGCGACGGCCATCTGGATCGCGATCGAGCTGAAATTGGCAAAGCCGCATAGCGCAAAGGTCACGATCGCCACGGTCTGCGCGCTCAGGCCTTTGATCGCGCCGAGATCGATGAAGGCGACGAATTCGTTGAGCACGATCTTGGTGCCGAACATGCCGCCCGCGATTTCCGCCTCGTGCCAGTCGGGCGCGCCGATCAGGCGGAAAACCGGGGCGAACACCGCGCCGATGATCTGTTGAAAGGCGAGGCCCGGATGGCCGATCAGCCCGCCCAGCCAGCCGAGCAGCCCGTTGGCCAGCGCAACGAGCGCGACAAACGCCAGCACCATCGCGCCGACCGCAACCGCCAGCCGGACGCCGGTCTGCGCGCCTTGTGCTGCGGCCATGATCAGATTGGCCGGGCGTTCCTCGCCATGATCGGTTTCGGCGATGATCGGCTCATGCGGGTCGGGCAGCGGCGCGTCGCCTTCGATCTCGGGCGGGGCGGGCGGCTCGTCGGGATAGATCAGCTTGGCCATCAGCACGCCGCCCGGCGCCGACATGAAGGCGGCGGCGACCAGATAGTCGATGCGAATGCCCATCGCCGCATAGGCCGCGAGGATGGTCCCCGCGACGCCCGCCATGCCCACGGTCATCACGGTAAACACCTGCGCCGGGGCAAGCGCGGCGAGATAAGGGCGAATCACCAAGGGCGATTCGCTTTGCCCGACGAAGATATTGGCCGCCGCGCAAAGCGCTTCGACCCGGCTGATCCCGGTGATCGCTTCGAGCGCGCCGCCGATCCAGCGGATCACTTGCTGCATCACGCCGAGGTAATAGAGAATCGAGATCAGCGAGGCGAAAAACACGATCGTCGGCAGCGCGGAAATGACGAAGCTGTGCCCGCCGATCTCCGGCGCGGCGAGCGGCCCGAACAGGAACGTGACCCCGGCGCGGGCATAGCCAAGCAGGCTTTCGACGCCATGCGCCGCGCCTTCGAGCGCGACTTTGCCCGGCGGAAAGCGCAGGACCAGCGCGGCGAACCCGGCCTGAAGCGCAAACGCGGGCAGCACGACGCGCAGGCGAATGGCGCGCCGATCATGCGACAGCGCCACCGCGAGCATGAGGATCAGCGCCATTCCGGCAAGACTGGAGGCGATGTGCATGGATGCGGGTGTGCTCCGGCAGCTGAACGGGGATCAAGGAACCAAACGGGTAAAGGCAATTTGGCACGCGGTCAAAATCCGCTATCGGCTTGTCATGCAAACCGTTCATTCGCCCGCTCCATCGCCCGCTATCGCCGTGCCGCGCTCGCTGTTTCTCTATGCGCTCGTCTATGGCGGGATGGCCGTGCTGGCGGGGGTGCTGGGGGCAAAGCTGGCCGATGTCGGGGTCTGGCCGGTGATCGGGCGGATGACGGTCGAAAGCGGTATATTCGCCTTTCTGCTGCTGATCGTGCTGTCGAGCGTGGTCAGCGAGCTGCACGGGGTGGCCGTGGCGCAGCGCATGGTGCGCTATGGCTTTGTCCCGCTGATCCTGTCGATGATCCTGATCCGCTCGGTGATCGATCTCGTGCCGCCCGCGCCGGTCTGGGCCTATCAGAAGGAATTTGCGCTGATTCTGGGGCAGGGCGCGCGGATGCAGTTTGCGGGGCTGTGTTCGTATGGCCTGTCGCAAACGCTCAATGTGCTGGTCTTTGCGCGGCTGGCGGGGCGCCTGCTGATGGTGCGCGCCTGGTTTGCCAGCCTGTTGAGCCAGATTGTCGATACGGTGATCTTTATCAGCCTGTCGTTCTGGGGCGTGGTGGGCGCTGACGGGCATCCGCTGCCGCTGGGCGTGATGATGGGCAGCCAGATCATTGCCAAGGTCGTTTTGTCGACGATCCTGGTGCCGGTGCTGGTGTGGCTTGGCGTGCGGCTCGGTCGCGCGCTCGATCGCGCCTGATTCGGTGAATCTGCGGCGCGAATTCATTTCCATTTCATCCGCAGTCGCGTAATGCCCGCGTCCATCATGGCTACGAATATCGACACCAGCGACGTCTATCGCCAGGCAATGCTCGACAAGGCGGAAACCCTGATCGAGGCTTTGCCTTACCTGCAGCGCTATGCGGGTAAGACCTTTGTCGTGAAATACGGCGGACACGCGATGGGCGACCCCGCCGCGCAGCAGGATTTTGCGCAGGACGTCGTGCTGATGAAAGCGATCGGGATCAACCCGGTGGTGGTTCACGGCGGCGGCCCGCAGATCGGCGCGATGCTGAAAAAGCTCGGTATCGAATCGCGCTTTGTCGACGGGCTGCGCGTGACCGATGCCGTGACTGCGGAAATTGCCGAAATGGTCCTGTCTGGCCGGATCAACAAGGAACTGGTCAGCTGGATCGCCGCCGCCGGTGGCAAGGCGCTGGGCATTTCGGGCAAGGACGCGGGCCTGATCACGGCGACCAAAGTCGAAAAGGTGATCATCGATCCCGACAGCGGCGATGAATTGTCGGTCGATCTGGGCTTTGTCGGCGAACCATCGGCGATCGACCCGACGATCATTCACACCGCCTGCGCTGCCGGTATGATCCCGGTGATCGCGCCGATCGGCGTGGGCGACGACGGGCATACCTATAACATCAATGCCGACACGATGGCCGGCGCGATCGCGGCAGAGCTGGGCGCGGCGCGGCTGTTCCTGCTGACCGATGTGCCGGGCGTGCTCGACAAGAACAAGTCGCTGCTGACCGATCTGACCCCTGCGGATATCGCCCGATTGGCAGAAGACGGCACGATCAGCGGCGGAATGATTCCCAAGCTCGAAACCTGCGTCCACGCGGTCGAGGCCGGGTGCGAGGCGGCGGTTGTGCTTGATGGCCGCGTGCCGCATGCCATGTTGCTGGAAGTCTTTACCGCACGCGGCGCCGGAACGCTGATCCGCGCCTGATTCGCCGCACCTTATTCGCCGCACCTGATTCGAAGGATTGCCCCCCGTGCTGCTCTACACCCTTGTTCAGATGCTCGATTACCTGATCAGCGTGGTCAGCACGATCGTCATCGTCCAGTTCGTGCTGGGTTTGTTGATGGCGTTCAACGTCGTCAGCCCGCGCAACGAAGTCGTCCTGACGATCTATCGCGCGCTCAATGCGCTGCTCGAACCGGTTCTCGGGCCGATCCGGCGCGCGATGCCGCAGACCGGGGCGGTCGATTTTTCGCCGCTGGTGCTGATTGTCGGGCTGCAACTGCTGTCGCTGCTGCTGCGCGGCCTGGCCATGTCGGGGTATTGAACGCATGACTGCTGATGTGATTGACGGGAAGCTGTTTGCCGAAGGCCTGCGCGGCCGTATCGCCACGCTTGCCGCCGAATTTACCGCGCAAAGCGGGCGCAAGGCGGGGCTCGCCGTGGTTTTGGTCGGCGAAGATCCGGCCAGCCAGGTCTATGTCCGGTCCAAGGGCAAGGCGACGCTGGCCGCCGGCATGGCGAGCTTTGAACACCGCCTGCCTGCCGACACGCCCGAGGCGGAGCTGATCGCGCTGGTCGAGGCGCTCAATGCCGATCCGGCGGTCGACGGCATCCTCGTGCAATTGCCGCTGCCCGCGCATTGCGACGAACAGAAAGTCATCGCCACGATCAATCCCGACAAGGATGTCGACGGCTTTCACGTGACCAACGCCGGGCGGCTCGCAGTGGGGCAGCCGGGCTTTGTCCCCTGCACGCCGCTGGGCTGCCTGATGCTGCTCAAGGACCGGCTGGGCAGCCTGTCGGGGCTCGATGCGGTGGTGATCGGGCGGTCGAACATCGTCGGCAAGCCGATGGCGCAATTGCTGCTGGCGGAAAGCTGCACGGTAACCGTGGCGCATAGCCGCACGCGCAATCTGCCCGAAGTGGTCCGCCGCGCCGACATCGTCGTCGCCGCCGTCGGACGGCCCGAAATGGTCAAGGGCGACTGGATCAAGCCCGGCGCGACCGTGATCGATGTCGGCATCAACCGCGTCGCGGCGGCAGAGCCGGGCAAGACGCGGCTGGTCGGCGATGTCGATTTTGCCGGGGCGAGCGAAGTCGCGGGCGCGATTACCCCGGTTCCGGGCGGAGTCGGGCCGATGACGATTGCCGTGCTCTTGCGCAATGCGCTGGTCGCCGCGTTCCGCAATGCCGGGATCACGCTGCCCGAGGGAACGATCTGATCCGCCGCATTCTTCCTTCGGTACTGGCGCTGGCCCTCGGGCTGGCGCCGACCCTGTCGATCGCGCAATCCTCGCGCGGTGGGCTGACCCCACGGGGCAATCCCAGCGCGCTGGTCGAAGCGGAAAGCGCGCTGGCGCACCTTGCGCGCGCCAAGGGGCCCAATGCCGCGCTGGCCGCGACAGCCGACGACAATGCCGAATTCGTCGCCCCGGCGCGCAGCCCGGCCAAGCTCTGGCTGAAAGCGCACGATGCGGCGCCGTGGTTTGCCGGTCGCCAGACGGGCACGGTCTGGGCGTCGTGCGACGGGACTGCCGGGATCAGCGCGGGGCTGTGGAACGGCGGCTGGTTCGCCATGGTGTGGAAACGGCAGAAAAAGCTCGATTACAAGTGGTTGCTCGCCGATGCGGGGCCGCTGACGGTCATGCCCCCGGCGCCCGACTGGATCACCGGCAAACTGGCTGATTGCCCGGCGCGTATTCCGCGCGAAGACGGTCCGCCTGATCGCAAGGCCGGCCCGCCGCCGCTGCGCCCGTTGCCCGCGGCTGTACCGCCGCCGGAAGCCGACAGCCGCGACGGTCGCTCCGACGATGGCTCGCTCTTCTGGCGCAGCACGGTGCGGCCCGATGGCGCGCGCGCGCTTCATGCCTGGATCTATCAGGACGGCGCGATGCACGAAGTAATCGCGCGCGAAACCCCGGCAAACGGGGGCTGATCTTTATTGCAGCGTCACGCGGCCATCGTCGCGGTCGCGGCGGCCGAAGAATTGCATGAGCTGGATCAGCAATTCGCAGCGCGCGGCGAGCGAGTTGGCTTCGAGCAGGGCCTGTTTGGCGGCGATGTCGAACGGGGCGATTTGCGAGACGCCGTTGATCAGCGCGGCATCGTCAAGCTTGCTGACCGATTCCCAGTCGACCGCATAGCCCTGCCTTGCGGCAAACTTGCGTGCCTCCTGCTCGAAACCGGCGCGCTCGATCGCGCTCAGCGCGGCCTCGCCATCGTCGGGGATCAGCTCTGCCTCGACCTGACGAAACGGCGTCGTCACATCGAGTTCGCGCAGCACGCGAAACCGGGCGATGCCTTGCAGCACCAGATTATAGCGCCCGTCGTCGTTCGTTTCGACATCGACGATCTTGCCGACGCAGCCGATGCGATAGAGCGGCGCGCCTTCCTCGATGGTCTGCGGCTGGATCATTGCAATGCGCTGATCGCGCGCAAGCGCGTCGGAGACCATCGCACGATAGCGCGGCTCGAAGATATGCAACGGCAATTGCAGGCCGGGGAACAGCAGCGCCCCGGGCAGGGGAAAGATCGACAGCCGTTCCGTGGTCATCGCGCCGCCCATCCCGATTATCCGAACAGAACCGTCGACAGCTTGCGCCGTGTGGCGGCGACCCAGGGGTCTTCCAGCCCGATCGCTTCGAAGATCTGCAACAGGCGCGTGCGCGCCGCGCCTTCGTTCCAGGCGCGGTCCCTGGCCACCATGGCCAGCAACACGCCCGCTGCGCCGTCACGGTCGCCGCCGGCATAGAGGCCGTTGGCAAGCGCAAGCTGCGCCTCGAAATTGTCGGGATCGGCGGCGACCGCTGCGCGCAGCGCGATCAGCTCGTCCGCCTCGGGCGCATCCTCGGCCAGCGCGAGCGCGGCGCGGGGCTGGGCAAACACGGGGTCTTCGGCCAGCTTGGGATCGAGCGCGCCGAGCAGGGCGGCGGCCTCGTCCTTGTGCCCGGCGGCAAGCATCGCGCGAATCAGCCCGGCATGGGCATGCGCGTTGTCCGGCGCGAGTTCGATGATCTGGGCAAACACGTCGATCGCCTGTTCGGCATCGCCCTGTGTCAGATTGTTCCGCACCAGCAAGTCTTCACCCATCGTCAGCAGCGGGGTGATGTCCTGCGCCGGGGCATCGCCCGCCTCGACCGGCACTTGCGCCAGAATCTGGTCGAGAACCTGTTTCAGCTGCGATTCGGTGCGCGCGTTGGTCAGATCGGCGACCGGCTGGCCGCGAAACATGGCATAGACCGTCGGGATCGAGCGCACCTGAAACTGCGCGGCGATGAAGGCATCTTCGTCGACATTGATCTTGGCCAGCACCACGCCCTTGTCGGCATATTCGGCGGCGACCTTTTCGAGCAAGGGAGTCAAGGCCTTGCACGGGCCGCACCATTCCGCCCAGAAATCGAGAATCACCAGCTTGGTCATCGAGGGTTCGACCACCGCCTGGCGGAATCGGTCGACCGCTTTCTGTTCTTCGAGATTGAGGCCAAGGCTTGCCACGCGCATGTCTCCGCAACGGGGTGATCGGAAATAGGGTTCGATCCACCATGTGGGATCGCCGGCCCATTCGGCAAGGGCAAATGGCGCGAACGCGGGCTCGGCGCATGATTGTGCAAAGAAAGTGCATTTGGGGGGTTGCGCACCTGCCGGATCACCGTTATTGGCCCGCCTCACCCCAGCCGAACGGCGCATTTCCTAGGGAAAAGCAACGGTTCGGCGCAACGCACGAGCGGGCGTAGCTCAGGGGTAGAGCACAACCTTGCCAAGGTTGGGGTCGAGGGTTCGAATCCCTTCGCCCGCTCCAGTTGCCTTCAGTGTTGGGTCGTTGACGAGAAGTCCGACCCAGCCTTTCGGAAC
This sequence comes from Novosphingobium sp. Fuku2-ISO-50, assembly GCF_001519055.1. Taxonomy (GTDB): domain Bacteria; phylum Pseudomonadota; class Alphaproteobacteria; order Sphingomonadales; family Sphingomonadaceae; genus Novosphingobium. Next base: position 11,691 of record NZ_KQ954287.1, on the reverse strand, counting down.
CCTCTGAGTCCTTTGCTGCGCTACGCGGCAAGCCGCTTCGCTGTGCGGTTCGAATCCCTTCGCCCGCTCCAGTTGCCTTCAGTGTTGGGTCGTTGACGGGAAGTCCGACCCAGCCTTTCGGAACCCTCTGAGTCCTTTGTTGCGCTGCGCGGCAAGCCGCTTCGCTGTGCGGTTCGAATCCCGAGCGCGTTCGCACAGTGTTCGGTATTTCCCGGCGTTCGTGATCGCGCACTTTGTTCGGTGGTGTGGCCGGTTTATCTGGTGGGCCGCCGTGAGCGGGTCGCGCGTAATCATGTCCAAAGCCTGTCTCGTGTCGCTGTAAACGGCGTGTCACGACGGGCGTCGATGCCGCGTGATGTGCGGCGACAATTGGTCCATTTCTGCAATATTGGTGATTCATGAAGCGTGCAGAAACCGTGGGTTGGATTGGCATGTCGTTGTAACTAGCGCGAATTGCGACCCATTTGCGGCGGCGGGTTGCTTGACTTGGGCGGCTGTTGAGCGCCCTTTCCCGTTACGGAACAACGGGACGGTTGTCTGAAAAATATTGTTTTTCAACATCCTGGTGGGTCGGTTGGGATCACGCGAGCCGTCTGTGCAGGGCGCAGGCGGTCGGCAAGGCGACAGGTGCTGCCATCACACGCTATTTCGATTTCGACAGGGCCGATTGTCCGCCCGACGTGCTGACCGATCATGATGTCCTGATCATCGGCGGCGGGGCGGCCGGAATCGTCATGACCCGCGAATTGTCCGCGCGCGGTTTGCGCGTTTGTCTGGTCGAGAGCGGCGGCTTTGAGGAAACCGCTGCGCACGAGGCGCTCAACGCGGTCGAGGCGACGGGGACGCTCGGCGATCCGGCGGTGCGCCGCGCAAGGCAGGACTGGCATGCGCCGCAGATGCGCTTCTGGTCTGCCGAAGGGCAGCAGTTTGGCGTGCGCAACCGGGTGCTGGGCGGATCGACTGTGGCGTGGGCGGGCAAAGTTGCGCCGTTTGCGCCTGCGGATTTCGCGCCCCGGGCCTGGCTGGCGGAAACCGGCTGGCCGATTGCGCACGGGGATCTGGCGCCCTTCGTCGATCGCGCCGCGCAGCATCTCGAACTCGGGCCCTTGTTGAACGAAGCGGCCTGCGAGGCGGACCGCGACGCCGTGCGCCCCGAAGGCGTGGCGCGGATGGCGGCATTTGATTCGCATTTCTGGCAATTTGCGCGGTCGCGCCGCAAAGTGACCGACGTGACGCGCATGGGTGATGATTTGCGCCATGACGACCTTGCCGGGGTGACCGTGGTGACGAACGCCACGGCGGCGCGGGTGCGGGTTGCACAGGGGCGGCTGGATGGCGTGGAATGCCTGTCATCGCTCGGCAGCGGACGGCGCGCGGTCTTGTCTGCCAGGCACGTGGTGCTGGCCGCCGGGGCGATCGAGAATGCGCGCCTGCTCCTGCTGTCGGAACTGGATCGGCCGGGGGTGGCCGGGGCGCAAGGCTTGCCCGCGATCGGCCGATACCTGATGGACCATCCGACAGTCCGGATCGGCACGATCGAGGGGGCGGGCTGCGCGGCGGCTGCGCGGTTGATGGGCTTTTTCCCGCTGCGGCGGGGGCATCGCATCTATATGTATTCGCATGGTCTGGCGCTGCGCCCGGATTGCCAGGAGCGCGAGCGCCTGCCGAACATGGCGGCCTTTGCCGCAGTCGAGCTGTCGCGCGACGATCCGGTCGCCGCGTTCGGGCGTCTTTTGCGCGGGCGCAGCGGGCAGGTTTGGGCCGACTTGCGCGTCGTGCTGGGCAATGGCGCGACGATCGCTTCGGCGCTGGGGCGCAAGCTGCTCGAAAGCCCGCGCGTGCCCGATGCGTTCAAGCGTGTCGTGGTCGATGCGGCGGTGTGGATCAACGCCGATTTTGTCGCGCGCGACTATCTCGCGCAAGGCGGCAGTCGCAAGCTCGATCGCCTGCATCTCGAACTGATTGCCGAGCAGGGCGCCGACCCGGCCAACCGGGTTACGCTTGCGCGTGAGTGCGATCCGCTCGGCCTGCCCCGCGCCAGCATCCGGTGGGAGCCGGGCGCGGCGAGCGCAGAGGCGATGCTGAAAGGCGCCCACCTCCTGATCGCGGATCTGCGCCGCGCCGGGATCGCCGGATTCGTTCCGATCGACGCCGTCGCGCAACGGGCGAGCAACCGGCTGGTGCTGCGCGATATGGCGCATACCGCGGGAACCACGCGGATGGGCCGTGATCCGGCGCTGAGCGTGGTCGATCCCGATTGCCAGGTCCATGGCATCGCCGGGCTCTACATTGCCGGCGCGTCGGTCTTTCCAACCATCGGCCATGCCAATCCGACGCTGATGATCCTGGCCATGGCGATCCGCCTGGCCGATCATATCGCGGCGCACCCTGAGCCGGTTGCGGCCTCGCTGTCGGTTCCGGGCGATGTCCCGGCGCCCGATGCGGAGCCGGTTGGCGGGCCGATCGCGCCTGATGCGGGCTTTATGCTGACCGAAAAGGAGGCCGGGTCTGCATCGCCAGATCCTGTAATCGATCCCGCTGAGTGGGGCTTGGCAAAAGAGGGCAAGTCGTTTATCGATGTAACGTAACAAAATCAGGATGAATACAATTGATTTATTTGTTTGCAATGAATTGTAATTGACCTGAAATCGCGTTTACCAGTCATATACAATTGTTAAAAACGGTTATGACCTATGTTGGCGGTCATGACCAAAGCAACCGTCGCCAGCGCAGCCAGCTTCGTCGCCTCGATCGGTATCGATGCCGAGATCGATTATACCGACGGCAAATATGCCAATATCCAGAACGTCCTGGCTGACCTGAAATATATAGGGGTCAGCCTCATCCGCACGGCAGCCTATTGGACAGGAATGCAGGGGCAGGCGGCCTATAATCTCGCCGCCAGCAGCGGCATCCGCTTTGACATGCTGCTTTATACCAACAACACCCCGGCCAACAGCGTGACCCAGATGGCCAATTTCGCAGCCGCCCATCCCGGCGCGCTCGTCGCGATCGAGGGGCCCAACGAAATCAACAATTTCGGGGCGAGCTACAATGGCCTGACCGGGGCCCCGGCGGCGATCGCGTTTCAAAATGCGCTCTATGCCGATGTCGGGGCCAGTTCGGTGCTGCACGGCACCACGGTCTACAGCTACACGATGAATGCGGGGGCCTCGTCGACCACGGGCTACGATTATGCCGCGATCCATCCTTATGCGAACAATGGCGCTGCGCCGCTGGCCTATCTGAAAAGCAACCTCGCCTCGATCCCGTCGGGCAAGCCTTTCGTGGCGACCGAGTCCGGCTATTCGACTTTGCCCGGCGTATCGGGCGGCGTCGATGCCCATGTTCAGGCGATCTATGATCTCGACATGATTTTCGATGCCAAGTCGGCGGGGGCGGCGACGGTGATCCTTTATGAATTGCTCGATGCCTATCCCGACGCGACGAACACGAACACCGGCAATCACTATGGCCTGTTCGATTACAGCAACGCGGCCAAACCGGCCGCCGTCGCGCTGCACGATCTGACGACAATCCTGGGCGGCGGGCCATCGTCCTTTACGCCGGGGTCCGTGTCCTACACGATCGGCGGCGCGGACAAGACGACCAATTCGCTGGCGCTGCAAAAGGCGACCAACGTTTTCGACGTGGTGATCTGGGACGAACAGACCATCTGGAACAACACCACGCACAGTGAAATCGCGCCGGTTACCCATACCGACACCATTCGCTTTGCCAATGTGCAGGCAACGATCGCGGTCTATGATCCGATTTCGGGCACGACGCCGATCGCGGTCTATCACAATGTTGCGTCGATCACGCTGGCGGTCGGCGCCGATCCGTTGATCGTCGAGGCCACGCACCTGGCGACGACGGCGTCTGCGGCCAAGGCAGGCGCTTCGAAAACGATCGAGGCTGTCGCGTCAGGCATGGTGATCGTCGGCGCAAAGGGCGATGTGATCAAGGCCGGCGGCAATGACGATACTTTTGTCTTTCACAAGGGGTTTGGAAACGAAACGATCGACGGTTTCCTGCCCAGCCCGGCCTCGGGCGACGTGATCCACTTCGACAAAAGCCTGTTTGCCAATTACGCCGCGCTCGAAGGTGCGATGCAGCAATCGGGCGGCAATGTAGTGATCACCTATGACGCGCATGATCATCTGGTGCTCGACCATGTCAGCATGAGCCAGCTTTCCTCTGCCAATTTCATGTTTGTGTAACGCTTTTCCCGACTGTCATCATTCCGACACGCAAGCGCGCCCTTGATGGGGCGCAGGGTTTGCCTGGGATGAAAGGGGGGCGGGGCGTGGCGGCGGTTTCGGATTTGGGGCCCGATGGAACGATCGGGCAGGACCGGGGGTGGGGCGCGGATGCCGACCTGCCGGCGATTCCGCTGCGCTGGCTGGCCCTGATGGTCGCCGCCGTGGCCATTCTGGCGACGTATTACGAAACCGACGTGATCGGCGAAATTGCCGATCTGCTCATCCGCCAGCGCGGATTTACGCAAGGCCATATCGGCAGCCTGAATGCCGCGATCTATTGGCCCAATGTCGCGCTGGCGCTGGTCGGCGGGGTTCTGATCGATCGCCATGGTGCGGCGCGGATCGCGCTGTGGACCGCCGCGATCGGGGTGGTCGGCGCCTGTCTTACCGCGATCGGTACGCCCTATTGGGTGATGTGGCTGGGGCGGCTGATTTTCGGGATTGCCGAAGGGGCGATTTTCATGGCGCTGGTCGCAGGCCTTGCCTTGTGGTTTCCGCGCAGCGGGATTGCGCTGGCCACGGGACTGTTCCTGTCGCTGGCGCGGGTCGGATCGTTTTTGTGCAACACGTCGTCGACCTGGGCGCGGCCGCTTTATGATGCCGGATGGCAGCCGCCTTTGTGGCTGGGGGCGGGGGTTACCGGGCTGGGCCTGGCGGCGGCGCTGGTATTTTACGCGCTCGAACCGAGCCGCCCGGCTCTGCCGGTGACGGCACGGGCTGCACCGGCGACGCCGCGCGGGTTGGCGCGGCTGCGGTTTGACGCGGCGTTCTGGTACATTCTGGGTCTCCATGTGCTTTATGCGGCGGTGTTCTTTCCCTTTCGCCAGACTTATGCGGTCGAATACTTTCAGCATGCCAAGCACTTGTCGTTACAGGCGGCAGGCCAGGTCAATTCGGGGGTGTTTGCCGCCGCGATCTTTGCCACGCCGTTGTTCGGCGTGCTGGCCGACCGTTTTGGCAACCGGGCGATGATGCTGGTGTTCGGCACGCTGCTCTTGCCGGTCACGCTGGCCGTGCTGGGGCTGACCAATATCAATCCGTGGATTTCGACCGTGCTGATGGGGATCAGCTGGGGTCTGGTGCCGGCGGTGATCTGGCCGGCGACGACGATGATCGTGCCGCGCGAACGGCTGGGCACGGCGCTTGGCCTGATCACCTTGATGCAATCGCTGGGGATCGCTGCGTCAAACCTGATCGCAGGAGCCCTGGCCGACCGCGCGGGGGCGGGGCCTGCGCATCCGCAAGGCTATGACGCGATCCTGCTGTTCTTTGGCGCGATCAGCCTCGCGGCACTGGCGTCGGTGTTTATGCTCTGGCGGCACGAGACCGGGCCCTGTGGTCATGGCCTGGAAACGCCCGGCGGCTGACGTCGCCCGCCGCCGATCCCGATTTTACATCGTTTTAAGGACTCGATGATAAAAATACAGCCTGGGGAATCCGGGTGAACAGGCAGATGCAATTGGCGCGGCAAAATTGGGGGCAAGGACGGTGGACCCGTCAATGCATTGCCGCGCTTCGATGCGATCGCAGCGGCGCTGCGGCGATCGAATTTGCCCTGATCATGCCCGCGTTCATCGCGCTTCTCGTCGCCATCTTGCAAACGGCGTTGACCTATATGGCGCAAGAGGGGCTGGAAACGGCGGCTGAGGCCGGTGCGCGCCTGTTGCTGACCGGGCAGGCGCAAAGCTTTCAGTCCACCAGTGTGTCCAACCCGGGCATGACCGGCGCGCAGTTTCAGCAGGCGATTTGCGGCACATTGACTTATACGCCGTCCGGTTCCAGCTCGGCTGTCGCGTTCGGCAATGGCAGCCTTCTGCCGCCGTTCCTCAGTTGCAGTCAGTTGACCGCAGTCGTTACCACGGCGGGAAGCTTCGGCAGCACGTCGGCCAGCAGTTTCAGCACGACCGCCAACACGGCGCCGACGTTCACGTTCGACACCACCGGCACTTTGACCAACAACGGCAGCGGCACTGCCAACGGTACGGTTTACGGCACCGGCGTTACCAGCACGGTGGGCGGGCAGGGCAATATCATCGTGGTGCAACTGGTGTATCTGTGGCCCACGCTTACCAGCCTGCTCGGCTTTAACATCAGCAGCAATATCGCCAACGATCCCAACAGTTACCGCGAACTCGTGGCGACCCAGGTGATCGTGACGGAAAACTACTCGTGCCCGACCGGGACGACGATATGCTGAAAAGACTGCTGCGCGACAAGGGTGGCTATGCGCTGGTGGAATTTGCCATCGTCCTGCCGTTCATGCTGGTGCTCTATCTCGGCGGCTATGTCATGTCCGACATGATTGCCTGCAATCGCAAAGTCACGCTGGCCACGCGCGCGCTGGCCGACATGACCAGTCGCGCCTTTTCGCCGACGCTGGTTGCCGCATCACCGTCGACCACTTCGGCCACGGCCTTCCTCAATGCCGCTGCCGTGGTAATGACGCCGTACGGTGTGGCCAATGCCACAGAGCAGATTTCGTTGCTGCGGATTTGCGACCAGAACAACGCTTATGTCGTGTGGACACAGGCGCAGACCCAGACGCCCGCGCAAATCGCTTCGAACACGGCGACGGCCGCCACATCGACTTTGACGGCGGGGACGTTGCCCTCGGTTGCCACGCAATCGGCGAACAGCGTGGTGGCATTGCCCAGCGGATTTGTCGCGGCGGGGTCGCCGCTGATTCCGGCGTCTCCCGATGGTTCGGATGTTTGTACCAACTATGCGCCAGGAACATCGACCGTCACGCAAGTCGGCACTGCCGGTGCCTATGTGTGGGTTGCGACGATCAATTACACCTACACACCTGCTGTGGCCTACAGTTCTTTTTCTGCCACGACATTTACAGATACCATTTACATGAGCCCAAGGCTCAACTAGGTCTTGTCATGATGCAAAACCCATTCTGCCCAGGTATTATTGCACGGATCGATGGATTCGTCCGTCGCCTATGGGCGGATCCGCAGGGCAATGTTGTGGTCATCCTGATCGTTGGCTTGATTCCGATCATGATCGCGATCGGATTCGGGGTCGACTATGCGCGCGCGGAAATGATCCAGACCCAGCTCAATGCAGCGGCGGATGCCGCCGCGCTGGCCACGGTCGACCCCACCATGCTGTGCCAGACAAGTGCCAACGCGCAGGCGGCGGCGACAGCGCTGTTCAACTCGCAGGCAGCCAGTTGGCAGGGCACGGTGGCGTTTGCGTCGGGCTATCCCCAGGTCTCGATCACGCCCGTCAGCACGAGTGCAAACTGTTCGGGCACGTTGCGCACGACCACGGTTACCTACAATGCGTCGGTCAACACGGTGTTCAGCTCGCTCATCGGCATCAACACGCTGGCGATCACGGGGTCTTCGACCGCTAACGCGTCGCAGCCGCCGAACATCAATTTCTTCATTGCGGTCGATACGTCGCCCTCGATGCTGATCCCCTCGACCACGGCCGGGATCAGCCTGCTGCAAGGTGCGACCAACAACTGCGCCTTTGCTTGCCACGTGCAAACCCCGCCCAACACGACCAACACGCCGAGGGTGACCGTGGGCGGTAAAACGTATTATATCTATGTCCCCAGTACGTCCTATAGCTCAGCTGCCGGAAGCAATCAGACCTATATGCTTTGCACCGCGATCGCTTCCGGGAACAAGGCGTGCAGCGGCGGTTATTATGATACGGCCGGAAAAAGCGTTACAGCTCCGTCATCAGGTTATGTTGCGGACGGATATTGGATCACGCAGAATTACGGCCTGGTCTATGGCGGAACGACATCGACCATCGATTTGCGTATCAATGACGCATCTTCTGCAGTCCAGGATTTGATCCCATACGCCTATAACATGTCGCAACAGTACAAGACGACTTATGGCTTTCAGATGTTCCGGTTTGGCTATCAGGGGCTGGGAAGCAGCACATCGGTCATTCCTGTTTCGCCGTTGAGCACGATGACCACGTTGACGTCTTCGAACTACAACACGATCAGCGTGCCGAATCTTGGGAGCAGCTCCAATGTGGATTACTGGGTCGCGAACGCGCAGCCGACCTCGTCAGTCACTTTGACCTATGACTGGGCTTCCGATTTTACGCACATGTTCAACACGCTGTACAGCACCATGCCGGCAGGGGGATCGGGCGCGGTCGGGGCCAATCCGCAAGAAGTTCTGTTGCTGATCACCGACGGGATGGTCGACGAATACAATGCCGCCAGCAACGCCGAAGGCATTTCCACCCTGGCTCGCGGTCCGCTGACGGCGGCAGACATTGCCTTGTGCGCGAAAATCAAGGCCCAGAACATTCAGATCGCCGTGCTCTATACGCAATATCTGCCGTCGGCGATCTCTTCGGGATATTCGTATGAATACAACGAAATCAATCCCACCGACACGCTGGTGCCCGCGTTGAAGCAATGCGCTTCGACCAATTCGGCCGGACAGGCCCTGTTCTATCAGGTATCGACCGACCAGAGCATCACGGCGGCCTTGCAGGCGCTGTTTACCATCACCGTGCAAAGCGCGCGTCTGGTGCAATAAGGTGGGCCCTTGTGGATGGGATTGACCTGACGCAAACTCGCAGGACGTGCAGGCTGCTATTGCGACAGGCACTCTATTTCCCTGTCTGTCGCGAGATCCCCCCAATGTCCCAGACGCCTGACATGATCGAGAACCGGACATTCGACGAGATCGCCACAGGCGACAGCGCCAGTGTGTCGCGCACGTTGACCGCCGCCGACATCACGCTGTTTGCGACGGTGTCGGGCGACGTCAATCCGGCGCACCTCGATGCCGAATTTGCCTCGCATGACATGTTTCACCGGGTCATCGCGCATGGCATGTGGGGGGCGGGGCTGATTTCGGCGGTGCTCGGCACAAAGCTGCCCGGGCCGGGCACGATCTACCTTTCGCAAAGCCTGAAATTCACCGCGCCGGTGGGGATCGGCGACACGGTGACCGCCAGCGTGACGGTGACCGCGCGCGATGTGGCGCGTCGCCGCCTGACGCTCGATTGCCGCTGCACCAATCAGCAGGGGCGCGACGTGATCACGGGCGTGGCCGAAGTGATCGCGCCCGATGAAAAAGTGCGCCGACCGCGCATCGCGCTGCCCGATGTGCATATTGCCGCCAATCCCTGCCACGAACGCCTGCTGGCGGCGGCCAGGGGCGGCGCGGCAGTGCCCACGGCGGTCGTCCATCCTTGCAGCGCGGCGGCGATCGAAGCAGCAGTCGAAGCGGCGGAGGCGGGCATGATCGTGCCGCTGCTGGTCGGGCCCGAAGCGAAAATCCGCGCGGCAGCGGTCGAGGCCGGATGCGACATCACCCCCTATCGCCTGGTCGCCACCGCACACAGCCACGATTCGGCAGCCAGGGCCGTGGCGCTGGTGCGCGAAGGGCAGGCGGCGATGCTGATGAAGGGATCGCTGCACACCGACGAACTGATGGCTGCGGTCGTCGCGCATGACAGCGGTCTGCGCACCGGGCGGCGGATCAGCCATGTCTTTGTCATGCAGCTTGACGGGCGCGAACAGCCGCTGCTGATTACCGATGCCGCGATCAATATCGAGCCGACGATCGAGGAAAAGGCGGACATCGTCGCCAATGCCATCGATCTGGCGCACGTGCTGGGCCTGCCCGAGCCGAAAGTGGCAATTCTGGCGGCGGTGGAAACGGTCAATCCGGCGATGCGCGCGACGATGGACGCCGCCGCCTTGTGCAAGATGGCCGACCGGGGGCAGATCAGCGGCGGCATTCTCGATGGCCCGCTGGCCTTTGACAATGCGATCAGCGAGGCGGCGGCCCGCGAAAAGGGCATTGTCTCGCCCGTTGCGGGGCATGCCGACATTCTGGTCGTGCCCAATCTCGAAGCGGGCAACATGCTGGCCAAACAGCTTACGTTTCTGGGTGATGCCGATGCCGCCGGGGTCGTGCTCGGTGCGCGGGTTCCGATCATCCTGACCAGCCGGGCCGACAGCCAGCGCACCCGTGCGGCTTCGGTAGCGGTGGCGATCATGCTGGTGCGCGCCTGGGGCGTGCCGGGGCAGGCGCCGGGGCCATTGCTGCCCGGCCAGATTTCGCCTGAATCCGCTTCGCCCGATCAGCCTTTCGGGGCCGGGCAATGACCCGCGCGCTGGTCAGCCTCAACGCCGGATCGTCGAGCATCAAGTTCGGGCTCTATCGGCTCGATGACGCAGGTCATCCGCATCACGCCGCCGGGGGCAAGATCGAGGGCATCGGCACCGCGCCGCATCTCGCCGCGCGCGCCGATGACGGTTCGCTCGCTATCGACCGGCGCTGGGACGACGGCGCGGCGATGACTCACGAAGACTTGCTGGGCGAACTGATCACCTGGGCGCAAGGGCATCTTGGCGACAATCGGATCGTCGGCATTGGCCATCGCGTCGTCCATGGCGGCGCGGATTATGCAAGCCCGGTGCGGATCGAGGACGCCGTGATGGACCGGCTTGATGCGCTGTCGGAACTGGCCCCGCTGCATCAGCCGCACAACCTTGCCGCGATCCGCGCCATGACGAAGCTCATGCCCGATGTGCCGCAAGTGGCGTGTTTCGACACCGCGTTTCATCGCGGGCGCGCCGACGAGACCACGCGCTTTGCCCTGCCGCGCGCGTTCCATGATCGCGGGCTGGTGCGTTATGGGTTTCACGGGCTGTCTTATGCCTTCATCGCGCGCGAACTGGCGCGCACGGCGCCCGAACTGGTCGCCGGGCGCGTCGTCGTCGGCCATCTGGGCAACGGCGCCAGCCTGTGCGCGATGCGCGGCGGCAAAAGCGTCGATACGACGATGGGCTTTACCGCGCTCGACGGGCTGGTGATGGGCACGCGTTGCGGCACGCTCGATGCCGGATTGGTGCTGCACCTGATCATGCACGAGGGGATGAGTGCCGAGGCGGTCGAAACCTTGCTTTATCAGCAATCGGGGCTGCTCGGCGTATCGGGGCTGTCGAGCGACATGCGCGCGCTCCATGCCAGTGATGGCGAAGCGGCGCGCCAGGCGGTCACCTTGTTTGTCGCGCGGGCTGCGCGCGAAATTGCGGCGCTTTGCACCAGCATGGGCGGGATCGATGCCCTGGTGTTTACCGCCGGGATCGGGGAAAACGATTCGCTGATCCGCAGCCTGATCTGCGAACGGCTGGGCTTCCTTGGCCTGACGCTCGATCCGGCGGCCAATGCGGCGAACGCGCGCACGATCAGCGCGGGCGACAGCCGCATAGCGATCATGGTCGTGCCCACCGACGAAGAACGGATGATCGCGCTCGATACGGTGGCCTGTCTCGGGCTTTAGAGCGCCTCTGATTCAGTCCCTTTTGCAAGAATCACGCTTTTGCTCTGGCTTGCCAAGCTCCTCTTTCGTCATTCCCGCCTTCGCGGGACGAGGTGGGGTGGGTCAGATGCTGATTGGGCTGAATCAGAGGTTCCCT
>NZ_KQ954286.1:366686-627134 GCF_001519055.1 Novosphingobium sp. Fuku2-ISO-50 | reverse complement strand
GCACGCGCGCGACTTTGCCGCTTGGCGGGTTACCCTTCCGGGCTGGCGTTGACGCGCGTGCTTCGACAGGCTCAGCACGAGCGGATTTCGGGGTAGCGGGCCGGGGCAACGGCCCCGTATCCCAAACGACAACGGCGCCGGCCGATGAGGCCGACGCCGTGTTTGACGTGCCTTTCGGCTCAGATCCGCTCGATCACGATTGCAGGCGCCATGCCGCCCGCCGCGCACATCGTGACGAGGCCGTAGCGGCCGCCGGTGCGTTCGAGTTCGTCGAGCACGGTGCCGATCAGGATCGAGCCGGTGGCGCCGATCGGGTGGCCCAGCGCCATGGCGCCGCCGTTGACGTTCACTTTGGCGCGGTCGAGGCCGAGGTCGCGGATGAACTTTTCGGTGACGACGGCGAAGGCCTCGTTGATTTCCCACACGTCGATGTCGTCGACTGTCAGGCCCGCCTTGGCCAGCACCTTCTTCGCCGCCGGGACCGGGGCGTTGAGCATCAGCGTCGGATCGTCGCCCTGGTTGGCATAAGCGACGACGCGCGCGCGCGGCTTCAGCCCGTGTCTTTCGGCATAGGCGGGCGAAGTGATCAGGATGGCCGCCGCGCCGTCGACCACGCCCGATGAATTGCCGGCATGGTGCACGCCTTTCCAGTCGAGATCGGGATAGCGGCGCTGGATCTGCTTGCGGAAGGTGACGCCGCCGCCAAGGTCGAAATCGGCCACCCCGTCAAAGCTGGCCTTGAGCGACGAAAGCCCTTCGAGCGTCGTTTCGGGGCGGGGGAATTCTTCGTGATCGAGCGCGACCGAGCCGTCTTCGTTAAGCACCGGCACCAGCGATTTGGCAAAACGCCCTTCGGCAATCGCGACCGCGGCGCGCTGCTGGCTGACCAGCGCGAGCGCGTCGAGATCGGCGCGGGTAATGCCTTCCATGGCTGCGATCGCATCGCCGCACACGCCCTGATGCGATTGCGGATGGATCGCGTCGAGCTCGGCATTGCCCGAGCCCATACCCAGCAGCGCAATCCCGGCATTGGCCAATTGCGCGCCATAAGCGGCGGTAAAGCTCATCATTTCGGTGCCGCCGGCGATCACGCAGTCTTCCATGCCCGACAGGACGCTGGCCGTGGCGAGATTGACCGAGGTGATCCCGCCGCCGCAGAAGCGGTCGAGCGTAGTGCCGCTGGCGGTGATGTCATAGCCGGCGGCGAGCGCGGCCATGCGCCCCAGATCGCCGCCTTGCTTGCCATATTGCGACGAGGTCGACCAGATCACGTCATCGACGGTGGTGGTGTCGAGGCCGTTGCGGTCCTTGATCGCCTTGAGCACGGTGGCGGCGAGGTGTTGCGGGTGCAAGTGCGACAGCGCGCCCTTGCCGGGCTTGCCCACCCCGCGTGGCGTGCGGACAGCGTCGATGATATAGGCTTCGGCCATGTCTCAATCCTCTCGATTGTATTTAACCGAACGATTAAAGGCTTTGCGGACGCCGCGCAAGCGTTAAGGTGTGGTCTGACCGCGCGAGGAGATACCCCCCCAATGCCGCCAATTGACATTCTTGAACAGGCGAGGGGGTTTGCCGACCGGATCGTCGCGCTTCGCCGCGCCATTCATGCCGAGCCCGAGCTGGGCCTGGCCAATCCGAAAACGCGCGACAAGCTGCGCGCGGCGCTGGCCCATTTGCCGCTCGAATGGCGCGAGGGGCCTTCGACCACCGGGCTGGTCGCGCGGCTGGTCGGGACGGGAGCGGCAGACGGGCCTTTGCGCCGTGTGCTTTTGCGCGGGGATACCGATGCGCTGCCGATGGCCGAGGAAACCGGGCTGACCTTTTCATCACACGTGCCGGGGGCGATGCATGCGTGCGGCCATGATACCCATGCCGCGATGCTGGCGGGCGCGGCGCATGTGCTGTGCGCGCGGGCCGATCTGTTCGCGGGCGAAGTGGTGTTCATGTTTCAGCCGGGCGAGGAAGGGTTTCACGGCGCGCGCTACATGATCGAAGACGGGCTGCTCGATCCGTTGCCCGACGCGGCCTTTGCCCTGCACGTCATGCCCGACAGTCCGCACGGGCTGATCGCGGGGCGCGCGGGCGCCTTGATGGCTTCGGCCGATCGGTTCGAGATCATCGTGACCGGGCAGGGCGGCCATGCCTCGATGCCGCACCAGACGCTCGATCCGATGCCGGTCGCCTGCGAAATCGTCACCGCGATCCAGACGATGGTCACGCGGCGCTTTCCCGTGGCCGACCCGGTGGTGGCGACGGTATCCGAAATTCACGCGGGCACGGCGCACAACATCATCCCCGATCGCGCGGTCTTGCGCGGCACATTGCGCACGCTGTCGCGGCATAACCGCATTGCGCTGCATGAACGGCTGACGACGCTGGCCAAAGGGATTGCGGCGGCGCACGGGCTGTCGGCCACGGTCGCGGTGTTCGAGGGCTTTCCGGTGACCATCTGCGATGCGCGCGCGGTCGATCTGGGCGAGGCGGTGACGGCGAGCCTTGGCACTGCGGCCGGTTTTCAACGCCTGTCGCATCCGATCATGGGCGCCGAAGACTTTGCCTATGTGCTTGAAAAAACGCCCGGGGCGATGTTCTTTCTCGGTGTTGCGGCGCCCGACGCCGATCCGAAACAATGCTGGGGCATTCATTCGCCGCGCATGGTGGTCGATGAAGCCGCGCTGCCGATCGGCACTGCGCTTCTGGCCGGATGCGCCGAACGGTTTCTGACGCGCGGCTTCAAGTAGGAATTCGACAGCGATGATCGATGAACGGGTTCTGGACTTCGAAGGCATTCACAATTTCCGCGATTATGGCGGCTATGCCGCGCGTGGCGGGCGGCTGGCGCGCGGGCGGCTTTGGCGATCGGGGCAACATGCCGGGGCGTCGCCCGCCGATCTGGCACGCGTGCGCGATCTGGACATCGCCACGGTGATCGACTTGCGCGGCGACAGCGAGCGCGCCGCGTTTCCCTGTTTGCGGCACGAGGATTTTGCGGGCGAAGTGCTGTTTTTCCCGGGCGAGACGGCCAGCATGAAAGGCCGCGCCGCGCATGAGGAAATGGCCGATGCCATCCGCAGCGCCGACGATGCCCGCGCGGCAATGGTGCGGCTCTATCGGGGTATGCCCTATCGCGACGTGCTGATCGGGACATGGCGGCTGTATGGCGAGGCATTGGCCACGCGCGACGGGGCGAGCCTGTTGCATTGTCTGGCGGGCAAGGACCGCACCGGGGTCGGGGTCGCGCTGGTGCATCATCTGTTGGGCGTCCATCGCGACGACATTTTCGACGATTACCTGCTGACTAACCGCGCGGGCAATGTCGAGGCGCGAATCGCGTCGCAAAGCGCCAATCTGGCCGACAGAGGGCTTGGCGATGCGGCGCTGCGCGTGATCCTGGGAGTCGAGGCGGACTATCTCGACGCGGCGTTTGCCGCGATCCGTGAAAGCCATGGCAGCATCGAGGCCTATGCCGATGCGGTGCTAGGCATAGGCCCGGCGCAAGTCGCGGCGATCGAGGCGCGCCTGCTGGCCTGATTGCCTGACAGATTGACTCCGCCGTCTGCGCGCCTATTTCGCCGGGGCACTTCGGAGGATTTCATGGCAACCACGCACAAGACCCGCATGCTGATCATCGGTTCGGGCCCCGCCGGGCTGACTGCGGCGATCTATGGCGCGCGCGCCGGGATGCAGCCGATCGTGGTGCAGGGTCTGCAACCGGGCGGCCAGTTGACGATCACCACCGATGTCGAAAATTATCCCGGCTTTCGCGATGTGATCCAGGGCCCCTGGCTGATGCAGGAAATGCAGGCCCAGGCCGAACATGTCGGCACGCGCATGCTGTGGGACACGATCACCGACATCGATCTCGACGGATCGCCGTTCCGCGCCACGGGCGACAGCGGCGATGTCTATGAAGGCGATGTCCTGGTCATTGCCACCGGCGCACAGGCGCGCTGGCTGGGCGTGCCGGGCGAGCAGGAACTGTCGGGCAAGGGCGTTTCGGCCTGCGCGACCTGCGACGGGTTTTTCTATCGCGGCAAGAAAGTCGTGGTGATCGGCGGCGGCAATACGGCGGTCGAGGAAGCGCTGTACCTGACGAACCATGCCAGCGAAGTCGTGCTGATCCATCGCCGCGACACGCTGCGGTCGGAAAAGATCCTGCAGGACCGTCTGTTTGCCCATCCCAAGATCAGCGTGCTGTGGAACAAGGCGGTCGATCGCTTTGTCGGCGGCGATAAAGGCCTGACCGGTGTTGCGCTGATCGACACGGTGACCGGCGAACAAAGCGAAGTGTCGACCGACGGCGCGTTCGTTGCGATCGGCCATGCGCCGTCGACCGAGCTGTTCCGGGGCAAGCTTGAGCTTGATGCCGCCGGTTATGTCGTGGTCGAGCCGGGTACGCCGAAAACCGGGATTCCCGGCGTGTTTGCCTGCGGCGACGTGATGGATCACACCTATCGTCAGGCGGTCACGGCGGCGGGCACCGGCTGCATGGCCGCGCTCGATGCCGAACGCTTCCTCGCGCACCGCGATTTCGCTGCGGGGCAATAAGCCGATCCTCCCCGAATCGGGGAGGATTTTTCAGTGCCGCGAGGCGTTTTCAGTGCCGCGAGGCGTTTTCAGTGCCGCGAGGCGTTTTCAGTGCCGCGAGGCGTTTTCAGTGCCGCGAGGCGCTTTCAGTGCCGCGAGGCGTTTTCAGTGCCGCGAGGCGGTGGCTTCGATCAGGCGGTCGAACAGCCAGTCGCCCGCGTTGTCGGCAAATGTGTGGCTGCCGGTCGGGTGGATCATCACGCGCGGATCGTCGTTTGGCCAGACGGCGCCAAAGCGTTGGCCGACACGGTCGCCCGCCGCGATCAGCAGCGTGACCGGACCAGCGAAGCGCGCGAGGCCTGACCGGAGCGTGTCGACCAGCGGCGAGGGGGCCTCGCTGCGCTGCACCGCGCGGCCAAGCCCGCGAAACAGCTTGCGCAGATCGATCCGGCCGCTGAGCAGCCGCCATAGCGCGCGCGGGTCGGCCAGCCGCGTCAGATAGCGCCGACGCAGCGCGCCGGGCGTGTGGCCTGCGGCATCATCGTCCGCATCGTCGAGTGTCCAGGGGTTGGCGAGAACCAGCCCGTCCAGCCCCGCGCCATACAACATCAACGCGCTCGCCGCATCGCATATGCCAAAGCCGACGACCCGCCGCATCCCCGGCAACGCGGCGCGAAACGCGGCGAGCGCGGCGGCAATGTCGTCCTGCGATCCCTGCCAGCCGCCGTTTTCGCCGTCGCTGTCGCCGATCCCGCGCCGGTCGAAGCGGAACACCGGAACGCCGCCCGTTTCGGCCAGCCGCGCCGCCAGGTGCGCCATGCCGCCAAAGGCACCCGCACGGATCTCGCTGCCGCCCGATACGATCAGCAGCCCGGTCATCCCGTGTGCCCCGGCGCAATCGAGCATCCCGTAGAGCGTGTCCGGTCCGCAGGAAAAGGCGATCGGGCGGCGGCTCATGCGGTGATTTCCGCCGCGATGACGCCCGCAAGCCGCGCGGCTTGCGCCGGGTCATCGCCCGGTTCGGCGCGCAACCACAGCGCAGGGCCGCCCAGTTCGGACTGGCGGATTTCGCGCTGGCCTTCATCGAGCGGGCGCGCGCTTTCGAGCCCCGCGATCAGCGCCGGGCCAAAGTCGTATCCGGCGAGCATGATCCCCTCGGTGCGGCCCGTGTCGATCAGCGCGGCGCTGTCTTCGTGCCGCCCGGCTTCGCGCGCAGCGATCACCCGCGCGCGCACCATCTGGCGCAGGATCGCCGGGCCGGAGACCGGTTCGAGCACCCAGCCGGGCAATGCATTGGGAAAGATCAGCGCCCCGCCGCGCACCGCGAGCACATGGCTGGCGGCAAAGTGCCGTGCCGCGCGCGCCATCGCCTGGCGCCAGCCGTGCAGGCTTTGGCCGAAGAAGGGTTGCAGGCTTTCATTCGTGCCGGGCAAGTCGGGCAGGAAGCTGTCGATGCCATGCCCATCGAGCGCGCGCATGGTCGAGACGAGCAGGCGCCGCGTGCGGTTCATTTCCGCCAGCAAAGGCGGCACGATCAGCAGGCGGTGGCGCCGATTGCGATCGATCGCGGCGGCGAATTCCTCGACGGGCCGATCGCGTCCTGGCCCATCGCGACCAGAGGCTTTGTGATCCGAGCAGGGCCAGGCTACGATCAAGGACGGCGCTTCTCGCGCACGAAATCGAGCAGGGCGCCATACGTTTCAAGCAAGTCGCCGCTGATTTCGGCATCGTCGATGAACACGTCGAAGCGTTCCTCGATCGCTCCGAACAGCGTGGCGATGGCCATCGAATCGAGCTCGGGCAAGGCGCCGAGCAGCGGGCTGTCGGGCGCCAGCGCGGCGCGGCGCGCGCCATTCAGGCCGAGCACGTCGCCGAGCACCTGGCGCAAACCTTCATCGCTGTCGTCGATCACGCTCAAAGTCCCGCTGTTGCGTGCGCCGCTTTATCCATGGGCTTCGGGCCGGGCAAGGCGCAGCACGGATTTCGCCACTATTCTGCCCGCCATCGGCCAGCGGCGCAGCGTTCCGGGGTATGCCGCTTCCAGCCGATACCGCGGGCGGACATCCTCCATCCAGTCGCGCTTGTAGGCATCGTCGCCGGTGCCGAAATCGATCGTGGCGACGCGATCTTCGTCGAATGCCATGGCAAACAGCGCGTGGCTGAGCAGCGTGCCGGGCGAGTGCATGGCGGCGGCGGGGCTGTGCGCGAGCTTGTGAATGAACGCGGTGCCGTCCTCGATGGTCCAGAACTGCGTCGCGACCGCAAGGCCGTCGATGCTTGCCAGCCCCAGCCGCAAGCGGCCCGCCGCGCCTTCGGCTTCGGCAAAGCGGCGCAGGAAGCGCGGCGAGCCTTCGGCGGGTTTCCAGCTTTGCGCGTAAATCGCTTCGTAGGCGTCCCAGTCGGCTGGATCGAAGGCGCGGGCGATGCGGATGTCGACAGTGCCCTTGCGCTGTTTGCGCCGGACGGTTTCGCGCAAAGGACCGGGGCGCCGGGCCCACCATGCGGCGAAATCGCGCCCGGCGGGGTGCAGGACGTGGTTGTGATCGGCATGGCCGAGCCGTGCGATCCAGCCCGCCGCCCGCGCCGCATCGTGCAACACAGCCGCTTCGGGCGCGGGCAAGGGGGCAAACGACAGCGCGCCGACGCGGGTCAGGCTGCGCAGGATCGCGGTCATCAGGCGCGGCGCGGCGCCGGTATCGTTCCAGCGCGGGCGGGCGATGAAGCTGTACCAGTTGGCCAGCGCGCCATAGCCGCCGGGGCCTTCGACCAGAGGCAGCGCCGCCAGCGCCTCGCCTTCGCGCGCGACAGCGATCAGCGTGCGCGCCGGGGCCAGACATTCGTCCGCCATCAGCCGCAGCCAGTCGAGCCGATCGAACGGCGTTGCGCCCGGCGCGCAGGCGAACAGTGCGGCCAAGGCAGGGTCCGCTTGCGCTTCGGCGAGTTCGGCGTGATAGACTTTCATCGTGACCGCGACTGTCGTTCCCATATCCGAGGCGCCCATACCCGAAGGGCAGGCCCGCCCGCTCGATCACCTGCCGCTGATGGGCGCAGGCGATGCCCCCGCACTGGTGCTGGGCGAGCAGGTCATGGACCATGCCGCGTTAAATCGGCGTATAGGCCAGTTGGCGGGATGGTTGGCAAGTCGCGGGTTGGCAAGTCGCGGGTTGGCAAGTCGGGGGGGGCCGGGCGCACGGGTGGCGAGCTGGTTGCCCAAGGGGGAGCTGGCGTGCCTGCTGCCGCTGGCGACGGCGCGCGCCGGGCTGATCCATGTCCCGATCAATCCGCTGCTCAAGCGGGCGCAAGTCGCGCATATCCTGTCCGACAGCGGCGCGGCGCTGCTGATCGCCAATCCCGCGCGCGCGGCCACTTTGGCAAGCGGCGATCTTGGCGCTTGCCGGTTGATCGAAGATGTCGCGTTTGACGATGGTGATGCTTTGCCGCCGTCCGCTGCGCCGGTCGATGATCTGGTTGCGCTGCTTTATACCAGCGGGTCGACCGGGCGGCCCAAGGGAGTCATGCTCAGCCATGCCAACCTTTGGCTCGGCGCGGCGAGTGTGGCGCGGTATCTGGGGCTTGGCTCCGATGATCGCGTGCTGGCGGTGTTGCCGCTGGCGTTCGACTATGGGCAGAATCAGCTGTTGTCGGCGTGGTTTGCGGGGGCCTGTGTCGTGCCGCATGATTATCTCGTGCCGCGCGATGTCGTGCGCGCGGTCGAGCGGCACGCGATCACCACGCTGGCCGGGGTTCCGCCGTTGTGGCGCCAATTGGCCGCGCTGGACTGGCCGCCTGCCGCCGTGGCGGGCTTGCGCCGGATGACCAACAGCGGCGGCGCGCTCGACGAGGCCCTGGTGCGGCGGTTGCGCGTCCTGGCGCCCGATGCCGATCTCTATGCGATGTACGGGCTGACCGAGGCGTTTCGGTCGACCTTTCTCGATCCCGCGTTGATCGATGCGCATCCGACCGCGATCGGCGAGGCGATCCCTTTTGCCGAAGTCATGGTGGTGCGCGACGATGGCGCGGCGGCGGGGCCGGGCGAAGAGGGGGAACTGGTTCACGCCGGGCCGCTCGTCGCGCAAGGCTATTGGCGTGATCGCGCGCGCACCGCCGAACGCTTTCGCCCCGCGCCCGGCTGGTCGCGCCATGGCGGGGTGGCGGTCTGGTCGGGCGACCGGGTGCGGCGCGATGCGGCGGGCTTGCTCCATTTCGTCGGGCGGCGCGACGCGATGATCAAGACGGCGGGCAACCGGGTCAGCCCGCAGGAGATCGAGGACGCGGCGCTGGCCACCGGGCTGGTCGTCGAAGCGGTCGCGCTGGGTCTGCCCGACGCGGATCTTGGGCAGGCGATCCATCTCGTCGTTAGCGGCGCATCCGACAGCGGGGCCCTGATCGCCGCGCTGGCGCGCGATCTGCCCAATTTCATGGTGCCGCGCGCGGTGCACTGGCGCGACGCGCTGCCGCTCAATCCCAATGGCAAGATCGATCGCGCGGCGCTTTACCGGGAATTATCCGCTTTGCCCGATAAGCCGGGGCGATGATTCTTCCCTGCAAACCGATGGGCCCCATACCGCAGGGCTTTGCCGCGACAGGCGGGCAACTGGCGATCGGCGGCCTATCCGTGCGCGATCTGATTGCCCAGGCCGGCGGCGC
The DNA here is from genome assembly GCF_001519055.1 of Novosphingobium sp. Fuku2-ISO-50. GTDB lineage: Bacteria > Pseudomonadota > Alphaproteobacteria > Sphingomonadales > Sphingomonadaceae > Novosphingobium. Next base: position 617,960 of record NZ_KQ954286.1, on the reverse strand, counting down.
GCCGCTGTTCGTCTATGACGCGGGGCTGATCGGGCAGAAGATTGCGGCGTTTCGCGCGAACCTGCCGGGCGTTGCCTTGCATTATGCGGTCAAGGCCAATCCGTTTGCTCCCTTGCTGGCGTTCATGGCCACCAAAGTCGACGGGTTCGACATCGCGTCGGCGGGGGAACTTGCGCGGTTGCAGGCGGCGGGCGTGGCGGGCGCGCGCATCGGCTTTGCCGGGCCGGGCAAGCGCGATGCCGATCTGGCCATGGCGATTGCCGCCGGAGTCACGCTGCACATCGAATCCGCGCGCGAGGCGGATCGCGCGCTGGATGCAGGGGGCCGGGCGGGGATCGCCCCGCGCCTTGCCATCCGGGTCAATCCCGATTTCGAGCTCGGCGGGGCAGGCATGCGCATGGGCGGCGGCGCGCGGCCGTTCGGCATCGATGCCGAAGCCGTGCCCGCGCTGGCACGGCGGCTGGTCGCGGCAGGCGCGGACTGGCAGGGCTTCCATGTCTATGGCGGCAGCCAGTCGCTCGATGCCGGGGCGATCGTCGCGGCACAGGCGGCGACGCTGGATCTGGTCGCGCGGCTGGCCGAGGCGGCGGGGGTTGGCGTTCCGATCTGCAATCTGGGCGGCGGTTTCGGCATTCCCTATTTCGCCGGGCAGCCGCCGCTCGACCTCGCGGCGGTCGGCAGCGGGCTGGGCGAAGCGCTCGCGCGGCGCGCGCCGGTGCTGAAGGAAACGCGCTTCGTGATCGAGCTGGGCCGCTGGCTGGTAGGCGAGGCGGGGGTCTATCTCGCCGAGATTGTCGATCGCAAGACCAGCCGGGGCGAAACCTTTCTGGTGATCGACGGCGGGCTGCATCATCAGTTGGCAGCGAGCGGCAATTTCGGCAGCGTGATCCGCCGCAATTACCCGTGCGCCGTGGCGACGCGGTTTGACGCTGCGGCGGACGACGTGGCGCATGTCGTGGGCTGTCTGTGTACCCCGCTTGACCGGCTGGGCGATTCGCTTGCGCTGCCCCATGCCGAGCCGGGCGATGTCATTGCCCTGTTTGGCGCCGGGGCTTATGGTGCAAGCGCCAGTCCGTCGGCATTTTTGGGGCATGGCCCGGCGCGCGAGTTGCTTGTCGGTCTTGGTTAAGCATTCAGTAAGGCGCTGTTCCGTCTTGGGACGGCGCTGCCCGAAGCTGAAGCACTAACGGTATCTTCACCCTTTTTGGACATAGCGTTGCCGTGGAAATGCGCGATCCGCGTCCCCATCAGGGACATGCGGAACACCGGGTTTGCCCCGTTGCGGCGGGGCAGCGCCGTTGGAAATGCGCGAATGCGCTTGCAAAGGATGGTTCATGCCGAACGACGCCTCGTCCGCCTCACAAGGCCGCCCGGTCACCCGGCGGGCCGCTTTGGCGTGTGCCGGGCTCGCGGTCGTCGCGCTGTCGGGCTGTGCCGGTGGCGGGGGCGGGGTGCAATTGCCCCCGGCTTCGTTCGTGTCGCTGCAGGAGGGGCCGGGCGAAGACTATATCATCGGCCCGCTTGATCAATTGACCATTTTCGTGTGGCGCAATCCCGAGCTTGGCGCGCAAGTCCAGGTGCGGCCCGACGGGCGCATCACCACGCCGTTGATCACCGACATGCCGGCAGTGGGCAAGACGCCCTCGATGCTGGCCGAAGACATCAAGCTGCAACTGTCGCAATATATTCAGGAACCGATCGTCTCGGTTATCGTCGACAAGTTTTCCGGCACGTTCAGCCAGCAGGTGCGCGTGGTCGGCGCGACGGAAAAGCCCGCGTCGATACCCTATCGCGCCAACATGACTCTGCTCGATGCGATGATTTCGGTCGGTGGGCTGTCGGAATTTGCCGCGGGCAATCGCGCGCGGCTGATCCGCTTTGACAAACAGACCGGCAAGCAGAAGGAATTCGCGCTGCGCATCAACGATCTTCTGCGCAAGGGCGATACGCGTGCCAATGTCATGCTGATGCCGGGGGATGTGATCATCATCCCCGAGAGCATGTTCTGAGCGGCGGGGCCAACGGCATGGGGGGGCTTGTCGATCAGATCCGGGCCGCGCTCTACGGCATCTGGAACCGGCGCTGGATTGCGCTGGGGGTGGCGTGGATCGTGTGTCTGGCCGGATGGCTGGCGGTGGGGGCGATCCCCAACAAGTATGAATCGCATGCGCGCATCTTTGTGCAGATCGACGACGTCTTGTCCGACCAGATCGGCGTCGGGGCCGACCGCCATCGCGACATCAGCCGTGTGCGCGAAACGCTGACCAGCGCGGTAAACCTCGAAAAGGTCGTGCGCGCGACCAGGCTGGGCGAAAAGGTCACCAATGAAAAGGCCATGGAAAGCGCCGTGACCGCGCTCGCCAGCGCGGTCAAAGTCACCAACAGCCAGGAAAACCTGTTCGAGATCAGCGCCACGTCCGGCAGCGGCGGCTATACCGATGCGGAAAATGCCAAGCTGTCGCAGGATATTGCGCAAAAGATGATCGACATCTTTCGCGAAGAAAACCTGTCGGGCGGGCGCGGCGAGATGAGCGACACGCTGGCCTTCATGGATCAGCAATTGTCCGATCGGCAAAAGGATCTCGAAGCTGCCGAGGCCAAGCGCCAGCAGTTCGAGGCCAAAAACGCCGGATTGATGCCGGGCACCGGCGCGGTATCCGCGCGGATCGAGGGCGCCCGTTCCGAATTGCGCGGGGTCGATTCAGACCTTCTGGCGGCGCAAAGCGCGCTGGCCTCGATCAACGGGCAGATGGCCGGAACGCCGCCGACGATTACCCTTCCCGGCGCAAGCGGCGGGGCAAAGGGCGCGCTGGCGCAGGCCCAGTCCGACCTTGCCGCGATGCGCGGGCGCGGGTTGACCGACGGCCATCCCGATGTGATCGCGCTCAAGGCGCAGATCGCGCAACTGTCGCGCGCGGCCGCAGCCGAAGGCAACCATGGCGGTGGCGGCACGCCCAACCCGGCCTTTGCCTCGCTCCAGTCGATCAAGGCCGACCGCGAAGCCAGCGTTGTGGCGCTGCAATCGCGCAAGGCCTCGCTGCAACAGGACATTGCCCAGCTCACCACGCAGCAATTCAGCGAACCGGCGGTCGCCGCCGAAGCCTCGCGCATCAATCGCGATTACGATGTGCTCAAGGAACAGTATGACAAGCTGTTGCGCGATCGCGAGGCGCTGCGCCTGCGCGGGCAAGTCGAAAGCGAGCACAATGCGATCAAGTTTGAAGTGATCGATCCGCCGACCGTTCCGCATGGGCCTTCGGCGCCGAACCGTCCCTTGCTGCTGGCGGGCGTGTTGATCGCCGGGCTGGCGGCGGGATGCGGCGTCGCGTTTGCGCTTGGCCACATGCGCGGGACATTTGCCACGACGGCAGAGCTGGAACGGACGATCGGCCTGCCCGTGCTGGGCGCGGTAACGCTCGCGCTGACTCAGCCGGCGCAGGCCGAACAGCGCCGGCAATTGAAATGGTTCGGCGGCGGTCTTGCGGGGCTGGTGCTGGTGCTGGTCGTGCTGATGGCGTTGGAATTCATGAAACGCCGGTTGGTGGCTTGAGCGGACGGAGCAGGGAACCGATGACCGATCAGAGCCATCTGCCGCCGAAAGGGCCGGCCAAGCGTCCGGGAAGACGCACCTCGCTGATCGAACGCGCGGGCGGGGGCGATGACTGGCGCCGGATTGTCGCGCCGGAATCGCAAGCCCCGGCGGCACAGCCCGAAGCGGCGCGCAAGGCGACATTCGCCCCGATCCAGCCGCCGATTGCGCTGGAAAGCGGCCCGCTTGACGGGCTTTCGCATGAACCGGCCCCATTTTCCGCGCCCGCAACGCAAGCGGCGCGCGACCCTGCGCGGTTTGATGCGATACCGGCGGCGCAAGTGTTTCGCGGCACGTTTCATGCGATCGACCGCAAGCATTTGCGCGAACAGGGCCTGATCGAACCCGAAGGGCCGGTCACCGGCCTGCTCGAGGAATTCCGCATCATCAAACGCCAGTTGTTGCTGACGGCGGCGGAAACGCGCGCCGGGCGCGGACCGGTACACGGGATGCGGATACTGGTCTGTTCGGCGCTTCCGGGCGAAGGCAAGACGTTTTGCGCGGTCAACCTGGCGCTGTCGATGGCGGCGGAAAAGGATACCGAAGTGCTGCTGGTCGATGCCGACTTTGCCAAGCCCTCGGTGCTTTCGACGCTGGGTCTGCCGGGCGGGCCGGGGCTGCTCGATGCCTTGTCCGACCCGCGCGTTGCGGTCGAGGACTGTATTCTGGGTACTGACATTCCGGGGCTGTTTGTGCTGCCGGCGGGCAATGCCTCGGGCTCGGACACCGAATGGCTGGCGGCGGCGCGGACAGCGCAAGTGCTCGACCGGCTGACATCGCAGACACGCGGGCGGATCGTGATTTTCGACAGCTCGCCGGTGCTTGCCGCCTCGCAGGCGAGCGCGCTGGCGCTTCATGTCGGGCAGGCGGTGGTCGTGGTTCGCGCCGATATGACCAGTGAGGCCGCGCTGCGCGATGCGGTCGGGCTGTTGTCGGGCTGTGACGACATCAAGCTTTTGCTCAACGCAGCCCATTTTTCGCCGAGTGGGCGCCGTTTCGGCACCTACTATGGCTACAAGGAGTAAGGCCGCATGAAGGGGGTCTTGCATATCACCGTCAGTGCGTTTGCGCTGATCGCGTCCGGGGGATGGGGCAGCCTTGCGCTTGCCCAGACCGCAACGGGTGTGCGCGGCGGGGGCGCGCCGTTGACCTATTCCAATCCCGATGGCGGCGACGATGCCGCGACCGCGCCCGACGGCAGCTTGGCCGCACCGTCATCCGATCGCGCCTATACCCCGCCCGGCGGTGCCGGCACCGGGGGCAAGCCGCGCAAGCGCACGCGCATCGTGCCCTATCTCGAAATCGATCAGACCGTCTACGATGAGGTCACGCCGCATAGCCCGACCGTTACCTATACGACCCTGGCCGCCGGGGTCGACATGACGATTGCCGATCGTCGCACCAGCGGCATGGCCTCGATCCGCTATGAACACCATTTTACCGAAACCGGCGGGGTCGGCAGTTCCAATACCGTGACCGGCATTGCGCGCACGTCGACGCAGATTCTGCCGCGCACGCTGACGTTCGATTTCGGCGGGCTTGCGACGCGGACGTCGATCGCGCCGAGCGGCGGGGTGCTGGCCAATCCGGTCGACAATCTGGGCTCGATCTATCAGATCTGGTCGCTCTATGCGGCGCCTTCGCTGTCGACCCATGCCGGTGTGGTGGGGATCAAGGCGTCCTATGGCCTGGGCTATAACGAAATCGACCAGATCCGCGCCTATACCCCGTCGGGCAGCAGCACGCCGGTCGATCTGTTTGGTCATTCGCTCAGCCAGCAGGCCTCTGCCTCGGTCGGGGTGCGCCCGGGCGAAGTCATGCCGTTCGGCGTGTCGCTGCTCGGTGCCTATTTGCGCGAGGACATGTCGAATCTCGATCAACGGCTGATCGACGAACGGGTGGGGCTTCAGATCACGCAGCCGGTGTCGCGCACTGTCGCGCTGATCGGCGATGTCGGCTGGGAAAAAGTCGAAGTGGCGCAGCGCAATGCCGTGCTCGATGCCAACGGCAATGCGGTCACCACCGCCAACGGCCAATATGTCATCGACAAGAGCAAGCCGCGTCAGCTCGCCTATCGCACCGACGGACTGACCTGGGATGTCGGGGTGGTCTGGCGGCCGAGCAAGCGGACCATGGCGTCGGCCACTATCGGCAAACGCTATGACAGCACGACGTATTACGGCAGCCTTTATTATCAGCCCAACAGCCGCCAGTCGCTCAACGTTTCGGTGTTCGACGGGATCTATGGCTTCGGGTCGGGGATGATGACGGCGCTGCAACAGTTGCCGACCGATTTCACCGTCACGCGCGATCCGTTCAGCGGCAATGTCGGCGGCTGTTTCCTGGGCAGTACGGGCGGCAGCTGCGTCACCGGTGCGCTCGGCTCGGCCAATGCGGCGGTTTTCCATGCGCACGGGGTCAACGCGGCCTATGGGGTCACGCTCGGCAAGATGAGTGTCAGTCTGGGCGGTGGCTATATCGCGCGCCGTTTCATCACGGGGGCGGATACCGTGCTGGCCAGCGAAAACGGCGCGCTCGATCAGACCTGGTTTGTCGATGCCGGGCTGTCGGGGCCGATCGACCGCCAGACACGCTTTTTTGTCAACGGTTTCGCTTCGGTCTATCATACCAGTGCTGTCGCTTATGGCGATACTGCAAACTGGGGGATAAACGGCTCGCTGGTTCATCATCTGACCGATCGCCTGATCGGGACGGCTTCGGTCGAAGTGATGGGGGTCAATCCGCAGGTTTCGCCCGATCAGCTCGACATGCTCGGGCAGCTCGGGCTGCGCTACAACTTCCGTTAAGGGCAGGGAACGCCAATGTACGATCAGTTCTATGGGTTCAGCGGCCGTCCGTTTCAGCTCGCGCCCGATCCGGAATTCTATTTCGAAAGCCTGACGCACCGCAAGGCGCTGTCCTACCTCGGCTATGGGCTGGCGCAGGGCGAAGGCTTCATTGTCATCACCGGCGAAGTCGGCGCGGGCAAGTCGACGCTGGCGGCGCATCTTGTCGCCTCGATCGATCGTCAGCGGCTGACCGTGGGGCAGATCGTGACCAGCCGGCTCGATGGGGACGAACTGGCCCGACTGGCGGCGCAGGCGTTTGGCGTCGTGCCGCAAGCCGCGCACGACAAGGCCGCCGCGCTCGGCGCGCTCGAGATGTTTTTGCAGGACGAAGCACGCGCGGGGCGCCGCTCGCTGCTGATCGTCGACGAAGCGCAGAACCTGTCGGTGGCGGCGCTCGAAGAGCTGCGCATGCTGTCCAATTTTCAGCTCGGCGCGCATCCGTTGTTGCAGATCCTTTTGCTCGGGCAGCCTGAATTTCGCACCATCCTGAGCTCGCCGGGGCTCGAACAGTTGCACCAGCGGGTGATCGCCACGCATCATCTCGATGCGATGGAGGCCGACGAAGTCGGGCCTTATGTCGAGCACCGCCTGAAGCATGTCGGATGGAGGGGGCGCCCTGCATTTGCCGCCGGTGTCTATGCCCGGCTGGCCGAAGCGAGCGGCTGCGTGCCGCGCCGGGTCAACCAGTTGGTCAATCGGCTTTTGCTGCTTGGTGCGGTCGAAAAGGCCGACACGATCGATCTCGACATGCTCGACGAAGTGATTGCCGACCTCGCCGGCGATGCCGACGACGATGCCGTTGCCGCGCCGCGTTCGGTCGATTTCGTGGCGCCGCCCGCTGCAAGCGAGGCGCAGGAAACGCACGAAGAGCCCGCTGCCGCCGATCACGACGGGATCATGGACCGGCTGATGCGTGAGCTTGCCGCGCGCGACGAACAGATCACCGAATTGCAGCAGGCGGTGATGGAACTGGCCGAAATGCGCGCGCCCGCAGCCGTAGTCAGCGCGCCGGAACCCGATCTCGAACCGCTGCTGTCGGCGATCGTCGACCTGACGCGACGTATCGATGCGCTCGAAGTGCGCACCGGCGATCAGAATGAAGCCATCCGCCACGTGCTGACCATGCTGATCGAATGGCTCGAAGCCGAAAACGCGTCGGCGCGGGCCGCCTGATCCAGACCGCCGGGGGTTACCCATGCACAGCCTGATCAGTCAGCCGGTCAACGGCCTTTCGGTCGATGTGGAAGACTGGTTCCAGGTCGGTGCGTTCGAACATGTGATCGATCGCGACCGCTGGGACAGCCTCGATTTGCGCGTCGAGCGCAATTGCGATGCAATTCTCGCGCTGTTTGCCGAGGCCGGGGTGAAAGGCACGTTTTTCACGCTGGGCTGGATTGCCGAACGCCGCCCGGCCATGATGCGGCGCATCGCGGCGCAAGGGCACGAAATTGCCAGCCATGGCTGGGATCATGCCCGCGTGTTCACCATGGACCGCGCCGGATTTGCCGCCGATCTCTCCCGCGCCCGCGCGGTACTGGAGGATATGACCGGCGCACAGGTGATCGGCTATCGCGCGCCGAGTTTCTCGATCGACGCGCGTAATCCCTGGGCTCACGAAGCGCTCGCCGAAGCGGGCTATCGCTATTCGTCGAGCGTCGCGCCGATCGCGCATGATCACTATGGCTGGCGCGAGGCGCCGCGCTTTGCCTTTCGCCCCGTCGCAGGGGCTGATCTGATCGAGATCCCGGTGACGACGGTCGAATGGGCCGGGCGGCGCATGGCGGCAGGCGGCGGCGGGTTTTTCCGGCTGTTTCCTTATGCCCTGTCGCGCTGGGCGCTGCATCGGGTCAACCGGCACGACGCGCGGCCAGTGCTGACCTATTTTCATCCCTGGGAAATCGATCCCCATCAGCCGCGCGTGGCCGAGGCGCCGTTGCGCTCGCGTTTGCGCCATTACAGCCGACTGGGCGCGATGCGCGGCAAATTGCGCCGCCTGCTTGGCGATTTTGCCTGGGGCCGGATGGATGCACTGGCCCAGGCCGAAGCGGCCCGGCTTGAAACGGGGCGGGCGGCATGATGATGCATGCGCCCATCGCCCGCGCCCCCCTTGCCAGTGACGGCGTCCGGCTCGCCGGGCCAGACGACGCCGCGCGGATTGCCCGTTTTGTTGCTGAATGTGCCGACGCGACGGCGTTTCACCGTCCCGAATGGCTGCACGCGGTCGAGCACGCCTGCGGCCATGAAGGGCATGTCCTGCTGGCCGAAAGCGGGGGGGCAATCGCCGCTCTGCTGCCGCTTCATGCGGTGCATTCGCCCCTGTTTGGTCGCGCGCTGGTGTCGATCGGGTTTGCCGTCGATGGCGGCGTCATCGGCGATGCCGCCCATGCCGGGGCATTGGGCGATGCGGCGATCCGGCTCGCGGCGCGGCTGTCGTGCCCGTCGGTCGAATTGCGCGGCGGGCCCTTGCCCGCGGGGCCGGGCTGGCATGTGAAAACCGACAGCCACGCCGGGTTTGTCGCGCCGCTCGCCGCCGATGACGACGCGCAATTGACCGCAATCCCGCGCAAACAGCGCGCCGAAGTGCGCAAGGGCCTGGCCAATGCGATGACGGTGCGCATCGGGCGCGACGCGGCGGATCGGGCGATGCACTACGCGGTCTATGCCGAATCCGTGCGCAATCTCGGCACGCCGGTTTTTCCGCGCGCGCTGTTTGACGCGGTGCTCGATGCCTTTGGCGCCGATGCCGACATTCTGACCGTGCTGGCCGATGATCAGCCGGTGGCTTCGGTGCTCAGCCTTTATCATCGCGGCGCGGTCATGCCGTATTGGGGCGGCGGGGTGTTTGCCGCACGCGCGCTGCGCGCCAATGACGTGATGTATTACCGGCTGATGTGCCATGCCCGCACGCGCGGCGCCGACAGGTTTGATTTCGGCCGGTCCAAGACCGATAGCGGGGCGTTTCATTTCAAGCGCAACTGGGGCTTTGCTCCGCAACCGCTGGCTTATGCGCAATGGACCGCCGACGGTATGGCGCCGCGCGATGTCAATCCGCTGAGCCCACGCTATCGTGCGAAGATCGCGCTGTGGCAAAAGCTTCCGCTGGCGATTGCCAACCGGGTCGGCCCGCTGATTGCCGGGGGGCTTGCCTGAACCGCCATGGCTGATCCGCATCCCGAAGTTCTGTTCCTCGCCCATCGCATTCCCTGGCCGCCCGATCGCGGCGACCGCATCCGGTCGTGGCATCTCCTGCGCGCGCTGTCGGCGCATGCCCACGTCCATCTCGGCTGCCTCGTCGAGGATGCGGCCGAGGCCGCCCGATCCGGCGCGCTTGCCGAAATCACGGCAAGCCGCTGCCTCGCGCCGCGCAAGGGCTCGATCGGCTGGGCGGGAATTCGCGCGTTGATCACGGGGCAGCCGGTCTCGGTCGCGGCATTTCGCTCTGGGCGGTTGAAACGCTGGGTGCGGCAGACGCTGGCGACGCGGAACATCGGTACGATTTTCGTGTTTTCGGGGCAGATGGCGCAATTCGTGCCCGATGATTTTCGCGGGCGCGTGGTGATGGATTTTGTCGACGTCGATTCGGCGAAATATGCCGCCTATACGGCGGCGATGCGCCCCGGCCCGGTGCGTGCGATCCATGCGCGCGAGGCGCGCGTGCTCTCGGCTTATGAAGAGCGCTTTGCGCGCCGCGCGGATCTGTCGCTGCTGGTCACGCCGGAAGAACGCGATCTGTTTGTCGCCGGGCTGACCGATCCGACCGGGATTGCCGTCGCGGCGCTGGGCAACGGGATCGACGCGGCGACCTTTTCGCCCGACGCGGTTGCGCCCGAGTCGAGCCTGGCAGAGGGTGAGGCGGGGCCGCAGATCGTGTTTACCGGGCAGATGGACTATGCCCCCAATGTCGCCGCCGTGTGCCTGTTTGCGCGCGAGGTCATGCCGATCATCCGCGCGCGTTGTCGGCAGGCCCGCTTTTCCATTGTCGGGCGCGCGCCGACGGCCGAGGTGCGCGCGCTCGACGGGCTTAACGGGACGCGGGTGACCGGCGAAGTGCCCGATGTGCGCCCCTGGCTGGCGGGCGCGGATCTCGTCGTCGCGCCCTTGCTGATCGCGCGCGGGGTGCAGAACAAAGTGCTCGAAGCCATGGCCATGGCCCGCCCGGTCTTGCTGACCCCGGCGGCGGCGACCGGGATTGGCGCGCGCGACGGGGTTCATTTTGCGATTGCCGAAGGCGTGGATGCGCTGGCGGCGCGCGCGCTGGCCTTGCTCGACGATCGCGACGCGGCGCGTGCGATGGGGTCGGCGGCGCGGGGCTTTGTGCTTGCCGAAGCGGGCTGGGACAAAGTGCTGGCGCCGCTGCCGGACATGATGGGGTGGGACGGGATGGAGCGGGCCGGTGCAGACTGAGGGCGTGTCCGCCGATGCCGCGCCCGTGCTGCCCGCGCATTGGCGCACACCGCTGGGGCAATTGGCGGCGGTCTGGCTTGGCCTGATCGTCCTGTTCTTTCCCGATTGGTCGGCGATGGCCGGGCAATGGTGGGGCAGCTCGACCTATAATCACATCCTGCTCATCCCGCCGATCCTCGGCTGGCTGATTGCGCAACGGCGCCGCGAAGTGCTGCGGCTGACCCCGGTCGGCTGGTGGCCGGGGCTGATCGTGTTTGCCGGTGCCGGGCTGCTTTGGCTGCTGGGCGATTTTGCCGGGCTGTCGGTGGTGCGGCAATTGGCTGTCGTGATCATGGCGCAGGCGTCGCTGGCGGCGATCCTGGGCCCCGAAGTCGTGGCGGGGCTGCTGTTTCCCTTGTTTTACATGCTGTTTCTGGTGCCGATGGGGGATGAGCTGATCCCCTTTCTGCAGACTCTGACCGCGCGGCTGACGATGGTGTTTCTGGGGCTGGCGCATGTTCCGGCGACGATCGAGGGCGTATTCATCACTACCCCGGCGGGCTATTTCGAAGTGGCCGAGGCGTGTTCGGGGGTGAAATTCCTGATCGCGATGGTCGCCTATGGCGCATTGGTGGGCAATGTCTGCTTCTTGCGATGGAGCCGCCGCGCCGCGTTCATGGCGGTCTCGGTCGTCGTGCCGATCCTCGCCAACGGCTTGCGCGCGTTTGGCACGATCTGGATCGCCGGGTGGTATGGCATCCGCTTTGCCAGCAGCTTTGATCATGTGTTTTACGGCTGGGTGTTCTTTGCCGTGGTCATGGCGCTGTGCATGGCTGTCGGCTGGCGCTTTTTCGACCGCTCGGTGGAAAGCGCGATGATCGATCCCGAAGCGATCACAGCGCGCTCGCTGGTGCGCCGATTGCGCGTGATGCGCCTTTCGGGCAGCATTGCCATGCCGGTGATGCTGGCCATCGCGCTGGCCTTCATCGGTTGGGGCGGGGCGGCATCGTGGCTGACGGCCAAACTGCCTGAAGGGACGCGACTGCCTGCGATCGAGGGGTGGGAACCTGTCGCGACCGATGACGGCGTTAACTGGACCCCGCTGTACGGGGGATCGGATCGCCATGTCCGGATGCGTTTTCGCAATGCTGCGGGCGACACGGTCGATGTTGCGTTTGCGCTCTATGCCAACCAGGGCAAAGGGCACGAGGCGGGCGGATTCGGCCAAGGTGCGTTGCCGCTCGGTTCGCACTGGGCGTGGGAGCGTCCCGGGCCTGCGGTGGGCGTGGCGAAAAGCGATGTGATCCAGGCACCTGGCCCCGAACGCCGGTTGTGCCTGACCTGGTATCGCAGCGGGGATCTTTTGACCGGCAGCAATCTGGCGCTGCGGCTCCATGTCATGGTCGATCATCTGCTGTTGCGGCGGCAAGCGACTGCGGTGCTGATCCTGTCGGTTTCGGATCGGCTCGATCATGATCCGGCAGCGGCTTTGACCGCGTTCATTGCTGCCGCCGGTCCGGTCGATCGCTTGATCGCCGGGATGGGGGGCTAGCGCGATGTGCGGCATTGCCGGGATCTTCGATACGCGCGGGACCGGCCCGGTTGACAAGGGCCGGATCGAGGCGATGCTTGCCGCCGCGCCGCATCGCGGGCCCGACGGGCGGGGCATCTGGACCGCGCCGGGGATCGGGCTGGGGCATCTGCGCCTTGCGATCATCGATCTGGCCGGATCGCCGCAGCCGATGGCATCGAGCGATGGCGCGGTCATGCTGGTGTTCAACGGCGAGATCTACAATTTCCGCGAATTGCGCCGCGAACTGCAAAGCGAAGGCGCGCAGTTCCACACCGATGGCGACAGCGAGGTGATCATTGCCGCCTGGCAGCGCTGGGGCGTCGCTTGCCTGCCGCGCCTGCAGGGCATGTTTGCCTTTGCGCTCTATGACTTGCGGCAGAAGACCTTGCTGCTCGCGCGCGACCGGCTGGGGGTCAAGCCGCTGTTCACCGCGACGCTTGCCGATGGCAGCGTGCTGTTCGGGTCGGAGCTGAAGCAGCTTCTCGCGCATCCCGGTCTGGCGCGCGACATCGATCCGCTCGCGGTCGAGGACTTCATGGCATGGGGCTACGTGCCCGACACACGCTCGATTCTCAAAGGCGTCGAAAAGCTCCCCGCCGGGCATTACCGCCTGTTGCGTCACGGCACGCCGCCGACCGCGCCGGTCCAGTGGTGGGATGTCAGCTTTGCCGATCGCGCCGACGGATCGGTCGCCGCGCTTGGCGAAGAACTGCTTGATCGGCTGCATCAGGCGGTGACCTCGCGGATGACCGCCGACGTGCCGCTTGGGGCGTTCCTGTCGGGCGGGGTCGACAGCTCGACCGTGGTGGCGCTGATGGCCGAGGCCAGCGCCGATCCGGTCAAGACCTGTTCGATCGGGTTCGACGTCGCTGCGCTCGACGAAACCGCCTATGCCGACCGCATCGCCGCGCAGTTTCACACCGAACATTATCGGCGGATGGTCGGATCGGGCGATTTTGCCGCGATCGACACGCTCGTCGCGATGTTCGACGAACCGTTTGCCGATGCCTCCGCGCTGCCGACCTGGCGGGTGTGTCAACTGGCGCGCGAACACGTCACCGTCGCACTGTCGGGCGACGGCGCGGACGAGGCGCTGGCGGGCTATCGGCGGCTGGCGTTTCATCATCGCGAAGATCAGGCACGCGCCTGGCTGCCGCGCGGTATGCGCCGGGGCCTGTTCGGGGCGCTTGGTGCGGCCTATCCCGCGCTGGGCTGGGCGCCGCGCCCGCTGCGCGCCAAGGCGACTTTGCAAAGCCTCGCGCTCGACAGCGAAGAGGCATATGCGCGAACGTTGTCCGTCACGCGCTCGGAAGTGCGCGGCGCGCTCTATTCCGATGGTTTCAAGCGGGCGCTCGGGGGCTATCGCGCCGAAGATCCGGTTGTCGATCTGATGCGCCGGGCCCCGGCGCGCAGCGGGCTCGACCGCGCGCAATATGCCGATTTGAAGCTCTATCTGCCCGGTGACATCCTGACCAAAGTCGATCGCGCGAGCATGGCGGTCAGCCTTGAAGCGCGCGAACCGCTGCTCGATCACCGGCTCATCGAATTTGCCGCGCGCCTTCCCGAAACCTTCCGCGTGCGCGGCACGACGGGCAAATGGCTGATGAAAGAGGTGATGCGCCCGACTTTGCCGCAAGACATCCTGTTTCGGCCCAAGATGGGCTTTGTCACGCCGATCGCGGCATGGTTTCGCGGGCCGCTGGCCGGCGCGGCGCGGGGGATCGCGGCTGATGGTCTGCTGGCCCAAACCGGCTGGTTCGCTCCCGAGGCGATTTCGGGTCTGGTCGATGCGCATCTGTCCGGGCGCGCGGACACCAGTCGGACGCTGTGGCAGCTGCTGATGCTTGAAAAAAGCCTTGTGCGTTTGACCGGTTTTCCCGGCTGAACCGGGCATGGCGAAAGGCCGCTGCCTGGTAACGATTTGGTAGCTTTCACGCCAAGGCATAGGTTTGCGTGGTTGATATGTCGTAACCAAGGTAAGGGGATGTCAACCAATTCGGACTAGTTTCATGGAGCTTATTGACGGTTCCAGGGATCGATGCGTAGACTTTTGCGATCACCACTATGGCTCGCGCTGCTCCTTGCCCTGGCTGACTGGGCAACGGGCTTCAGCGACCCTGTGGCGCATGGTTACTGGCACGCCGTCTACAAGAACTGGCAGAACGCGGCCCCGCAGTCGATCGTCGTCGTCAATGTGGGTGACATCAGTGATCTGGGATCTGCGGGTGAAGCGCGGCTGATTGATCTGGTTCGGTCAAGTAAGCCTAAGAACCTATATCTTGATTCTAAATTTCATTTTGATAAAATCAGCTCTGATGATGCGAAATTGCGTGTAGCGTTGGATAAGCTTGGACAAAATACGGTATTTGTAATAAGGCCTTTGAATAATAATCACTTTATTGAGAGAGATAAATTTGAAATTCCAGATCAGTCATTGATCAGAAATCGCCGTGTTGCAGTTTCGGCATGGCAGGATAATTTTATTTGGTTTGCTGAAAGCGCGCCCTATTGGGTCGAGATAGACGGAACGCGCTATCCGACTTTCAGCACTGAACTGAGCGGAGTCCATTCCGGACTCCAATCGCTGTATTATCCGGATTTTTCGGTCGACCCCGATACTATACCGTTCATTTCTGCGCGGGCGCTGCTCGACGGACGCATGCCATCAGCAGCACTTGCCGGAAAGGCGGTCGTCCTCGAGGCGTCGGGGCAGGAGAGCTCGCTCCGCTATTTCGGTCATGGTACGGTCACTCCGGCAGCTTTCGACATTGCCGGTGCGGTCGCGCTGAGCCGTCCCATTAACGTCAACCTGAGTGGACTGGCGATGCTGGCGCTGGTCTTTGCTCTGCTTTATTGGGGGCATGGTGCGGCCACCAAGCGGACGAAGTGGCTGGCTTACAGCCTCGTGCTCGTTGCGGTTCTGCCACTACCGGTGTTGCTGCGTGGAATGGGGCTGATCGCCTATCCCGATGCCGCGATGTTCTGCGCGGCGGTCTTTGCGTCGATCCGGATCTGGCAGAAGCGTATCAAGCGGGTCCAGCATACCAGTGCCTCGGGCTTGCCCAATATGCTGGCGCTGTCCAACAGCACTTTGCCGGTCGGCTGCGATGTGGTGGTTGCAAGCGTTGCACGGTATGAGGAAATGCTGGCGACGTTGCCGCGTGAATTGCACGGCGAATGCGCGCGGCAGATCGCCCGGCGCATTGCGGTTGGGTGCGGCGCGACCGAGATATATCATTCCGACGGCGGCCATTTCGCCTGGACCGAGGAGGCCCGTCCGCTCGACATGCAGTTGAGCCATCTCGAAGGGCTGCGCGCGCTGTTCGCCGCGCCCTTGCAGATCGGGCCGCATACGTTCGACACCAACATCCATTTCGGCCTCGACCGGAATGAAGGCGTCGAAACCGCAACGCGGGTCAATTCCGCTCTGGCCAGCGCCAACGAGGCGCTTGCCAATGGCCGCGCGATCGAACTGTTCGAAGCGCACCGCCTGGCCGAGGCTCCGTGGGAGCTTTCGCTGCATGCCCGCATCGACGAAGGTTTGCGCAACGGTGATATCTGGCTGGCCTTTCAGGCGCAGTGGGACATTGCGACCAACCGGATCTGCGGCGCCGAAGCGCTGATCCGCTGGAATCACCCGACGCGCGGGCCGATCGCGCCCAATGCCTTTATCCTTCAGGCCGAACGCGCGGGTCGCATCGACGCGCTGACCTATTGGGTTCTCGATCAGGCGATCACCGCTGCGCAGGCGATCAATGCCAAAGGCGAACGGTTTCAGATGAGTGTCAACTTGTCGGGGCAAATGGTCGACAAGCCCGATCTGGTCCGGAACTTTGCCGAAATTGCCGCACGCCGCGGCATCGATCCGCACCTGATCACGGTCGAAGTCACCGAAACCAGCACGATGGGTAATCGCGCCGCCGCAGTTCACAACCTCACGCAACTGCGTCAACTGGGTTTTCGGCTGTCGATCGACGATTTCGGGACGGGTGAAGCCAGCCTTGCCTATCTCGCCGATTTGCCGAGTGACGAGCTTAAGCTCGACCGCCGGTTTGTGGCACGGATCGTCGACAGCGATCGCGAACGCGCCATCGTTGCCAGTACGATCGGGCTTGCGCACGCTTTGGGCCAGACCGTGGTCGCCGAAGGGATCGAGGATGCCGCAACGCTCGCGCTGTTGCGCGACATGGGCTGTGACCTCGCTCAGGGTTTCTACCTTGGCCGCCCGCAACCCTTTGCGGTGTTCGAGCGCGAATACGACGCCAGCGGGTTGCGCGAGTTTGGCCGTGTTTAGAACTTGTTAACCATCCGATGTGGTAGTAAATGATGTCCTCCACCGTGGATGGAGGACAAACTCATGTGGCGTTATTTTTTCCAGTAATCAGTTCTGGCTTTGCCGACTGATCCTTGCAGGCCGGGTGGCGAAATCGCGGATTTCCGGGAAATTAACCACCTTGCTTGAGCAAGAATTTGAAGCCCGTGCTCTGCGCGGGCTTCTTTTTTTGGGGCAAAGGCAGCCGAATCAGAGTTAACGCGCGGCCGTTGATGGCAGCGCCTGGCCCATGTCCATGCGAAGCAATTGTCTCATTTCGGGATCGCGAAGGGCCGGGATCGCGAACGGCGGCGATCAATCCTCGCCGTGGCCCAGCGCCAGATAGTCCTGGCTCTGCATTTCCATCAGGCGGCTGACCGTGCGGTCAAAGGCAAAGCGCCCTTCGTCATCGCCGCCGCCGCTGGTGTCGTAAAGCGCGCCAGGCGCTGCCGCGGCCGTAACGATCAGCTTGACCTTGTGTTCGTACAGCGCGTCGATCAGCGTGATGAAACGCATCGTCTCGTTGCGCCGCTCGGGGCCGAGCTGCGGGATCGCGACGAGAATGACGGTGTGATACTTGCGCGCGATCGCCAGGTAATCGGGGGCGCCGCGCGCCTCGGTACACAGCCGCTTGAAGCTGAACACCGCGACGCCTTTCAGGCTTTTTGGGACATGCAGCATCCGTCCGCCGCCCACATCGAGCTCGGCCGAAGGAACATGCGCGCTGTCTTCGGGCGGATAGTCGGTCAGGCGGAAGAACGCTTCGCGCACTTGCGCCGTCGCGGCATCGCCGACCGGCGTATGCCAGGTGCCGACGCCCTGCATGCGGTCGAGCCGGTAATCGGTCGGGCCATTCAGCGTCAGCACGTCGAGCCGACCCTTGATCAGCGCGATGAACGGCAGAAAATGTTCGCGATTGAGGCCGTTCTTGTACAGTTCCGACGGAGCGCGGTTTGACGTGGTGACGATGACCAGGTCATGTCGTTCGATCAGCGCGGTGAACAGCCGGCTCATGATCATCGCGTCGGCGCTGTTGTTGACGACCATCTCGTCGAACGACAGCACGCGCGTTTCTGCTGCGATCGCCGCCGCTACCGGCAGAATCGGATCACCGCTTTCCTTCTTGCGCTCTTCGCGCAGGCGCGCATGCACATCGAGCATGAATTCGTGAAAATGAACGCGACGCTTGGCGGAAATGGCCAGGTTGTCGTGAAACAGGTCCATCAGCATCGACTTGCCGCGCCCGACGCTGCCCCACAGATAGACCCCGCGCGGGGTGGCAGCGGCCTTGCGCCCGAACAGCCGCCCGACGAGGCTTGCCGCAGGGACGGGATGCTCCAGCTCCTGCTGCAACCGGTCGAGTCGCGCGGCAGCGGCGGCCTGTTCGGGATCGGGGCGCAATTCGCCAGCGGCGACGAGTTCGGCATAACGGTCGGATACGCGCAAGATCTAAGGCCCTCTCAGCGAACCGACGGCTTGCGCACGGTGCCGTTGTAGGCGGCGACAAGGTGTCCGTCCTGTTCGATCACGCCGCGCACGAATACCAGCCGCCGCGTTTCGCGCAGCACTTCGCTGACGGCATCGAGTGGTTGACCGATGCGCCCGGCGCCGATGAATTGAGTCGACAGATCGAGCGTGACCGATCCACCGGCATCGGCACCCAGAATCAGGCGAATGCCGGTAAACAGCGAAATGTCGATCAGCGCCAGCGTGACCCCGCCATGCACTGCATCGAGCAGATTGCTGTGCTGCCGCTCGGGAAACATGCGCAGGCGCACGGACGGATTGCCGCCCGGCAGCGTTTCCTGCCGCACCAGCATCCGCCCCATGGTTTGGGAATTGAAACGGGTCTGATCGGTCAGATCCCAGGTGAACCAGCCGGGATGATCCGCGGCTGGTTCATGAAGGAAATCGACTTTGCGCTCGTCCACGATCGATCAGAGCGCGCGTTCGGCCTGAAGCTTCTTGATTTCGGCGATCGCGCGCGCGGGCGACAGGCCCTTGGGGCAGACATTGGCGCAGTTCATGATCGTGTGGCAACGATAGAGGCGGAAGGGATCTTCCAGCTCGTCGAGCCGTTCGCCGGTCATTTCATCGCGGCTGTCGGCCAGCCAGCGATAGGCCTGAAGCAGGATGGCCGGCCCCAGGAACTTGTCCGAATTCCACCAGTAGCTGGGGCACGACGTCGAGCAGCAGGCGCACAGGATGCATTCGTAAAGCCCGTCGAGCTTTTCGCGCTGTTCGGGGCTCTGCAGGCGTTCCTTGCCCGAGGGGGTGGGCGAAACGGTCTGCAGCCAAGGGCGGATCGAGGCATATTGCGCATAGAAATGCGTGAAATCGGGCACGAGGTCCTTGATCACCTGCATGTGCGGCAGCGGGGTGATGCGGATTTCACCCTTGAGATCTTCGATCGCGGTCGTGCAGGCAAGGCCGTTGCGGCCATTGATGTTCATCGCGCACGAGCCGCAGATGCCTTCGCGGCACGAGCGGCGGAACGTCAGCGAAGGATCCTGATCCGACTTCATCTTGATCAGCGCGTCGAGCACCATCGGGCCGCAGGCATCGAGGTCGATGTCAAAGCTGTCATAACGCGGATTTTCGCCGCTGTCGGGGTCATAGCGATAGACTTTGAACTTCCGCACCCGTCCGCTGGTTGCGGTCGCGTGATGGCGCGCCTTGCCGGTAATCGTGGAATTCTTCGGAAGACTGAAAGTCGCCATGTCCAAACCCTTCTTCGACGCAGCGTCGCGCTTGTCCAATCCTGGCATAGACCTCGGGGGAGGCCTGCCGGTTCTGTTCGCGCATGCGAACGTTCGAGTCGTCCTTAGCGCAACCGGCGCAAGGGGCAAGAGTCTGATCGTCTGATCGACCCTGTCCGATCGTGCGAGGCGCATTTGGGAGGATCGAAAAAGGCGGCGCCGACCGTCGGAGGCTGTCGCGGACAGACCGGCGCCGCATGTCGTTCACCCGCCGCGCGAGCCCGCTCCGGGGGGACGGGCAGGATCCAGGGATTCCGGTGATCAGTCACGCGTGGGGGCGCCACGAGGGAAGGCGTGCATGCGATCGCGTGAATAACCATCGGCTTCGCCCATTGGCTTCGATCTCGCGTGCCAGAGAACGCGCGGGAACGACGCGGCAGGGTGCGCTGGTCAGCCGTCTGACGAGACGGGCAGGCCTTTGCAAAACCAAAAGTGAACGCATCGCGTTAAGGAGAATTTGACCAGCGCGGTTGATTGACCGGAAACCACGTTTTGTTGGAAATCATCGCTGGAGTCGCGTTGCCGCTAAAGTTCGGGCGCGGCCCAGCGCATGTCGTGAAGATAGGGCGTGGCGGCGCGCGCGGCGGCGATGGCTCCGGGATCGAGCGTCGTGATCAGCAGGCCTTCGTCATCGGCGGCGCGGGCGCGGACGAGGCCGTCGGGACCGACGATCGCCGATTGCCCATCGAAGCGATAACCGTATTCTTCGCCCGATCGGTTGGCAAAGGCCAGCCATAGCCCGTTTTCAAGCGCGCGGACGCGGATCACCGCTTCGGCAATCAGCGGGAATTCGGCCCCGACTGCGGTCGGTGCGAGGACCAGATCCGCTCCGCGCAAGGCGAGATCGCGCAGCGTTTCGGGATATTCGGTGTCGTAACAGATCGAAAAGCCGATGCGCCAGCCGTGCAAGTGCGCGATTGCGCTGGCCGTGTCTCCGGCGGCAAACAGCGCCCGCTCGTAATCGCCCCACAGATTGACTTTGCGATAGGCCAGCAAAGTTTCCCCCTCGGCGTCGATCAGGCGGACGCTGTTGTAGCGTACCTGATCGGGAGCGAGTTCGGGGTAGCCATAGGCCAAGGCCAGGCCATGGCGGCGGGCGAGCGTCGCCATGCGCGCCTGCCATGGGCCGTCAGCCGGTTCGCTGGCGGCGGTAACCGCAGGGGTGTCGAAATAGCCGCTGGTCCAAAGTTCCGGCAGCAACAGGAGGTCGACACCGCCCAGCACTCCGCTGTCGAGCAATGCGGCAAGCCGGTCGATCATCGCATCCGGTTGTCCGCACAGGCCGGGTTGCTGCCATACGGCAAGCGTGAACGGGCGGCGTGGTGCGGTCATGAGGGCGAGCCTTTGCAGATCGGACGATCCCGCCCGCGACCGTTCGGTCGGCGGGCGGGACTATCCTCGATCACGCGCCGAACGTGCGCTGCCACCAGCCGCGACGGGGCGTTCCCGCTTCATCGCTGCCGGCATCCTCGGACGAGGCGTCCGCAGGGGCATCTGCCGCGGTGGCGTCGACCGCCGCTGCGGGTTCGGACGCTGCTGCAGGTTCGGATGGGGCTGCAGGTTCGGATGGGGCTTCGACATCGGCCTTCTTGCGGCGCGTGCGCTTGGGCTTGGCCGGTGCTTCGGCTGCAGGCTGGGCCTCGGCCTCAGGCTGGGCCTCGACCGGCGCGGCTGCTTCGGCTTCGACATCGGCCTTCTTGCGGCGCGTGCGCTTGGGCTTGACCGGTGCTTCGGCTGCGGGCTCGGCTTCGACCGGCGCGACCGCAATGGGCGTTTCGGCCGCTTCGGGCGCGGCTTCGGCGGTCACATCGGCCTTCTTGCGCCGGCTGCGCTTGGGCTTTGGCTTGGCTTCGGCCTCAACCGGCTCGGCGATTTCCGGCGCAGGTTCGACAACGACGTCAACGACGGCTTCGGCCGGAGCGGCCTCGTGCGTGTTGGCGTCGTCGGTGTCGTCTGCGCCCGCTTCGCCTGCATCGGCTGCGCTATCTGCATCACTGCCGTCGCGGTTGCGACGACGGCGGTTACGGCGGCGACGCTTGCGGCGGCCTTCGCCCCCGTTTTCGCCCCCGTTTTCGCCCCCGTTTTCGCCAAGGCCTTCGCCCGCGTCTTCGGCGTCGCTACCCGCTGCTTCGTCGCCGGAGTCGTCGGCTTCGCCCGGTTCGTCGCCTTCGGCGGTTGCGTCGGCTTCCGCTGCGCCTTCGTCATCACGCTGGTCGCGGTTGCGACCGCGCCGACGGCGACGGCGTTTGCGCCGGTTGCCACCTTCGCCGTTGTCAGCGGCTTCGCGCGGTTCGCGCGGTTCGCGCGCGGGCTCGCGTTCGGCCTCTTCCTCTTCCTCGATTTCGTCTTCTTCCTCGATCAGATCGTCTTCGACGGGCTCGACGATCGGTTCGAAGCGGGGGATGAATTCGGGGCGCGGCCCGCGCGATGCGACGCGCATCTTGGCGCCTTCGTTTTCGCCTTCGGGGATCACTTCGACCACGACGCCATAGCGCGCCTCGATCTCGGCCAGATCGGTACGCTTGGCATTGAGCACATAGATCGCCGCTTCCTGGCTGGCATAGAGCGTGATGACGCTGCCCTTGCCCTTGGCGGCTTCGTCTTCGATCATGCGCAGCGCTGACAGCCCGGCGGACGATGCCGTCCGCACCAGCCCCGACCCGTCACAATGCGGGCAGGCGCGGGTGGTCGCTTCGAGTACCCCGGTACGCAGCCGCTGACGGCTCATTTCCATCAGGCCAAAGCCCGAAATCCGCCCGACCTGAATGCGCGCGCGGTCGTCCTTGAGCGCGTCCTTCATCGCCTTTTCGACTTTGCGGACGTTCGATCCGTATTCCATGTCGATGAAGTCGATGACGACAAGCCCGGCCATGTCGCGCAGGCGCAACTGACGGGCGATTTCGCGCGCCGCTTCGAGATTGGTCGACAGCGCGGTCGCCTCGATCCCGAGTTCCTTGGTCGACCGGCCCGAGTTGATGTCGATCGACACCAGCGCTTCGGTCGGGTTGATCACGAGATAGCCGCCGCTGCGCAGCTGGACCACGGGATCGTACATTGCGGTCAATTGATCTTCGGCGCCATAGCGCTGGAACAGCGGGACCGGGTCGGCATATTGCTTTACCCGCTTGGCGTGGCTCGGCATCAGCAGCTTCATGAAATCCTTGGCGGCGCGATAGCCCGCTTCGCCTTCGACCACGACCTCTTCGATTTCGCGGTTATAGATGTCGCGGATGGCGCGCTTGACCAGATCGCTGTCCGAATGGATCAGCGCGGGCGCGCTTGCAACCAGCGTGTTTTCGCGGATTTCGTCCCACAGCCGGGCGAGGTAGTCGAAGTCGCGCTTGATCTCGGTCTTGGTGCGCTGGAGCCCGGCGGTGCGCACGATGCAGCTCATCGTCTTGGGCAGCGCCATTTCCGAGATGATCGTCTTGAGCCGCTTGCGATCGGCCGACGAATTGATCTTGCGGCTGATCCCGCCGCCATGGCTGGAATTGGGCATCAGCACGCAATAGCGGCCGGCGAGGCTGAGATAGGTGGTCAGCGCGGCGCCCTTGTTGCCGCGTTCTTCCTTGACCACCTGGACCAGCAGCACCTGACGGCGCTGGATCACGTCCTGGATCTTGTAGCGGCGGCGCAGCGCCAGACGGCTTGCGCGCAGTTCGTCGGCTTCCTTGGCCTGACCCCGGCTCTGGCGCCGACGGCCGCGCCCACGGCGCTGCCCCCCGTCGCTTTCGCTGCCTTCGCCTTCGGCGTCTTCGTTTTCGGCGTCGTCGCCGTTTTCTATCACGCCGCCTTCGATGGTCGCAACCTGGCCGGTGCCGGCGTTGTCGACTTCGGTTACGCCGTCGGCATCGTCGAACGGATCGCTGCCCTCAAAGCCGCCATCTTCGAATTCGTCATCTTCATCCTCGTCGGCGGCGCGCAGCGCGGCCTCGGCCTCGGCATGACGCGCCTCTTCGGCGAGCAGGGCTTCGCGGTCTTCCTTGGGGATCTGGTAATAGTCGGGATGGATCTCGCTGAACGCAAGAAAGCCATGACGATTTCCGCCAAAGTCCACGAATGCGGCCTGAAGCGATGGCTCAACCCTGGTTACCTTGGCAAGGTAGATATTGCCCTTGATCTGTTTGTGATCGGCAGACTCGAAATCGAATTCTTCAATCCGGTTGCCTGTTAGCACCGCCACCCGGGTTTCTTCCTGGTGGCGCGCATCGATAAGCATGCGCGTGGTCATTACATAATCTCCAGCCGCGCGGCCGCGGGACGGATCCCGGGAACTGGGCGCGGTTCATTGCGGTGGCGCGTGCGCCAGCCGGGCAGCGGTAGCTGCCGGCTGGGCGGTTCGCGAATGCGGGTTTGCCGGTTACGAGCGGGGCCCAAGGCCCCGAATGCTCGCCGCCCGGCGGCGGTTGGCGTGAATCTGCCGAAATGACGATGCGCGGCGACAAGCGCGCAAGCCCAACGATAAAAAGACCAGCAAGGTCAAATCCTGCACGGCCATGATGGGGGGAGCCGCATTTTGACCAACCGCGAAAGGCCCCCATGGGGCGCTTCGTCAGGCTGGAAATTCGGCTCGTCATTATCGGCATCAACCTCTGGCGGGGGGGAGGGGCAAAAAATTATGCCGCCTTTTCCCGCATTTTCAACCGGTTCGTCCTGCCAACGGCCCTCTCTCGCCAGCCTTGCTTGATAGGTTTGCATCGTGCACGCAAAAGGCATGCATTCCGCAGCAAGGCGCGACTGGTGCCGGTGCTGGCATTCTCCGGTATGTGGGGTGCTAGCATTGCAATTGCAAAGCGGCAATTAAAACAATTGCGCCTTTTTAGCCGGATCGGCGGCTTTTTTTGTGGGCGGCCGCTTTTTTTAGGGTGGTTTGGGCAATGGGCTGGCGCAAGGCTCTCCGGAAGGGTTAATGGCAAATCGGGATGGAACCGGCCGAACGAGGCCACAAGCGCAAAGATCACGGTTGCCAGATGGATGTGTCGGCACGCAATGACAGGGGGGCGCGGCGCAGCGGCGATTGGGTGCGCTTGCTTTGGGCCGGCGCGATCATGGCCGGTTTTGCCCTGACGCTGGCGGTGCTTGGGGCATGGCTGCGGTTTGAAATCGCGGGGCGCGGCGGCATGCCGGCCTATGTCGTGCGGATTGCACTGCCCGATGGCCGGGGCGCAATCGGGCTGCCGCCGGTCGAAGGGCCTGCCGATGCCAGCCGTCCGCTGGTGGTGATCGATGCCGGGCATGGCGGGCACGATCCCGGGGCCAGCGGGCCGGGCGGCGAACATGAAAAGACGCTGACGCTGGCGCTGGCTTTGGCCGTGCGCGATGCGCTGTTGGCGGATGGGCATGTGCGCGTGGCCCTGACGCGCAGCGACGACCGCTTTCTCGCCTTGTCGGAACGGTCCGGGATGGCCCGGCGGCTTCATGCCGACGTGTTCCTGTCGATCCACGCTGATGCGGCCGATGCGCCGGACGCGGCGGGGGCAACGGTCTATACGCTGTCGGATACGGGCTCCGGCGCGCTCGCCGACGCGGTGGCGGCGCGCGAAAACCGCGTCGATACGATCAACGGCGTCTCGCTTGACGGCAAGGACGATGCCGTCTCGCAATTTCTTGTCGACTTGTCGCAACAGCGCATGCGGCGCAATTCGCAGGATTTTGCCGCGCTGATCCGGCGCGAAGGCGAAGGGCATATGCGGTTTCGCGATGTCCCGCTGCAACAGGCGGCATTTGTCGTGCTGAAATCGCTCGATTTGCCCTCTGCGCTGCTCGAAGCGGGCTATGTCAGCAATCCCGCCGATGTTCGCGCCATGACGTCGCGGCCCTGGCGCGACGGGTTCGGCAGGGCTGTGGCCCATGCGATCGAGATCTTTCTGGCCGGTGGGGGCGGGGCATGATGCAGCCGCGCGCAACTTGTGCGATTTCCAAAACGCGCATCGTGCTCTAAAGCCCCGGCACGATGGCCAACGATACCCCGCCCGACGACACGCCGCCCCAGGACACGCCTTCCTCTGGCGCTGAGCCCGTGACCTATCGCATTCGCCGTTACGGGTCGGGCTGGCCGGCCCGTGTCTGGCACGCGTTGACGGCAAAGGGGTGGCCGCGTCGCCTGGGCATCGTGGTGGTGGTGCTGGCGCTGCTTTACGGCGTGGCCTGGTTCACGTTTATCCGTGGCTTGCCCGGCGCCGACAAGTTGCTGACGTATCAGCCGCCTTTGCCGACGATGGTGCGCGGCGACAATGGCGAGATCGTCTCGTCCTATGCGCGCGAACGGCGGGTGCAACTGCGCTACGTCGATTTTCCGCCGACGCTGATCGGCGCGTTCCTCTCGGCCGAAGACAAATCGTTCTTTCAGCATCACGGCGTCGATGTGACGGGGCTGGCGGGCGCCGTGGTCGATTATGCGACCAAGTTCGGCACCGGGTCGCGTGCGCGGGGCGGATCGACGATTACCCAGCAGGTTGCCAAGAACCTTCTGATCGGAAACGAATATTCGGTCACGCGCAAGCTCAAGGAAATGGTCCTGGCGCTGCGCATCGAATCCGTGCTGACCAAGCAGCAGATTCTGGAGCTCTATCTCAACGAGATCCCGCTCGGGCGGCAGAGCTTTGGCGTGCAGGCCGCTGCCCGAGCCTATTTCGACAAGGACGTCGGCGATCTCAAGCTCAACGAGGCCGCCTTCCTCGCCATTCTGCCCAAGGCGCCCGAGACCTATGGCCGCGCGAAATCCGTCGACAAGGCTCTGTCGCGGCGCAACTGGGTGCTCGATCAGATGGTCAAGAACGGCTATGTCACACGCGCCCAGGCCGATGAGGCCAAGGCGCAGCCGCTTGGCCTCGTTCAGCGCCGCGCCGACAATTACACCAGCGATGCTGGCTATTTCCTTGAAGAAGTGCGGCGCCAGTTGATCGACACATTCGGCGAAAACGCAGATGATGGCGCCAACAGCGTCTATGCCGGCGGGCTCTGGGTGCGCACCTCGCTCGATACGCGGTTGCAGACCGCCGCGCAGGATTCGTTGCGTGCCGGTCTCATGCGCTATGCCGCCGGTCGCGGCTGGCACGGGCCGATCGCGACGGTCGATCCGGCGCAGTGGCAGGGGCAGCTGATCGGCAGCAATATTGCGATCAGGTATCTCGACTGGCGCGTCGGGGCGATTCTCGAAAAGGCAGGCTCGGCGGGGCGCATCGGCTTTGCCGATGGCAGCACGGGGCGCGTGTTCGGCCTGGCCGACGGGGTAAAGCCCGGCGATGTCGTCGCGGTTGCGCCAAGCGGCGCCGACTGGGCCTTGCGGGTCATTCCCGAAGTGTCGGGCGGCATGGTCGTGCAAGACCCCGAAGACGGGCGCGTACTTGCCATGCAGGGCGGGTTCGATGCGCATCTCGGCTCGTTCAATCGCGCGACCCAGGCCAATCGTCAGCCCGGCTCGACCATCAAGCCGTTTGTCTATGCCACCGCGCTCGATAACGGCATGACGCCGACCTCGATCGTCCTCGACGGCACGTTCTGCGTCTATCAGGGCGCGGCACTGGGGCAGAAATGCTTCAAGAACTTTGGCGACGAAGGCGGCGGCGGCAGCCACACCATGCGCTGGGGCCTCGAACAATCGCGCAACCTGATGACCGTGCGGATCGCCAACGATGTCGGCATGGACAAAGTCGTGCGCACGATCAAGACGGTCGGGATCGGCGCCTATCCCGCCTATCTGTCGATGGCGCTGGGCGCGGGCGACACCACCGTCTCACGCATGGTCAATGCCTATGGCGCGCTTGCCGATCATGGCCGGCTGCATGACCAGACGCTCATCGACTTTGTCCAGGACCGCAACGGCAAAGTGATTTTCCGCGCCGACAAGCGGACGTGCGACACGTGCAACATGGCACAGTGGGACGGCAAGCCGATGCCGCGCTTCAAACCGACCGGACGCCAGGCGCTCGACGCGCGCACGGCCTATCAGGTGGTACACATGCTCGAAGGCGTGGTCGTGCGCGGTACGGCGGCCAGTCTGCGCGATCTCGATTTGCCGCTGTTCGGCAAGACCGGCACGACGTCGGGGCCGACCAATGTCTGGTTCGTCGGCGGCAGCCCGCGCATCATCGCCGGGATCTACATGGGCTATGATCAGCCGCGCAGTCTGGGCGGCTATGCGCAAGGCGGGCGGATCGCCGCGCCGATCTTCAAACAATTCGTCCAGGCCACGCGCGACCAATGGCATGCGATTCCGTTCACTGCGCCCGAAGGCATCCGGCTGGTCAAGATCGACCGTGTTTCGGGCAAGCGCGTGTTCGAAGGCACGCCGGCCGATCGCGATCCCAAGGCCGGGGTGATCTGGGAAGCGTTCAAGCCCGACAGCGAGCCGCGCCGCACCAGCCGCGATCTTCAAGTCTCGACGCGCGAGGCGGTGCTCGATGCGTTGCGCAAGGCTTATGCCGCGCGCTACGGCGCCGGGGCGATCGGCTCGAGCGATGGCGATGCCGTCGAGGAGCAGGGCACGGTCTATTGATCAAGGTGGGCTATCGATCGGGGCGTGCGCTTGATTTGGGCAGGACGTCTTGCCGCTTGAGAGCGCGCGCGGCTGTGGTATCGTCTGCGTCATGATCCCACATCGCCTTGCTGCGGCCGCTGCCGCGCTTTCGCTCGCCCTGGCCCCGCTTGCCGCTCACGCCGAACTGGCCGTGGGGGCAACCGCGCCCGATTTCACCACACAAGGGGCGCTCGGCGGAAAGCCGTTGCCCGTCTCGCTCAAGGCGCTGCTCGCCAAGGGGGCGGTGGTTCTCTATTTCTATCCCAAGGCATTTACCCCCGGCTGCACGCTCGAAGCGCACGCCTTTGCCGAGGCCAGCGCCGATTTCGCCAAGGCCGGGGCAACCGTGGTCGGCATGTCGAACGATTCGATCGAGTCGCTGCAGAAGTTCTCGACAATGGAATGCCGGGACAAGTTTACCGTCGCCAGCGCCAGCCCGGAGGTGATCAAGGCCTATGACGTCGCGCTCGTCGCCGACGGCAAGAACACCGGATTGGCGAGCCGCACCAGCTATGTGATCACACCCGACGGCCGCATTGCCTTTGCCCATACCGATATGGACTGGCACAGCCATGTCGAACAGACGCTCGCACTGGTGAAAATGCTCAACAAGGAACATTGACGGCCCGGCCCCACCGGCAGGCAGGGCCAGAAGCGGCTTTACAAGCTGCGTCGCTTCGTTAAGCGGCGCAGCTTGTCGTTTTTGTAATGCGGTGCGCTGTCTTGCGCACCGGGGCGATGGAGTGGAAAAGTCATGCGTGCCGAAGGGCAGGCCCATATCGACCGCATCGAACGCGCGCTCGCGCTGGTCCGCAAGTTTCTCGACTGGGATCGCGCGGTGCGGCGGCTCGACGAGCTGAATGCGCGAGT
Source organism: Novosphingobium sp. Fuku2-ISO-50 (assembly GCF_001519055.1). Lineage (GTDB taxonomy): Bacteria > Pseudomonadota > Alphaproteobacteria > Sphingomonadales > Sphingomonadaceae > Novosphingobium. The sequence goes on along the minus strand of NZ_KQ954286.1, from coordinate 589,107 downwards.
CGAGGATCCGAAGCTGTGGGACGATCCCAAGCAGGCCGAAGCGGTCATGCGCGAACGTCGGCGGCTCGAAGCCTCGATCGGCACGGTGAACCAGATCGGTCAGGAAATGGCCGATGCCGTCGAATTCATCGAACTGGGCGAAGCCGAAGGCGATGACGCGATCGTGGCCGAAGGGCTCGAAACGCTCAGCCGGCTGGCCGCGCGTGCCGATGCCGACAAAGTGCAGGCCTTGCTTGCCGGTGAAGCCGACGCCAACAATGCCTTCCTCGAAGTCCATGCGGGCGCGGGCGGCACCGAAAGCCAGGACTGGGCCGAAATGCTGCAGCGCATGTATACGCGCTGGGGCGAACGGCATGGCTACAAGGTCGAACTGGTCGACTATCACGCGGGCGAAGCCGCCGGGATCAAGAGCGCGACGCTGCTGATCAAGGGCGAAAACGCCTATGGCTATGCCAAGACCGAAAGCGGCGTGCACCGGCTCGTGCGGATCAGCCCTTATGACAGCTCGGCGCGGCGCCATACGTCGTTCAGCTCGGTCTGGGTCTATCCCGAAATCGACGACAATATCGATATCGAGATCAACCCCGCCGACCTGAAAATGGATACCTATCGTGCCTCCGGCGCTGGCGGGCAGCACGTCAACACCACCGATTCGGCGGTGCGCATTACCCACATTCCGAGCGGGATCATCGTCGCCAGCCAATCCGACCGCAGCCAGCACAAGAACCGCGCCACGGCGATGGGGATGTTGCGCGCGCGGCTCTATGAAGCGGAACTGGCCAAGCGCGAAGCGGTGGCCAGCGGCGAATATGCCTCCAAGACCGAGATCGGCTGGGGGCACCAGATCCGTTCCTACGTGCTGCAACCCTATCAGCAGGTGAAGGATCTGCGCACCGGGGTCGTCTCGACCAACCCGGGCGAAGTGCTCGACGGCGCGCTCGATCCGTTCATGGCGGCGGCGCTGTCGCAGCGGGTGACCGGCGAAAAGGTTGCGGTCGAGGATGACGATTGACCGAGGGGCAGGCGAGCGAAGTCGCTGATTTTGCCGATTGCCCAACGGTGATGTCCCGGCGGTAATTTCAGGGCAATGCTCTTCCGCTTTGGTGCAATTGCGCCTAACCTGAGAGCTACAGGCGGCCCGGTTGGGGGGCCGTGGGGGTTGCTATCGATGGCTGGCGTGGCGACACGAATGAGCCGGTTGTCAGGTCTGAAAGTGTAATATGTCTGTTTTCAAAGGTTTGAAGCCGATCCTTTATGGCGGTCGTGAAGTCTGGCCGTTGATCGAGGGGGGCAAGGGGGTTGCCGCCACCAATCACGCCAGTTCGGGCGCCTGGGCTGCGGCGGGCGGTATCGGCACGGTCAGCGCGGTCAACGCCGACAGCTACGATCCCGAGGGGAAGATCGTACCCCAGCTCTATCCGCAACTGACCCGCCGCGAACGGCACGAACAACTGATCCGCTATGCCATCGACGGCGCGGTCGAACAGGTGCACCGCGCGCATGACATCGCGGGCGGTCATGGTGCGATCAATATCAACGTGCTGTGGGAAATGGGCGGGGCGCAAGCCGTGCTCGAAGGCGTGCTCGAACGCACCAAGGGCCTTGTCACAGGCGTCACCTGCGGCGCGGGCATGCCTTACAAGCTGTCGGAAATCGCGGCGCGGTTCAATGTCAATTACCTGCCGATCGTGTCTTCGGGCCGCGCCTTTCGTGCGCTGTGGAAACGCGCCTATCACAAGGTCGCGCACCTGATGGCGGCGGTGGTCTATGAAGACCCCTGGCTGGCCGGGGGGCACAACGGCCTGTCCAACGCGGAAGACCCGCGCAAGCCCGAAGATCCCTATCCCCGCGTCAAGGCGCTGCGCGACACGATGCGCGCCGAAGGCGTGTCGGACGATGTGCCGATCATCATGGCCGGCGGCGTGTGGTTCCTGCGCGAATGGAACGACTGGATCGGCAATCCCGAGCTGGGCTCGATTGCGTTCCAGTTCGGCACGCGCCCCTTGCTGACGGCGGAAAGCCCGATTCCGCAAGAGTGGAAGGATCGCCTGCGCACGCTCGATCCGGGCGACGTCCTGCTCCATCGTTTTTCGCCGACCGGCTTTTATTCCTCGGCGGTGCGCAATCCGTTTCTGCGCAGTCTCGAAGCGCGCAGCGAGCGGCAGATCCCCTATTCGCGCGTCTCGGCAGGCGAACACACCGTGCAGCTTGACGTCGGCGTGCGCGGCAAGAATTTCTGGGTGACGCCGACCGATCTGGGCCGCGCGCGCGAATGGGCGGCGCAAGGTTTCGAACACGCGCTGCGCACGCCCGATGACACCGTGGTGTTTGTTTCTGCGCAAGAACGCGACGCGATCCGCAAGGATCAGGCCGATTGCATGGGCTGTCTGTCGCATTGCGGTTTTTCGTCGTGGAAGGATCACGACGACTATTCGACCGGCCGTCTCGCCGATCCGCGCAGCTTCTGCATTCAAAAGACGCTGCAGGACATCGCGCATGGCGGCGACATTGACCAGAACCTGATGTTTGCAGGGCACGCCGCCTATCGCTTCAAGCAGGATCCGTTCTATTCGAACGGCTTCACCCCGACGGTGAAGCAACTGGTCGATCGCATCCTGACCGGCGACTGATCAACGGCGCCTCCCCAAAACGCGCCCCCAAAAAATGCGCGGGGCGCGCTGGGGGAGGTGTTGGACCTATTCGCAATCCCGGCTTGAAACGCCGTGGTTTGCCTGATCGGCGCCGTCGATCTCGGCGGCTTCGCTGATGCGCATCGGCACGATCATGGCGACCATCAGCGCGACGATCGCAGTGCCGATGGCGCTCCATGCCACGACCACGCCCACGCCCATCGCCTGGGCGATGACCTGGCGCAGCGGGCCCATGCCGGGGGCATAGCCGGTCCCGCCCAGCGTTCCGGCGATCAGCGGCGCGGCGAGCATGGCGCCGGCCAGCCCGCCGAAGCCATGGACCGCGACAAGGTCGACCGCGTCGTCGATCCCGCTCGCCCGGATCAGGCGCGCCGCGATCCAGCCGACCAGCGCACCGGCCAGCCCGGCCAGCATCGCCGTGCCCGGGGCGATGGCATTGGCGGCCGCGCTTGCCGCAATCAGGCCTGCCAGTGCCCCCCGTGCGAGGCTGAACGGATGGGCTTTGCCACTGGCCAGCGTATCGGCGAGCAGCCAGGTCAACGCTCCTGCGGCGGCGGCAACTTGCGCATTGATCAAGGCGGTTGCGGCATCATCGCTGGCGGCCAGTGTTGCCCCGGCGGTCAGGGCCAGCAACGCGGCCCACACCATGCCGGTCCCGGCCAGCGCCAGCCCCGGTGCCGACCCGTGCGGACCATCGGCTCCGGTCAACCGCGCGCGCCGCCCCATCAGCAACGTGATGACCAGTGCCGATATCCCGACACAGCCATGGACCACCAGCGCGCCGCCGAAATCGACGGTGCCAAGCCGCGTTTCCAGCCAGCCGCCGCCCCGGATCCAATGGGCCAGCGGGGCATAGACGACCAGGCTCCACAGCCCCGCAAAGGGAACGATCCAGGCGATGTTTCCGCGTTCGGCCCATGCCCCGGTCAAAAGCGTCGCGGCGAGCACGGCAAAACCCAGTTGCAACAGCACGAAGGCGGTTTCGGGCACAGCGCTCGATCCGCGCACATTGGCAAGATCGAGCAGCATCCAGGCATTGCCGCTGCCCAGCCAGCCGCTGGTGACGTTGCCAAACCCGAGCGTATAACCGACCGCGACCCACGCCAGTGTGACGATCGCGGCAATGGCGCCGACTTCGGTTGCCGTCGCGGCGAAGGCTTTTGCCCGCAATCGCCCGCCATGATGGAGGATGATGCCCGGCAGGATCAAGGCCAGCGCAAGCAGGGCCATGCCGAGCACGAAGGCGGTATCACCGCTGTCGACCGCATCGCCGCCATCGACTTGTGCATGCGCGAGCGAAGGGGCGAAAGCCAGCAGCCCCGCCATCCAACGCAAACCGATACTGGCTAATCCGATTTTGGCCAATCCGATCCTGCGCAGCCAAATCCTGATCGCGTTCGAAATCCGCATGCCTGTCCCTGCCAAGACCGTGGGGTCATTCGCAGGCCTTATGCCTCGCCCATGCTTAACGGACCACTAGCAATCTGGCCCCCTGTCTCTCAGGCCCAGCCTTCCAGCACCTGATCGGGCGGACGGTGGCCGTCGACCCAAAAGCGGATGTTGGCGATGACCTTGTCGCCCGAGGCGATGCGTCCTTCGACCGTGGCGCTGCCCATGTGCGGCAGGATGGCGACGTTGTGATGATCGCGCAGGCGTTGGTCGACCAGCGGTTCGTGTTCGAACACGTCGAGTCCGGCGCCGCCGAGATGGCCCGAGCCGAGCGCCTGGATCATCGCTTCTTCCTCGACGATCGTCCCGCGCGCGGTATTGATGATAAAGGCGCCGGGCTTCATCAGTGCGATCCGCCGCGCGTCGATCAGATGAAGCGTTTCGGGCGTCGCCGGGCAATGCAGCGTCAGGATGTCGGTTGCCGTCAATAGCGCGTCGAGATCGGGTTCGTACCGCGCGCCGAGCATGGTTTCGAGCGCTTCGGGCACGCGATGGCGGTTGTGATAGACGATCGGCATGCCAAAGGCCCGCGCGCGGTGTGCAACCGCCTGGCCGATCCGGCCCATGCCGACGATCCCCAGCACGCGCCCGCCAAGGCGATGGCCGAGCAGAGTCGAGGGCGACCAGCCATGCCATTGCCCGCTGCGCAAGAGGCGCCCGCCGTAATTCAGCCGCCGGGCGACCGACAGGATCAGCGCGAGCGTCATGTCGGCGGTATCGTCGGTGAACACGCCCGGCGTGTTGGTCACCATGATCTTGCGCGCGCGCGCGGCAAGGAGGTCGATATGGTCGATGCCTGCGCCGAAATTGGCAATCAGCCGCAGCCGGGGCGGTGCCAGCGCGATCAGGTCGGCGTCGATCGTGTCGGTGACGGTCGGCACCAATACGTCGGCATCAGCCATCGCGGCGATCAGTTCGTCGCGGCTCAATGCGTGATCGTCGCGATTGAGCACGACGTCGAACAATTCGGCCATGCGTGCCTCGGTCTCGGGCAGCAGCCGCCGGGTGACGACGACGCGGGGCTTGCCCGCCACGCGGCGAGTTTCGACAGGCGGGGTAACGCTGGGCGTGTGGCTCGGCATGGCCTATCGCTAGTCCGGCGGTGGGGCAGGGGTCAAGTGTCCGGGGGCAGACGTCGGGAAATGTCCACCGCTTGTGGTGCGGCGGCGCCTTGCCCTTCGCGCATGATGGTGTATCGCCGATGCCGATGCCGTTGCGGATGAAGGACACGACACCGCTCTCGAGAGCGTTTGGTTTGGCGGCTGCGGGCGCGCTGGCGCTCGGGCTGGTGGCCATGGTGTTTGACGTGCGGCCTCATGCGGCGCACGCCGCCGACAGCGAGGCAAGTTCCTATTGGGTGTCGCTTCGCAACAGCCAGACCAACATGCGCGTCGGGCCGGGGCGCGATTATCGCATCAACTGGATCTATGTCCGCGCCGGATTGCCGCTCAAGGTGTTGCGCGAAATGGGCGGCTGGGTTCTGGTCGAAGATCCCGATGGCGCGCGCGGCTGGATGCTGACCCAGTTCGTTTCACGCAAGGCGCATACCGCGATGGTGCGTGATGCAATCGCCGAGATCCGCGAAAATCGCGATGGATCGGGCCGCATGTTGTGGCGCGCAGAGCCCGGCGTGATTGCCCGGCTGACCGGTGACTGCAATGTCGGCTGGTGCAAGGTCGACATCGATGGCCGGCAGGGCTTCGTTCGGGAATCCGCGCTGTGGGGCGCGGCCAAGCCCTGATCGTGCGCCGAACGGTGAGGGGTTTCGCCGGTCGGCAAAACCCCCCGTTTCAAGTCAATCAGACCAGTTCAATCGCCACGGCAGTGGCTTCGCCGCCGCCGATGCACAGGCTGGCCACGCCCTTCTTGAGCCCGCGCGCCTTCAAGGCGCTGATCAGCGTGGTGATGATGCGTGCGCCCGAAGCGCCGATCGGGTGGCCGAGCGCGGTCGCGCCGCCGTTGACGTTGACCTTGTCATGCGGGATGCCGAGGTCGTGCATCGCGAACATCGCGACGCAGGCAAAGGCTTCGTTGACTTCGAACAAGTCGACATCGTCGATCGACCAGCCGGCACGGGCGAGCAGCTTTTTGATGGCGCCGACCGGAGCGGTGGTGAAATCCTTGGGTTCCTGAGCATGCGCGGCCAGGGCGATGACCTGGGCGACCGGAGTCAGCCCTTCCGCCGTGGCCACCGACTGGCGGGTCAAGACGAGCGCAGCCGCGCCGTCGGAGATCGATGACGATGTCGCCGCGGTGATCGTGCCGTCCTTGGCAAAGGCGGGCTTGAGCGTCGGGATCTTGTCCGGCTTGCCCTTGCCCGGCGCTTCGTCGGTGTCGACGATCGTTTCGCCGGCGCGCGATTTCACCGTGACGGGTGCGATTTCATCGACAAAGCGACCGTCGGCGATCGCACTCTTGGCGCGGTGCAGCGATTCGATTGCATAGGCGTCCTGCGCCTCGCGGGTCAGTTGATAGGCGTCGGCCGTTTCCTGGGCAAAAGTGCCCATCGCGCGACCGGCTTCATACGCGTCTTCGAGACCGTCGAGGAACATGTGGTCATAAGCGATGTCATGGCCGATGCGTGCGCCCGAACGGTGTTTTTTCAAAATGTAGGGCGCGTTGGTCATCGATTCCATGCCGCCCGACACGACATAGTCGACCGAACCCGATGCCAGCGCTTCGGCGCCCATGATCAGCGTCTGCATGCCCGAGCCGCAAACCTTGTTGACCGTGGTTGCCTGAACCGAGGTGGGCAGTCCGGCCTTGATCGCGGCCTGGCGTGCGGGCGCCTGGCCGAGCCCGGCGGGCAGGACGCAGCCCATGTAAACGCGATCGAACTTGTCACCGGCAACGCCCGAGCGGGCGACGGCGGCCTTGACCGCAGTGGCGCCGAGGTCGGTGGCCGAGACATCGGCCAGCGCGCCTTGCATCGCGCCCATCGGTGTGCGCGCATAAGAGAGGATGACGACCGGATCGGCGGCGGAAAACTGGGCCATGAGAAAGTTCCTCTGCTCGTGTCTGTTCTGCTGTGTCTGCATCTAGTGCCCCGGGCCGCTCTTTGCAATTCGACGAAGGGGCGCCCGGCCGCGAAAATGTTGCGCTGCACCACGCGAGGATCGGTTGCCAAGCCGCAGACGAGGCGTAAACTCGCCGGGAAAAGGCGGGTTTTGGCCGTTTCAGGCTGTGTTGACGCTACGGCCCGGAGACAATCCGGAAATGCAATTGCGGCAGCGACCGCGTGGCGGCCGATTCGCCGCAGAAAAACGGGGAGAAGAACATGGCAGGCGCAGTGAACGAGACCGGGGCCGGCAACACCCCCGCAGCGATGCAGGCGCTGCTCGAGCGGCAGAAGCGCGCCTTTGTCGAGGCGCGGCCCGAGGCGTTGAGCGTGCGCCGCGACCGGTTGGCGCGGCTGGCCACGGTGCTCAAGGAGCATGGGGCGGCATTCGCTCGCGCCATGAGCGAGGATTTCGGCCATCGCAGCCATGAACAGTCGATGCTGACCGACGTGATGCCCTCGCTCAGTCTGGTGCGCTATTGCGAAAAGAACCTGTCGCGCTGGACCCGGCCCGAGCGGCGCGGAACGATGTTTCCGCTGGGACTGCTCGGGGCGAGGGCCGAAGTGCGCCATGAACCCAAGGGCGTCATCGGCATCGTTTCGCCGTGGAATTTCCCGATCGGGCTGACTCTGGCGCCGCTGGCGCAAGTCTTTGCCGCAGGCAACCGGGCCCTGATCAAGCCGAGCGAATTCACCGAGGCGACGTCCGCGCTGCTGGCAGACGTCCTGTCGCGCTATTTCGCACAAGACGAAGTCGCCGTGATCGAAGGCGGGCCCGAAGTCGGGCAGGCGTTCTGCGGTCTTGCGTTCGATCATCTGCTGTTTACCGGCGCGACGGGCGTGGGGCGCCATGTCTTGCGGGCGGCGGCGGAAAACCTGGTTCCGACGACGCTTGAACTCGGTGGAAAATCGCCGACGATCCTGGGCCGAAGCGCCGATATTCAGCGCGCTGCGCAGCGGATTGCGCTCGGCAAGATGATGAATGCCGGGCAGATCTGCCTCGCGCCCGACTATATGATGGTGCCCGAGGACATGGCCGACCGCGCGATCGGCGCGATCGAAGCGAGCGTTGCGGCGATGTATCCGACGCTGCTGTCCAATGACGACTATACGTCGGTGATCAATCGCCGCCATCGCGACCGGCTGGTCGGACTGGTCGAAGACGCGGTGGACAAGGGTGCCGAGGCGATCGTGGTCAATCCCGGCGGCGAAGACTTTGCCTCGACCAACGGCAACAAGCTGCCGCTGACCATCCTGAAGGGCGTCAACGACGACATGAAGGTCATGCAGGACGAGATATTCGGTCCCATCCTGCCGGTCATGACCTATCGCGGGGTCGATGAGGCGATCGATTATGTCAACGCGCACGACCGCCCGCTCGGCCTCTATTACTTCGGCGAGGATTCGCGCGAACGCGAACGCGTGCTCACGCGCACGATCTCGGGCGGGGTCACGGTCAATGACGTGATCTTCCATGTCTCGGCCGATGACTTGCCGTTTGGCGGGGTCGGGCCGTCGGGCATGGGCAGCTATCACGGTATCGAGGGTTTTCGCAGTTTCAGCCACGCGCGCGCGGTCTATCGTCAGCCGGCGATCAATGTCGCCGGGCTTGCCGGGCTGATGCCGCCTTATGGCAAGGCAACGCAGCGCACGTTGAAGATGCAGTTGAAATAGCGGCATGATCCAACATGCAATCGATGCACGCGCATGGTCGATCGGCGCAATCGTGCGACCGTCGACCATGGTCGGTGCGGATTGCCACTTTACCGTGCGAATGCCCGCAACGTCACGGAAATCAGCCGAAAATTGATCATTTTGCCATGTTGCACTGCCCAAAAAGGATGGGGCAAGCCGGCAAATATGCAATGCCAACCACTTGCGCCGGGGCCGAGGCGGGACTAGGGGCCGGGGCACAGACTTAAAAAGGCGAGTCAGCCCCTTGGTCGACCAAACATCCTATCTGGCAGGTTACCTGCCGATCCTCATTTTCCTCGGAATTGCGCTGGCGCTTTCTGCTGCCTTCGTTTTCCTGCCGATCGGTGCATCGCGCCTGACCGGTACGCACAATCCTGATCCCGAAAAGCTGTCGGAATATGAATGCGGTTTCCCCGCGTTCGAAGATCCGCGCAGCCAGTTCGACGTGCGTTTCTATCTCGTGGCGATCCTGTTCATCGTCTTCGATCTGGAGGCCGCGTTCCTGTTTCCCTGGGCGGTCAGCCTGAAACAGACGCAATGGACAGGCTGGACGACGATGATGCTGTTCCTGTTCGAACTGGTCATCGGATTCATCTATGCCTGGAAGAAAGGGGCGCTGGACTGGGAATGAACGACATGGCGACCTCTCCCGTGCCCGTTGGCGGCGCGAACCTCATCGCGCCCGATCAGGCGTTTTTCGACAGCCTCAATGCCGAAGTGTCGGACAAGGGTTTCCTTGTCACGTCGACCGAGGAATTGTTTCAATGGGCTCGTACCGGCTCGTTGTGGTGGATGACATTCGGCCTCGCCTGCTGCGCGGTCGAGATGATCCACGTCAACATGCCGCGTTATGACATGGAGCGTTTCGGCGTTGCCCCGCGCGCTTCTCCGCGTCAGTCCGACGTGATGATCGTGGCCGGTACGCTGTGCAACAAGATGGCCCCCGCGCTGCGCAAGGTCTATGACCAGATGTCGGACCCCAAGTACGTCATCTCGATGGGCAGTTGCGCCAATGGCGGCGGCTATTACCATTACAGCTATTCGGTGGTGCGCGGTTGCGATCGCATCGTGCCGGTCGACATCTATGTCCCCGGTTGCCCGCCGACTGCCGAGGCACTGCTCTATGGCGTGATGCAGTTGCAGCGGAAAATCCGCCGCGCCGGCACGCTGGCGCGCTGAGAAAGGGGCAAGGGATGGCACACGTGCTCCACTCCGCACCGCGTTACGCCTCGTTTGACGGTGTGCTCGACGGACTTCTCGCGCGGCTTGGCGATGCGGTCGTCGCCTCGCGCGAAGAACATGGCGAAATCGTTCTGACGGTCGTGCGCGATCAGGTCGAAGACGTGCTGCGCACGATCCGCGACGAGGAATCGTTTCAGCAGTTGATGGACATCGCCGGTGTCGATTATCCCGACCGGGCCGAGCGCTTCGAAGTCGTCTATTGCCTGCTGTCGGTCACGCGCAACTTGCGCCTGATCGTCAAGGTTTCGACCGACGAAGCGACTCCGGTGCCGACGGTGACGACGCTGTGGCCCAATGCCGGCTGGTACGAACGCGAAGTCTACGACATGTTCGGCGTGCTGTTTGCAGGCAACACCGATCTGCGCCGCATTCTCACCGACTATGGCTTTCAGGGGCATCCGTTCCGCAAGGACTTCCCACTGACCGGCTATGTCGAACTGCGCTATTCCGAAGAGGACAAGCGCGTGGTCTACGAACCGGTGCGCCTGGCGCAGGATCTTCGCCAGTTCGATTACACCAGTCCGTGGGAAGGGCCGCATTACGTGCTGCCCGGCGATGAAAAGGCACAGGGAGAGAAGGCATGAGCTTTACTCTCGAACAGTCGCCGACGACCGGCGATGAAGTCATCAGCAACTACACCATCAACTTCGGCCCGCAGCACCCTGCGGCGCACGGGGTCTTGCGCATGGTGATGGAGCTTGACGGCGAAATCATCGAACGCATCGATCCGCATGTCGGCCTGCTGCATCGCGGCACCGAAAAGCTGATCGAGTACAAGACCTATCTTCAGGCGTTGCCGTACTTCGACCGGCTTGATTACTGTTCGCCGCTGGCCATGGAATATTCCTACGTGCTGGCGATCGAAAAGATGCTCAATGTCGAAGTGCCGATCCGCGCGCAGTATCTGCGCGTGCTGTTTGCCGAACTGACGCGCATCTGCAATCACATGCTCAATCTCGGCAGCCACGTCATGGACGTCGGCGCGATGACGCCGAACTTGTGGATGTTCGAGATCCGCGAAGACTGTCTGACGTTTTTTGAACGCGCTTCGGGCGCGCGGATGCATTCGGCCTGGTTCCGCCCCGGCGGCGTGCATCAGGACGTGCCGCTCAAGCTGCTGACCGACATCGGCGAATGGCTCGATACGCGCCTGCCCGAATTGTTCGAAGACGCGATGAGCCTGGTCGTCGACAACCGCATCTTCAAACAGCGCAATGTCGACATTGCTCTGGTCAGCAAGGAAGACGCGCTGGCCTGGGGCTTTTCGGGTCCGATGATCCGCGCTGCGGGCATTCCCTGGGATCTGCGCAAGGCGCAGCCCTATGATGTCTATGACCGGATGGATTTCGAAATTCCGGTCGGCACCAATTCCGACTGCTATGACCGGTTCATGGTCCGCGTCGAGGAAGTGCGCCAGTCGGCCCGCATCATGAAACAGTGTCTGGCAGACATGCCCGAAGGCCCGATCGCTTCGTCGGACCGCAAGGTCTCGCCGCCCAAGCGCGGAGAGATGAAGAGCTCGATGGAATCGCTGATCCATCACTTCAAGCTCTACACCGAAGGCTTTCACGTTCCGGCGGGCGAAGTCTACGTCGCCACCGAAAGCCCCAAGGGCGAATTCGGCGTCTATCTGGTCAGCGACGGCAGCAACAAGCCCTATCGCTGCAAGATCCGCCCGACCGCGTTTTCGCATCTGCAGGCGATGGACTTCATGTCGAAGGGTCACATGCTGCCCGACGCGACCGCCATTCTGGGCGCCATCGACGTGGTGTTCGGGGAGTGCGACCGGTGAGCGCGCCGTCGCGCCCTGGCCTCTTGCGGCATGTGTCGATCGTGGCCTGCCTCGTCGGGCTGGCCACGGCCGGCGTGTTCCTGCTTGCCACCTGGAAAGGCTCGCCGACGCCGGCGTGGATGCCCATGCTGCTCGCCATGGTCGCCGGCTATGAACTGGTACAGTGGGGCCAGGGGCTCTGGTTGAAACGGGCGGGGCGTTGATCATGATCGGTACACCTGCCTTTATTATCAAGGACATTGCCTGAGATGGCCGACCGTCATCCCGAACCCGATAGCCCCGAACTGCGCGCGCGCTGGGGTCAGTTTGCCTGGACCGGCGACAATGCCGCCAAGGCGATCGAAATCGTTGCGCGCTATCCTGCCGGGCGTCAGCGCAGCGCGGTCATGCCGTTGCTCGATCTCGCGCAGCGTCAGGTCGGCGCCGAAGAGAACACGCAAGGCTGGTTGCCGCTGCCGGTGATCGAATATGTCGCGACCTATCTCGACATGCCGGTCATCCGCGTGCTCGAAGTCGCGACGTTCTACACGATGTACAACATCGCGCCGATCGGCCGGTTCCACGTTCAGGTCTGCGGCACGACGCCGTGCATGCTGCGCGGGTCGGACGACATTCTGGCGGCGTGCAAGGCGCGCGGTCTGAAAAAGGGCCACACCACGGCGGACGGCGTGTTCACGCTGACCGAAGTCGAATGCATGGGCAACTGCGCTTCGGCCCCGATGGTTCAGATCAACGACGATAACTACGAAGATCTGACCGCCGAAAGCGTGACACACATTCTCGACGAACTCGCGGCAGGCCGTCAGCCCAAGACCGGCACGCAAGCGCCGGGGCGTCACACGGTCGAACCGTTGGGCGGGGCCACCTCGCTGACGGCGATGGTGACCGGGAACCACGATTATCGAGGGGAGTGGTAAGTCATGGCTCTGCTCGACAAAGATCGCATCTTCACCAATCTTTACGGCTTTCAGCCGTGGAATCTGGCTGCGGCGCAAGCGCGCGGCGATTGGGACAATACCAAGGCTCTGCTCGAACGCGGGCGTGACGCGATCATTCAGGAAATGAAGGATTCGGGGTTGCGCGGGCGCGGAGGCGCGGGCTTCCCGACCGGCATGAAGTGGTCCTTCATGCCCAAGGAATCGCGCGATGGACGGCCCAGCTTTCTGGTCATCAACGCCGACGAATCCGAGCCTGGCTCGTGCAAGGACCGCGAAATCATCCGCCACGATCCGCACAAGCTGATCGAAGGCGCGCTGCTTGCCGGTTTTGCGATGGGTGCGCGCGCGGCCTATATCTATATTCGCGGCGAATATATCCGCGAAGCCGAAACGCTGTTTGCGGCCGTGCGCGAAGCCTATGATGCGGGTCTTGTCGGTCGCAACGCTGCGGGTTCGGGCTATGATTTTGACGTCTTCGTCCATCGCGGCGCGGGCGCCTATATCTGCGGCGAAGAGACCGCGATGATCGAAAGCCTCGAAGGCAAGAAGGGCCAGCCGCGGCTCAAGCCGCCGTTTCCGGCAGGCGCCGGGCTTTATGGCTGCCCGACCACGGTCAACAACGTCGAATCGATCGCGGTGGCTCCGACCATCCTGCGTCGCGGCGCGGCGTGGTTTTCCTCGTTTGGGCGCGACAACAACAAGGGCACCAAGCTCTTCCAGATCTCGGGGCATGTCGAAAAGCCCTGCGTGGTCGAAGAAGAAATGGGGATCCCGTTTCGCGAGCTGATCGAGCGCCATTGCGGCGGCATTCGCGGCGGATGGGACAATCTGCTCGCGGTGATCCCCGGCGGGTCTTCGGTGCCGCTGGTTCCGGCCGAGCAGATCATGGATGCGCCGATGGACTTTGACGGACTGCGCGCGCTGGGCTCGGGCCTCGGCACGGCGGCGGTCATCGTCATGGACAAGTCGACGGACATCGTCCGGGCGATCGCGCGGCTTTCGCACTTCTACATGCATGAAAGCTGTGGTCAGTGCACGCCTTGCCGCGAAGGCACCGGCTGGATGTGGCGCGTCATGGAGCGCCTGCGCACGGGCGATGCCGAAGTCGAGGAAATCGACATGCTGTTCAATGTCACCAAGCAGGTCGAAGGTCATACGATCTGTGCGCTGGGTGACGCGGCGGCCTGGCCGATCCAGGGCCTGATCCGCCATTTCCGCCCCGAGATCGAACGCCGCATCCTCGAAAGAGGTGCGCTTCGGGAGGCTGCCGAATAATGCCCAAGGTCAAAGTAGACGGCGTCGAACTCGAAGTTCCGGCCGGGGCCACCGTGCTCCAGGCCTGCGAGCTCGCCGGCAAGGAAATCCCCCGCTTCTGTTATCATGAGCGCCTGTCGATTGCCGGCAATTGCCGCATGTGTCTGGTCGAGGTGAAGCCCGGGCCGCCCAAGCCGCAGGCGTCGTGCGCGCTTCCGGCCAGCGAAGGCCAGGAAATCCGCACCGACAGCGAAATGGTCAAGAAGGCGCGCGAAGGGGTGATGGAGTTCCTGCTCATCAACCACCCGCTCGATTGCCCGATTTGCGATCAGGGCGGCGAATGCGATCTTCAGGATCAGTCGGTGGCCTATGGCCGTGGCGGTTCGCGCTATCACGAAGAAAAGCGCGCGGTCACGCAGAAGAACATGGGCCCGCTGATCAAGACGGTGATGACCCGCTGCATTCACTGCACGCGCTGTGTGCGGTTCAGCGAGGAAGTGGCCGGGGTCGATGAAATCGGCGCGCTTTATCGCGGCGAAAAGACCCAGATCTCGACCTATCTGGAAAAGGCCGCGAAGCACGAGCTGTCGGCCAATGTCATCGATCTGTGCCCGGTCGGTGCGCTGACCAGCCGTCCCTATGAATTCGAAGCGCGGCCGTGGGAATTGAAGAAGACGCTGTCGATCGACGTGTCCGACGCGATCGGGGCCAATATCCGGCTGGATTCGCGCGGTCGTGAAGTTCTGCGCATCCTGCCCCGTGTGAATGACGACGTGAACGAGGAATGGCTGGCCGATCGCGCCCGTTTCCTCGTCGATGGGCTGACTCACCGCCGGCTCGATCGCCCCTGGCTGCGCCTCGACGGCAAGCTTCAGGCAGCGACGTGGGCTGAAGCGCTGGCTGCGGTCGGCAAGATCAAACCGGGATCTTCGGTTGCGGTGATCGCGGGCGACATGGTCGATTGCGAAACCCAGTTTGCCGCCAAAAAGCTCGCTGCCGCGCTCGGTTCGACTTTGCTCGAAGGGCGTCAGACCGGCCTTGCCTATGACACCTCGAATCTCGCGGTGCTCGCGTTCAACACGACGCTGGCCGGGATCGAGGATGCCGATGCAATCCTGATTTACGGCAGCCACGTCCGCGACGAGGCGCCGCTGCTCAACCCCCGGTTGCGCAAGGCCGTCAAAAAGGGCGCCAAAGTCTATATCATCGGGCCCTGGTGGGAACCGACTTATGCCGCGACGCATCTGGGCGACGATGCCGGGGCGATCGACGCCTTGCCCGAAGACGTGGCCTCGGTGTTTGCCAATGCGGCACGCCCCGCGATCATCATCGGCGGCGGCGCGCTGGCCAAGGGCGGTCTCGAAGCGGGTCTTGCCTTTTCGGCGCGCTTCAATCTGGTCCGCGAAGGGTGGAGCGGCTTTAACGTGCTGCACTTCGCTGCGGCGCGGATGGGCGGGCTGATGCTCGGTTTTGCGCAGAAGGGCGGGATCGCCGATCTCGTTGCCGCGCAGCCCAAGCTGCTGATCTCGCTCGGTGCCGACGAAGTCGACTTTGCCAAGTTCGCCAATTCGATGATCGTGCACATCGGCCATCACGGCGACAAGGCGGCGCATCTCGCCGACGTGATCCTGCCGGCTGCCGCGTTCAGCGAAAAGGACGGCACTTACGTCAATACCGAGGGCCGTGTGCAATATGCGGAAAAAGCAGTCTTTGCGCCCGGCGACGCGCGTGAAGACTGGTCGATCCTGCGCGCGCTCGCCGATGCCCTGGGCGTTTCGGTCGGCTTTGACAGCTTTGACGAATTGCGCGCCGCGATGATCGCCGAGGTGCCCTCGCTCGGTGTCGAAGGGCTCGCGCCTTATGGCGACATCCCGGCGGCGCCTGCTGGGGCGCATGCTTCGGGCGTGATCGGCTATCCGGTCAAGGATCGCTATCTGACCAACGCGATCGGTCGCGCCAGCCCGACATTGCAGCGCTGCTCGGCCGAATTGATTCACGGCAAAATTCAGGCGGAGGCCGCGGAATGACCCCGTTTCTTCAAGGACTTGGTCTGCCCTTCGGGTGGGCCTGGACGCTGGCCACGATCATCGAGATCCTGCTGATCGCGCTGCCGGTGATGCTGGCGGTGGCGATGGTGATCTATGCCGACCGCAAGATCTGGGCGGCGATGGCGCTGCGTCGCGGGCCCAACGTGGTTGGCCCGTTCGGCCTGCTTCAGTCGTTTGCCGATGGTCTCAAGGTCTTTCTGCAGGAAACGATCATTCCTGCCGCGGCCAACAAGACGCTGTTCCTGATCGCGCCGATCATCACGTTTACCGTGGCATTGCTTGCCTGGGCGGTGATCCCCTTCGCGCATGGTGCCATGCTCGCCGATATCAATGTCGGGCTGCTCTATATCCTCGCGATCTCCTCGCTAGGGGTTTACGGCATCGTCATTGCCGGATGGGCGTCGAATTCGAAGTATCCGTTCTTTTCGGCGATGCGCGCTTCGGCGCAGATGATCAGCTATGAAGTCTCGATCGGTTTCATCCTGATCTGCGTCGTGCTCTGGGCCGGCAGCTTCAATCTCGGCGTGATCGTCGAGGCGCAAAAGGGCTTCGGCTTTGGCGTGATCAACGGTTTCTGGTGCAGCCCGCTGCTGTTTCCGGTCTGGGTCATGTTCCTGATCTCGTCGATGGCCGAAACGCAACGCGCGCCGTTCGACCTGACCGAAGCGGAAAGCGAACTGGTCGCCGGCTATCAGACCGAATATTCGTCGATGGCTTTCGCGCTCTACTGGCTTGGCGAATATGCCAACGTGCTGCTGATGTGCGCGCTCAATGCAACGTTGTTCTGGGGCGGGTATCTGCCGCCGTTCAACTGGGCGCCGCTCTATCTCGTGCCCGGGCTGATCTGGTTGATCCTCAAGATCCTGTTTGGCTTTTTCGTGTTCAGCTGGGTCAAGGCGACCGTTCCCCGGTATCGCTATGACCAGTTGATGCGCCTTGGCTGGAAAATCTTCCTGCCGCTCTCGCTGCTGTTCGTCTTCCTCGTCAGCGGCTACCTGATGCTGATCGGACATTTCGCATGACCGCCGCGCAACTCGTCAAGAGCTTCACCCTGTGGGAGTTCGTCAAGGCGCACTGGCTGACCTTGAAGTATTTCTTCAAGCCCAAGGCGACCGTTAACTACCCTTACGAAAAGAGCCCGATTTCCCCGCGTTTTCGCGGTGAACATGCGCTGCGTCGCTATCCCAACGGTGAAGAGCGCTGCATCGCGTGCAAGCTGTGCGAAGCGGTCTGCCCGGCGCAGGCGATCACGATCGAGGCCGAGCCCCGTGACGACGGTTCGCGCCGCACGACACGCTATGACATCGACATGACCAAATGCATCTTCTGCGGCTTTTGCCAGGAAGCCTGCCCGGTCGATGCGGTCGTCGAAGGGCCGAACTTCGAATACGCCACCGAAACCCGCGAGGAGCTGCTTTATGACAAGGCCAAGCTGCTCGCCAACGGCGACAAGTGGGAGCGAGCGATCGCTGCCAATCTCGAAGCCGATGCACCGTACCGGTAAGGGGGCCTAAGTCCATGATCCAGGCAATTGCCTTCTACCTCTTTGCGACCATGATGATCACCTCCGGGGCGGTCACCATCCTCGCGCGCAACCCGGTCCATTCGGTGCTGTGGCTGATCCTCGCGTTCTTCAACGCTGCCGGGCTGATGGTGCTTGCAGGCGCCGAATTCATCGCGATGCTGCTGATCATCGTCTATGTCGGCGCGGTTGCGGTCCTGTTCCTGTTTGTCGTGATGATGCTCAACATCGACTTTGCCGAAATGCGTGCCGGATTCATCCGCAATGCGCCGCTCGGTGTGGTGCTGGGTGTCGTGCTGTTCGTTGAACTGTTCGTCGGCATTCTGGTGCGCAGCGCCGGTGACCTCGCGATCGGCAACGCGGCGAGCGTTTCGGCGGTTCCTGCCGGTCTGTCCAACACCGCAGCGATCGGCGCTCTGCTCTATACGCATTATCTCTTCGAATTCGAAGCGGCCGGCATGATCCTGCTTGTCGCGATGATCGGCGCGATCGTGCTGACCCATCGCCAGCGCAGCGATGTGCGCGGCCAGAACGTTTCGAAGCAAGTCGCCCGCCGCCCCGAAGAGGCGACGATCAACGTGAAACCCGAAATCGGCAAGGGGGTGTCGCTGTGACCCTTCGACAAGCTCAGGGTGAGCGGATTTCCAGGGAGCTACGCTCGTGATTGGTATCGGCCACTATGTCGTCGTGAGCGCGATCATGTTCGTGCTCGGCGTGCTCGGCATCTTTCTGAACCGCAAGAATGTCATCATCATCCTGATGGCCATCGAGCTGATCCTCCTGTCGGTAAACCTCAATCTGGTCGCGTTCTCGGCGTACCTGCACGATCTTGTCGGGCAGATCTTCGCGATGTTCGTGCTGACCGTTGCGGCGGGCGAAGCGGCGATCGGGCTGGCTATCCTCGTCATCTATTTCCGTGACCGCGGCACGATCGCGGTCGATGACGTCAACCGGATGAAGGGCTGAGAGAATCCAGATGTCTTCCATCCAGATCATCGTCTTTGCGCCGCTGATTGCGGCGATCATCGCCGGGCTCGGCAACAAGGCGCTCGGGGCCGTTCCGGCCAAGCTCCTGACCACTGGCGCGCTGTTCCTGGCGTGCGGGTTGTCCTGGCCGATTTTCTGCTCGTTTCTCGGCGGCCATGCCGAGGCGAGCGTCACACCGATCCTGAGCTGGGTAAAGTCGGGGGATCTCGATTTTGCCTGGGCCTTGCGGGTTGATACGCTGACTGCGGTCATGCTGGTGGTGATCACCAGTGTTTCGGCGCTCGTTCACCTCTACTCATGGGGTTACATGAGCGAAGAGCCGGATCAGCCGCGCTTTTTCGCGTACCTCTCGCTGTTTACCTTCGCCATGCTGATGCTGGTGACGGCGAACAACCTGGTCCAGATGTTCTTCGGCTGGGAAGGGGTGGGGCTCGCCTCGTACCTTCTGATCGGGTTCTGGTTTCGCAAGCCCAGTGCCAATGCTGCCGCGATGAAGGCCTTTGTGGTCAACCGTGTCGGTGACCTTGGCTTCATGCTCGGCATTTTCGGCGTGTTCCTGGTGTTTGGCACGGTCTCGATCCCGCAGATCCTGCATGATGCGCCGGGTCTTGCCGGTTCGACGATCGGCTTTCTGGGCTATCGCTTCGACACGGCTACGGTGCTGTGCATCCTCTTGTTCATCGGCGCGATGGGCAAATCGGCGCAGCTTGGGCTGCACACCTGGCTTCCCGACGCGATGGAAGGCCCGACCCCGGTGTCGGCGCTGATCCACGCGGCGACGATGGTGACCGCCGGCGTGTTCATGGTGTGCCGTTTGTCGCCGCTGTTCGAACAAAGTCCGACGGCCCTGCATTTCGTCACCGTGATCGGCGCGCTGACCTGTTTCTTTGCCGCGACGGTCGGCACGACGCAGACCGACATCAAGCGCGTGATCGCCTATTCGACCTGTTCGCAGCTCGGCTACATGTTCTTTGCAGCCGGTGTCGGCGCCTATGGCGCGGCGATGTTCCACCTGTTTACCCACGCCTTTTTCAAGGCGCTGCTGTTCCTCGGCGCGGGCTCGGTGATCCATGCCATGCACCATGAACAGGACATGCGGTACTATGGCGGGCTGTGGAAGAAAATCCCGCTGACCTTTGCCGCGATGACCGCCGGTACGCTGGCGATCACCGGGGTCGGCATCGACGACGTGTTCGGCTTTGCCGGGTTCTATTCGAAGGACGCGATCCTCGAAGCGGCTTTTGCCCGTGGTACCGAAGTCGGCATGTTCGCTTTCGCGATGGGCATCTTTGCCGCGCTGCTGACCAGCTTCTATTCCTGGCGTCTGGTGTACCTGACGTTCTTCGGCAAACCGCGCTGGGAACAGTCGGAGCATATCCAGCACGCAGCGCATGATGCGCATGGGCACGATAATCATGGTCATGACCATGCGCATGGGCACGGCGATCATGACCACGCGCATGCCAGCGACGGCACATTGGGCTATCACCCGCATGAGAGCCCGCTCAACATGCTGGTGCCGTTGATCCTGCTGACCGTTGGCGCGGTGTTTGCCGGGTTTGTGTTCGCCCCGTTCTTCCTGAGCGAAGGCACCGGCGAATTCTGGAAGGGTGCGCTGGTCTTTGACGAAGCCTTGCTCCATGCCGCGCACCATGTGCCGGGTTGGGTCAAGCTGGCACCGGCAGGCGTCATGCTGACCGGTCTGGCCATCGCGACGTATGCCTATGTGCTGAACCCGGCGTTCCCGGCAGCATTTGTCCGGCAGTTCGGTTTCCTCCACCGTTTCCTGCTCAACAAGTGGTACTTCGACGAGCTCTATGACGTCATCTTCGTCCGTCCCGCCCTGTGGCTGGGCCGGGTATTCTGGAAGGTGGGCGACATCGGGATCATCGACCGCTTCGGTCCGAACGGCGCCGCAAAGGTCGTCGCTCTCGCCAGCCGCGGGGCCGTCAGGCTCCAGTCCGGATACCTCTACAGCTATGCGCTGGTCATGCTCGTCGGCCTTGTCGGCGCGATCAGCTGGGTGATTGCACGATGACCGGCTTTCCCATCCTTTCGTTCATGTTGCTGGTGCCGCTGGTCGGTGCCGTGTTCAGCCTCAAGACCGGCCGCGAAACGGCGCGCATGATCGCGCTCGTCGCGACGCTGATCGATTTCGCGCTCGGCGTGGTGCTGTGGACGCATTACGACGTCGGCGGCGCGCAATGGCAGTTTCAGGAACGCGCCGACATCTTTGCCGGTTTTTCCTGGAAGCTCGGGATCGACGGCATCGCGCTGGTGCTGCTTGAGCTGACCGTGTTCCTCATGCCGATCTGCATCGGTGCGAGCTGGAACTCGATCGAAAAGCGCGCGGGCGAATATTACGCCGCGTTCCTGTTGATGGAAACGCTGATGATCGGCGTGTTTGCGGCGCAGGATCTGTTCCTGTTCTACATCATGTTCGAAGCCGGGCTGATCCCGATGTATCTGATCATCGGGATCTGGGGCGGCGCGGAGCGGATCTACGCCAGCTACAAGTTCTTCCTCTACACGCTGCTCGGCTCGGTGCTGATGCTGATCGCGATGTTCTGGATGGTCAACGTGGCAGGCACGACCGACATCCCGACGCTGATGCAGTATGATTTCCCGGCGCAGGCGCAAACCTGGCTGTTCCTTGCCTTCTTCGCGAGCTTCGCCGTCAAGATGCCGATGTGGCCGGTCCATACCTGGCTGCCTGACGCGCACGTTCAGGCGCCGACCGGCGGCTCGGTGATCCTGGCCGGCGTTCTGCTCAAGATGGGCGGCTACGGCTTCATTCGCTTCTCGCTGCCGATGTTCCCGATTGCCTCTGCGCATTTCGCGCCGCTGGTGTGGGGTCTGTCGATGGTGGCGGTAGTGGTCACTTCGCTGATCGCGCTGGTTCAGGCCGACATGAAGAAGCTGATCGCCTATTCCTCGGTCGCGCACATGGCGATCGTCACGGTCGGGCTGTTTGCCTTCAATCGCCAGGGTCTCGAAGGCTCGATGGTGGTGATGCTCAGCCACGGCCTCGTGGCGGGCGCGCTGTTCCTGGCTGTCGGGGTGATCTACGATCGGCTGCACACGCGCGAAATCGTCCGCTACGGCGGGTTGGCCATCAACATGCCCTATTACGCGCTGTTCCTGCTGCTGTTCACGATGGCGTCGATCGGCCTTCCGGGGACGAGCGGGTTCGTCGGCGAATTCCTCTCGATGCTTGGCGTGTACAAGGAATCGAGCTGGGTGGCGGCGATCTCGGGCACCGGGATCATTCTGGGCGCGGCCTATATGCTCTATCTCTATCGCCGCGTGGCTTTTGGCGAACAGAAGAACGCCGATGCCGCATCGATGCTCGATCTCGACGGGCGCGAGTGGGCGATGATGGTGCCGATGGCCGCTGCCGTGTTGTGGATGGGGGTCTATCCGGAATCGTTCATTGCGCCGATGCGCAAGGACATCGGGGTGGTCGAGGCGCGCGTCGCCATCGCCAAGCCCAAGGGAGATGCTGACGTGAAGATCGGTGCGCCTGCGACTGCTGCATCCGCAGCGCTTGCTGCTGCTCAGTTGAAGGGGGTGAAGTAATGGATTTCATCCACTCGCTGGCTGCCGTCTCGGCAGAAGAGCTGATCAGCAGCGCGGGCCTCGTGCTCCTGCTCGTGGCGGCGTGGGGTGGCGACAAGGCCGGGCGCGGCATTGCGATTGCGGCGTTTGCCGTGCTCGTCGGCGCGGCGGCGATTGCCCTGCCCACTCTGCTTGGCAGCGTCGGCGGAAGCGCGTCGCTGGCATTCGAAGGCCATGTCCGGCTCGATGCTTTCGCTGCATTTGCCAAGCTGTTGATCTATCTCGGTGCCGGTGTCGCGCTGATCGTTGCGCCCGCGTTTTTTGAGCGTGAGGGCGGTTTGCGGGCTGAATTTCCGCTGCTCGTGCTGCTCGCGGCGCTGGGCATGGGGATCATGGTTTCGGCCAACAACCTGCTCACGCTTTATATCGGGCTCGAACTGAACAGCCTGGCTTCCTATGTGCTCGCGGCAATCTTGCGCAGCAACGGGCGCTCGGCCGAGGCGGGCCTGAAGTATTTCGTGCTCGGCTCGCTCGCTTCGGGCATCCTGCTCTATGGTATCAGCCTGACTTACGGCTTTACCGGGACGACGTCGTTCGACGGCATCCGTGCCGCGTTTGGCGCAGGGCCGCTGTCGGTCGGTGCGACCTTCGGGCTGGTCTTCGTGCTGTCGGGTCTTGCGTTCAAGATCAGCGCCGCGCCGTTCCACATGTGGACGCCCGACGTCTATGAAGGCGCGCCGACGCCGGTCACCGCGTTTTTTGCCACGGCGCCCAAGGCGGCGGCGCTCGCGCTGCTGATGCGGGTGAGCCTGGGGGCGTTTGGCGCGCAGCCGGGCGCCTGGCAGCAGATCGTGATCTTTGCCTCGCTCCTGTCGATCGTGATCGGTGCGCTCGGCGCGATCGGGCAGGACAATATCAAGCGGCTGCTTGCCTATTCGTCGATCAACAATGTCGGTTTCATGCTGATCGGTCTTGCCGCCGGGACCCAGGCGGGCGCTTCGGCGACGCTGGTCTATCTGGCGATCTATGTCGTGACTTCGGTTGCTGCGTTCGTCGTGGTGCTGGCGCTGCGCGATGCGCAAGGCAAGGCGATCGAATCGATTGCCGATCTTGGCGGCCTGTCGCGCACGCATCCGGGGCTTGCCGCCGCGCTTGCGGTGGTGATGTTCAGCCTCGCCGGTGTTCCGCCGCTGTTCGGCTTCTGGGGCAAGTTCCTGGTGTTCCAGGCGGCGGTGCAGGCGCATCTTGTCGTGTTGGCGGCGCTCGGTATTGCGGCATCGGTGATCGGCGCGTTTTACTACCTCAAAGTGGTGAAAGTGCTCTATTTCGACGATGTGGTCGACAAAGTGCGTGGGGGCAGCGAGTTTGCCAACCTGGTGCTGCTGACCGCGTCGACGCTGTTCCTCTCGCCGCTCGGCTATTTGCTGACCCGCTGGCTCGGCGGTCTCGCCGGCAATGCGGCGGCAGCGCTGTTCCGCTTGTCCTGATCCGGCCTTGATCGAAACCGTCGCCGAAATCCTCTCGACCAACAGCGCGCTTCTGGCGCGCCTTGGCGGGGGCGAAGCAATCGGGGAGGGATACTGGCTGGTTGCCGATCGCCAGAGCGCGGGGCGCGGTCGCGCCGGGCGGCAGTGGAGCGACGGGCACGGTAATTTCATGGGCTCGACCGTGGCCTCGGTCGGGGCTGATGATCCGCCTGCGCCGACATTGTCATTGGTGGCGGGTGTGGCCCTGCATCGCACACTCGAGGCGCTGGTCGGTGCGTTGCCGGACATGCGGCTCAAATGGCCCAACGATGTACTGGTCGATCGGGCGAAGCTTGCCGGCATCCTGCTTGAACGCAATGGCGATGCGGTTGTCGTGGGCATTGGGGTCAATCTGGTGCAGGCCCCGGCCTTGCCTGACCGACCGACTGTGGCGCTGGCTGCATTGGGCCGTGCCGTCTCGCGCGATGTGTTTGCCGCGGCGCTGGCCGACGAATGGCATGCCGCACTTTCCCTGTGGCATCGGCAGGGCTGGCCCGCCTTGCGCGAAGACTGGTTGGCGCGCGCGCATCCGCGGGGTACGCTGCTGTCGGTACGCGATCGCGATGCCGGGGTGATCATCGGCGGCTTTGCCGGGCTCGATCCCGATGGCGCCGCGCTTCTCCGCTTGGCGGATGGTGAACGGCGTGCCATCCACGCGGGCGATATTGAACTCGTGGGGGAATGATGCTGCTGGCGGTTGACGTTGGAAACACCAATGTCGTCTTTGCGCTGATCGACGGGCGCGAAATTCTCGGTCGCTGGCGCATTGCCACCGATCCCCGGCGCACGGCTGACGAATATGCCGTCTGGCTATTACAACTGCTTCATTTGCAGGGGTTTTCGCCCGATTGTGTGAAGCGCGTGATCGTGTCCACCGTGGTGCCGCGCGCGCTCCACAATATCCAGGTTCTGTCGAACAAGTATTTTCATCAGGATGCGCTGATCGCGGGCGAGCCGCCTGTCGAATGGACCTTGCGCATCGATGTCGATCAGCCGCGTTCGGTCGGCGCGGACCGGGCGGTCAATGCGATGGCGGCGCATGAGCGCTTTCCCGGCGATCTGATCGTGGTTGATTTCGGGACGGCGACGACATTCGACGTGATCGACGGCGAGGGCACCTACAAGGGCGGGATCATCGCGCCGGGGATCAACCTTTCGCTCGAAGCGTTGGTCAATGCCGCCGCGCGCCTTCCGCGCATTGCCATCGAGGCGCCGCGTGCCAATGGCAGCGTGATCGGGCGCAACACCGAGGACGCCATGCATATCGGCGTGTTCTGGGGCTATGTGGCGATGATGGAAGGCCTGATCGCGCGGCTGCGGGCAGAGATCGGCCGCCCTGTCACGGTCGTCGCGACCGGGGGCCTTGCGGTGTTGTTCCACGACCACACCACCATCTTCGACCATGTCGAAACGGACCTGACGCTTGACGGGCTTGCCCTGCTGGCCGAACGGGTAAAAGATTAACCGTGGCGGTCGGACATCGCCCCAAGTTTAGTGATCAGGAATTTACGTGAAGCCCGGAAAAGAATTGCTGTTCTTGGCGCTCGGTGGATCGGGCGAAATCGGGATGAACGTCAACCTTTATGGCTGCAACGGCAAATGGTTGATGGTCGATCTCGGCATGACGTTTTCGGACCCGTGGTATCCGGGGGTCGATCTGGTCTTTGCCGATCTGGAATTCATCGAGGAACGCCTCAAGGATCTCGTCGGCATCGTGCTGACCCATGCGCACGAGGATCATATCGGCGCTGTGCCCTATTTCGCGCAGGATCTCGGCGTGCCGCTTTATGCTACGCCGTTTACCGCGCGACTGGTCCATGAAAAGCTGGTCGAAGCGGGGATCGAGAACGACGTCGAGCTCAATATCGTTGAAAACGGCGGGAGCGTGGCGCTGGGGCCGTTTGACATCCGGTATGTCCCGCTGGCGCACTCGATCGCCGAAGGCAATGCGCTGGTCATCGACACGCCTTATGGCCGGGTGTTTCACACCGGCGACTGGAAGCTTGACGATGCGCCGCAGATCGGTGTGCCGGCGACGCCCGCCGAACTGACCGCGATCGGCGATGAAGGCGTGCTCGCGCTGGTGTGCGATTCGACCAATGTGTTCAATGCCAAGGCCTCCGGGTCCGAAGGCGCGGTCCGCGACGGGCTGCTCGAAACCGTGGCGGGGCTCAAGGGGCGGCGCGTGGTCGTGACCACGTTTGCCTCGAATGTCGCGCGGTTGCAGACTTTGGCCTGGGTGGCGCAGCAGACCGGGCGGCGGCTGTGCGTCGCCGGGCGTTCGCTCGACCGGATCATCGCGGCGGCCAAGGCCAGCGGGTATCTCAAAGACTTTCCCGAATGCGTGCCGATGGACCGGGCGATGGACCTGCCGCGCGGCGAAGTGCTGATCCTGGCCACCGGGGGGCAGGGCGAGGCCCGCGCGGCGCTGGCGCGGATTGCCGGGGATTCGCATCCGATCAAGCTCGAAGCGGGCGACGCGGTGGTTTTTTCCAGCCGGCAGATCCCGGGCAACGAATTGCAGATCGGGCGCATTCACAACACGCTGGTGGCCAAGGGCGTGCGCGTTGTCACCGATCGGCAATCGATGATCCATGTTTCGGGCCATCCCGGACGCCCCGAACTGATCGAGCTTTACAAGTGGATCCGCCCCGAAATCCTCGTGCCCGTTCATGGCGAACTGCGCCACATGGACGAACAGGCGCGACTGGGGCTGGCCGAAGGTATTCCGCGCTCGATCCTTCAGAAAAACGGCGATCTGATCCGGCTCGCGCCCAAGGGCCCGCACAAGGTGTCCGAAGTGCGGTCCGGTCGGTTCGTGCTCGACGGTGACATCATTGCGCCCGCCGATGGCGAAGCGATGTCTGCGCGGCGCAAGCTGGGGCAGATGGGGCTGATCACCGTCGCGCTGGCGGTCAATCCCGAGGGCAAGCAAGTCTCGCCCGTCGAAGTGGCGACGATCGGCATCCCGCTCGACGAGGACATGGAAGGCTTTGTCGCCGAAGCGCAAGTCGATGCCGCCGAAGCCGTCGCCAAGCTCAAAGGCGATCGCCGCCGTGATCGCGGAGCGATTGCCGAAGCGGTCCGTCTGGCGATACGCCGCTGCGGTCAACGCTGGATCGGTCGCAAGCCGATGGTGCAGGTCATGCTTCGCGCACACTGAGCGCGTTTGGGCAGGGATTAGGGAGACCGGGAATGCGCTGGACCTCGATCGTGGCGATTTTCACGCTGTTCTGGGTGCTGTCGGCGTTTCTGGTCATGCCTTTCGGCATCCGGACACACGACGAACTCGGGCTGGAAAAAGTGGCTGGCCAGGTCCACAGCGCGCCGGGCAATTTCCGCCCGCGGCTGATCGTGCGCCGCGCGACGGTGGTCGCGCTGGTGCTGTTCGGGCTTTACTACGCCAACTATGTGCACCAGTGGATCACGCTTGACGATCTTGACATCTCGCCGTGGCTTGGTCTGGTGAAGTGAGGGATCGGAGCCTTTATACTCCTTCGAGCGCGTAGCCTGCCGAGCGAACCGTGCGTACCGGGTCGGGCGCACCGGGGATGGCAATGGCCTGGCGCAGGCGGCGGATGTGAACATCGACCGTGCGCAGTTCGATGTCGCTGCCGCTGCCCCAAACGGCGTCGAGCAGTTGACCGCGCGAAAAGACGCGGCCCGGGTGTTCCATGAAATGGCGCAGCAGGCGAAATTCGGTCGGGCCGATCTTGATCGATTCGCCCTGACGCGTGACGCGGTGTGCGGTGGGGTCGAGCGCAAGGTCGCCCACGGTGATCGTCTCGCCCGCGAGGGCCGGGCGCACACGGCGCAAGACCGCGCCGACGCGGGCGATCAGTTCGCGCGGGGAGAATGGCTTGGTAACATAGTCGTCGGCGCCGATTTCGAGCCCGCGCACGCGGTCGTCTTCGTCGCTGCGCGCTGTCAGCATGATGATGGGGACATGCGCGGTCGCCTTTTGGCGGCGCAGTCGGCGGCAGACTTCGATCCCGCTGGTCCCGCCGATCATCCAGTCGAGCAGGACGAGATCGGGGGTGTCCTCGGCGGCCAGCAACAGCGCCTCGTCACCATCGTCGGTGGTGCGCACGTCATAGCCTTCGCCGCGAAAGCGATATTCGACGAGCTCCGCGAGCGCGGTGTCATCCTCGACCAGGAGCAGCTTGGGCGCGGACATGGTATGATTTCCCCGTTCTGAGCCGGGCGTTGAGCCCGCTCTCGGCACGTTGCGCAGACACCAGCAATGTTACGGCATTATGACGATGCGGCAACTGCGTTGCGCACCGCCTCTTTCAATCCTGTGCGTTCAGCCTGGCGGGGGCACTTCTTCGCGCTCGGGCAAATAGATACCGGTCGCGGCATAATGGACCAATTCCGCGATGTTCGTCGCCTGATCGCCGATCCGTTCGATATTGCGCGCCACAAACAGCAGTTGGGCGACGCTGCCGATTGTCGCCGGATTTTCGACCATATATGACACAAAATTGCGAAATACACTGTCGTAAAAGGCGTCGACTTTGGCATCGCGCTGGACGATTTCGGCGGCGGCGACCGGATCGCGCGCGGCATAGGCGGTCAGGACGTCATGCACCATGTCGCCGGCCAGTTCGTTCATCATCGGCAGCAGTGTCAGCGGCTCGAATCGCTTGTGCCCCTCGATACGGCCGACGCGCTTGGCGATGTTCTTGGCATAGTCGCCGATGCGTTCGATGACTCCGGCGATTTTCAGCGCAGCGATGACTTCGCGCAGATCGTCGGCCATCGGCGCGCGCAAGGCCAGAACGCGGACCGACAGCCGGTCGACTTCGCTTTCCAGCATGTCGATGCGCCGGTCGCGGGCAATCACCCTGGCGGCCAGATCTTCGTTGCCGCCGACCAGCGCATCCATGGCCTCGGTGATCGACAGTTCGGCCAGCCCGCCCATTTCCGCGATCAGCCCCCTGAGGCGGGTCATGTCCTCGTCGAATGCCTTGACGGTGTGTTCAGCGACCATGGGCCCCTTTCCGTGCTGATCGGTGTGTCCGACCGCTGTTGCCATACTTCGTGCGGCTATTGCGAAGATTTGTGAAGATGCCGGACGGCTGTGACGATGGGTTTGCCACATCCATTTGAACGAATGGCTTATACCATGGACTGATCACCGGATGCCGGGGCGGGGAGGCGGTGCGGCTGCTCGATCAGGCCGAGGCGGATCGTGACGGTCGTGCCAAGGCCGAGCTTGCTGGTGATGTCGAGCTTGCCGCGATGGCGCTCGACGATGTGTTTGACGATGGCAAGGCCAAGGCCGGTGCCGCCTGCCGCGCGGCTGCGCCCCGGATCGGTGCGATAGAACCGGCGGGTGAGGTGCGGAATATGGTCGGGATGAATGCCCTCGCCATGGTCGGTCACGCTCAGGACGGCTTCATGGCCGCGCCGCACCACGCGCAATTCGACCGCGCGCGCCGGATCGGAATATTTCATCGAATTGTCGACGAGGTTGCGGATCACCTGATCGAGTTGCTGACGATCGCCCCGCACCATGGCGTCCTCGGTGACAACGACAATGCGATTGTCGCCCACCGTCGCGCCGACTTCGCCGCCGATCGAAGCGGCCATCTGGCCAAGATCGATCAAATCGCGCGGGATGTCGTGCTTTTCCGCCTCGATCCGCGACAGCGACATGAGATCTTCGACCAGGTGTTGCAGCCGCTTGGCTTCGCGCAACACAGTCGCGTGAAAGCGCGCGGTTGTCGCCGGATCGATCCGCGCATCGGGATCGGCCAGCGTTTCTATATAGCCGATGATCGACGCAAGCGGGGTGCGCAGTTCGTGGCTGGCATTGGCAACGAAATCGGTGTGGGCGCGGCTGATGTCGGCTTCGGCGGTCTTGTCGACCAGTTCGATCAGCGACAGGCG
The DNA here is from genome assembly GCF_001519055.1 of Novosphingobium sp. Fuku2-ISO-50. Classification (GTDB taxonomy): domain Bacteria; phylum Pseudomonadota; class Alphaproteobacteria; order Sphingomonadales; family Sphingomonadaceae; genus Novosphingobium. Next base: position 559,492 of record NZ_KQ954286.1, on the reverse strand, counting down.
GTCGTCTACCGCGACACGCCGCACTTGCCAGATGCTGCGCGGCCCGGTCAGCCCGCGCACCGTGACGCTGCCTTCGCGCGTGTCGAGCAGAGTGATCGCTTCGGGATGGCGCAGCGCCACGCGCGCGTCCTGGCCGATGATGTGACCGCCCAATTCGGCGCGGGCGGCGGCATTGGCGGCCGCGATGCGCTGGCCGTCGAGCATCAGTACCGGTACGCCAAACGGCTCGATCAGATCGATCATCGCCTGTCGCGACAAACTGCCGACTTCGACCATGCGCACTTCGACCAGGGGGGCGGGCTGCGTCAGCCAGAGCGTCACTGTCCAGACCAGCACGACCCCGATCGTCAGGACCAGCCCGGCCCCCGCCAGCAGCATGACCGCGCCTGCGACCAAGGCGACGGCAATGCCCGTCCAGGGCAGCGGCGGCAGGCCGAAAAACGACATGGTATGTTCAGGCGGGTTTGTAAGATTGGCGGTCATCGGGGGGGCATCTTGTCAGGGTAACCTTCGGCGTACCAGTGCCAGGTTACTGATTATGGACAGATCATGCGCGCAATCATGCCGATTGGCGATCACCACCCGGTGCGCAGGCCCTTGGCGAGGCAGGCGATTGCCACGATCAGCGCAAGGGCCGAGACTTTGCCCCAGGCAATCAGCGAGACTTTGTCGAGATCGCGGCGGCGGCTGTGCATGCGGTCGCGGATCGCGCCAAACAGCGCGACGGCTCCGGCGATCGCGGCGGCAGCGAGCAGCGGATGACCGAGGATGAGCGATTGAAGTTCCATGAGGGCCCGTCATCAAGGGGGCAGGCGGTGCTTGCATCCGTCAGGCACCGGTTCCAGGCGTCCTGGTGACCCCTACGGGAATTGAACCCGTGTTTCAGCCGTGAGAGGGCCGCGTCCTGACCGCTAGACGAAGGGGCCTGTATCGACAGGTCGTATCATACCCGTGGTCCCGGAACCCGGACTATATTCACCACAGCACATTGCCGATGGTGACCCCTACGGGAATCGAACCCGTGTTTCAGCCGTGAAAGGGCCGCGTCCTAACCGCTAGACGAAGGGGCCATGAAGGCATGCCGACCGGAGGCTTGCAATCGGCTCGACGGACAAGTCGAAACCGGCAGTATGGTGACCCCTACGGGAATCGAACCCGTGTTTCAGCCGTGAAAGGGCCGCGTCCTAACCGCTAGACGAAGGGGCCGCCGGGCATGCCGCCGCTGGGCAGGCCCGCGCCTCTATTGGCTCTATCCCGGTGCGTCAACCCATATTTGACAGCGATTGTCATCAGCGGGTTGATCGGCTGTTTCGAGGCGCCCTGCCGCGTTTAAAGTGCCGCGCTTAAAGGGCCGCGTTCAACTTGCCGCGTTCAATCGGCGAAGGCTGCGTCTTCGACATGGAGTTCTGCGGCAGGCCGGCTCGCCCAGTCATCGATGCGCGCACGCCCGGCCAGCCAGAACTGGCGCCCTTTCGGCGCATGGAGCAGGGCCTGGCCCAGTTCGGTCGACGCCGCGCGAAAGGCGATCGCCTTGAACGAGCGACCATCGTTGCCTGCGGCGACCATGCGGACATGATCCTGTCCGACGAGATCGACTTTGACCAGCCGCACCGGGCCGATCGCGATGCGCGGGCCGGGCCAGCCGACGCCGAACGGCCCGGCTGCATCGAGCGAAGTGACCAGATCGGGAGTCAGCCCGCCCGGAGCCAGCGAGAGGTCGAGCAACAGCGTCTGCGCCGTGCGCGCACGCGCCACGTCGCGCGCCAGGCGCTCGTCGAGAAACGCGCGCAAGGCATCGAGCCGGTCGGGCGCAACGGTCAGCCCGCACGCCATCGCATGACCGCCGCCTGCAACCAGCAACCCGGCCTCGCGCGCGGCGATCACCGCTGCGCCAAGGTCGACTCCGGAAATCGAACGGCCCGACCCCTTGCCATGCCCGGCATCGTCGGCGTCGAGCGCGATGACCAAGGTCGGCTTGCCGGTCTTTTCCTTGATCCGCCCGGCGACAATGCCGATCACCCCGGGGTGCCAGCCCGATCCGGCGAGCACGGGAACGCATGTATCGCCGGCCAGCGCCAGGCATGCCTCGGCCGCTTCCTGCACGACTTGCTCGATGCCGCGCCGTTCATCGTTGAGCTGCGACAGGCTTGCGGCGATCGTTGCCGCCTCGTCCGGGTCGGCGGTTGTCAAAAGGCGCACGCCGAGCGAGGAATCGCCGATCCGCCCCGCCGCGTTGATGCGCGGGCCCAGCGCAAAGCCGAGATCGCTGCACGTCGGCTGGCGATTGATCCGGCTGGCATCGATCAGCGCGGCGAGCCCGACATTGTCGCGCCGGGCCATGACTTTCAGCCCTTGCGCCACGAGCGCGCGATTGAGCCCGCGCAATTGCGCGACATCGGCAACGGTGCCCAGCGCGACCAGATCGAGCAGTCCCATCAGGTCGGGCGGGGCGCCTTTGCCGAAATAGCCGCGTTGACGCAGATCGCGCGCGGTGGCGATGGCCAGAAGGAACGCCATGCCGACGGCGGCCAGATGGCCATAAGCGGCGGCCTCGTCGCTTTCGTCGAGCCGGTTGGGATTGACCAGCGCCACGGTTATCGGCAGCTCGGTCGCGCATTTGTGATGATCGACCACGATCACTGCGACCCCGGCCTTGGCAGCCATGGCCAGCGCATCGTGCGCCATTGCGCCGCAATCGACGGTGATCACCAGCTCCGCGCCTTCGGCGCCCAGGCGCACGAGCGCTTCGCCCGTGGGGCCGTAGCCTTCGAGCAGACGATCGGGGATATAGGCGCGTGCCGATCTGCCGCAAAGCTGGAGAAAGCGGATCAGCAAAGCCGCGCTGGTTGCGCCGTCGACGTCGTAATCGCCATAGACCGCGATCGCCTCGCCCGACACGATCGCATCGGCCAGACGGGCGGCGGCCTTGTCCATGTCGCGAAAAATCGACGGATCGGGCAGAAATTCGCGCAAGGTCGGGCGGCGATGGCGATCGAGTTCGGACCGGTCGACCCCGCGCGACAGCAGCAATTGGTCAACGAGGTCATTACCGGCGGTCAGGCCATCTCCGGCAAGGTCCATGTTGCCGCCGCGCCAGCGCCAGGCCTGCCCCGAGAGCGAGCGGTCGATCGCGGTGACAGGGGTCATGAAGCGGTGGTCGTCGGCGGGTGATGAAGCATCCGCAGGCATCTAGACGATCACGGGCGCAAGCAAAAGAGCATGGCCTTGCGAAACGCATCGCGGTAAAGCTGTCGCAAAATGTCGCAGGATCGGGGTGGGGGTCTCGCGGGGAACAAAGGGGACCGGATATGGCTTGGCATTCTGGATTTTCTCGGCGGGCTGGGCGGCATGATCGACGGCGCATTGACCGGGGGTGCGCTGAATGGCGCGAGCAATGGCGACGGGTGCCCCTGGTGGTCCGATTCTGATATTTGCTACGGCTATCGGCAAAGTGGTGCGCAAATGTCAGAATCTTTTCGGATCACTCGAAACCTTTGATTTTAGTGGATTTCAAGATTTTGACATTTGCGACCATGCCCCCCGCCGTCCTGTTGATCATCTGGCACAGCCGAACCGGCGCGGCGCAGGCGATGGCCGAGGCCGCGCTGGCGGGGGCGGATGAAGAAGGCGTTGGTGCCGCGCGCCTGATGCGCGCGCGCGAGGTCGGGGCCGACGATGTCCTGGCCGCGGCGGGCTATCTGTTTGTCTGTCCGGAAAATCTCGGCACGATCAGCGGTGAAATGAAGGAGTTTTTTGATCGCACGTTCTACGCGGTGATCGGCCGGACAGAGGGGCGCCCTTATGCCACGGCGATTGCTGCCGGGAATGCCGGACAGGGGGCCGAGGCGCAGATCGACCGCATTGTCGCCGGCTGGAGGCTGCGACGCGTTGCGCCCTCGCTGATCATGCGGTTCGGGGGCGATACGCCCGAAGCGATCACCGCGCCGAAACGGTTGTCAGGTAACGTTCAGCAAAGCTGTCGTGAATTGGGACGGTCGTTCGCTGCGGGCTTGCAACTTGGCATATTCTGACCTTTTGGTTGCGGCAAGACCGGGATCGCGCCCGCAGCGGACTCAACTTGTAGTATTGGCCTGTGCGGAACTGGCCGGGATCGATTGATGGCGGCAACAGAAGAACGCGATTCAAAAAGGCGAAAGACCGGCTCGGCCAGAGGATCGGCGCTTGTGCCTGTCGCCGGGTTGTTGTTCGATCCTGCTTCGCGTCCGGCGCTGGCCGAGCTCGAGGAACTGGCCCGGACAAGGCGCATATTTGGCGTCACGCACCTTGATGCCGGTGCGGGGCTGGCGGAACTGTTTCTTGATGGGCTGACTTTCGATTGCCTTGGTTGTGGTCCGGGCGCCCCCTTGCGGATGGATACCGCGCTGCAACTGGTCGCGCTGCCGGGCGATTTCGCCGTTGCCGATCATGCGCTGGTGACGCTGGGGCCGGGGGCGCATCTTGCCGGGGCGGGGCAATTGCTGCCGGTGGTGCGGGTGCTCGCCGGGCTGATGCTGGCCCTGTCGGAGCTGCCGGGGATCCGGGCCATCGCATGGTTGCCGGCGCGACTGACGATGTCACCGGCCTGGTTTGCCGAAGCGATCGGTATCTGGTTGAAGGGTGGCCCGTTTCCCGCGTTGGCGTTGACCGGATTGGCGCGCTCGGAGCTTGGCTATGCCAGCCGGGGCTTGTCCTATTTCGTCGGGCAGGAGTTCGTCTTTTCGGGCAAGGACGGAAATCTGCGCGAATCCGATGTGCGCGGGGCCATGCGGTTGACCGACTGGCTGGTTGCGCATGGCCCCGTCGATAGCCGACGCGAAGTGGAACTGGCCGGATTTGGTACAGTTCTGCTTGAGCCTGAAGGGCCTAACAGCTTGCGCGCGCGCAGTCTTTAGCACCGATTTGGCACCAAGCCGGACGATCCCGTTTTCGGCAATGGTTTGTTTACCCGTACAGCGCAGCGTGATTCCCGTAATCGTGGGGGATCTGGAGATGTCCGCTCAATGAAGTCGCCGCGCGCGGCGTTGCCATTTCGGTCGGTCAATGTGCCCGGAAGTGCCGGGTATTGTGCCGGCTTGCAGCGTCATCATGTTCTGCCACGGCAATTGCTCGATGTGCGCGGCGTGGCCGGCCTGATCGATGAGATCGGGGCGGGTGCTTTCGGATTCCATGACTTTCGGCGCAACGGCCTGCTATTGCCCGCGACCGACGACGAAGCGGTTCGGCTTGGTCTGCCGCTGCATCGCGGGCCGCACCATTCCTACAATGGTCTGGTCATCGAGCGCATGGGGCAGATCGAGGCCGGGTGGCAAAAGCGCCGTCGCAAAGGGCCCGATAACCGCGCCATGGTCGAGGCGTTGATGCGCATCGACGTGTTGCAGCGCGCGCTGCGCCGACGTCTGCTCGATCCCGCCCGTTGGCGCGGCAAAGTGCTCAACGCGCGTGATCCTGCGCTCGATTTCAGCCACCTCGACCGCATGGCCGAGGCGCTGTGGACGGCTACCGAGCCAGTTTCTGCCTGATAACGTCTCGGCCTGATCCTCTGCTATTTCAGAAACGGCGCGCTGTTGGCGGCAAGCGCGGCGGCGGCGGCACGATATTCGGCTTCGAATTTGGCCACGCGTTCCGCAACGGTTTCAACCGCCTTGATCGTGCCGATGCCCTGGCCCGAGCCCCAGATGTCTTTCCATGCCTTGGCCTCGGTATTGCCTCCCGAGCCGAAGTTCATTTTCGACGGGTCGCTTTCGGGCAAGTGATCGGGATCGAGCCCGGCGCCCACGATCGATGAGCGCAAGTAATTGCCGTGAACCCCGGTAAACAGGTTCGAATAGACGATATCGTCTGCCCCGGAATCGACGATCGCCTGCTTGTAGGCGTCGATTGCGCGTGCCTCGTGAGTGGCGATCCAGGCTGAGCCGATATAGGCGAGATCGGCGCCCACCGCCTGCGCGGCAAGGATCGAGCGACCATGCCCGATCGCCCCCGACAGCGCGACCAGTCCGTCGAACCAGGTGCGGATTTCCTGAACCAGTGCAAACGGCGATTGCGCCCCGGCATGGCCGCCGGCGCCAGCAGCGACCGGGATCAGGCCGTCGGCGCCCTTTTCGATCGCCTTGCGCGCAAAGCGATTGTTGATCACATCATGCAGGACGATCCCGCCCCAGCTGTGTGCGGCCTGATAGACATCCTCGCGCGCGCCGAGCGAGGTGATCAGCAGCGGCACTTGCCATTTGCCGCACAGCGCGATGTCTTCTTCGAGCCGGTTGTTGGTCTTGTGCACGATCTGGTTGACCGCAAAGGGTGCCGCCGGGCGGTCGGGATGCGCGCGGTTGTGCGCGGCCAATTCCTCGGTGATTTGATGCAGCCATTCGTCGAGCTGGCTGATCGGGCGGGCGTTGAGCGAGGGGAAGCTGCCGACAACGCCGGCCTTGCATTGCGCGATCACCAGTTCGGGGCCGGAAATCAGAAACAGCGGCGAAGCAATCACCGGCAGGCGCAGATTGGCGAAAAGCGGGGGAAGGGGCATCGTTGCTCTCTCTCGTCGTGTAATTTAAGTGATCGATTAAACGCATCGCTATCCGCTTGCGCCCCGGTTTGTCAAACCCTTGAACGGGGTATCAGGCCGGTGGCGGCAAAATGTTTTCGATGCCATAGACGCGAGCGGCGGTTCCGGCGAACAGCGCGCGCTTTTCGCCCGCCGAGGCGCCGGTGGAAAGGCGTTTGAACGCATTCCACAAAGTCGCGTAGTCGGCGCCCCACAGATCGACCGGATAATTGCTTTCGAACATGGCGCGTTCCGGGCCGAAGGCATCGATGCAGGTTTCGATATAGGGTCGCCACAGCGCAGCCAGAACTTGCGAACCCAGACCTTTGGCCGGTCCTTGCTCGGGCATGCCGCAGAACGCCATGGCCAGCCCGCCCAGTTTGACGCAGACATTGGGCAATTCGCCCAGCGCGCGGATTTTCGTCCGCCAGATGTCGAAACGTTCGTGCAGATGTCCGTGATAACTGGCGATGTTGAGCGGCGTACCGCAATGGTCGAGCACGATCGGTTGATCGGGAAAGGCGCGGGCGAGCGCGATCACGTCGTCTAGCTGCGGTTCGAGCACCCAGGCGTCGAATGTCAGGCCAAGCTCGCCAAGGTGCCGAAACCCCGCGCGGAACGCCTCATCGCCAAACAGCCCCTGCGGCGCATGAAACGGAGGGCCCAGCACGTCGGGATCGGCATCCCACGCGCCTGAGTGGCGAATGCCGCGAAACCGGGGCGATGCGGCGACCAATGCTTCGAGCACATCGCGTGCGCCGTCGCCGCGGGTCAGGTCGGCATGGCCGACGATCGCCGCGCAAGGGCGATAGGCGCCATAGAGCCCGCTTGCGCCTTGTGCGGCGACGCCATTGACGAATTCGACTTCGCCCACCGACTTGAGCGCGGGATCGCCGTCGCAGTTGTAGAATGCGCCGCATTCCATGAATACCGTGCCGATCACATTGTGCCCGGTGGTCACGTCGGCGTGGAGCTGGTCGAACGTGTAATAGGGCGCACGGGCGATCGCGGCGATGAACGGGTGCTGCGGCTCGGGGAAATGGGGCAGCAATTGCCGCAAGTCCCACAAGTGGTGATGCGGATCGATGATCGGCAGGTCGGGCTCGAGAATTGCTTCGGACATGGTCACTCCCGCAGTTGGCCGTTCGGCCCTGGCGGGAACTATGGCTGAAACGGCGTGGGTCGCAAGCCGCTTTAAGCGGTTGATTGAATTTGTGCGGGGAGCCCGATCGAGCCCCCCGCAATTCGGTTCAGGCGCGGACTGCGTTGGCGGCGGACAGGATCGCGCGGACGCTGGCGGTGGCGACGTCTTCGTCGATGCCGACGCCCCAGACCACTTTGCCTTCGGGCGTTACGCATTCGACATAGGCCGCTGCGCGCGCATCGCTGCCGCCGGTCAGCGCGTGTTCGGAATAGTCGCGCACATCGATGGCGATGCCAAACCCTTCGCGAAGCGTGGCGATGACCGACGAGATCAGCCCGTTGCCGCGCCCGCTGACCGACTGCACTTTGCCGTCGACCGTGATCTTGCCCGCAAAGACGCGGGTGCCGTCGCTGGCCTTGGCTTCTTCATAGTCGATCAGTTGAAAATGCTGTGGCGCGTCAAGGCGATAGGCCCGGCGGAACACGGCCCAGATGTCGTCGGCATGAAGTTCGCGGCCCAGTTCGTCGGCCAGCGCCTGCACATGGCGGCTGAAATCGGCCTGCATTTTCTTGGGCAGCTTGAGCCCCTGATCCTGTTCGAGCACCCAGGCAAAGCCGCCCTTGCCGCTTTGCGAATTGACCCGGATCACCGCTTCATAGCTGCGGCCGAGATCGGCGGGGTCGATCGGCAGATAGGGCACCGCCCAGAGCTGGTCGTTGCGGCGTTCCTGGGCGGCGAAGCCTTTCTTGATCGCGTCCTGATGGCTGCCGGAAAAGGCGGTGAAGACCAGTTCGCCGCCATAAGGATGACGTTCGGGCACGGGCAGCTGGTTGCAATATTCGACCGTCTGGATAACGTGATCGATGTCGGAAAAATCCAGTTCCGGATCAACGCCTTGCGTGTACATGTTCAAGGCGACCGTAACCAGGCAGCAGTTGCCGGTGCGCTCGCCGTTGCCGAACAGGCAGCCTTCGACGCGGTCGGCGCCGGCCATCATGCCCAGCTCCGCCGCCGCGACGCCGGTACCCCGGTCGTTGTGCGTGTGCAGGCTGATCACCGCGCGGTCACGGCCGGGCAGATTGCGGCAGAAATATTCGATCTGGTCGGCATAGATGTTTGCCGTTGCCGCCTCCACCGTCGCCGGCAGATTGAGAATGATCGGCTTTTCGACTGTCGGCTGGAGGATCTCCATCACCGCTTCGCACGCCGCGATGCTGAAATCGAGTTCGGCGGTCGAAAAGGTTTCCGGGCTATATTCGAAATGCCAGTCGGTCTGCGGAAAGCGCGCCGCCTGATCGCGCAGGAACGAGGCCCCGGCGCGGGCGATGTCGAGGATCTGCGCCTGGGACATGCCGAACACGACTTCGCGCCACAGCGGCGAGACCGCGTTGTAGACGTGAACGATCGCCTGTTTGGCGCCGGCGAGGCTTTCGAACGAGGTCTTGATCAGGTCTTCGCGCGACTGGGTCAGCACCTGGACAAAAACATCGTCGGGAATGCGCCCCTGATCGACGAGACCGCGGATGAAATCATATTCGGTCGCCCCGGCGCTGGGGAAACCGACCTCGATTTCCTTGAGCCCGACTTTGAGCAGCAAGTCGAAGAACCGCGCTTTCTTTTCGGCGTCCATCGGGTCGATCAACGACTGGTTGCCGTCGCGCATGTCGGTCGACAGCCAGCGCGGCGCCTTGGTGATGGTGCGGCTGGGCCACTGACGGTCGGTCAGCGGAACTTGCGGGAAGGGACGGTACTTGACCGAGGGATTTTTCAGCATGGACATGGGATGATGCTCTGGAACCGGAATGTTGCAAATACTGTGCCGATGCCCGCGAAACAGGGGGCTGCTAAAACGGGCTCTATCGGCACATCGATGTGGTGCAAGTCCCCTGGGCGCCGTGCGCGCCGCGAAACCGACGCGTCAGCTCACGCCCAAGGGCGGATAAGTCGCAGGGTAAGGTTCGACAAGCGCGTCATGGTCCAAGGCTATGGTCAATCGAGCGCGGATTGTCCAGAATGAAAGCAAGCCGGGGCAACGAAATTGACCCCGACGGGAAGAGGATAGTGCCCGATGAACGGTCTTGTCGAACCTTATGTCCTTGCCGTGCCCGAAACGGCGCTTGTCGATCTTTGTACGCGGATCGACGCGACGCGCTGGCCCGAGCGAGAGACCGTCGATGACTGGTCGCAAGGCGTGCCGCTGGCCGCGTTGCAGGATTTCGTGTCGACCTGGCGCCACGATTACGACTGGCGGCGGACCGAGGCGTGGATCAATGCGCAAGGGCTGTCGAGCACGGTGATCGACGGTGTGGCCATTCGCTTTCTGCATGTCCGTTCGCGTCATGAAAACGCGACACCGTTGCTTTTGACCCACGGCTGGCCGGGCTCGATTCTCGAATTTCGCGAGGTGATCCCGCGGCTGACCGATCCGCAGGATGCTGCCGATGCGTTTCATTGCGTGATCCCCTGCCTGCCCGGCTATGGGCTGTCGGGTAAACCGGACAAAGCGGGCTGGGGCGTCGAGCGGATCGCGCGGGCCTGGGGCGTGCTGATGGCGCGGCTGGGCTATGATCGCTGGTTTGCGCAAGGCGGCGACTGGGGGGCGGCGGTGACGACGCAGATCGGGCGGCAGGCCATTCCCGGCTGCGCGGGGATCCACCTCAACATGCCGATCGCGCGGCCCTTGCCCGAAGACCTCGTCGCTCCGGGGCCGGACGAACTGCGCGCCCTGGCCGCATTGCAGCACTATCAGGAATGGGATTCGGGCTATTCGACGCAGCAGCGCACTCGCCCGCAGACGGTCGGCTATGGCCTGGTCGATTCGCCGGTGGGCCTTGCGGCATGGATCTATGAAAAGATGGGGGCCTGGACCGACAATGCGGGCAAGCCCGAAGACTCGCTCAGCCGCGTCTCGATCATCGACAATCTGATGCTCTATTGGCTGACGGCGACCGGCGCGTCATCGGCGCGGCTCTATTGGGAAAGCTTTGGCAGTTTTGCCCCGCAAGACATCACCATGCCGGTGGCGTGCAGCGTGTTCCCCAGGGAAATCCTGCCCGCCCCGCGCAAATGGGTCGAACGCCACTGCACCAATCTGGTCTATTGGAACGAACTGGACAAAGGCGGCCACTTCGCCGCCTGGGAACAGCCCGAAGCTTTCGCCGACGAACTGCGCAAGGCCTTTGCCCTGATGCGTTGACAGAAAAGATGCGCTGACACAAAAAAAGCCCCTTCCCGCGAGGGAAGGGGCTCGATGGGCGTGATGCTCAGTTCTTGGTCTGGTCGACCAGCTTGTTGGCGCCGATCCAGGGCATCATGGCGCGCAGTGCAGCGCCGGTCTTTTCGATCGGGTGCGCGGCGGCGGCCTTGCGTGCGGCCTTCAGCTCGGGCTGGCCGGCGCGGTTGTCGAGCACGAAGTTCTTGACGAAGCGGCCCTGCTGAATGTCGGCCAGAACGCGCTTCATTTCCGCCTTGGTTTCGGCGGTGATCAGGCGCGGACCCGTCGTGATGTCGCCATATTCGGCGGTGTTCGAGATCGAATAGCGCATGTTGGCGATGCCGCCTTCATACATCAGGTCGACGATCAGCTTCACTTCGTGAAGGCATTCGAAATAGGCCATTTCCGGGGCATAGCCGGCTTCGACCAGCGTTTCGAACCCGGCCTGGATCAGGTGGGTCAAACCGCCGCAGAGCACGGCCTGTTCGCCGAACAGGTCGGTTTCGCATTCTTCCTTGAAATTGGTTTCGATGACGCCCGAACGACCGCCGCCAACGCCCGAGGCATAAGCGAGCGCGATGTCATGCGCATTGCCGGTGGCATCCTGCGCCACGGCGATCAGGCAGGGCACGCCGCCGCCCTTGACATATTCGCCGCGCACGGTGTGGCCCGGACCCTTGGGCGCGATCATGATCACGTCGACATCGGGGCGCGGCTCGATCAGGCCGAAATGCACGTTGAGCCCGTGGGCAAACGCCAGCGCCGCGCCGGGGCGCAGATTGGCGTGAATGTCGTCGGCATAGATCGCGGCCTGATGTTCGTCGGGCGCGAGAATCATGAGGATGTCGGCCCAGGCGGCCGCTTCTGCATTGGGCAGAACCTTGAAGCCGGCTGCTTCTGCCTTGGCGGCGCTCGCCGAACCCGGACGCAGCGCAATCGCGACGTTCTTGATGCCCGAATCGCGCAGGTTCTGGGCATGGGCATGGCCCTGGCTGCCATAGCCCACGATGGCGATCTTCTTGTCGGTGATCAGGTTGAGATCGGCGTCGGCGTCGTAATAGACCTTCATGTCGGTTCCGTTCTGCAAAAAGGGTCTGGATGAGTTTGAAAAGTTAAGGAAATCAGGCGGCTTCCTTGCCGCGGACCATGCCGACAACGCCGGTGCGGCCCACTTCGACAAGGCCGAGCTCTTTCATCAGCGCGACAAACGTGTCGATCTTGTCGGGCGACCCGGTCAGCTCGAAGACAAAGCTCGATGTCGTCGTGTCGACCACTTTGGCGCGGAAGATGTCCGCCACGCGCAGCGCTTCGACGCGGATATTGCCCGTGCCGACGACCTTGATCAGCGCCAGTTCGCGCTCGATATAGGGGCCGACTTCGGTCAGATCGACGACTTTGTGTACCGGCACCAGCCGTTCGAGCTGCGCGCGGATCTGATCGATGATCGACGGCGGGCCGTGCGTGACGATGGTGATCCGGCTCAGGTCGTGGTTGTCGGTGATGTCGGCCACGGTCAGGCTGTCGATGTTGTAGCCGCGCGCGGTGAACAGACCGGCGATCTTGGCGAGAATCCCCGCTTCGTTATCGACGGTGATGGTCAGGACGTGGCGTTCTTCGGCCTCGATGGTGGTACAGTTCATGGTGTGTGTCCCCCTCAGACCAGCGCCTTGGCGGTGTCGTCCATCGTCCCGGCAACTTCGTCGCCATAGAGGATCATGTCGGTATGCGCCGCGCCCGACGGAATCATCGGGAAGCAGTTGGCTTCCTTGACCACCAGGCAATCGACGAAGACCGGGCCGGGATGATCGATCATCGCCTGAATCCCGGCATCGAGTTCATCCATCGTGGTGATGCGAATGCCCTTCCAGCCATACGCTTCGGCCAGCTTCACGAAATCGGGCAGGCTGTCCGAATAGGAATTGGAATAGCGGCTTTCGTACGTCAGTTCCTGCCACTGGCGGACCATGCCCATCCATTCGTTGTTGAGCACGAAGACCTTGACCGGCAGGCGGTATTGCGTCGCGGTGCCCATTTCCTGAATGTTCATCTGGATCGAGGCGTCGCCGGCAATGTCGATGACCAGCGAATCGGGGCAACCGGCCTGCGCGCCGATGGCGGCAGGCAAGCCATAGCCCATCGTGCCAAGGCCCCCCGACGTCAGCCACTTGTTGGGCCCGGTGAAGTGAAAGTGCTGCGCGGCCCACATCTGGTGCTGGCCGACTTCGGTGCTGATCACCGGATCGCGGTCGCGCGTCAGCTCATACAGCCGCTCGATCGCCTTTTGCGGCATGATTTCCTGCCCGCGCGACGGATAGGAAAGGCTCTGGCGCGCGCGCCAGCCGTCGATATGGGCATACCATTCGACCTGATCGACGGCAGTGTGGCCGGTTTCGAGCCATGCCTCGATCATCTGTTCGAGCACGACCGCGCAATCGCCGACGATCGGCAGATCGACATGGACCGTCTTGTTGATCGAGGCGCGATCGATATCGACATGGATTTTCGCGCTGTTGGGCGCAAAAGCGTCGAGCCGCCCGGTGACCCGGTCGTCAAACCGAGCGCCCAGCGCGATGATCAGGTCGGCCTTGTTCATCGCCATATTGGCTTCATACGTGCCATGCATGCCGAGCATGCCGAGCCAGGCCGGATCGCCCGCCGGAAAGGCGCCGAGGCCCATCAGCGTCGAAGTCACCGGCGCGCCGGTCAGCTTCTGAAATTCGCGCAAGGCACGGCTGGCTGCGGGGCCGGCGTTGATGATCCCGCCACCGGTATAGAAAATCGGGCGTTCAGCAGCGGCGATCATCGCGACGGCTTGCGCAATGTCGGCCGATGCGGCGGTGGTCTGCGGGGCATAACGCGTGCGGCGCTGCGGCGGGCGACCGTTCCAGTGCGCGAGGCCGATCTGCACGTCCTTGGGAATGTCGATGACGACCGGGCCGGGGCGACCGGCGGTAGCGATATGAAACGCCTCGTCGACGATCCCGGCGAGATCCGCCGGATCTTTCACCAGATAGTTGTGCTTGGTGCAATGGCGGGTCAGGCCGACGGTATCGGCCTCCTGAAACGCGTCGGTGCCGATCAGGGCGGTGGGAACCTGCCCGGTGATGACGACGAGCGGGATCGAATCCATGAACGCATCGGCAATCCCGGTGACCGCATTGGTCGCGCCCGGGCCCGACGTCACCAGCACGACGCCGGGCTTGCCGGTCGCGCGCGCATAGCCTTCGGCCGCATGCGCCGCGCCGGCTTCGTGACGGACGAGGATATGGCGGATGCGTTCTTCGCCGAACAGCGCGTCATAGATCGGCAGCACTGCGCCGCCGGGATAGCCGAACACGAATTCGACTCCCTTGGCGACCAGACTTTCGACCAGGATTTCCGCGCCGCTGCGCTCGGTGTTCACAGGTTTATTCCCCAATTTGGCGGAAATGCGGGCCGATAGACCCATCCGCCGATGAAAAACAGCAAAAAAGCCCGGTGTCGCCACCGGGGCCCCTGCCGATTGTGCGCCCTGCGAGTGCCCGGGCGGAGCGAGATCAAATATTTCGGCCCGGCCGCATGGTCATGCGTGCCGGGCCGTCTCTCCCTCCTCGGGCACCCGGATTTCCGCAAAACAAGGGAAACCCAGGCAATTGACGGCCTGCTACTTGACATAATCAGTCATGTCAAGCGGCTATTATTGAAATAATCCTGCTATATCGGCCTTGTCAATGTAATTTTCAATCGCAAGCCGAGGCCAGGTGGCGGGCATCTGGTGCCGCAGCCAGGTATATTGCCGCTTGGCATAGTTGCGCGTGGCTTGTTGCCCCGAGCCGATGGCCGATTCGGCGTCCATGTCGCCCGACAGAAATGCGGCAATTTCGCGCACTCCGATTGCGCGCATCACCGGCAGCTCCGGATCGAGCCGCCGCGCCAAAAGCGCGCGCACTTCCTCGATTGCGCCGTGCTGCCACATCGCGGCAAAGCGCCGGTCGCACCGCTCGTAGAGCCAGGGCCGATCCGGCATCAGCACGACCGCCGACACGCGAACCGCATCGCCGATCCCGCCCTCGCGCTCGGCCTGCCAGTCCGCCAGCGGACGCCCGGTGGATCGCACCACTTCGAGCGCGCGCGCGATCCGCGTGATGTCCGCCGGGGCCAGCCTGGCCGCGCGTTCGGGGTCTTCGCGCGATAGCGCCGCCCAGGCTTGCGCGACGGGCAGGGCGCGGACTTGTGCGCGAATGTCGGGATCGATCGGCGGGATCGGGGCAATGCCGTCGAGCAGCGTGCGGATATAGAGCCCGGTCCCGCCGACCAGGATCGGCAAGGCGCCTGCCTCATGCGCGCGGGCGATTTCGGTGCGCGCGGCGGCGGCCCAATCGGCGGCGGAGCAGGCTTGCGCACCGTCCCACGCGCCGAACAGGCGATGGGAGACGCCGCGCATCTCGTCGGGTTCGGGACGCGCGCTCAGGATGGCGAGGTCGGCATAGACTTGTGCGCTGTCGGCATTGATGACGACCGCGCTGCGCCCGGCGGCTTGTTCGGCAAGCGCGAGGCGCACGGCAAGATCGCTCTTGCCGCTGGCGGTCGGCCCTGCAATGAGCGCGAGGCTTGGCTGATGCCGATTGTCATTCGAGGAATTGCTGGTGCTCATAGCCCGCCTGATAGCAGACACAGAAACGCTTGGAGACCGGCTTGCGGTCGCTATGGAAGAAATCGAGGAAACCGGCGCCGAAGTCGTCGGCGCGGGAATGCTCGATTCGAATCCCGATGTGCTCGAACTCGAAGTCGACGAATGCGACGCGGCGACGTTGCGCCGGGTGCTCGATGCGCATTTCCCCGATGCCGACTTGTTGATTGCCGATGCGCCGATCACGCTGCCCGGCCTGTTTGTGTCGGACATGGATTCGACCATGATCGGACAGGAATGCATCGACGAACTGGCCGATTTCGCGGGGCTCAAGGCGCATATCGCGGCGATTACCGAGCGCGCGATGCAGGGCGAACTCGATTTTGCCGCTGCGCTGCGCGAACGCGTCGGCTTGCTCAAGGGATTGTCGGCAGCGACGATCGAACAGTGCCTCGACGAACGCATCCGGCCGATGGACGGCGCTGCGACTCTGGTGCGCACGTTGAAGGCGCATGGTGCGCATTGCGTGCTGGTGACCGGCGGATTTCATGCCTTTGCCGATACCGTTGCCGCAGCGCTCGGCTTTGACCGCGTGGTGGGCAACCGGCTGGCGGTCGAAGATGGCGTGCTGACCGGGCATGTGATCGGCGATATCGTCGACAGCACGGTCAAGCGCGCGGTGCTGGTCGAGGAAGCGGAACGATTGGGCGAGGGTGTGGTCAGCCTGGCCACCGGCGATGGCGCCAACGACATTCCGATGATTCGCGCTGCGACTCACGGCATTGCCTATCGCGCCAAGCCCAAAGCGCGCGAAGCCGCCACCGGGCGCATCGATCGCGGCGATCTGACCGCGATTCTCGACCTTTACGGTATCCCGCGCGAACGCTGGGTGACGCATTGACGCTTTATTTACATCGATGTTAGTATGAGGGCCGGAAAAAAGAGGGTGACTTCCGGCCATGACTGCGATTCCGTTCTCTGTCGAAACCGACCTGCCGATCTATGACGAGCGCCGCCCGGTCTTGCATACGCGTCCGGGCAAGGCGCTCCATCACTTTCGCGAACTGCTCAAGGACAAGGAGCGGACCGAGGAAGTGTTCCGGATTTTCGAAGCGCTGCCCTGGCGCGGGATGCGCGCGGCGGGCACGCGCCTGTTACGCAGCGAACGCGGGCAGGCGTTGCGCGCGCGCGAACCGTTTCTTCCGGCGATCCTTGATGATCACGCCGCGCTGCGCCGCATGGCGCCGGGCTCGCTGGCGCATGCCTATTGCGATTTCATGGAAAGCGAAGGGCTGACCGCGCAAGGGCTGGTCGACGAATTCGCCAAGTTCGCCAAGGACAAGCCGAAGTTCGATGATCAGTTCGCGTGGTATCTCAACCGTCTGCGCGATGTGCATGATCTGCTTCACGTGCTGACGGGGTATGGCCGCGATTCGCTGGGCGAGGCTTGCGTGCTGGCTTTTACCTACAGCCAGCAGCCGAGCCCCGGCCACTTGTTCATCGGCTATATGGCCGCGCTCAATATCAAGAAGACGGCGAAAAGCGACGCGCCCGTGCTGCGGGCGGTTCGCGAAGGGCAAAGGCTGGGCAAGGCCTGTCCGCGGCTGTGCGAGCAGGCGATCACCGAGTTGCTGCCGCTGCCGCTCGACGAAGTGCGCCGCCGGTTGCACATCACCCCGGCGCGCCATTATCACCGCGCGCATGCCATTTGGCGGTCAATGGGCATCGATCCCTATGATCTGCTCGGCAAGGCGCCGACGACGCAAGGCCAAGCGCTGACCGCGTGATTTCCTGCCCCGTCGCAGGGATGGCAATTACACATCGGGTCATCGAACCTGTGCCGTCCGCACGCGCGGTATTCGGGTTGCAGCGGAAGCCCGGCCGCGCATTGAGATATATTACTGTTTTTTCAGAAGCATACGCTTGTCCAGAGCTTGTCGAAGGACGCGCGCGACGGTTGGTCAGGTGACGAGGTAAGTGCGCCGCGCAGGCCTCGGTGCGCGTCCTTTGGCAAGCTCTGGACGAGCGGACCTATTTGATAACCATGCATAAAATATGCGCAATTGAGATATGTGAAGCAGGTAGCCCCATACGGGGATGGGCTTTTGTCGGTCAGGCTTCCATCCAGTCGCGGAAGAACGCTTCGTTGCGCTCTTTCAGCGTCGCGATCGGGACTGCAAAGCCGGGGCCCTTGAGCGTGTCGCCGCCGGTCGTGCCGATGCGGCGCACGGCAACGCCCGGTGCCGAAAGCGCGGCATCGGCGGGGGTGGTCACCACATAGCGGCTCTGATCTTCGCCGAATGCGCTTGCCGCATCGGCCAGGGCATCGATGGTGCAGCCGATGCCGCCGGCCATCGCCATTTCGGCAAGCGCGACGAGCAGGCCGCCGTCCGACACATCATGCACCGCGCTGACGCGGCCATCGGCAATCAGTTCCCGCACGAATTCGCCGTTGCGGCGTTCTTCGATCAGATCGACCGGCGGGGGAGCGCCGGCTTCCTGCCCATGAAGTTCGCGCGCATAGAGCGACTGGCCGAGATGGCCGCCGCTTTCCGGCCCGCCGATCAGCCAGATCGCGTGGCCTTCGCCCTTGAAGCGGATCGTCGCCATGGTCTCGTAATCGAGCATCAGCCCGACGCCGCCGATGGCCGGGGTGGGCAGGATCGCACTGCCGCCGCCGGTCGCCTTGGATTCGTTGTACAGCGAGACATTGCCCGACACGATCGGGTAATCGAGCGCGCGGCACGCATCGCCCATGCCGTTCAGCGCCTCGACGATCTGCGCCATGATTTCGGGCCGCTGCGGATTGGCGAAATTGAGGCAATTGGTGATCGCCAGCGGCGTTGCGCCGACCGCGCAGAGATTGCGCCAGGTTTCCGCGACCGCCTGCTTGCCGCCTTCATAAGGATCGGCATAGCAATAGCGCGGGGTGCAATCGGTGGTGATCGCCAGCGCCTTGGCGCTGTCGTGCACGCGCACGACGGCCGCATCGCCGCCCGATTTCTGCAACGTGTCGGCGCCGACCTGGCTGTCATATTGTTCCCAGATCCAGCGACGGCTGGCAAGATCGGGACAGCCGATCAGCGTAATCAGATCGGCCCCGAGATCGCCGCTTTCGGGCAGATCGCCGAGCGCCGGAACCGCCGCCCAGGCCTTGTAATCGGCCAGCGAAAGGTGTGGGCGGTCATAGAGCGGGGCTTCGTCGGCAAGCGGGTCGAGCGGGATGTCGCAAACGACCTCGCCGTTCCATTCCAGCACCATGTGCCCGGTATCAGTCACTTCGCCGATCACTGCGAAATCGAGCTCCCACTTGCGGAAAATCGCTTCGGCCATCGGCTCCTTGCCGGGCTTCAGCACCATGAGCATGCGCTCCTGGCTTTCCGACAGCATCATTTCATACGGCGTCATGCCTTCTTCGCGGCACGGCACCATGTTCATGTCGAGCCGGATCCCGGCGCCGCCCTTGCTGGCCATTTCGACCGAGCTCGATGTCAGCCCCGCCGCGCCCATGTCCTGAATCGCGACGATCGCATCGGTCGCCATCAATTCGAGGCAGGCCTCGATCAGCAGCTTTTCGGTGAACGCATCGCCGACTTGCACGGTCGGGCGCTTTTCGTCGCTCTTGTCGTCGAAATCGGCGCTGGCCATGGTCGCGCCGTGGATGCCGTCGCGCCCGGTCTTCGATCCGACATAGACGATCGGATTGCCGAGGCCCGTCGCCGCCGAATAGAAAATGCGATCCTGATCGGCGACGCCCACGGTCATCGCGTTGACCAGGATGTTGCCGTCATAGGCCTTGTGAAAATTGGTCTCGCCGCCGACCGTGGGCACGCCGACGCAATTGCCGTAGCCGCCGATTCCCGCGACCACGCCTTTTACCAGATGCTTCATCTTCGGATGATCGGGGCGGCCAAAGCGCAGCGCGTTCAGGTTGGCAACGGGCCGCGCGCCCATCGTGAACACATCGCGCAAGATGCCGCCGACCCCGGTCGCCGCGCCCTGATAGGGCTCGATATAGCTCGGGTGGTTGTGGCTCTCCATCTTGAAGATCGCCGCCTGTCCGTCGCCGATGTCGATCACCCCCGCGTTTTCGCCCGGGCCGCAGATCACCCAGGGGGCGCTCGTCGGCAGCTTTTTGAGATGGAGACGGCTCGACTTGTACGAGCAGTGTTCCGACCACATGACCGAAAAGATGCCCAGTTCGACCAGATTGGGCTCTCGCCCCAGCGCGTGAAGCACACGGGCGTATTCGTCCTCGGTAAACCCGTGGGCGGCGACGGTCTCGGCGGTGATGGCGCTTTGTTGTGCAGACATGCGCGGGGCTCTAGACCATGGCGCGGCAAAGTTGCACCCCGTTTTTTACGCGCGAATGCGCCGGGTCGCACCGACGAGTGCCGTCGCCAGGATCACCATGGCATAAGCGAACAGCGCCAGGCCCTGTTGCCCCGCTTCGACCCGGGTGGTGCGCGCGCCGAACCAGTCGATCGCCTGAAACACTGCGAGCTCGGCAATCAGCAGCCCGAGCGCCGGCAAGGCCCAGCGCGAAATGGCCTGCGTGCGCCGGATATAGAACGCCAGCGAGCCAAACGTGATCGCCAGTTCCAGCGGTTTTTCAAGCCATGGGGCATTCCACAGGCCAAGCCCGAGCAGCGGCGGGCGGCCCGCCAGCGTCAGATCGGGGCGATGGACGAGGAGATCGAGCAGCCAGTGCGATACCACCAGCGCGGCAACGATCGCCGCCATGGCCCGGTTGCGCCAGACCGCCAGCGTCACGAGCCCCAGCGCCAGCCCCCAGCATGCCGCGCCCACCAGACTGTGCGTATAGGGCATGTCGTAAAGATCGAGCCAGTTGGACGCTGTGGCCCCGGCGATCAGGCGATAATGTTCGATTCCCATGAGGGCAAAGCTGAAAAAGGCAAGGTCGATCGCTTGCGTCGCCACGGCGCCCAGCCACAGCGGCGGGCCCTGGCGCGTTCCCGAGGCCAGAAAGGCCGGTGCATAATGTCCGATGAACATGGTGTCCTCCCCCTGGCCGTTTCCGCTCTCGCCGAATCAGCCTGTTGCGCGCTGCCGTGCGATTGTGCCCGGCGACAGGCTTGACCAGCCCCGCGCGGGCCGTCAATTGTCGCTGTGATGACCAGCCAGACCGAGATCGCCGCGCTATCCTTCGAAGAAGCGCTCAAAGCCCTTGAGGATGTCGTGCGACGCCTTGAAAGCGGCGAGGCGCCGCTCGACGAATCGATTGCGCTCTATGCCCGCGGCGATGCCTTGCGCGCGCATTGCCAGGCGCGGCTCGATGCGGCGCAAGCGCGAATCGAGGCGATCGTGGCCGACCGGGATGGCCGCGCCGCAGCGACCAGGCCGTTCGACGAAGCTCCGGCTTGAACGCGATGACGCTCGGCGAAGGGCCCGAACCGCTTTTGGCCGACGCGCTTGTGCGCATCGCGCGCGAAGTCGATGTCTGTTTCGACACGCTGTTGCCGGTTCCGGGCGACGCGCGCGATCGGCTCTATCAGGCGATGCGCTATGCCGCGATCGGCGGGGGGAAGCGGTTGCGCCCCTTGCTGGTGATGGCGGTGGCGGGATTGTTCGGGGTCGACCGCCATATCGCGATTCGCGTCGGTTGTGCGATCGAGGCGATCCACGTCTATTCGCTGATCCATGATGACCTGCCGTGCATGGATGATGACGCGCTGCGCCATGGCAAGCCGACGGTGCATGTTGCCTTCGACGAGGCGACGGCTGTGCTTGCGGGCGATGCGCTCCATGCGCTGGCGTTCGAGATTCTTGCCGATCCGGCGCTGATCGGCGATCCGTTTACCCGCATCGAGCTCGTGCGCACGCTGGCCACGGCAAGCGGGGCGGCGGGCATGGCCGGCGGGCAGATGATGGACATGGTCGCCGAAACGACATCGTTCGACCTTGCCACCGTAACCCGCCTGCAACAGCTCAAGACCGGGGCACTGCTGAGCGCGGCGGTCGAAATGGGCGCGATTCTGGGGCGGCTGTCGGCGGAAGGGCGGTCGCATTTGCGCGGCTATGCGCGTGACATCGGGCTGGCGTTTCAGATTATCGACGACCTGATCGATACCGAAGGCGACGAGGCGGCGGCGGGCAAGGCGCTGCGCAAGGACGAGGCCGCCGGCAAACAGACCTTCGTGTCGTTGCTTGGCCCCGATCGCGCCCGCGCGCAGGCGCACATGCTGGTCGATCAGGCGATCGGCTATCTCGGATCGCATGGCGAAGAGGCCGATCTGTTGCGCGCGATCGCGCGGTTCATCGTCGAGCGCGATCGCTAGACAATTTTTTTGGCCGTCACCGGAATGGAGAGGATTTCACGTGGCAGGACATAAGGAACGGATCGGGGTCTATCCCGGCACATTCGATCCGATCACGCGCGGGCATCTGGATATTATCCGGCGCGGGGCAAAGCTGGTCGATCGCCTGATCATCGGGGTGACGACCAATATGTCGAAAAACCCGATGTTCAGCCCCGACGAGCGTATTGCCATGGTCCGGCGCGAAGTGTCCGAACAGGGCATCGCCAATGTCGATGTCACCGGATTCAACGCGCTGTTGATGAAATTTGCCGAGCATCAGGGCGCCAACGTGATCGTGCGGGGCCTGCGCGCGGTCGCGGATTTCGAATACGAATATCAGATGGCGGGGATGAACCAGCAGCTCAACAACCGGATCGAGACGGTGTTTCTGATGGCCGATGTCAGCCTGCAGCCGATCGCATCGAAACTGGTCAAGGAAATCGCGATGTTTGGTGGCGACATCACCCAGTTCGTATCCCCGTCTGTGCGCGATGAAGTCGTGGCGCGGGTCGAGGCGCAAGGGCGGCTGGGCGATTATTGAACGGCGCCAGCCCGGCGCTGCCGTCAAAATCCGCTCTTTCGCCGATTTTGATCAAGAATTGTTCATTGCAGGCTCAGCCCGGCTCGCCTATCCGCGAGGCACAACTTTCGACAGGATGGTCCTTGATGCGTTTTCGCGTGCTCGCCTCTTTTGTGTCCGGCGCCGTGATGGCCGCCGCGCTCGTGGCCGCGCCGGCTTTTGCCCAGCAGAAGAGTGCCAAGGATGAGGTGAAGCCGTTCAAGGTCGACCGCGTCGTTTCGTCGAACGCGATCCAGTATGCGATCGATCCTGATGAAAGCCATGATCCCGAAAACGTCCTGGTGCTTTATCTGTCGAATGGCGGGCGCATCGCGATCCGGCTGATGCCGCAATGGGCGCCGCACCATATCGAGCGGATCAAGACGCTGGTGCGTCAGGGTTTTTATGACGGGATCATCTTCCACCGGGTGATCGACGGATTCATGGCACAGACCGGCGATCCGACCGGCACGGGCCAGGGCGGGTCAAAGCTGCCCGATCTCGCCGCCGAATTCAACGATGTGCCCCATGGCCGGGGCACTGTGTCGATGGCGCGCACCGACGATCCCAATTCGGCCAACAGCCAGTTCTTCATCGTCTTTTATCCGCGCTCGGCGCTCGACCGGAAATATACCAATTTCGGGCGGGTGATTTCGGGCATGTCCACGGCGGACAGCATCGCGCGCGGCGAACCGCCCGCGCACCCGACGCGCATCATTCAGGCCTCGATCGCCGCCGACAACAAGCCGGCACCGCCGCCGCAGGCCGCAACGCCTGCGCCGACTTCGATCACCGCCGACATGCTCAACCATTCCAAGGCGCATTGAGCCGCATGATGCCGGTGCCTGCCGATGCGGGTTGATCTGTTCGATTTCGATCTGCCGACGGACCGCATTGCGTTGCGCCCGGCACGGCCGCGCGATTCTGCGCGGCTGTTGCATGTCGCAGGCGAGGGGCCTTTCGATGATCGCCGGGTCAGCGACTTGCCGCAGTTGCTGCGCAAGGGCGACGTGCTGGTGTTCAACGACACGCGCGTCATCCCGGCGCAGCTCGAAGGTCGGCGCGGCGAGGCGCGGATCGGCGCGACGCTGCACAAGCGGATAGACTTGCGGCGCTGGCAGGCGTTTGTCCGCAATGCCAAGCGCCTGCATCCCGGCGATGTGATCGCATTTGGCGCCGATGTCACCGCGCTGGCCGAAACGCGCCACGATGACGGCAGCTGGACCCTCGCCTTTGCCGGGAATGAACCGGTCGAAGTCCTGCTCGAACGTGCCGGGCGCATGCCCTTGCCGCCCTATATCGCGGGCAAGCGGGCAACCGACGAGGCCGACCGCAGCGATTATCAGACGATGTTTGCCGCGCGCGACGGGGCGGTCGCCGCGCCGACCGCCGCGCTCCATTTCACGCCGGGCCTGCTTGCTGCCCTGGCCGAGGCCGGGATCGGGCATGAAACGCTGACGCTCCATGTCGGCGCGGGGACATTCCTGCCGGTCAAGGCCGACGATACGCAATCCCACGCGATGCATGCCGAATGGGGCCGGATCGAGCCCGACACAGCCGACCGGCTCAACGCGGCGCGGGGGCAGGGCGGGCGGATCATCGCGGTCGGCACGACCAGCCTGCGCCTGCTCGAAAGCGCGACCGGCGAAGATGGGGTGATCCGGCCCTTTGCGGGCGACACCTCGATTTTCATCACGCCGGGCTATCGCTTCCGCGCGATCGATGGGTTGATGACCAATTTCCATCTGCCGCGTTCGACGCTGTTCATGCTGGTCAGCGCGCTGATGGGGCTGGAGCGGATGCAGGCGGTCTATGCCCATGCCATCGCCGACCACTACCGCTTTTACAGCTATGGCGATGCCAGCTTGCTGTTGCCGAACGGATAAGGCGGTATTGGCTTGAGCTGTCTCCACCAGCCCTTCTGTCGTTTCTTCCCGATTGAATTGATGTTGGGTCAGGCCAATTGGATAGACGCTGCATTGAAGAATAGCACTGAGTCGCGCATATAAGGTTCATGTCTATATCAGCGAAATGCGGTCAGTTGGCAGAATACTGGGATTTGGTTCCCGCAATCCTTGGTGGTGTGATCGGCGCATTGGCTGGGGGTATCCCCGCTTGGCTGTTGGCCAAACGTCAATCGGATGAGACACTTAGTCGGGATGCAACGCAGCGCATCGATGACCAAAAGGCACGTGCATTTTCAACAGCTGTGAAGCTAATTTACATTATAAACAGCACTATAGGTCTAAGAATCCACGTTAAATCTTGTATGGCAGTTCGCGAGGATCCGAGCCGAGCTCACATGGACCCATGGCAGGTGTTGATTCCGATGATTGGAGAGACTGACGAAGGTGCCATTCGCTTTACTGCTGACGAAATGGCCGTCTTTGCGGCTGCAGGCGAATTTGATTTTATGCAGGATATGATGCTTCTGGCGGTCCGGCATGCGTCATCGTCGGCGGCATTCCAAGAATATTGCATGATGCGAAGCGAGTTTCTTCGCGTTGGCCCAAAGCCCGTGGCTTTCGATGGTCAGATAGGTTCGACAACACTTACACCGGAAGAGGCTGTCAGTTTTTTGCCGTATACGATCCCTTTAAACAATGTCGCGTTGGGTTTGGATGCGAGGCTAGACGAAGATGTTCGACTATCAAGATCGGTTGCGGCCAAGTTTGGCCCAGTGACCAAGAAATATTTTAAGGTTGAGCAATTCGCTTCGCTAACTTTTCCAACCGACGAAGAGCTTTCTGCGATGATGAAACCGCTCAATCCGACTGAATGACTTTCTGGAACTTGGTATATGAATTGATTCTGTCTCAGAATTCGACTTCAAGCTCTTCGAAATCCTCGGCTTCGGCCTCGGCACCGGCCTGCCACACGCGCATCGGCTCCCATGCCTCGATCGTGTCGCAATAAGCGTCGCTCGGTCCGCTCGGTTTGACGGCATATGTGCGGAAACGGGTGGTGACGGGGGCGTACATCGCATCGGCGATCGTCGGGCTTTCGCCAAACAGATAGGGGCCGCCGTATTTGCCCAGGCATTCCTGCCAGATCGTCTCGATCCGTTCGATGTCGGGCCGCGCGCCGGAAAACACCGGAAAGCGCTCATGCCGCACTTTCAGGTTCATCGGCAGGGCCGAGCGCATGGCGGCAAAGCCCGAATGGATTTCGCCCGAGATCGAGCGGCAATGCGCGCGCGCGATGCGATCGGCGGGCAGCATTTGCGCCTCGGGATAGAGTTCGTTCAGGTATTCGGCGATGGCCAGGGTATCCCACACGCTCGCGCCTTCGTGAGTCAGGCGCGGCACCAGTACCGAAGGGCTGAGCAGCAGAAGCTCGGCGCGATCGGCGGCGCTGCGTTCGACGCGCTGCTCCTCGACATCGAGCGCGGCCAATTGGCACAACAGCCAGCCGCGCAATGACCAGGCCGAATAGGTCTTGCTCGATATGGTCAGAATCGCGCGCGACTTGACGATTCTGATCGATTTCCTGCCGGCCATCGCGTGTTTCCCGTCCTGTCAGTGCCGCTGGCAGGTAATCATGTCGCGAGACACTTGCCAAGCGCATTGATGCAGCGCAGCATGAATTGGGGGAAATTGCCACGCGGCAACGAATCGCGGGTGCCGCAACAAAGGAAACGGCGTGTACGCAGCGTTCCAGGCTTTTAGCGATGTAATGGAACCCTCTCGCCGGGTGGCGCGGGGCATGCTGGAATTGCGCGACCGCTTCTTTCCCGATGCCGACCAGAACGACTGGGTCCGGCGGTTTCATGCCTTGTGCGACGGGTATACGCTGGCCAGCGTGATCAGCACCCGGCCCGCGTTTGACATCAAGGCGGTGCCGGTGGGCAATGCCATGGTCCCGGTGCGCGAAGAAGTCGCGATGTCGCTGCCGTTTGGCGATCTCATTCATTTCGCCAAGGACGCGGTCGAGATGCCGCAGCCCAAGATGCTCGTGGTCGCGCCGCTGTCGGGGCATTATGCGACGCTGTTGCGGCATACCGTCGAAGTGCTGCTGCGCGATCACGATGTCTATGTCACCGACTGGCGCCATGCGCGCGAAGTGCCGCAATCTGCGGGCCGCTTCGGGCTTGAAGACTATACCGACTATATCATCGCGTTTCAGCGCCATCTTGGGCCGCATGGCCATTTGCTTGCGGTGTGTCAGCCTTGCGTCCCCGCGCTGGCGGCGGTCGCGATCATGGCGGGCGAGCGCGATCCGTGCCAGCCGCGCACGATGACGCTGATGGGCGGGCCGATCGACGTGCGCGAGGCGCCGACGGTGGTCAACGAACTTGCCCGGGCGAATTCGTTCGGCTGGTTTGAAAGCAATCTGATTTCGCGCGTACCGGCGCGCTATCCCGGCGCGGGGCGGCGGGTCTATCCCGGATTCCTGCAATTGACCGCGTTCATGTCGATGAATCCGGGGCGGCATTTCGAACAGTTTCGCCGCTTTTACCAGGCGCTGGCCGATGGGCGCGAGGGCGATGCGGCCAAGATCCGCGATTTCTATATCGAATATTTCTCGGTGCTCGACCTGACGGCGGAATTCTATCTCGAAACGATCGACCGCGTGTTTCAGCGCGCCTTGCTGGCCAAGGGCGAATTGATGCACCGGGGAAAGCGGGTCGATTGCGGCGCGATTCACCGCACCGCGCTGCTGACCGTCGAAGGCGAACGCGACGACATCTGCGGCGTGGGGCAAACGGCCGCCGCGCATTTGCTTTGCACCAGCCTGCGCCCGCATCTCAAGCGCCATCACCTGCAACCCGGCGTTGGCCATTACGGGGTGTTTTCCGGGTCGAAATGGGAAACCCAGATCTATCCGCAAGTCCGAAATCTCGTTCTGGCAATGGGTTAAGCGGTAAACCACGCCCAGATCAGCTTCGCCGTCAGCAACAGGCTGACGGTGACCAGCAAGGGCCGGATCACCGCTGCGCCGTGGCGCGTGGCGAGGCGGCTGCCGATCAGCGCGCCGGTCATCGCGCCAAGCCCCATGGTCAGCCCGAGCAGCCACAGCACTTCGCCCCCGCTCGCAAACACGATTAGGCTGCCCAGATTGCTGGCGACATTGATCAGCTTGGTCAGCCCCATCGCGCGGGTCAGCCCCATCCCGCGCAGCGACACGAGGCTGGCGGCATAGAACTGCCCCGCGCCGGGCCCGAAAAACCCGTCGTAAAACCCGATTCCCGCCACCACCGGGGCATAGGCGCCGGGCCCGAGGCGCGGCGGGGCGTCATGATCCTCCATCCGCCGCGACAGCACGGTATAAAGCGCCACCCCGATCAACAGCATCGGCACCAGCAGCCCCAGTGCATGCGCATCGATCCGCCGGATCAGCAGCGCCCCGGCCACCGCGCCCAACAGGCTCAGCGCCGCAAACGGCAGGCCGCCGCGCAAGGACAGCAGCCCGGCGCGGCGAAAACGCCAGGTCGCAACGCTGGTGCCGAGGATCGATTGCAGCTTGTTGGTGCCCAAAACGCAATGCGGCGGCAATCCCGTCGCGATCAGCACCGGCATCATGATCAGCCCGCCACCCCCGGCAATGGCATCGACCGTGCCGGAAATGACCGCGACGCCGGTCAAGACGGCAAACAGCACAGGGCTGACGGACACGGGTTCGAGCAAGCTGAGCAAGGTCATTTGCACGCCATGGCAATCATGCCTAAAGGCCGCAATCCCGCTTTTTTGCAGACTGTAAGGCCCATGACCCGTTTTTCGTTCGAGATCCACGCCACCGAAGGCAAAGCGCGCACCGGCGTGATCCGCATGATGCGCGGCGACATCCGCACGCCCGCGTTCATGCCGGTCGGCACCGCCGCCACGGTCAAGGCGATAAAAATGGAGGACGTGCGCGCCGCCGGGGCCGACATCATCCTGGGCAATACCTATCACCTGATGCTGCGCCCCGGCGCCGAACGCATGGCGCGGCTGGGCGGATTGCACAAATTCGGCGGCTGGGATCGCCCGATCCTGACCGACAGCGGCGGCTATCAGGTGATGAGCCTGTCCTCCCTGCGCAAGATCACCGAGGACGGCGTGACCTTCGCCAGCCACCTCGATGGGTCGCGCCACATGCTCAGCCCCGAACGCTCGATGGAAATCCAGCGCCTGCTCGGTTCCGACATCGTGATGTGCTTCGACGAATGCCCGAAAATCGATCAGCCGCGCGATGTGATCGCCCGCTCGATGGAAATGTCGATGCGCTGGGCCCGCCGCAGCCGCGATGCGTTTGACGCAGGCGGCGAACACGCAGAACGCGCCGCCCTGTTCGGCATCCAGCAAGGCGGACTCGACGAACGCCTGCGCGCCGAAAGTGCCGGCGCCCTCTCCGCCATCGGCTTCGACGGCTACGCCATCGGCGGCCTGGCCGTAGGCGAAGGGCAAGAGGCGATGTTCGCCACCCTCGATTTCGCACCGGGCCAGTTGCCCGAAAATGCCCCGCGCTATCTCATGGGCGTCGGCAAGCCCGACGACCTCGTCGGCGCCGTCGAACGCGGCGTCGACATGTTCGACTGCGTCCTCCCAACGCGCTCGGGCCGCAACGGCCAAGGCTTTACCTGGAACGGCCCGGTCAACATCCGCAACGCCCGCCACGCCGAAGATTCAGACCCGCTCGACCCCCGCTGCGCCTGCCCGGTCTGTGCCAAATACACCCGCGCCTATCTGCACCACCTGCACCGCGCAGGCGAAATGCTCGGCGCCATGTTGCTGACCGAACACAACATCTGGTTCTATCAGCAGTTGATGGCCGCCATGCGCGCCGCCATCGCCGAAGGGCGCTTCGCCGCGTTTGCAGTGCAGTTCCGGCGGGATTATCTGGCGGGGCGCTAAGGCGGAAGTATGGCCTCCGGCGGGCAAGGGCCATCGCCCTTGCATCCCGGTATTTGGCGGCACACGGTTCGAACCAACTATACGCCCCAACGACCGTTTTGCGCCCATGTCGGACATTCAAGGCTAACTGCCCTCACTCACGTCCTCCCGGCTTTGAGTCCGGAACCCGCTGCCTTTTCCCCGTGAATTGAGCATGCCGTCTCCGGAATTTCTTGGTTGGCCCCTTGCAACGCGGTGTGAACTCTCACGGGAATTTTGGCGCCAGTCTACGGAATTGGCGTTGGTCTCCGCTGTTGGGCTACGTTCGCAAGTCTGCGAATGACGGATATGAGGCGCAGACCTGCTCAAGGGAACGCAACCCGTGCCTATATTCCCTTCGTCATGCCGGACTTGATCCGGCATCCAGCGGGCCTTTTGGCGCCGGGGTTGGCAGGGGGGCGAAACCAAGGCCCGGGGCGAGGTCGTGCCAATCGGGATTGAGGGTCTGGATCAGCGCGATCTTCCAATCGCGACGCCAGCTTTTCAATTGCATCTCCCGCGCGATGGCTCGCTCCATGTCGCCGTACAGTTCGTAAAAGACCAGCCGTTTGACCTGATGGCGGGCGGTGAAGCCTTCATGCGCCCCGCTGCGATGCTGCGCGAGGCGGCGCATCAGGTTGCTCGTCACGCCGATATAGAGTGTGCCCAGGCGATCACTGGCCATGATATAGATACAGGGCTGGCGTTCCTCGGGCATGACATCTCTTATCCCGTTTGGGGTGGAAGCGTCCGGGGCAAAAGGCACCGATTTGGCGCCGCTCGGCGTGTCACCGCACGCTGGATGCCGGATCAGGTCCGGCATGACCGAAATGTGTGGGGCGCCATGCGACATTTCGCGCTGGTGTCGGCTATTGGGTCACGCATGCAATGCTGCCGGCGGGGCGGCAGTCTCATCCAGTGCCATCCGGTTTATGTGAGCGGATGCGTGGGGACGCCAAGCTCCGGCCCGGCGGTGGCCAGGCGCATGTCGAGAGTGCAGAGTGTGGCGCCTTGTTCCGATGCAACGGCAAGGTGCAGTGCGTCACCGGCGCGAAGGCCGAGGGCATGGTGATCCACAAACTTTGCCGCGACCCTGAAATGTCCGGCTGTCACGGATAGAACCGTGAAGCTGTCCGCTACCATCTGGTTGAACAGCGCCAGCGCCGCCGCGCGCAAAGCAAGATCGATCTGTCCCGTCCGCAGCTTGATTGCCATCGCAGACGACACTTCGGCTATCGTCCAGTCGCTGATGGCCAGTTGTTCCGGGTCCTGATCCGTCAGCCATCCCTGAATTCGCGCCGTTTCCGCTTCGTTGGAAAGGGCCGCAACGATCAGCGACGTGTCGAGATACAGCATCAGTAGCGATCGCCCTCACGCATGGCGCGGACCAGCGCTTCGGCGCTTTGGTCTTGTGGTGGCATGGCCGCCGACAGCGCCCTGAGCGCATCGAGATTGATCGGCTTGCGCGGGCGGCAGGCCGCCGTCAGTTGCGCCACAAGCTTGCCCCGCCGGGTTATGCCGATGGAATCACCCGCCTCGACCCGATCAACGAGTTCGCTCAGATGCGCCTTGGCATCCGCCAGATTGATTGCGCTCACCATCGCCTCCTGACCATCCAGATAGTCATATAGCGCGTTCGCATGTAAAATTCCACTGCTCCGGTGGAGCGCGATCGGCAAGGCCAGCAATTTCCGGGTTGCAAGGGCAATGGCCCTTGCCCGCCGGAGGCCCTTTTCCTGCCTGCCGCAGGCAACAAAAAAGGCGGGGTTTCCCCCGCCTTCTTCGTTTGTCTGGCGATGAAGCCCGACTGATCAGCGCGAATAGAATTCGACGACCAGGTTCGGTTCCATCTTCACCGGATAGGGCACTTCGTCGAGCGTAGGCACGCGGACGAAGGTTGCCTTGTCGGCTTCGGCGGCGACATATTCGGGGATGTCACGTTCGGGCAGGCTCTGGGCTTCGGCGACGAGCGCCATTTCCTTGGCCTTGTTGCCCAGGCTGATCACGTCGCCGGGGCGGACGCGACGGCTGGCGATGTTGCAGCGCACGCCGTTGACGCGGATGTGGCCGTGGCTGACGATCTGGCGCGCCGAGAAGATGGTCGGTGCGAACTTGCAGCGATAGACCACCATGTCGAGGCGCTGTTCCAGCAGGCCGATCAGGTTCTGGCCGGTATCGCCCTTCATGCGCGAGGCTTCCTGATAGGTTGCCTTGAACTGCTTTTCGGTGACGTCGCCGTAATAGCCCTTGAGCTTCTGCTTGGCGCGGAGCTGAATGCCGAAATCCGACACTTTGCTCTTGCGGCGCTGGCCGTGCTGGCCGGGGCCATAGCTGCGGCGGTTGACCGAGCTCTTGGGACGACCCCAGATGTTTTCGCCAAGACGGCGGTCAATTTTGTACTTCGATGCCTTACGCTTCGACACGCGAGGGGTTCCTTTCATTTGCGTCATGGCCGGGCAGGATTGCCGCAGTCATGCTGTGACCCGGGTTCGCACCATGGCACCAAAGAGTGCGCCATGCGGCCGCCGCTTCACCGGGTTTGCGGGGCCAATCGGACCGTGTTCCGGCTGGACAGAGCCGCCGGGGTTCGCGTGGAAGGGCGCGCATGACCAGACATCGGCGCGGATGTCAAGCCTTTGGGCTCAGGAATTGCGCTCGCGGATGCGGCGGTGGTGGGCCAGCGTGGTCAGGATGCCGCGCATGGTGCGCACTTCGAGGTGATTCCACGCGGGCTTGGTGAACATCGTGCGCAAGGTGCGCATGGTCACGGGTTTGCGGATTTCCGGTTCGAAATAGCCGAGCGGTTCGAGCATGCCGGTCAATTGATCGAACATGCCGTCGAATTCGAATTGCGGGGCAGGGGGCAGCAGCTCTTCGACCGGCGGCTGGACGAGCGCCGAATCCTGCGTGGCGTGCTTTGACCATTCATAGGCGCACAGGATCACTGCCTGCGCGAGATTGAGCGAGCCGAATTCGGCGTTGATCGGCACGGTGATGATCGTGCGTGCGATCGCCACATCGTCGGTGTCGAGCCCCGAGCGTTCCGGGCCGAACACGATCGCGCTCTGCGCCGGGGCGGCGACGATCGCCGCGGCGGCGGCTTCGGGGGTGACGACCGGCTTGGTCACGCCGCGCTTGCGCACGGTGGTTGCATAGACATGCGCGCAATCGGCAACCGCTTCGGCCAGTGTGTCGAACACTTCGGCGTGTTCGAGCACCACGTCTGCGCCAGACGCCGAGGGACCGGCGGAGGGATTGGGCCAGCCGTCGCGCGGGGCGACCAGCCGCATCCGCGTCAGCCCGAAATTGAGCATGGCGCGCGCGGCCTTGCCGATGTTTTGGCCCAGTTGCGGGCGGACCAGTACGATGATCGGGGGCGGCACGTTTGGGGCGGGATTGGTCAAGGATGCCCCACTTCGCGCACGGTGCTGGCGAATTCCTCGAAATCGCGCGCTTCGGTAAAGTCGCGATAGACGCTGGCAAAGCGGATATAGGCGACGCTGTCGACCTGGCGCAGCGCGTCCATGACCATTTCGCCGATCTGCTTCGAGGGCACTTCGCTTTCGCCCAAGGTCTCGATCTGACGCTGGATTCCGGTGACCAACTGGTCGAGCCGTTCCTGTTCGATCCGCCGCTTGCGGCAGGCGAGCGTGACCGATTGCTCGATCTTGGCCCGGTCAAACGGTTCGCGGCGGTCGTCGGACTTGATCACCATGACTTCGCGCAGTTGCACGCGTTCGAACGTGGTGAACCGCGCGCCGCACCCTTCGCATTGCCGACGCCGACGGATCGAGGTGTTATCCTCGCTCGGCCGGCTGTCTTTTACCTGGCTGTTGTCATGGGCGCAGAACGGGCAACGCAAGGAATCACATCTCCGGGTAAATGGGATAGGCGGCGCACAAATCGGCCACGCGGTCGCGCACGCGCTGTTCGATCTGGCCGTCGCCTTCATCGCCGTTGCGCGCAAGGCCTTCGACGACTTCGGCAATCAATTGGCCGATGATGCGGAATTCGTCTTCGCGGAAACCGCGCGTCGTTGCCGCCGGGGTGCCGAGGCGAATGCCCGAAGTGACGAACGGCGAGCGCTTGTCAAACGGCACGCCGTTCTTGTTGCAGGTCAGCCAGGCGCGATCGAGGCCTTTTTCCGCCGCCTTGCCGGTGACGTCCTTGGGGCTGAGATCGGCGAGCATGAGATGGTTGTCGGTCCCGCCCGACACGATCGCGATGCCGTTTTCCTTCAGGCTTTCGGCCAGCGCCTTGGCATTGGCGACGACCTGATGGGCATAGGCCTTGAATTCGGGGCGCAGCGCTTCGCCAAAGGCAACCGCCTTGGCAGCGATGACATGGACCAGCGGCCCGCCCTGAAGCCCGGGGAACACCGCCGTGTTGAATTTCTTGGCCAGCGCTTCGTCGTTGGTCAGGATCACGCCCGAGCGCGGTCCGCGCAGCGATTTGTGCGTCGTCGTGGTCACGACATGCGCGTGGGGAAACGGCGAGGGGTGTGCGCCGCCGGCGACGAGGCCGGAAATGTGCGACATGTCGACGAGCAGATAGGCGCCGACTTCATCGGCAATCGCGCGGAACGTTTCGAAATCCCAGAACCGCGAATAGGCGGTGCCGCCGGCAATGATCAGCTTCGGCTTGTGCTCACGCGCCAGCGCGGCGACATTGTCCATGTCGATCAGATGATCGTCGGGGCGCACGCCGTAAGGGATCGGCTTGAACCACTTGCCGCTCATGTTGACGGGCGAACCGTGCGTCAGGTGCCCGCCCGAATTGAGATCGAGGCCCATGAAGCTGTCGCCGGGCTGAAGCAGGGCGAGGAACACCGCCTGATTCATCTGGCTGCCCGAATTGGGCTGCACATTGGCATAGTCGCAGCCGAACAGCGCCTTGGCACGCTCGATCGCCAGGTTTTCGACGACGTCGGCATATTCGCAGCCGCCGTAATAGCGCTTGCCCGGATAGCCTTCGGCATATTTGTTGGTGAAGATCGAGCCGGTGGCTTCCAGCACGGCGAGGCTGGTCACGTTTTCCGACGCGATCAGTTCGATTTTCGTCTGCTGGCGATGCAGCTCATTGCGGATCGCCGCATAGACTTCGGGGTCGGCACCGGCGAGATGCTCGGTAAAGAAACCCGCTTTGCGGATGTCCGGCGCGGTTGACGTTGCTGCGGTCATCTGTGTGGCTCCTCTTTACCGGTCAAAAGGTGGGGTGGGAAAGCTTGGCGACGCGGCCTTCGTGGCGTCCGCCTGCGAATGTGCCGGCCAGAAACGCTTCAAGGCAGGCCTTGGCCTGATCGATCCCGATCAGCCGGGCGCCCATCGCGATGACATTGGCGTCGTTGTGTTCGCGCGCCAGCGTTGCCGAATAAGGGTCGGACACAAGCGCCGCGCGACAAGCGGGATGGCGGTTGACCGCAATCGAAATGCCGATCCCCGATCCGCAAAGAGCCACGCCGCGCTCTGCCGCGCCGCTCGCCACCGCATCGGCCAGTTTATAGCCGAAATCGGGATAATCGACTCGCGCATCGCTGAACGGGCCGAGGTCGGTCACGTCATGGCCCCATTCGACAAGCGCGGCGGCAAGCTCTGCCTTGAGCGCGAAAGCGGCGTGATCGGAAGCGATGGCAATGCGCAAGAGATCTGGACCTGACTGTTGTGTGACTTTTGGGGATCACGGGATTCGTTCTGCGGCGCCCATAAAGCCATCCGCGCTTGGGCACCACATAATTTGCCTTTATGGTCGCGGGCGGGGTAATGCTTTCGCGGGGCGCGCAAGGGAGATGGGGCGCTGATGCGCAAGACTTTGGGTATGATTTCGCGCCATTTGCCCGCGTTGGCCGTGCTCCTTCTGGCGCTGGCTCTGGCGATCCTCGGCACGACGCCGCCCAGGCCGACTGCGCCGGATCGCCCGGCGCAGGATTTTTCGGCCGGGCGCGCGATGGCCGATGTGCGCGTCATTACCAAGGCGCCGCATCCGGCAGGCTCGGCGGCGGATGCGGCCTTGCGCGGCTATCTGACGCAGCGGCTGACCGGGTTGGGGATGACGGTGCGCGCCGATTCGTTCGAGCCCGATCCCGACCGTATCGCGCGCAATATCGATTGGGGCGGGCCGGCGGATCGGCCGCGCGTGCTGACCAATCTGATCGCGGTGCTGCCCGGGCGCAATCCCGCGCTGCCGGCGGTGGCATTGATGGCGCATCATGACAGTGTGGCCTCGTCGCCCGGCGGGGCGGATGACGGCGCGGGGCTGGCCGCGATTCTCGAAACAGTGCGCGCGATTGCCCAGGGCCCGCGTCCGGCGCGCGATCTGGTGGTGATTCTGACCGATGGCGAGGAAATCGGGCTCGACGGGGCGCGGCATTTCTTTGGCGGATTGCCGCCGCCATCCGATCCTTTGCGCGACCATATCGGCACGCTGGTCAATCTTGAGGCGCGCGGCGGCGGGGGCCGGGCGATGCTGTTTCAGACCGCCGATGACAATGGCGAAGGCATCGCGCTGGCGGCGGGCGCGATCAGGCATCCCGGCGGGTCTTCGCTGGCGGTCTTTCTCTATAGCGTGCTGCCCAACGACACGGATCTGACCGAGGCTCTGTCGTGGACGAATTCGCACGGCGTGGCGGCGTACAATTTCGCCTTCATCGGCCGACCGGGGCTGTACCATTCGCCCAAGGCCGATGCCGACCGGCTCGATCAGGGCGCCTTGCAGGACATCGGCGGGCAAGTGCTCGATCTGACGCGCGCGCTGCTGGCCGCGCCCAGCCTGCCGCACGCGGCGCCCGACGTGGTGTTTTTCGATGTGTTCGGCCTGACCATGGTGACATTGCCGACGTATGCAGGCTGGATCATGCTTGGGCTGGCGTTCATCGCGATCGGGGCGATCTGGCACCGGCGCGGTCGCGGGCGTGGCCATGCGCGTGCGGCGATCGGCGGGGCGGGGCGGATGCTCGGGCTGGCCGGGCTTGCCACTTTGCTGGTGATGGGCGCCAATCTCGTATCGTTTCACGTCGGCGGGCCGAATTATTATGACCGTCTGGCGGCAACGCCCCGGCTTGAAGCGATGGCGGGGGCGAGTGCCTTTGCGGCGTTCTTCATCGTGATCGGGCGGTGGCGACCGGGGCGCGCCGGTCTGGTCGGGGCGCTTGTCCCGCTGTGGCTGGCAGCCGCCGTGATACAGGCGCTCGCGCCGGTTGCGGCCTATGTGGTGATCGTGCCCGTCTTGCTGGCGGCGGTGATCGCGCTGCTGCCCGAGGGGAAAATGAGCCGGGTTCTGGCGGTGGTGATCGCGGCGCTGGTGATCGGGTATCAATTCATGCTGGGGCACGAGATGCTGCAGGCGGTGGGCGGCGACTTGCCGCTGGTCGTCGCGCTGCCGCTGGTCCTGGCGGCATTGACGATTCTGCCGCTGTGGCAACCCATGTCACGCCGGTCGCGACGCGTGGCAGTACTGGCGTTTGGTCTGGCTGCGATCGCCATCGCGCTGCTGATTCGCGCTGCACCGATCGCCGACACGATCCCGCCCTATAGCCAGACTACGCGCCCGGTTTCTTGAGCGGGGGGGGCAGTTCTATAGTAATCCGCTCATCCTGAGCCTGTCGAAGGATGCGCGCCAAGGTCAGCCCCGCATGCCCGCAACATTTTCTTGGGCAGGCGTCTCGCGCATCCTTCGACAGGCCCAGGATGAGCGGACTGTGTTGTTGTTTCAGCAGTGTATGGGGGGGATCTTGTGTTGTGACAAAAAACGCCGGGGTTTTGCCCCGGCGTTTGTTTGTCTTGCCGATCGAGGCCAGCCTTACTGATCGAGAAACGAGCGCATCTTTCGGCTGCGGCTCGGATGCTTGAGCTTGCGCAGGGCCTTGGCTTCGATCTGGCGGATGCGTTCGCGGGTCACCGAGAACTGCTGGCCGACTTCTTCGAGCGTGTGATCGGTGTTCATGCCGATGCCAAAGCGCATGCGCAGCACGCGTTCTTCGCGCGGGGTCAGGCTGGCGAGGACGCGGGTGACCGTTTCCTTGAGGTTGGACTGGATCGCGGCATCGACCGGGATGATCGCGTTCTTGTCCTCGATGAAATCGCCCAGGTGCGAATCTTCCTCGTCGCCGATCGGCGTTTCGAGGCTGATCGGTTCCTTGGCGATTTTCATCACCTTGCGCACTTTTTCGAGCGGCATCGACAGGCGCTCGGCCATTTCCTCGGGCGTGGGCTCGCGGCCCTGCTCGTGGAGAAACTGCCGACTGGTGCGCACCAGCTTGTTGATCGTTTCGATCATGTGCACCGGGATACGGATGGTGCGCGCCTGATCGGCGATCGAGCGGGTAATCGCCTGGCGAATCCACCAAGTCGCATAGGTCGAGAACTTGTAGCCGCGGCGGTATTCGAACTTGTCGACCGCCTTCATCAGCCCGATGTTCCCTTCCTGAATCAGGTCGAGGAATTGCAGGCCGCGATTGGTGTATTTCTTGGCGATGGAGATGACGAGGCGCAGATTGGCCTCGACCATTTCCTTCTTGGCGATGCGCGCTTCGCGCTCGCCCTTTTGCACCATGTTGACGATGCGGCGGAATTCGCCGAGCGACATGCCGGTGGCCGACGCGATGTCGGAAATTTCGCTGCGGATGCGTTCGACGGCATTGCCCTCGACGCTGGCAAAGGCGGTCCACTTCTTGTCGCGCGTGGCAACGCTGGCCAGCCAGCTTTCATCAAGTTCGCGCCCGACATAGCTGTCGAGGAAGTCCTTGCGCGGGACTTTGTGGCGCTCGGCCAGACGCAGCATCTGCCCGCCCAGCGTGGTCAGCCGACGGTTGAAGGCATAGAGATTGTCGACCAGATATTCGATCTTGGTCGCGTGGAACTGCACCGATTCGACCAGCGCGGTCAGCACTTCGCGCAAGGCGTGATAGCGCGCTTCCTTTTCGGCGGGGAATTCGATGCCCAGCCCGATCGCTTCGAGCCGCTGCGCCTGCATCTGTTCGAATTCGCGGAACGACGCGGTGATTTCGGCAAACTTTTCGAGCGCTGCCGGCTTCAGCTGCGCTTCCATC
Source organism: Novosphingobium sp. Fuku2-ISO-50 (assembly GCF_001519055.1). Classification (GTDB taxonomy): domain Bacteria; phylum Pseudomonadota; class Alphaproteobacteria; order Sphingomonadales; family Sphingomonadaceae; genus Novosphingobium. The sequence continues at coordinate 521,211 of NZ_KQ954286.1, read as the reverse complement.
TGGGCGAGCGAGAGGGTGTTGTCCTCTTCCTCTTCCTCTTCGGCGCGCGGCGTGCGGCGTTCGCGCAGTTCGTCGTCCTCGTCCTCGGCAGCGGGCTCTTCCTCGACGTCCTCTTCTTCCTTGAACGTCGGGCCTGCCGTGGCTTCGGTGATTTCGCCGTCGGCTTCTTCGCCGTCTTCGGACAGGTTTTCCGGCTGTGGCTCTTTCGACAGCATGGCGTCGAGATCGAGAATCTCGCGCAGCTGCATTTCGCCGGCGTTGAGCGCTTCGGACCACTGGATGATGGCGTGGAACGTGATCGGGCTTTCGCACAGGCCCATGATCATCGTGTCGCGACCGGCCTCGATCCGCTTCGCAATGGCGATTTCGCCTTCGCGGCTGAGCAGTTCGACCGCGCCCATTTCGCGCAAGTACATGCGCACCGGGTCATCGGTACGCTCGATCGTTTCCTTGCGCTTTTCGACGACCGGGCGGTCGTCCATCCCGGTTTCGGGCTCTTCGGCCTCGCGGTCTTCGGCCTCGCGCTCTTCGGGATCGACGGCGTCTTCATCGCTTTCGACGATATTGACGCCCATTTCCGAGATCGCGGCCATGATGTCCTCGATCTGCTCGGAGTTCATCTGGTCCTGCGGCAGGGCCTCGTTCAATTCGTCGTAAGTGATGATCCCGCGCCGCTTGGCCCGCGCAATCAGCTTCTTGATGGAAGCGTCGTTGAGGTCGATCAGCGGAGCGTCGCCGCTGTCGGTCTTGTCATTCGATGCCATTGAACCCCGGTACCACCCGTTCGAGCCGCGCCCACCGATGGACGCCAAAAATACGTTGCGTACAATTATAACGCAGCACGAGCACGACCCATTTGCCCCAACCGCGCACGCAATGCCAGCCTTCGTTGCACGAGGCGTTGCTGTTCGGCGAAACTTTCTTCGCTGAGCTCATACTCGGCACGGGCGGTGGCTTCGGCCATGGCCGCTTCCACCCGGGGCATTTCGACAAGCAGTTCAACCGCTTCGGCAATCAGACCGGCATCGCCGCCGGCAATCGCGCCAAAGGGCAGCCCCGCATAATCGCCAGCACCGGGCAGCCGCACACCTCGCGCCGCCAATATGGGACCGAGCCCCGCACTTTCAAGACTGTCTCCGCGCGAATCGGCCCCGCTGTCCGAATCGGGGACAGCCGCCGAATCGAGCAGGGCATCGAGCAGGGCGGCCATGTCGGGATCGGCGGGCACGAGATGCGCCAGCGCTTCTGCATGGCGGGCGATTTCCGATGGCGCCGCGACAAGACCGGCCAGAACCGCGTTGAGCAACGGGGCGAGCGTCTTGCCGAATTGACCGACCAGTTGCAGCCGCGCGGTGTCTTCGGCCCCCAGCGGCTGTTCGGGCGGCTGCCAGCGGCCGTTTGGGCCCTTGCTGCCGCGTCGGGGGGCGTTGCCCGGCTGGCGCATCGTTTGCCGCATCGGGGGGGCACGGTCGCGCGCCGGATAGGCCAGTGCGCCAAAGCGGTCGAGCAAGTCGCGGCGATAGAGCGAACGGATGTCGGGGTGCTGGATCGTTTCGGTCTGATCGATCAGGCGTTGCTTGAGCCCGGCCTTTGCTTCGGGCGTGTCGAGCGGTTCGGCATCGCGCTCGGCCTGCCACAAGGCTTCGATCAGCGAAGTGCCCTGGGCGAGCAGCGCCTCCATCGCCGCCGGGCCCTGTTTCCTGACGATGTCGTCGGGGTCCATGCCGCCGGGCAGAGTAACGATCGACAGGCTGTGTCCCGGCTTCAGCAGCGGCAGCGCGCGGGTCATCGCGCGGCGCGCGGCGCGCTGGCCCGCAGCATCGCCGTCAAAGCACAGGATCGGGCAGGGCACGACTTGCCACAGCCGCTCGATCTGATCCTCGGTCAGCGCGGTGCCGAGCGGGGCGACTGCTTCGGCAATTCCCGCCGCCGCCAGGGCCACGACGTCCATATAGCCTTCGACCACGACGATCCGGCCTTTGGTGCGTGCGGTCGGCGCGGCGCGGTGCAGATTGTAGAGCGTGCGCCCTTTGTCGAACAGCGGGGTGTCGGGCGAATTGAGATATTTGGGCGCATCGGTCTTTTCCGATGTCAGGATGCGGCCGCCAAATGCGATGACCCGCCCGCGCGTATCGTGGATCGGCAGCATGAGCCGGCCGCGAAAACGGTCATAGGGATCGCGCCCTTCGACCGCGATCAGCAGCCCGGCCTCGATCAACTGCGCTTCGCCAAACGCGGCCAGCGCCGATTTGAGGCTCCCGCGCGAATCGGGGGCAAAGCCAAAGCCAAAGCTGTCGATGATCGCCGGGGGAAAGCCGCGCGTCGCCAGATAGGCGCGCGCGGCGCCGCCCGCTTCGCCCCTGAGGCATTGGCGAAAGAAATCCTGCGCCGCCGCCATCGTGTCGTGGAGCGTCTTGGCCTGTTCGGCGCGGTGTGCGGCGCGCGGATCGGGCGCGGGCATGTCCATCCCGGCGAGCGCGGCCAGATCCTTGACCGCGTCCATGAACGGCAGCCCCTGATGATCGGTCATCCAGCGGATCGCATCGCCATGCGCGCCGCAGCCGAAGCAGTGGTAAAAGCCCTTGTCGTCGTTGATCGTGAAGCTGGGCGTCTTTTCGTTGTGAAAAGGGCAGCACGCCTTGAATTCGCGCCCTGCCTTTTGCACGCGCACCGATCGCCCGATCAGCCCGGACAGGCTGATGCGGCTGCGCAGTTCATCCAGGAATTGCGGCGAAAGGCTCACGCCGAAAGCGCGGCCTTTACCAGCGCGCTGGCGGCGGCCATGTCGACTTCGGTGCCGTGCCGGGCTTTCAGCGCGCCGACGACTTTGCCCATGTCCTTCATGCCCGCGGCGCCCGTTTCGGCGATGAGCGCGACGATGATCGCGCGCACATCGTCTTCGCTCAGCCGCGCAGGCAGGAATTCCTCGATCACCGCCAGTTCGGCCTTTTCGATGTCGGCCAGTTCCTGCCGTCCGCCCTGTTCATAAAGCGTGATCGATTCGCGGCGCTGCTTGGCCATTTTCTGAAGCACGTCGACGACCAGGACGTCGTCTTCGGGCACGCTGGCGGCGGTGCGCAATTCGATGTCGCGGTCCTTGATCTTGGCAAGGATCAGCCGAACGGCGGCCAGACGCGGCTTGTCGCCGGCTTTCATCGACGCAACCTGGGCGGCCTTGATGGTATCGCGGATCATGATGTACTCTTTTCCCGTCGTTTGCTTTCGCAGATGCGAAAAATCCTCGGCCATGGCCTGCCTGGCCGACTCGGCGGGCGGAGATCGAGCAAAATCAAGCGGCTGGATCACCGTTGCCGCGCCGTTCAGCGGGGCGATCGTGGCGTGATCCCTGTCCTTAGGCGAAGATTCTCCCCCATGCTAGGTTGACGCTGCGCGATGTTGGGCCTAGCGGGCGAACCTTAGCAACATCGCCAGAAACCCTGTCCAACGGAGCGCCCCAGACCATGGCCGACCCCGCACTTTCGCACGTCTCTCAGCCCGAGGGCGCTACGGGAGTTCTCGTGCTTGCCGATGGTCATGTCGCATGGGGCTGCGGATTTGGCGCGGTGGGCAATGCCGTGGGCGAAGTCTGCTTCAACACCGCGATGACCGGGTATCAGGAAGTGATGACCGATCCGTCCTACGCCGGGCAGATCGTGACCTTTACCTTTCCCCATATCGGCAATGTCGGCACCAACAACGAAGACATGGAAAGCCACGGCGGGCTCGGCGCGGTCGGCTGCATCGTGCGCGAGGATGTGACGGCGCCTGCCAATTTCCGCAGCCAGGGCACGTTTCCCCGCTGGCTCGAATTGCAGGGCAAGATCGGTCTTGCCGGAATCGACACGCGCGCGCTGACCCGCCGCATCCGGCTGAACGGCGCGCCCAACGCGGTGATCGCGCACGATCCCAAGGGGCAGTTCGACATTCCCGCGCTGCTCGAGCGCGCGCGCACCTGGCCCGGCCTCGAAGGCATGGATCTGGCCGTCAAGGTCAGCCGCGAAGCGAACGAGGAATGGGAAGGCTCGATCTGGCATCTGGGCGAGGGCTTTGCCCGCGCCGAGGGCCGTAACCGCCCGCATGTCGTGGCGATGGATTTCGGCGCCAAGGACAATATTTTCCGCAATCTGGTCAAGGCCGGCGCGGATGTCACCGTGGTCCCGGCGGAAACCACGCTCGATGCCATTCTGGCGCTCAAGCCTGCGGGCGTGTTCCTGTCAAACGGTCCGGGCGATCCGGCGGCGACCGGCGTCTATGCCGTGCCGGTGATCAAGGGCCTGCTCGATCGTGATGTGCCGGTGTTCGGCATCTGTCTTGGCCATCAGATGCTCGCGCTCGCGGCGGGTGCCAAGACGATCAAGATGCATCAGGGCCATCGCGGCGCCAACCATCCGGTCAAGCGCATCGACGACAACGTGGTTGAAATCACCAGCATGAACCATGGGTTCGCCGTCGATGCCGCGACTTTGCCCGAAGGCGTGGTGGAAACCCACGTCTCGCTGTTCGACGGCTCGAACTGCGGCATCGCGCTCACCGGCAAAAACGCGTTCAGCGTGCAGTATCACCCCGAAGCCAGTCCGGGTCCGCAGGACAGCTTCTACCTGTTCGAAAAGTTCGTCGGCTCACTGGGTTGAAACCGTGACCGTCATTCGTCCCTACTTCCCCTTTCCGCCGCTTTCGGGCGTGCGGGTCAAGATGGCAGCGTAACCGATCATGCCCAAACGCACTGACATTTCCTCGATCCTGATCATCGGCGCCGGGCCGATCGTCATCGGCCAGGCCTGCGAATTCGATTATTCGGGGACGCAGGCGGTCAAGGCGTTGAAGGAAGAGGGCTATCGTATCGTCCTGGTCAATTCGAACCCGGCGACGATCATGACCGATCCGGAAATGGCCGACGCGACGTATGTCGAGCCGATCACGCCCGAGATCGTCGCCAAAATCATCGAAAAAGAGCGCCCCGACGCGCTGCTGCCGACGATGGGCGGGCAGACCGCGCTCAACACCGCGCTCGCGCTGTTTCGCGACGGCACGCTGGAAAAGTATGGCGTGACGATGATCGGCGCCAATGCCGAAGCGATCGATAAGGCCGAAGACCGCCAGAAATTCCGCGATGCGATGGACAAGATCGGCCTCGAATCCGCGCGCTCGGGCGTGGCGCATTCGGTCGAGGAAGCGCTGGCCGTGCTCGAAACCACCGGGCTGCCTTCGATCATCCGGCCTTCGTTCACGCTGGGCGGGACGGGCGGCGGCATCGCCTATAACAAGGACGAATTCATCAAGATCGTGCGCGGCGGGCTCGATGCTTCGCCGACCACCGAAGTGCTGATCGAGGAATCGCTGCTCGGCTGGAAAGAGTACGAGATGGAAGTCGTGCGCGATCGCAACGACAACTGCATCATCATCTGCTCGATCGAAAACGTCGATCCGATGGGCGTCCATACGGGCGATTCGATCACCGTCGCCCCGGCGTTGACGCTGACCGACAAGGAATATCAGATCATGCGCAGCGCATCGATTGCGGTTCTGCGCGAAATCGGTGTGGAAACAGGCGGTTCGAACGTACAGTTCGCAGTCAATCCCAAGGATGGGCGGCTGATCGTCATCGAGATGAACCCGCGCGTGTCGCGCTCGTCGGCGCTGGCGTCAAAGGCGACCGGGTTCCCGATTGCCAAAGTCGCGGCCAAGCTCGCGGTCGGCTATACGCTCGATGAAATCACCAACGACATCACCGGGGCGACTCCGGCCAGCTTTGAGCCGACGATCGATTACGTCGTGACCAAGATCCCGCGCTTTGCCTTTGAAAAGTTCAAGGGCTCCGAGCCGCTGCTGTCGACGGCGATGAAATCGGTCGGCGAAGTCATGGCGATCGGCCGCAATTTCAAGGAATCGGTGCAAAAGGCGCTGCGTGGGCTCGAAACCGGGCTCGATGGCTTCAACCGCGTCGACGAGCTCGAAGGCGTCAGCCGCGACGAGATCAACGCCGCCCTGTCGCGCGCGACGCCCGATCGGCTGCTGGTCATCGGCCAGGCTTTCCGCGAAGGCTTCAGCGTCGAGGATGTCCACGCTGTCACCAAGTACGAGCCGTGGTTCCTGCGCCAGATTGCCGAGATCATCGCCGAAGAAGCGAGCGTGATCGCCAAGGGCCTGCCGCGCGATGCCGCAGGCCTGCGCCGCCTGAAAGCGATGGGCTTTTCCGACAGCCGCCTGGCCAAGCTGGCCGTGCGGTCGGTGCAGATGGTGGGCAGCGCCAATATGGCGCGCGCAGGGCTGGTGCATGACGTGGTCGAAGCGATGGCCGGCGCGACCAGCGAAGCCGAAGTGCGCGCGCTGCGTCAGCGGCTGGGCGTGCGTCCGGTATTCAAGCGCATCGACAGCTGCGCCGCCGAGTTCGAAGCCGTCACCCCCTACATGTATTCGACATACGAAGGCGGCCTGTTCGGCGAACCCGAAAACGAATCGAACCCCACCGACCGGCGCAAGATCGTCATTCTCGGTGGCGGGCCGAACCGCATCGGGCAGGGGATCGAATTCGACTATTGCTGCTGCCATGCCTGTTTCGCGCTTGAAGAAGCCGGGTTCGAAACGATCATGATCAACTGCAACCCGGAAACCGTTTCGACCGACTACGACACCTCGGACCGGCTCTATTTCGAGCCGCTGACAGCCGAAGACGTGCTCGAAATCCTCGATGTCGAACGGTCTAACGGGACGCTGGTCGGGGTGATCGTGCAGTTCGGCGGGCAGACTCCGCTCAAACTGGCGCAGGCGTTGCAGGATGCGGGAATTCCGATCCTCGGCACCTCGCCCGACTCGATCGATCTGGCCGAAGATCGCGAACGCTTTTCCGATCTGGTCGTCAAACTCGGCCTGCTGCAGCCTGCCAACGGCCTGGCGCGCAGCCGCGACGAAGCGGTCGCGGTGGCCGCGCGCATCGGCTATCCGGTGCTCATGCGGCCGAGCTATGTGCTGGGCGGACGGGCGATGGAAATCGTCGACAGCGTGGCGCAGCTTGACGATTATATCGCGACGGCGGTCAAGGTTTCGGGCGACAGCCCGGTGCTGATCGACCAGTATCTGCGCGATGCGATCGAATGCGACGTCGATGCGCTGTGCGACGGCGATCAGGTCGTCGTGGCCGGTGTGTTGCAGCATATCGAAGAGGCCGGGATCCATTCGGGCGACAGCGCCTGCACGCTTCCGCCCTATAACCTGCCGCCCGAAATCATTGCCGAAATGGAGCGCCAGACGGTGCTTTTGGCCAACGGGCTCAATGTGCGCGGGCTGATGAACATTCAGTTCGCGGTCAAGGACGGGCTGGTCTACCTTATCGAAGTCAATCCGCGCGCGAGCCGTACCGTGCCGTTCGTCGCCAAGGCGATCGGTCAGCCGATTGCCAAATATGCGGCGCGGATCATGGCGGGCGAAAAGCTGGCCGATTTGCCGCCGATCCGCCGCGACATCGGCTATATGGCGGTCAAGGAAGCGGTGTTCCCGTTTGCCCGCTTCCCCGGCGTCGATCCGGTCCTGTCTCCGGAAATGAAATCGACCGGCGAAGTCATGGGGATCGATGCGAATTTCCCGATGGCCTTTGCCAAGTCGCAGTTGGGCGCGGGCGCGGGCTTGCCGGATTCGGGCAAATTGTTCGTTTCGGTCAAGGACAGTGACAAGCCGGTGATCGTGCCGGCAGTGCGCACGCTGGCGGGCCTCGGCTTCAAGGTCGTCGCGACCGGGGGTACGGCGCGCTATCTTGAAGAACAGGGGATTGCGGTCGACCGTGTCAACAAAGTCGCCGAAGGCCGCCCGCATATCGTCGATCTGATCATCGACGGCGATATCGCCCTTATTTTCAACACCACCGAAGGCTGGCAAAGCCACAAGGATTCACAGTCGATCCGGCGCTCCGCGCTCACCGGAAAAGTCTGCTATTTCACCACGGCAGCGGCTTCGCTGGCTGCGGCGGAAGCGATCGAGGCGCTGCGCAGTGCCGAACTTGATGTCAGGTCTTTGCAAGACTATTATCAATAGGCTTTCACAGGATCCCCCTGCACAAGCGTATGCCTTGCCCGAGTCCCCCCAAGGACTGAGGGGGAGACAGTTTTTCCCTCGTCGCCATGAATGCGGCGAGGTTCGAGAGAAAAGGAATACGGATGGCGACTGAAAAGCTGCCGATGCTCCAGGAAGGCTATGACAAGCAGGTCAGGGAGCTGAAGGCGCTGCGCGAGGAACGCCCGCGCATCGTTGATGCGATCGAGGAAGCGCGTGCCCATGGCGATCTTTCGGAAAATGCCGAATATCACGCGGCCAAGGAACGCCAGGGTCAGGTCGAAGCCTCGATCGCGGATCTGGAGGACAAGCTCAGCCGTGCGCATATCATCGACCCGACCACGCTGTCGGGCGATCGCATCGTGTTTGGTGCGACGGTCACTCTGCTTGATGATTCTGACAAACCGGTGCGTTATCAGATTGTCGGTCAGGCCGAGGCCGATGCCAAGATCGGGCGAATCAGCTATAATTCGCCGCTGGGTCGTGCGCTGATCGGGCGCAAGGTCGAGGAAGAGATCGAAGTGACCGTGCCTTCGGGCGATCGCTTCTATGTGGTCGAAAAGATCGAATTCATCTGATCGGCCGAGATTTCGGCGACCTATGAAAAAGGCCCCGGAACCCATTGGGTTTCGGGGCCTTTTTGTTGAATGGGCGGACTGGATCAGTCTTCAGATTTGCCCGGTTCGAGCAAGCGGTGCAGGTGCACGACGACATAGCGCATTTCGGCGTCATCGACCGTGCGCTGCGCCGCGCCGCGCCAGGCTTCTTCGGCGCTGTGGTAGTCGGGAAACACGCCGACCACGTCGATTGCCTTGAGATCGACGAATTCGAGACCTTGCGGGTCTTTGACCCGACCGCCCATCACGAGGTGAAGCTTGTCCATGGGGAACTTTCCGTAGGGGAAGAGGGAGGCACAGCCCCTGACAAATGAGCTCGGGTAATTCAAGTACGATGAACGTCTTTATTCGGGTGTTCACGTGCTGAGCGCGGGCCCGTGTCAAGCCATTCCTCTTGTGACAGGCCGGGTTGCGACAGGCCGGGGTGTGACAGGATGGCCGTTCAGTCGTGTTTGCGTTGGATCAGGCGGTGGAGCGCGGATTCGCCTGCCTCGCGCAGCTTGGCCAGCACGGCTTCGGCAACGCCTGCGCCCTTTTCGCCGACGCCTTCGAGATGGCCGAGCTGTTCGCCGATGCGTTCCTCGATTCGGCCAACGCCGTCCTTGCCTGCGGCGGCGGCGCGCGTGGCATAGCGCAGCGCCAGGTCTGCGCCGAGCGCGGCCAGGCGCGTGAGGCGCGCGGTCGTGGCGTCAAGGGCCGCATCTGCGGGTATTTCGACGGCTGCCTTGCGCTTCTTGCGCCGCGACAGGGCCCCGGCGATCAGCGCGCCAACCGCGATCCCGCCGGCAATCGTCGCCACCGGATGTTCGTGTACGAATTCGCGCGCCCGGTTGGTGGCATTGGCCGCCAGTTCGTTGCTGCGCAGGCGCGCGGCTTCGATGCGTTCGGCCAGAGTGGTGTCCGAACTATCAGACGTATGGTCGGTTTCGGTCATGGGGGGACTCCTTGAAACACCAACGAACAGGGTAACGCGAACGAGAGGGCGGGCGTATCGGGCTTTAGTCGCGAAAATGCGCGATGGCCTTTTCCGCCCAGACAAAGACGGTCTGCGCCAATCCGCCTAGCCGGTTCCTGAACAGCCATCCGGCGAGAGCGGCCAGCGTCACGCCGAGCACGAGGCGGTTTTCGCCAGCGAGCGCGACCCCGTCTTCGAACGTATCGACCGCGCCCGCAATCACCCGTTCGCGCACCCGACTGGTCAGCGGCCGATCGGCCAGCCCATGGCGCAAGGTGGCCAGATCGGTGCGCACGATCCCGCGCGCCGCATCGCGCAGCCGCCGCGTCTCGATCACTTGCGTCTCGCCGGTATCGCCCGTCCCGAATCGGGTGTTCATACCGTTCCCCCGTCCTTGTCCGGGCCGATCAGCAGCCGGATCATCCGCCGCCCGCGCCGGATCGCAAGCCGCAGGCTGACAGCCCCCAGCAGGCCCAGCGCGATCGTCATCAGCCCGAGCGCGCCCCAGGGCCCGATCAGCGGTGCCAGCGCGAGCAGGAGTCCCACGACGATGGCCATCAAGGTAAAGAACGCGAAGAACAGCGCCAGGACCAGCAGCAGCGCGATGCTTTTGGCGCGGCTCAGCGCATAGGCCAGCGCCGCGCGCAAAAAGCCCGCCTCGGCCTCGACCAGCGTCTGCACATCCTCGATCAGCGCGCGCAACAGCGTCGCGAGCGAGGGTGCCTCGGCCTCTTTCCGATCAGGTTCGGTCACGTGAATGCCGGTTCGCGTTTACGCGTCGCGACTGCCCGAACGGCTGAACAGCCGGGCAAACAGAAAGCCGGTCACCGCTGCAATGCCCAGCGCGGTGGCCGGGCTCTTGCGCACGAATTCCTTCACGTCTTCGCCCAGATCGCCGATGTCCTTGGCGGCCAGCTTTTCCGCCGAGCTTTCCAGTGCACCGGCCGCCGAACGGGCATAATCGCCATAGGTCACGCCAAGCTTTTCATCGATCACCGGGGCGGTGTCGGAGATCGCGCGACCGACGACGGCAATCGCCTCGCTGGTCTTGTCTTTGCCCTGGCGGGCGAGATCGAGGCTCTTGTCGCGGGCTTGCCCGGCGAGCGCGCTGGCCTGTTCGCTCCATTCGGCGGCGGTCGCCCCGGCCTTTTCGCGCGCGGCGGCAGTCAGATCGGCGGCATCGGCGCGCAGCGCCCCGGCGCTGGCGCGGGCATCGTCGATGGCTTTGGAAAAGCGCGATTTGATCGCGGTTTCACACGTTTCGGCCACGGGCTCTGCGGTTGCGGGGGCGGTTGCCGGCTGCTCGCCTGCGTCCGACCCTGCGATGTCCGTTGCGATGTCCGTTTCCGGGGCGGGAGTGGAATTGGCCATGGCGCATGTCCTCCTTGCAGTAACGGTCATATCGGCCAAACGCTGGCCGCGAGTCCTTGTTCCGGCAATCCTAGCCCAAGCCCCCGGCGAAAGCGCCCCATAATTCGCCCTGCCATAATTCGTCCGGTTTGCGCATTGCAACTGTACATACGACGCTTGCCTGTCCCCGGTGCAACCGATAGGAGCCGCCCGAAAGGGCGTTGTCCAGCGCTACCTTGTCCATTTGGCCCTGTTCTTTGGCCCTGTCCTTTGACAGTGCCTTTTGGCTTCCTTTTTGAAAGGCCCGATCATGACCGCGATCATCGACATTCATGCGCGCGAAATTCTCGACAGCCGTGGCAATCCGACCGTTGAGGTCGATGTGCTGCTCGAAGACGGCTCGTTTGGCCGCGCGGCGGTGCCTTCGGGCGCTTCGACGGGCGCTCACGAAGCGGTCGAACTGCGCGACGGCGACAAGAGCCGCTATCTCGGCAAGGGCGTGTTGAAAGCGGTCAACGCCGTCAACACCGAGATCGCCGAGGCGCTGGTGGGCGTCGACGCCGAAGACCAGCGCGAGATCGATCTGGCGATGATCGAACTCGACGGTACGGAAAACAAGGCGCGGCTCGGCGCCAATGCCATTCTCGGCGCGAGCATGGCCGTGGCCAAGGCTGCCGCCGATGCGCGCGGTCTGCCGCTGTACAGCTATATCGGCGGTGTTGCGGCGCATGTCCTGCCGGTGCCGATGATGAACATCATCAATGGCGGCGAACATGCCGACAACCCGATCGATTTTCAGGAATTCATGATCATGCCGGTCGGCGCGCCGTCGCTTGCCGAAGCGGTGCGCTGGGGCTCGGAAGTGTTTCACACGCTGAAGAAGGGCCTTCATGAAAAGGGCCTGGCGACTGCGGTGGGCGATGAAGGCGGCTTTGCGCCGAACCTGTCGAGCACGCGCGATGCGCTCGATTTCATCCTCGCCTCGATCGAAAAGGCCGGGTTCAAGCCGGGCGAAGACATTGCGCTGGCGCTCGACTGCGCCGCGACCGAATTCTTCCGCGACGGCAAGTATGAAATCAGCGGCGAAGGCCTTTCGCTCAGCGGCGAAGCCTTTGCCGACTATCTCGCCGCGCTGACCGATGCCTATCCGATCGTGTCGATCGAAGACGGCATGAGCGAAGACGATTTCGCCGGCTGGGCCGCGCTGACGTCCAGGATCGGCCACAAGGTGCAGCTGGTCGGTGACGACGTGTTCGTGACCAACCCGCGCCGCCTGGCGATGGGCATCGAAAAGGGCCTCGCCAATTCGCTGCTGGTCAAGGTCAACCAGATCGGCACTCTGACCGAAACGTTGGAAGCGGTCAGCATCGCGCAGCGCGCCGGTTATACCGCGGTCATGTCGCACCGTTCGGGCGAAACCGAGGATGCGACGATCGCCGACCTCGCGGTTGCGACCAACTGCGGCCAGATCAAGACCGGCTCGCTCGCCCGCAGCGACCGGTTGGCCAAGTACAACCAACTGATCCGCATCGAGGAAGAACTGGGCCATTCGGCACACTTCGCCGGCAGGGGCGCGTTCGTCCGCATCCGCGCCTGATCGCTTTACAGGTTCAATTGGCAAACGGGGTCGGGTATTGTCCGGCCCCGTTTGTTTTGGACCATATCGGCCGCACTCTTGGCGGCCTGACAGGGTTGCCACGCGCGCACACAGGGCTATCGTCCAGCATGTTAAGGGCTGCGGGGGGCGGCTTGTGGGCTAGAGGTCATGCGATGCGCCGGACACCGAGTTGGAAGATTGTTCCTGCGACAATTATGCTGGCGTTTCCCGGTGTGGCCCTGGCCGGAGATCAGCTGTCCATAGCGCCCGCTCCTGACTGGGTGCGCCCTGTTGCCTACAAGGACAGCCCCGCCACCGACACGCAGGCGGCCGTGCAAGTGCTCGGCTCTGATATGCAAGTGCGCTTCGTCGGGGGCGAAGCGCAGCGTTTTGCCCATGTCGCGTTTCGTATCCTCAATCCCAGCGGGCTCAGCTCGGGCAATCTGTCCTTGTCGTGGAGCCCCGATCAGGGCGGTCTGACCGTGCACAAGGTGCTGATCCACCGTGGCAATCAGCTTATCGATGTGTTGGCCGGCGGGCAGACCTTTACCGTTCTGCGCCGCGAGCAGAATCTCGAAATGGCAACACTCGACGGTGTGTTGACCGCCAGCCTTCAGCCCGAAGGGCTGCAAGTCGGCGATATTGTCGAGTACATGTATACCGTGACGGCCCACGATCCGGTCATGCGCGGGCACATCGAATTCGGTTCGCCCGGGTGGAACAGCCTGCCGATCGGGCGTGCGCATCTCAAGGTTATCTGGCCCGGGTCGATCCCGATGCGGGTCCGCACGGATGGTCCGCTGCCGCAAGTCATGCCGGTGCAGGCGGGCGGTGACAAGGTGGCCGAGATTACCATCGACGATCTCGATCCCGGTCTCCCGCCGCGTCATGCGCCGGCGCGCTATCGGCTGGGCCGGGTCGTGGAAATGACCGACTTTGCGAGCTGGGGCGATATTTCGCGGTTGATGGCGCCGCTTTATGTCACCGCATCGGCGATCCCCGCAAGCGGGCCGCTGCACGACGAACTGGAAAAGATCCGCAATTCCTCGCCGGATTTCCGTGCGCGAGCGGAGGCCGCACTGGCACTGGTGCAGGACCGGGTGCGCTATGTCGCGCTGGAAATGGGCGTTGGCGGCTATGTGCCCAGCGATGCCGCAATCACGTGGTCGCGCCGGTTTGGCGATTGCAAGGCCAAGACGGCGCTGCTGCTTGGCCTGCTGCACGGATTGGGGATTGCGGCAGAGCCGGTTGCAGTCAATGTGGTGGCGGGCGACGGGATGGATCAGCGGTTGCCGCTGGCTGCCATGTTCAATCACGTGCTGGTGCGCGCGACTATCGGCGACACAACTTTTTGGCTCGACGGCACGAGGGCCAGCCACCACCGTCTGCGGAGCGAGGATGTGCCGCTGTTCGACTGGGGCCTGCCGCTGGTCGCCAGCGCGACCGGGCTGGTGCGGATGATGCCGCCGCCACCCAGTGTGCCGTTTGAAGCAATGTCGGTGCATATCGATGCCTCCGCCGGGGTGCAGGCACCGGCGCCGACCGAGGCGGAAATCGTGCTGACCGGTGATTCTGCGGCGGGGACCAACGATTCGCTTGCCGCCATGACGGCCGATGCCCGGCGCGAGGCGCTGGAACGGCTGTGGAAGACGCGATTGGGGCAAATCGAAGTCAAAACGTCCAGTACCCGATACGATACTGACGCAGAAGCGTTGCACATCGTGATGTCGGGCACGCTCAAGATGGAATGGCCGCATGGCGAATACCATGTCGAACCAGCCAATTTCAGCTTTGCCAATGTCGATCTGAGCCGGGCGGCGGGTAGGCCGACGGACATTCCCTATGCCGTGACGTACCCTCTCTACAACCGCACCACCGAGACGATCGTGTTGCCCAAATCAGAGGGCAGTTTTCACATCGGCACGGCGATGGAAGTGGACGAAACCGTCGCAGGATTTGCCTTGCATCGCCATGCCGACCTTCGCGGCGGTGTGTTTACGATCGAATCGTCGATGCGCAGCATGGCGCCGGAATTTCCCGCGCGCGACGCGACCACAGCGCAGGCGCGGTTGCGTGCCCTGGCGCAGCAACAGCCCTTGTTGCACATGCCGCTGGCCTATCGATCGACCAGCAACGAGATCGCTGCGGCGCGTGCCGATGAACCGACCACGTCCGAAGCTTATGTCAACCGCGCCATTGTCTACATGCGTCAGGCGATGGACGGCGCAGCGCGCAACGATCTCGATCGTGCGATCGCGCTTGATGCCAACAATCCCTATGCTTGGGCCGATCGTGCCGCCGTGAAGGGCAAGGCTCGCGATTTTGACGGCGCACGCGCGGATCTGGCCAAGGCAGAGGCGATCAATCCCAACATTGGCGTGATCTACAAGGTCAAGGGCGAACTGGCCCAGGAGACCAGGGATTGGCCCGGCGCACTGCGTGCCTATCAACAGGCGCTGGTCCTCGAACCCGAAGACGATACGACGCTGGCGCGGCTGGGCGCGATCAATGCGCAATTGGGCAATTATGCGCAGGCTCTGGAATATACAGGCAAGTTGGTACGCGGAAAATCGAACGATCGCGCGGTGTTGTTGCTTCATGCCGGTATGCTCGAAAAGCTGGGGCGCAATGCCGAACTGATCCAGATACTGGATCGCATGATGCGCACCGAGCCGAACAACACGATGTTTCTGCGATCGCGCGCGGGCGCCTATATGCGCATGGGGCGGCGCGATCTGGCGATGAAGGACATCATGACGCTGGCGCGGCTGGGCGGCAAGGGCAAGGCGGCGAAGGCGCCCGAGATGATTGCGCCGCCGATCGAGGTGACTGCCCCGTCGCGGCGCTGAATCACAGAATTCTAATTGGTCAATTAAGACCACTTCACAAAGTCGGATGCTTGTGCCAGCCTCTCGGGCGGAGAGGATAACAGGACATGGCAGCATTCCCGACGAATGCCGGGGCGGTTACGCCCGAATGGCTTGCGCCGCGTCTGTGCGCAGGCGGCGAGGGGGCAATTGTCGCGCTCGATTTCGTGCCGATCGGCACGGGGCAAGTGGGTGATACCGCGCGCTTTACCCTGACGTGGGACCGACCGGGGGCCGGGCCGCAGACGATCGCGGCCAAGTTCGCTTCGGCCGACCTGACCAGCCGATCGACGGCGGCGATGTTCGGGCTCTACGCCAGGGAAGTGAATTTCTATCGCACGCTGGCGGGCGCCATCGATGTGCGCACGCCGCATGTTCATGCCAGCGAACTGAGCGCTGACGGCGCGGAATTCGTCCTGCTGTTCGAAGATCTTGGCCCGGCGCGCGGGGGCAACCAGCTGGACGGATGCTCGATTGAGGATGCGCGCCACGGCGTGATCCAGGCCGCAGCGCTCCATGCGTCGACGTATGGTGCGCCGTGGCTGGCCGATGCGGCTTGGTTGCAG
This sequence comes from Novosphingobium sp. Fuku2-ISO-50, assembly GCF_001519055.1. Classification (GTDB taxonomy): domain Bacteria; phylum Pseudomonadota; class Alphaproteobacteria; order Sphingomonadales; family Sphingomonadaceae; genus Novosphingobium. The sequence goes on along the minus strand of NZ_KQ954286.1, from coordinate 505,216 downwards.
CCGGTGCCGGGGATCGTTGAGCGCATGAGCGAGCTCTATCCGCAGGCGCATGCCCTTTTTCGCGAGCGCTACGACGGAATGCTCGCACCCGAACTGATGGCGATATGCGATGCGCTCAATGCCGACATCGCCGGCTATTATGGCCGCAACCCGGCCTTGCGCGCGGTGTGTCATGGCGATTTCCGACTCGACAACATGCTGTTCGACGTGTGCGGCGGAAGGGAGCCGATCGCGGTGGTCGACTGGCAGACTGCGGGCGCCGATTGCCCGCTCAAGGATCTCGGCTATTTCCTCGGCTGCGGCATCGGCAGCGCCGTGCGTCGTCCGCACGAGGATGAACTGATCGACCTCTATTGTGCGCAGATGTCCCGCCGCGGAGTCCCGTTGACGCGCGCTATGATCTGGGACCGCTATCGCCTTGGCGCGCTGCACGGGGTCGCCACCGCCGTATTCAGCGCCGCCTTTGTCGTCAGGACCGAGCGCGGCGATGCCAACTTTCTGTCGATGGCGCGCAATTCGTGCGAGCTCGCGCTCGATCACGACAGCATCGGCGCGCTGAAAACCTGTCTGGAGACCGGATCATGCTGACCAAGGGCGACGACTTTCCGCTGCATCAGACTCCCGAGCCGGTGGCCTATTCCGGCACCGACCGCAATTTCTATGATCGCTATTTCTTCAACGGCTATGGGCCCGACGGCGGGGACTTCTTTGCCGTCGCGTTTGGCGTCTATCCGCATCTCAACGTCGCCGATGCGCATTTTACCGCGATTCGCGACGGGGTGGAATATTGCCTCCATGCCTCGCGCGAGCTGCAGATGGAGCGGCTCGACCTTTGCGTCGGGCCGATCGCGATCGAGGTGGTCGAGCCGCTGCGCCGATTGACAGTCCGGGTCGCCGGGGAAGGCATCGCGGCCGAATTGCACTTTACCGGGCGTTCGTTTCCGATCGAAGAGCCGCGCTTTACTTATCGCGTGGGGCCGCGGGCCTATATGGATTACACGCGGCTGACGCAGAACGGCACCTATTCGGGCTGGATCGAGATCGACGGCAAGCGGATCACGCTCGATCCCGCGACGACGGGTACGCGCGACCGCTCATGGGGCGTGCGCCCGGTCGGCGCTGCCGATACCCAGCCGCACGGGCACGGCGTGGTGCAGAGCTTTTTCTGGCAATGGACGCCGATCAATTTGCCGAACCGCAGCGTGTTTTTTCATCTCAATGCCAACCGCGACGGATCGCCGTGGAACACGCGCGCGGTGATCGCGCCCGACGGCGGCGCGCCTGCCGATTTTTTTGAAACCCCCTCGGCGCGGATGGAGGCGCCGTTACAGCCCGGCACGCGCTGGCCGGCACTCGGCCGGCTGACCATCGCCGCGCCGGACGGGCCGCTGACGCTCGATTTCGAGCCGCTGGTGCGGTTTCAGATGCGCGGGCTGGGCTATGTCTCGCCCAAGTGGGGCCATGGGCTCTATCACGGGCCGCTGGTGGTGGAGCGCGAGGATCTCGATCTTGCCGCGCTTGATCCGATGGCCCCGACGATGGAGAACTTTCACGTCCAGATCGTGTCGCGCGTGACGACGAGTGCGGGCGAGGTCGGGATCGGCGGGTTCGAGCAACTGATCATCGGGCCCTATGAGCCCCTGGGGCTGAAAGAGTATTTCGACGCCGGCTGACCTGATTGGGCATCAGGCGAGCATGATCAGCACCGCTGCGCCGAGCGCGATCAGCCCGCCGCCCAGCGCGCGCGTGCGGTTGACGTGTTCGTGCAGAAACACGGCGGCGATGATCAGGCCGAACACGATCGACGTTTCTCGCAAAGCGGCCAGCCGGGCGACGTTACCCAGGCGATAGGCGCCGAGCGCGAGGCCGTAGGAGACGATCGACAAGGCACCGGCGATGGCGCCCGCGCGCCATTGCGTGCGTGCCGCAATCACGAATTCGCGGCCCCGGCGCAGCGCGAAATACCCGCCGATGCCGACGCCGGTGGCGATGAAATTCCAGACGACATAGCTGATCGCAGCGGGCGTTGCACGCACGCCGCGCGCATCGATGACGGTATAGGCGGCAATCGCCGCGCCGGTGCCCAGCGCCCAGCCCAGCGCACGAAGCGGCGGCGCATTGCGCAAGGCAACCAGCAGCGTACCCATCGAGACAAAGGCAATGCCCAGCGCAATCGCCAGGGTCATCGCATCGCCCAGCACGAGCACCGAGGCGATCGCCGCGATCACCGGGGCGCTGCCGCGCATCACCGGATAGACCGCGCTCATGTCGGCGAGCGCAAAGGCCCGCACCAGGCACGACAGATAGACGAGATGCGCCGCGAGCGATCCCGCCAGCCAGAGCCACGCGCCATGGGGCAGGGGCACGATGAAGGCGAACGGCATCACGATCAGCGCGCTCGATCCATCGATCATCGCGCGCCCCGACATCTTGTCGCTGCCGCCGGCCTTGAAGATCGCATTGACGGTGGCATGGGTCATGCCCGACCCGATCATCATCAATCCGGCCCAGTGCGCGGGGCTGATGTTCGGGAGCAGGGCGCTCAGCTGAATCGTTCCCTGAGCGCGAGCAGCGCAAGCGCCGCCTTGGCCGCTTCGCCGCCCTTGTCTTTTTGCGCCGGGTCTGCGCGGACAAGCGCCTGCGCTTCGTTTTCGACGGTCAGGATGCCGTTGCCGATGGCCAGGCCGTCGATGGTCAGCGCCATGATCCCGCGCGCGCTTTCGCCCGCGACGATTTCGAAGTGATAGGTCTCGCCGCGAATGACCACGCCGATCGCGACATAGCCATCATAGTCGCCGCTTTGATCGGCGAGCGCGATCGCGGCGGGGATTTCGAGCGCACCCGGCACGGTGATCACTTCGGCCTTGTGCCCGGCCGCCTTGAGCGCGGCCTTTGCCCCCTGGATCAACTGGTCGTTGAGGTGGTCATAAAAACGGGCTTCGACAATCAGAAACTTGGCCAAGGCAAGGACTCCCCGAGAAAACTTATTCCACCGTAATCGGGCGTTCGCCGACGATATTGAGGCCATAGCCTTCGATCGCCACGACATTGCGGTGGGAATTGGTCAGCAGCACCATGTCGTGAACGCCCAGATCGGCGAGGATCTGTGCGCCGATGCCATAGCTGCGCAAGTCCATATCCATCATGCCCTTGCCGCTGACTTCATTGATCAGTTGCGTCGGCTCCGCGGGCATGAGCAGGACGATGATCCCGGCGCCGGCTGTACCGATTTCGGCCATCGCGCGTTGCAGCACGCGTTTGCGCGGACCGGGCTGGCCCAGCACATCGGCCAGGATCGAAATGGCATGGACACGCACCAGCGTCGGCTCGCCCGTTGCGACCGCGCCCTTTTGCAGGACGAGATGGACCGAGGCGTCGATCTTGTTGCGATAAGTGCGGATGGTCCAGTCGCCGCCATAGTCCGACTGAAACGGCGCGTGGCTGACGCATTCGACAAGATTGTCATGGCGGCGGCGATATTCGATGAGATCGCGGATCGTCCCGATCTTGAGCCCGTGACGACGGGCAAAGGGGATCAGGTCGTCCATCCGCGCCATCGTGCCGTCTTCGCGCATGATTTCGCAGATCACGCCCGAGGGATTGAGCCCGGCAAGGCGCGAAATGTCGACGGCCGCCTCGGTATGGCCGGCGCGGACCAGCGTGCCGCCGTCGCGCGCGATCAGCGGAAAGACGTGACCGGGGGTAACGATGTCATCGCGTGTTTTCGATGCGTCGATCGCGACCGCTACGGTGCGGGCGCGATCGGCGGCGGAAATTCCGGTGGTGACCCCTTCGAGGGCTTCGATCGAGACGGTGAAGGCGGTTTCGTGACGGGTGCCGTTGTTGCGGCTCATCAGTTCGAGGCCCAGCTGTTCGCAACGGACGCGCGGCAGAGTCAGGCAGATCAGGCCGCGGCCGTGCGTGGCCATGAAATTGATCGCATCGGGCGTTGCCATTTGCGCCGGGATGACCAGATCGCCTTCGTTTTCGCGATCTTCGTCGTCGACGAGGATGAACATCCGGCCATTGCGCGCTTCGTCGATGATCTCTTCGATCGTGGCGAGCGCGGGGGTCTCATCGCTTTCGCTGAGGACGCGTTCGAGCTTGGCCAGCGTTTCCGCCGTGGGATTCCAGCCGGGCTGCGTGATGTCGCGCAGCGTGTTGGCGTGGAGGCCGGCGGCGCGGGCGAGCCCGGCGCGAGACATGCCGCCTTCGGTGACGAGTCGGCGGAAGCGATCGATGAGGTCAGTGGACATGGTGTTGAGCTATGTCATTGCGATGTGAATTGCAAGAGGGGTGCGCACACTGCGATGTGAATTTGTTGCGCCTGCAAATGCGATGCTGCACAGGCTGCCGCATCATGCTTGCCACAGTTGTGCAATCTTCCCGGTAATCGAGCGAATGGTTTAAATAACCGGTTGACAAACATTCGGGCTCGTTATGTCTTGTGCAGAGGTAGTCCGCAAGAAAATGACGGACACCGCTGGAGAGAGAGGTCTGGGGATATGAGGGGCAAGCTTTGCCTGATGGCTGGCGTGTGCGCCGCCACTTTGTCACAACCCGTTTTTGCGCAAAATGCCAAGCCGGGGGCGGCGCCTGAAACAAACGGGATTCAGGAAATCATCGTTACGGCACAACGCCAGTCACAGCGTCTTCAGGAAGTTCCCATCGCGGTCAGCGCATTTTCTGCCCAGGCGCTTGAGCGTCAGCAGATCAAGACCACCAGCGACTTGCAATTGTCTCTGCCCAGCGTAACATTTACAAAGACCAACTTTACCTCATCGAGCTTTACCATTCGCGGCATCGGCGACTTGTGTGTCGGTGAAAGCTGCGACAGCGCGACGGCGGTTCATCTCAATGACGCGCCGCTGTTTCAGACCCGCCTGTTCGAAGGCGAATTTTTCGATCTTGGGCAAGTCGAAGTGCTGCGCGGGCCCCAGGGTACGCTGTTTGGCCGCAATGCGACCGCCGGCGTGGTCAATTTCCGCACAGCGCCGCCGGTTTTGGGTAAATTCGAAGCGTCCGGCGACATCGAATACGGCAATTACAACGCGGTCAAAGTCAAAGGCATGATCAATGTGCCGTTGACCCAGACTTTGGCCGTGCGTGCCTCGGGCTATTACTTGCGTCGTGACGGCTATACCACCAATCTCTATGACAATTCGAAGATCGACGGTCGCGACATGTACGGACTGCGCGGTTCGTTGCGGTGGGAGCCGTCATCGCGCACCACTGTCGACATCGTGGCGCAGTATTTCCATGAAAACGATTCGCGCATGCGCATTCAGAAGCAGGAATGCCAGACCGACCCGACCGGGATTCTGGGCTGTCTCAATGCGTCGCAAGGCACCGGCGTGACGAATGCGAACTCGACGCTGGCGAGCGTGCTGACTTCGAAGGAGTTCTTCGCCACCCAAGGGCTGCCGACCGCGCTTGCGCTGGGCAGCGTCTATGGCGCAAACCTTTATGGCAATGCGCAGAACCCGACCGATCCGCATCAGGTCTATACCGGGTTTACCCCCCGCTATTATTCGGTCGATACGATACTTCAGGGCACCTTGAAGCAGGAAATCGGCGACAAGCTGGATCTGCGGATCGAGGGCAATTACGAATATACCAACGTCGACTCGATGCAGGACTACAACAACGCGATCCAGGATCGCACGTTGATCCAGCCTGCGCTCAACACTCTGGCCTATCTTGCCAGCGGCGCGGCCGGTGCGGGGCTCGCTTCGTATCTCGGCCCGGCAGTCAGTGCGCTGATGCCGCAGGGCCCGGCGGGCCCGATCTGCACGTCCTTGCCGAATGGCAGCGGCACGGGCATCTATGGCGGCAACAGCGTCTGCTCGAACGTCCCCTTGTCGTTCGACCGCTCGGATCAGGTCAGCGCGGCATGGTCGACAGAAGCGGTTCTGACCTCGAAGTTCGACGGCAGGCTCAACTTCCTGCTCGGCGGGATCTATAGTCACAACCATATCAGTTATAACGATTATGACGTCGACTCGTTCGGGCTCGATTATTTTGCGGGTGTGGTCGGGTCGCTCGGCAACATGGCGGCAGGGCGCAGCCCCGGCTATCTGGCAACGCCGTTCTACGACAACAACACCAATTACTACACCTTGAACTCGTTCGGAATTTTTGGCGAAGCCTATTACAAGGCCAGCGACACAGTGAAATTGACGCTCGGCTTGCGCTACAACGACGACAAGAAGATCATGTCGGCGCGCACGACGTTGTTCAACTGGCCGACCGCATACGGGACAGCCAATGCCTATTCTTCGCCTTATGCGGCGTATTTCAACGCCGATCCCAATTCGGCGACGCCGGTTCCCAACGCGGTCAATACCAGCCATGGCCGCGCCCTGACCGGACGTGCGGTGCTCGATTGGCAGATCACCCCCGACAACTTGCTCTATGCCTCGTATTCGCGCGGCTACAAATCGGGCGGGATCAATCCGCCGCTGTCAAATATCTTTACCGTGCCGACGACGTTCAAGCCCGAATTCGTCAATGCCTTTGAAATCGGGTCAAAAAACAGCTTTGGCCATGGGCAGCTGCAATTGAACCTGACCGGGTTTTTCTATCTCTATCAGGATTTGCAACTGTCGCGCATCGTCGCGCGCACGTCGGTCAACGACAATGTCAGCGCCCATATCTACGGCGTCGAAGTCGAAGCCGTCCTGCGTCCGATCCGTCCGTTTACGGTCAACATTTCGGCCAGCTATCTGCACACCGAAGTGTCGAGCGATGATTACCTGGCCGACCCGCGCGACTTTGGCGGGGGCCGTTCCGACGCGGTGATCATCAAGGACATCACCAACGGGGCAAACTGCGCCGTCGTGCCCAACACGCCCGGCAATGCCGCCGCTTCCAACGGCTTTGTCGATCAGGTCAATGGCGCGATCAATGCCGGCGCCATCCCGGGGCTCGCTGCGGGTGCCGGGCTGCAGGGCACCACGGCCTTTCCGCAGGGCGGCGGGATTGCCTCGACCGGCGCTTACTCGGTCTGCGCCGTGTTGGCGGGGCTTGCAGCGACCGACAGCGGGGCCAACGGGGTCACCGTCCTGTCCGACGGGGTCAAGGTCAACATCAAGGGCAATCAACTGCCCGGTGCGCCGAGCTACAAAGTCACGATCGGGGCGCAGTATGAAATTCCGCTCGACCGCATGGTGCTGACGCCGCGCGTCGACTTCCACTTTACCGGGGAATCGACGGGCAGTGTGTTCAACGGCGCGGTCAATGCGGTGCCGTCCTACATTCAGCTCAACGCGCAGGTCCAGCTCGATGGGCCGGACCACAAGTGGTACTTGCGTGCCTTTGTCGAAAACCTGACCAACAACAACGCGATCACCGGCCTTTATGTGACCGATCAGTCGTCGGGCAATTTCACCAATATCTTCACGCTCGATCCGCGCCGCTACGGCATCGCGGCGGGCTTCAAGTTCTAACCGGGTTGGGGGGACCGGTCCCGATCAGGGACCGGCAAGGAGGAAACGCCGGGGGCCCCAAGCCTCCGGCGTTTTTTCATGTATTCCCTATTATTTTAAGGATGTTCAGCGCCGCGCGATATAGCCGTCCTGCCAGTCGAGCACGGTCAGATAATTGCGCAGCCGGTTGGTCTCCAGCTTTGCCAGCAAGGGGTTGTCGTGAAAGGGCATCACGGCTTCGGCAACCGCCTCGGCCCAGGGCGCGGTGGCCTCGAACAGCACGCCAAGCCCGAATACGGCCGGGACATGGGCATAAAGCAGGCGTCGCTCGCCCGCTTCGGCCTGGCGGCAGAAATCCTCGATCGCGGTCAGAACGCCGTTGCGAGGGCCCCCCGATTGCAGTGCCCAGGCAAAGTGGCCGCCGCCGCGAAAGCCCCGGCTGATTCTGTACCCCGTGTCGTCGAGCGTAACCCCGGCATCGTGGCTGCACGGTTGACGATATTCGTGCGGGATGCGTTCGGGCGCATAATACATGTCGCGGCGCGAACAGGGCCAGCCGACGTCGTGCAGGATGGCCAAAAGCGGCTTGCCGTCGCGCCGGGCCAGGGCGTCGGCGGCGCTCAGTTCATGGAGCACGGTATAATAATTGTGATCGCCGTCGATCAGCCAGGCGTCGATTCCCGACAGGCCCGCGAGGACGTCCAGGCTCGGCTGTGCGATGTGGTGAACGTGGGGCTGTGTGGCGGCCCAGTCGATGAATTCGGGCGCAGGGGAAGGATCGATCGCGATCAGATCGCCACCGCGCTTTGCGCAGAAATCGGCCAGCGGCTGAGTCATGCCGCCGAATTCCGCACCGATCTCGACGATCGTGCGCGCGCCGGCCAGATCGAGCACGCCAAGGATAAGGTCGCCGAATTCGGCCATCGAATGAATCAGGAGTTCGCTCATGCCACCGTGTCCGAACAAGTCATGGCGACCTGCTAAAGACTTGTGGTTGGCAAAGCCTTGTGCGGCCCCTACGCGGTCCCGCTAAGGCGCGTGCGGCGGACATGACGGATCACGGCGGCAACCCGCGCGGCAATGCCTGTAACGGAAATGCCTGTAATGGGAATGGTGGACGCACTTGGGCTCGAACCAAGGACCCGCTGATTAAGAGTCAGCTGCTCTGCCAACTGAGCTATGCGTCCATTCCCGTTTCGGACCTGCCTCATGGCGGAGGGCAGGGTGGCTGGTGGACGCACTTGGGCTCGAACCAAGGACCCGCTGATTAAGAGTCAGCTGCTCTGCCAACTGAGCTATGCGTCCATCACCACAGTGCCGCAAACCGGCGTGGGAAGCGCCCCCATAACGATTTCTGCCGTCGTGCCAACCCCGAATCGTTCGCCCTGGCGTAATTTTCCAACCGAGGCAGAGCAATCTTCTAGCCGAGGCCGCCGGGCGCACGCCGCGACCAACGGTCCACGGCCATGATCGTGCCCACGCAGATCATGTTCGTCATCATCGAAGACCCGCCGTGGCTGAGGAACGGCAGCGGGATGCCGACCACCGGGGCAAGCCCCATGACCATCATCATGTTGATGCAGACATAGAAAAAGATCGTCGTCACCATCCCGGCGGCAAGCAGGCGGGAAAACCGGTCGGGCGCGCGCATGGCGACTTTCAGCCCCCAGTACAGAACGATCGTAAACACTGCCAATACGAACAGCCCGCCGATCATGCCCCATTCTTCGGCCATCGTCGCAAAGACAAAGTCGGTGTGCGCCTCGGGCAGGTAATCGAGATGGCTTTGCGAGCCGTTGCCAAAGCCCTTGCCGAACATGCCGCCCGACCCGATCGCGATCTTTGACTGGGTGATGTGATAGCCCGAGCCAAGCGGATCGCTTTCCGGATCGAGGAACACCAGCACCCGCTTGCGCTGATAATCGTGCATCACGAAAAAGAACATGATCGGCGCGGCGATCGAGGCGCCGATCCCGCCGCTGACAAACAGCCACAGCGGCAGACCGGCAATGAACATCATCACCAGCGCGCCAAAGCTGATCGCCAGCGCGGTGCCGAGATCGGGTTGCAGCATGACAAGCCCCGCCGGGATCAGCAGGATCACGATCGGCGGCACGATCGCGCGCCAGCCGCGGATCTCGTTCATCGGCAGCATCGCATAGAACCAGGCGAGCACGAGCACGATCCCCGGCTTCATCAGTTCCGAAGGCTGCAGCGTCATGAACCCGAGATTGAGCCAGCGCTGGCTGCCCCCGCCAATCCGCCCGATCAGCTCGACCAGCACGAGCAGTCCGCACAGCACCACATAGCCGGGCAGCGCGATGCGCTTGAACCAGTCCTGCGGCACGCGTGCGAGCAGCATGGCCATGACCAGAAAACCGAAAAAGCGGATGACATGCATCGCCGCCCAGGGCTGAAGCCGTCCTCCGGCCGCCGAATAGAGCACGGCGCCGCCGAATATCGTCAGCAGGCTGAGCGGGATGATCACTTGCCAGGGCTGACGCGCCAGCGCTTGCGGGACATAGGCGCGCGGCATCATTGCGGGGCGGCTCCGCTGCTCGGCGCCGGAGTGGGCGGCGCGGACGAAGGCGCGGGCGTCGGCGAAGCCTCCGGCTCGGGCGCGGGGCTTGCCGCGTCGGTTACGGGGGTGGCGGGCTCGTCGTCGCGGTTGTTGGCGTCGGTCTGATCGTTTGCCGCGTCGTCGCTGGGCGGGGCGGGGGCGGTGGCACCGTATTTGGCGGCATAGGCGGCATATTTGGCCGCCATGCGTTGTTGTGTCGTGCCGCCCCACTGGCTTTCATAATCGGTGAGCACGGCCATCGCCTTGTCCTGATCGAACAGATAGGTCATGACATCGCGCGCGATCGGATAGGCCGAGCCCGAACCGCCGCCGTGTTCGATCGCCACCGCGCAGGCATAGCGCGGCTTGTCGAACGGGGCGAAACAGATGAAGTGGCCGTGATCGCGGCGTTTCCACTCGCCGCCCTTGCCGTTGCCGAGATTGAGCCCGACGACTTGCGCCGTCCCGGTCTTGCCCGCCATCTGGACGCCCGGAATCGGGATTCGCGCCTTGCCCGCAGTCCCGCGCCCGTTGACCACTTCGTTCATCGCGGCATGGATCAGGTCGAGATGATCCTGGCGAAATCCCATCGAAGGCGAAGGCGGGGCGTGACGGTCGAGAATCAGGCGCGGGCTGTGCTTCAGCCCCGAGGCCAGGCGCGAGACATAAGTCGCCTGCTGCAAGGGATTGACCAGCATATAGCCCTGGCCGATCGTCGCGTTGACGGTGTCGTAGACCGCCCACTCCTTGTGATACTTGCGCAATTTCCACGCGGGATCGGGCACCGTGCCATAGGACTGGCCGGGATAGGGCAGGGGGAAGGACGAGCCCAGGCCCATCCGCCGCATCATCTTTGCGATCGCATCCATGCCGATCTGTTGCGCAAAGTGATAGAAATAGACGTCACACGACTGATAGATCCCCTTCATCATGTCGGTCGTGCCGTGGCCGTGATGATTCCAGCAATGGAATACCCGGTTGCCGACGCGCAGGCCGCCCGCGCAATTGACCGTGGCATGGGGATCGAGCCCGGCTTCGAGGAAGGCCAGCGCGACCATCGGCTTGACTGTCGATCCGGGCGGATAGAGCCCGCGCAGGACTTTGTTGCGCAAGGGGACATGGTCGTCTTCGGACAACATCTTCCATTCGATGCGGCCGATCCCGTCGGAAAACGAATTGGGATCGTAGCAAGGCATCGACACCATCGCCAGCAAGTCGCCGGTCAGGCAGTCCATCACCACCACCGACCCGCTTTCGAGCCCGATGCGCCGCGCGGCATATTCCTGAAGCCCGGCGTGAATGGTCAACTGGATCGGCTGGCCGGGAACGTCTTCGCGCGTACCCAGTTCGCGCACCACGCGCCCGCTTGCCGTCGCTTCGACGCGGCGCGCGCCGGGCACCCCGCGCAGGCGCATTTCAAACACCTTTTCAAGGCTGTCCTTGCCGATCTTGAAGCCCGGTGTGATCAAGAGCGGATTGTGTTCGCGCACATAATCGTCGGCAGACGCCGGGCCGACATAGCCGACCAGATGGCCGACGGCGGCACCCGAGGGGTAAAACCGCGAAAAACCCCGCTGCGGGATCACGCCCGGCAATTCGGGCAGCCGCACGCTCACCGCGGCAAACTTGTCCCAATCGAGCTTGCTGGCGACTTCGACCGGCTGAAACCCGCGCGACTTGTCGATCTTGTCCTTGATGTCGGCAAGGTGATCGGGCGTCAGACTGAGCAGGCTCTGCAATGTCGACAGCGTGGCATCGGGATTGTCGAGCCGGTCGGGAATCAGGTCGACGCGGAAATCGGCGCGGTTCGACGCCAGCGCGGTGCCGTTGCGATCGAGCACCCAGCCGCGCCGGGGCGGGATCAGCGAAAGATTGACCCGGTTGCTTTCCGAGGCGGCGCGATACTTGGCATTTTGCGCGACCGCGAGATATCCCAGCCGCGCCGCCAGCAGCAGCCCGACCCCGCCTTGAACCGCGCCGAGCAGAAAGGTGCGCCGCTCGAACGTCTGGGTCAGCCGCGCGGCCGTCATCGGCAGCTTCTGCTTCTTCATCGGCGTCTAAAGCCTCCGCAAGGGGAGGAGGCGCACGCGGTCGAGCAGCGCGACAAGCCGGTTGACCACGGGAAACAGCGCGACCGTCGTCAACCATTGCGGCCCGATCGTCAGCGGCAAGGGATAGCCCGCCGCAAATCCCGCGACGCTTGCGCCAAGCAGCAGATAGGCGCTGAGCAGCACCGCCGCCGCCAGCCAGTCCTGCATGAACCCGCGCCACAAGAAGCGTTCGTCGATCACGTCCATCGCCAGCATCGCCGCCGACCACAGCACGATGCCCGATCCAAACGGTTGCCCGCTGTAAAGATCATCCCACGCGCCCAGCGGCAGCCCCGCCCAGACCGGCAGGAAGCTGGGGCGCAGCATGCGCCAGCCAAGCAGCGTCATGAAGGCAAGCGGGGGAATTACCGGGGCCGAGGCGATCACCGGCGAAAACGTCACCAGCGACATTGCCATGATCGAGACCCACGGCAGCCCCACCGCCAGCCAGGGTAACGGCGCGCGGTTGATCGGGCGATGCGGTGTCGCGTCGCGGCCCGTGGCAAGGCGAGTCGAGGCCGGGCGTGTCACGGCAAGGCGCGGGATTGCAACCACGGCTCAGTTGTCATCCTTGGGCGGCGGCCCGGCGGCCTTGACGCTGGCAGACATCGCCGCGACGGCCTCGCCCTTGTAGATCGGCAGCACGAGGACATAGTCGGTCGCTGCCGGGTCGGCTGCCAGTCGCCCTTCGGCCCCGTCACGCCGCGCTTCGGCAACGACAGCGACCGGAACGCCGGGGGGATAGATCCCGCCCGAGCCGGAAGTCACGAAGATATCGCCCGCATGGAGCGGATTGTTGCCCATGGTCAAAAGGCGGATGGCGATCTTGCCATTGGCGGCGCCCTGGACAAAGCCGGGCAGGCCATCGGTGGCGCGGCGCACCGGCACGACGTTATCGGCATCGCTGATCAGCAGCACGCGGGCGGTATCGCGGCTCACTTCGACCACCCGGCCGACCAGCCCTGCCGCGCCGCGCACCGGTTGGCCGGCGCGCACCCCGCGCGCGGCCCCGGCGTCGATCACGGCATAGCGTCGCGCGCTCGCTGCGGTCGATCCGATCAATCGCGCGGCGCTGACCGGCGGCGCGGCCTGATCGACAATGCCCAGCAATGCCTTGAGGCGGCGGTTTTCATCGGCGACGGCGCGCGTGCTGATCGCGGCGGCGCGGGCGGCGGCGATTTCGTGAGTCAGTTCCAGGTTTTGGCGGCCGGTGTCGAAATAGGCGCTGAACGCCGCCACGATACCCGCGCCCGAACGGCGCGCCGCCGACGAGGCTTCGCCCACCGGCGCCCCGATCTCGCTCGCTGCACCGCGCAAAAAGGCAAATGCCCCGGGATCGAACAGCGACAGGCCAAGCGCGACCAGCCCGACAATGATGCCCACAACGGCAATCACATAGCCGGTAAAAATGCCGTATTGCGCCCTGCGCGAATAGCCCGGGCGCAAGTCTCGCGACCGCGCCATAAAAATCTATTCCCCTTCCGATCGCTCCCGATACCAGGACCGATGTTGTCCTGGCACCGGTTGCGATGAAGTCTTGCTGAACGACGGTGCCGGGCCGGGTCGAATCGGCCCGTACCGCCTCAGGCGGTCATCAGCACGCCGCGATAGATCGGATCTTCCATCGCGCGGCCCGTGCCCAGCGCGACGCAGCTCAGCGGATCTTCGGCAACCGAAACCGGCAGGCCGGTTTCTTCGCGCAGATGTTCGTCAAGCCCCTGGATCAGCGCGCCGCCGCCGGTCAGCACGATGCCCTGATCGACGATGTCGGCGGCCAGTTCGGGCGCGGTGTTTTCCAGCGCGATGCGCACGCCTTCGACGATCGCGCCGATCGGTTCGGACAGCGCTTCGGCGACATTGGCCTGGCTGATGGTGATTTCCTTGGGCACCCCGTTGACGAGGTCGCGGCCCTTGATGTGAATGATTTCGCCGACGCCGTCCGCCGGGATCGTGGCGATGCCATATTCCTTCTTGATGCGTTCCGCCGTGGCTTCGCCGATCAGCAGGTTATGATGGCGGCGGACGTAGGAAACGATCGCTTCGTCCATCTTGTCGCCGCCGACGCGCACCGACGTGGTATAGGCCAGGCCGCGCAGCGACAGCACGGCGACTTCGGTCGTGCCGCCGCCGATGTCGACGACCATCGAGCCGACCGGTTCGGTCACGGGCATGTCGGCGCCGATCGCGGCGGCCATCGGCTCAAGGATCAGGAATACCTGGCTGGCACCCGCATTGCTGGCCGCGTCGCGGATCGCGCGGCGTTCGACCGACGTCGAGCCCGAGGGTACGCAGATGACGATTTCGGGGTAGCGCAACACGCTTTTCTTGCCGTGCACTTTCTGGATGAAGTGCTTGATCATCGCCTCGGCCACTTCGATGTCGGCGATCACGCCGTCGCGAAGCGGGCGGATCGCCTCGATGTTGTCGGGGGTCTTGCCCATCATCATCTTGGCGTCGTCGCCGACGGCCTTGACGCGCTTGATCCCGTTGATCGTCTCGATGGCGACGACCGAGGGTTCGTTGAGCACGATTCCGCGATCCTGGACATAGACCAGCGTATTGGCTGTGCCGAGGTCGATCGCAATGTTCTGGGAACCGAACTTGAAGAATCGAGAAAACATCGAAGCCATCAGGAAATCCGTCGAATCAGCGGGTTGGCACGCAATCACATGCCGAACCGAAACTTGGGTGCACGAGCGAAGGCTGCCCATTAGCGCAACGCCGGCGCAAAACCCACCCATTTGTGTTGCACAATTCGGGATAACCCATGCCGTCCGTCTCGAAAAGCGGTGGGTTCGGCGCTAGGCTGGGCAAATGGCATCCGAAATCCGCGAGATCCGCAGGCTACCCGAACACCTCGTCAATCGCATCGCGGCGGGCGAAGTGGTCGAGCGCCCGGCCAGCGCGCTGAAGGAACTGGTCGAAAACGCGATCGATGCCGGGGCGTCGCAAATCGCGGTGCGCCTGTCCGAAGGCGGGCTGTCGCTGATCGAAGTGAGCGATGACGGCTGCGGCATGCGCGCGGACGAGATCGCGCTCGCGCTGGAGCGGCATGCCACCTCGAAACTGCCCGAAAGCCTGATCGGCAGCGACAGCGCGCTCGAACGCGTGGTCACTTTGGGGTTTCGCGGCGAAGCGCTGCCCTCGATCGCCTCGGTCGCGCGGCTGACCGTCGAAAGCCGCTCGCGCGAAACCGGCGAAGCGTGGCGGCGCGTGGTCGATCATGGCGACCTGATTGCCGACGGCCCCGCCGCCTTGCCCCCCGGCACGCGCGTCCGGGTGGAGGACTTGTTTGGCCGGGTTCCCGCGCGGCGCAAATTCCTGCGCTCGGCGCGTTCGGAATGGGCCGCCGCGCTCGATGTCGTGCGGCGGCTGGCGATGGCCCGGCCCGACATCGGCTTTACGCTCGAACACGATGGCCGCCGTGCCTTGCAGGTGCAGCCGGGCGATCGGCTCGATACGCGGGTGGCGCAGCTGGTATCGCGCGATCTCGTCGCCAATTCGGTCGCGGTCGATCTGGCGCGCGGGGCGTATCATCTCGTCGGGGTGGCGGGCCTGCCGACCTATAATCGCGGCGTCGCCGATCATCAGTATCTGTTTGTCAACGGACGCCCGGTCAAGGATCGCCTGCTGATCGGGGCGGTGCGCGGGGCCTATGCCGACATGCTGGCGCGCGATCGCCATGCCGTGCTCGCGCTGTTCCTGACGCTGCCTGCCGAGGAAGTCGACGTCAACGTGCATCCGGCCAAGACCGAAGTGCGATTTCGCGATTCGGCGCTGGTGCGCGGGATGATCGTCACCGCGCTGCGCCAGGCGCTGTCCGAAGGCGACCGCCGCGCGGTGCAGGCGCCCGATGCTGCCGCGATGCAGGCCTGGCAAGTCGAGCCGGTGACCGAACACCAAAACACCCTGTTTGCCCGCACGTCGCCGAGCCTTGGCCTTGCCGCGCCCAGGCTGGGCGAGGCGGGAGCGGCCTGGCGCGGCTATGAAGCGGCGGTGATGGCCCCGCCGCAGGCGCGCGCCGAGCCTGCCGCTGCGCCGATGCCCGATCCGGTCGAGCATCCGCTGGGCGTTGCGCGCGGGCAAGTCGCGCGGACGTATATCGTCGCCGAGGCGGACGACGGGCTGGTTCTGGTCGATCAGCACGCCGCGCACGAACGGCTGGTGCTCGAACGCCTGCGCGCCGCCGGGGCGGGTGGAGGTCGGGCCCCGGCGCAGGCGCTGCTGCTGCCTGAAGTGGTCGAACTGGACGAGCCCGATTGCGACCGGCTGGAAGAAGCGGCGGACGATCTCGCGCGCTTTGGGCTGGTGCTCGAACGCTTCGGCCCAGCGGCGGTGCTGGTGCGCGCGGTTCCGGCGGCGCTGGGCAAGGGCGATCCCGCCGCGCTGGTGTGCGATGTCGCCGACGACCTGACGCGCCATGGCGCCAGCCTGCTGGTCGGCGAAAGGCTCGATCTGGTGCTGGCGACCATGGCCTGCCATGGCTCGGTGCGCGCCGGGCGCGCGCTGTCGGTGGCGGAAATGAACGCGCTCTTGCGCGAAATGGAGGCAACGCCCCGCTCGGGCCAGTGCAACCATGGCCGACCGACCTGGATCAAGCTGGCCCATGGCGACATCGAAAAACTGTTCGGGAGAACCTGATGCGCAAAGCCACGATCGCCGCCCTGCTGTTCGCGCTGCCGTTAGCTCTGGCCGCCTGTTCGGGCGGCAAGCCCGACGCCGCGCCGCAACTCGCACTGCAACCGATCCTCTATTTCGACGTCACGCAAAACAAGCTCTATGGCTCGGGCTGCAACTTCGTGCCGTCAAACGGCGGCATGGGCGCAGTCTTCCTCGCGCAAGCCGAACGCGGCCTGATCAAGGTCGATGATCACATCGTGGACATCCCGCTCGCCCCCGACGCCACCCCCCTGCCGCAAGGCGCCCACACCCGATACGCGGGCCCACTCTACAGCGCAGCCCTGACCCCCGTACCGGGCGGCAAGCCCAAGACCATGGGCGTCATCACCGTCTTCCCCGCCCACCTCGTCATTGCCGACGCCAAGCGCCAACCCATCTACGACGCCACCGGCGACGCCCAATGCAAGCCGATGTAGCGGCGGTCCTCGGTGGATCGGTGCAGGGCTGCCGTTGGGAAGGGCGGACATTGGCCGATTACGGTCTAGCGGCTTTAGGGCCGATGATTTAGTAAACTTGCCATTCCCAATTCCTATCGGAAATGGGCGCACGGTACCCAAAACGTCCGCAGACAGGGCACCCTGTTATATCCCAGCGAGAAGGGAGAGGACACAGTGGCTCACAAGATTTTTCTAAGTCACAACCACCATGACAAGCCTTTGGTTGAGGCTGTCGCCGTCCGGCTTGCTGGCATTTTCGGCAAAGAACAGGTCTTTTACGATTCGTGGTCAATACGCCCCGGTGACGGCATCATCGAGCAAATGAGCAAAGGGCTCGACGCGCCAGAGTTCGTCTTTTTCTTCGTGTCAGCTGCGAGCCTCGCAAGCGGTATGGTCAAGCTAGAGTGGCAAAATGCACTCTACGCGGCCTCTCAAGGCAAAACGCGCATCATTCCCGTGAGGGTGGACGGCAGCGCAATGCCCGCCGTGCTGCTTCAGACCTTGTATATCGACATGCATTCCATGGGTTTGGAGGTAGCGATTGCGCATATTGTCAGCATTACGCAGGGCGATGCATCCTTCACGCCGCAGTACCTTGGTTTTTCAAATCTGACCTTCACGGCTTCGTTAGTCCAGGACGGCGCAATCGACATAGTAGTGCGCGCGTCTCACCTGATGGAACCCAACGTCAAATTCGTAGCGCTTGTCGACAATCTTGAAGCTGAAATTGGCTGGGAAACTCCAGGCGTCCCCATGAATGTTAGCGGCTACAATGCTGATGTCCCACTTAGCAACGGAGTAGTTACGAACGGAGTGTTCCTGCAGCCTTCGGGGGCCGCATTGACTCCATCTCATCCCGTTCGCTTGAGACTTACCCGGAAGGGCGAAGCACCAATCGCCTTTAGAGGCCTCTTGCATGAACGCGGGGAAAACAATTGGGTGCCCGTCCCGCCCGTGTCTGGGTAAATTGCTCGCGGTCTATTCTCCAGGTGCTGGAGACATCGATGCGTTTCACTTTCGCGAAAAGTTGCCGGTCCGCGTCAGGTTGGATCCTAAGTCGCCCAGAATGACCGAGATGTGGCGCGAACCGGCCTAAGGGAACGCAACCCACGCCTCTATTCCCTTCGTCATGCCGGACTTGATCCGGCATCCAGCGGGCCGTTGGGCGCCGGGGCTGGCAGGGGAGCGAAGCCAAGGCCCGGGGCGAGGTCGTGCCAATCGGGATTGAGGGTCTGGATCAGCGCGATCTTCCAATCGCGGCGCCAGTTTTTCAACTGCTTCTCGCGCCCGATGGCCCGCGTCATGTCGTCGTGCAGTTCGTAATAGACCAGCCGTTTGACCTGATGGCGCGCGGTGAAGCCGTCGAGTGTCCCGCTGCGATGCTGAGCAATGCGGCGCATCAGGTTGCTCGTGACCCCGACATAGAGTGTGCCAAGGCGATCGCTGGCCATGATATAGACGCAGGGCTGGCCTTCTTCGTGCATGACCTCTCTTAGCCCGTTCGGGAGATAGCGTCCGGGGCGAACCGGCACCGATTTGGCGCGGCCGGCGCGTGGCTGCACGCTGGATGCCGGATCAGGTCCGGCATGACGGATATGCGCGGGGCAGTATCCGGAATTGGCGCCGATCTGTGTTGTGGGGCTACGGCCTCAGTCGGTGCCTTGCGGGTCGCGGGTGCGGACCATGGCGCGGCTGGTCATGCTCATGACCATGACACCGTCCTGGTTGAAGACGCGGGTTGCGGCGCGGAAGAGGCCGCGGTCGGGTTTGGTCTTGCTGCGGCGTTTTTCGAGCAGTTCGATTTCGACGCTCAGCGTGTCGCCGGGGTAGACCGGGCGCAGCCAGCGCAGATCGTCGACGCCGGGGGAGCCGAGGCCTTGGTGGCCGGTATTCTTGTGGTTTTCGACCAGCATCGCCATCGTCATCGCGCACGTGTGCCAGCCGCTGGCGGAAATCCGCCCGAAATGCGTCTGCGCCGCCGCCGCATCGTCGAGGTGAAACGGCTGCGGATCGTATTCCGTGGCAAAGGCGATGACGTCTTCGCGCGTGACGGGATAGGCGCCGAACCGCTGGACTTCGCCCACGACCATGTCTTCGTAGAATTGCATGGTCGTGGATTTGCCCGCTTGCGCCGGGTGTGTCAACGCGGCTTAGCCGATCGCTTAAACGTTGAAGCGGAAGTGCAGTACGTCGCCGTCCTTGACGACATAGTCCTTGCCTTCCTGGCGCAGCTTGCCCGCATCGCGCGCGCCGCTTTCGCCGCCCAGCGCGATATAGTCGTCAAAGGCGATGGTTTCGGCGCGGATGAAGCCGCGTTCGAAATCGGTGTGAATTTCGCCTGCCGCCTGCGGGGCGCGGGCGCCCTTGTGCACGGTCCAGGCGCGCGCTTCCTTGGGCCCGACGGTGAAAAACGTGATCAGGTGCAGCAGTTCGTACCCGGCGCGGATCACCCGGTTGAGCCCGGTTTCATGCAGGCCCATCTCTTCGAGAAAGGCCAGCCGTTCGTCGGTGTCCATGCCGACGAGATCGGATTCGATCGCGGCAGACACGATTACCGCTTCGGCGCCTTCGGCCTTGGCCTTTTCGAACACGCGCGCCGACAGGGCATTGCCGTTGGCGGCGCAGTCTTCATCGACATTGCAGACATAGAGCACGGGCTTGGCGGTCAGCAGCTGCGCCTGACGGAATACGCGCAGTTCCTCCTCATCCTTCGGCTCGGTCAGCCGCGCGGGCTTGCCTTCGCGCAGGAGGTCCAGCGCCTGGCCCAGCACCGAGGCCATGATCTTCGATTCCTTGTCGCCGCCGGTCGCCTTTTTCTGCGCGGCGGGGACTCGCTTTTCGAGGCTTTCGAGGTCGGCCAGCATCAGCTCGGTCTCGACCGTTTCGGCATCGGAAATCGGATCGACCTTGTTGTCGACATGCTGAATGTCGTCGTTTTCAAAACAGCGCAGCACGTGGACGATGGCGTCGACTTCGCGAATGTTGCCGAGGAACTGGTTGCCCAGGCCTTCGCCCTTTGACGCCCCGCGCACGAGCCCGGCGATGTCGACAAAGCCGAGCTGGGTCGGGATGGTCTTTTGGCTGCCCGCGATCGCCGCCAGTTTGTCGAGGCGCGGATCGGGCACGCCGACATTGCCGACATTGGGCTCGATCGTGCAGAACGGATAATTCGCCGCCTGCGCCGCCTGCGTTTCGGTCAAGGCGTTGAACAGCGTCGACTTGCCGACGTTGGGCAGGCCCACGATCCCGCAGCGAAAACCCATGTGCGTGTCACTTTCCTGATGCGCCGCTGGTGTCAGCCCAATCGGGCGCGGCCGTTTCCATTTGCCCGCGCGATGGTATCCCTTTGGCCCAAGGTCAAGGGGGCAGGTGCGCAGCCTGCGGTTTGGCGCGCCTGATTCATCGAAACTTCAAGGCTTGGCGGCATGATGGCGCGGCAATGAAACGGATATTTGCCTCTCTTCTCCTTGCTCCGGGCCTGATTCTGGCCGGTTGCGGCCATCATGACCCTGCGGCGCGGTTTGCGGAGGCCAAAGCGGCGTTTGCTGCCGAAGATTATGGCCGTGCGCGCGCGGCGGTGCTTGCCGGTCTCGAATCCGATCACGGCAATCGCGAGATGCTGCTCCTGCTGGCGCGTGCCGATCTGGCGCTGGGCGATGGCGACGGGGCGGGCAGCGTGCTGACGCAACTGGCCGATCTCGGGATGACCGGGGTGCCATGGACCGAGCTGAGTGCCGAGGCAGCCTTGCTGCGCGGGCAGGCGCGCGAGATGGACAGGATTTTGGGCGACGATCAAAGCGCGGTCGCCTGGCGGCTGCGTGGCGAGGCGGCGCTCGCCGCGAGGGACAGCACCTCGGCGCTGGCCGATTTTCAGCATGGCATGGCGGCCGGCAACGATTTCCGGCTGGCCGTGGACTATGCCCGGTTTCTGATCGACGGCGATGACATCGACGGGGCAGAGCGCGCCTTGCAGATCATGCGCAAGACGGGCGCCGAACGGCTCGATACCTTGCTGATCACCGGCACGATTGCGCAGCATCGCGGGCAACTCGATGCAGCCGAGCGGGCCTATGGCGAGGCGGCAAAGCGTTTTCCGGCGCGCGCCGAACCGCTGGTTGCGCTGGCCGATCTGGCCGATCTGCGCGGGGCTCCCGACGTGACCGCGCGCTATGCCGATCAGGCGCGGGCGATTGCCCCCGATCAGCCGCAGGTCTTTGCGCTGACCGTGCGGGTCGCGGCGGAAAAGGGCGATTGGGCCAAAGTGCGCGACATGCTCGGCCCGCGCGAAAGCTCGCTGGATTTGCGCAGTTTCGAAGGGCTGGCCTATGGCGAGGCGCTGCTCCATCTCGGCCATGCCGAAGCGGCGCGGGCGATCTATCAAAAGGCGCTGCTGCTCTCGCCGCAAAACCCGTTTGCCCGATTGATGCTTGCCGAATCCGATCTGGCGGCAAACGACGGGGCCGGGGCGCTTTCGACGATCCGCCCGCTGGCCGACAGCGTGCTGGCGGGGCCGCGCGAACTCGATGTGGCGATCCGTGCGGCGAGCATGGCGCACGATCCGGTGCTGGCGCGCTATTCCGAACGGCTGCATTCGCCGCAACTGGCCGCGATCAACGCCGCTGCCGAGCAAGCGCAGGCGGCCATGGCGCGGCGCGACTGGTCAGGCGCGCTGGCCGCCTATCGCGCGATTCCCGGCTATGACAGCGATGCCGAAGTGTTGAAGCGCCTGGCGGCGGTGGCGACCAACCTGGCGCAGCATGACGCAGCGCTGGGCTTTGCCGATCGCGCGCTGGCGCTTGATCCGCGCAATCCCGACATGCTGCACATGGCGGGGCTGGTCCGGCTCAATGCCGGGCGCGATCTGGATACGGCGCAAACGCTCATGCGTCAGGCGCTGGAGCGCGATCCGACCAATCGCGTGTTTCGCGCCGATTTCGCCCGCGCCGGGGGCTGATCCCCGGAAAGGCAATGGCCTGACGGCAAACGGGCGAAAAGATGCCCGGCCGGAAGCATCCGACCGGGCTATGCCATGACAATCAGCGGCGGCGGCGGCGCGCTGCGGCCATGCCGATGAAGCCCAGACCCATCATGCCGAGCATGCCCGGTTCGGGAACCGTGGTGCCGCCCGAAGTCGACGAAGTGGTCGTGCCGCCCGAGGTCGAAGAGGTGGTCGTGCCGCCCGAGGTCGAGGAGGTGGTGGTACCGCCCGAGGTCGAGGAGGTGGTGGTGCCGCCCGAGGTCGAGGAGGTGGTGGTGCCGCCCGAGGTCGAGGAAGTGGTCGTGCCGCCCGAGGTCGAGGAAGTGGTCGTGCCGCCCGAAGTCGACGAGGTCGACGTACCGCACATCGCTGCGCCGATCGAGTCGCCGCAGTTGCAATAATGGACGTGGCCCGGGGTGCTCCAAGCGAGCGCCGGGGTGGCGACGAGAACGCCGATGATGGCCGTGGTGACAGTGGCAATGCGCTTCATGATACTTCCCCTGTTTTCATAACCGCGCGCGGCGCTGACCGCGTATATGACTGGTTAACCCAATAGAGAGCATGACTCGTGCCAATTGCGAATTTCCGCCATATTTGTTAGTTAACGGGTGCTGTGCTCGATGCGTTGTGTAAGCGTTTCCGACTCTTGCGCATTAATCTGCGTAAAGATTTGGTGTTGTTTCAGACGTGCGCTTCGATCAGCCTTGCTGGATCAAGGCGACATCGTTCATGAAACGCACATCGTCGCCGCGCGCCAGCCATTCCGCAGCGCGCGCCACAGCGCCGAGCATCTCGGCCAGATCATCGGTCTCTGCCTTGGCATAATTGCCCAGGACATGGCCTGTCACCCGGTCCTTGTGTCCCGGATGGCCGATGCCCAGCCTTACCCGGCGAAAATCGGCGTCGGCATGGCGCTCGATCGAGCGTAGCCCGTTGTGTCCGGCTGTGCCGCCGCCGGTCTTGACCTTGACCTTGAACGCGGGGAGGTCGAGCTCGTCGTGAAACACTGTCAGCGCATGGGTGTCGAGCTTGTAAAAGCGCAGCGCCTCACCCACGGCGCGACCGCTTTCGTTCATGAACGTCGCGGGTTTCAGCAGGATCACGCGCTCTGTGCCGATGCGCCCGTCCTGAACCCAGCCCTGGAATTTCTTTTGCACCGGGCCAAAGCCATGGACTTCGGCAATCGTGTCGAGCGCCATGAAGCCGACATTGTGCCGATTGAGCGCATATTGCGGGCCCGGATTGCCGAGGCCGACCCAGACTTGCATGATGGCGAAAGCTCCGTTGGATGCGGCTTTGGGTTAGGCGTGCGGCGGGCAAAAAAGAGGTTCATCGCGGATTCGCGGGATGAGTTTGTCAACTTTGTCACCCCGGACTTGATCCGGGGTCCAGCTTTCGTTTGACGCCACCGGTTCATTTGTCGGGCCCTTGGCAGAGCGTGTTGATGATCGGCTCGTGCCAAGACGGCAGCTGGATCCCGGATCAAGTCCGGGATGACGATAATCTAGAAACGCACTCAAATACCAGTTCCCGCAAATCCCCGATGAACCAAAAAAGAACCCCTTCCCGCGGAGGGGGAAGGGGTTCCCTGATGGTCTTCTGGGCGCACCGTGGGAGCGCCCGGATGATCAATCCTTGGCGGTGTCGCCTTCGGAAGACTTCAGCGCCGAAGGAGCAACGATCGTCGCAATCGTCGCGTCGGATTCGTGCGTGATCGCGCGCACGCCGTCCGGCAGCTTGATGTCGTGCATGTGGATCGAATCGCCGATTTCGAGCCCGGTGACATCGACGGTGATGTCGTTGGGGATCGCTTCGGGAATCGAGACCAGTTCGAGTTCATGCGCAACGATGTTGAGCACGCCGCCGCGCTTGATGCCGGGCGAGGCTTCTTCGTTGATGAACAGCAGCGGCACTTTCACATGCACGGCGTGGGTGGCGGAAACGCGCAGAAAATCGACATGCAGCGGGCGGTCGGACACCTTGTGCAGCGCAACGTCCTTGGGCAGGGTGCGCACAACGATGCCGCCGACGTTCAGATCGACGATCGAATTGAAGAAGTGGCCGGTGCCAAGCGCCTTGACGAGCGCCTTTTCCTCCAGATGGAGGGCAATCGGTTCCAGATTGCCGCCATAAATGACAGCGGGGATACGGCCGGCACGACGCAGCACGCGGGAGGCTCCCTTGCCTACCTTTTCGCGCGCTTCGGCCGACAGAAAAAGCGTTTCGCTCATGTGTCTGGTCCTTAGGTAAATAGTATGAAGCTACGATTTTCCCGCCACGCCTCCAGGGATGACCATGCCGGGAAGCGGCGGCCCATAGCGCGTTTGGCCAAAAAAGCAAGCGTTCCGGGGTTTCAATAGACGCGCTTGATGGTCCATCCCCTGGCGCGCAGCATCGCGGGCAGGCCGTCGCGGCCCGAGACATGCGCGGCGCCGACCGCGATGAACGGGCGCGCGCCGCTGCGCAGCAGACTGTCGAGTTGCGCAGTCCAGGCGCGGTTGCGCGCGGTCAGCAGGGCTTCATGGAGCGTCGGATCGGCGAGGAAGTCGCTGTTGGCCTCACGCGTCAGGCCCAGTTCGTCGCCTTTGAGCCAGAGGTTCAGCATCTGGGCATCGCTGTCGCGGTGATCGGTCGCTTCGCGCGCGACATCGGCGAGCAGACGGTCTTGCGAACGCGGGGGCAGGGCGTCGAAAATCGCGAACTGGCTGTCGACGGTTTCAAGGCCCATGACCGGTTTGCCTGCCATGCGCGCGCGCAATTGCGGCTCGACCCCGTCGCTCGCTTCGGCACCGGCCTTTTGGCTGGCAAGCGCGGAAATCTGCAAGGCGACGGCCCAGGATTCCTCATCGCGAAACCGCGCATCGTCGAGGCCGAGCATTTGATACGTGGCAAGCAGCGCCTTTTGCCCGGCCGGATCGAGCCGCGCGCTGGGCGGGGGCAGGCCGGGGGTCATCGCCAGCCGGGCCAGCGCCGTGCCGGCGATCCGGGGATCGAGCGGTTCGCCGATTTCCATGACCAGCCGGTCGGCGGACGCCATCGCCGCATCGATCGCCGGGCGGCGCCAGACCGTGCCCGGCGGCAGGGCATGGACGGTGCCGATGATCCAGCCGTGTATCGTGTCGTTGCCCGATTGGCCGATGGCCCAAAGCGCGACTTGCGGCGCAGGCGCCGGAGCGGGCGCAGGCTGGCAGGCGGCGAGCAGCAGCAGGCCGAGCGCTACGGCGCAGCGGCGGATCACTGCACGCGCTCCACGCGGATACCGGAATGGGCAAGCACGTCCTGCACGCTGCCCGCACCGGCAAGGTGTCCCGCGCCGATGGCCACGAACACTGTTCCGGGCCGCGCCAGCCGGGCGCGAATCCACGCGGCAAAGCCCCGGTTGCGGTCGAGAATCAGGCGCTGGATCAACAGCGGGTCATCCTTGCCTTCATCCTCGTTCATCATGCGGGCGAGGCCTGCGGCATCGCCTTTGCCCCAGGCATCGAACATCGCGTCGATTTCGCCGTCGATGGCGTCGAACTGGTCGATCACGGTCTTCAGATAGGCCAGTTGCGATGCACGCGGCAGGGTATCCAGCGCGGCCAATTGCCCGTCGGGGGTTTCGATCCCGGTGCGCACGACCTTGCGTTCCGCCCCCTTGCGTTCTGCCAGACGCGCGGCAAGTCCTGCCTCGACCCCGGTCTTCGCGTCGAATCCCCGACGCAGCAGCGGCAGTGTCGACAGCGCGACCGCCGCATACCAGGGCTTTTCGCCATCGAAGCGGTCTGCGCCAAGGCCAAACTGCGCCAGCCGCTCGGTCAGGGCTGCGCGCTCGTCATCGGGCAACAGGGCCGACAAGTGTTCGCCCGGCGGCAATGGCGAGCGCGCGGCGAGCGCCAGGCGCGTCGCGCTGCCGTCGGGATCGTCGATTTCGGTGGCGATCTCGTCGGCGGTGTCGGCGGCATGGGCGACCGGGCCGGTCAACCAGCGGGCGCCGGGGGGCAGCATGTGAATCGTGCCAAACAGCCAGATCGTCGTGCCATGGCGAGTCACCTTCCACAGCGCGGGGTGCAGCGGCGCCGGATCGGCATAAGCCGCCGGAGCGAGCCCTGCCAGCAGCAGCGCAAGGGCAAAGCGGCGCAAAAGCGCGCGAAGGAGGCCTGGTTTCATTGCCCCAAGGCATGGCCCAGCAGGGCGCGGGCGGCAAGTCCCCGCAGCTAGTGGTCCGATTCTGACATTTGCTACCGCTCTCGGCTAGGTAGTGCGCAAATGTCAGAATCTTTTCGGACCACTGGAAACTTTTGATTCTAGTGGATTTTTCGTTTTTGACATTTGCGACCGTGCTATCCGGATGGCGGGATGCAAATGTCAAAAACAATCCACTAGTTTGGGTAAACCACGCCTGCGCCGGTTGATTTGCGGCGGCGTATCGGCCAAATGCGCGCGCATGGCCGAAAATCAGCAGACGCCGCCGAGCTTTCAGGACATGATCCTGCGCCTCCATGCTTATTGGAGCGCGCAAGGCTGTGTGATCCTGCAACCTTATGACATGCGCGTCGGCGCGGGGACGTTTCACACCGCGACGACTCTGCGCTCGCTCGGGCCGGAATCGTGGAATGCCGCCTATGTGCAGCCCAGCCGCCGCCCGACCGATGGCCGCTATGGCGAAAATCCCAATCGGCTGCAGCATTATTACCAGTATCAGGTGATCATGAAGCCGAGCCCGGCGCATTTTCAGGAGCTCTATCTCGGCAGCCTGTTTGCGATCGGCATCGATCCGCTGCTCCACGACATCCGCTTTGTCGAAGATGACTGGGAATCGCCGACGCTTGGTGCCTGGGGGCTGGGCTGGGAAGTCTGGTGCGACGGGATGGAAGTCAGCCAGTTCACCTATTTCCAGCAGATGGGCGGGTTTGACTGCAAGCCGGTGGCGGGCGAGCTGACGTATGGGCTCGAACGGCTGGCGATGTATATTCAGGGCGTCGACAGCATTTACGACCTGCGCTTCAACGATGCCGGCGTCAGCTATGGCGACGTCTTCCTCGAAAACGAGCGGCAGATGTCGAAATGGAATTTCGAAGTCGCCGACACCGATACGCTGTTCAAGGGGTTTCAGGCCGCCGAAGCCGAATGCCGCCGCGCGATCGAAGCCGACGTGCCGATTGCCGCCTATGAACAGGCGATCGAGGCGAGCCACTTGTTCAACTTGTTGCAGGCGCGCGGGGTGATTTCGGTCCAGGAACGCGCCAGCTATATGGGCCGGGTGCGCGATTGCGCGCGCGGCGCCTGCGAGGCCTATATGGCCAAGTTCAAGGACGAATGGACTGCAAAGTTTCCGGGGTGGACGGCATGAGCGCGCATTTCCTGCTTGAACTGCGCTCGGAGGAAATCCCCGCGCGGATGCAGGCGCAAGCCCGCGCCGATCTCGAACGCCTGTTTCGCAAGGAGCTGGAAAGTGCGGGGCTGCGGCCCGGCGCCATCCCCGATGCGGTCAAAGTGTGGTCGACTCCGCGTCGGCTGGCGCTGATCGCGCGCGATCTGCCGCTGGCGACAGAGGCTGTGCGCGAGGAACTGAAAGGCCCGCGCACCAGCGCGCCGCCACAGGCGCTTGAAGGTTTTTTGCGCAAGACCGGCCTGTCCGCCGATCAACTGACCGAGCGCGACGGGGTGTGGTTCGCCGTGCTCGAAAGGCCGGGCCGCGCTACCGCCGATGTGCTGGCCGAGGCGATCCCGGCGCTGATTCGTGCGTTTCCCTGGCCCAAGTCGCAGCGCTGGGGCGCGGCATCGCTGTCGAGCGAAAGCCTGCGCTGGGTGCGTCCGCTGTCGGGGATCATTGCGCTGCTCGGCGGCGAGGTGGTGCCCTGTGACATCGGCGGGATCGTTTCGGGGCGCGAAACCGTGGGCCACCGGTTCCATCATCAGGGCACTATCACGATCGACGGCGTTGACGATTACGCCGCCAAATTGCGCGCCGCGCATGTCATCGTCGATCATGCAGAACGGGAAGCGATCGTGCGCGACGGGGCGCGCCGCGCTGCGTCCGAGGCCGGGCTGGTGCTGGTCGATGACGAAGGGCTGGTGATCGAAAACGCCGGGCTGACCGAATGGCCGGTGCCCTTGCTCGGCCGGTTTGACGAAGCGTTTCTCGCGGTGCCGCCCGAAGTGATCCAGCTGACCGCGCGCGTCAATCAGAAGTATTTCATCTGCCGCGATGCTGCGGGCAAGCTTGCCAATGCCTTCGTCTGCACCGCCAATATCGCGGCCCGGGACGAGGGCGCTGCGATCATCACCGGCAACCGCAAGGTGCTGGCGGCGCGGCTGTCCGATGCGCGCTTTTTCTGGGATCAGGACCAGAAGACGCCATTGGCCGAACAAGCGAAGAAGCTTGGGCGGATCACGTTCCATGACAAGCTCGGCAGTCTGGCCGAAAAGGTCGCGCGCGTGGCCGATCTGGCCGAGTGGCTGGCGCAAGAGGGCCTTGTTCCCGGCGCAGATCCTGCCGAGGCGCGGCTGGCGGCCCAATTGTGCAAGACCGATCTGGTTACCGAAATGGTCGGCGAATTCCCCGAATTGCAGGGCCTTATGGGCGGTTATTACGCCCGCGTCGAAGGCTTGCCCGATGCTGTGGCCGATGCAATCCGCGATCATTACAAGCCGGTCGGGCAGGGCGACGATGTGCCGCGCGCGCCGGTGACTGTCGCCGTCGCGCTGGCTGACAAGCTCGATACCTTGCGTGGCTTTTTCGCGATCGATGAAAAGCCGACCGGCTCGAAAGACCCGTTCGCGTTGCGCCGCGCGGCGCTTGGCGTGATCCGCCTGATTACCGACAATGGCTTGCGGCTGGCCGTGGCCGAGGGTGATCTGCTGGCCTTCTTCGCCGACCGCCTCAAGGTTCAGCAGCGCGAAGCGGGTGTGCGGCACGATCTGATCGATGCGGTGTTTGCGCTGGGCGGCGAAGACGATCTCGTGCGGCTGCTTGCGCGGGTCCATGCCTTGCAGGCGTTCGTCGGCACCGAGGACGGGGTCAACCTGTTGGCCGGGTACAAACGTGCGGCCAATATCCTGAAAAAGGAAACGTGGCAGCCGCTGCCGCAAACCTATACAGCCGAGCCCGACGAAGCGCTGCTTGGCGCGGCGCTGGCCGAGGCGGCGCCGAAGGTCGAGGCGGGCATTGCCTCCGAGGATTTCACTGCCGCGATGGCCGCGCTGGCCAGCCTGCGCGCGCCGATCGATGCCTTTTTTGAAACGGTCACCGTCAATGATGCGGATGCGAGCAAGCGTGCCAACCGTTTGGCACTGCTTGACCTATTTCGTGCTGCGGTGCACAAGGTCGCCGATTTTTCCCGTATCGAGGGTTAAGCGGCCGGGATAAAACCCGGTCCTTTCAAGTGCAGTCGAGGAGCTGTTGGGATCATGAGCGCATACGTATTCCATTTCGGCGGCGGGGCCCGTTCCGAAGATCCCCGCTCGCGCGACAAGACGATCGCCGGGGGCAAGGGGGCAAATCTTGCCGAAATGGCCGGGATCGGTCTGCCGGTGCCGCCGGGCTTTACCATCAGCACCGAAGTCTGCACGCAATACAACAGCGCGGGCAAGAGCTTTGATGACGCGCTGCGCGCTGCGGTGGCCAAGGGTGTCGCGCATATCGAGGCGGCCACCGGTCGCACATTCGGCGATGCGGCCAATCCCTTGCTCGTGTCGGTGCGTTCGGGTGCGCGCGTGTCGATGCCGGGGATGATGGACACCGTGCTCAATCTCGGGCTCAACGACGCGACGGTCGAAGGGCTTGCGGCGGGCGCGGGCGATGCGCGCTTTGCCTGGGATTCCTATCGTCGCTTCATTCAGATGTATTCCGACGTGGTGCTCGGCCTCGATCATCACCGGTTTGAAGACGCGCTGGAAATCGCCAAGGAAGACAACGGGTTTTACGCCGATGTCGAAATGCGGGCGGAAGACTGGCAGGCGCTGGTCAAGGAATACAAGGCGATCGTCGAAGACGAGCTGGGCCGTCCGTTTCCGCAGGATGTCCACGAACAGCTGTGGGGCGCGATCGCGGCGGTGTTCGACAGCTGGGAAAGCGACCGGGCCAAAGTCTATCGCCGGTTGAACGATATCCCCGCCGACTGGGGCACGGCCGTCAATGTTCAGGCGATGGTGTTCGGCAACATGGGCGACACCTCGGCGACGGGCGTTGCCTTTACCCGCGACCCGGCGACCGGCACGAAAGCCTATTATGGCGAATGGCTGGTCAATGCCCAGGGCGAAGACGTCGTTGCCGGCATTCGCACCCCGCAATACCTGACCAAAGCCGCGCGCGAAGCCGCCGGTGCCAAGCCGCTGTCGATGGAAGAAGCGATGCCCGCCGCCTATGGCGAGCTGGCAGCTGTCTTTGAACTGCTCGAAAAGCATTACAAGGACATGCAGGATATCGAATTCACCGTCGAGCAGGGCAAGCTGTGGATGCTGCAGACCCGCTCGGGCAAGCGCACCGCCAAGGCCGCGCTGAAAATGGCGGTGGACATGGTGGCCGAAGGGCTGATCGATGAAGCGACCGCGATCCGCCGCATCGATCCGATGGCGCTCGATCAGTTGCTGCACCCCACGCTCGATCCCAAGGCGCCGCGCGACATCCTGACGCGCGGGCTTCCGGCCTCGCCGGGCGCGGCATCGGGCGCGGTCGTGTTCGATGCCGATACGGCCGAACGCCGTGCCGATCGCGGCGATGCGGTGATCCTCGTGCGCGTCGAAACCAGCCCCGAAGACATTCACGGCATGCACGCGGCGCGCGGCGTGCTGACCGCGCGCGGCGGGATGACCAGCCACGCCGCAGTGGTTGCGCGCGGCATGGGGCGGCCTTGCGTTTCGGGCGCTTCGGGCGTGTCGATCGACATGGTCAATCGCGTGGCGCGGATCGGCGGACGCGAAGTGCGCGAAGGCGATGTGATCACGCTCGACGGTTCGAACGGCGATGTCATGGCCGGCGAAGTGCGTACGGTCGAACCCGAACTCGTGGGCGATTTCGCCGTGCTGATGGCCTGGGCCGACGGGCATCGCCGGATGAAAGTCCGCGCCAATGCCGAAACCCCGCACGATTGCCAGGTCGCGCGCCAGTTCGGTGCCGAAGGCGTCGGGCTGTGCCGTACAGAGCACATGTTCTTTGATGCCGGGCGGATTACCTCGGTGCGCCAGATGATTCTGGCCGACGACGAAGCCGGTCGCAATGCCGCGCTGGCCAAGCTGTTGCCCGAACAGCGTGCCGACTTTACCGCGATTTTCGAAGTCATGGCGGGCCTTCCGGTCACCATTCGCCTGCTCGATCCGCCGCTTCATGAATTCCTGCCGCACAGCGACGCGGAATTTGCCGAAGTGGCCGAAGTGACCGGGCTCGGGGTCGATCACCTCAAGCGTCGGGCTGACGAGTTGCACGAATTCAACCCGATGCTGGGCCATCGCGGTTGCCGCCTCGGCATCACGTTCCCCGAAATCTATGCCATGCAGGCGCGCGCCATTTTCGAAGCCGCGCTCGATGTCGCGGCGAAGTCGGGCGAAGCGGTCGTGCCGGAAATCATGATCCCGCTGGTCGCGACGAAGAAGGAATTGCAGATCCTGCGCGCGCTGGTCGACCGGGTGGCGGGCGAAGTCTTTGCCGAACGCGGCGCGAGCCTCGATTATCTCGTCGGCACGATGATCGAATTGCCGCGCGCCGCGCTGATGGCGGGCGAAATCGCCGAAGAGGGCACGTTCTTCTCGTTTGGCACCAACGACCTGACTCAGACCACGCTCGGGGTCAGCCGCGACGACGCCGCGCGTTTCCTCAATCCTTATGTCGAACAGGGGATCTATCCGCGCGATCCGTTTGTCAGCCTCGATATCGAAGGCGTCGGCCAATTGGTCGAAATGGCCGCCGAGCGCGGCCGCAAGACTCGCCCCGACATCAAGCTGGGCATTTGCGGCGAACATGGCGGCGATCCGGCCTCGATCGCGTTCTGCGAAAAAGTCGGGCTCGATTACGTCTCGGCCAGCCCCTATCGCGTGCCGATCGCGCGTCTTGCCGCTGCGCAAGCCGCACTGGGCTGACGCAAGAAAGCTCCTCCGCCATGCCCTGGGGGAGGAGGCTTGCGACATCAGAACTTGGGCGGTTTGAGTGCGCGGGCCCAGCCGGACAGCGTGAGAATCTCGAAGGTTTCGGTAACGCGCCCGTCCTCGGCCAGCGCCGTAAACGCGGCGCGCGCGCGCGCCAGCGCCGCTTTGCCCAAAGGTGCGCCGCCGCGCATCAGGCAGGCCGACAGGCCCTGCGTGCGCACGTCTTCGATCAGCCGGTCGAGGCTGCGATAGCTGGCTTTGAGGCTGTGGCTATCGACCACCGGGTCGGCAAATCCGGCGCGTTGCAGCAATTGTCCGCCCGCGCGCACGTCGACTTGCGGATGAATGCGCGGAGCGGGACGTTCGCCGTCGGCCGCCAGCATGATCGCGCGCAAGGCCGGTAAACTGCCCGCGCCGGGCATCGCGATGATGGCCAGTCCCTCGGGCGCAAGCGCGCGGCGCAGATGAATCAGCGCGCCCGGCAGATCGTTGACCGTATCGAGTGTGCCGAGGCTGACGATCAGGTCGAAGCCGTCGGCAAAGGGCAGGGGGTGTTCTTCATCGATCGCCAGTTCGCCGGGCCCCGGTGCCGGATCGGCGCGCGTGACGGCAACACCTTGCGCCGACAGGGCCGCAGCGAGCGCGCCGGTGAAATCGCCCACCAGCAAGGCGCGGGCGGGCGTGTGGCGCAGGAACGCCAGCCGGTCGAGCACGTCTTCGACGATGTCGTCGGTCATGAAGCGGGCGGCATCCTCGCGCCTTTGCAGCACGCGCATCCGTTGCCGCAGCAGGAACCGGCGCTGCATCGAAAAGATTGCGGGGGGCGATTGCGGGGGCGGGGATTTTTGGGCCATCCCGTTTCCCTGCCGCCATGCGGCGCTCTTGCCAAGTCCGTCTTGCCGTCCGACACAGGACACTTGCAAGGTAACAAGGGGCAGATGGTGAACGTCAAGCGGGCAGGCATCGGTCGCATGGGCGCCCCGCTGGTCGATTTGCTCTTTCCCCCGCGGTGTCCGTTGTGCGGGGGCGCGGTGGCGCGGCATGGCGGGCTTTGCGTCGATTGCTGGGGCGGACTTGTTCTTCCCGGCGAGCCTTGCTGTTCGCTGTGTCAGCGCCCGCTGCCCGATCGCATCGCGCAGCAAGGCGGCGATGCGGCGCTGGCTCTGGCCGATGCCGCGCGGGGCGAATGGGTTTGCGCGCCATGCCTGGCAGAGCCGCCACGACACGAAGGGATTGCGGCGGCAACGCTCTACAACGACGCCTCGCGACGGCTGATACTCACTTACAAACACGGGCGCCGGATAGCGCTTGCGGACTTCATGGTGCGGTTGATGGTGCCGCGCCTGCCGGTGCTCGATGGCGAATGGCTGGTGGTGCCGGTGCCGTTGCATCGCTGGCGCCTGTGGCGGCGCGGGTTCAACCAGTCGGCGCTGTTGGCGCGCGGAATCGCCCGCGCGCTGGGGCAGCCGGTGTTGGTCGACGCGCTGCAGCGCCCGCGCGCCACGCCGTCGCTGGGGCATCTGGGCCGGAAACAGCGTGCGGCTTTGCTGCAAGGGGCGATCCGCCCCAATCGCGCCCATGCTGCGCGGTTGAAAGGGGCGAGCATCCTGCTGGTCGATGACGTGCTGACCAGCGGGGCGACGACCGATGCCTGCCTTGTCGCCTTGCGCAAAGTCGGTGTGCGCCGCGTGCGAATCGCATGCTTTGCGCGCGTGGCCGATGATACGTTAGCCATTGGCGTGCACGGGGCTCTTGGCGGATATGGGGCTATTGGCGGGTATGGCGAAAACGCGCCCGCAGCCCTGGAGCAGGCCGGGCCGTAAAGCCCAAAAAGAATGACGCCCGGAACTTGCGCTCCGGGCGTCAGGCGTGACGAAGTTTCAGCGAAGTGGTATGTCTTCACACACCGGACGGCCCCCCGACCGTCACCGCTTATGGTCCCTCATGTTCTTCCTCGCCAAGCGGTTCAACGCACCTGCCCGACGAAGTATTTCCCTGAACTTTGGCGCTCATGCGCCGCCTTGCGGCGGTCCAGAACACGGTTCCCTCAAACCGCAGGGCCTGTTTGCCGCGATCGTGGCGCTGTGGAAACGGTAATGTAACAGAACCATGGATTTTGCCCCCCCTCTGTGGTTATCCTGCAACAAATGCAGCATGGGCTGCGCCTCTCTGCGAACAATCTGCCAAGGATTTGCCTCATTCCCACCTTTTCAGCCCCCCCCGCTCCCCACGACGCCGCCACGACTCCGGCCAATCAACAGGACTTGCGCGAGCAGGGCAGCGTGTTCATGCCGCGCTTCGATTCTCACGGGCTGGTCACGGCGGTGGCGGTCGATCGCACCAGCGGCCGCCTCTTGATGCTCGCGCACATGAATGCAGAGGCGATCGAGCGCACGCGCGAAACCGGCCATGCGCATTTCTGGTCGCGGTCGCGCGGGCGGCTGTGGATGAAGGGCGAATCATCGGGGCACGTGTTGCGCGTGGTCGAAATCCGCGTCGATTGCGATCAGGACGCGCTCGAACTGATCGTCGATGCAGCGGGGCCGGCCTGCCACACGATGGCGCAAAGCTGTTTTTATCGCCGGATTGCAGCCGATGGCTCGCTCGAACGCGTTGCAGGCGATTGACGCTTACGTAAAGGTCAGATAGCGTTGCTTTATGTCAACGCAGCCAGCCAGCGATACTCTTCGCAGCCTTTCGGACGATATGGCCGATCATACCGGGCATTTGCATCAGCCTGATGCGCTCGCCCGCGATCATTATACCATTTCGGACTTGTCCGCCGAATTCGGGGTGACCGCGCGCGCGCTGCGTTTCTATGAGGACGAGGGGCTGATCGCGCCGACGCGGCACGGCCTTTCGCGCATCTATTCAAAGCGCGACCGGGCGCGGCTGGCGTGGATCATGCGCGCCAAGAACGTGGGCTTCAGCCTGTCGGAAATCCGCGACATGATCGACCTTTACGACGTCGGCGACGGGCGCATCGAACAGCGCCGCGTGACCATTGCCAAGTGCCGCGAACGGATCGACAATCTGCGTCGCCAGCAACAGGACATCGAGGCGACGATCGCCGAATTGACCAGCTTTGTCGCTTTGGTCGTCGATCGCGAAAGGGCTGAGGGCCGCGACATCGAGGCCACGGCCCCGTCTATCGCAGCACGCTCCCAATCCTGAAGCAATCGGACGCCAGACTGGAACGTCCCCAAAAAAATCCAAGGAGCAAGGATATGCCCGTTTACAAGGCGCCGACCCGCGACACGCGGTTCGTCATCAACGAACTGATCGGCCTTGAAAAGTTTCAGCATCTCGCAGGCTTTGCCAATGCCGGGCAGGATCTGACCGACGCGGTCATCGAGGAAGCGGGCCGCTTCGTCTCCGAAGTCATCGCTCCGCTCAACCAGGTCGGCGACCGCGAAGGCTGTACCCGCCATGCCGATGGCAGCGTGACGACGCCGACCGGGTTCAAGGCGGCCTATCGCCAGTATGTCGATGGCGGCTGGGCCACGCTGAGCGGGCCGGAAGAATTCGGCGGGCAGGGGATGCCCCATGTCATCGGCTTTGTCCTCGAAGAATACCTCGCCAGCGCGAATCAGGCCTTTGCGATGTATCCCGGCCTCGCCAACGGGGCGATTTCGGCGATCATTGCCAAAGGTTCGCCCGAGCAGCAGCAGACTTATCTGCCCAAAATGGTCAGCGGCGAATGGCTCGGCACGATGAACCTGACCGAGCCGCATTGCGGCACCGACCTTGGCCTGTTGCGCACCCGGGCCGAGCCGCAGGCTGACGGCAGCTATGCCATCACCGGAACGAAGATCTTCATTTCTGCGGGCGATCACGACCTGGCGGAAAACATCATCCATCTCGTCCTGGCCAAGACCCCCGGCGCGCCCGAATCGTCAAAGGGTATTTCGCTGTTCATTGTCCCGAAGTTCCTCGTCAACGCGGATGGAACGCCGGGCGCGCGCAATGCGGTCTCGGTCGGATCGCTCGAGCACAAGATGGGGATTCACGGCAATGCGACATGCGTGATGAACTATGACGGGGCTAAAGGTTTCCTGATCGGCGAGGAATGCAAGGGCCTTGCCGCGATGTTCATCATGATGAACGCGGCGCGGCTGGGTGTGGGCATGCAGGGGCTGGCGCAGGCAGAGGCCGCCTATCAGAATGCGGTGCTCTATGCGCAGGAACGCCGCCAGGGTCGCGCGCTGACCGGCCCGGCCGAGCCGGGGCAGAAAGCCGACCCGCTGTTCGTCCACCCCGACGTGCGCCGCATGTTGATGGATGCCAAGACCTTTACCGAAGGGATGCGCGCGCTGTGCCTGTGGGGCGCGTTGCAGGTCGATCTGTCGCACAGCGCCTTGACCGAGGACGAGCGTCAGGCCGCCGATGACGTGATCAGCCTGCTGACCCCGGTGATCAAGGGCTATGGCACCGATCGCGGCTATCAGACGGCCACCGACATGCAGCAAGTCTGGGGCGGGCACGGCTATATCGCTGAAAACGGGATGGAACAGTTCGTTCGCGATGCGCGGATCGCGATGATCTACGAAGGCGCCAACGGGGTTCAGGCGATGGATTTGTGCGGGCGCAAGCTGGCGCAGAACGGGGGGCGTGCGATCCAGCGTCTGTTTGCGCTGATCGATGCCGAAGTGGCTGACGCGGGCGACAATCCTGCCGTCGCGCTGGTTGCCGAACGGCTGGGCAAGGCCAATGGCGAGCTGAAGGCTGCGACCCTGTGGTTCATGCAGAACGCGATGACCGATCCCAATGCGCTCGGTGCCGGGGCTTATGCCTATATGACGCTGACCGGGGTGGTGACGATGGGGCTGATGTGGCTGAAAATGGCCAAAGTGGCCGCCGCGACGCTGGCCGCCGGGACGCAGGAACCGGCGTTTTACGAAGCGAAGGTGATCTGTGCCCGCCACTGGGCGCTGCGCGTTGCGCCGCAGGCCGGTTCGTTGCGCCGCGAAGTCGAAGCGGGCCCCGACACGGTCATGGCGCTGCCGGTCGAATCGTTCGCGACCGCCTGACGCCATGAAAAAGCCCCTCCCCGAGCGGGGAGGGGCGGTGGCGCTCAGCCGTAGATTTCGTCGAGCAGGCCGGTCAGTGCGGCCCACGACTGGCGATCGGCGCTGGCGTCATAGGCGATCGCCGGAACGCCGCGCGCGTCACTGCCGGGGTCGGTAAAGCCGTGGCGCACACCGGCATAGCTGTGGAAATGCCAGTTGGCGCTTGCTTCGTCCATTTCCTCCCAGAACGAGAGGACCTGGGTACGCGGCACCAGCGGGTCGGCATCGCCATGGCTGACGAAAATGCGCGGGGCGATCGGCGTCTGCGCGCTCGCCGGGCGGTCGGTCGACAGGATGCCGTGAAAACTGGCGACGAGCGCAAGATTTTCGCCCGCGCGCGCGGCTTCCAGCGCGGCCTGCCCGCCCATGCAGTATCCCACTGCCGACAGCGTCAACCCGCCCGCCAGCGCGCGGAGCGCCGCAATGCCCGCGCCGATGCGCCGACGATAGGTGTCGACATCGGCGCGCAAGGCATTCGCCAGTTCGCGCGAATGGTCAAAGTCGGTGACCGGCGTGCCGTAGAAATCGGCGATCAGCGCCAGGAACCCGGCTTCGGCCAGGAGCCTCGCGCGGCGCTCGATCGGCGCATTGACG
Source organism: Novosphingobium sp. Fuku2-ISO-50 (assembly GCF_001519055.1). GTDB lineage: Bacteria > Pseudomonadota > Alphaproteobacteria > Sphingomonadales > Sphingomonadaceae > Novosphingobium. Next base: position 467,319 of record NZ_KQ954286.1, on the reverse strand, counting down.
TTCATGATCGTCGGATAGACGACCACTGCGCCGCGGGGCGCCCCGACCGGGCGGGCAAGCCACCCGGTCAAGGCCTGATCGCCGTCGGTATAGGCGATACTCTCCAGCGTCATCCCGCTCACTCCGGCAGGAAATCGGGCACCGACAAGTAGCGTTCGCCGGTGTCGTAATTGAAGCCGAGCACGCGGCTGCCGACAGGAAGCTCGGGCAGTTTCTGCGCGATGGCCGCGAGCGTTGCGCCCGAACTGATCCCGACCAGCAGACCTTCGACCCGTGCGCTGCGGCGCGCCCATTCCTTGGCATCGGCGGCGTCGACCTGAATCGCGCCCTCGATCGATTGCGTGTGCAGGTTGCCGGGGATGAACCCGGCGCCGATCCCCTGAATCGGGTGCGGCGCGGGCTGGCCGCCCGAAATCACTGGCGACAGCGCCGGTTCGACGGCCCAGGCCTTGAGATCGGGCCAGACTTGCTTCAGCCGTTCGGCGCAACCGGTCAGATGCCCGCCGGTGCCCACGCCGGTAATCAGCGCGTCGATCGGCGTGTCGGCGAAATCGTCGAGGATTTCCTGCGCGGTGGTGCGCACGTGGACCGCGATATTGGCAGGGTTTTCAAACTGTTGTGGAACCCAGGCGCCGGGAATTTCCTCCAGCAGCTGTTTCGCGCGCTCGATCGCGCCCTTCATGCCCTTTTCGCGCGGGGTCAGGTCGAACGTCGCGCCATAGGCGAGCATGAGCCGGCGGCGTTCGATCGACATCGATTCGGGCATGACCAGAATCAGGCGATAGCCCTTGACCGCCGCGACGAGCGCAAGGCCGATGCCGGTATTGCCCGACGTCGGCTCGATGATCGTGCCGCCGGGTTTCAGCGTGCCGTCGGCTTCGGCGGCCTCGATCATCGCCAGCGCGATGCGATCCTTGATCGATCCGCCGGGATTGCCCCGCTCGCTCTTGATCCACACCTCGTGATCGGGAAACAGCCGGGACAGGCGAATATGCGGCGTTTTGCCGATGGTCGCGAGTACGGAATCTGCTTTCATGTCGCTTGCTCCTTCAAATGGGGGATCGTTGCGAAACAGGTTTGATCATCTGTCGGCGTAGTTGGCAGAAAAAGTGCGCACGCGGCGCAATTCGGGAAAGGCCAGCGTCCAGGCTGCGGTTATCGCGACTGCGCCGATCCCGCCCAGCACCACCGCGCCGGTCGCCCCGAGCACGGCGGCGGCAAGCCCCGATTCCATTTCGCCCAGTTCGTTCGAAGCGGAAATGGCGAGGCCGGAAACCGCCGAGACGCGCCCGCGCACAGCGTCTGGGGTATGAAGCTGTACCAGCGTGTTGCGGATGAATACCGAGACCATGTCCGCCGCGCCCAGCGCTGCCAGCAAGGCCAGCGAGACGAGGAAATTGCGCGACAGGCCAAATCCGGCAGTGGCAATGCCAAAGGCTGCGACCGCCATCAGCATCCGCGCGCCGACGTCCTGTTCGATCGGGCGGCGCGCAATGATCAGGCCGATGACGCTTGCGCCGAGGCTGGGCATGCCGCGCATCAGTCCCAGGCCATAGGCGCCCACCGGTTGGCCGTGCCAGGTCAGAATGTCGCGCGCATAGATCGGCAGGAGCGCGCTTGCTCCGCCAAGCAGTACGGCAAACAGGTCGAGCGTCACGCAACCGAACAGGAAGCGGTCGCGCCAGACAAAGAGCATGCCTTCGGTCATCTGGCGCAAGGGGTGTGTCTTGGCATTGTCGGGCGGCGGCGGCACGGGGCGGATCCGTGCGATGCCGATCGCCGCCAGCAACAGCAGCACGCCCGACAGCGCATAAGGCAGCGCATGGTTTACCGCGAACAGCACGCCCGCCAGCGCCGGCCCCGCCACCGCGCCGACCTGCCAGGCCATCGCGCTGATCGCAACGGCGCGCGGCATCAACGGGGCGGGGACGATGTTGGGCGCGATCGACGATTGTGCCGGGCCGATGAACGTGCGCACCGTGCCATGCAGCGCGGCCAGCGCGAACAGCAGCGGCAAAGACAGCGTGCCAAGCGCGGTGACCAGCGCCAGCGTCAGCGCGACCAGCACATCGATCAGCGTGGCCAGCGCGGTGACAGCGCGCCGGTCGAACCGGTCGGCGATCACGCCGGCGATCGGTGCGAACAGAATCTGCGGCAGAAACTGGACCAGGCCGAGCACGCCGAGCTGAAAGGCTGCGGCCTTGATCGACATGCCGTATGACCCGCGTGCCAGATCGTAAAGCTGATAGCCCAGCACGACGACCATGCCGTTGGTGGCAAAGACCGAGGCGCAGCGCGCGATCCAGAACCGGCGGTAATCGGGTATCGCCAAGGGCGAGACTGGTAGTGCCGTCTCGGTCGGTGGTCGCGGGGATGATGCTCTATCGGTCACGGATGCGAGGCATGACAGCGCGGCGGCGGCTTGCCAAGCGATCAAACGTTTCCGGCGCTAAATCTCAACTAAATCGATTGATAAAATGATCGGAGCTGTGCGGCCTTTGGGCGGGCTCTGATCGGGCGCCAAGCCTCAGTGCGGTGAGCGCAGCCGGGGGTTGGGCTGCAACGATTTGATCATTTTGGCAAAATCATCCATCCGAATGATCCGTTCGAATTGAAATCCGGAACGGTCCTGATCGCTCCACACCAGAAAGGCTTCGATTCGGCCGATTTGCGGCAGGCGAATCGTCACGCGTTCGCCGCGCCCGAGTTCATGCGGGCTGCGCACCATGAAACCGGTGGTCGACACGTTGATCAATTGCAGCATCACATCGCCGAGTCGGCGGTGTTCGGCCATGAGCGTCAGATCCACCGGATGGCGGGTGGAACTGCGTTGATCGGTGACTGAAAGCTGAGCCCCGCCTGACATCGTTCCTCCTCCTTGGTCCAGAGCCACGCTCCCGCCAGGCAGGTGAATCCGACCCGCAGGAGCCCGATAATCATCATCCGAAATGGCTACGATTTCGTAAAGCAGGCGGCAAAAGCTTGCCGGAGGCGGTAAAAAAATTCCGGCAACCGTTTGGTAAGGCATAAAAAATCGCCCGGCGCAAAGGCCGGGCGAGTGGTTGATTCGCAAAGGCTGTCCGTAGCGCTCAGGCCCGGCGCAGGATGGCGTGTTTCTTCTTGCCGGACGAGAGACGCACCTCTGCGCCCGACAGCGCGATATGGTGGTTTTCGTCGCTGATCGCGGCGCCATCAAGTCGTGCGCCGCCGCCCGCAATCAGCCGCTTGGCCTCGCCCCGGCTGGCGGCAAAGCCCAGCGCGATCAAGGCGTCGATCACGCCGATGCCGTCTGGGCCGACCGCGAGTGTCGGCAGATCCTGGCCAAGGCCGCCGCCCACAAACGTCGCCGCGGCGGTCGCTTCGGCGGCTTTGGCAGCGTCGTCGCCGCGCACCAGCCGCGTCACTTCGTTGGCCAGCACGACTTTGGCGGCATTGATCTCGCTGCCTGCCAGTGCGTCGAGGCGGGCGATTTCATCGAGCGGCAAATCGGTGAACAGGCGCAGGAACCGGCCGACATCGCGGTCGTCGACATTGCGCCAATATTGCCAGAAGTCATAGCTGGGCAGATCGGCCTCGTTGAGCCAGACCGCGCCATTCACGCTCTTGCCCATTTTCGCCCCGTCGGCCGTGGTGAGCAGCGGAGTGGTCAGGCCATAGAGCTCGATCGCGTTCATCCGCCGCGTCAGCTCGATGCCGTTGATGATATTGCCCCACTGGTCCGACCCGCCGAGCTGAAGCCGGCAGCCGTGGCGCAGCGCCAGCTCGCGAAAGTCATAGGCCTGCAAGATCATGTAGTTGAATTCGAGAAAGGTCAGCGGTTGTTCGCGATCGAGCCGCAGTTTGACCGAATCGAACGACAACATGCGGTTGACCGTGAAATGCGGGCCGACCGTGCGCAGCAGGTCGATATAGCCGAGCCCGGCCAGCCAGTCGTCGTTGTTGACCATGACCGCGCCGGTCGGGCCATCGCTGAAATCGAGCAGACGGTGAAACACTTGCGAGATCCCGGCGATGTTCGCCGCGATCGTCTCGGTGGTGAGCAGCTTGCGGCTTTCGTCCTTGCCGCTGGGATCGCCGATCTTGGTCGTGCCGCCGCCCATCAGCGCGATCGGCTTGTGCCCGGCCTGTTGCAGGCGGCGCAGCAGCATGACCGAGGCCAGGTTGCCGACGTGGAGCGATGGCGCGGTGGCGTCATAGCCATTATACGCGGTCACGATCGCTTCGCTGGCCAGCGTGTCGAGGCCATGGGCATCGGTCAGCTGATGAATATGCCCCCGTTCGGAAAGCAGGCGGAGAAGATCGGACTTGTATTGCGTCATGACACTCGTTTCCTGAATGGAAAACGCGCCTAGCACGGAGTTTGGCGGTTGGAAATGTTGCAGCTGATCCCCCATCCGGCGCATCCGCCCTTGCGCGTCGGCGCGATTGCGGCGCGCGTTCTTTCGCTGGATGCCAACTGGTGCGTGCTGCGCTGGAAAGTGGAAGGCGCGGCCGATCTCGTGGTGCCGCCGTTCGCCGGGCGCGCGCGGACTGACGGGCTGTGGCAGACGACCTGTTTCGAGCTGTTCGTGGCACCGGTGCATTACCTCGCCCAGATCCCCGACCCCGCTCATGCTGAGCCGGTCGAAGCATGCGCGCCGATACCAGCAGGCCCAGGCTCGACCGTTTCGCGCATCCTTCGACAGGCTCAGGATGAGCGGCTTCGACAGGCTCAGGATGAGCGGCGGGAAGGTTGGGGGGATGAAGGGGGGGCAACAGGCTACACCGAGTTCAACTTTTCCCCCTCCGAACGCTGGGCCGCCTATGACTTCAACGGCTATCGCACCGGCATGGCGGAGCGCGCGGTGCCGCGCCCGCCGGTGATCACCCCGCGTCGGGGCGGCGATGTGCTGTTCTGCGATGTCGCCATACCCGTCGTCGCGCTGCCGCCGCTGCCCTGGCGGTATGGCCTGACGGCGGTGATCGAGGAGGCGGGCGGGGTGAAATCGTTCTGGGCCGCGGTTCATGCGCAGGACGTGCCCGATTTCCACGATCCGGCTTGCCTGTCTGCCACACTTGCGGCACCGGATGCAGCATGACAGTCCTGTTCGGCATCGACCGCCTGATCGCAGACCCCGCCTTGCGCGCGCCTCTGGTGGGCAAGCGCGTCGCGCTCGTGGCCCATCCCGCCTCGGTGACGCAAGACCTTGTCCATTCGCTCGACGCGCTGGCGGCGATGCCCGAAGTGACGCTGAGCGCTGCGTTCGGCCCGCAGCACGGGCTGAAAGGCGACAAGCAGGACAATATGGTGGAAACCGCCGATTTCCACGATCCCGACCACGGGATTCCGGTGTTCAGCCTCTATGGCGAAGTGCGTCGGCCGAGCGCGGCGATGATCGACCATGCCGACGTGTTTCTGTTCGATCTCCAGGATCTCGGCTGCCGGATCTATACGTTCGTCACCACGCTGCTGTACCTGCTGGAAGCGGTATCGGGCACGGGCAAGGCGGTCTGGGTGCTTGATCGGCCCAACCCCGCCGGGCGCCCCGTCGAAGGGACAACCTTGCGCTCCGGCCATGAAAGCTTTGTCGGCGCGGGGCCGATGCCGATGCGCCACGGGCTGACTCTGGGCGAAATGGGGCGCTGGTTCATCGATCATTTCGGGCTCGATGTCGATTATCGGGTGATCGCGATGGAGGGCTGGGCACCCGAGGCCGGGCCCGGCTTCGGCTGGCCCGAAAGCCGGGTGTGGATCAACCCGTCGCCCAATGCGGCCAGCCTCAACATGGCGCGCGCTTATGCCGGAACGGTCATGCTCGAGGGCGCGACTTTGTCCGAAGGGCGGGGCACCACGCGTCCGCTCGAAGTCCTGTTCGGCGCGCCCGATGTCGCCGCGCGCGATGTCCTGGCGCAGATGCAGCGGCTGGCGCCCGCGTGGCTGGCGGGCTGCGGCTTGCGCGAATGCTGGTTCGAACCGACCTTTCACAAGCATGCGCATCAGGCATGTTCGGCGCTGATGATCCATGCCGAAGGGCCGTTTTACGATCATCGCGCGTTTCGCCCCTGGCGATTGCAGGCACTGGCGTTCAAGGCGATCCGGCAGCTTTACCCCGACTATCCGCTGTGGCGCGATTTTCCCTATGAATATGTGACGGATCGGCTGGCGATCGATGTGATCAACGGGGGCCCGGCCTTGCGCGAATGGGTCGATGATCATGCCGCGCTGCCCGGCGATCTCGACGCGCTGGCCCGGCCCGACGAAGCGGCCTGGAGCGAAGAGACCGCGCGCTATCGCCTCTATTGAGCGGGCAGCGGCCTGCCGCGCCGCACCCGCCGGATGCTGAGCGGCGCGCTTTCGGGCAGGAACAGCATTGCGCCAAGCCCCATGCAGGCGATGCCCATCAGATACCATGCCAGCACCGCCGGATTGCCCGTCCGGTGCAGCAGCCAGGCGAGATTCATCTGGGTCGTTCCGCCCATCGTCGTCACCGGGATCGTATAGACCAGCGCAAACGCCCGCGCGCGCATCCGACGCGGCAGGCTTTCGCTGACGGCGGTAAACGCCGCCGAAAACGGCATCGTGCCAAGGCCTGACAATACCACATTGAGGATCAGAAACGCCGCGATCGTCGGCGCGGCCAGAAACCAGGTAAACAGCGGCATGATCATCACTACAAAGGCCATTTGCGGCCAGATCATCGCCGGTCGCCGCCCCACCTTGTCGCTCAGCCAGCCGCCCAGAATGGCGGTCATCATCCCTGCGCCATTGTTGACCAGATCGCCCGCCATCCCGACCCAGATCGGCAAGTGCAGGGTGTTTTGCGCATACGTCGCCATGTAGAGAAAGATATAGGTCGTGGTCGTGCCCGCGCCGATGATGATCATGCCCAGGATCACCACGCGCCAGAACCCGGTCGGTGTTGCCGTCAATTCCTCCGCCTCGGTCATCGGCGCGTCGTGATGGACCGGGTGATCGGGCAGGCTCGACCGGATCATCAGCGCAAAGGGCAGGATCGTCGTGCCGGCGAGCAGTGCGATGCGCCAGCCGTAGCGCCCCAGTTGATCATCGTTCAGCCACAGACTGAGCAGGAAGGCGACCAGCGCGCCGACCGTAAAGGCGATCATCTGGCTCGAATTCTGCCAGCTTGAGGCCCAGCCGCGCCGCTCGGGCGGCACCGATTCCAGCATGTAGGTGGTCGCCGCGCCGACTTCGCCGCCGAGCGCAAAGCCCTGGCACAGCCGCGCGGCAATCGCGAGGATCGGCGCGGCAATGCCGATCGTTGCATAGCCGGGCGTCAGCGCCAGCGTGATGATGCCGACCCCCATCAGGATCATCGACAGGAACATGCCCGATTTGCGCCCGTGGCGATCGGCATAGCCGCCGATCATCCAGGCGCCGACGGGCCGCGCGACAAAGCCTGCGCCAAACGTGGCGAGCGATCCCATCAGGCTGAGATAGCCGCTGGTCGAAGGGAAAAAGGTGTGGCCGATCTGGATCGCGAAATAGGCGTATGTGACGAAGTCATAGAATTCGAGCGCGTTGCCGCAGGTCGCCGCGAGAATCGCGCGACGGGCAATACGGGGATCATGACCGGCCATTCGGATCCTTTCGCGGATGGGCAGGGGGCATTAATCCGCTGCCGATGCGCCCGGTCAAGCCGTGGGTTCAGCCCTTCTTGCGGGTCAGTTCGCGCATCGCCGCGTCAAGCCCGCCCAGCGTCAGCGGATGCATCGAGCCGCCGACCAGATCGCGGATCATCTTGGTCGATTGCGAATAAGTCCACTGCTTTTCGGGCACGGGGTTGAGCCAGACCGTGGCGGGATAGGTCTGCGCCACGCGGTGCAGCCAGACCGCGCCTGCCTCTTCGTTGAAATGTTCGACCGAGCCGCCCGGATGGGTGATCTCATAGGGGCTCATCGCCGCATCGCCGACGAAGATGATCTTGTAATCATGGCCGAATTTGTGAAGAAGATCCCAGGTATTGGTGCGCTCGGACCAGCGTCGCCGGTTATCTTTCCACACGCCTTCGTAAAGGCAGTTGTGGAAATAATAGAATTCCATGTTCTTGAATTCGGTGGTCGCCGCGCTGAACAGTTCCTCGACCAGCTTGATGAACGGGTCCATCGATCCGCCGACATCGAGAAACAGCAACAGCTTGACCGCGTTGTGCCGTTCGGGCCGCATGCGGATGTCGAGCCAGCCCTGCCGCGCGGTGCCTTCGATCGTGGCGTCGAGATCAAGCTCGTCGGCGGCGCCTTCGCGGGCAAAGCGGCGCAGGCGGCGCAGCGCGACTTTGATATTGCGCGTGCCCAGTTCGCGCGTGTTGTCGAGATTTTGGAACTCGCGCTTTTCCCAGACCTTGATCGCGCGCCCGTGTTTGCTTTCGCCGCCGATGCGCACGCCTTCGGGGTTATAGCCCGAATTGCCAAAGGGACTGGTGCCCCCGGTGCCGACCCACTTGTTGCCGCCCTGATGGCGCTCGTGCTGTTCTTCGAGCCGCTTTTTCAACGTCTCCATGATCTCGTCCCACGATCCCATGGACTTGATCGCGGCCATTTCCTCTTCGGTCAGGAATTTCTCGGCAACGGCTTTCAGCCAGTCTTCGGGCACGTCGACCGGGCGCTGCCCATAATCGGACAGCAGCCCCTTGAACACTTTGTTGAACACCTGATCGAAGCGGTCGAGCAGCCCTTCATCCTTCACGAACGTTGCGCGCGACAAGTAATAGAACGCTTCGGGCGTGCGATCGATCACTTGCTTGTCGAGCGCTTCCAGAAGCACGAGATGCTCCTTGAAACTGGCCGAAATCCCGGCCGCGCGCAGTTCGTCGACGAAATTGAAGAACATCGGGTCAGCCTTTTGGTGCCGGTGCCGGGGGCTGGCGGGCAAAGCGTTCGAGCTTGGGGTCGAACACCGCCCAGGCGGGGGCGTCGTCGGTCCAGATCACCGCTTGCGGGGCAAGGTCGTTCGGCTGATCGATCACGCCGAAGCGCACGGTTTTCAAATGCATCCGTGCCGAGCTTTGGCCATAGACCTGCGTTCCGCACGCGGGGCAGAAATGAAAGGTCAGCGTGTTGCCGCTCGCTGCCGTCCATGTCGCGGCGCCGAGTGCGCCGTCGATCTGCACATCATCGCTTTTGAAAATGGCGTTGTTGGTCGCGCTGCCCGCAGCGATCGTCTGGCATTGCCGACACCAGCACTGGCGCGTGGCCAGCGGCTGGGCGTCGATCCGCAAAGTCACCGCGCCGCACGCGCACCGTCCGCTATAGCTCATTCCCGATCTCCTACCCGTTACGACGCGCCATGAACGCCAGCCGTTCGAACAGCATGATGTCCTGTTCGTTTTTCAGCAAGGCGCCGTGCAGCGGCGGGATCGCCTTGGTCGGATCGCGGTTTTGCAAAACGTCGAGCGGCATGTCCTCGTTGAGCAGCAGCTTGAGCCAGTCGAGCAGTTCCGACGTGCTCGGCTTTTTCTTGAGGCCGGGCACATCGCGCACTTCGTAAAACACTTCCAGGGCTTTGGCGATCAGCGTGCGCTGAATGCCGGGGAAGTGGACATCGATGATCGCCTGCATCGTGTCGCGGTCGGGAAACTTGATATAGTGGAAAAAACACCGGCGCAGGAACGCGTCGGGCAGTTCCTTTTCGTTGTTCGAGGTGATTACCACGATCGGGCGTTCGGCTGCCGTGATCCGCTCTTGCGTCTCGTAGACGTCAAAGCTCATGCGATCGAGTTCCTGTAACAAGTCGTTGGGAAACTCGATGTCGGCCTTGTCGATTTCGTCGATCAGCAGGACGGGCAGTTCGGGCGCGGTAAACGCCTCCCACAGCTTGCCCTTCTTGATGTAATTGCTGATGTCGTGGACGCGTTCATCGCCAAGCTGACCGTCGCGCAGGCGCGCCACCGCGTCGTATTCATACAGGCCCTGTTGCGCCTTGGTGGTCGATTTGACATTCCATTCGATCAGCGGCGCGCCGACTGCTTTGGCAATTTCGTGCGCCAGGACAGTCTTGCCGGTGCCCGGTTCGCCTTTGACCAGCAAGGGCCGACGCAACAGCACGGCCGCATTGACCGCGACTTTCAGATCATCCGTGGCGACGTAGTTGCTGGTGCCTTCGAAACGCATCGACTTGTCCTGACCCATTTAACCAAGTGGTTAAGCCTATCGTCCCCCGACCCGCTCTGCAAGAGCTGTGGCAAAAAGTCGCAGGTGGTAACAGGGGCGAGCAAAATGGTTGCATCCGCACGGGCGGATTGGCAGGGCGTAAAGAAGGGGCCCGCGTTCGGATACGTTTTGACGGGTAATGGAAATTCCGCTGGGCACTGCTGCTGAAGACGAGATCCTGGTTGAATACCGGGCGAGCCGCTATGGCGCGCCGACACGGTCGCGCTATGTCGCGGCTTTGCTGTCGTTGGGCGTCTGCGCGCTGCTGGTGCTCACCCTGCTGTCGATGGCGGCGATAACCGGGCAGGTGCGCACGGCGGCCACCGTGCTGACTGCGCTGAAACTGATGCCCCCGCCGGAAAAGGAAAAGCAGCCCAAGCCGCACCACTCGGCCAAGGCGCCCAATCCGGCGCAACACACGCCGCCTGCGGCAACGATGAAGCCGCCGCCGCACGTGGCCATCAACAATCCCGACAAAGTCGAATGGCCCGAAGGGTTCATTCACACCAGCCACGCCGAAATGGCGATGTCGGACATCAGCAAGATCCATTCCGGCGTGGGGCCGGGCCATGCCGAAGCCTCGGGCGGCGGCGGCCACAGCGCCGGCGACGGCCCCGACGATCTGGGCTTTTACAAGGCGGAATGGTACCGCAAACCGCCCCGTTCGGCGCTCGACAGCTATATGCGCCCGGGTCAGGATACGGGGCGTTGGGCCGAAATCACCTGTCGCATGATCGAAGACTATCACGTCGAAGATTGCCACGAACTCGCCGAAGAACCGAGAGGATCGGGCATGGCGCGCGTGCTGCGCGAAGCCGCCTGGCAATTCCTGGTCCGTCCGCCCCGTCGCAATGGCAAGCCGCTGCTCGGCGAACGCGTGCGCATCCACTACGATTTCACGCATGGCAGGGCGAGCGAGAGCGAGGAATGAGGCGCGGTGGGGCGGCGCGGCCAGATCCGATGTCCCCCGCTGCAATATTCGGCCTATGTTTCTCTCGCTGTGGATGAATTGATTGGCCGGAACCCTGCGTATCCCAGCGAGCGAGGCGCGACCAATTTAAACTCAACAGATTGAAAATACGATAAAATACACATCTCGGTCGTCATTCCCGCGAAGGCGGGAATCCAGTTCCGACGCTGCTGTGAGCCGCGACTTCCGGTTCGGGCCGCAGCGCACCTGGATTCCCGCCTTCGCAGGAATGACGAACAAATAAACAAATATCAGCGCAGGACCGTTGTTACGCGTCGATCAGGTCGGGGTCGATGTCGGCGGCGCGGTTCTGGATGAACATGAAGCGGTGTTCGGGGTTGCGGCCCATCAGGCGGTCGACCAGATCCTTGATCGCGTGGCGCTGTTCGTGCTGTTCGGGCAGGGTCACGCGCAGCAGCGAGCGGCTGGCCGGGCTCATGGTGGTTTCGCGCAATTGCTGCGGGTTCATTTCGCCAAGGCCCTTGAACCGGCCCACGTCGACTTTGCGGCCCTTGAAGACCGTGGCTTCCAGTTCGGCGCGGTGGGCGTCGTCGCGGGCATAGGCGTTGGTCGTGCCCGCAGTCAGGCGGTAGAGCGGCGGCTGGGCGAGATAGAGATGCCCGCGCCGGACCACTTCGGGCATTTCCTGAAAGAAAAAAGTCATCAACAGCGTGGCGATATGCGCGCCGTCGACATCGGCGTCGGTCATGATGACGATCCGGTCATAGCGCAGCGCATCGGGGTTGCAGTCCTTGCGCGTGCCGCAGCCCAGCGCCAGCGACAAGTCGGCGATTTCCTGATTGGCGCGGATCTTGTCGTTGGTGGCCGAGGCGACATTGAGGATCTTGCCGCGGATCGGCAGGATCGCCTGGGTCTTGCGGTCGCGCGCCTGTTTCGCGCTGCCGCCGGCGCTGTCGCCTTCGACGATGAACAGCTCTGTCTCGCCCGAGCCTTCGCCCGAACAATCGGTCAGCTTGCCCGGCAGGCGCAGCTTGCGCGAATTGGTCGCGGTCTTGCGCTTGATTTCCCGCTCCGCCTTGCGGCGCAGGCGTTCGTCCATCCGCTCCATCACCGCGCCGAGCAGGGCTTTGCCGCGATCCACGTTGTCGGTCAGGAAATGGTCGAAATGGTCGCGCACGGCCGCTTCGACCATGCGCGCCGCTTCGGGACTGGTCAGCCGGTCCTTGGTCTGGCTTTGAAACTGCGGATCGCGGATGAACACCGACAGCATGACTTCGCTGCCGGTGATCATGTCTTCGGGCGAGATGTCCTTGGCCTTTTTCTGGCCGATCAGGTCCCCAAAGGCGCGGATGCCCCGTGTCAGCGCGGCGCGCAGCCCCTGTTCATGCGTGCCGCCGTCGGGGGTCGGGATCGTGTTGCAGTAATAGCTGTAGGCGCCGTCGGACCACAGCGGCCAGGCGATCGCCCATTCGACGCGGCCCATTTCCTCGCCTGCCGGGCCATGCGGAAAATCCTGGCTGCCGGCAAAGGGGATCGCGGTGACGCATTCGCGCGTGGCGATCTGTTCGGCAAGATGATCGGCAAGCCCGCCGGGAAACTGAAACGTCGCTTCGGCCGGGACATCGTCGCTGCACAGCGCGGGTGCGCATTTCCAGCGGATTTCGACGCCTGCAAACAGATAGGCCTTTGACCGGGCGAGGCGGAACAGCCGCGCGGGCTTGAACTTTGCATCGGCGCCGAAAATCGTCGTGTCGGGGACGAAAGTGACCGTGGTGCCGCGCCGGTTGGGCGCATTGCCGATCCGTTCGATCGGGCCTTTGGCAAGGCCGCAGGAAAATTCCTGCGCATAGAGTTCCTTGTTGCGCGCGACTTCGACGCGCGTCAGCGTCGACAGTGCATTGACCACCGAAATGCCGACGCCGTGCAGCCCGCCCGAGGTGGCATAAGCCTTGCCCGAAAACTTGCCGCCCGAATGGAGCGTGGTCATGATCACTTCGAGCGCGGATTTGCCCGGATATTTGGGATGTTCGTCGACCGGAATGCCGCGCCCGTTGTCGCTGATCGTCACGCGTCCGGGCGCCCCGGGTTCTTCTTCGAGCGTGATTTCGATGCGATTGGCATGGCCCGCGACGGCTTCGTCCATCGCGTTGTCGAGCACTTCGGCGACAAGGTGATGCAGCGCGCGTTCGTCGGTGCCGCCGATATACATGCCGGGGCGACGCCGGACCGGTTCCAGCCCTTCGAGTACCTCGATCGCGGAACCATCGTAACTTTCCGCAGGAGACGAGGCGGGCTGCTTGTCGAACAGGTCATCGGCCATGGCACCGGCCATAGCGGAACGGGGGATTTGCGCGCAAGGCGGGCAGGGTGCTTATCCCGCCCTTTTTGGTCTCAATTCTGGGGCTGGAAATGTGCGGGCGCCGGGCTGACGGTGGTGAAAGTGCCCGCGCCGACTTCGCGCACTTCCATCGCGCGCTCGGCAATGCCGAATTCGTTGAAGCGGAACACCCCGTCGAGCCCGATGAAGCCCTGCGGATCATAAAGCCGCCCGGTCGGGAATATCGTGCCCGCTTTCCAGTCGCGCGCGACATTGAGCGTCAGCAGCACCGAATCATAGCCGAGCGTGGCAATGCGCGGCGGGTTGGCGGCAAAGCGATTGCGATAGGAAGTTTCGAACTGGCCAAACCGCTTGTCGGAAATCGCCGCAAACCAGCTTCCGCGCAGCGAGGCACTGCGCGCAACCGTGCCTTCGCCCGCCCACAATTCGGTGCCGAGCAGGCGCATGCCGTTCGCAAACGGCGCGGCAAAGGCCGCGATGCGCGCGCCGTCGGCGATCAGGATGGCATCGACCTGGCCCTTGGCCTTGACCCGGCGCACCGCGCTGCCGACCGAAGTGTTGGTGCGCTCATACGTCTCGATGTCGGTCACCCGCACATTGGCGGTCCGCGCCGCGCCGGAAAGGGCGGCCGCCACGCGCTGACCATAGACGCCCGTCGGGATGATCGCGCCGACGGCGGTCACGCCATGCGCGCGGGCATAGCCGATTACGCGCGCGACCGATTGCCCCGGCACCTGGCCAAACACGAAGACATCGCGCGCGGCGGTATCTGCATCGTTGGAATAGGTGATCATCGGAACATGGGCGGGGCGGGCGACGGCGGCGACGGCGGTCACGTCCTCGGCGGTCAAGGGCCCGAGAATCAGTCGGGCGCCATCGGCGATCGCCTTGCTCGCGGCGATTCCGGCGCCATTGGCAGTGTCATACGTCGTGATGCGAAGATTTTGCGCATTGGTATCGAGCAGCGCCATCGTCGTTGCATTGGCAATCGCCTGGCCGATCGCGGCATTGCTGCCGGTCATCGGCACCAACAGCGCGATGCGGTGACGATCGGTATCGCTGGGCAGGACATTGGCCTGGGGCGTGGTTTCTGCGGGCTTTTGTGCTGGCGCCTGAACGGTCGGCTTGGGCACGACGGCGCAGCCCGCCAGCAGCGAGAGCCCCGCCAGAACCACGGTGCGCCGCATGAACTGCCCCCGCGCCGACCCATGTGCGCCGGTATGCGCTGCACTGCCTTGGCTGATCATCGCTTGCCTCGTTCCCCTGAGCCGGTCCATGTGGGCCGATGGACACTCTTTCTCTTGATCCCGGGCTCTATATCGTCGCGACCCCGATTGGCAATCTTGGCGACATGACCCGGCGCGCCATCGACGTACTCGGCGCGGTGTCGGTCATAGCCTGCGAAGACACGCGCGTCACCGGCAAGCTGATGGCGCATCTGGGTATTCGCAAACCTCTGCGTCGCTATGACGATCATGCCGACGCGGCGGCGCGCGATGCGCTGATCCAGCTGATGCGCGAGGAAGCGGTGGCGCTGGTATCGGACGCGGGGACGCCGCTGATTTCCGATCCGGGCTATCGTCTGGTCCGCGCGGCGCAGGCCGAGGGCATTGCCGTAACCAGTCTGCCGGGGCCGAGCGCGTTGATCACCGCGCTGACGCTGTCGGGGTTGCCGACCGATCGCTTTCTGTTTGGCGGGTTTCTTCCGGGCAAGGACAAGGCGCGCGGCGATGTCCTGCGCGAGCTGGCGGCGATTCCGGCGACCTTGGTGTTCTATGATACCGGGCCGCGGCTTGCCGAGACGCTCGATGCCATGGCCGAGCTTTTGCCAAGGCGCGAGATCGCGGTGGCGCGCGAATTGACCAAGCTGTTCGAGGAATGCCGCCGTGGCAGCGCCGCAGAGCTTGCCGCGCATTATCACGAACATCCGCCCCGGGGCGAAATCGTCGTGCTGGCGGGCCCCCCGAGCGAGGCGCCCGCGCCCGATGCCGCAGCGGTCGATGCCGCCCTGCGCGAGGCGTTGGCGCGGCTGCCGATTTCGCAGGCGGCCAAGGATGTCGCCCGGTCCACCGGGCTTGATCGCAAAGTCCTCTATGTCCGCGCGCTGGCGCTTCAGTCCGAGGCGCCATGAGCGGCAAGCGCCGGGCTGCGCGCGACGGACAGCGCGGCGAATGGCTCGCCGCGCTCTATCTCATGGCCAAAGGCTGGCGCATCGTCGCGCGGCAACAGCGGATCGGCCATGGGCGCGGCGTGGGTGAAGTCGACATCGTCGCGCGGCGCGGGCGCGTGCTCGCCTTTGTCGAAGTGAAATGGCGGCGCAAGGCGCAGGCGCTCGATGAGGCGATCGACGAACGCCGCCTGCGCCGCGTCGCGCGCGTGGCCGAGGCTCTGGCGCCCCGGCTGGCGCGGCCTGCCGATGCAGTGCGGATCGACGTGATATTGCTTGCGCCGTGGCACTGGCCGCGCCACATCACGCACGTCTGGCAGCCGTAAAGCGGGCTGTCTCCACACAGGAATTGTCGCACTATGCCGGTACGCGTCGCGGTCCAGATGGACCCCATTGCCACGATCAACATCGCCGGGGATTCGTCGTTTCACCTGATGCTGTCGGCGCAGGCGCGCGGGCACGAATTGTGGTATTATGACGTCAAGTCGCTGGGGTGGGAAGCCGGGCGCGTCACTGCAGAGGCGGCGCCGGTCAGCGTGCAGCGCGTCGCGGGCGATCACTATACGCTTGGCGAAGTGCGCAAGATCGACCTCGGGCGCGACATCGATGTGATCCTGATGCGTCAGGATCCGCCGTTCGACCTCGGCTATATCACCGCGACGCACTTGCTCGAACGGCTCGAAGGCGAAACGCTGGTGGTCAATGACCCGCGTTCGGTCCGCAATGCGCCTGAAAAAGTCTATGTGCTCGATTATGCGAAGTACATGCCGCCGACGCTGATCACGCGTTCGGCGGTCGATGTGCGCGCGTTTCAGCGCAAATGCGCCAAGGACGGTCAGGATACGTGCGCGGTGGTGGTCAAACCGCTCCACGGCAATGGCGGCAAGGCGGTGTTTCGCATCGAGGCCGACGGCAGCAATCTTTCGGCGCTGACCGAACTGTTTGGCCAGGTCTGGCCCGAACCGTTCATGGTCCAGCCCTTTCTTCCCGAAGTCGCCGAGGGCGACAAGCGCATCGTGCTGGTCGACGGCGAAGTGCTCGGCGCGATCAACCGCAAGCCGGGCGAGGGCGAATTCCGTTCCAACCTCGCCGTCGGCGGCTATGCCGAAAAGAGCGTGTTGACCGAGCGCGAGGCGGAAATTTGCGCGGCAATGGGCCCCGATCTGAAAGCGCGCGGGCTGGTGTTTGTCGGCATCGACGTGATCGGCGGAAAATGGCTGACCGAAATCAACGTGACATCGCCGACCGGTATCGTCGCCATCGAAAATTTTGACGGCACCGACACCGGCGGCGCGATCTGGGATGCGATCGAGCGGCGCCTGAAGGCATAAGAGGGGCCGGTGGGGCGAGAGGAGCAGGCGGGATGAGCAGCGAAGACGACGGTTTGCGTACCGACCGCCGCGATTTTCTGGGCGGGCTGGCGCTCGGGCTGGGCGCGGCGCTGGCTGGGGGCATTGAGGCGGCTGAGGCGTCCCCTGTGGATAAGTCCGGGGGTAAAGCTGTGGATGCGGCGCTGCGGCACCACATCGACACGATCGTCGTGATCTTTGCCGAAAACCGCAGCTTCAATTGCCTGTTTGCCGATTTTCCGGGGCTGGCCGAGCCCTTGTCGGCGGTATCGCCCGACCGTGCGGCGCAGCGCGACCGCGATGGCAGCGTGCTGCCGCATTTGCCGCCGGTGTGGGACGGCATGGTCCCGGTCGAACAAGTCGTCGAACACCGCGCGCACAAGATCGGGCAGGACGATCTGCCGCGTCTGGCCAATGCCCCCTTTGCGCTCAGCACGCCCGAAGGCGATCCGCTGCCGACCGGACTGGTGACGCGCGATCTGGTCCATCAGTTCTATGAAAACCAGTTGCAGATCAACGGCGGACGCAACGACCATTTCGTCGCCTGGGGCGATAGCGGCGCGCTGGTCATGGGCCATTACGCGCAGACCCGGCGCGATCTTCGCCTGTGGCAGCTCGCGCGTGAATTCACGCTGTGCGACCGGTTTTTCATGGGTGCGTTCGGCGGTTCGTTCCTCAATCACCAATACCTCGTCGCCGCGCAGCCGCCGCTCTATCCCGGCGCCGATACCAGCATCGCCAGAGACATGATCGCCGAGCTGGAAGACGGCCCCGGCGGGATCCGGTTGAAGCGCAAGGCGGACTGCAAGGCGAGCGCGCTCGACGGACCCGCTCTGTTCGTCAAAAGCCAGATTGCCCCGCCTGCGCCCGGCTATCCCCAATTTCACGCGGTCAATACGATGTTGCCACCGTTTCTGCCTTCGCCCTGGCCCGATACGGCCAAGGCGGGCTGGGCCGATGCGACCAGGCCGATCGTGCTGGTGCCGCAGCATCACGAAACGATCGGCAGCAAGCTCGACAAGGCGGGCGTCGAATGGGCGTGGTATGCCGGGGGCTGGGCCATCGCGCTGGCGGGCGCGGCGGGCGACGGGCAATATCCGCCGTCACCCAATTTTCAGTTCCACCACCAGCCGTTCAACTATTTCGCCGCGTTCGGCCCCGGCAGCGCGGCCCGCGACAAGCGGTTGCGCGATGGCGGGCTGGGCGACACCGCGCGCACCAATCGCCTGATCGCCGATGCCGAAGCGGGGCGCCTGCCTCCGGTCACGTTTTACAAGCCGCAGGGCAATCTCAACATGCATGCGGGCTATTCCGACATCGATTCGGGCGACCGGCATATCGCCGCCGTGATCGACGCCTTGCGCGCGAGCCCGCAGTGGGACCGCATGGCGATCGTCGTTACGTTCGATGAAAACGGCGGCTGGTGGGACCATGTCGCCCCGCCAAAGGGCGACCGCTGGGGGCCGGGGACACGCATTCCGGCGCTGGTGATCAGCCCGCACGCGAAAAAGGGCCATGTCGATCATACGACCTATGACACCGGATCGGTGCTGCGCCTGATCACGCGCCGGTTCGGGCTGGAAAAGCTCGATGGGCTGGTTCTGCGCGAACGGGCGATGGCCGAAGCGGGCGGGCCGCCGCCGGGCGATCTGACCGAGGCGCTGGACCTGGTGTGATGTATGAAAGCCGGCCTTTGCGCGGCTTGCGCACGTCCAATGGGACGGGGTTCCGCTTTTCAAAAAACACCCGCTCGTCCTGAGCTTGTCGAAGGACGCGCGCCGAGGCCGGCCCGGCGCACTTGCCATATCTTCTGAACCAACTGTCGCGCGCGTCCTTCGACAGCCCAGGACGAGCGGACATATCAACGAAAATATATGTGAATCAAAGCCCCCCCACGGGAAGGCTTTGGATCTCAGTCCGTCGGTTTTTCGTCGGCCAGCCATTGTTCGAGATACTTGATCGAATAATCGCCGCTGAGGAACACGGGATCTTCGAGCAGGCGCTGATGCAGGGGGATCGAGGTTTTTACGCCTTCGATGACCATTTCCTGCAAGGCGCGTTTCAGCCGCATGATGCAGCCTTCGCGCGTGCGGCCATAGACGATCAGCTTGGCGATCATCGAATCGTAATAGGGCGGGATGCGATACCCGGCATAGAGCCCGGAATCGACGCGCACATGCATGCCGCCCGCCGCGTGATAGGCCGTGACCAACCCCGGCGACGGGGTGAAGTTGAACGGGTCTTCGGCGTTGATGCGGCATTCGATGGCATGGCCGCTGAACACGATTTCATCCTGCGTGACCGACAGCGGGCGGCCGTCGGCGATGCGGATCTGTTCGCGCACGAGGTCGACGCCGGTGATCGCTTCGGTCACCGGATGTTCGACTTGCAGCCGGGTGTTCATCTCGATGAAGTAGAATTCGCCGTTTTCCCAAAGGAATTCGATCGTGCCGGCGCCGCGATAGCCCATGTCGGCCATCGCCTTGGCGACAATGCCGCCCATGCGATCGCGTTCCTCGGGGGAAATGACCGGCGAGGGCGCTTCTTCGAGCACTTTCTGGTGGCGGCGCTGCAACGAACAGTCACGCTCGCCGAGGTGAATCGCCTTGCCGTTGCCGTCGCCGAAAATCTGGAATTCGATGTGGCGCGGGTTCCCGAGATACTTTTCGAGATAGACCGTGGCATCGCCAAACGCGGCTTTGGCCTCGTTGCCCGCCGCTTGCATCAACTGTTCAAGCTCGTCTGGGCCATTGCACACTTTCATGCCGCGCCCGCCGCCGCCCGAAGCCGCCTTGATGATCACCGGATAGCCGATTTCTTCGGCAATGCGCGCCGCTTCGACCGGATCGTCGATCGCGCCGTCAGAGCCCGGCACCAGCGGCAGGCCGAGCTTGCCCGCCGTGCGCTTGGCTTCGACTTTGTCGCCCATGGTGCGGATATGTTCGGGCTTGGGCCCGATCCAGGTGATCCCGTGCGCTTCGACGATTTCGGCAAACTTGGCGTTTTCCGACAGGAAGCCATAGCCGGGGTGTATAGCGTCGGCCTGGGTGATTTCCGCCGCCGAAATGATCGCCGCAATGTTGAGATAGCTGTCCTTGGCAGCCGGCGGCCCGATGCACACGGCATGGTCGGCCAGACGGACATGCATGGCATCGGCATCGGCGGTGGAATGCACCGCGACCGTCTCGATCCCCATTTCACGCGCGGCGCGATGGATGCGCAGCGCAATTTCGCCGCGATTGGCGATAAGCAGGCGCTTGATGGCCATCGGCTCGTGTCCTGTTTCTATGACGCTCAGGCGATCACGACCAGCGGCTGGTCATATTCGACCGGCTGGGCATTCTCGACGAGGATCGCCTTGACCGTGCCGGAAGAAGGCGCCGTGATTGCGTTCATGACTTTCATCGCCTCCACGATCAGCAGGGTATCGCCCGCTTTCACGCTCTGGCCGACGCTCATGTAGTTCGCCGCGCCCGGTTCGGGCGAGAGATAGGCGGTGCCGACCATCGGCGAGCGGACCGTGCCGGCCTGCTCTGCCGCCGGGGCGGCGGCGACAGGCGCTGCCGCAGGGGCCGCTGCCGCCGCAACCGGCGCGGCGTATGTGGCGGCCACCGGTGCCGCGCTCAGCGTCCGCGCGACGCGGATCTTGCGCGTGCCGTCTTCGACTTCGATTTCGCTGAGGCCGGTTGCGCTCAGCAATTCGGCCAGTTCGCGCACGAGTGCGCTGTCGATGGCCATGGTGTCCGGGGTTTTACCGGTGTTCGCGCCGCGGTCTTGCGCCATGTGTCGTTGTCCTCGCGGGGATGAAAGCTTCTGTGTAGCGCCGCGCCATGCCCGCGCCGCGCGCGGCTGGCAAGAGGCTTGTATACGCGGCCCGATGCCAATCCCCAGTTTTAAAGCTTCGCGACGGCTTCCAGCGCGACCACATAGCTGTTGGCGCCAAATCCGGCGACCGTGCCCAGTGCGGCCATGCCGACAAAGGACTGGTGGCGGAACGCCTCGCGTTTGTGGGGATTTGACAGGTGCACTTCGATGACCGGGGTGCGGATCGCCTTGATCGCATCGTGCAGCGCGACGCTGGTATGGGTATAGGCCCCGGCGTTCAGCAGGACCGCGCGCGCGCCCTCCGCTTGCGCTTCGTGAAGCCAGTCGATGAGGTGACCTTCGTGGTTCGACTGGCGCATGTCGATTTCCAGCCCCAGTTCTTGCGCACGGTCTTCGAGCATGCCGGCAATGTCGTCGAGCGTGTCATCGCCGTAGATTTCCGGCTCGCGCATGCCGAGCAAGTTGAGATTGGGGCCGTTGAGAACATAGACGAGCGGAGACAGGACTGGCTGAGACATGACGGGCTGAGACAGGACGGGCTGAGACATGGCGGCACAATTTCCGTTGGTTGGCGGATTGGCCAGCGTGATAGACCGGCGGCGCGAAAGCGCAAGCGTGTGCCGTTATTGGTCGGGATTGGCGGGCATTGCCGGGGCCGGATCGATCGGCGCGGTATCCATGGCGGGCTGGCCATATTCGGTATCGGCGCCCTGGGCGATGTCGGGCTGGGCGGCGGGCGGCTGGTTCTGGACCGGTTCCTGCGCGTGCTGGTTGGCGAGCGTTTCGGCGCTTTTGGCCCGCTTTTCGGCGGCATCGGCGCGCGCTTCGGCGGCGGTCAGGCGCTGTTGCAGATCGGCGGCGCTGTCCGACGGGCCTTGCGAACACCCTGCCACCAGCATCGCGGGGGCAAGCAGCAGCGCGGCAAGCGAGGCTTTGGTCAGGCGAAGAGAGCGGGTCAGGTCCATGGCAGGCTTCGTCATACCCGCAAAAGGTTACCCGATGCTCACCGGCCCGGGTCATGGACAGGCGCGCGCTCGTCCTGTGGGCGCCGCCCGGTCATGCGCAGATAAAAGCGCGAGAAATACGACGGGTCGGCAAACCCCAGTTCGGCCGCGACCGCGCTGGCACTGGCGCCGGTATAGCGCAACAGCCGTTGCGCTTCGAGCGCGAGGCGCCGGTTGATCAGCATTTGCGGGCTGTGTCCGAGATGGCGCTGCGACAGCCGGGTCAGTGTGCGCACGGTGGTGCCGATCGAGCGCGCATAGAAATCGAGCGGGCGGTGTTCGGCAAGATGCGTTTCGACCAGATGGCGAAACACCGCCAGCCGTCGATCGCCGGATTCGGCGAGACCGGCATCGGCGACCAGCGTCCGCAGCAGCGCTTCGGCCAGCGAGTCGAACAACGCATCGTTGATCCCGCTGCTTTCCCAGCCGTTTTCGCCCAGCGCGATCAGTTCGTCGGCCAATCGTGCGGCGCGCGCGGCCGTCGTCGGGCCGAGCTGCCCATGCCCGCCGCGCGACAGCAGCGCGGCCATGGCATCGCCCGGCGCCGCTTCGTCGGCCAGCCATCGGGCGCGGCGCGCAAATTCCTGGCCGAGCGTCAGGACATGGCCCGCCGTATCGGGCGCAAAGCGGAACCCATGCACCACGCCGGTCGGAACGATGATGAAGGCCGGGCCGTGAAGCGCGAACGGCGTGCCGTCGAGCGTGACTTCGGCAGGCCCGGCATGCACCAGCAACAATTGCACCGCGCGGTCGTGACGATGCGGCGCGATGGCCCAATCATGCAGTGCACTGCGCGCCGCGATCGTTTCGATATGGGCAAAACCCGCCGGGCTGAGCCAGTCATCCTCACCATAGAGAGCAAATGTCGGGATGGTTGGGGCGGGCATCGCGCATTGTCCTGAAAGTACCAGCAATCTGACCGTGCCATCCCTTCACGCAGCGCACGCTGCCGTCAATAGCGGGCGATAACGACCGGTCGCGTGCGGCCTGAAAGGTCTTGGGGAGAAATGACATGAAAACCGATGTCGCCATCATTGGCGCCGGACCTGCGGGCCTGCTTCTGGGGCATCTGCTGCGCGCCGAAGGGATTGCCTGCGTCGTGCTGGAGCGCCAGACCGGCGACTATGTGCTGTCGCGCATCCGCGCCGGGGTGCTCGAACGGGTAACGGTCGGTCTGATGGAACGGCTCGGCCTCGATGCGCGGATGAAGGCCGAAGGCTTGCCGCACGGCGGGTTCAACCTTGCCGATGGCGAGCGCCTGATCCGCATCGATGTGGCGGGGCTGACCGGCGACAGCGTGATGGTCTATGGCCAGACCGAATTGACCCGCGACCTGATGGACGCCGCCGAACCGCGCGGTCTGGAGGTGATCTACGAAGCCGGCGATGTCGCGCTGCACGCCATCGACAGCGACTCGCCCTATGTGACTTATAGCAAGGACGGCGTTGCGGCGCGGATCGATGCGCGGATCGTGGTCGGTTGCGACGGGTTCCATGGCCCGAGCAGGCGGGCGATTCCGGCCAGCGTCGGCCAGGTCTTCGAACGCGTCTATCCGTTCGGCTGGCTCGGCATTCTCGCCGATGTGCCGCCGTGCAACCATGAGCTGATCTACGCCAACCACGAACGCGGTTTTGCGCTCGCCTCGATGCGCAGCCCGACGCGCAGCCGCTATTACATCGACGTGCCGCTGACCGAAAAGGTCGAAGACTGGTCCGACGATCGCATCTGGGACGAACTCGCGGTGCGGCTGGGCCCCGAGGCGGCGGCACAGATCACGCGCGGCCCCTCGATCGAAAAATCGATCGCGCCCTTGCGCAGCTTTGTCTTCGAACCGATGCGCCATGGCAGCCTGCTGCTCTGCGGCGATTCTGCGCACATCGTCCCCCCGACCGGTGCCAAGGGGCTCAACCTTGCGGCGAGCGATGTTCATTACGCTGTCGAAGCGCTGGTTGCGTTTTTCCGCCACGGCGATGCCGACGCGGTGGCGGGCTATTCGGCCAAGGCGCTGGCGCGGGTATGGAAAAGCGAACGCTTCAGCTGGTCGCTGACCAAATTGATGCACCGCTTCCCCGAAGACGGCCCGTTCGAGCGCCGCATGCAAGTCGCCGAGCTGGACTACATTGCCTCAAGCGAAGCAGCGCAACGCGTCATTGCGGAAAATTACGTCGGGTTGCCGGTTTGAAGGTGATTTTCAAGTAATGCGGAGATTTATTGAAAGCCATTCACTCGCCAAAATGAATGGGCGGGCCAAAATGAATGGGCGGGACATAATCCCGCCCATCTGCTTCTGGAAGGGGGCTTTTTTGATCAGGACCAGCCGTCTTGCGCTTCGAGCTGGGCGGCGAGTTCGCCGATGACGCGGTAGCAGTCGAGCACGCCCGCCAGCGAGCTGTTGGGTTGGCGGCCCTCGCGGATTGCGGCGATGAATTCGCGGTCCTGCAATTCGATACCGTTCATGCTGACATCGACTTTCGACACATCGATCTGCGCATCGCGACCATCGAACAAGTCATCATAGCGGGCGATATAGGTGCCGGTGTCGCCGATATAGCGGAAGAACGTGCCGAGCGGGCCATCGTTGTTGAACGACAAGGACAGCGTGCACAGCGCGCCGGTTTCGGCTTTCAACTGGATCGACATGTCCATCGCGATGCCCAATTCGGGGTGCCTGGGCCCCTGGAGCACATTGGCGGCGACGATCTTGCCCGATTGATAGGCAAACAGGTCGATCGTGTGCGCGGCGTGGTGCCACAGCAGATGGTCGGTCCAGCTGCGCGCTTCGCCTTTGGCATTGATGTTCTTGCGGCGGAAGAAATAGGTCTGCACGTCGAGCTGTTGCAGCGCGAGATCGCCCGCAACGATGCGCTTGTGCACCCATTGGTGCGACGGATTGAAGCGGCGGGTGTGGCCGACCATCGCGACGAGGCCGGTTTCCTGTTGCTTGGCCATCACGGCTTGCGCATCGGCCCAGCTGTCGGACAAGGGGATTTCGACCTGAACGTGCTTGCCCGCTTCGAGGCAGGCGATGGTCTGTTGCGCGTGCATCTGCGTCGGGGTGCACAAGATCACGGCGTCGACATCGTCGCGGGCAAGCGCATCGGCCAATTCGGTCGAGCTGTGCTTCGCGCCGTATTTGGCGGCGACGGCGGCGGCCTGTTCGCCGGTGCGGCTGATGATCGAGACGATCTCGACGCCTGCGATGTTTTTCAGGCCGTCGAGATGCTTTTCACCGAAAGCGCCTGCGCCGGCCAGCGCAATTCTGACAGGGGCGTTGGACATGGGTCCGTAATCCTTGGAAAAAAAGACCGGGCGCGGGTGTTTGGCCCGCGCCCGGCAGGGTGGAAGTCAGTCTGCCGGTTCGAGCACGATATGCCCGATCGCGGTGTTGGAGCAGGGGATATGGTAATGCCGGTGCAGCAGGCGGGTCTTGTGCCCCAGCGCGCCGCGCATGATCAGCCACATGACCATTTCGATCCCTTCGCTGCCGGTTTCGCGCAAGTATTCGATATGCGGAATCCAGCGCGCGGCGTCGCTGTCGCCGATCAGCAAGTCGAGGAACTTGTTGTCCCATTCGCGGTTGAGCAGCCCGGCGCGGGGGCCCTGCAACTGATGGCTCATGCCGCCGGTGCCCCAGATCTGCACGTTGAGATCTTCGGGAAAGCTTTCGACCGCGCGCTTGATCGCCTCGCCCAGCGACCAGCAGCGATTGCCCGACGGGACCGGGTAGGTCACGACATTGACCGCCAGCGGCACGACTTTGACCGGCCATTTTTCCGGCGTGCCGAACATCATCGACAAAGGCACGGTCAGGCCGTGATCGACGTCCATCTCGTTGATGATGGTCATGTCGAAATCATCGAGGATCAGGCTTTGCGCGATGTGCCAGGCCAGATCGGCATGGCCTTCGACATCGGGCACGGGGCGCGGGCCCCAGCCTTCGTCGGCGGGCTTGTAGCGTTCGGCACAACCGATCGCGAACGTCGGCACGATCTTCATGTCGAACGCCGAGGCATGGTCGTTATAGACCAGCACGATCACGTCGGGCTTTTCCTTTGCCTCCCATTCGCGGGTCCAGTCGTATCCGGCAAAGATCGGCCCGAAGTAATCGTCGCGCGTCTTGCCCTGATCGACCGCGACGCCGAGCAGGGGGACGTGGCTCGATCCCACGCCTGCGGTAATGCGCGCCATCGTCAATATCCCCCTTTGATCGAGCGCACGCCAATCGGACTGCGCCCGCCGTTCAGCATCATGTCCCGGTATTCGGGGAAGGTCATGTCGGTCATCGTCGAGACGGCCTCGGCAAATGACAGGCCGTCTGTCGAAAACAGCTTCGACAGGAAATAGACATTGCCACCAAGATCGAGCAGGCGATTGTAATCGCGCGCTTTCAAGGCGTCCTTGGCCTCATCTGTCAGCGGCCACTCGTTCATATAGGCGGCTTCATCGGCGCGGAACCGGTCGCGATTTTCCGCTTTCATCAGGCTCATCGCAAACTGGTTTATATGATAGCCGCGCCGCGCCCGGGCGGCGGTGTAGACGCGCGTTCCGGGAATATCCTCGAGTTCCGCCAGGTATTCGTGAATGTTCCGCCGGGCTGCGGTCGCCCGGTGAGCTGTCATATTGGGATCGGTCATAGGCCTCTCTCCTTGAGGCGAGCGTCGAGCCGCGGAAATACGCGGCGCGCGTTGCCTTCGAATATCGCGTGGCGTGCTTCGGCGCTGATCGGCAGCGCGTCGACATACCGCTTGGTGTCGTCGAAATAGTGCCCGGTGGTGGGGTCGATGCCGCGCACCGCGCCGACCATTTCCGAGCCGAACAGGATGTTCTTGGTCTCGATCACTTCGGCGAGAAGATTGATACCCGGCTGATGATAGACGCAAGTGTCGAAGAACACGTTGTTCATCAGGTGGCCGTCGAGCGCGGGCTTTTTCAGCATGTCGGCAAGACCGCGATAGCGCCCCCAGTGATAGGGCACGCCGCCGCCGCCATGCGGGATGATGAAGCGAAGCGAGGGGAAGCGGCTGAACAGATCGCCTTCGAGCAATTGCATGAAGGCGATCGTGTCGGCGGCGATGTAATAGCCCCCCGTCGCATGCATCGCCGGGTTGCACGAGCCCGAGACGTGGATCATCGCGGGAACGTCGAGCTCCACCATCTTTTCATAGAACGGAAACCAGTAGGGATCGGTCAGCGGCGGATGGGTGAAATGCCCGCCGCCCGGATCGGGATTGAGATTGCAGCCGATGAAGCCAAGCTCGGTGACGCAGCGTTCAAGCTCGCGCACCGACGAGGTCATGTCCGCCTCGGGCGACTGCGGCAACATGCATACGCCCGCAAACGTCTCGGGGTAGAGATCGACCACGCGCGCGATCAGATTGTTGCACGCGCGCGCCCAGGGCACGGCGACGGTCTGATCGCCGACATGCGGCGCCATCGCGCTGGCGCGGGGGGAAAAGATCGTCAGGTCCGCGCCGCGTTCCTGAATCAGGCGCAACTGGTTGGCCTCGATCGTTTCGCGGATTTCGTCGTCGCTGATCGCGGGGTAGGGCGGGGCAGGCTCGCCCGCCTTGAATGCTGCGGTTTGCGCTGCGCGCCAGGTGTCGTGACCTTTGGGCAGGACGGTATAGTGCCCGTGGCAGTCGATAATCAGAGTCATGGTGCCGGTTCCTAAAGATCAGCCGGGGATTTTTGGTGTCGGAAGGGGCTGCCCGGCCTGTTCGCGCTGACGGCGGACAGTGCCTGCGGTCATCAGCGGCTCGACGCCGAGCGCGGCAAGGGTCTTGGCGCTTTCCTCCATCTCGGCGGCGCGGCGCAGCCCGTGCGTGGTCATGCGTTCGACATTGTAGGCGGCGCGCACGAACCAGCTGTCTCGCCGCTCGCTGGCATCGAGCGAGGCGAGCACGTCTTCGGCAACGCCCGCGCGATTGGCGGCGAGCATCATTTCGGCGGTCAGCGCTTCGACGCCCTTGACCATGACCGAGCGGATCATCTTGATCGCACTGGCCCGGCCGATGTCTTCGCCGACCACGCGGATGGCGGCAAAGCCCGCCTGCGCCAGCGCCAGCGCCGCATCGTCCGCCGCTTTGCCCGCCAGCAGCAGCGGCACTTTCATGCGCGCCGGATTGACCGGGGCAAGCACTGCGACATCGACATAGCGTCCGCCCGCCGCTTCGATGAATGCCGCCGCCGCGCGCTTGGTATCGGGCGCAACCGAATTCATGTCGCACCACAGCGCGCCCGGTGCCAGAAACTGCGCATAGTCGCGCGCGACAGCCAGCGCGGCATCGGCGGTCACCAGCGACAGCACCAGCGACGCACCATCGAGCGCGGCTGCCGCCGTGTCGGCAAATGCGACGCCAAGCTCTGCCGCAGCATCGGCGCGATCGGCGCGGATGTCGAAAGTGCGCGCCATGCTGCCCCACTGGCCCGCGCGGGCGAATGTCGATCCGGCTTCGCCGAAACCGATAAGGGCGATGGTCTGATCCATGGCCGTCATCCCTGCAGCGCGCGCCCCGCCGCGGCAAATCCAAATGCGCCGCAGTCCATAAGTTTACGCTAAGTGAGGTTGGTTTGCATCCGGCGGACGATGGCTTTGATCCAGATCAAGCGCGCCGGGCGGCCGGGCTGTCAGATCGTCGTCATCACCGGGCGAATGAAGCGGAACCCCGCAGACAAGCGGGCCGACCGTCCGGCTTTGCGGGAGCATGCCGATGGCTGATCACGACACACTACCCATTCCGGGCACGACCTTGTTTGACGGGGATGCTGCGGCCAAGGGCTATGCGCTCAATGCGCTGTGCTATTCGTTCAACGATGCGGCCAACCGTCAGGCCTTTCTCGATGACGAGGACGCCTATTGCGCGCGTTTCGACCTGACCCCCGTGCAACGCAAGGCGGTCGCGGATCGTGATGTGCTGGGCATGATCGCGGCGGGGGGCAACATCTATTACCTCGCCAAGCTGGCCGGGATCTTCGGCCTGAATGTGCAGGACGTCGGCGCCTTGCAGACCGGCAAGACGGTTGCCGAATTCAAACAGATGTTGCTCGATCAGGGAAAGGACCTGGCCCATGGCTGAAGTCGTCGGCGCCTATTTTACCAGCCATGTGCCCGCCATCGGCGGCGCGATCCATCGCGGCGATCAGCAGACGCCGTATTGGAAGCCGTTTTTCGACGGTTTTCTGCGCGTCCACGAATGGCTGGCCGAGGTCAAACCCGATGTCGCGGTGGTGTTCAACAACGATCACGGACTGAACTTTTTTCTCGACTGCCTGCCGACGTTTGCAGTCGGCGCGGCGCATGAATATCACAATGCCGACGAGGGCTGGGGCCTGCCGCTGTACAAGTCGTTCGCCGGGCACCCGGCGCTGAGCTGGCACATCATCGAGCAACTGGTGGGCGATGAATTCGACCCCGCGACCTGCCAGAAGATGAAAGTCGATCACGCGCTGTCGATCCCGTTCGAACTGGCCTGGCCCGATGTCGATGCCTGGCCGGTGAAGATCGTGCCGGTGGCGATCAACACGGTGCAGCATCCGTTGCCTTCGGCAAAGCGCTGCCTTGCCCTCGGGCGCAGCATTCACCGCGCGCTGGCCAGTTGGCAAGGCGATGAACGGATCGTGGTGATCGGCACCGGCGGTTTGTCGCATCAGCTTGATGGCGCGCGCGCCGGGTTCATGAATCCCGAGTACGACCGTTTCTGCCTCGACAATCTGGCGAGCGATCCCGACGCGCTGACTCATCACAGCATTCACGACATCGTGCGGCTGTCGGGCACGCAAGGCGTCGAAGTGCTCAACTGGATCGCCGCGCGCGGCGCGCTGGGGCCGACGGCGCGCGAAGTGCACCGCAATTATCACATTCCGATTTCGAACACGGCGGCGGCCACGCTCCTGCTCGATCCGGTGTAGGCGTTCAGCGTATCGTTGCGACGGCGGTCAGGTCGGCCAGAAATTCCGCCTGAACCGCCGTCGGGCGCCATGAGGCGCGCGTGGTGACGCCGATCACGCGGCGAAACGAACTGGGCATGGCGCCGAGCGAGGTCAGCCAGTTCGCTTCGAGTTCGACCGCGACCTGATCGGGCGAGACCAGAGTCAGGAAATCGCTGTCGATCAGCACCTGGCGAATGGTCATGACCGAGCCGGATTCGACCGGGACCGGGGGGGCGGGTGCATTGGCATCGGCAAACATCGCGTTCCAGGAATCGCGCAAGGGGGCGCCGCGTGCGGGCAGAATCCAGGCATGACGGGCAAGCGCGGCGAGATTGGGTCGCGTCCCGGCCAGCGGATGACCGGCGCGCGCGACGATGATCGGCTCGTCTTCGAACAGCGCGGTCTGCACGAGGTCGGGCTCGATCAGCGGCTGACGCAGCGCGCCGATCATCATGTCGATCATGCCGTTGCGCAAAGGTTCGACCAGTTCGGCGCGCGCGCCTTCGGCAATTGCGATGCGCACCTGGGGATGGCGTTTGAGAAACCGTGCGACGGCGGCGGGCAGGATGCGCGCGCGCGACAAGGGCATGGCGCCGACGGCGATGCGGCGGATTTCGCGGCCTTTGAGAGCTTCGATCTCGGCAAGGCCCGCTTCGAGTTCGATCCGGGCGAGGCGAAAGATGCGGGCGAGCGCGTGTCCGGCTTCGGTCAGCACGACCGCATTGCTGCGCCGTTCGACCAGCACTTTGCGCAGCGAAAGCGACAGGTCCTTTACCGCACGGTGCAGCGTCGGGACGGCGAGGCCGGTGCTGATGCTTGCGCCGAGATAGCCGCCGCTGTCGGCGAGCGCGAGCAGCGCGCGCAGCCGGGCGGTCGTGACATGCGGGCTGATCGAGCGGTCGAGCGCGGCGCGGATGCGCGGGACGAGCAAGTTGGCCGCGGGTGTCGGCACCATGCCGTCGTGGCGCCGCTCAAACAGTTGCAGGCCCAACTGACTTTCCACGCGGGCGAGCGCCTGGGTCAGCGCGGGTTGCGTCAGATTGACCGCGCGCGCCGCTGCGCCCATCGTGCCCAGCTCTGCAATCTGGGCGATCGCGGCCATGTGGCGAAGGTTGAAATCCCAGATGTCCATTCATGCTCCGTGCCGGTTTGCGTGTCGGGTTTAGCAAGATCTAATGGCTTTGCCAGAGTTCCTGCTTTCCCTTGGCTGCTGTCAGGCGCAACTCGGCGCCAGACCGGAAACCATCAAGCGAGCCCAAATCTCATGAGTGGACCAAACCCTTTCACTGGAATTGTTGTCCAGACCATCGAACGCGCCCCCATCGACGTGATCGACGGGCTTGCCCATTGCGGCGTCGCCACTGTGCACGAGGCGCAAGGGCGCACCGGTTTGCTCGCCAGTTCGATGCGTCCGATCTATCGCGGCGCGCGCATTGCGGGCTCTGCCGTGACGATCAGCGCGCCTCCGGGCGACAACTGGATGGTCCATGTCGCGATCGAACAGCTTCAGCCGGGCGACATCCTCGTGCTGGCGCCGACATCGCCTTGCGAAGACGGCTATTTCGGCGATCTTCTGGCGACTTCGGCGCAGGCGCGCGGCTGTCGCGGGCTGGTGATCGATGCCGGGGTGCGCGATGTGCGCGATCTGACCGAGATGCAGTTTCCGGTCTGGTCCAAGGCGATCTTTGCGCAAGGCACGGTCAAGAATACGCTCGGCTCGGTCAATGTACCGGTGGTCTGCGCGGGCGCGGCGGTGCAGCCAGGCGATGTGATCGTGGCCGACGATGACGGCGTGTGCGTCGTGCCGCGCGAAAGGGCGGCAGAGGTGCTCAAGGCGGCGCAGGCGCGCGAAGCGAACGAGGCGGACAAGCGCGCCAAGCTGGCGTCCGGGGTGCTCGGGCTCGACATGTACAAGATGCGCGAACGGCTCGAAAAGGAAGGCCTGAAATATGTCTGACGCCGTGCGCTGCATGTGGATGCGCGGCGGTA
This sequence comes from Novosphingobium sp. Fuku2-ISO-50, assembly GCF_001519055.1. Taxonomy (GTDB): domain Bacteria; phylum Pseudomonadota; class Alphaproteobacteria; order Sphingomonadales; family Sphingomonadaceae; genus Novosphingobium. The sequence goes on along the minus strand of NZ_KQ954286.1, from coordinate 435,641 downwards.
CGTCAAAGGGCGGCTATTTCCTCAAGGAGGATTTGCCCGCCGATACGGCGGCGCGCGATGCCTTTCTGCTTGGGGTGATGGGCTCGCCCGATCCGCGCCAGATCGACGGGATGGGCGGCGCCGATCCGTTGACCAGCAAAGTCGCGGTGGTGCAGCGTTCGGCGCGGGCCGGGATCGATGTCGATTACCTGTTTCTGCAAGTCTTCGTCGATCAGGCGATCGTTTCCGACGCGCAGAATTGCGGCAATATCCTTGCCGGGATCGGCCCTTTTGCGATCGAGCGCGGGCTGGTTGCGGCAACCGGCGATGAAACGCGCGTTTCGATCTATATGGAAAACACCGGGCAAGTCGCCGTGGCCACGGTGCAGACGCCCGGCGGCGTGCCGACGTATGCCGGCGAGGCTGCAATCGACGGGGTGCCGGGTACGCATGCCCCGGTCCCGCTCGAATTTCGCGACACGGCGGGATCGAGCTGCGGCGCGCTGCTGCCTAGCGGCAACGTGGTCGATGTGATCAACGGCGTGGCTGTCACGCTGATCGACAATGGCATGCCCTGCGTGGTGATGAAGGCCGCCGATCTCGGCATCACCGGGTATGAAGATCGCGAATGGCTCGACGCCGCCACCGAGCTCAAGGCGCGGATCGAGGCGATCCGGCTGATCGTCGGACCGATGATGAATCTGGGCGATGTGGCTGAAAAGTCGGTGCCCAAGATGATGCTGGTCGCCCCGCCGCGCGCCGGGGGCGCGATCTGCGTGCGCAGTTTCATTCCGCATCGCGCCCATGCGACGATCGGCGTGCTCGGCGCGGTCTCGGTGGCGACGGCGTGCCTTTTGCCAGGATCGCCCGCTGCCGCGCTTGCGCAGATTCCCGAGGGCGCGCGCAAGACGCTGTCGGTCGAACACCCGACCGGCGAAATGAGCTGTGTGCTCGAAACCGACGATACGGGCGCGGTGATCAGCGCCGCATTGTTGCGCACCGCGCGCAAATTGATGGATGGAGTTGTCTTCGCATGACGGACCGCATTGTCTCGTGGCACGCGAGCCCCTCGACGCCGCGCTATCGGCCGCCCGCCGGTGCGATCGACGCGCATTGCCATGTGTTTGGCCCTGCCGCGCAGTTTCCGTTCAGCGCGAAGGCCAAATACCTGCCCGAAGACGCCGGGCCGGACAGGCTGTTTGCCTTGCGCGATCATCTCGGTTTTGAGCGCAATGTGATCGTGCAGGCGAGCTGCCATGGCACCGACAATGCCGCCACGCTCGATGCCATTGCCAGGTCAAACGGGCGCGCGCGCGGCGTGGCGGTGGTCGATCCGGCGATTTCCGAGGCAGAGCTTCATGCGCTCCACGCGGGCGGCATGCGCGGCATCCGCTTCAATTTCCTGAAGCGGCTGGTCGACGATGCGCCCAAGGACAAGTTCCTCGATGTCGCGCGGCGGCTGCCTGCCGGATGGCATGTGGTGATCTATTTCGAGGCCGACATTCTTGAAGAACTGCGCGGTTTCATGGACGCGATCCCGGTGCCGCTGGTGGTCGATCACATGGGCCGCCCCGACGTGACGCAAGGGCCCGACGGCGCCGACATGAAGGCGTTTCGCCGCCTGCTCGATTCGCGCCCCGACATCTGGTTCAAGGCGACCTGTCCCGACCGGCTCGATCCGACCGGCGACCCGTGGAACGCCTTTGCCGATGCCGTCGCGCCGCTGGTCGCCGATTATCCGGATCGTGCGCTGTGGGGCACCGACTGGCCGCATCCCAACATGCAGGACGCGATCCCCGATGATGGGCATCTCGTCGACATGATCCCGCGCATCGCGCCCACTGCCGATTTGCAGCACAAGCTGCTCGTCGCCAATCCGATGGCGCTTTACTGGGCGGACTGACCAGCAAAGCGCTTGCGCTCGGCGGATGGCGGTGATCAGATTGCCGCTCCTGCCTTGCGGAGCGTTGCTGCCTTGTCGATGCGTCTTGACCTGTTTCGATCGCTGTGGGGCTGGCAGATAGCAGCAGGCGGGGCGGCAACAGGCGGGGGCGATTGGGCGCGGTGCGGCGCGGAATGTCGCGAAAACGGCTTTGTCGGGGTCGAAGCGCGTCTCCCCGCCGATCCCTTTGCCCGGCGCGCGCTGAAATCGGCGCTGGAGAGCGAAGGGCTGGGCTATATCGCGGTGGTGTTTACCGGCGGCGATGTGATTCCCGATCAGCGCTGGACCGTCGCGCAGCATCTCGACCGCCTGGCCGAAGCGATCGAGGGCGCGCGCATGGTGGGCGCCCGGTTTGTCAATGTGCTGCCCGGCAACGACCGCTGGCCGCTGGCGCAACAGGTCGATTTCTTTGGCCGGGCGCAGGCGCTGGCCGATGCCTCGGGCATGGTCTGCAGCTTTGAAATCCATCGTGCGACGTCGCTTTACAGCCCGTGGGTAACGCTCGATGTCATCGCGCAAGTGCCGCGCTTGCGCTTCACCGCCGATCTCAGCCACTGGGTGGTGGTGTCGGAGCGGCTGCTCGATGATCCGCTCGACGACTTGTCGCCGTTTCTGATCCGCGTGCATCATGTCCAGGCGCGCGTCGGCTATGATCAGGGGCCGCAAGTGCCGCATCCCGCCGCGCCCGAATATGCCCACGCGCTCGCCTGGCATCAGGCGATGTGGGAACGCGTGTGGGCAGAACACCGCGCCGCCGGGCGCGAAGTGACCACGGTAACCCCCGAATTCGGGCCCGACGGCTATACCCATCTCTTGCCGTTTACCCGCGCGCCGGTCGCCGACACCTGGGATCTCAACCGGTGGATGGCGCAGACGACCCGCGATCATTTTGCCACATGGAGCCAAAGGCCATGACCAATTTCGAAGCGCTGCCGATCATCGACATCAGCGGCCTGCTCAGCACGGATAGGGGTGATCGGCAGGCGGTCGCCGACGAACTGGGCCGCGCCGCACGCGAAGTCGGGTTTTTCTATATTCGCGGGCACGGCATTTCGTCCGAGCGCATCGCGGGCTTGCGCGCGGCGGCGGAGAGCCTGTTTGCACACGATCTCGACTGGAAAATGCGCAATCACATCGGGATCGGGCGCGGGCACAAGGGCTTTGTCCCCGAAGGCGAGGAAATCTACGGCACCGGCAAACCGGATCACAAGGAAGCCTGGGACATCGGCTTCGAGGCTGCCGACGATCATCCTTTCGTGCGCGCCGGGCAGCCGCTGATCGGCGGCAACAAATGGCCCGAACTGCCCGGCTTTCGCGAGGCGGTTTCGGCCTATTACGCCGACATCTTTGCGCTCGGACGGACTTTGTTCCAGGGCTTTGCGCTGGCGCTGGGGCAGGACGAACATGCCTTTGACGGGTTTGTCACTTGTCCGCCGTCAAAGCTGCGGCTGATCCATTATCCGGTCGATCCCTCCGCCGAAGACACGCCCGGCATTGGCGCACATACCGATTACGAATGCTTTACGCTGTTGCTCGCCGATCAGCCGGGGCTCGAAGTGTTGAACGGCGAGGGGCGCTGGATCGATGCGCCGCCGGTCACGATCGATGGCGAAGAACTTTATGTCATCAATGTCGGCGACATGCTCGAAGTCATGACTGCCGGGCAATTCGTCGCCACCACGCACCGCGTGCGCAAAGTGCGCGAGGAACGCTATTCGTTCCCGCTGTTCTTTGCCTGCGACTATGCGACGAAGATCCGCCCGCTGCCCGAATTCGACCCCACCGGCGAAAAGTCGGCGCAATACCCCGACATCACCATCGGCGATCACATGTGGTCGATGGCGTTGCAGACCTATCGCTATTTGCGCGCAAAGGTCGCGGCGGGCGAACTGGCCTTGCCCGAAAACGCCCGCGCGACCAATACGTTCGGCCAGTTCAGGACTTTGGCCGAGGCGGATCAGGCCTGATCCGCCCCGAAACGGGCAGGATCACGCGACCCCGCGATCCTGCCCTTCCCAGAATTCGGCGCGCATCGCCTTCTTGTCGAATTTGCCGACCGCCGTGCGCGGCAAGGCGTCCTTGAAGATCACGTGTTTGGGCGCCTTGACGCTGCCGATGCGTTCTTTGCAATGCGCGATGATCGCTTGTGCATCGGGCGCGCCTGGGGCTGCGACGATCAGCACGGTCACCGCTTCGCCCCATTTCTCGTCGGGAATGCCGATCGCGGCGCATTCGAGAATGCCGGACAATTCGGTCACCGCCGCTTCGACTTCGGTGCAGAACACGTTGAAGCCGCCGGTGACGATCATGTCCTTCTTGCGGTCGACGATGTAGTAGAACCCATGCTCGTCGCGGCGCCCGACATCGCCGGTATGGTGCCAGCCGTGCGCCCAGGTCTCGGCGCTGACTTCGGGCATTTCGAAATAGCCGCCGCCGACAATCCCGCCGCGTCCGACGATTTCGCCGACTTCGCCTGGGCCCAGCAGGGCGCCGTCATCGTCCATCAGTTCGACGCGCACCGAATATGTCTGTTGCCCGCAACTGGCGAGCCGCTCGGGATGATCGCCCGCTGCGGCGGCAGCGACGACGTGCGGCGAAAGCCATGTCGCGACGAGGTGAAACTCGGTCTGGCCATAGCTTTGGCACATGCACGGCCCAAACACCTCGACCATCTGGCGCAGCTTTTCCGGCGCGCAAGCCGAGCCTGCGAGCAGGAAATATTTCAGGCTCGAATAGTCGATATCGCGCACACGCGGATGGGCGAGCAGGGTATAGACCGCAGTCGGCGGCAGGAACGTGTGGGTGACGCGATGCTCCACGATCGCATCCATCACCGCGTCGGCGTCGAATTGCGGCAGCACCACCACCGTTGCCCCCATCGCGATCCCGGCCATGGTGAACGGCCCGGCGGCATGGGTGAGCGGTGCCGTCGCCAGAAATACCGGGGGCGTATCGGTCGCCATGATATTGCCGATCGTTTCCAGCATGGTGCCCCAGCTGCGGTTGAGCACGCGCACGCCCTTGGCCGGGCCGGTGGTGCCGCCGGTGGCGATGATCGCGGTCAGTTCCTCGCCATTGCCGGTCGGATCGCCCCAGTCGGGCACGCGAGGCGATCCGGCAGGCAGCATGAAGGCATCGATCGAGGGCGCATCGCCCTCATCGGCATCGAGGCAGATCATCAGCCGGATCGTCGGCACGTCCCGCTGCACCTGGCGCGCGTCATCGGCATAGCTCGAATGATAGAACAGCACGCTCGCACGGACATAAGTGAGATAGGCGATGTTGTCGGCCAGCGCATTGCGCGTGTTGACCGGAATCCACGCGGCGCCCGCCCGCCACAACGACAGCATCGCGACAAGTACGGCAGGGTGATTGGGGCTCATCACCGCGACCGCTTCCTGATGCGCCAGCCCCGCTGTCAGGAGCGCGCCGGCAACGCGGTGGGTCAGATCGTGAACTTCGCCATAGGTCAGCGTCTGGCCGTTGGCGATCAAGACGGCGCGGTTTGGATGGAGGCGAACCTGGCGGTCGAAATAGTCGATGTTACGCATGGTTGGCAGCCTCTTTTCGACCAGTGATCTTGGCTGTTTCGGCCGAAGTCGAGGCGGGGCCGGTGTTGCGGCTGACCAACCCGCCGACCAGAGTCGGCCCTTTGGCAAAAGGTTCGGGATCGCCCGCGCGCAGTTTCAGGCCAAACAGCGGGCTCATCCCCGGAATGCGGCCCAGCCCGCCATAGAGGTCGAAGCCCCGGTCGATCCAGTCGCGCAAGGGCTCGTCATCGGTCATCGGCGGAATGTCCGCCACGCTGGCGCACCACAGAAACACCGCCAGCGCGCGATAGTCGGCATAGTTGGGCGCATCGCCGCCAAGCCATTTGTGATCGCGCAGGATACCGCGCAGCAATTCAAGCTCGGGCAGGACAAGCGGCAGGCGGTCTTCGCGCCCGGCGGCGAGGTCTTCCATCGGCGCCCCCCACATGCGGCGGCGCGATTCGACGATATAGGGAATGTCTTGCGCAAAGCAGCGATCGCGATAGCCGACCGCGAAGCAGCGCGCCCAGGGGCCGACAGCGGTCTTCCACAGCCAGGCTTCGAGGAACTGGGTCAGCACTTTGACCGAAGGATCGCCGATCAGCGTGGGACGATCGGGATATTTGGCATCGAGATATTCGGCGATCAGCCACGAATCGAGCACCCATTCGCCATCATCGACAATCACCGGCAGGCGTTCCGACCGACCGCCCGTGCGGTCGAGGATACCGGTGAATCCGCCATCGACGACATCGAGGTCAAACCCCTTGTGCTTTAGCGCGTACTTGGTTGCCCAGACAAACGGGCTGGTGGTGCAGCCGCTGGCATGCTGCAAGTCGAAGAACCTGATTCGATTGTCTTTTGCCATCTTGCCGTCCTCTCCCGATCCGCCCTTTGGTGCCGCTTCCATGGTGTCCGCCGCGCGATGACGGGGGTGGACGACGGGCGTGATCCGCTCTAAACATTGTTAGTAATGCATACAAATGCAGGCAAGGGAAGGGGTTTTGCCATGGGTGTCGTGCCCCATGGGAATGGTGCGAAACAGTCGGCCCCCGGATGCCGCAGCATCAGGGGCGGCAGATCAGTCCGCGCGCCACAGCGCGCCGAGCGCCGGGATCAGGTGATCGCGGTGCGCGGGATCGATCCGCGCCATCAGATCGTCTTCGAACTGAGTCGTGATGGCGTCCGCCTGAGCGCGGCGCCGCCGGCCGGATTCGGTCAGCAGCACGGCTTGCGACTTGCCGTCGATCGGGCGCCGCTCGATCAGCCCGGCGGCTTCGAGGCGCCCCAGCAGCGGCACCATGTTGGCCCGCTGAATATCGAGAATGCGGCCGATTTCGCTCGCCGTGACATCTTCGCGCCGGTCGATCAGCAAGAGCACCGATGCCTCGGCAATGCGCAAATCGATCGTGCCGAGGCGCCGTGCCAATTCGCTCATCATCGCATTGGCGGCGCGGCGCAGGGCATAGCCCGGACGAAGGCGCAGGACATCATTCATGGACGCAGACCCTTTGCCGCATGGATGCGGATAGTTATTGACAATAACATTATCATCGATATTCCTCATAGCATATTGGGTAGATCAAGAAAGAGGATGACATGAGCGAGCGCAGCGAAGCCGATACCGTCGCTTTCACCGTGGAAAACCGGATCGCGTGGGTCAAATTCAACCGCCCCGAAAAGCGCAATTGCATGAGCCCCAAGCTCAATCGCCGCATGAAGGAAGTGCTCGAGGAACTCGAATTTCGCGACGATGTCGGCGTTCTGGTGCTGACCGGCGAAGGCGAGGCCTGGTCTGCGGGCATGGATTTGCGCGAATATTTTCGCGAAACCGAAGCGCAGGGCCTTCACGCCATCCGCAAGTCGCAGCGCGAAGCCTATAGCTGGTGGGAACGCCTGCGCTGGTATGAAAAGCCGACGATCGCGATGATCAACGGCTGGTGTTTCGGCGGTGGCTATGGCCCGCTGTTTTCGTGCGATATTGCCGTCGCGTCCGAAGATGCGCAGTTCGGCCTTTCGGAAATCAACTGGGGTATCCTGCCCGGTGGCGGCGCGTCGAAAGTCGCGGTCGATCTGATGCCGCTGCGCAAGGCGCTCTATCACGCGATGATGGGCGAAAACCTGACCGGCAAACAGGCCGAAGCGCAAGGGCTGATCACCGAAGCCGTGCCCGCCGACCGACTCCACGCCCGCGTGCTCGAAATCGCCGAGGCCTTGCTCAAGAAGGATGGCCATGCGTTGCGCGCGACCAAGTGGGCCGTCCGCCGCATGACCGAAATGACGTTCGACAATGCCGAGGATTACCTGATCCGCGCACAGGAAGCGCTGCACAGCTATGGCGGGGTTGCCACGCGCAAGGAAGCGACGCGCCAGTTCCTCGACGAAAAGAGCTACAAGCCGGGGCTCGGCGTGTTCGATACATCGAAAGTCAAAGGCTGAGCGCACGGCTCGTTGCGTGGGAGAGAATGCATGTCTGACGAGGCACCGCGCTTTTCGCGCGACGCGCTGGCGCGCCTTTTGCGGCCGAAATCGGTCGCGGTGGTGGGCGCCAGTGACAAACCCGGCGCGCTCGGCGCGACGCTGATCACCAATCTCGATCGCGCCGGGTTTTCCGGCGCGATCTATCCGATCAATCCGAAACGCGATGCGATCGGCGCGCGCCCATGCCTCGCCACGGTCGCGGATTTGCCCTTGGACGTCGATGTCGCGGTCCTGGCGATTCCGCGTCCGGCGGTGCTCGATACCGTGCGTGCGCTGGCTGCGCGCGGTGTCGGCGCGGCCATCGTGTTTTCCGCCGGGTTTGCCGAAGACGGGCCCGAGGGGCTGGCCGAACAGGCCGAGATCGCGCGCATCGCCACAGACGCGGGGATGGTGATCGAGGGGCCCAATTGCCTTGGCCTGGTCAACCATGTCGACAAGATCCCGCTGACGTTCGTCGAAGCGTTTTGCGTGCCGCCTGCCGGGCGCCGCGCGGTCGGCGTGGTCTCGCAATCGGGGGCGATGGCGGCGGTGCTCGGCACCGTGCTGATCGCGCGCGCCGTACCGACCAGCTTTTCGGTATCGACCGGCAACGAAGCGGTGACCGGGGTCGAGGACTATGTCGATTGGCTGATCGACGATCCCGACACGCAAGTCATCGCGATGATCGTCGAACATTTTCGCAAACCGGCGCGGTTCATGGCTGCGGCACGGCGTGCGCGCGCTGCGGGCAAGCCGATCGTGCTGCTCCATCCCGGCACATCGAGCGCGGCGCGCGAATCCGCGGCGACCCATACCGGGGCGATGGCGGGCGACTACAAGCTGATGCGTGCCAAAGTCGCGCGTACCGGGGTGATTTTCGCCGAGACATTGCAGGAATTGGGCGATGTCGCCGAATTGCTGGTGCGCTGCCCGGCGCTGGCGCGGCCCGAAACGGCAGTGCTGGGCGAATCCGGCGCGTTCAAGGCGATGGTGCTCGATCAGGCGGAACGGCTCGGCCTGCCGCTGACCGCGCTCGACAATGCCAATGCGCCCGCCTTGCGCGCCGCGCTGCCGCCGTTCGTTCCGGTCAGCAATCCGCTCGACCTTACAGCGCAAGGGCTCAGTCAGCCGTCGATCTATACCGAAGTCCTGGGCGCCTTGCTCGATGACGATCGGGTTGGCGCGATCGTCGCCGGGATCATCCAGTCCGATCCGGCGACCGCCGACATCAAGGTGCCGGCGATCCTTGCCGCGCTCGACGGACGCACGCTGACCAAGCCGATGATCTTTGCCGGGCTCGACGAAGGCGCGCGAATGCCCGAGCACTACATCGCCGCGCTGCGCGAACGGGGCGTGCCGTGGTTTCCGACCACCGAGCGCGTGCTGACCGCGCTGACCCGGCTCGGTGGCGATCGCGCGCCGTCCGGGGCAGCGGAACCCGAAGCCCTGCCGATGCTCGCGCTCGCCGATGAGGCGGGGGTGATACCCGAATATCGCTCGAAAGCGTTGCTCGGGCCTTTGGGCGTGCCATTCCCGCGCGGGACGTTTGCGGCGAGCCCCGATGCAGCGGTCGCGGCGTCGGAAGCGCTGGGCTACCCCGTGGCCATGAAGGCGCAGGCCAGCGCGCTCAGCCACAAGAGCGATGCGGGCGGCGTGATGCTCAACCTTGCCGACGCCGATACCGTGCGCGCGGCATGGGAGCGGATGCATGCCAGTGTGGCCGCTTATGATGCGACGATTGCGCTCGATGGCGTGTTGATCGAGGCGATGGGCCCGCGCGGGGTCGAAATGATCGTCGGCGGGCGCAACGATCCCGAATGGGGCGCGGTCGTGCTTGCGGGCTTTGGCGGGGTGACTGCCGAAATCCTGCAGGACGTGCGGCTGTTTACGCCCGACATGACCGAGAGCGAAGTCCTCGCGGAACTCGGCAAGCTGAAAAGCGCGGCGCTGCTTTCCGGCTGGCGCGGGGCTCCGGCGCTCGATGTGGCGGCATTGGCGGCCCTGATCGTCAAAGTGGCGCGGCTGCTGCACAGCGAACCGCGCCTTGCCGAGCTCGATCTCAACCCGGTGATTCTCTATCCGTCAGGTCAGGGTGTCATTGCGCTCGATGCGCTGATCCTGGCGCAATAGCGTAAAGCGCCACAACCGGCCCACTCGTCGTTCGGCGGCGCGGCGAAAGCCGCGCCGTTCGAGTTCGTGCGCGATCAGGACATAATCGCTCCAGGTCGTGATCCCGGTCACGCTGCGTGCGCGACCGAGCCCTGTGCGGATTGTCGCCCAATGCGCGCGGCGTTCGTCGACGAGATCGATGCTGCGCGTGGCCGCAAGGGCGATGGGCACACCAAACCGGCTGTCGTGAAGCGCGACATCGACGGATTGTATCGCACGGGCGAGGGGGGCTGCGCCGAACGCCCCGGCGCAAGCGGCTCCGCCCTTGATCAGCGCGCGGCGGTTGAGCGTCATTTGCCCCTCCCGAGATAGGCGGCGACGCTGTCGAGCTCGCTATCGGTGGCATCGACGCGGGTCTGCGGCGGCATCGCGCCTTTGCCCATGCGCACGACCGCGTGGACATAGGCTGCGGTCAGGTCGTCGCGGTTGGCGAGCAGCGCGGTCGCCGGGCCGGCGCCTGCGGCAAGGCGTTGCTTGACCAGGAGATTGGTGCCCATGCCCGCGGCAAGGTGGCAATATCCGCAATGGTTTTCAAACAGCGCCTTGCCATCGCGTCCGGGGCTCAGCCGGTTGCCCGCCGGGGCCGGGGCGCGCATCTGATAGGGCGGAAGCGGCGGCGGATCGGCGAGAACCTGCGCCGCCGGGGCCAACAGCGCGGCGCCGAGCGCCCAACGTGCGATAGAATGCTTCATACCCGGCCCGCCTTTGCCTGATCGCGCATGGCCGAGGGCCAGACGCCCTGCTTGCCCGGTGCAAGGATGCCGTTGGGATCGAGCGCGTCCTTGATTTTCTCGTTCAGCCGCCGGAGCGCGTGGTTGTTGAAATCATAGGTGTCCATCACCGTGTCCATCCAGCCGAGGTGCGTGCGGTATTCGCCGTAGCCCGCCTTGGCCGTCTCGCCGATCAGGGCCGAGAACAGCCGCTTCATGTTGGCGACCTGATCGGGTTTATCGCGATCGTACATCAGCATGTTGATATTGGTGGCAAAGCGCCCGCCGATGGTGAAGCTGGCGTAGAAATCGACATCGTGCGCGGCAATGATCGCGCGGCTGCGCTTCAATTGCCCCATGACATGCTCGGCAGTCGCCGGGACCACCGGCGAAAAGCCCATGTGCGCGCCGCGCCCGCCGACCCAGTCGCTCATCTGCAAGGGCGCGGCAGAGGGCACGCCCATTGTCGTATCCATCGCGTTCATCGGATCGCCCGCATGCCACCAGTGCTCGGCGGGCGGCGCGGACAAGTGGCGCGCCATCGCCGCGCGCACCACGTCGGCCTTTGCACGGATCACCGGCTCTTCGCCATAAAGCCGCAGCGCGACTTGCCAATAGCCGAGCTTGTATTGCGCGAGCAGTTCCTTGACGCGCCATTCGGGGATAGCGCCGGGCTTGTCCCAGAAATCGTGGCGCTGCCCTTTCAGCACCATCTTGCCCAGCCAGCTTGGCACAAACACGTTCTGATCGATCGTACCGGCGATTTTCAGCGGGGCGATCGTGTCGATCACCCAGCCGATATCGTCTTCGTTGGGGATGTCGAACACCAGTTCGAGCGAAGCGGCGGGCGCGGGCTGCATCCACAATCCGGCGCGCGTCACCACGCCGAGGCTCGACTGCGTAAAGGCGAGATCGAACGTCGGGCCAAAGCTCATGGGATGGAGATGCCAGGCATGGTTTCCGCTCATCGCGCCCATGCCCGTGCGCACCAGATCGCCATCGGGCAGCACGACTTCAAACCCGCACAAATTGCGCGCGTGAAGCCCATAAGGGGTATAGCCGATGCCGTGTTCAAAGGCATTGCCCAGCACCGAGCCCCAGGCATTGCCCGGCACCGACAGCCATAGCGGCAGTTTTTCGCGCTGCACCGCTTCGTACAGATCGAAAAAGCTTACCCCCGGTTCGAGCACGCATGTCGCCAGTCGCGCATCGATGTCGATGATCCGGTTCATCCGCCCCAGATCGAGCACCACGCTGCCCGCCATGCGCGGGGCGGCAGTGCCATAGCCAAGGTTCTTGCCGCGCGAGACCGGCCAGAGCGGGATCGTGTGCTGATTGGCGAGACGCACAATCGCCTGCACTTCCTCGACCGAGCCCGGCGCGACCGCCGCCGAGGCGGGCCATTGATCGGCAGGGCCGGGGGCATAGATGTCGCTATAGGCGTCGCGGTCGGCATCGCCCGCCATGACCCATTCCTTGCCGACCACACCGGCAAAGGCGGTCAGCGCGGCATCGAACGCCTTTGGCCCGACGCGCGGGGGAAGGACCAGCTTCATGGCTGCAGGACTTGTGTGATCATGGTCGCTTCCCCTTCAATAATTCGACAAGATGGCAAGGCTCGGCGCATCGAGCGGCAGTCCCCTGGCCTGTTTGGCCAGGTCTTCGGCGCGCGTCCTGGCCTGCTGATCGATCAGCCAGGCATGGATCGCATCGGCATCTTCGGGCCGCAGCACGTCATCCCAGCGGGGCATTCCCGCCGATTGATAGAGCCCGTCGAGCACGATCCGGCGGAATGCGGTATGGGTCGCGGCGTCCATCCGGCGCAGATCGGGCGTGATCGAGCGCGGCTGATTGGCGTGGCACAGCGCGCAGCCGGTGGTGAAAAACAGCGCCTGTCCGCGCGCGATCGTTGCGGGCGTGACGCCTGTGGCCTGCGCCGGGGCAGGCGGCGCAACTTCCAGCGGCGGCAATGGCGGCGGCAGCGGAACCGGCGTGCCATCGAGCCGGAATACCAGCAGCCGCCCCGCATTGCCGCGCCGATAGGCCGCAGCATAGCGCGGGACATAGGGATAGCCGCCGCCGCCCCAGGCCGCCATGACCGCGATATATTGCACCCCGCGCACGGAATAGGTCATCGGCGCGGCAAGGATCGAGCTGCCGGTCTCGATCGCCTTGATCAGCCGCCCGTTGCGCGCATCGAGCACGCGCAATTCGCCCGACAGCGTGCCGTGAACGACAAGGCCCGAAGCCGTGGTCAAGACCCCGCCGCGATCCTGCCAGCCGCCGGTCGGATCGGCCCAGACCGTGCGCCCCGTCAGCGGGTCGATCGCGCGGATTTCGGCATGGGCCGGATTGGCGAGCACCTCCTGCCAGGCGGGCAGTGCCTTGACCGCCGTCTGGACCGGCGCAGGCAGAGTGGGCAACGCTTGCGCAAGGTCGGCGGTAAAGATCAGCGCCGCGCCGGTGTTGAGCCCTTTGGCGGCATAAGGCTTTGGTCCGGGCGGGACAAAGATCAGATTGCCCATGTCGAGCACCGCGCCGTACCACAGCCCGGTCGCCGGATTGTATGATCCCGGATGCCAGTTGCGCGCGCCCGGCGTTGCTGGAAAAACGATCTTGGGCCCTGCCGAAATGTCGGCGGCGGCGGGGTCGAGTTCGGGCAGGCCGGTTTTGAGGTCGATGCGCCGGGCCCAATTGACCCGCACGATCGGATTGGCGCGCAGGACTTCGCCCGTGGCCCGGTCGATCACATAGAGAAAGCCGTTTTTGGGCGCGTGCAGCACGACCGACCGGTCGCGGCCGTCGAGCGTCAGATGTGTCAGGATCATCGGCGCGGTGGCGTCGTAATCCCACTGATCCTCGGGGCTTTCCTGATAGAACCAGGCCATTCGCCCGGTTTTTGCATTGAGCGCGACGATCGAGGAAACATAGAGATTGCGCCCGCCTTTGGGGCTGCGCAAAGTCAGGCTGTAGGGCTCGGCATTGCCCGTTCCGACGAGCACGAGGCCGGTTTCGGGATCATAGGCGATCGCATCCCACGGCGATCCGCCCGCGCCCATGTCCCAGCGGCTCGCCGGGTCCCAGGTCTTGACCGCCGCATCGAGCTCGGGACTGTCCTGCGGCCCGAGCCGGGGATCGCGCGGCGTGATGTGAAACCGCCAGCGCAGCGCGCCGGTGCGCCGGTCATACGCGGTGACATAGCCGCGCGCGTCATAGTCCGATCCGGCATTGCCCAGCACGACCACATCACCGGCAATCTCTGGTGCGCCGGTCGAGCTGAGGCCGCGTGTGTGATCCTCGATGCTGTCGACTTTCCACACCACTTTGCCCGTCCGCGCATCGAGCGCGTAGAGCCAGCCGTCGAGCGCGCCGACATAGACGAGGCCCCCGGCAACAGCGACGCCGCGATTGGCCATGTCGCAACAGACCCAGCGGTTGACCTGCATGTCGATTTCGGGTTCGAAGCGCCAGATTTCGCGGCCTGTGGCAGCGTCGAACGCATAGACCCGGCCCGCAACGCCGCTGGTGTAAAGCGTGCCGTCGACCACGACCGGCGTCGCTTCGAGCACGCGGTCGGTGCCAAGATCGGCCTGCCAGGCAAGGCCCAGTCGCGCGGCATTGCCGGGATCGATTTGCGTGAGCGGCGAAAAATGCGTCTTGCCCGCATCGCCGCCCGGACTGGTCCAGTCGCCCGGCGCCGCGCCCAGCGGAGCGGCGGCCAGCGCCGTCAGGACCAGGGCGGTAAGTGCGCCTTTCATCGGCACGTTTCCCACGGGCTGGGCATGCGATAGGGCACCGTGATGAAATTGGCCTCGATCTGGCAGATCATGCCGTGATCGATCTTGAACAGTTCGGAAATGTAAAAGCTGTGCGGGCGGCGCACCGGGCTTTTGACCGTGCGCCCGTCGGTCAGTTGATAGGTGTCGAGCCGCCCCGAATGATCGATGAAGCCGAATGCCAGCACCAGCCCGCGCTCTTCGTCGACGAGGGGAAAGCGCCGCGCGCGCAAGGCATCGTCATAGCGATAATTGCCCATGCGGAACTGCGCCTCGCAGCCCAGCGCAGAGACCGGCACGATTTTGGCGAATTCGGGATTGCAGGTGGTCTGCACGCCGTTTTCGACGCGCTGGCAATCGGGGTGAAAGCGGGTGTGGATCGTCCCGTCGTTCAATTGTAGCGTATCGAAATAGCCGTTCGACAGGTGCACCATCTCGTCGCGCGGGCAGGGCGCGATTGCATCGGCCTCAAGGATCGGCTTGGTCCAGTAACGCGGGTTTTCAAACTTGATGCCGCTGTCCGATTGGCGAACGATGCACAGTTCCGCCTCGGTCACGGCGCCTGCAGCATCGACTTTGAGCCGCAGCGTCAGCCCGGATTCCTCGATCGCCTCGATCACCGTGCCGAAATAGCCGACCTGTCCGGTGCGCGTGTCGGCAAAGCGCAAGGCATAATCGCCAAGGCCGATGATCGTGCCCCAGACCCCGTCACCGATGTCGAGCATGACATTGTTTTCCGACGTCAGCGCGCCATCGGCCCAGTTGACCGCATCCGCGTTTCCGGATCGCAGCGCGTCCAGAAAGCCGTCGAGCACGGCGTAGAGCGCCTGCCGGTCCATGATCTCTCCCGAATGTGTCATTGAGGTCTTGTCCCGACCTTTGCGTTACCGTATCAAATGTTATAAATAGCGCAAGCGCCGATTGGCCTTGCGCGCAGGGAGAAAAGGGGCCCGCCGCATGAGCCGCACGCCGATCGAACAAGCCAATCTGGCGCATGTTCTTGCCATGTACGAGGCGGTGCTGATGCCGCTCGATTCGTCTGCGGTCGATCGTTTCATTGCGCAGCATTATGTGCAGCACAGCTCGCTTGCCGAACCGGGGCGAGACGCGCTCAAGCGCTGGCTCGATGATCGGCGTGCCGATTCGCCCGAGGCGCGCCAGACGATTCATCGCGCCTTTGTCGATGGCGACCATGTCGTCGTCCATGTCCATGTCGTGCGTTGGACGGGCGATCGGGGGCTCGCGGTGGCGGACATCTTTCGCCTCGAACGCGGAATGATCGTCGAACACTGGGATGTGATCCAGGAATTGCCCGAACACCCGGTCAATCCCAATCCGATGATTTGAACAAGGAACGCGGGCGATGCGCTTTGAGGACAAAGTGGTGGTGATTCTGGGCGGCAATGCCGGGATCGGTCTGGCGGCGGCGCGGCTGTTTGCAGCCGAAGGCGCGCGGCTGGCGCTGACCGGGCGCAATGCGCAAACGCTGGCGGCGGCGGCCGCAGAGACGGGCGCGCTGATCCGTGTGGCCGACATCGGCGATCCGGCGCAAAGCGCGGCGGTGCTCGGCGAAATTGCCGATGCGATGGGGCCGATCGACGTGTTGTTCTGCAACGCCGGGGTCGGAGGCTTTGCGCCGGTTGCCGATGTCACCGAGGCATTTTGGGACACCATTCATGCGGTCAATTTGCGCGGCGCGTTCTTTGCCTTGCAACAGGCGCTGCCGCTGATGCGCGATGGCGGGGCGATCGTGGTGACGGGCTCGATCGGTTCGGTCGCCGCGGTGCCCGGCAATGTGGCCTATGCTGCGGCCAAGGCGGGGCTTCGCGCGGTGGTGCGGATCGTTGCCAAGGAAGTGTTGGCGCGCCGCATCCGCGTCAACATGATCAGCCCGGGGCCGACCGACACCGAGATTTTCAAGCGCGACGCGCCCGAGGCCCGGATTGCCGCGATGCGCGCCATGCTGTCGGACGTGGTGCCGATCGGGCGCATGGGCGAGGCCGGGGAAGTCGCCCGCGCCGCGCTGTTCCTCGCCAGTGCCGAGGCCAGCTTCATCAACGGCGTCGATCTCTATGTCGACGGCGGCTGTCTGGAATTGCGCTAAACGCCAGCGGGAACCGCATCGAGCAGCATGGTTTTCATTTCGAGATAGGGGTGCAGCCCTTCGGGCCCGCCTTCGCGGCCGATGCCCGATTGCTTGAATCCGCCGAACGGCAGGCCGAAATCCATGCGCAGCCCGTTCTGGCCAAAGCCGCCGGTGCGCACGCGGCGACCGATCCGCCAGGCCGCGTCGGCATCGTGCGTCAGGACAGAGCCGTTGAGGCCATAGCGGCTGTCATTGGCGATGGCGATCGCGTGATTGTCGTCGTCGGCGGGGATCAGGCAGAGCACCGGGCCGAAGATTTCTTCTTGCGCAATGCGGCTGGCGTTGTCGACATGCGCGAACAGGGTGGGTTCGATGAAATAGCCGTGGTTGAGATGCGTCGGGCGCTGTCCGCCGGTAATCAGATCGGCGGTCTTGCGGCCTTCCTCGATAAAGCTTTCGACGCGCTCCAACTGCCGCTTCATGGCCAGAGGGCCCAATTGCGCCGCGCGATCGTCGCTGTGGCCAATGCGCACGGCGCGCATTTCGGCGGCGATCGCTTCGGCCAGTTCGTCATGCCGCGCGCGTGGCACGACGACACGGCTGAGCATGGCGCAGACTTGCCCGCTCATCATCGTGATCGTGCCGGTCAACAGCCGCGCGGCGTCGGCGATGGCAAAATCGTCGCGCACGATGGCTGCCGATTTGCCGCCCAGTTCGAGCGTGCAGCGCGCCATGCGTTCGGCGCAGACCATGCCGATGCGCTGCCCCGCCAGTGTCGATCCGGTAAAGCTGACTTTGTCGACGCCCGGATTGCACACGAGATGATCGCTGGCCTCGCGATGCGCAGGTACGAGATTGACGACACCCGGCGGAATGCCTGCCGCTTCGGCGGCTTCGGCCAGGATATAGGCCTCCAGCGGGGTCTCGGGCGAAGGCTTCATGATCACCGTACACCCGGTCAGCAGCGCATAGGCCAGCTTGTTGGCCATGATCCCGAACGGCGCATTCCACGGCGCGATGGCGGCGACCACGCCGACCGGTTCGTGAACCACCAAAGCGCAAGCGGCGGCCAGGCTGGGGCGCTGTTCGACAAAGGCAAACGCTTCGGCAAAACCGGCGATCTGATTCAGGGCGGCAAGGCTGCCCGCATGCATCGGCCCGGCAAATGCGGCCAGGCCACCCATCTGCGCGGTCCAGGCGCGCGCCAATTCGGGCACGCGCGGCTCGAGATGCGCGATCATGCGGCGGAATGCGGCAATCCGCTCGGCGGGCGCCATGTGCGGCCATGGGCCATGGTCAAAGGCGTGGCGCGCAGCGGCAACCGCGCGGTCCACGTCGACGTCATCGGCTTCGGCGACGCGCGCGATCACTTGTTCGGTGTCGGGCGAGATCAGGTCGATCAGCCGGTCGCTGTGTGGCGGCATCCATGCGCCGCCGATGAACACGCGTTCGGGATGGCGCAGCGAAACGCCGGTGGGCAGCAATGTCATGGAAAAATCAGGCCCCGCTGTGGCGGTCGGCGGGTGCATCGCTGCACCCGCCGATCTGTTCAGAACGATTTCTTGACTGTCACGGCCCATTCGCGCGGCCGCCCGGGCGATCCGGAAATGGCCCCGGCGCCTGCACCGGTCAGGTCGAACTTCGACGTGTAGTAGTATTTGTCGAACACGTTGGTAACGGCGAGCGCGATCGACAGACCCTTGGCCTTGTCGTGCCAGGTGATGCGCGCATTGGCGAGCGTATAGGCGCCTTCCTGGCCATAGAGCGCCGAGGGCGAACCCGCTGCCGCGGCGAGCACGTTGCCGATCTGGCTGCCCTGATAGCTGATGTCGAAACGCGGGGTCAGCGTGCCCGCCTTGCCGAGGTCTGCCTCATATTGCGCGCCGACGTTCCATTTCCATTGTTCCATGCCGGGAGGCATCTTGCTGATCAGGTCGATGACCGAAGGATCCGACGAACAGGCCCCGGCGCCGAGGCCGACCACTTGCGGATTGACGCAAGTCCATTTCCAGTCCTGATACGACAGCGAACCGTCGATCTGCAGCCCGGCGACCGGGCGCAGCAGGACTTCGGCCTCGACCCCCTTGGAATGGGCATTGCCCGCGTTCTGCGGCAGGGCGCAAGGGCCTGGACCCCCGAATTGCGGGCATGACAGCAAGGTCAACTGCGCATTCTTGAAATCGAGATAGAACACATCGAGATTGAGCCGCAGCTTGCGGTCGAGCAAGTCGGTCTTGGCGCCCAATTCATACGAGGTAACGTTTTCCGGGCCAAAGCCAACGACTTGCGCGGCGTTGAACGGACGCGGATCAACCCCGCCGGCCTTGTATCCGGTCGCGACAGAGGCATAGACCATCGCTTCGGGCGAGAACCGGTAATTGACGGCAACGCGGTAATCGACCCGGCTCTTGGCGAACGTGTCGCCCAGCCCGTTGAACGGCAGAAACGGATTGGGCGTAACCCCGTCGAGTTCGAGCCGGTAGAACGTATAGCTTTTGGAGTCATGCGTGTAGCGCAGCCCGGCATTGATCGACAGCGCGCTCGTCGGCTGGAGATCGAGATTGCCATAGACCGCTTGCGACTTGGTGCGGATGGGGTCGTTCTGGATGAACTGCAAAGGTTCGACCGGCAGTGGTCCGGCTGCGACATAGCGGATGTCCTGCAGCGCGTAGTAATTGGCCTTTTCGTCCGAAACGAAGCCGCCGACGGTCAGATTGGTGATGCTGTTGATCTTTGCATTCAGGCGCAGTTCCTGGCTGAACGACCAGTCGGTGACATCGTTGGCGCCAAAGCCGACATTGGCCGGCGACAAGTCGTTGTCGACGCTGAAGGTGTTTTCAAACGAGCGATAGGCCGTGATCGATGTCAGCTTGATCGCATCGGTCAGGTTGTAGAGCACTTTGCCCGACACGCCCCAACTGGAATAAATGCTCAGTTCCGACCCCGATGTCGCCTGAAACGGGATGCCGTTGAGCGCCGGGATCAGACCGGCGACGAAGGTGCTCGCGCTTTGTCCGGTGGTGTCATAGTTGCAGAACGGCCCGCAGATGAAGCGGCTGTCATAGGGCAGGCCGTTGGATGTCTGCACATTGGGATTGGTGTTGTTGGCATAAAGCAGCACTTGCGCCGCATTGTGATGCTGATCCTTGGTATAATCGCCGCTGATCGTGACATCGAGCCGTTCATTGGGATTATAGCGCAAGATGCCGCGCACGGCTTTATAGCCGACATCGCCTTCCTTGTATTTCAGGCAATTGGTCCCGCCGGTCGTCGAGGGAACGCCGCTCGACGGGTTCATGCAGCCATAGTCATAGACGTTTACATAGCCGTCCTGATCGGCATAGGCGCCTGATACGCGGCCAAACAGGCCCTCGGCCAGCTTGAAATCGGCACTGGCGGAAAGATTGATGCGATGGCGGCTGCCATACGTCGCCGAGACATAGCCGTCGGTGTCGCCCGAGGGCGCCTTGGAAAAGAACTTGATCGCGCCGCCTTCGGAATTCTTGCCGGTCAATGTCCCCTGCGGCCCGCGCAGCACTTCGACGCGGTCGACATCCATCAGGTCGAGATTGGCGCCGGTCAGGCGCGGGAAATAGACGTCGTCGATATAGATGCCGACGCCCGGCTCCATCGCCGGGTCAAAGTCGCCCTGGCCAAGCCCGCGGATCGAGGCCACCACCGAATCGCCGAACGCCGCCGATGCCGGGCGCAGCACGACACTGGGCGCGCTGTCGGAAATGCTGGCAAGGCTGCTGGCGCTGCGCGCTTCCAGGCTGGCGCCGGTCAGCGCGGTGATCGCGATCGGCGTGTCCTGCAGTTTCTGCGAATGAAACTGCGCGGTGACGATGATTTCCTCGATAGACGCGGCTTTGGTGTCCGGGGCAGCCGGGGGGGCATCGCCCGCCTCTGCGGCGTATGCGGGCCCGGCGAGCAGCGTGCCGATCGCCAGCACGAGCAGCGACGAGCCCATCAGCGATGTCAGTCTGGTTTTGCATGGCGACAGCGAACAGCCGTCGGCGCTATGCAGCATCGTTTCAGCGTGCATCTTCAATTTCCTCTCCATCGCGGCGCCTCTTTGTTCAGGGCACCTGCTTTTTGTATGTAGCGCATACAACAATTCGCTTGGCAAGAGGCAGATCGAAGGGGCGCGGCATTGCGTGCGATTTTGCAGCAAAAAGATCACATATGATAGGGTCTGCGGTGCGCGCGAGCAGGGTCTGGCCATGGCGCGGCGCTCCGCGCCCCGGCGAATCGGGGTTTGGACCCGGGACATGATTCGCGGTTGCAACGATCCGTGAAGTTTGTATGCATTGCCTACAAATCACGTGTCGCGCACCAAGCGCGGACGAAGCCTGAAAGAGGATGACCGATGAACGACATCGCCACCATCAGCTATGTCCAGCCCGCCTATTCGCCCGCCGCGGCCAAGGCACTGGCGCGCAAGCCGCAGCTGTTCATCAACAACCAGTGGGTCGATTCGAGCCATGGCGCACTGATCGAAGTCGAAGACCCCTCGACCGGGCGGATCGTGTCGCATGTGGTCGATGCGTCCCCCGCCGATGTCGACCGCGCAGTTGCCGCCGCGCGCGCCGCCTTTGACGACGGGCGCTGGTCGGGCCTGCCGCCGATGGCCCGCGAACGGATCATCAACCGGCTCGCCGACTTGCTCGAAGCGCATGCCGACGAATTTGCCGAACTGGAAGCGATCGACAACGGCAAGCCCAAGGCCATGGCGGGCGCCGTCGACATTCCCGGCGCGATCAGCCAGTTGCGCTTCATGGCCGGCTGGGCGAGCAAAGTCGCGGGCGAAACCACCGCGCCTTATGCGATGCCGGCGGGTACGGTGTTCAGCTATACCGTCAAGGAACCGGTCGGCGTCTGCGGCCAGATCGTGCCGTGGAATTTCCCGCTGTTGATGGCCACGCTGAAGATTGCTCCGGCGCTCGCGGCGGGCTGTACGCTGGTGCTCAAACCCGCCGAACAGACGTCGATCACCGCGCTGCGGCTGGCCGATCTGGTTGTCGAGGCGGGCTTCCCGGCGGGCGTGGTCAACGTGATTACCGGGCTCGGCCATATCTCGGGCGACCGACTGGTCAAGCATCCCGATGTCGACAAGATCGCCTTCACCGGATCGACCGAGATCGGCAAAGTAATCAACCGCAATGCCACCGAAACGATGAAACGCGTGACGCTCGAACTGGGCGGAAAGTCGCCGGTGGTGATTCTGTCCGATGTCGATGTGGCGCAAGTTGCCGCCGGCGCTGCGGGCGCGATCTTTTTCAATTCGGGCCAGGTCTGCGTCGCGGGATCGCGTCTGTTTGCGCACAAGTCGGTGTTCGACAGCGTGCTCGAAGGCATGGCGGCGACCGCGCCGTTCTGGGCGCCGCGCCCTGCGCTCGATCCTGCCGCGCACATGGGGCCGCTGGTCAGCAAGGAACAGCATGATCGCGTGATGGGCTATATCGCGGCGGGCAAGCGCGATGGCGCCAGCGTGGTCATGGGCGGCGACGCCCCGGCCACCGATGGCGGCTATTATGTCAATCCGACGATCCTTGCCAATGTGAACCCGCAAATGAGCGTGGTGCGCGAGGAAATCTTCGGGCCGGTCGTCGTGGCGCAGCGTTTCGACGATCTCGACGAAGTGGCGAAAATGGCCAACGATACCTGTTTTGGCCTTGGTGCCGGGATCTGGACGCGCGATGTTTCGGCGATGCACAAGCTCGCCGCGAAGATCAAATCGGGCACGGTCTGGGGCAATTGCCACGCCATTATCGACACCGCGCTGCCTTTTGGCGGCTACAAGCAATCGGGGCTCGGTCGCGAACAGGGCCGGGCGGGGGTCGAGGCCTATCTCGAAACCAAGACCGTGATTATCCAGATGTGAGCCCTGGACGGTCGGGGCGGGCTTGCGCTTGCCTCGACCGGGTGCTTGGTTGCCGGCATGGCCGCGCGTTTCCTGGAGTTTGCCTCATGCCGATCGATCTGTCCCGCATTTCCGCCATCGACGTCCATGTTCACGCCGAAGTGTCGTGCCACGATCCCGAAGACCCGGTGATGGGCCAGTATTTCGACGCGGCCAGCACCTATTTCAAGGCGCCCCGCGAACGGCCGAAAATCCCTGAAATCATCGAGCTTTACCGCGCACAGCAGATCGCATTTTGCCTGTTCACGGTCGATTGCGAAAGCGGGATCGGCGCCAAGCGCGTGTCGAACTACGAAGTCGCCGAATATGCCGCGGCCAACGATGACATCTGCATCCCGTTTGCCTCGATCGACCCGCACAAGGGCAAGCTCGGCGCGCGCGAGGCGCGCGATCTGATCGAAAACCATGGCGTGCGCGGCTTCAAGTTTCATCACATCATGCAGGATTGCCTGCCTGCCGACCGCATGGGCTATGCGATCTATGAAGTGATCAACCACTATAAATTGCCCGCGATTTTTCACACCGGGCATTCGGGTATCGGCACAGGAATGCGCGGCGGCGGCGGGGCGCGGCTGAAATATGGGCAGCCGATTCTGGTCGACGACGTTGCGGTCGATTTCCCCGACATGAAAATCATCCTGGCGCATCCGAGCTGGCCGTGGGTCGATGAAAGCCTGTCGATGGCGCTGCACAAGGAAAATGTGTTCATCGATCTGTCGGGATGGAGCCCGAAGTATTTCGCGCCGCAGATCATCCAGTATGCCAACACGCAATTGCGCAAGAAGATGCTGTTCGGCAGCGATTTTCCCCTGATCCATCCGGCCAAATGGATCGAGGCGGCGCGCGCTGTCGGGTTCAAGGAAGACGTGCTGCCGCTGATCATGAAAGACAATGCCGCGCGCGTGCTCGGGCTTGGCTGAAGGCCGGGCGCGCGACGACGGCACGGGAGAGGACAAGCCTGTGAGCCTGATCTATTACCACGCCGAACCGGCGGCCAATTCGCTGAAATCGATGATCTGCCTCAAGGAAAAGGGGCTCGATTTCGAAAGCGTCTATGTCGATCTGCACAAGTTCGAACAGCATTCCGACTGGTTTCTGGCGATCAATCCCGAAGGCCAGGTGCCGGTGCTCGTCCACGATGGCGCGGTGATCACCCAGACCACCGTGATCAACGAATATCTTGAAGACGTCTTTCCCGAAGTGCCGCTTCGCCCCGCCGACGCGGTGGGCAAGGCGCGCATGCGGTACTGGAACAAATTCGTCGACGAACATGTGATGAACTATGTCTCGATGCATGGCTGGCATCGCATGGTCGGGGTGATTGCGCGCGGCATCGAAAGCGGCGACTTTGAAAGGCTCGTCGAGCGCATTCCGCTGCCCGATCAGCGCAAGAAGTGGCAGACGGCGCGCTCGGGCTTTTCCGAAGCGGACCTGGCCCACGCCATGGACAAGATCGTCTATGCCTGCGCCAAAGTCGACAAGCAGCTCGAAACCAATGCCTGGATCGCGGGCGATATGGTCTCCACGGCAGACGCCAATTTCTACGCGATGTGCGGCATGATGGTCGAACGCATGTTTCCCGAACTGGAAGCGGCGAAAACCTGGCCCCGGCTGATCGACTGGCGCGATCGGATGACGGCGCGGCCGGGCGTGAAGGCGGCGCTGGAAATGCCCGATCATACCAATCCGGCATTGCGCACATTCACCGGCCACGCGCGGTAAAGCCATGGCGACATTCGTCCTTATCCATGGTTCGTGGCACGGCGGCTGGTGCTTTGACGGGCTGCGTCATCGGCTGGAAGCGGCGGGGCATGATGTCATCGCGCCCGATTTGCCCGGCATGGGCGGTGACGAGGCGGCGCTCGATGCGGTGACGCTTGACGGCTGGGCCGAATTCGCGGCCGGCCTGTGCCGGTCCGCGAGCCGGCGTCCGGTGATCCTTGCCGGACACAGCCGGGGCGGTCTGGTCATCAGCCAGGCCGCCGAAAAGGCGCCCGAGGCGATCGATACGCTGGTCTATATCTGCGCGATGATGCTGCCCGACGGCATGTCGCGCGCGCAGTTCAAGCAACTCGAAGGGCCGAACCCGGCCTTCGATGCGCTGATTTCGCCGACGTCCGGCGGGCATGGCACACGCATCACCGGCGCCGATCCGGCAGCCGTGTTTGCCCAGTTGGCACCGCCCGAGCTGGCCTCGGCCGCGATGGCGCGGCTGGTCGACGAACCGCACCGGCCGCGCTCCGTTCCGCTGCAACTGACGCCCGAACGCTATGGCCGGGTGCCGCGTGTCTATGTCGAATGCACCGACGATCGCACCATTCCGCTGGCGAGCCAGCGGCGCATGCAGCATCTGGTGCCCGGGGCGCGGGTCGAAACATTGTGGGCGGACCACAGCCCGTTTCTATCGCGCCCCGAAGCCTTGGCCGCCATTTTGCTCGCGCTGGCCTGATCAGTCGCGGAACACCACGGTCTTGGCGCCATTGACGAGCACGCGGTCTTCAAGATGCAGGCGCACCGCCTCGGCCAGTACGCGCCGTTCGATATCGCGACCGCGGCGCACCAGATCGTCGGGGCGATGGGCGTGGGTGATCGCTTCGACATCCTGATGGATGATCGGGCCTTCGTCGAGATCGCCGGTGACATAGTGCGCGGTTGCGCCGATCATCTTGACCCCGCGCGCGTGTGCCTGATGATAGGGCTTAGCGCCCTTGAATCCGGGCAGGAACGAATGGTGGATGTTGATGCAGCGCCCTGACAGGAATGCGGCCATTTCGTCCGAGAGGATCTGCATGTAGCGCGCCAGCACCACCAGTTCGGCGCCGGTTGCCGTGACCACGTCGCGGATGCGCGCTTCCTGTTCGGCCTTGGTGTCGCGGGTGATCGGGAAATGGTGATAGGGGATGGTATCGATCAGCGAGATCGCCAGCGCCTCGCGCGGGTGATTGCCGATGATGGCGACCACATCCATGTTCAGTTCGCCGATGCGATTGCGATAGAGCAAGTCGCCCAGGCAATGGTCGAATTTGCTGACCAGCAGCACGACCTTGCGCCGCGATGTCTTGTCGCGCAGCGTCCAGTGCATCCCATATTGCGCGGCAAGTGACGAAAATCCATCGCGAATCACATCAATTGCGACCCCGCGCGGATCATATTCGACGCGCATGAAGAACGAGCCTTCGTCCTGATCGTTGAACTGTTTCGCCTCGACGATGTTGGCGCCGGCTGCGGCGAGAAATCCGGTCACGGCGGCGGTTATTCCGGGCGTGTCGGCGCATGACAGCGCGAGAATTTGGTAGTCCGGGGCGGTATCCAGGCTCATTTTTTTGTACCTCTCCTTGCGACCCGCGCTGAGGATGGCGCGGCCACTTTCCATTTGCATGGGTGTCAATTTATAGTATGCGTTGCATACAAATTGCAACCGTACGGAGAGGGAAAACGTGTCCGCCACGAATCTTGATCAGCTGCTCGCGCAGCAGAGCAGCATTGTCGACATGCTGCGCAATTCGCAGCTCGGCGCCTATGTCTATCCGGTGGTCGCGCCCGAGTTCTCCAACTGGCGTTCGGAGCAGTGGGCCTGGCAGCACAGCGCGGTGCTGTTCGACCAGTCGCACCACATGGTAAACCTCTATATTCGCGGGCGCGACGCGGCGAAGCTCCTGTCCGACACGATGATCAATTCGTCCAAGGGCTGGACCGTCAACAAGGCCAAGCAATATGTGCCGACGACGCCCTATGGCCATGTCATCGGCGATGGCATCATCTTCTGGGAAGAGGCGGAATCGTTTACATACGTCGGCCGCGCGCCCGCTTCGAACTGGCTGCGCTATCATGCCGCGACCGGCGGCTATGACGTCGAGATCGAGCTTGATGACCGTTCGCCGATGCGTCTGATGGGCAAGCCTGCGCATCGCAAGGAATGGCGCTTTCAGATCCAGGGCCCGCAGGCCTGGAACGTGATCGAAAAGCTGCATGGTCGGCCGCTCGAACAGCTCAAGTTCTTCAACATGTCGACGATGCACATCGCCGGGCACACCGTGCGCACGCTGCGCCACGGCATGTCGGGTGCGCCGGGTCTCGAAATCTGGGGCCCCTATGACACGCAGGAAGAAATCCGCGCCGCGATTCTCGAAGCGGGCAAGGAATTCGGCCTGATCGCCTGCGGCAGCCGCGCCTATCCGTCGAACACGCTTGAATCGGGCTGGATTCCGTCGCCGTTGCCCGCGATCTATACCGGCGAGAAGCTGAAAGGCTTTCGCGAATGGCTGGGGCCCGACAGCTATGAAGCGACGGGTTCGATCGGTGGCTCGTTCGTGTCGAAATCGATCGAGGACTATTACCTCAATCCGTGGGAACTGGGCTATGGCCCGTTCGTCAAGTTCGACCATGATTTCCATGGGCGCGAGGCGCTCGAAGCTATCGATCCGGCGCAGCAGCGCAAAAAGGTGACGCTGGCGTGGAATCCGGAAGACCTTGCCAAAATCTGGGCTTCGCTGTTCAATCCCGATGGCGAACAGTACAAGTTCTTCGATGTGCCTTTGGCCAATTATGCCTCGTCGAATTACGACCGCGTGGTCGATGCCGGGGGCAAGACTGTCGGCCTGTCGATGTTCACCGGCTATTCCTACAATGAAAAGCAGGGGCTTTCGCTTGCCACGGTCGACCCGGAAATCCCGTTCGGGACCGAGCTGCGCGTGGTCTGGGGCGAAGAGAACGGCGGCACGCGCAAGACCACCGTCGAGCCGCACAAGCAGATCGAAGTGCGCGCGATCGTCAGCCCCGTGCCCTATTCGCGCGTCGCTCGCGAAACCTATCAGGGTGGCTGGCGCACCGGGCGCTGATATGGGCAAGCCCCGGTGCCGGCGCAAACACCGGGCCGGGGCTGCCGCACGAGAGGGTGCCATGGCTATTGTGCAGATCCATCCCAATTGGGACAAGCCGCCTGCGATCCTGACACACGGGTATTCGCTGGAAATGACGGCAAAGGACAAGCCGTCGTTGCAGGACGCCGCGCCGCTGATCCCTGCCGAAACGCCGATCGCGGTGACCTTTCTGCCGGGCGAGGACGCTGCCGCGCGCGTTGCCGCAACGGTTGCCGTGCGCGAACTGGGATTCGAGCCGATGCCGCATTTCTCGGCGCGGCGGATCACGTCCGAAGACGATTTCGAAGGCTATCTTCACGCGGTCGTGCGCGAAGCAGGCGTGCGCCGCTGCTTTGTCGTAGCGGGCGACCCGCCCGAGCCGCAGGGCCCCTATTTCGACACGATGGCGCTGATCGCGACGGGCGCGTTCGAGCGCGCCGGGATCAAGGCAATCGGCATCGGCGGCCATCCCGAAGGCCATCCCGAGATGACCGTCGAGCAATGCTGGGACGTCTTGACGCGCAAGGTTGCCGAAATCGAGGCGCGCGGCATGGCGCCGCTGGTGGTGACGCAATTCGGCTTTGACCCCGATGCCTTTCTCGAGTGGCTGGCCGAACTGCGCCGGCGCGGTATCGATGCGCCGGTGCGGCTCGGCGTGCCGGGGCCGGCGGGGATCAAGCGCCTGTTGTCGTTTGCCGCGCGTTGCGGCGTGGGCGCGTCGGCCAGCGTCTTGCGCAAATACGGCATTTCGGTCGCCAACCTGCTGGGCAGCGCCGGGCCGGACAAGCTGGTTGATGCATTTGCTGCAGGGATCGGGCCGCAGCACGGGCGGGTTCGGCTCCACTTCTATCCGTTTGGCGGGCTGCGCAAGACGGTCGAGTGGATCGCCGATTACGAACGGCGGCAGGGGCAGGCCTGAGCCAGCCCCTGCCGAGAGGCCATCAGAAATCCGCCGCGCGTGACTTTGCGCGGGCATCGGCAAAGGCCTTGGCGCGGATCGCTTCGAAGGCGACTCGCTGGTCGTGGCCGGGGTCTTTGGGATAGTCCTGATATTCGGCGATGATCTCGTCGAAAATGGTGCGCATCTCTTGCTTGTGATCGGGGTGGGAGAAAATGTGCAGGCGGTTGGCGCGCATCGCCTCGATCACCCGTGCGCCGATCACGTCGGGCTCCATGCCGAATTCGTGCACCCCGGCAAGGCGCTCGACCGCGCTTTTGTCGACCGCGCGTGCGCCGGATTTGAGCGAGTCGGGCCGGATGTCGTCGCTGGCATAGATATAGCTTTTGACCAGGCCCGGACACAGTACCGAGACGCCGATGCCATATTGCAGCAGCGAATAGTGCAGCGATTCCGAAAGGCCGCGCACGGCAAACTTGGTGGTGTTGTAAATCCCCGGTGTGCCCGCGGCGAGGAACGCGGCCATCGAGGCGGTGTTGACGATGTGTCCGCCTTCCTGTGTCCCGGCCTTGACGCGTTCGACCATGCGCGGGACAAATGTCATCACCCCGTTGATCACGCCATGCAGATTGACCCCGAGCAGCCAATCCCAATCGTCATAGCTGCTTTCCTCGATCGGCTGAAACAGGTTGACCCCGGCGTTGTTGCACACAATCGAGACCGGGCCGAACCTGGCCTCGACTTCGTCGGCGGCGTCGCGAAATCCCGCGCGGCTCGACACGTCGAGTTCGACACCCATGACTTCGCGGTTATCCAGCGTCTTGAGCGCGCGGTCGATCGCATCGCGGCGGATGTCGGCGATCGCGACTTTGCATCCTTCGTTGAGCAATTGGCGGACAAGGCCGATGCCGACCCCGTTGGCCCCGCCCGTGACAAAGGCTGTGCGTCCGGCAAAGTGTTTCATGCGGCGGCTCCTGCGATCTGCGTGGCGCGAATGCTCTTCTGGCGGTCGATTTCGGCGGTGATGGCCGGGTTGCGGAACAGCATGGCGAAAGTCGCCTTGTATTCCGGGTTTTCGGGCAATTGCGTCTGCACGGCCGCCGTGGTTGCCTCGCCGCGCTCGCGCACGCCATCGAGAAATTCGCTGTGGGTCAGGATATAGAGCTCGTCGGCCAGAATGCCTTCGAGCACGCGCGCGCCGACGTCTTCCTTCGTCTGGTAAAGGTGAAAAAACTGTCCTCCGGCCTGGCGCCGCTTGTCGGCAGCGGCATAGCCGGTATCGGACAGGGCTGCGGGGCGCGTCTTGCCCGCATCGGCAATGTTCGATTGGACCGCGCCGGGGCAGAATGCCGAACAGATGACGCCGCGCGGTTCGAGTTCGGGGCGCATGCATTCGACCATGGCGACGACGGCCGCCTTGGTGGCCGAATAGATTGCCGTGCCGCCGACAGGGACGAGCGCCGACATCGAGGCGGTGTTGACGATATGCCCGCCTTCGCCATGGGCGAGGATGCGCGGCAGGATTTCGACCACGCCGTTGATCGTGCCGCCCAGATTGACCCCCATGACCCAGTCCCAGTCGGCAT
This sequence comes from Novosphingobium sp. Fuku2-ISO-50, assembly GCF_001519055.1. GTDB lineage: Bacteria > Pseudomonadota > Alphaproteobacteria > Sphingomonadales > Sphingomonadaceae > Novosphingobium. The sequence goes on along the minus strand of NZ_KQ954286.1, from coordinate 405,723 downwards.
GGGTGGCAAGCTCGGTCGGCCCGACCACCGCCACCCCGGCGTTGTTGACGAGCAAGTGGATGCGGCCAAACCGCGCCTCGGCCGCATCGGCGGCGGCGGCATAGGCGGCACGGTCGGTGACATCGAGGCGGAGCGCCAGAACGCGGTCGTCGGCGGCCAGCTCGGCTCGCGCCGAATCGAGATGATCGTCACGGATGTCGGCAATCACCACATTCATCCCCGCGCCCAGCACGGCCTTGGCAATGCCCAGGCCAATGCCGCTCGCGCCGCCCGTGATAAAGGCGGTTTTTCCTTTCAGATCCTGCATTTCCCGCTCCCATGCTGCGGGCATGACGGAGGGGTCATGCCGTTTGCGAGGTGATTTGTGTTTTTTCGCCTTTGACTATTCACCATGCGGCGATTGTATGCAAGACATACACTATCAAATGGGATGATCGCACGCTGACAGGCGGGACGGTCGCCCGAACAGGGGAAGAGAGATTGGCCATGGCAGGCGGCACGCATCGCTATTCCGATGCCCCGGCGCGATACTGGGCGCTGACGGTCATCGTGCTGGCGACATTCGTGACGTTTTTTGATTCGGTCACGTTCGGCATGCTGGCCGAGCGCATCAAGCATGATTTCGGCCTGAGCGATGCGCAATTGGGGTTTCTGGCCGGGCCTGCAGGGGTGATCGCGTTCTTTTTCGTGGGCGTTCCGCTGGCGCGGCTGGCCGATATTTTTCCGCGCAAATGGGTGCTGGCGGGTGGATCGGTGGCGGTCGGCGTGGTGATCGCGGCGGGCGGTGTGGCGCAAGGGCTGGGGCAGTTTGTGGCGTCGCGCGTGTTTCTTGCCGCCAGCGGGTCGGCGCATGCTCCGGCGTCCTATTCGTTGCTTGCCGATGCGTTTCCGCCGCGCCGCCTGACGCGGGCCTTTGCCTTGCTGCAATTCGGCTTCATCGGCGGGACCACGCTGGGGCCGTTTATCGGCGGACGGCTGGTGATGGCGAGCAGGGGCTGGGAAACGCATGTCGGCCGCTGGCATCTGTTTGGCTGGCAATGGATCCTGATCGGGTGCGGCGTGGCGGCGATGGCGGTCGGTCTGTTGTTCCTGACCGTGCGTGAGCCGGATCGTGCGGCGCAGTTGCAGCGCGGCGGGGCGCATGACGGGCTCGCCGCGATGCTCGGGTGGCAGGCGTTTCGCGCACTGGCCGAGCGGCCGCGCCTGTTTGTGCCGTTGTTTGGTGCGCTGGCCTTGTCGGCGCTCGATGTGTTCGGGCTGCAATTCTGGCGCACGCCGTTTCTGATCCGCACCTATGGCTGGAACGAGGGGCAGATCGGCGCGGCGATGGGGCTTGCCGTGCTGGTGGGGTCGCTGGTCGGGCTGGTGCTGGGGGCGGTGCTGGTCGAAGTGCTGGCGCGGCGCCATGCCGACGCCAATGTCCGCGCGGCGGCGATCTGCTTTGCCGGGACGAGCGTGGCCGCCATCCTGTCGCCGATGATGCCGCGCGCGGAATGGTCGCTGGCGCTGATGGGCGTGGGGGTGGCATTCGGCATTGCCGGGGCAGTGCCGCAAAACGCCGCGGTGCAGCGCGTCGTGCCGCCCGCCATGCGCGCGCAAGTCACGGCCATCTATCTGTTCATGTTTACCTTTTTTGGCGCGATGGGCAGCTTTCTGGTCGGGGTGGTGCAGGACCGGGTGGTCGGCGATCCGCATCGGCTATGGCTGACTCTGGTGCTCTGCGCGGGGACGCTGCTGCCGGCGGCGACACTGCTGATGGTCCTGGCCATGCGCCCCTACGCGCAGGAAATCGAACGGCTTGAAGCCCTGGAGCGAGCGAAGTGATGAACGACTATCCTGCGGTATCGATGATCATTGCCGGCGAACGTGTCACCGGCGGGGGGCGGCGCACCCATGCCGTGATCAATCCCGCCAATGGCGAGGTCATCGCGCAACTGCCGCTGGCCGAGCCTCCTGATCTCGACCGGGCGCTCGATGCCGCCGCGCGCGGCTTTGCCCGCTGGCGCAAATCGACTGCGCCCGAACGCGCCGCCGTGCTCGAAGGCGCGGCGAGGTTGCTGCTCGAACGGCAAGAGGCGATTGCCCGCGCCGCCGTGCTCGAACAGGGCAAGACACTGGCCGAGGCACGGATGGAAGTGCTGATGGTGGTCGGCCTGTTCCGGTTTTACGCGGGCGAATGTCAGCGGATCTATGGCCGCACGCTGGTCCGCCCCGAAGGGCAGCGCGCGACGGTCACGCATGCGCCTGTCGGCCCGGTCGCGGCCTTTGCGCCATGGAATTTCCCGATCGGCAATCCGGGGCGAAAGCTCGGCGCGCCGATCGCGGCGGGCTGTTCGGTGATTTTGAAAGCCGCCGAGGAAACCCCGGCTTCGGCGCTGGCCGTGCTTCAGGCACTGCTCGATGCCGGGTTGCCCGGCGATGTTGCGCAGGCGGTGTTCGGCGTGCCCGACGAAGTCAGCCGCCATTTGCTGGGATCGCCCCTGATCCGCAAAGTGTCGTTCACCGGCTCGACCGTGGTGGGCAAACATCTGATGCGGCTGGCCACCGACAACGTGCTGCGCACGACGATGGAACTGGGCGGGCATGGTCCCGTACTGGTCTTCGCCGATGCCGATCTCGACCGCGCGCTCGATACGCTGGTCCCGCACAAGCTGCGCAATGCCGGGCAGGTTTGCGTCAGCCCGACGCGGTTTCTGATCGAAGAGAGCGTGTTCGACCGCTTTGCCAGTGGTTTTGCCGAGCGCGCGGCGGCCTTGCGCGTGGGCGACGGGCTCGATCCGGAAAGCCGGATGGGGCCGATGGCCAATGCGCGGCGGCCCGAGGCGATGGAGCGGCTTGTCGGCGAGGCGCGGACGCATGGCGCGCGTGTCCTGACGGGCGGCGAGCGCATCGGCAATCGCGGCTATTTCTTCGCGCCGACCGTGCTTGCCGAAGTGCCCGTGACGGCGGCGATCATGAATGAAGAGCCGTTTGGCCCGGTCGCCATTCTCAACCCGATGGCGGGCGAGGCGGCGATGGTCGAGGAAGCCAATCGCCTGCCCTATGGTCTGGCTGCGTATGCCTGGACCGAGGATGCGCGGCGCCAGCGGCGGCTCGCTGCCGAAGTCGAGGCGGGGATGCTGGGGCTCAATACCACGATGATTGCCGGCGCCGATGCTCCGTTTGGCGGGGTCAAATGGTCGGGGCACGGCGCCGAGGACGGCCCCGAAGGGCTGCACGCCTGTCTGGTTACGAAAACCGTTCACGAAGGATGATCGTCATGTCCCATGATCTGAAGACCGGCGGCGACCGGGGGTATTTGCGCATCGCCACCGAGGAAGCCTTTGCCACACGCGAACAGGTGGACGTGTTCCTGCGGATGATCCGCGATGGTCAGGCCGACCGGGGCATGGTCTCGCTATGGGGATTTTACGGGCAATCGCCGTCGGAACGTGCCACGCAAATCCTGGAGCGGCTGCTCGATCTGGGCGAGCGGCGCATTGCCGATATGGACGCGACCGGCATCGACAAGGCGATTCTCGCGCTGACCTCGCCGGGGGTGCAGCCGCTGCTCGATCTGGACGAAGCCAAAGGCGTGGCACGGCGCGCCAACGATCATCTGGCGGCGGCCTGCGCGCGCTATCCCGACCGGTTTATCGGATTGACCGCCGTCGCGCCGCAAGACCCGGAATGGTCGGCGGCGGAAATCCGGCGCGGCGCGCGCGAGCTTGGCTTCAAGGGGGTGCAGATCAACAGCCACACCCAGGGGCGCTATCTCGACGATCCGTTCTTCGATCCGATCTTTCGCGCTTTGGTCGATGTGGGCCAGCCGCTCTATATCCATCCCGCGACGCCGCCCGACAGCATGATCGGGCCGATGCTCGAAGCCGGGCTCGACGGTGCGATTTTCGGATTTGGCGTGGAAACGGGGATGCATCTGCTGCGGCTGATCACCATCGGCATTTTCGATCGCTATCCCGATCTTCAGATCATGGTCGGGCACATGGGCGAGGCTCTGCCCTATTGGCTCTATCGGCTCGATTACATGCATCAGGCGGGGGTCCGCTCGAAGCGCTATGAACGGATGAAGCCGCTCAAGAAAACCATCGCCGACTATTTCCGCTCCAACGTGCTGGTCACCTGCAGCGGCATGGCGTGGGAGCCGGCGGTGCGTTTCTGCCAGCAGGTCATGGGCGAAGACCGGGTGCTCTATGCCATGGACTATCCCTATCAATATGTCGCCGACGAAGTCCGCGCGATGGATGGCATGGACATCGCCCCCGCAGCAAAGAAGCTGTTTTTCCAGACCAACGCCGAACGCTGGTTCAAACTGTGACATTGCCCCGGCGTCCGGCGCGCGAGGCGTGGATCTGTCTCGCGCTGGTCGGCGCGATGCAGTGTCTGTCGATGCTCGATCGCAATATTCTGGCGATTCTCAATCCGCGCATCAAGGCCGACCTGCATATCGGCGATGCCGAAATGGGGCTTCTCTACGGTACGGTCTTTGCGTTGTTTTATGCGGTGTTTTCGCTGCCGTTGGGGCGTCTGGCCGATGGCTGGCGGCGCGGCTGGCTGTTGGCGATCTGTATCGCGCTGTGGTCGCTGGCGACCGGGCTCGCCGGGTTTGCCGGGGGATTTTCCATGCTCGCGTTGTCGCGGCTGGGCGTCGGGATCGGCGAAGCGGCAGGCCAACCGGCGGGGACCAGTCTGGTTTTTGATTATTTTCCCAAACATCGGCGCGGATTGGCGCTGGCGGTGATGGCGGCGCTGCTTGCGGCGGGATTGGGGCTGTCATCGGTGCTCGGCGGGGCGGCGGCGGATGGCTGGGACCATGCGTTCGGTCTGGGGCATGCCGCGCCGTTGGGGCTGAAAGGCTGGCAATTCGCGTTTCTGCTGGCCGCGCTGCCGGGCGTGCCGCTGGCGATCCTGCTGGCGCTGATGCGCGAGCCGGTGCGCGGAATGAGTGACGGGATCGTCAGCCCGCCCGATCCCGCGCCGTTTCGGGCCGCCTTCGCCGTGCTGATCGCGGTGCTGCCGATCGGGGTGTGGTGGACATTGGCGCGCAAGCGGGCCGGTTTTGGCGTCATCGCGCGCAATGGTGCGGCGCTGGTGGCGATTGCGGCGGCGATGATCGTGCTCGCGCGGGTCTGTGCCGCGCTGTCGCCGCGCCCGCCGCTGCATCTGGCCGGGCTGAGCGTCGATCCCCATGCGCTGCAATGGACGATTGTCGGCATCGGCGGCTATGTCGTGGTCAATTTCCTGCAATCGCTGCGCTTGTCCGACCGGGCGACTCATGCCGTGGTCACGGGTTCGCCCGCGTTGTGGCTGTGCCTGATCGTGGGGTCGCTGCAGACGACGATCAATTACGGGATCATGGGGTTTACCCCGGCGTTTTTGATGAAGACCTATCATCTGGGCGCGGGCGAAGTCGGCGTGCGGTTTGGCCTGCTGTCGGCGGCGATCGGGATGATCGGGCCGATGCTGTCGGGGCCGCTGTCCGACTGGCTGGCGGCGCGCGCCGGGGCCGGGGGACGTGTGGGCTTTGTCGTCGTGGCGCTCGGGCTGTCACCGTTTGTCGGATTTGCGGTCTATACCGCGCCCGATCCGGCGGCATTCTACATGCGCTTCACGCTGTACAGCCTGATCCTGACGATGTGGCTGCCGCCGCTTTATGCGGTGCTCTACGAACAGGTCCTGCCGCGCATGCGCGGGCAGACGGCAGCGCTTTATATCCTGCTGATGACTATCCTCGGGCTTGGCGTCGGGCCTTATTGGGTGGGCATGGTCGCCGATCGCACGCACGGCAATCTTGGCCTCGCCATCCTGTCGGTCAACGCGCTGGCGCCGCTGATCGTCGTGCTGTTGCTGGTGCTGTGGCGCCGCGCCGAGCGCGATGCGGCGGGCGCCGTGGGGCGGGCGAGGGCTGTGGGAGAGCCGGTTTAGAATGTGCCATCAATAGCCATTCCCGCGTGTGCGGTATTGACGAGAGATGATGGATCGCCTGATGCCGCCCCAGTCTCCGATTATGCCACAAGCCCGATCGTATCCCCATTGGCCCAGTTGCCGTGCAGGCCAAAGCGCAGGCGGATCGGGATGTGGACGGTGGCGACCGGGCCCTTGGCGATGTCGAGCGAGTCGAAGATCAGCAGGTCGCTGCGTGCGTCGTCGAGGCGGTTGCACGCTTGCACGATCCAGCCGTCGCCTTCGGGCGCGTCGGGTGCGCGGGGGACGAAGCATGGTTCCTGCAGGCTGCTGACCGGGCCGCACCACCAATGGGATTCTGCGCCGGTTTCGAAATCCTTGTGGAACAAGCAGTTCATCAACAGGCCTCCGGCGCTGCCGCCGCGCAGTTCGACCGGGCGGGTCATGTCCATTTCGAGGAACCAGCCGTGGCGCGTCTTGCGTCCGGCAAAGCGGTCGTCGATGCGCGGAAATTCGGCGGACACTTCGGAGAGGCGGTTGATCGCGGTAAAGCTGTCGTCGTTGCTGGCCGTGTCGACGACCCATTCGGTCGGCTTGCTCATCGCGGCCTGCGGGTCGAACGGGGCGCCATGCACATCGGGGAAGAACGGGAACATGTTGTTCTTTGCCTCGCAGGTGACGAAATGGATTTTGCTGCCCTCTTGCCAGGCGTTGAGCACGTGGCTGGCAAAGCAATTGTCGCGGCGGAACCAGCGGATGTCGGCATCGGTGACGCCGTCGCGGCGGGGGATCAGGCCGAGATAGACCGGCATGGTCGTGTCGAACCCGAAATGGGGCAGGCCCTGTTCGAGCCGTTCCGGGCTGCCGATCGAGGGCACGATGTGGAGCACGAGATAATCCTGCGTGATCCCGAAATCGTGCATCATGCAGTAATAGGGCGCCTTGAACCACACTTCGCGGATCAGCGTGCCGTCGGGCGCGACTTCCATATAGGTCACATCGTCGCTGCACAGACCGCCGGCGGCATAGCCCATCGCGACCATGTTGCCGTTGGCGTGATCGATCTTGGGATGCGCGGTAAAGGTCTGCCCGGTCATGCGCCCGCCAAACTTTTCAAAACCCAGCGTTTCCATGCTGACCGGGTCCATCAGCAGCGCCGGGCTGTCTTCTTTCATCGCCCAGAGTTTGCCGGCAAAGATGAAGGCATTGGTGTTGGCGGTCGAGCGGATCTCGCCGGCAACTTCGGGTGCGTCGGTCAGGGGATTGCGATAGGCGCCAAACAAGGCATGGCCCGCCGCATGTTCAAGCTGCCACTTGCGCGTCTTTGCCCAGCGCTGGCGGAAATCGACCTGACCGTCGTGGATATGAAACCGGGTGATCATGCCGTCGCCGTTGAACGCGATGTCGTCACCGAGTCGGGGAGGGAATTGCGGATCCGGCTGAACGCGGTAGAACGCACCGGACATGCCCGGCGGTATCGTGCCTTCATGCGCCAGATCGGCGATGTCGGCTTCGATCCGCGAGGGCGTGTTGAATCCGGTAAATGCAGGTGTCTGTGGAAAATGGGCCATGGACATCGCTCTCAAATGTTATTGTATGCTGCACTGACAATCCTCCAGGGAATCGTGGATGGCAAGACCAAAAGAGACACTTGTACCGACCACCCCGCATGTCGCGGGCGACGATGACATTGGCGAAATCCGCTCGATCGTCGGGTTTCACATCCGCCTTGCGCATGGCGCGACCTATCGCCATTTTACCGAGACGTTCAGCCATATCGATCTCACGCAGAAACAGGTTTCGGTCCTGTGGCTGGTCGATGATCATCCCGATATTGCCCAGACCGACCTTGCCCAGCGCATGCGCATGGACCGGGCGACGACGATGGCGATCGTCAACCGTCTGCAGGATCGCGGCTATCTCGTGCGCGGGGCATCGCTGACCGACCGCCGCAAACAGACGCTCAATCTGACCGATGGCGGGCGGGCTGCGCTGGTGCAGGCCAAAGACGCGATCCGCGAGCACGAACGCTGGCTCAAATCGCGCTTTACCGACAAGGAAATCGACGTTCTGATCGAGATGCTGACGCGGATACACGAATAGTTTGCGGCACGAATATTTTATGGCCTGATAACAATAACAATGGGAGAGTACGTCAATGGGTCAGCCAAACGCTGCGGCGTTGATCGAAGAGTCGCCGATGCGTGCGCGGCAATGGCTGGCGGTCGGTGTGACCGTGCTGCTCAACGCGCTCGACGGCTTCGATGTCTTGTCGAGCGCGTTTGCCGGGCCGGGGATAAAGGCGGAATGGCATCTGGGGCCCGACGGGCTCGGGATCGTGCTGTCGATGGAGCTGATCGGCATGGGGGTGGGCTCGGTCGTGCTTGGCGGCATGGCGGACCGTTTCGGGCGACGGCCGGCGATTCTGGCGTGCCTGATGCTGATGGTCGTGGGCATGTTCGGCGCGGCGACGGCGTCTTCGGCGCCAATCCTGTCGGCCTGGCGCGTGCTGACCGGGCTGGGCATCGGCGGGATGCTGGCGGCGGTCAACGCGCTGACTCATGAATTGTCGAATGCGGCACGGCGCAGCTTTGCCATGGCGCTGATGGTGATCGGCTATCCGCTGGGGGCATTTCTGGGCGGACTGGTCGCTTCGGCCCTGCTGGCGCAGCATGGCTGGCGGATTGTGTTCGCGCTGGGCGGAGGGATGACGCTTGCGCTGATCCCGCTGTTTGCGATGCTGGTACCTGAACCGCCCGCGTGGTTGGCGCGGGCCTGCCCGCGCGATGTGCTGGCCCGGATCAACCGTTCGCTGGCTGCGCTTGGCCATCCGCCGGTCGATGTCATGCCCCTGCCGCCCGCCGTGGCGCCGTGTGCAGGGCTCGGCGCGCTGTTTGCCCCCGCGCATCGCCGCGTCACGCTGCTGGTCGCGTTTGCTTATGCGGCGCATGCCATGGCGTTCTATTTCGTGCTGAAAATGGCGCCGGCGATCCTGTCTGACCCGCAATTTGCCGGGCTGCACTATTCGCGTGCCGAAGGTGCGCGGGCGCTGGCGTTTGCCAATCTTGGCGGGGCGATCGGCGGCGGCACGTTCGGCTGGTTGATGCACCGGTTCGGCACGAGGCGGGCGACTCTCGCCGGGCTTGCGCTGTCCTTCGTGATGGTTTCGGCCTTTGGTCTGGGGCAGCCGAGCCTTTCGGCATGGATTGTCGCGGTCGCGTTGATTGCAGCCGTGACCAATGCGACGATTGTCGGGTTCTATGCCGTGTTTGCCAGCCTCTATCCGCCCGAAATCAAGGCGACCGGCACCGGCTTTGCGCTGACCGTCGGGCGTGCGGGCGCGGCGTTGGCGCCGATCCTGTCGGGCACGCTGTTTGCGCATGGCTTGCCGCTCAGCCTTGTCGCGGTGATCATGGCGAGCGGATCGCTGATCGCGCTGGTGCTGTTCATCGGCCTTCCGGCGCGGCGCACCGATGGCCATGCCATCGATATGGCGATGGCCGACTTGTAATGCGCGTGCGTCAAACCATCTGAAGAAAAACCATTTCCTCAAAACTCAAGGATATGATCATGGCCAGTGGTGATCCAGCCGACAACTTGCCTGCGGGTTACGTCCCGCCCGCCGTGTGGACTTGGGACAAACCTTCCGGCGGGGCTTTTGCCGCTATCAACCGCCCGATTTCCGGCGCGACGCATGACAAGGACTTGCCGGTCGGCAAGCACCCCCTGCAACTCTATTCGCTGGGCACGCCCAATGGCGTCAAGGTGACGATCATGCTCGAGGAATTGCTCGAAAAGGGGCATTCGGGTGCGGAATACGATGCCTGGTTGATCAACATCAGTCAGGGTGATCAGTTTTCCAGCGGGTTCGTCGCGATCAATCCCAATTCCAAGATCCCGGCCATGCTCGATCGCTCGATCGATCCGCCGGTGCGCGTGTTCGAATCCGGCTCGATCGTGTTTTACCTGGCGGAAAAGTTCGGTGAATTTCTGCCGACCGAAGTGCACAAGCGTGCCGAAGTGATGAACTGGCTGATGTGGCAGATGGGCAGCGCGCCCTATCTCGGCGGCGGCTTTGGCCATTTCTATGCTTATGCGCCGATCAGGATCGAATATGCGATCAACCGCTTTGCCATGGAAACCAAGCGGCTGCTCCATGTCCTCGATACGCAGCTGGGCAAATGCGAATATGTTGCGGGCGATGATTATACCATTGCCGACATCGCCAATTTCACCTGGTACGGCAACATGGTCGGCGATGCCTACAGCGCGCAGGAATTTCTGTCGGTGCACGAATATGCCAACATCCGCCGCTGGGTCGATCTGGTCGGCGCGCGTCCGGCGGTGCAGCGCGGGCGCATGGTCAATCGCGGTTTTGGCGATCCTGCGGCATGCCTGCGCGAACGCCATGATGCGCGCGATTTCGAGGTGAATACCGAAGAAAAGGTCCAGGCGCGCGGCGGCACGCGGATATGATTGTCGGCGGGAGTTCGGCCTTGGCCGGGCTCCCGCTGCGGTCAGTCGGGCGTGTGGAGCTTTACCCCGACGTGGTGATCGCGGATCCAGGCGATCAGTTGCGCGTTGACCTTGTCGGTCAGGGCGGCAAGCTGCTGGCGCTGGCGCAAGGTCAATGTGCCGATCACGGCCTCGGCCACGACATCGACATAGGGCAAAGTGCGGGCATAGGCATCATGTCCCGAGGCGCTCAGCCGCACGGGCCGCCGCCGCCGGTTGTCGGGATCGACGATATCCTCGATCCAGCCGCGATCGCGCAGGCTGGCGATGGCGCGGCTGACATTCATCGGCGGCAGCCCGGTGATTTCGACAAGATCGTGGCCGGCCAGGTCGCCTTCGCCGGCCAGCGCCATGATCACGCGCAATTCCGTCGCGTTGATCTCTGCGGGCTCGCAGACTCCGTCGCGCATCGGGCCGGAAATAAAGCTGCCGAGCTTGAGCAGGCGAACCAGAAGATCGGCAGGCTGGGGCGCTTCGTGTGGCAACGACGGTTTGGTCATGGGGCAAAAGCTAAGACACAGCCCGGCGCCGCTGACAAGAGGGGCACGCGCGCAAACACGGCGCGCAGCGCACCGTTGCGGGATCGGCCCGCCGCACAGAACCGCGATTTTGACGCTTGCAATTTGTATGTATTGCTAACAAATATGCGGTCAAGCGCAAGCGCCAAACCGGCGCGGCGCATCGGGAAACGGGAGAGAACCGACCATGACCACCAATCTCGAATCAATCCTTGCCGACAATCAGGTCGACACCGTCACCTGGCTGCGCAATCAGCAAGTCGGGCCCAATGCCTATCCCGGCGTTCCGGCCGAATATACCAATTGGCGTGACGAACAGCGCGCGTGGAACGAAACCTGCGTCCTGTTCAACCAGAGCTATCACATGGCCGAACTGATGGTCGAAGGGCCCGGCGCGTTCGATTTTCTGCTTGGCCTGGGTATCAACAGTTTCAAGGGTTTCATCCCCGATCGCGCCAAGCAATATGTGCCGGTCACGCCGTATGGCCATGTCATCGGCGATGTCATCCTGTTCTATCTCGCGCCCGAAAAGTTCAATCTTGTCGGACGCGCGCCTACGCTCAACTGGGTGCTGTTCCATGGGGAAGGGCGCAAGGATGTGACGCTCACCTATGATGAGCGCACGGCAGCGCGGCCCGACAAGGAAAACCGCCGCCATTTCCGCTTTCAGTTGCAAGGCCCCAATGCGGCGGCGGTATTGACCGATGCGCTGGGTGCGCCCGCGCCCGACCTCAAGTTCTTTCATATGACGTGGATCGAGATCGCGGGCAAAAAGGTCCATGCGCTGCGCCACGGCATGGCCGGGCAGCCGGGCTATGAATTGATGGGCCCGTTTGAGGATCATGACGCGATCCATGCCGCGCTCGTCGCAGCCGGGGCAAAGCACGGGCTCAAGCTCGTCGGCGGGCGGACTTATTCGTCCAACACGCTTGAATCGGGGTGGATTCCCTCGCCGCTGCCGGGGATCTATACCGGCGAGCTCAATCGCCCCTATCGCGAATGGCTGTCGGACGACCAGTATGAATCGCGCTGTTCGGTCGGCGGCAGCTATGTGCCCGATAGCGTCGAAGGCTATTACACCACGCCGTGGGATCTGGGCTACGGCGCCTTCGTCAAGTTTGACCACGATTTCATCGGCCGCGAGGCGCTGGAAAAGATCGCCGCAGGGCCGCATCGCAAGAAAGTCACGCTGGCGCTCGATGACGAAGCCGTGACCGAAGCGATCTTTGCCCAGTTCGGCAACGACGGATTGCGCCCCAAGTACATGGAATTCCCCAGCGCGGTTTATTCGATGCACCAGTTCGACCGGGTGGAGCAGAACGGCAAGCTGGTCGGGCTGTCGACCTGGATCGGCTATACCACCAATTACGGCAAGATGATCACGCTTGCCATGGTCGATCCCGACTATGCCGAGCCGGGCACCGAGATCGATCTCGTGTGGGGCGAACCCGATGGCGGCACGTCAAAGCCGACGGTCGAAAAGCACCGCCAGATCACCATTCGCGGCGTCGTCGCGCCGGTGCCCTATTCCGAAGTCGCGCGTACCAGCTATGCGCCGAGCTGGCGTACAAAGCAGGCCTGAATGACGTGCCGTCTTGCCTTGCGGGGCAAGACGGCATAGGCTCCAATAATAACAAATGGTATGGTTATCGAGCCGTGCCAAAACAAATGGGCCAAAAAGGGCCAAAAAGGGCCAAAAAGGGGATGCCAATGACGGACGTGACCGCGCTCGAAGCGCGGATCGCGCGGCTCGAACATGAGCTGGCGATCCAGCAGGACATCGAACAGATCCGCAAGGTGCAATACACTTACGGCTATTTCATCGACAAATCGCAATACAACGAAGTCGTCGACCTGTTTTCCGACGAGGGCGAAGTCTGGTTCCTCGGCGGCATCTATCGCGGCAAGGCCGGGGTGCGGCGGCTCTATATCGAGCGGTTTCAGGGCACGTTTACCCAGGGGCACAATGGCCCGCGCTATGGCTGGCTGCTCGATCATCCGCAATTGCAGATGGTCATCGATGTCGCCCCCGACCGCCGGACGGCGACCGTGCGCGGCCGCTCGATGATGCAGGCGGGCCTGCATGAAAGCGCCGAAGGGGCCCAGCGCGCCTGGTGGGAAGGCGGGATTTATGACAACCGCTATGTGCGCGAAGACGGCGTGTGGAAAATCGCCCGTCTCGGCTATTTTCCGTTCTGGCACGGCACCTTCGCCGATGGCTGGGCAAAGACGCCGATCGACTATATCCCCTTTACCAAGACGCTTTACCCCGAAGATCCGCTCGGCCCCGACGCCTTTGTCGAGCCGACGCCGCGCCTGTGGCCCGCGACCGACATCGTGCCGTTTCCCTATCCGCACCCGGTAACCGGCAAGCCGATCGCCATCGACAACAGCCGCGCGCGCGAGGGTTTCAAGGATTGAACATCAATGGCCCCTCCCCGAGCGGGGAGGGGCGTGCAACGGGCGATGTTTGCAGGGCGGAAAACCATGAATCAGCACATCGAACGCGCGCTTGCCACGCTCATGGCCGAACGGGCGATCGAGCGGCTGATCATCGACTATGCCGCGCGCAACGACGCGGGCGACTGGGATGCGCTCGCGGCGCTGTACCTGCCCGATGGGCGGATGAGCCGACCGACCGCGCCCGACGTGTTCATCGCCGGGCCGGAGGCGATCCTCGCCGCGTTTCGCAGCCGTCCGCCGCGTGTCACGCGCCATATCGTCGCCAATATCCGGGTGACGGTGACGGGCGATACGGCAACCGCGACCAGCCAGATCCTGCTGTTCAACGCCCCCGGCGCGCCGCCGCTGGTGGGCAGTTATCACGACCGTCTGTTGCTGACAGAGGGCGGCTGGCGCTTTGCCGAGCGCGCGGGGAGCCTGGATTTTCCCTTGACCTGAAGCTTTTCCCTTGACCTGAAGCTTTGAGGATTCGTCGCTGCATGACTTATTCCACGCTCGATACCCCGCGCCTTGAATTCATATTCGAATGTCGGCTGATGTTTACCCGGGTCTTTGCCATTCCCGATGTCCACGACGGCGGGTTTCGCTCGGCGGTATTGGTCGATGCGGGGCATTTCGAAGGGCCGGGGCTCGACGGGAAAGGGTTCCGCGGCCGCGCCATTCCCAATTCAGGCGGCGACTATGCCCATTTTCGCGCCGACGATACCGCCGTGTTTGACGCGCGCTATCTGCTCGAAGTCGATGACGGCACAGTGATCTATATGCAGAACCGGGGTTTCCTGTGGGGCCGCGCGCCCGATGCCATGGCGCGGCTGCGCGCCTGGGCTTTCGAGGGCGGGGCGCCGGTCGCGCACGAAGACTATTACTTGCGCGCGCAGCCGACGTTCGAAACGCCAAAGGGGCGCCACGACTGGATGACGCGCCATGTTTTCGTCGGCGTGGGCGAGCGCAAGCCCGACGGCAATTGCGTGCGGTATTATGCCCTGACCTGACCTATGCCCTGACGTGAGCCGCCGCGCGCAGCATCGCGGCATGGGCTTCGATCATGGCGCGCGTGCTGCGGGGCGGGCGCCCGAGCAGGCGCGCGACATCCTGGCTGCAGATCGCCAGATAGCCCTCGCGGATCGCCCGGCCAAATGTCACCATGTCGTCGCTGTTCCACGGAATGGCGCCGACATAGTGATCATCGACCGGGCGGCGCGGAATGCCCATCGCATCGAATATCGCATATTGCGCGGCATCGTCGATCGCCGCGTAGCGCAGCGGTACGCCGGTCACGTCCGCCATGATCGCAGCGACTTCGGCAAAAGTCTGCAGTTCCGGCCCGGTGATGTCATAGCTCTGCCCGGCATGGCCTTCGCCGGTCAGCACGGCAGCGGCGCACAGCGCGCAATCCTCGCGCCAGACCATGGCTTCGCGCCCGTCGCCCGCATTGCTGATCCATTGCCCGCTGGCCATGACGCCGGGCCCGGCCATGACGATCATCGCGTCGGCGTAATGCGCATCGCGCAGCATCGTCCAGTCCAGCCCGCTGGCCTTGATCAGGCGCTCGGTCTCGCTGTGATCGTGGCGCACTTCGGCGGGGTTTGCCGGATCGTCGATGCCGATGAAGCTGGTATAGACGAGATGGCGCACCCCCGCTGCGCGCGCCGCATCGATCGCCGCGCGATGCTGCACCACGCGCGCGCCGACGCGCGTGCCCGAAATCAGCAGCAGGCGATCCGCGCCCGCGAAGGCCGGGCGCAAAGTCTCGGGCCGGTCATAGTCGCCCTGCCGCACGGTGCAGCCCGCCGCGGCATAGTCGGCCAGCCTGTCGGGATTGCGCGTCATCAGGATCAGGTCTTGCGCCCGCCCGGCGGCAATCAGCGCGTCGATGACAATCCGCCCATAATGCCCCGATGCGCCGGTGATCGCGATCCGCTCCATCGTCATGCCGCCCACCAGCCATGGACTTGCGGGCGCAATCGATGCGGCATGGCCACACGCGCAACCGGCCCGGCGGCAAGATCGCCGGCATCGATGATCCAGCATTCGTGGGCAAAGCTGTCGGGCCCGGCCTGATGGTCGACCACGCTCAGCAGCCACCCCTGATGTCCCGGCCTCTTCGAAGGCACATGGACCGGCTCATTGAAGCAACTGCCCATCGGCAAGGCCAGCGCTTGCGGCGGTGCCCCGGTGAAATCGAGCCGCAGCAGCATGTCGAACATTGCCCCGACCGGCCCGCCGGATACCGGGGGGGCGCGCCGTTCGGGGTTCATCGTCAACATCCAGCCATGGCTCTGTTGCCGACCCTGCCGATCGGCGGGAATCACCGGAAAATCGCCCGGCGGGCCGATCACCGTCTCGCTGATGGTATCGCCGGGGCCTTTGGGATCGACGGTCCAGCGCGCCAGCCGCCCGTTGAGATCGCCTTGCGCCATCGCGATCCCCGAAGCCTCGCGGATAAACGGAAAGGCATTTGAATCCGACAGGCACTGGTCGAAATGAATGCGCCCCGCTTCATCCTCAAAGGCGTTCATCATGTGATAGCACGACACGCCCCTGGGGCCGCGAAACCAGCGCATGTCCGATACATCGCCATAGCGGGGCATGACGCCCAGCCAACTGTCGAGATCCTGATGATGCACCCAATGGTCGCCGCCCGCTTTCAACCGGTCGAGATCGGCAGTCGTCGGATAGATCGGAAACAGCGCGTAATTCCGCGTGATCGCGAAATCGTGCATCATCGCGCAATAGGGCGCCTCGAACCACTGTTCGCGCACCAGCTTGCCGGTGCGATCGACGATGAAATAGGAAATCGTCGTGCTGGCCAGCCCCGCCGCTTCATAGCCAAAGGCAAACAATTCGCCGGTTTCGGGATCGATGCGGACATGCGCGGTCATCGTTTCGGAGCGCAGCGCGCCGTCGAAGTCGTATTGGCCAAGCGTTTCGAGCGTAACCGGATCGACGCGATAGGGCCGCCCGTCCTCCTTGGTCATCAACAGGTGCCCGGCGTGCCAGACCGGGGTGGTATTGGCGACGGTGCGGTCGATGCTCTTTGCTTCGGGCCGATCGGTAAAAGGATTGCGATATTTGCCGAACAGCGCGCGACCGGCGGCCTGTTCGGCAAGATGGCGCGCGGTGCCGACATAGCGGATCGCGGTCGAAACCTTGCCCCCGGCAAAACGGATCGCCGAAATCATCCCGTCCGCCGACAGGATCGCGCCTGCATCGCTGACATACGGGGGAAACGCCGGATCGGGCACGGCGCGAAAGAACGTGCCCGCGACATCGTCGGGAATCGTGCCGGTCACGACCAGATCATCGACCGCATACTCGGCGCGCTGCGGAGTGTTGAGCCCGATATAGTTCGGCTCGTGCGGAAAACCGCCGGGATTTGCGTCTGCCATCGATCCTCTCCTTGCGGTCTGTCCGCGAGGGTTCATTTCCCCACGACGCCGCATTTATAACATCTGTTATAATTGTCGGGGATTTTTCGACCCATTGCAAGCCGCAAACGCAAACCGCCCCGCGCGCAAGCGCCGGGGCGGATCAGGGATTTCGTCTGAAGGATCAGGGCCTGCACTCAGGCCGCCGCCATGACCGGAAAACCGAAAGCTTTGCGATCAAAGCGTCATGGCGAAAGTGTCGTGGGGGAAAAGTAAATTGGTCGGGACGAGAGGATTCGAACCTCCGACCCCCACACCCCCAGTGTGAGAAATGCGCTTTTCAGATCATACGCTTAGTCCGTAGGCTAATGAAAAATAGACATTTATGATGTCAGCAATTGCCGGGACGTGCTTACATATGCTATCGCGGTGCTTACATGGTGCTTACACAGCGACCATGTAAGCACCGAAACGAGGCCCCCGATGGCAAAGCGTGTCCTGACAAAAACCGCGATCGATGAACTGCCCGTTACGGGGAAGCAGAGCTTCCTCTGGGACGTCAATCCGCCTGGCTTTGGCGTGCGGATCAGTCCCGCCGGGGTCAAATCCTACATTTACCAATTCCGCATCGGTGGGCGTGCTGGCGAGAACAAGCGGACGACGATCGGCCGCCACGGCGAATTGACCGTGGAACAAGCGCGCAAGCTCGCGCACAGGCTGGCGGAAAGCGTGCGCGGCAAGGTCGACCCGGTGGAGGCAGAGCGCGAGGCGCTGCGCCAGAAGGCCGAACGCAAGGCGACTGAAAAGGAGCTGGCCTTCGACGCCTATAGCGCGACCTACCTGAAGAACCGGGTAAAGCCCGAAGGGCTGGCGTCCTATGGCAACATCGAAATGGTTTTCCGCCTTCACGCGATTCCGGTGCTGAAATCGAAGCCGCTGCCCGCGATCACCAAGCGCGACATGGTGGCAGTGCTCGATAGCATTCCCGCCGAAAGCCTTGCCTTGCGCCGATCGACCTATGCCATCCTGAACCGGTTGATGAACTGGGCAGTTGGCCGCGGCGATTTGCGCGAAAACCCGATGGCCGGAATGAAGCGCCCGCCGGCACCAGATAGCCGCGACCGGGTGCTGGGCGACGATGAGCTTGCTTTGGCGCTGCGAGCCGCGCGCGCAATGGCCATGCCGTTCGGTCCCTTCTATCAGGTCATTTTCGCCACGGGGCAGCGCCGGGACGAGGTTGCCGGTCTGTCATGGGCCGAACTCGATCGGGCCAAGGCGCTTTGGACTTTGCCGGCGAGCCGCACCAAAAACGGCGAAGCGAATCTTGTGCCGCTGAATCGGCACGCCATCGCCGCGCTGGACCAAGCGGCGGCGGCCAGCGTCGCCGCACAAGCCGTCACTGAACTGGAACGGGACGCCAACACGCGCGGGCGCAAAATCCTGCTCACCGAACGCTCAAGGGTTTCGGGTGAGGCTAAGGCAGCCGCGCTGGCGGAATACCTTTCAGGCGCCCGCAAATGGCCAGCCAAGGGCCTTGTCCTGTCGGGCACCGGCGAAACCCCGATCAGCGGCTATTCACGCGCCAAAACCCGATTGGATGCCGATATGCTCGCGCTGGCGCGCAAGGACGCGCAAGCGGCAGGCGATGATCCCGAGGCAGTCGAGCTTGACCCTTGGCGCCTTCATGATGCGCGCCGCACGCTTGCGACCGGCCTGCAACGGCTGGGCGTTCGCTTTGAGGTGACAGAAGCGGTCTTGAATCACACCGCTTGGGCCAGCCGGTCTGGCGTGGCTGCCGTCTACCAGCGCCACGGCTGGGGGCCTGAAAAACGCGCCGCGCTCGATGCCTGGGCCGATCATTGCGACCGTGCGGTTTCGCCGCCGGCCGCCTCTGGCAACGTCGTTGCTATGCGGTTGGGAGTCTGAGGCAATGGCCGAACCCGAACTGTTCTTGATCAGAGGTAAGACGTTTCGCCTTCGCCGGTCTTCGGATAGCCGTTGGTTTGCCGAATGCATCGAGCCGCATTGTTGCCGAGTGGCATTTTTCGACTCCCGACAATCTCTAATCGACCTACTTACCAACGAAGCCTTGGCGGGGGACGAGCCGTTGGAATCCGACGAACAATGGCACGCGCGAGAACTGGTCGAAGCGGCGCAATTTCAAACTCTTCCACCCCTGATGGTGCCATGGGGCACGAAAGACGATTTCCGCATGCTGTGGGCCAAAATCGCGCCGTTGTTCGGGCCAGCGTTCCAAGGCGCAACCCGGCTGGACGATGAAGAGCAGGCCGAAGCTGTGCGGCGCCTGTTTCGGCTAGCCCACCAGCTTGCTTGCGAGGGTGTTCGTACACCGGAAATGGATGAATTCGCGCTTTGGGTAGGGCGCCAAATCTCCGAGGCGCCAGACCCGGAATCCGCACTCGGGTCGCTGATGTCTGTGCCCGGCCGTGGACGGGATGCAACACCCCTTCGGAACGCCGAGGCCGCTGCTCAAGTCGATCTACTCCGAATTGAAGGCAAAGCTGGTAAGCTGGACGATGAAACAGGACGCCCGATAAACAGGGAAAGGGCGGAGCGGATAACTGCCAAAATGTTTGGCGTGTCGCCCGATCGAGTCAGCAACATGGTTGACGATGCCAGAACGCGCCGACGACGCAAAGCCCACGAGATTAACCCCGTTAAAGGCTGAATTAACGGGTGGGACTTTGCTGCCAATTGCAGACATTTACCCGTCACCTGCAACAATAGGTGACGACATGGAAAATCTTGATGGTTTGAAAATTCGATCGGTCCGGGAAGCTGCTGAGCTTTGCGGACTTTCGGTGTCCCGAATGAATCGCTTTCGTTGCGAGGGGGACGGGCCAAAATATTGCCAGCTTGGCACCGGCAAGCGCGCGCGCATCGGCTATCGCCTTATTGATCTGGAATCATGGCTCGAAAGCCGGGTGCGCAGCCACACCGGGCAGGGGGGCTAAGCCATGAGCCTGCATCCCTTCACTGTGCGGCATCCGGCAGGACATGACGTTTCGCTAACTCCGATCCTGATCGCGGGGACGCCAAAAGCGCCAGCATGGCTTTTTCTGGCGCCTGTTCAAGCGCCGACACTTTCGCCCCGCGAATTGTTTGCCGCGTCGCTGCGCTTGCTTGGAGAGGCCGTGGTCCTGGCCAATCGCTACGCGGTTTATCATTCTGATTATGAAGCGGAGAAGGCTGCTTGCTGCCCTGCGCGCCGTTTCGGCCGCGATCTGTGCGCGCGAGGGCAGCATATCGGCGTGCCGCCTCCTGTCGAAGTGCTGCGGCGGGACGGCTGGCCGATTTATGAAGTCTTTCAAGCGACCTACCGCCCCGATTGGCTGGCACACGACATAAGAGGCTTTGCACTCGCAGGCGGGGAGCCTGGCGGGCAACTCGCTGCCGTCGCCCATGCGCACATTGTCCGGCTGGGCGCGAAAGCAACACAAAGCCCCGTGGATGCCGGGCTTTGGCCATCGGAGGCCTGCGGCAAGTTTCGTGCGCGCCAGCGGCCGACGGAACGGTTCCCAGACTGATCTTTACAACGGAAAGGCGCCGCACCGGGCAAGGTGCGGCGCCCTGAAAAGGTATTTCAGCTTATGCCAAATTTAGCACCCCCGCCGACGGCGGGCAACGGCTCGCCGTCACTTGACGCTCCACCGCACGAATTCGCAATCTGGCTTGTGCAAAAAATCCCCGGCGCCCTAGTGTTCCCTATCGAGCCCGGCGGCAAGCGGCCCCTTCATAGGGGCTGGCAGCAAGAGGCGACGCGGGACATCGACGTTATCCGCCGTTGGGGGATCGATCATCCCGACGCCAATTTTGGCCTGACAAATGTTGTGGGCATTGATCTGGATCGTAAAAACGGTGCGGACGGCGTGGAACTGTTCGGCAGATGGGCAAAGGCGCTTGCGCTGACGCGCGACGAACTATTTACGGCGTTAACGGTGACAACAGCGACGGGCAGCGCGCACGCCATCTTTGCATTGCCCGGCGGTTTCGACGCGCTTGCGCTGACCAACATCCGGCCAGCGGCGATCGGTGATCGGCCCGACGGTCCAGATGGCCGCCCGTTGGGGAGCGGAATCGATCTGCGTATCGGCATGAAGGGCTATTTGGTTGCGGCGGGGTCTATCCGCGAATTGCCAGTGATTGGCGACGACGGCGAACCGTCAATCCATCCCGTGACAGAAGAACCCCTGACCGAGCCTCGGCGCTACCGGGTCCACAATGTGCCACCGGGGATAATAGGGACTCCGCCTCCCGCGCTGTTGGCCGACATCAAGGCATCGGTAGCGCGCAAGAAGACAGAGCGCGAGGCCCCTTTGGCTCTGGCCAAGGTGGCAGAGTTTGACAGCGCATATGGCCTCGCTGCTCTCACGGCGGAATGCAAAACGGTCCGCGAGACGTCGTCCGGTGGGCAAAACTCCACGTTGAACGCCTCCACATTCACAATCGGCCGGCTGGTAGGTGGCGGAGAGCTGACCCTTGAAACCGCACGGGAGGCGCTGATCGAAGCCGGGCTGGCGATGCTGGGTGATCCGCATAGGGGTGATTGGTCCCTCGACGAAATTGCCGCACTTGTCGATCGCGCGTTGGCTGACGGGATTGCGAAGCCCCGCAACACGCCTGGTATGGACATTGCCGCGACGTTCGGCGGCGTGGACGTTCCCGAGTCCCCAGCGCCGCATTTACCGGCGGGCGGAGCGTCGCGCTTCTGCCTCCGGTCGCTCGACGATTTGGAGCACGAGGCCCCGCGCAAGCAAGTTATCAAGGGGCTGATCGCCCTAGGGGATTTGGTTTGTATCTTCGGTCTGCCCAGCACCGGCAAATCTGTCGTGGCGCCTTATTTGGCGTGGAGAGTCGCACAGGGCGTGCCGGTTTTCGGTATGAAAACAGTCGCAGGCCCGGTGATCTATGCGAGCGCAGAAGACCCGCACGGCATGTGCCAGCGGCTCCGCGCCCTGCGCAAGGTGTACGGCGACGTGGTTTCCTTTCACCTTGCTACCGGCCTTGCGGGTATGATGGCGAACCTCAATTCAGCCGAGATGCAAGACTTGCTCGCGTGCATTGCGCGGCTGAATCCTGTCCTTGTCGTGATCGACACCCTGGCGGTGGCATTCCCGATCGACGAGAACGCGCCGCAAGGTATGGGCGCGGTCGTGCAGATTTGTCGCTTGATTGCCGATCAAGGTCCAACGGTTGCATTGGTTCACCACTGCCCGAAAGGTGACACATCGACACCACGCGGGCACAGCAGTCTGAACGGCGCTCTTGATACGTCTGTAAGAGTCGATCCGGCGGACACGGCTGGCGTGATCCGGTGCGCCAGCATGAAGAATCGAAATGGCTTTCCCCGGCGCTTTGGCTTCAAAATTCGGAGTGAACTGCTTGGTCATGACGAAGACGGCGATCCGATCACCGCGCCAGTCTGCGAAGAATTCGATTTGCGCAACCTTCCCAAAGACGCGAAGCTGTCCGGGGCCAAGCTGGACGCGCTCGCCGTCCTCGATGATCTGGCCGGCGGTGGTGGCAGGGTTGCAATGGCAGACTGGCGCGCGCGCTGCATCATGCCGGGGGTGCTTTCGGAATCGGCGGACGCGAAAGCCCGCGCGGACACGTTCGGACGCGCCAAGCGCGAACTGCTGCGCGCGGGGCTGATCACGATCTTGGTTGACGGGGCCAGCGAGTGGGTTGCCCGAAAGAGTGATCTGGAAAACTTCGGTCCGGTCGAAATTCCCGATTTTTAAACCGACGCGGCAGACCCGCTGCGTTGCGACGCGACAGCGACAGACCCATAGGGGTCTGTCGCTGTCGGTCGCTTCCTTCGCCTTGCCCGGATAGCTGCCGCTTCGCTGTCGCCAAGCTGTCGCGTCCTGTCGCCAACCTATAAAAATCCCAGAAATCTGGGTTTTCCCCCCGCTGGCCTTTGTCGCCTGCCTGTCGCGCACCGTATGGCCCGCCGGGTTGCGCTCTAATTGCGCATCAAGCGGTTTCGTTCATGTTAGTACCTTTTTATATGAACCGCATAGTGCGCGGGCGCGAAGCCGCCTAGCCAGAAGACTTCGCGCACATGTAGCCTCCCGGCTATAATCCCCCTCGCCAAGCTGCCCGCTGTCGTGCAATACGGCTCAACCGCTCGGGTCTCGTAAGCCTTAGCGGTGCACGAAAGTGTGCAGAGCATGGAACCGCCTATGTCGGGCGGCTCCCTGAATACAATAGCCTCCTGGCGAATACGGGAGGCGTGCTGCCCCGTGCTCGCACGTTACGAACCACCCGGCACCAGCCGGCAGTGATTGGGGGACCAGATGCGCGTTCTCAGGTCTTTGACTTTAACCCTCGCGGTTGGCGCGCTGGGGGCGATCCCCGCGTTTGCGCAAGATTCGAATACAACTTGTACGACGCTCTACAACACCACCCATTGCAGCACATCCACCATTCCAAATCAGCCAAATGGCGGAAGTGGGAGGGGGTTTGGTGCTTTCGTCGACAGCTTCAGTAAGGGATGGGACGCCGCGCAGCGGTTGGCAGAACGGCGAGCAATGCTCCGCCAGCAGCGGCTACAAATCGAACAGCAGGAAGCGTTGGTCGAGCAGCAACGTCAACTTGCCCGGCAACAGGCGCAGCTTGGCCAGACGCAAGCGCCCGCAACTGCCTCTCCCTTTGCGGCCAATCCCGATCCAAAGGCACCGTTCACGCTCGCCTGTCGGTTCAGCATCGGCACTGCGACACAGGATCAAACATTTTATGTGCAGCCTGCGCTTGGGCTGGTTGGTCAAGCGCCCGGGGTCGTCACCGACACCACAATACAGGTCGAGGGTCCGTACCAAGCAGCCCAAGGCGCTGGGCAACAAAAAACCAACCATACGCTCCGGGTTACGATCAGCCGTATCAACGGCGCTGCAAACGTCGCCTATGATGGCTCTGCCGTTGGCACGGGCATGTGCGCGAGGGCCGCGGTCCGGGCGTTTTGAATTTCTTGTGCGTCAGTATTTGACACAAATCTTTTCTAGGGCAAGCATGTTTGGCGGCGCGGCAAAGGGGGCTTGGCAATGAATGGCAAAGCGATCGGCGCATTGGCGTTGGCAATGGCTGCCATTCTCTCTGGCTGCGATGGCAGGGCATCACCGGGCGCAACCTCAAGCAATGCGGCAGCGGACGCGAGTCCTACGCCGGCGCCTCAAGTTGGGCGCTTTGTAATCTATCACTCGCCGCACGTTGAAGCAGACACGGTATTGCTCGACACGGCGACCGGAGATTCATGGCGCCAAGAGACTACTAGCGGTCACGATCTAACAAAATCAGATGTGGAATGGGTTCCCATTCCGCGTTTGAGCCCGGCGCCAGCTCCGGACACAGCGCCAGCGCCAGATCCCGCACCAAGTGAAGCTCAATGAAGCAAATTCGCGGCTTGGGTTTAGCCCTTGGCTTGGCGGCCAGCATATTCCAGAAATTGGCGCGCCTTTTGGAATCGCCCTTCAAAATGATTTGGCCGCCCGAACCGGCACCGGTTTCCCAAGGTTGGGTTTGCAAATACGTCACCCGCGCGCGCTGCATACAACGCCCCGGCCGACCTGCCCATCGTCGTGCAATGCGTCTTCGCTGCTCAAGTCTGAACAGTCTTAGCGATGGATTTAGGAGTGTCGAACACGGAACTGCCTACGTAGGGCGGCTCCCGGAATGTAGTACCTCTCGTAGAAAATACGGGAGGCATGCTGCCCCGTGCTCGCATGTGTTCAACCACCTGGCACCAGCCGGACGCGGTGTTGCCCAAACGACGGGAGGCGGCCTATGTTAAACCGAGTTGGGCTTATAATCGTCACTGCCGGGACGGCGCTTGCACTATTTCCAGACGTGTGTGCCGCTGCACCCTTTGTGTTCGCATGCAAGGTGCACGGCGCACCGGGCTTGGTTGATCCGAGCCACGGGCAAGTGGTTGACCTTCCGGTTTTGGTCAGCCCGGAGAGTGGTACGGTTAACAGATTACCGGCAGCCATTACGGACGGGTTGGTCACTTGGGTCGACAATTCTGGGGGGCCGTCCAACACACTCAGCTTTGCCTTAGACCGAAAGCGTTTGGTGTTGGGGGTGTACGACGACACCGGCAGAGAATTAATGGTCGGCGCATGCGTTGCGCCTGGTTCGCAATCAGCGCCACCGCCGTCGCCGCCACCACCTCCGAGGCCCCAAGCGTTCTCCTTGGCTTGCAGGCTAGAAGTTGTCGGTCCGATGATGTCTGGCCACAACACTAGCGCCTCTGTTTCGTTTTATGTGGACCCAGCCGCCGGGACGGTAAATGGCTTATCCGCAGCCATTACCGACGCGCAAATCCGTTGGAACGATGCGACGAGCAGAAACGCCAATACGACGGTTATCGACCGGGCAACGGGCGGTATCGTCACGCTCTCTAGCCGCAACATTCCCCTTTTGACTGGCAACTGCCAATTGGCCACCAGTCGGCAATTTTGAATGAAGGCTTTGCCGTTGAGCGCGGTGGTCCGCACGGGCAAATTTCAAAAAACTGGCGCGGTTTTTGGGCGAGGCCTTCATAAATTTTGCCGTGCCGCCTCCCGGACCCGTTTCCCAAGGTTGGGCGCGCGATAGCGGCGGCTACAATGGCGTCGAATGGCCGACCGGCTGGCAAGGGGTGCACGAGCGCCGGGGCAGCCGCCACGGATCGCACCATCCAACAGGTGCGACAGACCCGAGGCGAATCCCGCCCGTGCTTACATAGTGCTTACACGCAGAAAGCCGGGACCCGATTGGTGTCCCGGCTTTCTAGCTAACCTATTGGTTTAATTGGTCGGGACGAGAGGATTCGAACCTCCGACCCCCACACCCCCAGTGTGATGCGCTACCAGGCTGCGCTACGTCCCGACCGGAGGACGCGCCTATAAGGAGGGTGTCGGAGGATGGCAAGCGGGTTGGGGCGACTATTTTCATATTGCCCGGATTAGCGGGGTGCGCGTGGCGGGTTCGCGCTTCGGTTTGCCATGGCGCGGCCAAGCTGCTAGTCGCGCATCCCAAGTCCGGGGGCATGGAAACAGGACATGTTTTCGTGCGTCCGGGGTTTTGATTCGCACCTGAGCTTCCCATAATCCAGTCATGAACGGACCCGCCTTGCTTTCCATCCTCGACCAGGCCGCTGCCCAGACCGCCGGCGATCCGCCAGCCTATATCCAGTTCCTGCCGCTGGTGGCGATGGCGGTGATCTTCTATTTCCTGATCCTGCGCCCGCAGATGAAGCGGCAGAAGGATCTGCAGCAGAAGATCGCGACCATGAAAAAGGGCGATCAGGTGGTGACCGCAGGCGGCCTTATCGCCAAAGTGATCAAGGTCGATGAAACCACCGTCGATCTGGAAATCGCGCAAGGCGTGAAGGTTCGCGCGGTCAAGTCGACGATCGGCGAGATCGTTCCGCCGGGCGGCACCGTCGTGGCGAACGACTGACCGGACTTTCGAGAGACAGGTACGTAAACGATGCTCGATTTTCCGCGTTGGAAAGTAATCCTGATCTGGGCTGTGGCGCTGGTCTGCGCGCTGTCGGCGCTGCCCACGGTCGCCGGTATGGCCGGATTGCGCTGGCCCGCCGGACTTCCCGAACCCAAAGTCAATCTTGGGCTCGACCTTGCCGGCGGCAGCCATATCCTGCTTGAGGCCGATCCGACCCAGGTCCGCACCCAGCGGATCGAGGCGATGGAAGAATCGGTGCGCAACAAGCTGCGCATGATGGCTCAGCCGGTCCGCATCAGCGACATTTCCAACAACAACGGCTCGCTCAATTTCCTGGTCGACGATCCGACCAAGATCGACGCGGTGCGCGAAGCGGTCCTGCCGCTGACCAATGGCGCCGGGCTGACCGGAAAGCGCGACTGGACGATCAACGTTGTCGACGGCAACCGCTTCGTGCTGGCGCCGACGCAGGAAGGCATCGATCAGGCGGTGACGCAGGCGATGGACACGGCGGTCGAAGTCGTGCGCAAGCGGATCGACGCGCTGGGCACCAAAGAGCCGACCATCATCCGTTCGGGCGCCAACCGCATCGTCGTGCAGGTGCCCGGTCTGCAGGATCCGCAAGCGCTCAAGAACCTGCTTGGCCAGACCGCAAAGCTTGAATTCAAGCTGGTCGATCAGTCCGCATCGCCTGCCGATGTGGCGCAGGGCATTGCCCCTCCGGGCGATGAAATTGTGCCTTATGCCGAAGGCAAAGGCGGTGTCGCGCCCAAGATCGCGGTCAAGCGGCTTGGCGGGATTCGCGGCGATCAGCTGACCAATGCGCAATTGTCGAACAACCCGCAGACCAATGCGGCGACGGTCACGATCACGTTCAACAGCGATGGTGGGGCGCGCTTTGCCAAGCTGACGTCGGCCAACGTGGGCAAGCCTTTTGCGATCATTCTCGACGGCAAGGTCTTGTCCTCGCCGGTGATCAACGAAGCCATCCTGGGCGGCAGCGCGGTCATTTCGGGCAATTTCACGGTCGACAGCGCCAGCCAACTGGCGATCTCGCTGCGTTCGGGCGCCTTGCCGGTCGATCTCAAAGTGGTCGAGGAACGCACGGTCGGGCCCGATCTCGGCGCGGATTCGATCCGCAAGGGGATGATCGCGATGGGCGTCGGTACGCTCGCGCTGGCGGTCTTCATCCTGGTCACGTATGGCCGCTTCGGCGTCTATGCCTGCGTCGCGCTGGTGCTCAACATGTTCATGATCCTGGGGGTCATGGGCGTTGTCGGCACCACGCTGACACTGCCCGGGATCGCCGGTTTCGTGCTGACGATCGGCGCGGCAGTCGATGCCAACGTGCTGGTCTACGAACGCATCCGCGAAGAGCGTCATCGCGGTCGGCGCGTCGTGCAGGCCGTGGAAATGGGCTACAAGGAAGCGTCACACGCGATCTTTGACGCCAATATCACCAATATCATCGCGGCGACCTTGATGTTCGCCTTTGGCTCGGGGCCGGTGAAGGGCTTTGCCGTGGTGCTGATCATCGGCATCGCGACCTCGGTGTTTACCGCTGTCGTCATGACCCGGATGTGGGTGTCGCAATGGTTGCGCCGCGCCCGCCCGGCCGATCTGAACCTGTAAGAGGAGGCGAAGAGACATGAAACTCCTCAAGCTCGTTCCCGACCATACCAACATCCATTTCCTCAAATGGCGCGTGCCGTTTTATGTCATCAGCATGCTGCTGGTGGCGGCATCGTGGGGGCTGGTGCTGACCAGGGGGCTCAATCTCGGCGTCGATTTCATCGGCGGCCAGATGATCCGCGTGACGTTTGAGCGCAGCGCCGAGGCGCCGGTCGGCGTGCTGCGCGACGAAGTGACCCGGCTCGGCTATGGCGAGCCCGAGATCCAGCGCTTTGGCAAGCCCAACGAAATCTCGATCCGCATGAAGCTGCCCGCAGGCGCGGAGCATGATTCGACGCTGTCGGACAAGATGGCGCGCACGATCACCACGGCGGTCAAGCAGGCGCATGCCGATGCGCGGATCGACGGGGTCGATTCGGTTTCGGGCAAAGTGTCGAAAGAGCTCGGGTGGGATGCGTTCCGCGCGCTCGGGCTCGCCGCCCTGTTTGTCGCGGGCTATATCTGGCTGCGCTTCGAATGGCAGTTCGGGATCGGCGCTCTGCTCAGTCTCGTGCATGACGTTTCGTTGACGCTCGGGATGTTTGCACTGACGCAGCTCGAATTCGACCTCAATATCGTTGCCGCGCTGCTGACTCTGATCGGCTATTCGCTCAACGACACGATCGTCGTCTATGACCGCATCCGCGAAAACCTGAAAAAGTATCGCAAGATGCCGATTCCGGAGCTGCTCGATCTGTCGGTCAACGAAACTTTGGCGCGCACGATCGTGACGTCGCTGTCGATGCTGATCACGCTGGTTGCATTGCTGCTGTTCGGCCCGCAGGTGATTTTCGGCTTTACCGCTGCGATCACGCTGGGGATTTTCGTCGGAACGTACAGCTCGATCTATATGGCCGCGCCGATCCTGATCTGGCTCAAGGTCTCGTCAAAGAGCTTTGTGCCGGGCGATGCCTCGGGCGATGTGCCGGCGGCCAAGCGCGCGTAAGGCGGACGCCTCCCCGATCCGGGGAGGCGTTTATCGAACGATCCCGGTATAGATCGCGCTGAGTGCAGCGGCGTTCGCGTCCCAGCTGAAGCGGGCGACGGTGGCGGCGACTTCGCTTTGCGGCATGCGCGCGGCGAGAACTTCGCGCAAGGCTGCGGCAATCGCCTTGGGCTCGCGCGCGACGATCCGGCCCGCGTTGGGGCTGTCGACCAGTTCGCGCGCGCCGCCGACATCGGAAATGACGATCGGCGCGCCGCAAGCGAGCGCCTCGATCCAGGCATTGGCGAGCCCCTCGCGCTCCGAAGGCAGCACCATCGCCTCGGCTGCGCTCAGCAGCAGCGGCAGATCATCGTGACCGAGATTGCCGGTAAATATCACGCGTTGGCCAAGGCCCGCACTGGCCGCCTGTCGGCGCAGCGCCGCCTCATCGGGACCGGCGCCGACCAGGACCAGCACGACATCATCGGGCAGCTCGGCCAGCGCGGCAATCGACAGCGCCTGGCCCTTGATGGCAATGAGCGAGCCGACGCTGGCGATGATCCGCGCGTCTGCGGGAAGCGCCAGCGCAGGGAACCGGGCCGCGAGCTGCGCGCGCGCCTCGTCGCGCGGGCGCGGCCGGAACCGGGCATGATCGAGCCCGGTGTAATGGACCCGGATACGCTCTTCGGGCAGGCCGAGCGCGACCATGTCGCGGCCGAGCGCCTGTGAGACGGTCAACAGCGCGCGCGTCTGCTCTGCGGCGGCGCGGATCTGCGCCAGACAGGCGGGCAATGTGCCCCAATAGAGGATGTCGCCGCCGCGCGCCTTGATCGCCAGCGGCAAGCCCAGTTCGCGCGCAATGCGCGCGGCGGCCGGGCCGTCGGGATAGAAGAATTGCGCATCGATGAGGTCGAAGGGCCGTTCGGCATGGAGACGGCGCGCCAGCGGCAGCACGGCGCGCGTGATCAGCGCGGGGTTGAAACGCCCGGACAGGCCGGGGATCAACGCAAAGCGCGGATGATGGACCGTGATCGCGCCGCCTGTTTCGCGGGCGGGCGCTTCGACGGCAGGCGTCGTGCGCAAGGCCGCATAGCGCTTGAGCGGCAAGAGCGGGGGCAGGCCGATCGGATTGATCACCGTGACATCCCAGTCGCCCCGGCGCGCCATGGTTTCCAGCTGAGTCTGGACAAAACGCCCCCAGCCCGGACGGGTCGGCGCCGGGTAGAGAGTCGAAAGCGAAAGGAGGCGCAATCTGGTCAGAGCCGGCGTACCAGCATTTCGGCAACGCCCAGCCAGTGGGGCCGGTCGATGACCACTTGCCGCTGACCGATGCCGGGCGGCAGAATGGCGATGCGTTCGCCGTCGCGGTCGATCATCCGGCCAAAAGCAAAGCGGCCTCCGGGGCGCGGGGCGAGCACATCGCGATTGAGCGCGCGGGGGAACTCTTCGGGTTCGACCTGGCGCAGCCAGATCTGGTCGCCGGTGCGATATTCGCCTGCGCTGGCCTCGACCGAGACGACGACCAGCGTCGCTTCGCCGCCGGGCACGATCGGAAAGATCGCTTCGACAGGGCGCGCCACGGCCTCGGCGCCATTGATGCCCAACCGCGCGATCAACATCGGGGCGATGCCGCCTTCGGCCTTGACCAGCATTTGCGGATCGACCTCAAGCGCTTCGGCGATGCGGTTCATCCACGTCAGCGACAGCGAGCGCATACCCGTCTCCAGTCGGCCGATCGTCTGAGCGGTCGTCGGTGGGTGGCAACGGGCGGCCACTTCGGCAAGAGTGAGTCCCTGTTGCCGACGAATGTCGCGGATGCGGTTGATCATCTTTTGCTCTCAGCTGGCGGCGCGGCTCGCATTGCAAATAGTCCTACAATATGGACAATCTAGCAAGAGTGCGGTGCAGTCCCTTTTTGTTTGACCGCCTGTCCGCGTTATCGCCAGGGTAAATCTGCTATCCTTCGACCAGTTCGGCAAGTTCGAGCCAGCGCAGTTCCGCCGCTTCCTTTTCGGCGCGCAGTTTATCGAGTGCTGCGGTGATCCGGGCAAAGCGTTCGGGATCGCGGGTATAGAGCGCGGGATCGGCCAGATCCGCCTCGCCTTTGGCAAGAGCCGCGTCGATTTCCTCGATTCGGGCGGGCAGCAAGTCGTAATCGCGCTGATCCTTGTACGACAGCTTGGCCTTGCGCGGGGGAGGGGGCGGGGGAGGCGGCGCGGCGGTCGTTTGGGCGGGGGCCTTGGCCACGGGGCGCCCCTGCTGACGTTCGCGGCGCAAGCGGTCCCAATCGGCATAGCCGCCCGCGACAACGTCGACCCGGCCCGATCCATCGAGCCCCAGAGTGATCGTGACGGTGCGGTCGAGAAAATCGCGGTCGTGGCTGACGATCAGCACGGTGCCGTCGTAATCGGCGATCACTTCCTGCAGCAAGTCGAGCGTTTCGAGATCGAGATCGTTGGTCGGCTCGTCGAGCACGAGCAGGTTCGATTTGCGCGCAAATTCGCGCGCCAGCAAAAGTCGCGAGCGTTCGCCGCCCGACAAGGTGCCGACGCGCGCCTCGACCAGGCCGGGATCGAACAGGAAATCCTTGAGGTAGCCCTGAATATGCTTGCGCACGCCGCGCACGTCGATCCAGTCGCCGCCTTCGGCCAGGACATCGCGAATGCGCTTGTCGGGCGCCATCAGGCTGCGCTGTTGATCGATCATCACGCCTTCGAGCGTTTTGGCGAGCGTGATCGTGCCGCTGTCGGGCGCCAGTTCGCCGGTCAAGAGCTTCAACAGCGTGGTCTTGCCCGCGCCGTTTGACCCGACGACGCCGATGCGGTCGCCGCGCGTGATGCGCAGGCTGAAATCCTTGATGATCGTGCGGCCCTCTGGCCCGTCGCCGCCGAATCGCTTGGTGACATGGTCGGCGACGATCACCGCCTTGCTTTTGGCGTCATCGGTTGCCAGCGCCAGCTTGGCGGCGCCCTGCGGGGTGAGCATGGCGGCACGCTGCGCGCGCATTTCGCCCAGCTTGGCAAGGCGGCCCTGATTGCGCTTGCGCCGCGCGGTCACCCCGCGCTGCAGCCAGTGCGCTTCGAGCTTGAGCTTGGCATCGAGCTTGTCGGCGGCGCGGGCCTCTTCGGCATAGACCGCTTCCATCCATGCCTCATAGCCGCCAAAGCCGATGTCCTTGCGGCGCAGGCTGCCCCGATCGAGCCACAGCGTTGCGCGGGTCAGCCGTTCGAGAAAAGTCCGGTCGTGGCTGATCACGACAAAGGCGCCGTTATAGCGCTGGAGCCAGGCTTCGAGCCATTCGATCGCCGCGAGATCGAGATGGTTGGTCGGTTCGTCGAGCAGGAGCAAGTCGGGCTCGCTCGCCAGCGCGCGGGCGAGCGAGGCGCGGCGACGTTCGCCGCCCGACGCGCTTTCGGCCTGGCGCGACAGATCGATGCCCAATTGATCGGCAATCGCCTCGACATCGTGGCGCGCGGGCGCATCGGCGCCGTGCAGCGCGAAATCCATCAGCGTGTCATAGCCGGTAAAGAACGGATCCTGCTCCAGCGTGACGATGCGCGTGCCGGGCTGAACCGAGCGCTTGCCGCGATCGGCCTCGACCAGACCGCCGATCAGCTTCATCAGCGTGGTCTTGCCCGCGCCGTTGCGCCCGATCAGCGCGAGCCGGTCGCGCGGGGCGATGGAAAGATCAATGTCCTGGAACAGCCAGCCATTGCCCTGGAGCAGGCCGAGGCCTTCCCAGCTGAGGATCGGTGCGATTGCCATATAGGGGCGCGCATAGAGCATCGCGCAAAAAAGTGGGAACCGGTTTTTTGCAAATCGCGATGCGGCCACGAAAACGAGCATCGCGCAAAAAAGCATGCCCTGAGCGCAGCCGAAGGGTGGGAACCGGTTTTTTGCAAATCGCGATGCGGCCACGAAAATGAGCATCTGGGAAAACGCGAATAGCCTTGCGTCGCTATTCACCATGCGTTCAATGCCTGCGTGCTAGCGGGGGCACGAGATGAAGCGGATTCGATTGATCCTTTTTGGGGCGCTTGCGGCGCTGGCCATTGCGCCTGCGGCCCATGCCGACGGGCGGCCGCAGCATGACGAGCAAAACGAGGCGCGACGCGATTTGCGCGCGGGCAATGTCCATTCGCTGCGCGACATCGAACGCCGCGTGCTGCCGACGATGCCGGGGATGCAGTATCTCGGCCCCGAATATGACCCCGAGGCGATGGCCTATCGATTGAAATTCATCCGCGACGGTCGGGTCGTGTTCGTCGATGTCGACGCGCGCACGGGTCAGGTGCGCGGTAAAACGCGGTAGTTCTGAACAACAGGCAACCGCGCCGTTCCTTGACCGTTCAGGATCGAGGGGGCAAGGAACGGGGCATGAACTGCAAAGGGCCGGATCGGCCCGGCGTAAGAGGGGCACGAGAATTTCATGCGGATCCTGATCGTCGAGGACGAACCCACGCTTGGCCGCCAGCTCAAATCGACGCTGGAAGCGAACGGCTATGCCGTCGATTTGTCGGTCGATGGCGAAGACGGGCATTTCATGGGCTCGACCGAGGAATATGACGCCGTCGTGCTCGATCTCGGCCTGCCCGAGATCGACGGGCTGACCGTGCTCGGCATGTGGCGCAAGGAAGGCCGCAAGTTTCCCGTGCTTGTGCTGACCGCGCGCGACAGCTGGTCGGACAAAGTCGCCGGGCTCGATGCCGGGGCCGACGATTACCTGGCCAAGCCGTTTCAGACCGAGGAACTGATCGCCCGGCTGCGCGCGCTGATCCGCCGCGCATCGGGCAATACCAGTGCCGAGCTGATCGCGGGCGATGTGCGGCTCGATACCCGCTCGGGCCGGGTCACGCTGGCGGGCGAGCCGGTCAAGCTGACCGCGCAGGAATACAAGCTGTTGTCCTATCTGATCCACCACAAGGGCAAGGTGGTCAGCCGGACCGAATTGATCGAGCATATCTACGATCAGGATTTTGACCGCGATTCCAACACGATCGAAGTCTTTGTCACGCGCATCCGCAAAAAGCTCGGTCCCGATGTGATCACGACGATCCGTGGCCTCGGTTACAGCCTCAACGACCCCGCCCAGTCGCCCCGCGGCTGATCCGGCAGCGCCCGGCGCGCCGGAGGCGCCATCGGGCGCCGGTGAAGGCGCGCGCGCGCATATCGGCCCGCATCATACGGGGTCGCTGCGGCGGCGCATGTTGTTCATCGCGTTTGCGTGGATTCTCGTCCTGCTGCTGGGCGGGGGGATCGCGCTCGATCAGACGCTGACCGGGCTGGTCACGCGCAATTTCGACGATCAGCTCGGCTATATGCTGACAGCGATGGTCGCTTCGGCGGAAATCGGCCCCGAAGGCGAAGTCTATTTCAGCCGCCCGCTTGGCGATCAGCGCTTCCTTGAACCCAACAGCGGCCTCTATTGGCAGATTTCGGGGCAGGGGCACGACGAATTCCCCTCGCGCTCGTTGTGGGACCGCACGCTCAAGCTCAAAGACGACCATTTCGACAATCAGCCGCATATCTATGACAGCGCCCAGTTCGAAGGCGAACCGCTGCGCGTGATCGAGCGCTCGGTGATCCTGCCGGGCAGCACCACGCTGTGGCAATTTGCCGTCGCCGCCAGCCGCACCGAGCTTGATGCGCAGATCCATCGCATTCGCGCGATTCTGGTGTGGTCGTTCGTGGTGCTGGGGCTGGGGCTGATCGCGATGGCGGTGGCGCAGACCTATTATGGCCTTGGCCCGTTGCGCCGCGTGCGGCAGGCGATCGTGCGCCTGCGCGAAGAGGGCGGATCGCAACTGACCGAGCCTTTGCCGTTAGAAGTGCAGCCGCTGGTGCTCGAACTCAATGAATTGCTCGCGCATTCGGAGCGGCAGGCCGAAGAAGCGCGCACCCATGCGGGCAATCTGGCCCATGCGCTGAAGACCCCGCTGACCGTGGTGACCAATGCCGCCACGGCGCAGGCGGACGATCTGGCCGAAACGGTGCGGCGCGAGGCGGCGGTGATGCGTCGGCAGGTCGATCACCATCTCGCCCGCGCCCGCGCCGTCGGACGCCGCGCCATCGGGCAGTCGCGCGCGACCGTGCGCGACAGCGTCGAGGCGGTGGTGCGCGCGGTCGAGCGGCTCTATCCCGATGTCCGGCTCGATCTCGACGGCAATCGCGAGGCGCAAGTGGCGATCGAGCGGCAGGATCTGGACGAAATCCTGGGCAACCTGATCGAGAATGCCGCGAAATACGGCGGCGGATCGGTGTTCATCACGATCGAGGCCAAGACCTCCGACGCGCGCTATTGCGACATCTGGATCGAAGACGACGGCCTGGGCATCCCCGAATCCGCGCGCGACCGCCTGTTCACCCGTGGCGCCAGGCTCGACACCAGCAAACCCGGCACAGGCCTTGGCCTCGCCATCGTGCGCGATGTCGCCGAGCTCTACGGCGGGTCGATTACGCTGGGCGAAAGCGAGGATCTGGGCGGCTTGCTGGTCACGCTGCGCCTGCCACGGGCGCGTCAGGCGAAGTAGGCGCCTATAAGCCCCTCCCTTTCAGGGGAGGGGTTGGGGTGGGGCCACGCCCCAATCGCCGCGCAATCCGGAGAGGCCCCACCCCCGGCCCCTCCCCTGAAGGGGAGGGGGGAAGAATCGCAATCATTGCCTTGTGACATGAAGCATCCCCGCCGCCATGACCGCTTGATCTCTTGCCAAACTCGGTGGAAGGTGATGGCATGGAACCACATACTCGCGCCATGATTGCCGCCGCCGCCTTTGCCTGTGTCACGGAAAAGAAGGTCGCCGGTATCTATGATCACGCTGCAGGGCGGGACTTGCAGATCGCTGCGGAAAAGCGCGGCGATCAGCTTCAAGGCTTCGACGGCGACCGCGGCGTGAAGTTTGGCGGGACGTTGCCCGAAATCTACGATGCCGGCGACAAGGCATTCGTGTCGTTCGTCATCGATGGCACGAAAGTCCAAGGCTACGACCGGGGCTCATCAAGCTTTTATACCGCTCAGGTCACCGATGCCGTCGTGCAGGTCTTCGACCACAGCCAGAACGCATGGTTCGCCTACGACATCCAAAATGCTGAATCGGCCAAGAGCTACTATCGCAACCCAGAGATCAGCCGCTAGCGCCCGCTACGCGCCCATCGGCGTCGTTCATAGGTTCAAGGCTACCCCCGTTAGCGGACGCGCGCCGAATTGCGTATTATGTCCCCGGAACTACGGAACTCCCAATGTCCCCGGAACTCCCATGTCCCCGGAACTCCCACCAAGATCTTAGAATCAGAGCATTAAAATGCGACGGGAAAAACTGCAGCGTCAAGATTGAGCTATATAAAGTAGATGATGCGAAATACCACGTCGTAAATCAATATAAATGCTTTACCTACAAGGGTGCTAAATTTGGTGATACCTCAGATTGGATTTTTGATGATATTACATGCGTCTATAATGACGCATCTATTTTAGTTATCAACAAAACGCATGTTGTTCCGACAAGTATATTAATAGACGAAGGCTATATTATTGACAGAAGCACGGGGGAATACACTGGTTATTCAAATTATACCTATACTGACAACGGGTTTAAGATGATGAGCAGCTTCTCTGGAAATTGCGCAAAAGGCGCAGACCTGGAAACTATCAAAAAATTCTAAGAGGCTGACTCATAATGAAGTGGCGTGATTACAGAGGTTTGCGATTCTGCGGGTGATTCGGTTGACGGATGCGATGAACAGCCATGTGGTGGCGCTTTCGATGGTCCGTTCGAAGTCCTTGGCGAGACGGCGGTTCCTGTTCAGCCAGGCGATGGTGCGTTCGACGACCCAGCGGCGCGGCAGCGAATTCCGGGGCCAGCGAATTCCGGGGCCACGAATTCCGGGGCCAGTATACCTAATTCTCAGGTAAAAATGGCGGGTTCCCGGCTCAAGGTCGCGCACTGCTTGCGCGGAAATGGCCACTTGCCGCCGCTCCCTGAAAAGCGGTGTCCAAGGATGGGGCTCCATGCCGCGTTCGCGTCGGAAGACATTCACTTGCCCACGCGGCGAGATGAGCCGTTGATGCAGCGCGCGGGTCAGGACAGTAACGGGATGCAAGGGCCGATGGCCTTTGCCCGCCGGAGGCCCTTAATCACCTACCAATTCCCCGCCTAAGCCCGAGGATGCGCGCCCCGATAGACTTCGAGCAGGCGTGCGGCGTCGACGCGGGTGTAGATTTGGGTTGAGGACAGGCTGGCGTGGCCGAGGAGTTCTTGCAGGCTGCGCAAGTCGGCTCCGGCGCCGAGCAGGTGGGTGGCGAAGCTGTGGCGCAGGGCGTGGGGGGTGGCGCTGGGCGGGAGGCCGAGCAGGGTGCGGGCGCGGGCCATGACGCGGCGGATCATGCCGGGGGCTAGCGGGCCGCCTTTGGCGCCGCGGAAGAGGGGTTCGGTGCGGGGGAGGGGCCAGGGGGTGAGTGCGGCGTAGCGTTCGATGGCTGCGCGGACAACGGGGAGGAGGGCGACCAGTCTTTGGCGTCCGCCTTTGCCGGTGATGACCATGCTGTCGTTCATGGGGAGGATGGCGGGGGTCAAGGACAGGGCTTCGCCGATGCGCAGGCCTGCGCCGTAGAGCAGCAGGAGTACCGCCATGTCACGGGCGGCGATCCATGGCTCGGTGGCGTCTTCGCCGACGGTTTCGGTGAGGTGCAGGGCTTCGTCGGGGGTGATCGGGCGGGGCAGGCCTTTTTTGACGCGGGGGCCGCGCAGGCGGGGGGCGGCGGCGGGGAGGCCCGCTTGCCCGCGTGCAAAGGCGAGGAAGGCCTTGAGCGCGGAGAGTTCGCGCGCGGCCGAGACCTGGCCGATGCCTGTGGCGCGGCGTCCGGCGAGTTGGGTGCGCAGGGCTGCGACATCGAGCGCGGCGAGGGCTGCCCAATCGCATGGGCCCTCGTCCAGCGCGGTCAGCAAGCGGCGCGCGGTGGCGACGTAGGCGCGCACGGTATGGGGCGAGCGGCGGCGGGCATGCGCGAGATGATCGTGCCAGGCGGCGAGGATGTCCGCTTCGGTCATGAGGCGACGAGGTCTGCGGGGACGAGTTCGCCGAGCAGCGCGTCGAGCAGCGGCATGCCTTGCGCGGTGACGGTCAGGCGCGCGCCGTCTTGGGCGATGAGCCCGAGATCGCCGTAGAAGCGCGCCTTGTCGGCATCGATCAGGGTGTCGCGCGGCAGGCCGAAGCGCGCGGACAGCGCGCCGAGATCGACCCCTTCGCCAAGGCGCAGGCCCATCAGCAGCGCTTCGCTCGCCTGTTCGCCGGGCAGCAGGGGCCGTTCTTCGGCGAGGCCATGGCCGATGCGGTCGATTGCGGCGAGCCAGTTTTCGGGCTTGCGGTGGCGGGTGGTGGCGAGATTGCGGCGCCTGCCATGCGCG
Source organism: Novosphingobium sp. Fuku2-ISO-50 (assembly GCF_001519055.1). Lineage (GTDB taxonomy): Bacteria > Pseudomonadota > Alphaproteobacteria > Sphingomonadales > Sphingomonadaceae > Novosphingobium. The sequence continues at coordinate 367,496 of NZ_KQ954286.1, read as the reverse complement.
CCGGGGCCGATGCCCACGTAATCGCCATAGCGCCAATAGGTCAGGTTATGGCGGCTTTCCTCGCCGGGGCGGGCGTGGTTGCTGATTTCATAGGCGGGCAGGCCGGCGGCGGCAGTCAGGTCGCGGGTCAGCGCGAACAAGTCGGCCCCGGCGTCGTCGTCGAGCGGGGTCAGGGTGCCTTCGCGGACGAGCGTGGCAAAGCGTGTGCCGGGCTCGATGGTCAGTTGATAGAGCGAGAGGTGCCCGGTGCCGAACGACAGCGCGCGCGCCAGTTCCGCCGCCCACAGGGCCGGGGTCTGGCCGGGGCGGGCATAGATCAGATCGAAGCTGACGCGGCGGAAATGGCGCTGCGCGACATCGAGCGCGGCGAGGCCTTCGCGCGCGTCGTGGAGGCGCCCCAGAAAGCGCAAGGTTTCGTCATCGAGCGCCTGCAGGCCCAGCGAGACGCGGTTGATCCCTGCGGTTGCCAGCGCGGCAAAGCGCGCGGCTTCGACCGACGAAGGATTGGCTTCGAGCGTGATTTCGATGTTGGGATCGAAGGCCCAGTGCTGCGCGGCGGCGGCGAGCAGGGCTTCGACCAGCGCGGGGGGCATCAGCGAGGGGGTGCCGCCGCCGAAAAAGATCGAGGTCAGCCGACGTCCGGGGGTGAGCGCGGCCTCGTGCGCCATGTCGGTCAGCAGCGCCTGTTGCCATTGGGCGACGTCGACCCGATCGCGGACATGGCTGTTGAAATCGCAATAGGGGCACTTTGCGAGGCAGAACGGCCAGTGGATGTAGAGCGCCAGCGGGGTCATGCGCGTCCTGTCGTAT